>CAZRRO010000048.1:0-1249 GCA_964602595.1 uncultured Verrucomicrobiota bacterium | reverse complement strand
GAAGAGCGTCATCATCGCGCCCCAGACGGACCAGCCGTGCGCCTGGTTCTTCGTCATGCGGCCGAGGTAGTAGGTGAGGCCGCTGCCGATCGCGAAGATCGAGAGCATCTGGAGGAAGTTCGAGAGCGGCGTCGGGTTCTCGAACGGATGCGCTGCATTGGCGTTGGCGTAGCCGCCGCCGTTCGTCCCGAGCATCTTGATGGCGACCTGTGAGGCCATCGGGCCTTGGACGATGGTCTGTTCCGCGCCTTCCAGCGTGGTGGCCTTGGTGTAGGGGCTGAAATTCTGGATCATGCCCTGCGACACCAGCACGACGGCGAAGACGAGGCAGATCGGCAGCAGCAGGTAGTAGGTGGTGCGGACCAGATCGACCCAGAAGTTGCCGAGCGTCTTGGCCGAATGCCGCGCGATGGCGCGGACCAGCGCCGCCGCGATGCCGATGCCGACGGACGCGGAGACGAAGTTGTGCAGCGTCAGCGCGACCATCTGGGAGAAGTAGGACATCGTCCCCTCGCCGCCGTAGCTCTGCCAGTTGGTGTTGGTGGTGAAGCTGACGGCGGTGTTGAACGCGAGGTCCGGAGAAAGCGGGCCGAGCCCCTGCGGGTTCAACGGCAGGAGATGTTGCAGCCGGAGAATGGCGTAGGTGAAGACGCAGCTCGCGAGGTTGAAGAGCAGCATGGCGAAGGTGTATTGCTTCCAGTCGTGTTCCTTCGAGGCGTCCACGCCCATGATTCGGTAGGTGAGGCGTTCGAGTGGCTTGAGCACGGGGTCGAACCAGGTGCGGCCGTTCCCGTCGAGCACCTGGACGAGGTAGAGCCCGAGAGGTTTGGTGATGAAGGCGAGCGCCCCGACGTAGAGTGCGAGCTGGAGCCAGCCGGAAGTGTTCATGGTGAGTCCTTAGAATTTCTCCGGGCGCAGCAGGGCGACGCAGAGGTAGAGGAAGAGCGCAAGGGCGATCAGCCCGACAACGAGGTTTTCCATGGGATCAGAGCCTTTCGCAGAAGCGGACGTAGAGCGCGGCCAGCCCGAAGAAGGCCACCAGCACCGCGACGAACAGCAGGTCGTTCATGGGGCCAATGTCCGCCCGGAACCCATGGGCGGGTAATCAACAGCGAACCCCGGCGCATCAACAAAACATCAACGCGAAGGGGCGATCGACCTTCAGGCCATCCGGGCAAACAAAAAGGGCCGGACTTACGTCCGGCCCCTTGATTCGTGTTCGTGCGCTCAGTTGCGGGCGCGG
Source organism: uncultured Verrucomicrobiota bacterium (assembly GCA_964602595.1). Classification (GTDB taxonomy): domain Bacteria; phylum Verrucomicrobiota; class Verrucomicrobiia; order Limisphaerales; family UBA9464; genus CAIWAH01. The sequence continues at coordinate 6 of CAZRRO010000048.1, read as the reverse complement.
TAGAAC
>CAZRRO010000047.1:0-1354 GCA_964602595.1 uncultured Verrucomicrobiota bacterium | reverse complement strand
AGAAGTGGCTCCGTTTGTTTGAACAACATTCCCCGACTTTTAAGTGGACTCCGGGCAGATCACAGAAGGTGCAGAGTTATTCGCCGTGGCGGACGACTCGGGGCGCACCGGGGTTTTCATCTTAAGCGGCCTGCTTCAATGGCGGCAGTGCCGCCAGATATTTTTCAACTGGCGTGAGCCTGTCAAGGGCCGAATGCGGGCGCTGTGTGTTGTACCAGTTGAAGTAGTCGGCAATGTCGGCTCTGGCTGCGCTGACGCTGTCATAGGCCTTCAAGTACACCCGCTCGTACTTCACACTGCGCCACACCCGCTCGACAAACACGTTGTCCCGCCAGGCGCCTCGCCCGTCCATGGACAGCTTGCACCCCGCGCCCAGCACGACATCAGTGAATTCAATCGCTGTGAACTGGCTGCCCTGATCGGTGTTGACGATCTCCGGCAGGCCATGGCGGGCAAAGGCTTGCTCAATAACTTCCCTGGCGTGACAGGCTTCCAGTGTGATCGCCACCTTGTGCGCCAGTACGCGGCGACTGGCCACATCGACCACGGCGGTGAGGTAGACAAAGCCGCGCGCCATTGCAATGTAGGTCGTGTCCAGCGCCCAGACCTGATTGGCACGAATGATCGGCAATTTGCGCAGCAGGTAGGGGTAGATCTTGTGACCCGGCGCACGCTTGCTGGTGCCGGGCTGCGGGCACAGCGCCTGTATGCCCATGTCCTTCATCAGCGTGGCGACATGGCGCCGCCCCACCGGCAGGCCCGCGCGCGCGAGTTGATCGCGCAGCATGCGCGCACCCATAAACGGGTGCTCCAGGTGCAACTCGTCGATCCGGCGCATCAGTGCCAGATCGGCCTGGCTGGCCCCGCGTGCCAAGTAGTACACCGTGCCCCGGCTCATGTCCAGCAGCTGGGCCTGGCGCGTGATGGGCAATGCGTGGTCTCGGTCAATCATCGTTTTGCGCTCAGCAATCCCGCCTTGGTGAGCGCGCCCTCTAAAAAATCATTCTCCAGCGTGAGCTGCCCAATCTTGGCGTGCAGCGGCGCCAGGTCTACGGGCGGCGCGGCGGCACTGCCGCCACCGAAAGCGCCGGCTGCGTTCTCCAGCAACTGGCGCTTCCATTCGGTGATCTGGTTGGGGTGCACCTCGAAGTGCTTGGCCAGATCAGCCAGCGTCCTGTCCTCACGCAACGCGGCAATTGCCACCTGCGCCTTGAACGCCGCCGTGTGCGTGCGCCGGGTACGGCGCGCTGATTTCTTCACCATCAAAAACTCCTTCTTGCCAGACCATTCTGGGCCCGGCTTTAGACACGGAGTTTCCACTTATAGCGCTGTTCAAATTTGCGGAGCCACTTCT
>CAZRRO010000046.1:0-1375 GCA_964602595.1 uncultured Verrucomicrobiota bacterium | reverse complement strand
ACGTTCGGTTCATCCCGCATCGCCAGTTCTGCTTACCAAAAATGGCCCACTAAGAGCGCTTTATTTCGTAGAATGAGTCATCTCTGCACTCACCCCCTCTTACCCATTCAAAGTTTGAGAATAGGTCAAGGCCGTTACGGCCCCGAGGCCTCTAATCATTCGCTTTACCTGATAAAACTATACTACTGCGCGCTCCTGCTATCCTGGGGGAAACTTCGGAGGGAACCAGCTACTAGATGGTTCGATTAGTCTTTCGCCCCTATACCCAAATTCGACCATCGATTTGCACGTCAGAACGGCTACGAGCCTCCACCAGAGTTTCCTCTGGCTTCGCCCTATTCAGGCATAGTTCACCATCTTTCGGGTCCCAACGTCCGTGCTCTGCGCGAAGGATCGTGTGATCCTTCTGCCGACACTGCGGATCTCTCCTCGTGCCCATCGCTTTCGCTACGCATACGGGTTTCCCACCCAAATACTCGCACGCCCGTCGGACTCCTTGGTCCGTGTTTCAAGACGGGTCGATCAAGGGCGCCGTCGCAAGTGGATCTGCTAGTGTTTCCCAGAGGCGCAGATACATACGTACCCACCACTCTCCCTTTTGTCCACCCACACGCCCACCCGCCACTCAGAAGCACTGCTCGTCCGCAGACATCCCAACACTCCCCCGTGCACCCCAGAACGCTTCCCTTTCAACAATTTCACGCACTTTTCACTCCCTTTTCAAGGTGCTTTTCATCTTTCCCTCACGGTACTTGTTTGCTATCGGTCTCCTGCCGCTATTTAGCCTTCGATGGAATTTACCACCCCTCTTTGAGCTGCATTCCCAAGCAGCTCGACTCACCGACGAGCGACAAATAGAGTCTCGTTGTGCTCCACGGGGCTGTCACCCTCTCCGGCGCTCCTTTCCAGAAGACTCAAACACACCCCACCCCTCTGTCACCGTCCAGACTACAACACAGACAACCGCCTGTTTCCAATGCTGGGCTCCTCCCGCTTCACTCGCCGTTACTGAGGGAATCCTTGTTAGTTTCTTTTCCTCCGCTTACTGATATGCTTAAGTCCAGCGGGTCTTCTCGCCTGATTTGAGAATAGCAGTCGTTTGATTGAGTATAAGCGAATCGCCCCGTGCTGCCAAGACAAGTCCTGCCGTCACACTGTGCAACCCACACTCACCATCCATTTCAGCCAAAATCTTTATTCTAGCCACTTTTTAATTTGCTCAAACAGGTGTACCGAGCATTATCCACTCGGTGCCAGGTGCGTTCAAAGACTCGATGACTCACAGGTGCCGCAAATCGCATCACGTTTCGCTTTTCACTGCGTTCTTCATCGTTGCAGGAGCCAAGAGATCCATTGTTGAAAGTTGTAAAGATTT
>CAZRRO010000045.1:0-1858 GCA_964602595.1 uncultured Verrucomicrobiota bacterium | reverse complement strand
AACTCCTATGGAGTTCCTGATGTGCCGCACCAGTACGGTTAATGGTCAAGCTACATTAAATTTTGTGGCTTGACAATATGCTTACGTTTGTTTGCGGTTTAGAAGAGCGTAGTTGGCGACCTGTTCGGCCAGCGCTTCAATTTCGCTCGTCTTAACTATTTTTTCTTCGTCCGTCATTGGCCGCACGAGGTGAACATCTTTTACGACGCCATCGACCCACTGATAGGTGACGCCTTCGTACACTTCATATGTGTCAATTACAGGCGGGTCCACACGAACAAATTTAGCAAAAGTGTTGGGTAGGTTTGCGGTGTTTACATCAGGAAATGCGGCGCATAAGTTGGCCGCAAAGATTGGATGCTCGTGCGGCTGACCGTCGCGAATTTGAATGTAGAGTTCGAGGTCAGTATGTTCCATTTATAAGTTCCCCGTGTTAGTTGAGGGAAATGCGCGGTCAGCACCCCAAATGATGCGGACTGCACCACCACCACCGCTCCCGCCGTTAGAGTAGGTGTAAGTTTCAGTGCTAAAGCTGAAAGAGCGACCGCCGCTGCCGCCGCCGCCGCCGTAATTGCCACCCGTTGGGACCGCCCCACTATATGTTGTAATAGTAGGTGGAAGTCCTGCTGTGCCGCTTGAACCGCCGCCGCCGCCGCTTCCTTTAATGGTGCTAGCCGACACGCCGCTGCCGTTAGTCCCCCCTGCGCCGTTTGCCCCTTGCCCAAGAATACCTACGCCGCCACCACCACCGCCGCCGCCGTCACGTAGAGATGTACCCGTTTCGTAAGACTCGCTTTGCCCGCCTGCGCCGCCGCCGCCGCCCGCTCCGGTAGGCGCCGAAATAGAGCCGCCTGTGCCGCTATAGCCGCCCGCGCCGCCGCCGATTGCGGCAGTGGAGTTACCTCCGCGTCCGCCTGTCCCGACAAGAACAACTCCGCCGTTATCCGCCGTAGTGTAGCCCCATGCGCCGCCGCCCGCGCCGCAATAATTGGTACCGCCGGTAGTCCCAAATAAACTAGACCCACCATTGAGAGCCGCGCTATCAGCAACGCCCGCGCCGCCGGCACCCACAACCACCCGGTATGACGTACCCGGTACTACAGTGATATTGTTTACATACGCCAGCGCCCCGCCGCCGCCGCCTCGCAAAACACCAGCGTCACCACCGCCGCCGCCGCCAACGCAGACAACGCAGACGCTTGTCACACCCTCTGGGGCAACCCAAGTATATGTTCCGGCAGTTGTATAGGCATCTTGCCCCGGCGCCACTGGCGGTCCGGCGCCGGCTCCGCCGCGCGTAGACAGCGAAGTAGAGGCCCGTAAGCCTATACCTATACCATTACGGGCGGGGGCGCCAAAACTCATCGGATGTTGATCGGCTTTGCGTACAGCGTGCCGCCGGCGCTGATCTGGATTGCGCTGACGCGCCATACGCCGCCAGTGCCGCCAGCGTCGCCGGGCTGCGGTACGTAAATCGGTACAGGCGTGTTGGCAGGCAGCGGTGTGTCAGCCGTCGTAGCCGTAGCGCCGTTACCGATGCGGATGTACGCGTCAGATGTACACCACACCAGCACAGCTTGCGGGCCAGCGTTCCAGCCAGTTACAGAACCGGCAGTTCCAGTGTAGGCTACGCTTTGAGTAGCAAAACCGGAGTCGTTAAGAGGGCGTAAAATTTCCATATGTCGCGTCCTTATGCGAGAAATTTAAGTTTGTACAAGGTTGAGTAATACAACCCAAAAATCTCGTCGATAATGTTTTGGAGTGGAGTACACTCCTTATCAACGACTTTATACCGCATTTCCATCAGTTCGTCTACTTGACCTTCAAGAAACTCGACAATGTTGTTTGTCTTCTTAGC
>CAZRRO010000044.1:0-2060 GCA_964602595.1 uncultured Verrucomicrobiota bacterium | reverse complement strand
TCGCTACCTTAGGACCGTTATAGTTACGGCCGACATTCACGGGGACTTAGGTTCAAAGCTTCGCTTGCGCTAACCTCTTGCCTTGATCTTTCCGCATTGGTCACTTGTCACACCCTATACGTTGTCTTAATGACATTGCAGAGTGCTGTGCTTTTGTTAAACAGTCGCTAAGCGCAATTTACTGTGACCCTAAAAGGGCACCCCTTCTCCCGAAGTTACGGGGCTAATTTGCCGAGTTCCTTAGAGAGGGCTATCTCGCTCGCCTTGGTCTACTCGACCCACCCACCTGTGTCGGTTTGCGGTACGGACTCAAGGATGTAACTTTTGGCCTTTTCTAGGCAAGACACACAAAAAGACGCTTTGATACAATCTAAGCCTGATCATTCAATGATCACCTTTTTTGACGCCTTGCGAGCCAATTGCTGAATCCTTAAGGTTGCGGAATATTAAACGCATGTGCATCGACTACGCCATATGGCCTCATCTTAGCTTCCGACTAACCCTAGGAGGACGAACCTAGCCTAGGAAACCTTGGGTTTACGGCGATCAGAATTCTTATCTGATTTATCGCTACTCGTGTCTGCATTCTCACTAGTTTTCGCTCCACCTCATCTTCCGATTTGGCTTCACCGCAAAAACTACGCTCTCCTACCAACATAAATGTTCTGCGGCTTCGGTAGCAATCTTATCGCCAATCATTTTCGGCGCTGTGTCACTCGATGAGTCAGCTATTACGCACTGTTTAAATGATGGCTGCCTCTAAGCCAACATCCTCACTGTTTTTGTAACACAACATCCTTTTCACTTAGATTGCTTTAGGCACCTTAGCCGGCAGTCTGGACTGTTGTCCTCTCGACACCGGAGCTTATCCCCCGACGTCTGAGTGCTGTTGTAATGGATCCAAGGGAATTCGGAGTTTGATTGGTTTTGGCATCCTGGTGTGGACCCTAAGCCATCCAGTGCTCTACCTCCCAAGTTTACTTAACAACCCTCGCCCTAAAGCGATTTCGGAGAGAACCAGCTATCACGGGGTTTGATTAGTCTTTCGCTCCTACTCTCAAGTCATCTCAGGATTTTTCAACATCCACCAGTTCGGTCCTCCACCTAGTGTTACCTAGGCTTCAACCTGCTCAAGAGTAGATCACCTCCGCTTCGGGTCTATTGCCAGGAACCAACGCGCAGTTAGCGCTCGCTTTCACTTTGCGTCCCGTTGTTCAACGTTACGCCGCTCCGGACAATAACTCGCAGACTCATTATGCAAAAGGCAGGCCGTCGTCCAAAGGACTTCGACACATTGTAGACGTAGAATTGCAGGATCTATTTCACTCCCTAAAAGGGTTCTTATCACCTTTCCCTCGCGGTACTGGTTCACTATCGGTTGCTGACTTGTATTTAGCCTTATCCGGTGGTCCAGACAGATTCACACAGAGTTTCACGTGCACTGTGCTACTTGGGAACTGATGACACCTTTAACCTTTTATACGCGGCTTTCACGCTCTCTGGCCTGACATTCCAGTCAGTTTTTTATTGTTTGAGATGTCATTTTATCAGCCCCGCTACCCCATTCTGACAAGTCAGGATGGTTTAGGCTTGTCCGATTTCGCTCGCCACTACTTTCGGAATCACATCGTTTTCTTTTCCTCGGGTTACTGAGATGTTTCACTTCACCCGGTATCGCCGTGGCATCTTATGAATTCTGATGACACTGTTGGGTTTCCCCATTCGGAAATCCGGGAATCAACGCCTGTTTTCGGCTTCGCCCGGCTTATCGCAGTTGTCCACGTCCTTCGTCGCCATTCAGCACCAAGGCATTCACTCTACGCCCTTTGCAGCTTGACAAAAATTAAGCGCATTTTTCAAAGAACATTTTAAAACTGGGCCTGACTGGACTCGAACCAGTGACCCTGCGCTTATCAAGCGCATGCTCTAACCAACTGAGCTACAAGCCCTTCGTCGTGTTGAACAAGACCAATTGAATTCGCGAATGTGCGACAAAATTTCTCCATAGAAAGGAGGTGATCCAGCCGCAGGTTCCCCTACGGCTACCTTGTTACGACTTC
>CAZRRO010000043.1:0-2251 GCA_964602595.1 uncultured Verrucomicrobiota bacterium | reverse complement strand
AGTCAGTTCTTTATACCGCGCTTCGCCAGTAGTCGCGCGCTTCAACGTCCCCGGCGCATCTTTAACTGCGGTCGCAAACGCGCCAGCGCGCTCCGCTCCGCCTTCTAGCGGCGCAGTAAGTTTGTTTTCAAGATACTGGCCGACTTCCATTTGGTTGATCGGCTTAGACTTTTCGGCAAATGTCGTGCGCGCCGCCTTGTAATCAGGCGCTTTAGACTCCAGCCAATTAACCAGTTGCGTCTTTATTTTTCCGACCTGCGCGCGTTCAGTAGATGCCAACGCAGTTTCGCCGGTTCTTGCAAGCATTTTGTCAAGCGAAATCTTAACGTTATGGATAAACCGCGTTGGGTTGTTTTCAAACGTCACGCCTTTAGACGCAGAAAGCCGCGCAGCATCCGGCATTGCCTGTTTAATGTATGGGTCATCGGCCAACTGCATAAGTTGCGGGTCGGCGCGGAACTTCTGCGTTTCAGCAGCAGCGTATAGCGGGTCTGTAGCCGCCTTGCGTGCGGTCTTCGCCGCCGTAATATCACTGGGTGTCCCACCAACTGTACGAAGGCTGGCAAGACGCGCGGCTTCGGCTTCGTTTGCGCGGGCCAGATATTCAGACGGCTTTGCTTTGGCGCCAGCTTCGCCCATTGCAGAAAACTTTGTGAGGACCAAAGGCGACGCTTGCTGCGCGGCGGTTGGTCTGCTGCCCGGCACAATCTCACTGGGTGCGCGAAGCTGGGCGATAAGTTCTGGCGCGCGCCCTTCGGCTGCCTCCATATATGCCGCCGACTTAGGCGACAAAGCATTGGTGATTTTAAGCGGTGCGCGTTCCGCGGCTTTGGCAACAGCACGGCCAGCAGCCCGCAGCGGGCGCACATTTATGGGGTTGGTAGCGTCAGCTACACGCGTCATGGCGTTGGCTACACGTTCAGCTTTCGGCCCAACTTTAGGCGCGACTTTTGACACTGCTTTTCCGCCAGTGCGAACAGCCCCGCTGGCGGGCGCCAGCAGCGACGACACATCAGCCGCAAAACCTACCGGATCAGTCGCCAGCGTATTTTTAAGGGCGTCATATGTACCGTAGCGGTCGGCCATCTGGCCGCCAAACTGCTGCGCCGCACGCACGGCTCGTTCCGTCGCCTTGGGGTTGGCGTCCAAATCGTTGATGAAATTGTACACGTTTTTCGGCAACGCTTTTTGCGCGCCCGTCTTCAAACCGCCTGCCGCGATGTCGAGAAGCGTGCCTGCCGTTTCGATAGGGTTAGTGACGGCGGTGTAAAGCCCCGTCGCAAACTCAGCCGCACTGGAAGGGATGTTAGGTATAGCTTCAACAGCAGCGCCAATCAACGAACGCTTAGGCGGCGCTTGCTTCGGCATCGGCATTTGTTGGATGCGCCGCAGTTCGGCGCCAAGAACGTCAACCGTTTTGATGTCGCCTTGCTTGTGCGCTTGGCGGATGCCTGCTTCCAGACGCTGTAAATCGCGCGCGCTCATATGCCGCGGCTCTTCAGTATACGGTCAATGTCAGGTGAAATCCTAGACTTACCTTTAACTACCGGCGTTTTTGCTCTAGCGGCGGAACCACCTCTTAGCTTAAACGCAGGGTACTCTTTAATATCATCGCCGAACTGAACGTCGTACACTTGTTCAGCAAGATTGGTTGCGTTGCCGACTTGTCTGATGATACGATCCATTTGCGCGTCAAGCGCGCGGGGCGTCATACCTGCAAGATCAAGGTTAGCGATCTGGTCGGCAACAATTTTCCATTCTTGCACCGCCACAGGCCCGATTGAGCCTGAAGCCGAGGCTGCGTCCTTACCCGCTGCGGTAATGACGCCTTTTAAGTTGCCAAAAAGCGTGTCTGCTTCTCTACTACTTTCACGGACTGAAGGGATGTAATTGCTAAAACCAGTAATAGCTTCCTTTTGGTCGGGCGAAAGCGCTTTAATTTTACGGGCAAGTGCGATAACACCTTCTTTTGGGTCGTACGTTTTGTCTATAATACCCTGCGTTTGGGTATATGCCTTTGCCACTTCAGTTTTACGTTTAGTTTTTTGCTGTGATGTTAATGGCGCAGGGCCAGCATCGCGCGCAGCTTTAATTTTTGCTGCTTCCGCATCATATAATTCGCCCGCCGACGGGCGTGTGGCACGCGAAGTTTCTGCTACCTGTCCGGTAGGTACGTTGTAGATGCCGGGCGTCGGCGAAGTAGCCGAACCGCTGCGGCCATAGGCTTGTTGGCCTACTACGTTTGTCTGTG
>CAZRRO010000042.1:0-2894 GCA_964602595.1 uncultured Verrucomicrobiota bacterium | reverse complement strand
TCAGTTCGTCTACTTGACCTTCAAGAAACTCGACAATGTTGTTTGTCTTCTTAGCTGACATAAGCGAGATAGGGCCGATAAGGCCGTATTTGCCTTGGTACGCTTCAGCAAACTTATCCGCTAGATCAATTACGCCGTCGTAAAACTTTTTTAAGGCTTTGTGCTTTGCGTAGCTACGCGTGTTCAGATGCGTGCTGTGGGCTACGTCGCGCGCCAGAAACAGTGTGCCTATGAAGTTAGCGCAGGTCATGATGTTGGACTTTCGGGCCAGACGATAGCAAATGGGTTTGCTTGATTAGTTACGTCGCGTAAGGCTTGACGGTATGTAGCCCATGCAGCAGCGTCTACAGGCGCGTCAGGTAGCTGCGTCCAGTCTGAAGCAACCAGCAGCTTGTTGCGTTCAGCACGAATGACATTCCATTGGGCGCCAACCTTTGCGGCTGACTCGTCTGCGCTAAGGTCCGACACGATGTAGTTTTGTGTCCATACGCCATCGATTAAAACGGCTGGCCCTTCCTCGCGGGCTTGCGTTGCGGGGTCAAAGTAAGGCGGCGTGACGATCTGCTTCTTGTGTACACCAAAATGCTCGACCTGTTCGTGGGTCAAGCTGCGGACGTAGCAATAGTTATCCGCGTCCCACTGCGTCGGCTCTGCATCAAAGATGTGCCGTATAAAGGTGTCGCCTTGGGCTTGGACATACCACATTATTCTGCTTCCTTTGCTTCCCGCTTGGCGGTTACACGTACAACAGCCGCATCGTAAGCGGCTTGATCTTCAATCTGTTCTTTTAATGCAGCTATGATTGCGTTCACGTTGCTCAGTTGTTTACGTGTTGCGTCGAGGCGTTCCGCTACATTAGCCGCAAACTCGTTGTCGGTGGCGTTTGCCAGCAGATGCTCAAAGTTTTTGCGGTCAAAATCGTAATGAAAATGCTCCACTTCACGAGCGTACATGGCGTCTGCAAGTACGTCATATTTATATTCTGTAGGTAGTTGTTCGTAAACCATAAAATATCTTTTCCTATGTACCTGTTGTAAAAGCTACGGCGTAACATGGGTTGCCGGCTGTTGTACTAGGATCGGCGTATTTAGTGCCAAAGCCTGCGCCGACGCTCCAAGGGTACGCGGTAACGCTGGGTGCGGTGGTGTGCGCTACAGCAATAGCATCACCGGTAGACGAAAAGGCTACGCCGTGGCTAGTACCTGCGGGCAGCGTAGCTGGGTCGGTATATTTAGTGCCGAAGCCAGCGCCGCTCCATGCGTATGCTATGATAAAAGGTGTTATTTCAAGCCCCATAACAACGGCATCGCCAGCAGGACTAAAGGCTACGCTGTAACCGTTTCTGCCCGCTCCGGGCAGCGTAGCTGGGTTGGCAAACTTAGTACCGAACCCGGTGCTAGCATTCCATGGGTAGGCTGTGATAAAAGGTGATGTATCATGCGCTACAGCTATGGCATCGCCGGCGGGCGAAAAGGCTACGCCTCTGGCAATACCTGTGGGTAGGGTAGCTGGATTAGTATATTTAGTGCCAAAACCAGTGCTGACGTTCCATGGGTACGCCGTAATATACGGGGACCCAAGGTGTGCCACAGCTATAGAATTATTTGCTGGGCTAAACGCTACACCTAGCCCTAGGCTAGTGGGTGTCGTAACTGGGCTGGTATATCTGGTACCGAAGCCAGTGGCGCTGTCCCATGTATATGCAAAAATGTAAGGACCAACATCAAACCCTACAGCAATAGCGTTGCCATCAGGACTAAAAGCTACGCTGCGACCGAGGGCAAAAGGTATTGTAGCTGGGTTGGCGTACTTAGTGCCAAAACCTGAGCCAGAAGCGCTCCATGGATACGCTGTGATATAAGGTGACGCATCATGCGCTACAGCTATGGAGTTACCCAAAGGATTAAAAGCGACGCCGTAGGCAGCATTAGGAACTGATGTAGCTGGGTTGGCGTAGCTAGTGCCGAAGCCAGTGGCGCTCCACCGGTATGCTGTAACGCGGGGTGCGGTTGATTGCGCTACAGCTACGGTCTGCAGAATTTGGCCCGCGGCCCCTGTTTGGTATAAATAGTTTGCCATCCACTTAGTAGCAGTGACTTTGATAGCCATAAGCGTGTTGTTAGTAGGGACAACTACCGAACCTGTTGTACCTGAGCCAAACACAAGTGTGTCGCTTGTAATGCTAACAGTAACCGGCCTAGCGTTATTTTCTACGGTAAACAGTACTACTGTGCCGATTGGAAACGCGACGCTGGCGTTTGCAGGGATGGTGTATGTGCGCGTTGCTGTGTCGCTGACAGGGTGAAATATCTGCTTGCCGGCGTCGCTAATTACCAGCGTGTAGTTGGCAGACTGAATGTTTTGCGGAAAAGATACGCCGGTTGATATAGGTGTAGACGCCCACGTTGTCCCATCACTAATCAAGGCGTTACCAAAAGCGCCCGGCGCGACAGTTTGGACAGCCGAAGTTCCGTTGCCAAGCAACACGTTGTTAGCTGTAAGTGTGGCTAAACCTGTGCCGCCCGATGCGACACCAAGTGCGGTGGTAAGCGTTGTAGTGCCTGTAACGGCAAGCGTGCTGTTAAGAGTTGTAGCGCCTGTAACGCCAAGTGTGCTGCTAAGAGTTGCGGCGCCTGTAACGCCAAGAGTGCCTGTGACTGCAAAGTTACCGCCGACGCTCACATTGCCAGCTGGCGTTACAGAAATCGGCAACTCTTGCACGTTGCCGGCGCCTGACGTATCGCGGCCAAGCACTACGCCCGCAGCCGCTGTCAATACGTGTTCTTGGTTCCAGTTGGACGGCTGGATAAGCGTTGCATCGGCGCTGTCAGTTTTGACAGACTGAAAGGTATGCTTGAGGCTTACGGTCATTACATCATTCCTTCAGGCGGCAT
>CAZRRO010000041.1:0-3087 GCA_964602595.1 uncultured Verrucomicrobiota bacterium | reverse complement strand
TACAATGGCTTCTGCCAGACCTGTCCTGGCGCGTCACTTTACGGTCCTGAAAATCCCAAGCCGGGCGATACGTTTTCCTTCGGTATCTATGGCGGCCTCTCACCGATTGAGCCTGAACTGGGGTTTTTAAGCGAAAGCGTCTTCCAGACTGGTGACATACCGAACGACACCCAGTCGCTCCAGTTCGTGGCCAATGTTGGCCCCAGCCGGGACTTGCTGCATGTGTTTCTAGGAGGTCAGGAGTTGCAGTTGCAGCAGTTCGAGCCGGTGGGTTTCGGCTACCGTTTCGGGGCGGACATTGCGTCATGGGCTGGAGCAACGGCGGAACTCCGTTTCACCATTGAACCGGGTGACGGCTCCTTCATCTTTGGCAGTGTGGGTTTGGACAACATCCGCTTCTCGAACGTGCCTCTCGTTCCTGAACCGCATACGTGGGCCTTACTGGGGGTGGGACTTGGGGTGGTGCCGTGGTGTTTCCGCAGCAAAAGGTCGCGACGGTCAGCCCGCGGGTGAGATACGGAACACCCGCCTGCACCGGAATTCCCGTCGGCGGGCGCCGGGGTATGACCACGGTTGACCGGGGGGTCAGTGCTATGCTGCCCGCCGCATGAAAACCGTCGTTGCGTCATCGGGAGCCGCCGTGCTGGCGGTCAACCCGTTCCCGGAAGTCGGCCCGGTGCCGACCTCCCTGCTGGAAATGCTGGGGCCGGTGACGTTCGGGATCGCGGAGGCCGAGCGGGCGAAGGTGGCGACCGACTGGGAGGTGCTGCCCCCGGAACTGAGCCGTCGGCCGCCGGCATGGGTGGTGAACGTTTCCCGGCGGCTGGACCACCTCCTCTTTGGCGAGCTGTCCCGGTGGTGCGCGGAGCCGTTCTCGTGGTATCTGGCGGGACGGATTGCCGGCTGTCTGAACCGCCTGCTGGGCTTCTTCGAACATGACCTGCCCCGGCTGCTCGGAGAGGTCTGCCAGCTCGAACTCCCGGAATCCCGCTGGGCTGAGCTCGAACCCAAACTCAGCGTGGAACCACTGCGCCCCCTCTTCGTGCGGCGCCTGGGCCGGGAAGTGCGCCCCGATGAGGACACGGCGGACCTGAGCCTGGAATACGGCGACCGTTGGCTGAACGGAGTTTGCGGGCTGGCCGAATGGCTTTCCCGGGCGGCCTCCCGGCAGAAGCCGGAGGATTGCCACGCCTTCCTGGCCGGGCAGTTGGCCGGTTACACCGCCATTCTGGACGCGCAGGGCAACTTCACCGGCCAGACGCCGCGCACCGAAACCTATCTCGAACTGCTGGTCCTCTGGCCGGCCATCGAGCAGCTCCGGCAACGCCAGCCGCCGATCACCCGCGAGGAACTCTACCGCTGGCTCACCTTTCAGGGCGTGTGGTGCAAAGCCCCGGGCCTGGAGTGGTTCCATGATCTGTGCGACGACCTGAAGCTGGGCACCAAGGGGCGGGGCCGGCCGCGGCAGCGGAAATAGAATTGCCGGATTCGATTGGGCAGCGAACCGGTAATTAAATCCGGGCCACCTTGGTAAACAGGTGGCGATGACGACATCGCCCACCAAAACGAAGCCCGGCGGCTCGCCCCGCATTGCCCGGCCGCGGCCGCCCTTCCTCAACCTGGCCTCGGCCCACCTCTCCACTCCTCGCCACCACCAGGCCACGACCCCTCCACAGCCCGTTAACGGGCCGGGCCAATCCTTGGCCATGCTGGGGGCCGTGAACTTGAACCTCACACCCCCGAGCCGGGAGGTGCGTCGGACGACGACCCTCAGCCTGACCCTCCGCGTTTCGCGCGGCGGGCGGAGCCTGCTCGGCCAAATTGTTGTAACCCTGCAACGGCGTCTGGCCCTGGCGCAGCCCGGCGCGAAACCAGCCAAGGAAAACCAATGCAACTGAAAGTAAACGTGACGAGCGAACGCCCCGACGAATACGTGGGGAAACGGGGCCTGGTGAAGAACCAGGTCATCACCTGCCAGGACGTGGACCCGTCCGGCTACCGCCTGCTCATGCCGTTCGACTACACGTTGAGCGAGGAGGAGAAGGCCAAGTATGCGGGCAAGCTCCAGGACCGGACCATCACGGTCGGCATCCGCGAGCTGCTGCCCTTCGGCGGCCGGCTGCGGGCGCGGGGCGCCATCGTGGCCGGACCTGAGGCAAAATAAGCCGAAGTTCGGCCTCCCTACACAATGAACCCCGAAGTCTACGCCCTGTCGCTGATCGACTGGCAGTTCTTCGTGAGCCTCACCTTCAAGAGTGAGCGGCTCAGCGATGCCATCCGGATCAAGCTATTCTTCGCCCTCATGCGAAGCCAGGCGCAGAACTTCGGGGTTCATTTCAAGCAGACCATCTGGTGCCTGCGGACCGAGCGTGGCGAAGCCACGGGCCGCTTGCACTTTCACGCCTTAATCGCGGGGTTTCCCAGCCATGCGCCGTCCACCGCCACCTGCTTCTCCTGGATGCGAATCTGGGAGGGGTTGGGTGGCGGGATGGCGCGCGTCTCAGTGTATAGCTCACGGCTCGACGGGGTGGGCTACGTCCTAAAGGGCGGCGATGACGAATATCGCCGGTCCGGTGGGGATTTTTACGAGACGCGGAAGTTTGGGGGCCGCTGCGACGTCATGCTCTCCGAGTCGATCTTCCGCGTATTGGCAGGTCGGCGGCAAATAGGAGGGAGACGCCGTCGGGGACAACGCGAAGCGGAGTAGGAAGACCTCCTGTTGGCCGGGCCTCTGCGGCGAGGATAGCGCCGCACACCTGCCTTCATTCCCCGCCGGCTGAGACCAGCCCAGACGGGCCGCAAATGCGGGGAAACAGGGTCATAGCGTCCTCCGAGGCTGCGGCAATGCTGCCAGTTGTCACCTGGGAAGCGGTTCCCAGCCGGGGGCCCCGCGCGGAGCGCGGGGGCCACGGCGGGATTGCTTGAAGACCTCCTATGCCTTGATGGCCCGGAGGGAGTTGGCGGAACGGAAGATTTTATGTGGTGCGCACACAAGAATGTCGAAACCGGCGTGGTTCACGCCGTGGCGTTGCCCGGCGGGATGAGCCCGCACGGCTTCGCGCTGAACTGGCCGCTGGTGCGGACCGA
>CAZRRO010000040.1:0-3092 GCA_964602595.1 uncultured Verrucomicrobiota bacterium | reverse complement strand
CCGGCGGGATGAGCCCGCACGGCTTCGCGCTGAACTGGCCGCTGGTGCGGACCGAGGAACCGCTGACGTGTCATCTCTGCCTCCAGTTCGCCTATGCGCAGGGTGAGCGGGATCAGGCCCTGGCCGGGATGCTGCCGGAAAACGCCGGGGGCACCCACAGGCCGGAGCGCCGTTGCCTGATCTGCCGTGCGCCCGTGAGCCGCTGCTGCTGCTGATTATGAGCGAAGATCAACACCGCCTGTTGACCCTGCTGGGAGTGCCCCCGGCCCGCCTGACGGCGGAGCAGGCGGCCGCGGTGTTGAATTTCCAGGTGCATGACATTGCGGTGCTGATGGCCGCCGGCCTCCTCAAGCCTTTGGGCAAGCCGGCGCAGAACGCGCCGAAGTTCTTCGCCGCGAAGACGGTCCTCGAACTGGGCCGGGACGAGCAGTGGCTGCACAAGGCCACCCTCGCGGTCGCCCGGCACTGGCAGGGGAAGAATGCCCGCAGGCAGCAGTCGGGCGACGATCCGACCGCCTAGCCCTGGAGGCTGGCGGAAGTGGGACCGTCGGCCAACGTTCCCCGCACCAGGATCATGTGCCCGAAGAACAGGTCGCCGTCATTGTGCCAGAACTCAACCGAGCCGTCGGGATGGATGTGGACCGTTTCGACCGTCAGGCGGCGGATGAACTCATCCGCGGTTACTTCGGGTTCATTGTCCTCCAGCCAGATTTCGTTCTTCAACATCAGCAGGTTCGCGAGGATGCGGTCCCGCATCCGGTGCCGCCAGGCGTCGTGGTCGTCCCACAACGCCCGTGCGATGGCCAGGGAGCGTTCCTGTTCCTCGACGGTGCCCGCCGGGAACGTCAGGCGGACATTGTCTGGTCCCCAGTTCGTTTCGGCTTCAAGCCAGTCGGCTCTGCGGTCCAGCGTAAAGGTCCCGAACCGGGAGTCCGTGAATGTGACCGGTCCCTGCAGCTTGGCCACGCAGGCGCACAGTTCGGGGTCGGAACCATCGTGGCCGATGAAGTCCGTCAGCAACACTTCCGGAAACGCCGAACCAATCGCCGCCGGAAGGAGCACCTTCAGGCGCACCACGTCGTAAGGCCGAATCTTGGCCATGAAGGCCTTGAGCTCCGCCTCGGACACGGGTTTGAACAGCCGGAGTTCCGCCTGCTGCACCGGGCTGCCCACTTCGCGCCAAGCCGCGAGGTCGAATCTGAGCTCCCAAGCAAGCTGACCGGGTGGGGCCGAAGACCGTCCTGATGCGCCGCGAGCTCCGACTACGCCAAGAATCTCGGCGCTGACCGGTGCTGAGGGTCCATTGATGGGGTCCTGCTCGCTGGGCACGGCGCTGCTTAGCCCTGGCGCGCGGACTCTTCAAGCTTAGGTGCGGAGTCCAGAGGTCAGCCGATCTCTGGCGGGGTGGTGGGGCGGAGCCCCACGAAAATGAAAATCGCCGGACGAAGGGACGCCGTCCGGCGACGCGATATTTTCAAACGGCCATGAGCAGGGGCGGTTCACTGCGCCGTTCGTAGTCTTCCAGACTCGGCAGGTTCACCCGCGCGCCCTTGGCGTAGGCGCGATGCACGGCGGCCGAGGTGTGCCCGAGGGCCTCCTGCGCGTAGCGTTCGGGATAACCCGCCGCCCTTGCCCGTTCCGCCCACGCGTAGCGGTAGCTGTGCAGGCTCACGCCCACGAGGCCCAGCTTCTTGCACCGGTCGGCAAAGCGCGTCGCCCGCGCCGCGGACTCCTGCTTGCCGAAGTGCGGGAACAACGGACCGAAGGTCGGACGTTCCCTCAAGACCGCCTCCGCGGCCGGACCGATGCGCTGCACCGCCAGCGTCCCGGTTTTCCTCCGGGTATAGCTCAGGATGCGGTTCGGCCAGTCGATGTTCTCGTGGGTCATGCCCGCCATGTCGATCTGCGCCGCCCCGAAGTGCCAGAGCAGTTGCAGGAACGCCTTCCACTCCGGGTGCGGTTCCACGTCGAGCAGCCGCTGCGCCTCGGGGGCGGTGATCGCGCGGCGGGTCTGATACTTCAGGCGCGGCCACTGGGCGTAGGCGAGGATGGGCCACGGCAGCCAGCCGAGGTTCAGGGCGTAGCTGTGCAGGCGGCGCAGGAACACGTTGGTCGAGACGGTCCCGGCCATCAGCACCTTGAGCAGGTCCTCCGGCCGGGTCTCGATCAGGACCAAGTGTCGCAAGGGCGCCAGCGGCGCCTCGCTGAAGGCGCTGTCGTAACGCTCGCGGGTGCGCTGGGCGGTTTGGGCCTTGGTGCGCTTCATCTCGTCCATGACGAACTGCCAGGTGCGCTTGGTGATGAGGGCATCCTTGGCCGCGAGGTAGGCGCGGGCCATCTGGACATTGAACGCGGGCTGATACTCCGCCTCGTTGCGGGCGTGGAGCAGGCGCTGGGCCTCGTGACGGTCGGATGTGCCGAGGCTCTCCTGCTTGCCCGTCTCGTTGTCCTCGACATAGAAGCGGCCCGTGAGGCCGCGCTGATACATGCGGAACCGTGGCTTCATAACGTTTTGGTGTTATGAGCGTGAAAGGCAGGGTTCCCGGCCGGTTAGCGGGTTCTGGCCGAGTGGTGGGCCGGTGGTGGCGGGGTGGTCCCGCTCACTGGCCCAAAACTGGCAAACCTGCTGGCAACGGCCCCCTTCGCCGCGCACACACCGTTGTCAATCAGCCACTTGGGACAACCGCCTAACGCTCCAGATCAGTGACCCGGCGCCAATGATCCTCAATTTCCAACCAGAGCGCCATCGCCGGGTTCACTGCATCTGGTTTGTTAGGCCACATTTGCGTCCTGACTGGTTGGTGGTGGATAATTCAAGACTCGTAGCGTGTGAAAACGAGCCTCCAACTCCGACTCGTCGAAATCACCCCGTGACGAATCCAGAACAGCGACGACATGACCTCCTGGAACATCCAACGCGTAGTTCACGCGTTTGAACTTCGTTGACTCCATCTTGGAGATACACTTGATGCCCGCAACCTCACCAAACCGAACCTCGGCAGCAGACATGCCGCTACCGTCAACCATCGGTCTGCTCTTAGAGCCTGTCTGAGAAGTCGGTGTGAAGTGCGAAAGTAAGGAAAGCGAACGCA
>CAZRRO010000039.1:0-4189 GCA_964602595.1 uncultured Verrucomicrobiota bacterium | reverse complement strand
GGCTACGAACAGCAGTGGAAGACTGCCAACACGACCAACTGGCCGTATCTGGAAGTCAACCCTGACGTTACAGACGGCGCTGGAGGCGTTCTACCGCTGCCACAACGCGCACAGCCACCTCTACCCCAAACAGGTCTTATACAGGCTAAAATGGGCGCTGGAGAGGATATTAAGGCCACTACAGGCCAGTATGACGCATCGCTGGGCCAACAGGGCAACGAACGGTCGGCTAAGGCTATCGTCGCACGCGAAAAGCAGGGCGATGTCGGCACGTATCACTACGTTGACAACCTTGCCCGTGCGATCCGTCACATCACACGCCAAGTTGTCGATATGATTCCTAAAATCTACGACACACAGCGCATCGCACGCATCATCGGCGTTGATGGCGACGTGAGCATGGTTAAGTTCAACCCAACGCAGCCAGAGCCTGTCAAGGAAGTCCGCGACATGGAAACTGGCGGTTTGATCGAAAAGATTTACAACCCCGGCGTTGGTACTTACGACGTTATGGTCACAACTGGCCCCGGCTACATGACTAAGCGTCAAGAAGCACTCGACGCCATGAGCCAGATTCTGCAATCCAACCCACAACTTTGGGGTGTTGCAGGCGATCTGTTCATCAAGAACATGGACTGGCCCGGCGCGCAAGAAATGGCCGAACGGTTCAAGAAAATCCTTGATCCTAAGGTACTTGCTACAGGCGATGAGTCACCTGAGATGGCTGCTGCACAGCAACAAATAGAAGCAATGACTCAAGAACTGAACCGCATGGTCGATATTATCGAGGGCGTTCAGGCTGACGTTGCGAAGCGTGAAGTAGACATCAAGGAATACAAGGCTCAGGTAGACGCTTACGACGCTGAAACAAAACGTATCAGCGCGATGCAAGCAGGGATGACAGAAGAGCAAATTCAGGATATTGTCATGGGGACGATTGCAGGCGCATTGGATACAGGCGATTTGATTAGCGGATCACCTGAAATGCGTGAGCAACCCATGATGAACGAAGAAATGCCTGAACCGCAACCAATGCCAGAAATGGGCGCCATGCCTGAAATGCCGCCTGAAGGAATGATGTAATGACCGTAAGCCTCAAGCATACCTTTCAGTCAGCCAAAACTGACAGCGCCGACGCAACGCTTATCCAGCCATCCAACTGGAACCAAGAGCATGAACTAACGGCGGCTGCGGGTAAAGTTCTTGGCCGTGATACGTCGGGCAACGGGGCGGTGCAGGAACTACCGATTTCCGTAACGCCGGCTGGCAATGTCACTATACCTAATAACTTTGCCGTTACAGGCACTACGGGGCTTACGGGTACTACGACGCTAGTTGATCTTACCTCTACAGGCACCGCAACACTTACCAATCTTGGTGTTACAGGTACTACAACGCTTACCAACGCGCTTACTGTTCCAAACGGCGGCACAGGCGCGGCAACTCTGCCCGCTAATAATGTTTTGATTGGCAACGGCACGTCGGCTGTCACGGGTGTCGCGCCGGGAATCGCCGGCAACGTCCTAACCAGCGATGGCACGTCGTGGACGGCTGCGGCTCCATCAACCGGAGCGTATACGGAATATTTAAGCCAATCGACGGACGTTACTCTTGTCGCCGCAAACACTGGCAAAGTTGTTGTTGACCCAACAGTTTCGATTATGGTGCAGCTTCCAGACGCGACAACGCTTACGGAAGGTGACACTTTTGAAATCACAAATATTAGCGAACAGGTCAATATGTTCGTTGAAAGCAGCGACGGCACATACCAAGCATTTGTTGCCGCTGGTCAGACTGTAAATGTCACGGCGGCGGATGTTTCTACCGCTGCTGGCGTATGGGTTGCCGACAATCCAAACTACGGATTTAGCAGTCCAGTTTCGTTTGGCTACGTTACGACGTATGAGCAACCATCTATCAACAGCGCGACTGCGGCTATCAGCGCCACAAAGATGATCCGCATTAATTATAGCTCCGCGCAGACCGGTTTGACCGCTACAATTATTACAAAAAGTGGAGCCACAATTACAAAAGGCAGCGAACAATTTTTGCTTAATTTAGGCCTTAGTATATCGGGTGTCAGAGCGCCGCTCAATGTCATTATGACAAGCGCCACAACAGGCATTATCACTACTATTGGGCCTAACACTAGTGGCGTAAGCGCCGTCTTACTTTATACATTTTCAATTAGCGGAAGTGACGTTGTTCAAATTACGGGGCAAGATTCTTTTGCGGCGAACCCTGCGACTGGCTCAAAAGGTATTTCGCTTGCTACTCTTTCAGCTACCTCTGTTATCATCACATATCATGTTGCGACCGCCACCTACGCTTCACGAATTTTAACGCTATCATCAGGTTTAATCACCGCCATCAGCGCTCAGAATACCGTTACCGCTGCCAGCGCTACTCTTTATCCCCAACTCGTCGCTCTATCCTCAACACTTGTTGTTACTGGTTGGTTTAACAACAGTACCGGTAATTTTAACGTAGTCGCTGGATCTATATCTGGAACCACAGTTACGTGGGGGACTTTTGTCCTGCAAACTTCGGCTTCAAATGGAACTAACGCGTACGGTATTTCTAGGCTTTCTGATACTGAATTTATTGTATCTCTCGGAACCAGCGCCACCATTTTGTCAAACTATGGCAGCGTAAGCGGAACCACCATCACCCTTGGCGCGCAAGACACATACACTGGCGGCGGTTCTTTTATATATAGCACCATGTCATATCCAATTAGCAGCACCTCTGCGCTCGTTGTGCATTACGACAGCAGCGGCGCAAATGATAAACCTTATGCGTTTGTACTAACAAAATCTGGCACATCCTTAACCAGAGGCACGGTATACACGGTCGCGACAAACCCAATACCAACATCGACCAGTCCATCACCATTTTCACTAAAAGGTTTTGTTGCGTTTAACGAAATTCAGCAGCCGGCAACCGATTTCTATATGGATTACGCAACCACCTTACGCGTTTTTGCAGTACCCCTGTCGGTAAGCGGAACCGTTGTTACGCCGGGGACTGGGATTCTTGTAACGCCTGAAAACATTTCTAGTACGATAGGCCTAACTCCGGCAATATGCACGCTGTCTAAAACGCGCGCTATTGCGTTTGTGTATTATAATGCCGCGCCTGACGGCACGGCAAGTTCGCGCCTTTATTTGCTTGATACATCTGGCGCGCGGCCTGTAGTGCTTGCAACGGATTCCACCATTAGCACGGCGCAAGTTTTTTGCGCCGGGCAGTTGACGGCGACAAGGGCTATTATCGCTTACGCTGTTAATTCAAGCACGGCGTCCACTATTAGAACGCTTGATATTACGGGCGATGTATTTACATTTAACGCGTCAATTACAGGGTCGTCGCTCATCGGCGTGCGCCCAGCACTTTGCAAAGTTAGCTCAACCAAAGCAATGCTTTACGTGTCAAATGGTGCAGCGGATGACCGCATTTATAATATCGCCATTAGCGGTACGACGCTGACCCAAAGCCCGTCATATGTCACCACTGGTGATGACGGGGCGCAAACAGCAACAAGCCGCCGCATTTTGTATAACTACGGCGACGTAGGGTATTTTTCCATACGCCAATCTAGTTTGGCGTATGTAGTAGTGTTTGATGTGTCCGGCGTTAGCCCAACAAGTCTAGTCACAAGTGCTACTAGCATCAGCAGCGCAACTATACCTCAATACACTGCGCTATTAAGTGCGGGTGCTACGATTGCTCTATGCGCGTACCAATCAAGCATTACTTCAAGTCTTGCCCGCGCAACAGTTGATGGTAACGTAACAGCTATGGGGGCGATTAGCGCCGAATTTAACGGCGCCGGAATTACAATGCCGTTTAGTACAAATTCGGTTATGATTTGCGGAAACAGCGTAGGCGCTTGCGGAAAACTTATTTTTACACCCGCAAGTGCTATAACATCTACAAACAACACAATCCCCAACCAAACACGGACGTTTGGCAGTTCTGTTTCAATGCACGCACCAATTCAAGATTGGGTAGATGGGGATTATTTTGCTCCGAACACCAACAAAATTTTGTTTATGGGTCGCAACGGCATGAATTTACAATATGAAATGTATCATGTGTTTGATAAGGGAGCGGCTCAATGACAAGTCTCATTGATAAAGGCTCAGTAGTAGCCTTCGGCGATATTGAGGAAACCGCTGACGCTTAC
>CAZRRO010000038.1:0-4197 GCA_964602595.1 uncultured Verrucomicrobiota bacterium | reverse complement strand
CTCGAATCCTGGAGCCTCGAGTTCACCGTCGTCCCAGAACCCAACGAATCCGTCGTCCTCACCGCCGCTGCCTTGGCGGCCATGGCCCTGGCCAGAAAACGACTAAGACGGGCCGGATAAGTGAACGATCGATGCCTGGAGGGGACGGTTTCCTGCTGGATCGGGTTGTCCAGGCTCCGGACGGCCGCGCCGGAGCATTGATGTCCTCGTAGGCTTGTGGACAGAGTGGACGCATCTTCGCCATGGTGTTGTTCCCCACGGTTGCCCGGTGCCTGCTGCTGCGCGTGGTCATGTCGTTTGGCATGACGTTGGCGTGGGGCGCGTTCGGCGCGGCACGGCTGCCGGTGGACTACTCGATCAAGCGTTGGGTCAGCTCCGAGCAGTTGCCGTTTTCCAACGTCGAGGCGCTCGTGCAGACGCGGGATGGGTTCATTTGGTTCGCCATGAACGGCGGGCTAGGCCGGTTCGATGGGCAAGCACTAGAGGTCTACAACGCGCGGAATACTCCCGAACTTCCAGTGCCGGTGATCACCTCGTTGCTGGAGGATCGCGACGGCAGCCTGTGGGTGGGTTCGGCGGGCGGCGGCTTGGCGCGGCGTCGTGACGGACGGTTCCAGCATTTCGGCGCGGCGGAGGGGTTGGCCAACGAGCAGGTCAAGGCGTTGTGCCTCGGCTCGGACAACCGTCTATGGATCGGCACGGACGGCGGCGGCGTGTTCTCGCGCGAGCCAGATGGAAGTTTTCGCCACTACGGCAGCGATGAGGGGTTGGGCGACCGGTTCATTGCCAACCTGAAGGTGGACCCCACCGGGCAATTGGTGGTCGCGACGTTCCACGCCGGTCTGTTTGTCTTTCGGGACGGCCGGTTTCAGCCGGTTGCGCTGGAGCCGAGGCCGGAGGGGGCGCGCGGCATGGCCCTCACCCAGGCCGGCAGCGGCCGGATTTGGCTGGGCACTGGCGAAGGAATCTATGTGTTCGCGGGCGACCAATTCAAACGGTGGACGGAAGCCGATCTGATTGAAGGCGTTCGGCCGCTCATGGCGTGGGAAGCGGTGCCGGGCGAGGTGTGGCTGGGCACCGAACGCGGCCTGGTGCGCTGGCAAGGCGGCGATTGGTCGGAATACGCGACGGGCGGTTCGGCCACGCCGCGGATGCCGGGTGGTTTTCTCGTGGACCACGAGGGCTCGATCTGGCTCACGACAGAAGGGGCTGGTTTGGTCCAACTGCGGGCGACGCCGGTCGTGGCGCTTGGCGCGGCCGAGGGCCTCGCCGGTGACGAAGTCACCTCGGTGCTGGTGACGCGGGATCAGGCGCTTTGGGTCGGCACGACCGACGGTTTGACGCGGATCGCCAGCGCCGGGCGGCGGCAGTTTGGCCGGGCGGACGGATTGCCGGATGACTTTGTGTATTCGGTCCAGGAAGACGCGGCCGGCGGCATCTGGGTATCGACCCGGCGGGGCGGGGTGTCGCGCTGGGATGGCACGTCGTTCAAGCCGGTGCCGGGACTGGGCGGAGCCACCGTGCAGGCGGCCTGGTGCCTGGCGCCGGGGCGGGCGGGTTCGATGTGGGTGGGTTCCGCCAAGGGCGTGTTTGAATGGCGGGACGGGCAGGTGGTGCGCCGGCTCGACGGTAAGACGGGGCTTTCCAACGACGACGTTCGGTGCGTGGCCGACCTCGGCACCGGCGAAGTGTGGATCGGAACGTCCTACGGCCTGAACCGGGTGACCGCCACCGGGGTTGAGACCTACGCGGTCACCGGAAACAAGGAAGCCATCGAAGTGGTAGTCGCCCTGCATCTGGATGCCGACGGAGCGCTGTGGATCGGCACGATGGCGCGGGGATTGTTCCGGTTCCAAGATGGGCAGTTTGCCCGCTTTTCCACGGACGATGGACTGCCGGACAACGGGATCAGTTCCATCCTTGAAGACGGCGAAGGCCGGCTCTGGATCGGCACCGGCGGCGGTTTGGTGGTGGTGGCGCGCCAGGAATTGGCCGCGCGGGCGTTGCGCCGGGAGCTGCCGCTCAACCTGCGCATCTTCCGGCGCGCCGACGGGCTGCGGAGCGAGGAATTCACCGCGACATTGCAGCCGACGGCCGCCCGGGCGGCGGATGGCCGGATGTGGTTTGCCTCCGGCAACGGGCTGGTCTCCGCGGTGCCGAATCCGGTCCATGCCCTGCGGCGGCCTCCGATGATCAATCTCGAGCGGGTGGCGGTTGAGGGACCGAGTTCGGTGGCCCAGTTAACGGGCCTGCTGGCCGACCTCCGGGCCATGCCGCTGCCGCCGGCCACGGAACTGGGTTACACGCCGGCTCCTGCGGGTCAGCGCCGGACCGTGTTTGCGCCCCGGGGATATGACCTTCTCCACATTCCCCCGCGGCAGGAGCGCCTCGACTTCCAATTTGTCAGCCCAAGCTTTGTGGCGCCTTTGGCGGTGACCTACCGCTACCGGTTGACGGGCTTCGACCGCGAATGGGTCGAGGCCGGCAGCCGACGGGCGGCGTATTATACGCGAGTGCCACCCGGGAAATACCGGTTTGAGGTGGAGGCCCGGACCGACGTCGGCGTGTGGAGCCAGCCGGCAGCGGCGCTCAACCTGATTGTGGAGCCGGCGTGGTGGGAGCGTTTGCCCGTGCGGGTGTTGGGGGTGTTGGCATTCTTGGGCGCCGGCATCGGCTATTTCCAGGTGCGCGTCCGCAAGCTGCGTCGGCAACGGGAGCAGTCGGCCGAGTTTTCGCGCCAGCTGATCCGATCCCAGGAGCAGGAGCGGGCGCGCATTGCCGGCGAACTGCACGACGGTCTGGGGCAGGAATTGCAGCTGATCCGGAATCGCGCGGAAATTGCCCTGCGACAGACGCCGCCGGTGGCCGATGTGGCGCGTCAGCTCAACTCCATTTCCGAGACCGCCGCCCGGGCGATCGACGGCGTCCGGGCTATGTCACGCGGCCTTCGCCCGCCGGAACTCGACCAACTGGGGCTGACCCAGGCGCTTCGTTGGCTCGGGAAAAACCAGGCCGAATCCATTGAGCAAAAGCTCGAATTCCGGGTGGAAGAACTCGACGGAGCCTTGGCGCCGGAGTTGGAGGTGGATTTTTACCGGGTCGCTCAGGAAGCCCTCAACAATGCCATCAAACATTCCGGCGCTACCGAGATCACCTTTGAGGCGCTGTGGTCCGAGGTCGGCCTGCAATTGTCCGTGTTCGACAATGGGCGGGGGTTCAACCGCGAGGAAGTGGAGGCGAATCCGCGTTCAGGCTCCGGGCTGAAGAACATGCAGGCGCGCTCCGCCTTGCTGCGCGGCACCCTCGAGTGGCACAGCGAAACCGGCGTGGGAACGCGGTTGACCTTGCTGGTGCCCGTCCCGGATAAACGCCGCGCCACACCATGAGCCGAGTCCTGATTGTCGATGACCATCCTATTTTCCGCCAAGGACTTAGGAGTCTGCTGGAAACGGCGCCGGGCTTGGAGGTCGTGGGTGAGGCGGGGAGCCACGCAGCTGGCCTCGAGTTGCTGGAAAAGCTCCGTCCCGAGGTCGCCGTGGTGGACCTTAACCTGGGGAATGGCTCCGGGCTTGAACTCGTGACCCGGTGCCGGGCGATGTCGCCGCCGGTGGCGGCCGTGGTGCTGACGCTGCACCGCGAGCAAAGCACCTTCGAGGCAGCACTCCAGGCGGGCGCCGCGGCCTACGTGCTCAAGGAGAACGCCAGCGAAGAGGTGCTGCTGGCGATCCGCTCCGTCGCGGCCGGCGGTTTTTTCCTGAGCAACAGCCTGCGGGAGTTCGTCGGGCGCCGAACGGAAGATTCCGTTGTGCCGGTCCAATCGAACCGTCTCGCTTCCCTGACCCCGACCGAACGCCGGGTGCTCCGGCTGATCGGTGCCAATCGCACGACGAAGGAGATTGCGCACGAGTTGTGCATCAGCCCGCGAACGGTCGACACCCACCGGGCCCACATCGGGGAGCGGCTGAAGCTCCGGGGGGCACAGGCATTGTTGCGGTTCGCGCTAGAAAACCGGGCCGAATTGTAACCGGCTGTCTCGGCAAGGCCCATCGCGGATGCGAGGTTTGAACGGCCAGTGGCGTTCACGGTCGATTCGACTGTCTTCCCCTGACCGACGAGCCCTGCGCGAGGTGTGGTCCGTTCTACTACGGATGGTGGATCGGTGATGCTACGGATGCGGTGGCGTGGAAACACGGATAC
>CAZRRO010000037.1:0-8774 GCA_964602595.1 uncultured Verrucomicrobiota bacterium | reverse complement strand
TGCTGCCGCCGGTGCCCGGGATGCCGGGATGCTGGCGGTCGGGAGTGAAGTTGCCATTCGCCGTCTCGTCGAGCGAGCGGGTGTAATTCACCGTGGTGGCTTCGGCGAAGACGCCGTTCTGGAAGCCGGTGAGATCCGCCTGGTTGGCCGTGAGCAGGCCGGCCAGGATGCCTTCGATGAACTCGAGGTTGTTGGGGATCGTGGGTGCGTTCGCCCCACGGGTCTCGGTTTGCCAGGTCTTCACATTGAAGCCGGGCTTGGTGGAATCACCCGTGCCCGCGGCAGTCACGACACTGGTGGGCAACGTCGCGTAGACTTCGGTCACGAAGGACCAGGCCTGGGTCACCACCGTGGCGGAGCCCGCGGCCTTGTAAGTCAGGACCACGCTGTTGGTCGAACCCGAGGGCAGCAGGCCGGATGAGGCGAGGGTCGCCTTCACGGTTCCACCCGTGCGGCTCACGACGGGAGTGCCGGCGGTGCCGTTGAGGGCGAGCGTGATCGAGCTGTCCTGCACGGCCACGGAACCATCCTTGAGCCACGCTTCGACTGCGGTAATCGGGCTGGCGCCGGCGGAATTCGGATAGGGTTGGACCAGCGCGACGAACGGCGCGGAGGCCGAACCCACCGCGCGGTAGGTCTTGAGGCCGCCGTTGGCGACATCATTCAGGAGGACCGGCGTGCCGTCGGCCTTGAGGGTGAACCACTCGACACCAGCGCCGCCGCCACCGTTTTCCCAGAGCAGCCGGAACGGATAAACGCCAGCAGCATCAACATAGACATTGAAACGGGTGCCGGTGTCGACTCCACGGCCGCCCTCGAACACACCTGCGACCGCCTTGAACAAGTCCCGCGGCTGGCCGCCGGCCTTCACGGCGAACCCGTCGTCGGAGGCGACGCCCATCACGTAATTGCCACGGCTCGGGAACTCGACGTAGGTCAGCGCCTCAAAGGCCGAGTTGTCCTCGGTCGTCAACGCGCCGCCGGGGATGCCGAGGTCGGTAAACTCCGTGTCGGTGGTGAAGTTGCCGGAACCGCCGGAAGCGTTCTTGTAGTCAATCAGCTCCCGGGCCACGAAGCCGGCGGCATCCGCGCTGATCGCGGTCAGGTCAACCTGGTTGTCGCCGCGGAGCCCCGCGAGCTGCTCCTCGGTAAACCGGGTGCTGTTGGGCTGGCCCGAGGTCACCTGGTGCGGCCGGATGCTGAAGCCCGTCTTGGCCGTGTCGGGGGTGCTGGCCGCGTCGGCCGCCACAAGCAGCGCGTAGGCGGGGGTGACGAAGCTGCGTTCGCCCGTGCCAGAATTGGCGCCGTTGTCCTTGAAGCTGACGGTGACCGTATTGGTGGCACCCGCCGCGAACGGCGTGGCCGACTTGTAGGCGACCGTCGTGGTCGTGCCGGTTTTGCTCAGCGTCGGCGTGACCGTCGCGCCGTTGAAGGTGACCGCCAGGGTGGACGGGTTCAGCACGCTGGCCCCGGCGTCATCGATCGGGAAGGAGAAGCCGTCCGGCGTGGCCGAAATGGGGCCGACCGTGGGCAGCGCGGCGGCCACGGTCGTGATGACGACGTTGTCCACGTGTTGGTTCTGGTTGGCACCACCGGTCCGGCCGGCCAGCACGAGGCGGCCGGGCGTCGGGATGAAGGTGGTCTGGAACGCATCAAGCACCTTGCGCCCCTTGTAGGAGACCGTGAGCTTGCCGGCTTCGTCCAAGGCGACTTCCAACTTGGCCCAGCAAAGGCCCGAGGCATCACCCGCGGCATCCGCATTGAAGGGGCCGGTCTGGATGGAATTCGTGTCGTCGCAGTTGCCGTTCCGGGTGGACAGCGCTTGGCGCAGGACAGTGACGTTATCCACGCGCACGATCACGCCTTCGACGTCGCCGCCGTCAGGCAGGGTGTTGCCGGACCACACATCGAAGCCAATCGCGATGCCAGTGGTCGTTCCCGCTTCGGGCAAGCCGGCCGCATACGCGCCGCCAACGCCGTCGGGATTGTTTGCCGCCGCGACCAGCACCGGATCACCGGAGCGGGCGTAGTTGATCGAGAACCCGTCCGCCGGCCGGCCGTCGTTGCCGGTGGCATTGCCCACGCGGAGGTCGGCGGTGAACGTGAACGCCTTGACCGGAACCCCGCCGTCAATGTCGGGGAAGATGATCGTGGAGTTCTGGCTGTTGACGGCGTCGGTGATCGAAATGTAGCCGCCGGTGTCAGGATTGCCGCCGGCGCCGACGTAGACGGTCGGGTTATTGCCGAAGATCTGGAGTTCGGCGGCCGGATCGGTGTCAAAGTTGAACGTCCGGGTGCCCGCCAAGGCCGACGCCGTGAGCGCCAGCAGGGAACCCGTCGCCAACACTTTCGTGAGCGAGGTGCGTAGTTTCATTGATTCAATTGCCATTGTTAATGCCCGTCGAGACCGCAGGACCGCGGGGGCAGACTGCCCACCGCGTGGTTCCGGCTAGCCGTTGACGGCTGAAGCGAAACTCTAGGTCGTCGACGGGGCTCCACAAGAATTGCCCGGTTCGAATCATTCTGCCTCACGAGAAGTATTCATGGATCTGGGGCGAAGCCGCGACTTTCATCGCCCCCCGGCCGGACCGTTTCACTGCGTTGACCGGACCCGGCGTCCGCGCCTACGCTGCCACCATCCCCATGAAATCCCTGTCTGTTTCCGCCCTGATGCTGGCGGCGGCGATGAGCGCCCAGGCCCAGCGAAATGTCCTCGTGAATTCCCACAGCTCGGCCGTGCCCGGCAAGGGCAAGCCCGCCGCCGAATGCTGCGACTCGGCGTGCGCCAAGGACTGCACCAAACCCTGTTGTGCTGCCAAGAAGACCGCGAAGGCGACTTTTCCCGCCTTCGGCTCCGTGGAACGCCTGGCACCCGAGTTGGACGCGTTGCTGGCGCCCGACGCCCAGATGGAAAAACTCGCGGATGGCTTCGACTGGTCCGAGGGCCCGGTCTGGCTGCGCAAGGAGCAGGCCGTCGTGTTTTCCGACGTGCCGCGCAACAAGGTCCACCGTTGGTCCGAACGGGACGGCCTCAGCGTCTACCTCGAACCCAGCGGCTACACTGGCCATTCCCGGAATGACCGTGAGTTGGGCTCCAATGGCCTCGCCACGGACCGCGCCGGCAATCTTCTCCTCTGTCAGCACGGCAACCGCCAGATCGCCAAACTCGTGGCGCGCGACGGCCCCAAGGGCGTGTTTGCGCCCGTCGTCCCCCACTTCAACCACCGCCGCTTCAACTCGCCCAATGACCTGGTCCTCACGCGGACGGGCGACATCTACTTCACCGATCCGCCCTACGGCTTGAACGGACTGAACGGTTCGCCGCTCAAGGAGCTGCTCTTTAACGGCGTTTACCTCGCCCGCAGGTCCGGCGAGGTCGTGCTCCTCACCAGCGAGATGACGTTCCCCAATGGCATCGCCCTTTCGCCCGACGAAAAGACGCTCTACGTCGCCCAATCGGACGGCAACGCGCCCATCATCCGCGCCTTCGACGTGCAGGCCGATGGCACCATCAGGAACGGCCGGCTGTTCTTTGACTGCAAGCCGCTCGCGCAGAAAGGACTCAAGGGCGGTCCCGACGGCCTGAAGGTCGACCAGGGCGGCAATATCTGGACGAGCGGCCCGGGCGGCATCCTGATCATCAGTCCCGCCGGCAAACACCTTGGCACCCTGCTGACCGGCGAGAACACGGCCAACTGCGCCTTCGGCGACGACGGCCGCACGCTCTACATCACGGCCGACATGTATCTGCTGCGCATCCGGACGTTGGCGCGCGGCGTCGGGTTCGAGTCGCCGCCGTATTGAGGAAGACCTCCATTGCCGCCAAACAACCCCGGACACCCGGCTTCCATGCCGGGTGTTTTCGTATCTGGATTCAAACGCGCCGAGGCTGGCGCGGAGCGAACCGGGCGAACATAATCGTCCGCATGCAAGTTCACCTCGCCTACGGTCAGGGTCAGCTTCCCGTCGAGTTCCCGGACGGACGAACTACGGTCATCGAACCGTCGCCCCGGCCGGGCTTGCCCGATGAACGCGCCGCCTTGCTCGCCGCGCTGGAGCAACCCATCGGCGCCGCGCCGCTGCGGGAATGGCTCAAGCCGGACGCAAAGATCGTCATCCTCTTCACCGACATCACCCGGGCCACGCCCAATCACCGGCTAATTCCCTGGTTGCTCGCCTATCTGGAGGCCCAAGGCATTCGCCGCGACCAAGTCACCCTGCTGAACCAACTCGGCACGCACCGGCCCAACACGCAGGCTGAGCTGGAGAAGATGCTCACGCCTGAGGTGGTCGCGAACTGGCGCGTGGTGAATCACGAGCCCGAGAATCACGCGGCCTGCGTCCAGCTCGGCACCACCCGCACCGGGACGCCCGCTTGGATCAACCGGATCGCCGTCGAGGCTGATGTGCGGATTCTCACGGGCTTCATCGAGCCGCATTTCTTCGCCGGCTTCAGCGGCGGGCCCAAGGCGCTCATGCCAGGTGTCGCCGCAACCGAAACCGTGATGAGCAACCACGGTTGGGACAACCTGAACGACCCGCGCGCCACCTTCGGCATCTGCGAGGGTAATCCGCTGTGGGAAGAGCTGCTGGAGATCGCCCAGCGTGTCGGCCCGAGCTTCCTCATCAACGTCACGCTCAACGATCACCGCCAGCTCACCAACGTCTTCGCCGGCGACCTCGTTGAAGCGCACCGCGTCGGCCGCGAATTCGTCCGCGGTTCGGCCATGCAGAAGGTGGACCGCCCCTTCGAGGTCGTGGTGACGACCAACTCCGGCTACCCGCTCGACATGAACCTGTATCAGGGCGTGAAGGGCATGAGCGCCGCCGCGCGCATCGTGGCGCCGGGCGGCACGATCATCCTCGCCGCAGAATGCAACGAAGGGGTCCCGGCCGCGAGCCCGTTCGACAAGCTGCTGCGCGAAGGCGGTTCGCCGGAAGGAATCCTGACGCTGCTGGCCTCGCCCGGTTTTGTCCGCCCCGAGCAGTGGCAGGCTCACATCCAGTCGTTAATCCAAGGTAAGGCGAAGGTGCTGCTCCACACCAAGATGTCCCACGAAGCCGTCCATGCAGCCCATCTCCGGCCGTGTCCGGACATCGCCGCCGCGGTGACGGCCGAACTGGCACGCTTCGGTCCGGGATCCCGTGTCGCGGTGTTGCCGCAGGGACCGCTGACGATCCCCTATCTGGGCTGACGCGCCGGAACGCCCCGGGACTGCCCTCGGCTGGACGTCATGCAGCGGTTTCATTCGCCCGGCCGGATTCCCGTCGTGTTCGGCTACGGCGGGCCCCTAGGCTGTCCTCCCACGGAATGGCGCTGCCCGGACCGCCGAATTCCCGGCTGCCGATGGCCCGCGCCCCGTGCTTCGCGGAAGGCAGTCACGAACATGGCAAAGATTCATCTCATCGGCGGCGAAAAAGGCGGCGTCGGCAAGTCGGTGGTGGCCCGGGTGGTCGCCCAATTCCTGATCGACAAGGAGCTCAGCTTCCTCGGCTTCGACACCGACCGTTCCCACGGGGCCCTGCTCCGCTTCTACGCGGACTACGCGTCGCCGGTGGTCGTGGACCGTTACGAAAGCCTGGACCTGATCGTGGAGTCCGCGATCGCGAATCCGGACAAACGCATTCTCGTCGACCTCGCCGCCCAGACCCAGGTGCCTCTCGTCCGCTGGATGGATGAATCTGGCGTGCTCGAAATGGCCGGAGAAGGCGGGTTTTCGCTGAACTACTGGCACGTCATGGATTCCGGCAAGGATTCCCTAGACCTGCTGAAGAAGCTGCTCGACCGCTTCGGCGCCCGCCTCAACTACGTCATCGTGCTGAACCAACTCCGCGGCGAGAGTTTCGACCTGCTGGACCAGTCCGCCGAGAAGGAACGCCTGCGGGAACTCGGCGCGACGATCATCACGTTGAAACGGCTCCACGAACCGGTGATCAACAAGATCGACGCCGGCAGCACTAGTTTTTGGGCGGCCAAGAACCGCAGCGAATCCGACAGCACCGGGCTCGGAATCCTGGAACGGCAACGGGTCAAGATGTGGCTCGCCAGCGCCTATGCGGAATTGGATCGCGCCGGAATCTGACGCCGAAAAGAAAACGGCTCGGGCAGGACGCCAAGGAGGTGGACCTGGGGAAGGTCGCGGAAGAAACGTGCTACCCGAACCGCGGCCCAGTGTCGGTCAGTTCGGCTGACGCGCAATCCCACAAGCCGCGCGAATTTTGGCAAATCCCGGCGGCCATTGGTCTCAGGGCCGCTCCACAACCTCAGAGTTTCCGCCCGGTCAGGCGCTCGAAGGCTTCCAGATACTTGGCCTGCGTGCGGGCCACGACCTCAGGGGGCAGCGCCGGGGCGGGCGGGGTTTTGTCCCAGGCCAACGTCTCCAGGTAGTCGCGCACGAACTGCTTGTCGTAGCTCGGTTGGCTGCGCCCCGGGGCATATTGGTCGGCCGGCCAGAAGCGGGAAGAATCGGGCGTCAGCACCTCGTCGATCAGGATCAGTTCACCCTCGAACAGGCCGAACTCGAACTTGGTGTCGGCGATGATAATGCCGCGTTGCCGGGCATAATCGCGGGCGGTCGAATACAGCTTCAGGCTGAGTTCCCGGGCCTTTTCCGCGATCGCCGGCGTCACGATTTCGGCGGCCCGCTCAAAGGAAATGTTTTCGTCATGACCGGTCTCGGCCTTGGTCGCCGGAGTGAAGATCGGGGCCGGCAGTTCGCTGGACTCCTGAAGGCCGGCCGGCAGCGGAATCCCGCAGACGGTCTGGCTAGCCTTGTATTCCTTCCAACCGGAGCCGGCCAGATACCCCCGCACCACACATTCGATGGCGAGCGGCTGGGATTTTTTCACGATCATGCTGCGCCCGGCCAGTTGCGCCGAAAAGGGCTGCAACGCGGCCGGCAACGGATCGCCGGCCCGGGCTAGCCGGTGGTTGGGCAGCCAGCCTTCCGTGAGGTCGAACCAGAAGTGGGAAATCTGCGTGAGCACCTCGCCTTTGCGCGGGATGCCGTTGGGCATGATGCAGTCAAAGGCGGAGATGCGGTCCGAGGCGACGAACAGCAGGCGGTCGCCGAGATCGAACACTTCGCGGACCTTGCCGGACTTCAGCTTGCGGATGCCGGGCAGATCAAGGGTGAGCAGGGGCGCATCAGACATCGGCGGGAGAATGGTAGGCAGGCGGGCGAGGGGAAGCAAAAGGTGAGGCCAAGGCGCGGCCCTACCCTGACTCCGGTCTTCTAACCGGCCGGGCAACGCCTAGGATTGCGCCATGTTCGCCCGCGTTGCCGCCTGCCTGCTCCTGCTTTCGCTCACCCTGCTGCGCCTCGTCGCCGCCGGACCACTGCGGGTCGCGACGTTCGATACCGACGTCACGCCCCCAATTGGCACCCGCATCGCCTACGACCCGGTGACCAACACGTGGGACATGAGCCTCCGCGCCCGCGGGATCGTGCTGCTGGGGGCCGGCGAGCCCATCGTCTTGTGCGCCGTGGACTGGATCGGCATCGCCAACGAGGGGCACGACGCCTTCCGCCAGGCTCTCGCGGCGGCGGCGGGCACCACGGCCCAACGGGTCACGGTCCACACACTTCACCAGCATGATGCGCCGGACTGCGATTTCGGGGCGGAAAAGATCCTGAAAGCCGAGGGACTCGATGCGTTGAACTTCGAAAGTTCGTTCCAGCGGGAAGCCCTCGCACGCCTCGCCACCGCGGTCCGGAATTCACTGCCCACGGCGCAGACCGTGACCGAAATCGGCCTCGGCACGGCGCCCGTCCATCAGGTTGCCTCCAACCGCCGCATCTTTGGCCCCGACGGCAAGGTCAAAGCGGTGCGCTACACCGCGACGCCCGACCCCAAGCTACGGGCGGAACCCGAGGGCACAATTGATCCGCTCGTGTCCCTCGTCAGTTTCTGGAACACGAACCGGCCCGTCGCCGTGCTCAGTTACTACGCGACGCACCCGCAAAGCTACTATCGCACCGGAATCCCGAATCCGGATTTCCCCGGCATTGCCCGTTTCCTCCGCCAACTGGCCGTGCCGCAGGCCTTGCATGTCCACTTCAACGGGGCCGGCGGCAATCTTGGCGCCGGCAAATACAACGACGGCTCGCCCGAAAACCGGCGCCTGTTGGCCGAGCGCCTGGCAGACGGCATGAAACACGCCTGGGAAGCCACGAAACGGCAGACCATCACCTCGGATAATGTGGACTGGCAGTTCGAAGCTGTTGCCGTCCCGCCGTCGAAATACCTCGAGGAAGCGAAACTGGTCGCCGAACTGAAGGGCCGTTCCGCGCCATTCCTGACGCGCGGCGAAGCGTCCCGCTTATCGTGGCTTCGGCGCTGTCAGGCGGGCCACCGGATTGAGGTCGGTTGCCTTTCCCTGGGCGACGCCCGTCTGCTTCACCTGCCCGGCGAGTTGTTCGTGGAATACCAGTTGGCCGCGAAGGCGGAACGCCCCGGCCGTTTTGTCGCGATGGCCGCCTACGGCGATTACGGACCGTGGTATATCGGCACGGAACGCGCCTACGCCGAGGGCGGTTACGAAACCGAACCCCGCAGCTCCAATGTCGCGCCCGAAGTGGAAAACGTCCTGCTGGGCGCCATCCGCAAGCTGCTGAAGGAATAACGTGCCCGAGGGCACGTTAGCAGCCCGTTCATCCGGCCCGTCTTAGGCGGCGTCTGGCGAGGGCCAGGGCCGCCAAGGCGGTGGCGGTGAGGGCGACGGATTCGTTGGGTTCTGGGACGACGGTGAACTCGAGGCTCCAGGATTCGAG
>CAZRRO010000036.1:0-10097 GCA_964602595.1 uncultured Verrucomicrobiota bacterium | reverse complement strand
AGGCCGCCGGCGCGGCGGATCGCCACGGTGGTGAGCTGGTCGCCGGGGAAACCGTGCCGGCGATCACGCAGGCGGAAGGCGGATTCGCTCAGCCGGATCAGGCCGTCATTCCGGGTGCCCAGCCAGAGGTTGCCCTCGTCATCCGGCAACGCGGAGGTGACTTGTTCCAATGGCTGCCCGTTGGGATCGCGGACCAATTCCACTTCGCCCCGTTCGGCGAAGACCCGGAACGCGCGGCCCGCATAGGTGACGAGGGCGGTCACGCCACCGGGTGAACTCAGCAACGTGCTGACGGAATCGGTCACTCCGGGCACCGCGACGGTTTGCAGGCGCCCATCCGGACCGAGTCGGTGGATGGCCCGGTCGAGCATGAACCACGCGCCCCCGGACGGCGGCTGGACCTGCCACGCGAAATTGCTCGGCGGCAGGGCGGGCAAACCGGTGACCGGTTGCCAGCGGTCGGACCGGAGTTCCCACCACTGGCCGGCGCGAAACACCGCGGGCGCCGGCCGGCCGGCGGCGACGACCGGCAAACCGGCCAACGGCGCCGCGTCCGGGACTTCCCGCGCGGAGCCGCCACGCAACTCGAACAGCCCGCCGGGACTTTTCACGCACCAGTCCCGGCCGGAGTCGTCCTCCAGCCAGGCGGTCATCTGCGTCAGCTCCAGGCGCGAGGCGAACGTGCCGTCGTCGCGCCGCTGGCACCATTGGCCATCCCGCGTGAGGAACAGCAGGCCGTGGCGGCGGGTGACGAGGAAACTGCCGACGTCGCTGGTCTGCATCGGCGGCTGGTTCCGCGCGTCGTAAACCTCGAAGCGCTGCCCGTCGAAGCGCGCGAGGCCGTTCACCGTGCCCACCCAGAGATAACCGTCCGCCGTCTGCGCGAGGCAATTGACCTGATTGTGCGGGAGGCCCTCTTCGGTGCGCCACGCCTTGAGACGATACTCCGCGGCGGAACCGCGGACGCCAGGCCACGTCAGCATCAGCAGCAGGCCAAGGATGAGCCGGAAGGTGGGCATCGTTCGCGACCGAGCTTGGGCGGACGGTCAGGCTGAACGGCGCGGGCTGGAAAGGCGGAAATGAGAGCGGGCCGACCAAGCCAACTCCGCCACCGCGGCGAGGCCCATCGCCAGGCACAGGGAACCGCCCAGCACGTCGCCGGTGCGGCTGTAGGGAGTGATGCCGGGGTGAGTCCAGACGCGGTCCACCGAATAGCCGCTGACGCCGGCCTCGGCCCGGAGCCGGTTGATCTCCGCGATGCGCTGCTGCACCTCGGCGCGGAGCACGCCGTTGGTGGCCAGTTCCGCCTCGCGGCGGAGCCGTAGGTCGAGCAATTCGGCCATCGGCTTCAGTTCGGGCGCACCGCGGCCGGTCCACGGCAGGCCGGACGCATTGGTGACCAGTCCGTGGACCGAACCGTCGGGCCGGACAAAACCCGAGATGCCGGTGTTGAGGCTGCACGCGAGACCGATCCGGGCCTCGGCGGCGCGGACCCGCAGGCTGGCAAAATACCAGCGCTGGGCGCGGTTCCGGGCAAACCCACCGAGGTTGCCGGGAACCGTCACGAAATCGACCGGCTTGCCCGCCGTCGAAGCCAGAAACGAGCCGGTGTCTTCCGGAAACAACGCCTCGCTGCAAATCACCACGCGGTGCCGCCAGACCTGCGGGGCGTTGGTGACGGTGAAGACGTGCGCCTGGGTGCCGGGCGTCAGCCAGTCGGCCCGGGACGAACTCCGACCGCCGCCCAGCCAGTCCATGAGCCCGCCCAGCCAGGGGAGATTCGCGCCCGGCATCGTTTCGCCCCCAGGAAAGAGCCGGCGCTTGAACTGGCGTCCGGATTCGTGGGTCGCCCCCGGATCATACCGGGTCACGGCGTTGAAGATCTTCCAGTCATTCGTCCGACCGGCTTCACCGGGTAGCAGCACATTGCTGCCGTAGAGCACGGGGACACCGAGCCGTTGCACCCAGCCCTCGAATTCCCGCCGCGCGGCCGCCCCGCCGGGCCACTCGGCATTGATCACCGGGAAGCCGGCGGGAGCCTCGGCCCAGAGCACCAGATCCGGCCTCGGATCGTGGCGGACCGCCGCCTCCGAAAGCGCCCGCAGGTCGTGCATGAGCAAGTCGGGGTCGAACCCTTCGCCGGTCCGTGAATCCATCGGGACGTCCGGCTGGATGACCGCGAGGACCGGGCCGGGACGTTGGGCGCGCCCGACTTCGCGCTGGCGCCAAGTGCCATAGGAAAACGTCACGGCGACCAGCGCAACGAGCGCGCCCAGCCGGACCGAAACTCCTGGGGCCCGGCTTTGCCGGAGCCGGATCGCATCGGCCATCAGTCCGCAGCCGATCCCGGCCACGACACTGATCGCATAGCTGCCGCCGAGTTCCGCGAGTTGCAGGAGCCAGCCCAGTTCCGTCAGCGGCAACGCGAGCGCGCCCGACGGCATCGCCAGCGGTCCCTGCATCCGCAGGAATTCGCCGCCGACCCATGCCAGCGGGAATGCGATCGCCAACGGCCAGCGCCAACGTTGATGCAACCACCGGAGGGCCAGGCCCACGGGAACCAGCGTCAGAATCCGGAGCGGAATCAGCACGAGCGTCCCCCGGGGCGAATACGCGGCGAACGGTTGGTCCAGGATGGCGAAATAGCCGAGGCCGAACAGCAACGCCACGCCCACCGCCAGCCGATCACTGCGAGCGTGGCGGAATGCCAGCGCCAACATGGTGGCGCCGACCATCACCAGCGGCCAGGGACCGAAATAGGCCCAGACGGTCACCAACCCCGCCGCGAGGGCGAGCGCCAAGACGCGCGGCCCCGGGACCGGCTGAAGTTGGGAGCGAGGCATTCGGGCCAAGAGGATTGAGACCACCATCCGCGTGTCGAGGCACCAAAGTGGTTAACCCCGGCAGGACGAACCCGCTCAATCCCGCCAGAACCACGATTCGCCCGACACCTTGTAGCGCACCGCCATCTCGGGCGTCTCGACCGGCCCGCCGCGGTGGAACGACTCCACGCCGGCGAGCGTCATGCCCGAGGTCAGCAGCGTCCGCTCCACCGGATACGGCTGGCGGTTCTCGACGACCATACGCTCGATGTGTCGGATCTGTGGGCTGAAGAAGTCCGCCGTTGTGGAGCCGTGCGTCGGCATCGGCAGATACATCTGACACGAATGGATCTTCCCGGAGCGATCCATGCCGGCGTAGTTGAAGTCGCGGATGTCGAACATGAACAGCGTGGTGTGGAAGCCGTCGCGGTGTTCGATGAAATAGGCCCAGCCTTCCGGGAAGGTCGCCCGCGCCCACTCGAACGTGACCGCATCGGTCGGATAACCGTTCTTCACCGGCAGGTTGTGGCTGCGCGTCAGCGCCGAGACCATGAGGCGCTTCGTGACGTCCCTGCCGGCAAGGTGTTCCCACATCTTCGCGCCGCGCAACGCCAGCACGCGCCGGATGCCTACCTCGCCGCCCTTGCGCCGTTCGGACATGCACTGCGCGGTCTCCAGGCCGTGGATGTCGTAGCTGTCCATGCCGCCGTAGGCGACGCACACGCTCTCGACGAGCGGGGTGTGGATTGGCAGATCAATCGCCGGGAACCGTCGCGTCACTGGCAGCGAGGAACCGGCCTGGAACGGGAACTTCAGCCGGCGCGAGTCCGCAACCATTTCGACGCATTCCTGCCAGTCGGTGGACAGGTGCTTGTCGTTGAACACGGGCACGTTGCGCCCGCTCGCCTCGAACACCTTCACGACCTCTTTGAAGAACTTGAACCGCGGATACATCGTCTGCCCCTTCTCGTTCTTCGGATACTTGCCGTGCTCGCCGATGATGACGACGCCGTCCACGGCGAGATTCGATCCGCCCCGCGTCAGCGCCTCGGCGATGCTCGGGTAGAGGGGCACGTTGAAGCGCTTCGCCGTGGCGCGCGCGAGGTCGCCCTCGGGGAACTGGTCGATGTAGAGCGAGACGAGGTCCACGTCGGGCTTCCGCCAGCCGCCCTGCCAGCCATAGCCGAGCAGGAAGCGGTCGATGAAATGCTGCGCGTGCGAATGCGTGCGAACCTCGGTGCCGATCAGGGCGATGGTCTTGCGACGCGGCGACGAAGCGGCCTGCAACGGGTTCGTGGCCACTGCCATTCCCGCAAATCCCACGGCACCCGCCGCGAGAAAGGAGCGGCGCGAAACCCCACGCCCGTA
Organism: uncultured Verrucomicrobiota bacterium; assembly: GCA_964602595.1. GTDB lineage: Bacteria > Verrucomicrobiota > Verrucomicrobiia > Limisphaerales > UBA9464 > CAIWAH01. Next base: position 5,907 of record CAZRRO010000036.1, on the reverse strand, counting down.
GGAGCCGACGTCAGGAGGCTCTAACTGACATTCCGCACTCCGCATTCCGCACTCCGCATTCGAAGTGAGCCTCCTCACCTCGGCTGCTACGGAATCAACTGGGGACGATTTCATGGATGACTTGGGTTGGGTTGAGGTTCCGGGACGGGCTTCCACAGCAGCCAGAGGACGGCCAGCGCCAGCAGCGGGAAACAGCCCGCCACCGCGAAGCCGAGATCGAACGAGCCGGTCTGGTCCACCAGTCGGCCGTAAAGCTTCTGTGCGGGCGAAAGCGCCCATGCCGCCACGCCACCGAGGCCGCTGATCGTGCCTTGGTGCTTGGCGGTGAATTCCTGCGTCAACGCGTGGTAGATCGGGAACACGCCCAGCGCACCCGCGCCCGCCAGCAGCAGCACGCCGAGTAGGGCCGGTCCCTTCGGCAAGAAGGCGGCCACCACGGCAAATGCGCTCAGTGCCGCGCACGCCGCGAAGGCCGCCACCCGCGCGCCGTGGACAGTCCTCCCGCGCCGATGCAGCCACACGGTCGCGGCGCCTGCGCCCAGCACGCCGATGTCGGTGGCAATGTAGAAGACCGGCAGGAAGCTAAGCATGTCGGACTCGGAGTAACCGCGGCCTTCTTGGAGCACCTTGGGCAGCCACGCCCGGAGCAACTGCCACCAAGTGTTGATCAGCGCGATAACGATCAGCACGACCAGCATCCGGCGGCTGAAGATGGCTTCCCACAGCGAACCGCCCTGCGGAGCGCGGACGGCCTCGTCCGCGTGAACACCCGGAACGTCCGCAACAGTCCCCAAGTCCTGGCGCCGGATCAGCGAAAACCACGCCCCGATCCAGATCAGCCCCACAGCGCCGATGATCTGGAAGGCTCCGCGCCAACTGCCTGCCTCCGGCGTCAGCAGCAGGCGCATGAGCAGCGGCGTGGCGATGGCGCCGATGCTGGTGCCGCTCTGGAGCACGCTGTTGCCCAGCGAACGTTCCGCCGGCGCGAGCAGCGCCCGCGTCGTCTTGATCGCGCAGGGCCAGTGACCGCCCTCAAACAACCCGAGCAGGATGCGGCAGGCGAGCAGTTCCTCGTAGTTGCGGGCGTAGGCCGTCAGGAAGCCCATCGCCGACCACAGCGCCAGCGCCGTCGGATAGACCCAGCGCACGGGCAAGCGATCTACCGTCAGCCCGAAGACCAGCGAACCCACGGCGAAGGCCCAGCCGAAGCCGAACTCGATGTTCCCGTATTGCTCCTGCGACAGGCCAAACTGCGCCGTGATCCGCGTCGCCACGGTCGAGAGCGTGACGCGGTCCATGTAGTTGATCGTCGAGGCGAACAGCAGCAGCCCGCACACAAGCCATTTCCAGGAAGCGGTGCGGGTAGGGGTGTTCATGGGAGGGAATTCAAACCGCAGATGAACGCAGATCCAAGGCGAGAGCGACGGACTGCCGCACTGCCAGCCGCGTTGGGGATATTGTTGTCGAGTTTACTCACGGAGAATTGGGCGCCCCCAAGCCCTGCTCTGCTGGATTATGACATTATTGAAGCCTGTTCGTTTGCAAACCTCCCAGAATCCTTCAAGCGTTTGCCTTGGTTCTGACCATTCGTGGCGCTTGCTAAGGATGACCACGAGCAGGCGCTTCGACGCTATGCGCTCAGTGAGGTGTGCTAGCAATGAAGCCTCCGAAACGAAATGTCGCTCCGGCGCAGGTCGTGTGACTACCAAGACGCTGGCTGTATCGTAAAACACAACCACGTCCGCCTGTCGTTCTTGGTCAAAAGCGCGTTCGGATTCGGTTGCTCGCGCCCGGCCCAATTGTTCGTTCGATTCGCCGGAAGCAGAGTGGCTCGCGCATCCGCTCGGGACCGACGCTAGAAAAGCGAACAGCGGCAGCCCGCACACAAGCCATTTCCAGGAAGCGGTGCGGGCGGGGGTGTTCATGTGATGAGTTCAAACCGCAGAGGAAACAAATCTGTCATCACCGGAGGCGGTAAGGGAATGCATGGTTTGAAACGGCACTTACGCTAACAATCTGACCAATGGTTCCCCTGGCGACAACTGTGCGGCGAGAGCATCTGGAAATCCAAGGTCCACAAACCTCTGCATCACAATCTCAACAGCAGACCGCGACAGCGGTGCTGGCACCACTGCATGAAGCTTCGGCCAAAATGGACTCTCGGTGTCAACACGAGCGTAGAGTCCAGGCTCACGCGGCGAATGTTCGCTGACGACACATTCAAGCAGTGCGGCATCTTCACCGAGGAGACACCAACAGTCGGCTGCGAAAACGGCACTCTCAGTCTCATCGGCAAAGCGATGAATAGGGATATACGGCCATCCATCGGAACCATGCTGGTAAACCTCTTGTGGCGCGAACGCTGCGCGGCGCTTGAAATCCTCGACTCGACTCTGGCGATGCAAGATCACAGTGCGGATCGAGGTCTGACCTTGGCATGCGCCAAAGAACGCTGGGTTCTCGGTGAATGGCGAGATTTCGAATCGCTCGTTTCCAAGGACCCTCCGGCGGCTAGAAAGCCGCCGTTCCGGTTCATTGATCTGCGTCCATCTGCGTTCATCTGCGGTTGAATCCTCAGCCCTCCCACGACTTGCCGTCCCAACGGAGGACGCGTTCGAGCAGCTTCACCACGTCTTCGCTGAAGACGCGGAAGAGTGCCTCGCCCTTTTCCGCCGAGGCGAGTGGCGGCGAACCGATGTGGCCCGGCCCGGTGCGTTCGCGGGTGATCCAGCCGCGCGTGGCCGGCAGGAAGGCGTTGCCCTGCTCGACCGTGGCCAGTTTCGTGAAGTCGCCCACGAGGTGCGGCGCGAGGCGCAGGATCATCGAGGTCTCCCATTCGCAGGCGTGGCCCATCTCGCGCTGGACGAGCGACGGTTCGGTTTCCCACGGCTTCGCGCCGAGGTTCCAGTAGGTGGCGAACAGCAGCAGCAGGTCGTCGCGCTGCCGGTGGCGCTGGCGGACCTCGAAGACGGTCTGCTTGCCCGGCATGTCGTTGCCGCCGTGGCCGTTGATGAACACGAGCCGCCGGAAGCCGTGCATGAGGAAGTTCTCCAGCAGGCCGCCCAGCACGTCGAGGTAGGTGCGCGGTGGCGCGGAGAGCGTGCCGGCGAAGTCGAGGTGATGGTCGGAGTTGCCCAGCCAGAGCAGCGGCGCGAACACCACCCGGTCGCCCAGTGCGGCGGCGGCGCGCCGGATGATCTCGCCGCACAGCAGGCTGTCGGTGAACAGCGGCAGGTGCTGCCCGTGCTGTTCCAGCGCCGCCACGGGGAACACGATCGGCGTGTCGCGGCTGAGCCGGGCCAGGGCGGGCGAGGAGAGGTCGGCGAGCTGCATGCGGGATGTTTTACGGACGCTGCCACAGGGCGTCGCCGCACCACAAGCGGACGATGAGGCGCACCCGGGTTGGCCATGAGAAATTCCCGCTGGCTTGGCGGCTTGTGCCACCGCTAGCGTCCCGCAGCTTTTTCGGCGGCTTTCCGCCACTTCCCACATGAGCACTCCAGTTGGTGACATCGCAGTGATCGGTCTGGCCGTCATGGGCCAGAACCTGATCCTCAACATGAACGACCACGGCTTCACCGTCGTGGCCTACAACCGCACCACGTCCAAGGTGGACGACTTCCTGGCCAACGAGGCCAAGGGCACCAAGGTCGTCGGCGCCCACTCCATCGCCGAGATGGTCGGCCTGCTCAAGCGCCCCCGCCGCATCATGTGCATGGTCAAGGCCGGCGCCGCCGTGGACGACTTCATCGCGCAGGTCGTCCCGCTGCTCGAACCCGGCGACATCATCATCGACGGCGGCAATTCGCTCTACGGCGACTCCGACCGTCGCGTGAAAGAGCTCGCGGCCAAGGGCCTGCTCTACATCGGCACCGGCGTCAGCGGCGGCGAGGAAGGCGCCCGGTTCGGCCCCAGCATCATGCCCGGCGGCAGCAAGGCGGCCTGGCCCGCGGTGAAGGACATCTTCCAGGGCATCTCGGCCAAGGTGGACGGCGGCACCCCGTGCTGCGACTGGGTCGGTGACGGCGGTTCGGGCCACTACGTGAAGATGGTCCACAACGGCATCGAATACGGCGACATGCAGCTCATCTGCGAAGCCTACAACCTGATGCGCGACGGCCTGGGCATGACCGCCGACGAGATGAGCGCCGTGTTCAAGGAGTGGAACGCGGGCGCGCTCGACAGCTTCCTCATCGAGATCACCGGCAACATCCTCGCCAAGAAGGACGAGGACGGCACGCCGCTGGTGGACAAGATCCTCGACACCGCCGGCCAGAAGGGCACCGGCAAGTGGACCGTCATCGATTCCGCCAACCTCGCCCAACCCGTCACGCTGATCGCCGAGGCCGTCTTCAGCCGCTGCGTCAGCGCGATGAAGGACGAACGCGTCAAGGCCGCCCGCAAGCTCAAGGGCCCGCGCCCGGCGCTGGCGCAGGCGAAGGACGACGCCAAGAAGAAGGCGCTCATCGCCGACATCATGAACGCGCTCTACGCGTCGAAGATCGTCAGCTACGCGCAGGGCTACATGCTGATGAAGGCTGCGGCCAAGGAATACGGCTGGGACCTGAACTATGGCGGCATCGCCCTCATGTGGCGCGGCGGCTGCATCATCCGCTCGCGCTTCCTGGGCAAGATCAAGGAGGCCTTCGACAAGAACCCGAAGCTCGCAAACCTGCTCCTCGACGACTATTTCCGCGGCGAGATCAAGGCGGCGCAGAAGGGTTGGCGCAACGTGGTGGCCCTCGCGGTGAAGAAGGGCATTCCCGTGCCGGCCTTCAGCACCGCGCTGTCCTTCTACGACAGTTACCGGAACGCCCGCCTGCCGGCCAACCTGCTGCAGGCCCAGCGCGACTACTTCGGCGCGCACACCTACGAGCGCGTGGACAAACCCCGCGGCGAGTTCTTCCACACCAACTGGACCGGCACCGGCGGCCGCGTGGCATCGAGCACGTATAACGCGTGAGCCGCTGACCAACAGAGGCCATCCCGCTCCCGAAGGGCCGGACCAATCCGGCCCTTTTCCTTGTGAGCCTTCGACTGACCGAGCGGACCTCGGATCAGCTACCGGTGATAGACGTAGGTGTTGGGCGCGCTGAACAGCACGACCTTCTTGAGCGCCGTGTCGAACCACAGGACTCCGCCGGTCGGCTCACCGGGACGCGCGGGGATTTCCGTCCACGCAGTGCCGTTCCACTCCCAAGTGTCGGTGTAGTTGTGATTGACCGAGGTCCGGCCGCCGCCCTTGAGCATCGTCACCCCGGCCACCGGATTGAAGACCATCGAATGGAAAAAGCGCGGCCCAGGAACACCGGGTGCAGCCTCCGGCAGGATTTCGGACCAGGTGTCAGTCTTGGGATCGAATTCACAGGTGTTGCCCCGGCCGAATTCGTAGTCTCCCGACCACCACCGGCCACTTCCTCCGAACAGCACGAACTTGTCCCGGATGCTGTCATAGACCAGGCCTGCGCCCAACCGGCCGGGGCCCCAGTTTTGCATCCGCGTCCAGGCATCGGTGGCGCAATCGAAGCGCCAAGTGTCATTGTGAAAACTCTGCCAGTGGCCACCGCCAAAGTGGAGAAGCGTCTGCCGCTTGGCATCATAGGCCAGGCAGTTCCCACCCCGGTAGGCGCAATCGGCTTGAACTATGTTCCCCCACTGCCGGTCGTCGGGGCCGGGGCCTTTCACGCGGTATTCCCAAGTCCAGGGATCGTTGTTATCCGGCCACCAACCACCCTGCATGAGCATCCGCTTCTTGAGCGGGTCATAGACCATCTTGCCGCTGGCATCGCGTCCGTGCGGCCCCGAGACGGCGACCTGCCGCCAGGTCGTGCCGTCGAACTCCCAAGTATCGCTCGGATACGAGCCGACGCAGGCAAACATGACCGCAACGTGGCGGTCCGAATCATA
>CAZRRO010000035.1:0-10361 GCA_964602595.1 uncultured Verrucomicrobiota bacterium | reverse complement strand
AACTGCTGGCCCGGGGCGTGTTCCTGAATCCGATGGGCACGAAGCTCTACCTCTCGCTTGCCCATACCGACGCGGACATCGAAGACTTCGTGACGCGCTTCGCCGAAGCGGTGCGCGTCACGTCGCCTGCCGGATGAACTCCGCCCGCAACATCATCGTCGGTTCGCTGGTCGCCTTCGCCGTCCTCGTCGGACTGCTGATGTGGAATCCACGCTCCTCGTCGGCCGGCAAATCCGCGACCGGTGCGCCGAGCAAGCCGTTGCTCGTTTACTGCGCCGCCGGCCTGAAGGCGCCGATGGAGGCCATCGCCCACGCCTACGAGGCGCGCTACGGCGTGCCGGTGCAGCTCCAGTTCGGCGGCTCGGGGACGCTGCTCAGCAACCTGCGCGTGTCGAAGCAGGGCGACCTGTTCCTCGCCGCCGACGACTCGTTCCTCGACCTCGCTCGCTCGAACCATTTGATCGCCGAAACGCTGCCGCTCGCCCGCATGACGCCGGTGATCGCAGTGAAGACGGGCGCGGCAAGCCGGTTCAAGACGCTTGCAGACCTTGAACGGGAAGGTGTGAGCCTCGCGCTCGCGAATCCCGAGGCCGCCGCCATCGGAAAGGTCTGCCGCGACCTGCTCCAGCGGGCCGGCCGGTGGGACGCACTGCAACCGCGGATCAAGGTGCTGAAGCCGACCGTCAACGACCTCGCCAACGACGTGAAGCTCGGCACGGTGGACGCCGCCTTCGTCTGGGATTCCACGGTCGCACAATACCCCGAGCTTGAAGCCATTCACGTCCCCGAACTCGACGCCGGCGTCGCTTCGGTCTCGCTCGCCGTCCTAGCCTCGACGACCCAGCCGACGGCAGCGCTGCGCTTCGCCCGGTTTGCCGCAGCCCGTGATGCCGGTCTAACTGAGTTTGAGCGGCACCATTTCTCCGTGGTGCGCGGCGATGTTTGGAGCGAGACGCCAGAAGTCCTCCTGTTCTCCGGCGGCGTCAACCGCCTCGCCATCGAGGACACGCTCCGGCGCTTCGAGGAGCGCGAGGGCGTGAAGGTCACGCGCGTCTACAACGGCTGCGGCATCCTCACGGCGCAGATCCGCTCCGGTCAGCGGCCCGACGCCTATTTCGCCTGCGACGTGTCGTTCATGACTACGGTCAGCAATTTTTTCGCGCCCGCGATCAATCTTGCCCAGACCCGCATGGTCATCCTGACGCAGAAGGGCAACCCAAAGAACCTCCGCAGCCTCGCCGACCTGACCAAACCCGGACTCGCCCTGGGCGTCGCCAACGAACAGCAGAGCGCGTTGGGTTCGCTCACCGCCCGGCTGCTTCGTTCGCAGGGCTTGCTCGAAAAGGTCATGGCGAATGTAAAGGTGCAGACGCCGACCGCCGACCTGCTCGTGAACCAGATCCGCACCGGCTCGCTCGACGCCGTGGTCGTTTACACCGCCAACGCCAGCCAGGTCCGCGACCTCCTCGACGTGGTGGAACTACCCGAACCCGAGGCGCTCGCGATCCAGCCCTACGCCATCGGCCGCAACTCGGACCATGCCCAGCTCATGGATCGCCTGCTAGCCACGCTGCGGTCCGCGGAGTCCCGGCAGCGCTTCGAACAGACCGGCTTCCAGTGGCGCGCCGCAGCCGATGCGCCATGACGGACTCACCCCCCAGCGCAAAGCGTTCCGACCGGCTGTTCTACGCCAGCTTCGCAATTCTCGGCGGCTGTTACCTGCTGCTGCTGCTGGCTACGCTCGTCGCGGACCTATTCTACACGTCGCCCGGCCATCTTTGGCGCGCGCTGCAAAGCCAGGAGATCCGCTACGCCATCCGGCTGAGCCTGCTGAGCTGCACGCTCACCACGCTGCTTTCGCTCTGGGTCGCCGTGCCCATCGGTTACCTGATGGCCCGCGTGCAGTTCCCCGGCAAGCGCCTCATCGACGCCATCTTCGACATTCCCATCGTGCTCCCGCCGCTCGTCATCGGCCTGAGCCTGCTGATCCTCTTCCAGACGCCGCCCGCCCGTGCGCTGGAAAGGATCTTCCCGGTCACCTACGCCGTGCCGAGCGTCATTCTCGCGCAGTTCATGGTCGCCGCGGCCTTCGCCGTGCGGACGATGAAGGCCACGTTCGACCAGATCAGCTCCCGCCACGAACAGGTCGCGCTCACGCTCGGCTGCACCCGCAGCCAAGCCTTCTGGATGGTGGTGCTGCCCGAAGCCCGCCGCGGCCTGCTCACCGCGGCGACGCTGGCGTGGGCGCGGTCGCTCGGGGAATTCGGCCCGATTCTCGTCTTCTCCGGCGCCACACGGATGAAGACCGAGGTGCTCTCCACGACCGTCTTCCTGGAACTCAGCGTCGGAAATCTCGAAGCTGCCGTTGCCGTCTCGCTGCTGATGGTCGCCGCCGCCGTGCTCGTGCTGCTGCTGATCCGCACGAAGGGGACCGAACCCGGGAGGCCGCTGTGAGGAATCGGTTTGGAAGGTCCTGTTCCGGCGAAATGCCTTGGAACTGTGCTGCGAAGCGGCGCGGCGATTTCGCGCCGCGTCCGGTTTCCCCTCACCCTGGCCCTCTCCCTGGGGGAGAGGGGAAAGCCATCCCGGCCGCGACGACTTCACAGCCCCGATTGACGAGGACTGCCCAGCCCAAGCCTGAACCGAAGCCCCTTATGCGTGAGGGCGACGGGCGTCGCTACCTTCTCCCTCTCCCCCAGGGAGAGGGCCGGGGTGAGGGGGAACCGCGCATAAACCGAAACCGCCGCGTCGCTCGTCCCTACACCTCAGTTCCCGCACTCAAATCGCAAATCGGAAATCGCAAATTCCCCTTCCCCCAGTGATCCGCCTCGAACAGGTCAGCGTGCGCGTCGGGAGCTTCCAGCTTCGCGACCTTTCGCTGTCCGTGCCGGCGGGCGCCTACGCGGTGCTTATGGGCCGCACCGGCTCGGGCAAGACCACGCTGCTCGAAGCCATCTGCGGCCTGCGCGCCGTTTCAGCTGGCCGCATTCTCCTCGGCGGCACCGACGTCACCACCCTGCCGCCGGCGGAGCGTGGCGTCGGCTTCGTGCCGCAGGACGGCGCGCTGTTCCAGCACCTCACCGTGCGCGAGCATCTGGAGTTCGCCCTCGTCATCCGCCGCTGGCCGCGCGAACGCATCGCCGCCCGGGTCACAGAACTCGCCGGCTGGCTCGGCCTGAACTCGCTGCTCGATCGCCGGCCTGCCGGACTCAGTGGCGGGGAAACCCAGCGCGTCGCCTTGGGCCGAGCGCTCTCGTTCCAACCGCGCATCCTCTGCCTCGACGAACCGCTCAGCGCGCTCGACGACGAGAGCCGCACGGAGATCTGTTCCGTGCTCGAAACCGTTTGCGCCCACACCGGCGTCACCGCCCTGCACATCACCCACAATCTGGCTGAAGCCGAACGCCTCGCCGACTGTCTGCTGCTGCTCAAAGATGGCCGCCTCGAAACCAGCAACCGCTGACACGCCGCCGGAACTGACCGCCGAGGAACTCGCCACCTACGACTGGCAGTTCCCCGTCGCCGGCTTTGGTGAAGCCGGCCAACGCCGCCTCAAGGGCGCGTCGGTGCTCATCTCGCGCATCGGCGGACTCGGCGGCACCGTCGCGCTCCAGCTCGCCGCCGCCGGAGTCGGCCGGCTGATCCTTGCCCATGGCGGCAACCTGAAACCCAGCGACCTCAACCGGCAGTTGCTGATGTCCCACGCCGGACTCGGCACGCCGCGGATGGACCAGGCCGTGGCCCGTCTGAAGGCGCTAAATCCGCGGCTCGAAATCGTCGCGGAGCCCGCGAACATCTCCGAGGCCAACGCCGCCCGGCTCGTTGCGCAGGCCGATGTGGTCGTGGATTGCGCACCGCTGTTCGCCGAACGCTACCTGCTCAATCGCGAGTCCGTGGCCCAGCGCAAGCCGATGGTTGAAGCCGCCGTTCACGAACTGGAATTCCACCTCACCGTCTTCGTGCCCGGCGAAACGCCCTGCCTGCGCTGCCTGTATCCCGAGCCTTCGGCGACCTGGACCCGCCGGTTCCCGGTCTTCGGCGCCGTCTCCGGCGTGGCCGGGTCGCTGGCAGCCATGGAAACGATCAAGCTCCTCGCGGGATTCGGCGACAGCCTGCGCGGCCGGCTGCTGACGATGGACCTCCGCAATCATTCGGTGACAAAGCTGCGAATTCGCCGGCTTCCCGGTTGTCCGGATTGCGGCAAACTCTAGCCTCCAAAGGTCACCGTTATGAACAATCCCACCGATGCCGGATCGCGGAACCTACCGCTCCCTAGTGGCACGGGCGCTCTCGCCTGTGTTGGTCGTCCGGGCGCCCTCGCCCGGGCGACTGGCGCGTGGCTCGCCGCATTGTTCCTGTTGGCGAGCTTTGTCCGTCCCTTTTCCGCATCCGCCTGCCGCTATTCCATCCGCGACACCGGCTTCGTGGACCTCGACACGGAATCCTACTCCCTCGAACTCGCGCATCCCGCCGCCTTCGCCTCGACGGCCAAACTTTACACCCAAGCCGCCGCCGGCCTTTTCCTCGAAGCCAACGTGGGCTTTGCCACGAAGGAATCCGCCACCCCTTGGCTACGGTTGTCCGACAACGCCGGCCGCTCGCTCGACCTCGCCGCTGGCCAACCGCTACCGGCTGATTCCACCGGCATTGGCCGGCTGCTGGAATCCGCCGTAGCGTCACCGCGCCGCGAAGACATCCACCGTGAAGCCCTCCGGGCCTACGCCGTCGTTGTCCTCGTCGAGGGAACGGGCGCCGCCGACAACGAACGCGTCCGTGCCGCCATCAGCACGGCGTCGGCCGCCATCGCGCGGCAAATGCCGTCCATGCCCAAGCCGGTCGAAGTGCCGCCGCAGTTGGTGACCATTCCGGTGACCGAGCAGGGCGCCGAGGCCGTGTTGCTGTGGGGACTGGGGTTTGAGCCGCGGCTTTTGCCCGAGGCCCGCGTGGCCATCGTGTTCGGCCGCGGCCGCCGGCTCGGCGAACCGCTGGAAGGCGCACTGATTACCCGCACGGTGTTGCAGGAACGCCTTGCGATGATCGGCCAGGACTGCGAATGCGACCTCGACCGGGCTTGGCTCAAAGGACCGGTGCTGCCCGGGCGCTGGGACCGCGAACTCCAGCAGCTCGCCGCCAAGACGTTGGGGTTCGATCCGGAAAACCCGATGGTCCGCACCGAGGTCAGCCGGATCGTCCTGCGCGGCGAAGGCGACAAGGCCCGGTCCAAGAAGCCCACGACCGCCCTCGCGCTGGGCTACTCCGAGGAATCCGTGGACGCCGCCGCGACCGATTCCAGTGCCGCCGGCGAAAACGCCACCGAAACCAACTCGCCCGCCACCACACCCGGCACCAACGCCCCATCGAACCCACCCAAGCCACCGCCGTTGGCGACCCCTTCGGCTCGGCCAATTTGGTTCGCCTTGTTCGGCTTCCTCGCCGCCGCCGTCGCCGCCGGACTGATTGTGCTGCGTCGTTCTCGGAGGAATTGAATCCATGTCCTTCGCCGCCCAGCAACCGTTCGACAGTCATCGTCAGCCCCACTTGTGGGGACAAAGCGCGGCAATGGGCCATCCCCTCTCCTCGGGGGTTAGGGTTAGGGTGAGGGCGGGCCAACGTAGGAGCCGACGTGAGGAGGCTCACTTTGAAACAAAGGATTCCGACCGAGGAACCCGACGCTTCCGAGGCCAACACCTGACGACTTCCTCGCCCCCTCAGCGCCCACCTCACCCCGGCCCTCTCCCCCCGCTAGGGCGGGCGGAGAGGGTGAACTTAACGGCGCGCTCTCACGCTCGGTATACCGTTCTCCGATTCAGCGAACAGGTTCGCACCGGCGGTGCTCCGGCTGAATGTCGTTCGCCGCGGAGTGCAGGGCTCCAGCCCTGCGCGGTTTCCACGCACAGGTATTCAGGCAGGGGCGGAGCCCTCCGCTCCAAACGCCGGCGCCCGTTTCACGCTTCAGCGCCTTCCCTTTCCTGATCCGCCATGACACTGCTCGCGCTCATCTGGAAGGAACTCTGGCATCACCGGGTCAATGCGTTCCTAGTCGCCGCCGGACTCGGGCTCGCCGTGGCGTTGCTCACCGTCGTGCGCCTGACCACCGCCGCCGCGGAGCGGGAGACTCGCCGCGTGATGCGCGACCTTGGCTTCAACCTCCGCATCATTCCCCGCGACACCGACATGGATGCCTTCTGGGCCACCGGCCATTCGGACAAGACCCTGCCGGCCGACACCGTCCAGAAGCTCGCCGCACAACACGGCCTGTTCGTCACCTTCAATCACCTCACGCCCGCTCTGGAACGCCGCTTCCCCGTCGCCGGCCGCGACGCGATCCTGTCCGGCATCGGTCCGTCGGTTATCGGTCCGGGTGAGAAGAAACAGCCGATGGGCTTCCTCATCGCCAAGGGCACCGTCTATCTCGGTTCGGAAATCGCCGCCCGCCTGAGCGCGAAGCCGAAGTCCAAGATCGAACTCGCCGGTCGCAGCTTCACGGTCGAACGAGTGCTCGCCGAAAGCGGCTCCGACGACGACATCCGCCTCTACACCGCGCTGGAAGACGCCCAGTCCCTGCTTGGCCTGCCCGGCCGGATCAATGAGATCAAGGCCATCGACTGCCTCTGCCTCACTGCCGACCAAGACCCGTTGAGCCAGCTCCGCGCAGTGCTGGAGAAGGCGTTGCCTGAGGCCAAGGTGCTCCAGCTCCGTTCACTCGCCGACGCCCGGGCGAAGCAGCGTCAAATGGCCAAACGCTACGCCGCCTTCGCCGTGCCGGTCGGCTTGCTCGGCGGCGCGCTGTGGGTGGGCCTGCTGACGGTGCTCAACGTCCGCGAACGCCGCGCCGAGATCGGCCTGTGGCGCGCGCTCGGCCGTGGCTCGGGCCGGATCGCCACGCTGTTCCTCGGCAAGGCGGCGCTGCTCGGCCTGGTCGGCGCGGGACTCGGCTACGCTTTGGGCACGGCCCTCGCGCTGCGCTTCGGCCCCGACATCTTCAAGGTCACCGCCAAGGCACTGGAACCGGACTTCGCGCTGCTGGCCTGGGCCGCGCTGCTGACGCCGGTCTTCGCGGCGGTGTCCGCCTTCCTGCCCGCGATGCTGGCCGTCGCGCAGGACCCGGCGGATTCGCTCCGGGCGGATTAAGGAGACAATATGAACAGCGAAGACACGACGACGCGAAGGGAGGCACAGGGAATGAAAAAGCAGGACTGGATGACGAGCATCACGGGGACACTGTTAGCCGCCGCCTTGTTGCTACAGACATGGACGAGGATACGAAATGAACGGCGGCTGGAGAGGCAATGTGAACTGAATACCGGCTCCACTGTCATTCATTGGAATCTCAGCCACCACCGCGACTTAACCAATGGCCAGATTGCTTACGTGCAAAACAGCCTTCGACTTCAGATATCAGACCAACTGGAGCGGTTGATTCAGCGGCACGGCACTGCGGTCGTGAGCAATTACTTGGGCGACGCCTTTCTTTCGGCCAAGGCGGTTGCAGACCAAGTTAACGCACAACGAGCGCCTGTCGGTTCGGTTGGAAAACCAATCGGTGGGTCCGGAAGTCCTGTTACCTCTTCCGTTTCTCCGAAGCACTGAGAGTTCATTCGCCTTCGCGTCTTCGCGCCTTCGCTGTTCACCCCTCCCCTTCCCCATGATCACCTGCGACCAGGTCAACCGCACTTTCCACGGCCCCGGCGGCGAGGTCCGCGGGCTAAGTGACGTTTCGTTTACGGTCGCGCGTGGCGAGTTCGTCGCCGTGCAGGGCGCCAGCGGCTCGGGCAAGAGCACGCTGCTGCTGACGCTCGGCGGCATGTTGCGACCGTCGTCCGGGCGCGTGGTGGTCAACGGGCACGAGCTTTACGGGCTATCCGCGGCGGAACGCGGCCGGCTGCGTGCGGCCGGCATTGGCTTCGTGTTCCAACTCTTCCACCTCGTGCCCTACCTGACCGTGCTGGAGAACGTGCTGGCGGGGCTGCCCGGTTCGGTGGATTCCGCAGCCCGCACGCGGGCGGCAGCCTTGCTGGATGAATTCGGGCTGTCTCCTCGGGCCGCGCACAGGCCGGCCACGCTCAGTGCCGGCGAACGCCAGCGCACCGCCCTCGCCCGCGCAATCCTCAAGCAGCCGGCCGTGATCCTCGCCGACGAACCCACGGGTAACCTGGACCCCGAGAACGCGGCCGCCGTATTCCGCCATCTCGCCGCCTACCAGCAACGCGGTGGCACCGTGATGGTGGTCACCCACGGCCAAGACGCCGCGCCCCACGCCAGCCGCACCTTCCGGCTGGAACAGGGCCGACTCACGGAACTCAACTATAACGTCGCCGCACGATGAACCGCAGGCAGTCAGTGTCTTGGTCGAGGGAATGGCCGGTTGTTTTTCGGGCCCGCCCTCACCCCGGCCCTCTCCCCCGAGGAGCGGGAGAATGTAGCCAAGCCCGGAAACTCCAACGGACCAGCGCTCCGATTCAGTCCTACGCAGATCAGTCTTCGTCAGTTGAACGTGTGGAGTTCCCGCGGCCTGGCGTGCGGCTCCCTCTCCCCGGGGGAGAGGGCCGGGGTGAGGGCGGGCCAATTCTGACTTCCTTGCTTGCGTCACGCGTCCCAAACCAGCCCGCGAACTCGGCGGCTGAAAAGCCGCCGCTCCGTGTTCGCCGAAGCGTCAAACCCTTTCTCCCCACAAGATGAACAACCCCGCCCAATCTACTGAAACCGACACGACGCTGCTAATTCTGGGGCTGTGTTCATTCCTGCTGTGGCCCTTCACAGCCGTGCCCGGAATCCTGATGGGCCGACGTCAGGCGGCGTTATCGCCACGCGGTCGCCTTGGCTATCGGCTGTGCTGGATTTGCCTGGTCCTGTTTTGCCTGCACCTCCTGTTCCTCGGCGGAATGCTGCTGGTTGGCCGCCACGGTTGACGCCTAAGCCCGAGTTCACCCATGCCCACTTTCCCACTTTCTCCCCTGCTCGCCTTGGCTCTCGTCGCTCCGGCGCTGCACGCCGCCGATTGGCCGACCTACGCCGGCAACTACGCCCGCAGCGGCGTGAGCCCGGACCCATTGCCCGCGAGTCCCGCCGAGGCCTGGGTCTGGACCTCCCCGCAGCCGCCCCAACCCGCGTGGCAGGGCGAGGCCAAGTGGGATGGTTACAACAAGGTCTTCGACATGAAGCCGCGGCAGATCTTTGACCGCGCCTTTCACGCCGTCGTCGCGCAGGGCCGCGTGTATTTCGGCTCGTCGGCCGACGACAAGGTCTATTGCCTCGACGCCAAGACGGGCCACGAGTTGTGGTCGTTCTACACCGAAGGCCCGGTCCGCCTCGCGCCCACCATTGCCGACGGACGCGCCTTCTTCGGCTCCGACGACGGCTCCGTTTACTGCCTCGACGCGGCCACCGGTCAGCCGGTCTGGCAGACGCTGGCCGCGCCCAAGGACCGGCGCATCCCCGGCAATGGCCGCGTGATCTCGAACTGGCCCGTGCGCACCTCCGTCGTCGTGCAGGACGGCACGGTTTACACCACGGCCGGCATGTTCCCCTCGGAAGGCGTCTATCTGCTCGCGTTTGACGCCAAGACCGGCGCGGAGAAGTGGCGGCAAATCCAGACCGACCTGCCCGCGCAGGGTTATCTGCTCGCATCGAAGTCGCGGCTTTACGTCCCGGCCGGCCGGAACAATCCCGCCGTGTGCGACCTCGCCACCGGCAAACGCCAGCGCGTGGTCGAAGGCGGCGGCGGCACCTACGCCCTGCTGACCGATGACATGCTCGTCTTCGGCCCCGGCAAGAACGGCCAGCTCGGCGCCGTGGAGGAAGGCCAGAGCGACCAACTCGCGTCGTTCCAGGGCAACCACATGATCGTCACGCCGACGCGGTCCTACCTGCACTCCGACACCGAACTCAGCGCCCTGGACCGCGCCCGTTACCTCGACCTCGCCCGGCAGCGGAAGGCGCTCGCCAAACGCCAGTCCGACGTGGTGAAGGAGATCCGCAAACTCGGCGAAAAGCCGGAGACCGCGGCAAAGCGCGATCAACTGAAGGCCGAACTCACCGGCATCGGCACCAAGGTGGATGAGCTGACCGCCGGCATGGAGAACTGCCTGGCGTGGAAGATTCCGTGTCGTTGGCCCCTGGCCCTGGTGCTCGCTGGCAACACGGTGGTCGCCGGCGGCGAAGATGAGGTCGCCGGCTTCAACGCGGCGGACGGCAAGGCGACCTGGACGCTGCCGGTGAAGGGCAAAGCCTACGGTTTGGCGGCCGCCGATGGCGCGCTGTTGGTGAGCACCGACAGCGGCACGATCCATTGCTTCCGCGCACCGACTGAGCGTGCCGCCCTGCAAATCAAGGAGACCCAGCCATGAAATCCGACTCCACAA
>CAZRRO010000034.1:0-10816 GCA_964602595.1 uncultured Verrucomicrobiota bacterium | reverse complement strand
TTCCATCCCGAGCTGAACTCGCACTTCGGCAAGGGCTTCTTCCCGACGCCCGACCAATGGCTCACCCACCTGAAGGCCGACACGATCATCGCCTTCTTCGGCTACAACGAGTCGTTCGACGGGCCGACCCGCGTGGCGAACTTCGAGGCCGAGCTGGACGCCTTCGCCAAGCACACGCTTTCCAAGGCCTACAACGGCGTCGCCGCCCCGCGCCTCGTGCTGGTGACGCCGCTGGCCTTCGAGAATCTCTCCGGCAAGCAGGACCTGCCCGACGGCAAGCGCGAGAACGCCAACCTGGCGCTCTACGCCGCCGCCGTCCGGAAGGTCGCGCAGAAGCACGGCCTAACCCACGTGGACTTCTTCAAGGCGACCCAGATGCGTTACGCGCAGAAGAAGGTGCAGCCGCCGCTGACGATCAACGGCTTCGCGCCGACCGAGGCCGGTTACCAGGAACTGGCCGTGCTCCTCGCGGACGGCGCCTTCGGCAAGACGAAGCGGAAGTCCAAGGTGACCGCCGAGCTGGTGAACGCCGCGGTGAAGGAAAAGGACTACTTCTGGAACAACGACTACAACCTGGTGAACGGTGTCCACACGCACGGCCAGCGTTACGATCCCTTCGGCCCGCAGAATTACCCGGCCGAGGTCGCCAAGACGCGCCAGATGATGGCGCTCCGGGACTCGCTGATCCACGACGTGGCCGCGGGCCGGGCCAAGCAGCTCGCGGTGGATGATTCGAAGACGCCCGCGTTGCCGGCGGTGCCCACGAACTTCAAGCGCCCCGTGGACTACCTCGACGGCATTGAGGCCATCGAGAAGATGAAGATCATGCCCGGCTACAAGGTGGAGCTGTTTGCCTCGGAGAAGGAGTTCCCCGACCTCAGGAAGCCGGTGCAGATGTCCTTCGACAACCGCGGGCGCCTGTGGGTCGCCACCACGCCGACCTACCCGCACTACACGCCCGGCGAATCGCGGCCCAACGACAAGATCCTGATCTTCGAGGACACGAACGGTGACGGCCGGGCGGACAAGCAGACCGTTTTCGCCGACAAGCTGCACCTGCCCATCGGTTTCGAGCTGGCGCCCGAGGGCGTTTACCTGTCGCAGGAGCCGAATCTCTGCCTGCTCGTGGACGACAACCACGACGACAAGGCCGACCGCATGGAGATCCTCATGCACGGCTTCGACACGCACGACACGCACCATGCCATCTCCGCCTACAGCGCGGACGCGAGCGGCGCGTTCTACCTGCTCGAAGGCCGGTTCCTGCACAGCCAGGTGGAGACGCCCTACGGCCCGCAGCGGGTGAACGACGGCGGCGCCTGGCGGTTTGATCCCAAGCGCTTCAAGCTGGAGCGCTACATCCAGACCGACGTGAACAATCCCTGGGGCATTGCCTTCGACGACTGGGAACAGGGCGTCCTGTCGGATGCCTCCAGCGGCGAGAATTACCACGCGCTGCCCGTGTCGGCCAAGATGCCCTACGGCGTCGAGATCGAGCAGGCGGGCGAATACGTGAAGAAGCGGTCGCGGCCGACCTCGGGTTCGGAGTTCGTGTCGTCACGCCACTTCCCGGACGACCGGCAGGGGCAGTTCATGACCTGCAACAGCATCGGGTTCCTCGGCCTCAGCTTCGCCGATCCGCGCGAGGATGGCGCCAGCTTTTCCGGCGGTCTCGCGGGCGACATGATCAGCTCCAGCGACCCGAACTTTCGCCCCGTGGACCTCGAGTTCGCCCCGGATGGTTCGCTCTACTTCGTCGACTGGCACAACGCGCTGATCGGCCACATGCAGCACAACGCCCGCGATCCGAACCGCGACCACGAACGCGGCCGCATCTACCGCGTGACCTATCCCGCACGGCCGCTGGTCGCCCCCGCGAAGGTCGCCGGCGCGAGCATCCCCGAACTGCTGGAGAACCTGAAGCTGCCCGAATATCGCAGCCGTTACCGCACCCGCCGCGAACTGCGGGCGCATCCGGCGTCCGCGGTCATCCCGGCCGTGAAGGCCTGGGCGGCCAAGCTCGACAAGGCGGACCCGCGTTATGAGCACCACCTCTGCGAGGCGCTGTGGGCGACCTGGGCCCAGAACAAGCCCGACACCGGCCTGATGCTAGCCTGCCTCAATGCCCGCTCGCACCAAGCCCGCGCCGCCGCGGCTCACGTGCTGCGCTACACGGCCCACCAGATTCCCAACGCCACCGCCCTGTTGCGGCAGGCGGCCAACGATCCCCACGGCCGCGTTCGCCTCACCGCCATCGTCGCCGCCTCCTGGTTGGACAACCAGGACGGCGCCCGGATCGTCTTGGATGCGCTGCGGCATCCCTTCGACAAGTGGATGAGCCCGGTGACCAAGCAGATCCTGGAGACCACGCTCAAGGACGATGTGGCCGCGCTGGCCAAGGCTGAACCGCAGTTGCTCGCCGAGAATCCCAATGCCCGCGACTACCTTGCCGGCACCTTCAAGCTGGGATCCGCTCCGCCCGCCGCCTCCAAACGCGAATACGGCCCCACCCGCCCGCTCAACGCCGGCGAGGCCAAGCTCTACGCGCTCGGGAAGGAAGTGTTCAACCGCGACGCCCACTGCGTGACCTGCCACCAGGCCGCCGGCACCGGCACCCCGGGCATCTACCCGCCGTTCAACGTGCCCGGCAACCCGTGGCTCGCCGACGACGAACGCCTGATCAAGGTCGTGCTCAAGGGCCTGTGGGGCCCGCTCGAACTCGGCGGCCAGCGCCTGAATCCCGCCAACGGCGTGCCGCCGATGATGGGCTTCGGCGGCCTGCTCAACGACGAGGAAGTCGCCGGCGTGCTCAGCTATGTCCGGCAGTCCTTCGGCAACAACCTGCCGCTCATCACACCGGCGCAGGTCGCCCAGGTCCGCGAGCAGACCAAGGACCGCGCCGACTTCTACATGGTCGAGGAGATCATGAAGCAGCACCCGATTCCCGGCTGGGAGAAGTGGGGCAAAATGGCCCGCCCGAAGGACAGCGCCTACGAGTAGGCACATCTGCGAAACGGCAGCCGGTTCCACAACAGGCCGCGGAAACACCTTCCGCGGCCTGTTTGTTTTTTCCTCCCGTTTTCGCCCACTTGCTCCTGACCGCCGGCCGGCTTCATTCTCGCGGCATGCAGACACGTCCCCTCGGCAAGACCGGACTACAGCTTCCCATCCTTGGATTTGGCGCCAGCTCGCTCGGCCAGGAATTCCGCAGCGTCACGCTCGACGAGGCGCTCCGCAGCGTGCGCGTGGCCTTGGATTGCGGGCTCAACTTCATCGACACGTCGCCCTTCTACGGCCGCGGCATGAGCGAGGTGCTGCTCGGCATCGCGCTCAAGGGCGTGCCGCGCGACAGCTACACGCTCTGCACCAAGCTCGGCCGCTACGACCTCCAGCACTTCGATTTCTCCGCCAAACGCGTCGCCGAGTCCGTGGACGTCTCGCTCCACCGTCTCGGCACCGACCACCTGGACATCGTGCTGTGCCACGACATCGAGTTCGTGGAGATGCAGCCGATCGTGGACGAAACGATCCCCGCGCTGCGACAGCTCGTTCAGTCCGGCAAGGTCCGCTTCATCGGCTTCAGCGGCTATCCGCAGAAGATCTTCCGCTTCATCGGCGACCAGACCGACGTGGACTGCGCGCTGAGCTACAACCAATACACGCTCCAGAACACCCGCTTCGCTGACGAGACGGTTCCCTACCTCAAGGCCAAGGGCGTCGGCGTGCTGAATGCCGGCCCCTTCAGTGCGCGCCTGCTCACCAACGCGCCGCTGCCCGCCTGGCTGAAGGAACCCGAGTCCGTGAAGGCCGCCGCCCGCGCCGCCGCCGCCCTGTGCGCCCAACGCGGTTCCGACATCGCGAAGCTCGCGCTCCAGTTTTCCTGCGCGAACCCGGACATCACCTCGACCATCGCCGGCAGCGCCAACCCGGAGAACATCCGCAAGTGGGCCCAGTGGCTCGCCGAGCCGATGGACACGCAGCTGCTGGCCGAGGTGCAGGCCATCTTCGCGCCGGTGAAGAACCTCGGCCACACCGAGGGGCTGGCGAAGAACAACTGACCATGAACACGACACACGACCTTGAGGATTTGAGCAGCTTCAGCCCGGTGTTGCAGGAATGGCTCCGCCTTCAAGTGGAGCGGGCGGAACGCGAGCCGGAGTGGAATCTCTGCGCTCCTTTGCCGCCCGGTTCGACCATGGAGGACACCATCGAGGTCAGCGGGTGGTTGCTGGTTCGCTTTCGCGAGCGCATCCGCCAGCGCCGCGAGGCGGAGCGGCTCCACGACATTCCAGAATTTGTGCTCTGATTGGCAGACCGTGGTCGCCTACCGGCCGAGCCCCCAATGCGCCTCCGAATCCTCAGCGACTTGCACCTGGAGTTTGACGACTGGGTTCCGCCCGCCGCTGACGCGGATGTCGTGATCATTGCGGGCGATCTTCATAAGCAAACCCGCGGAGTCGCCTGGCTGATCCGGCACTTTGGCGACACGCCCGTGATCTACGTGGCCGGCAACCATGAGTTCTACGGTGCGAAACTCCCGGATGAACTCGGCAAGCTCAAGGCTGCCACGGGCAGCCAACCGGGCCTGCATTTCCTGGAGAATGAGTCGGTCCAGATTGGCGATGTCACGTTCCTCGGCTGCACCCTTTGGACTGACTTCAACCTTCACGGTGACCCGGCTCTGGCGGGTCGAACGGCAGCCACCAGCATGAACGACTACCGGCAGATTCGGGTGACGCCGGAATACCGGCGGCTGCGCGGACATGACACCGCCCGATTCCACGCCCGGTCGCGCAGTTGGCTCGAACAGGAGTTCGCCCGTCTCCTGACAACGAAGGTCGTGGTCGTTTCCCATCATGCGCCCAGCCCGCTTTCGTTGGACCCGGCGTTCGCCGGCGATCCGCTCAGCCCCGCCTACGCTTCACGGCTCGACGACTTGACCGCGGCGAGCGGAGCGGCGCTGTGGGTTCACGGGCATACCCACCGGTCCGTCGACTACCAGATCGGAGCCACCCGTGTGCTAGCCAATCAGAAGGGGTATCCCTTTCAGCACGACACTGGATTCCAACCGGGTTGCGTTGTTTCGGTGTAGTCCCCCCAGGGAGGTTCACTGAGCCGCCCAGCGGTGTGCGGCCAAAGCTCACGGCGTGACGGCCCGGTAGAAACGGACTGGGCCGCCCGGGGCCACGTCGCGGAACTCAAACTGACCGTTGGAATCCGCCGTGAGCAGGGCCGAATTCTCCCACGCGGCGGATCCGAGGCTGGCGCTGGACTGGATCCGGTAGCTAGCGCCGGGCGCCCCGGCGAAGCGGGTGACCACGTCAGCACCTTCCACGCGCGTGCCGATGACGGTGAGCTTGGGCGTGGTGGCCTCGATGATGACAACGTCCACCGTGGCCAGCGCGTAGTTCCCGAACTCGTCGGCGACCAGGTAGTCGAAGCTGTCGGCGCTGCCCGAGGACGGCGGGAGGTAGGTCAGCGAATCTGAGCCGAAGGTGATCTCGCCCCCTTCGAGGCTGAGTTCGTCCACGTAGAACAGGTCCAGTTGCCCGCCGGGAATGGTCGAATCGTTCCCGAGCAGGTCTACGAACCGCAGCGTGACCGGCTGGCCGCGCGTGGCCCGGAGGGAGTCGTCCCGGGCGATGAGCGTGGAGGTCAGTTCGAGTTCGTAGTCCACGTCACCCAACCCGACTTGGACGACCCGGTTGGTGGTCGTCAGGAAGCCGTAACTTTCCGGCGCGAAAAAGCCGGACTCGTTGAGCAGCAACGTCCACTCACCGGGCAGGGCCGGGAGCGACGCGAAGCCGTCCCAGCCGGTGAACTCGCAGGACCGGAAGGTTTGCCCGCCGAGGGTGGCGCCCAGATAGAGCGGCAGGAGCGGAACCGGTTCGCCGTTCTGGTCCACGACCTGGATGTTCACGTATTGGGTCGGCTCGACGAGCGTCACGGTGACGTCCAAGTCGTCGCCATCCTGGAGCGTCACGTCGGGCGGACGCGCCTCGATCAGGCCGCCGAGCGAGAGCGGATCGGTTTCCACCAGGAAAGTGCCGGCGTGCAGGGCCGCGCGCAGGTCGCCGAAGTCGTCCGTGTTTTCCACGACCACCGAATCCTCGCCGCCCCGCTCGTAAACCCGCACGCCCACATAGGGCAGCGGTTCGTCCAGTTCGTCGGTCACCTGCACGTTCAGGAACGCGGTGGCGGCGGTCGCGTCAAAGTCCTGCCGGACGGCCTGGCCGGCGGCCGGTGAGGTGTCAAACGAACGCATGCCGGTGTAGCCCAGTTGCGCCAGCGACGCGGCGGCCGGTTCCAGGCGCCACGGTTCAGCCGAGACCCCGACGGCGTAAAAGCCGGTCGCGTCGGTCACCCCGTAGGCCGCAAAATCGAAGTCCTCGGTGAAGCCCAGCATCTCGACCCCGGCCAGCGGCGTGCCGCCGGTCCCGGTGGCGTGCCCGTGAAAGATCGCCTCCACCGGCGGCAGCAGCAGGTCCACGCCCTCCGCGTCCCCGTCGAGCACGTCCACCTCCACGGCATCCAGCAGGCCGACAAACCCGATCTGGGCGACCGCATCGTCGAGCACGTAAACCTGCCACACGCCTTCGGAGACGGCCGCGTCATAGTTTCCCTCGGCGTCGGTGTAGGCAAAGGACAGCTCGCTGGGCTCACCTTCGCCCACGTCGCCTAGGAGGATCAGTTGGACGCCGGGAAGGCTCTGGCCGGGATTGTTCCGGTTGGCCAGCCGGCCACGGATGTGATGGGTGCCGGAGGTGACGTTGGCATTGACGTTGGCACTGGCGCCGGCTGGTAGTTTGACCAGGGTTTCGTAGTAGAAGCGAATGCCATGTCCCG
The DNA here is from genome assembly GCA_964602595.1 of uncultured Verrucomicrobiota bacterium. Classification (GTDB taxonomy): domain Bacteria; phylum Verrucomicrobiota; class Verrucomicrobiia; order Limisphaerales; family UBA9464; genus CAIWAH01. Next base: position 3,970 of record CAZRRO010000034.1, on the reverse strand, counting down.
GGCGGGCCGCCGCCAGAAGGTAATCGCCGGGCGGGGCGGGAATGACGTAGTTGCCGGCGGCATCCGCCACCGCACCCGTGACGAAATTGGCGCCGGGGTTAGCCAGGTCGAGCAGCACGACGTAGGCGTGGGCCAGGCCGGCGCCGTTCGCCAGAACCTTGCCGGCCACGGACTGGCTGTAGGAATGGGGTGTGACGGTGAACCGGGCGCTGACCGGCGCAAAGCGATTGGAGGGGCTCGAAATCCGGAAGACGTAGTCGCCGATCATCTGCGGGACGAAGCCGGTGAAGAAATCCACCTGCGCCGTGATGGCGCCGTCGGCCGGTGTCAGGTCGGCGATCAGGTTGATGTTGGGCACGCCGCCGATGAGGCCCTGCTGACCGTCGGTGAGCAGCAGGCTCTGCTGGAGAATCGCGGCGGCGTCCACGGTGCCGTTGGTCGTGTTCACCTGGAACCGCTCCAGCCGCACCGACTCGCCCACGTCGAGATTGCCGATCTGCAATCCCACGGAACCAAAGAACGCGCTGCTGATGCTCGCCGTGGAGAGGATCAAGGTCGGCGAACCGGTTGCCGCCCGTTGCACCGCGGCAAGGGCGACGCCTCCCGACGGGCCTGCGACGGGCAACCACTGACGATCGGACCGCTGCTCCAGCGTGGACGGCAGGTGAAACGGCTCAACCTTCACCGATCCGCCGACGGACGCAGCCGTAGAAACGTTCGGCAGCGGGGTATTCCAATTGGGAGGCCGCCGCGGACTATTGGCGGTAAGGCCGGCGTTGTCGGCGGCGGGGGTGCAGTCACTCGCACAGTTGATTCTGCAGCACATTTTCGCTTGTGCGGCGTCAGCCGAGAAAACGGACAATGCCACTCCAATTGCGGCATAACCGAACTTTCGGCCTCGAAAGGCCGGGAGAAGCGAACCATCGGGGAGCCATTGCATACCGGGCATCGTCGCACGGCACGGCAACCTTCCGCAAAGGCCGGAAAAGGTTAACGGAACCAGCCCCGCCCGCGGGGCTCTGGCCGCGGAATCGGCGCCTTTCCGCAGGATTACCGACGTTTCCGGCCTTTCGAAACCGGCCCTTACCTGCATCCGTTAACCGAAAACGGCGTTTCCGGCGCTCCTTGAGGTTATGGCACCCTGATCGGCAATTCGACCACCGCACCGCTGGCCGTCGGTGCCCGGATCGGTCCGTGGGTTGGGCGGGTTGGCTACCGGATCGCGGACGTTGCCAAGGAGATGGGGAGGAGGGGGGAAGCCGTCCTGGATTCGTCCGGGGCGGCTTTTTCCGTCTCAACGCTGGAGAAACTTCACGACCGCCTCCGTGCGTGAGGTGACGTGGAGCTTGTCGTAGATCCGGCGCAGGTGGCTGTGGACCGTTTCCACCGCGAGCCCGAGCGCGGTGGCGATCTCCTTGTAGCGGTATCCCTTGGTCAGCAGTTGTAGAATCTCCTCCTCGCGCTCGCTCAGTTCGGCCTTGCGCGGGCGGACGACATTCGCCGGGAAGAACCGTTCCACGACCATGCGCGCAATCTGTGGCGACATTGGCGCGCCGCCCCGGTGGACCTCCGCGATGGCTTCCAGGATGCGGGCCGGCGGGGTGCGCTTGAGCAGGTAGCCGCTCGCGCCGGCGGAGAGGGAGTTGAACAGCTCCTCGCTGTCATCGAACACGGTGAGCATCACCACCTGGATCTCGGGTTGCCGGACCTTGAGCTGCCGCACGCACTCGATGCCGGACTGCTGGGGCAGGTTGATGTCCATGAGCACGACCTCGGCACGTGCCGCGGGCAATTCCGCCAGCGCCGCCTCCGCGCTGCCGAAGGCCCCGCAGAGTTCGTAGCCCGGCGTGCCCTTGATCAGCAGCGCGAGGCTCTGCCGGATGTCCGGATCGTCCTCCACGATGGCTACTCGGATGGTCATGATGCGACGGGCGATGCTTGGGGTCGTGAAGGCCGGCGGCAAATGCCGAAACTGGTCAATCCGCGGCGGCGGCCGGGAGCGGCACCCAGAGCCGGATTTCCGTGCCACCGCCCGCGCGCGGCCCGATGACGCAGCGGCCGCCGACGTGTTCGATCCGTCGCCGCATGTTGGCGAGGCCGTTGCCACCGGACCGGGGTCCCTCCGCGGGCAACCCCACGCCGTCGTCCGCGACCACGATCGTGAAACCGGCCGGTTCGGTCGTCAGGCGCAGCAGCACCTCACCGGCGCCGGCGTGTTTGACCACGTTGTTCAACGCCTCCTTTACCACCAGGAATAGCTCGTGCCGAACCTCGGCGGTGAGCGGGCGGGCCGGGACGGACCGCGGGAAATCCAGCCGCAGCCGCATCGGGGTCTCATCGAGGTATTCGGTCGCGTATTGGCAGAGAAACCCGGCGAGGTTGGTGAGCGTGTCGTTGGCCGGTTTCACGGCCCAGACCATCTCGTTGAGTGCCTGGGCCGCCTCGCGCGACATGCGGGCGACCGAGTGAAGGTGTTCCGTGGCGGCGGGCGTGTCCCGGTTGCGTTCGGCGAGTTCGCTGAAGAAGGCGATCTTCGTCAGGCGCGCGCCGAGGTCGTCGTGCATGTCGCGCGAGATCCGGGATCGCTCGCGTTCGACGGCGGCCTGGTGCTCCGCCAACGCGAGCCGCAGCGCGAGCCGCCGGGTGGAGACCAGCCGCACCAGCCAGGCCAACGCCGCCAACCCCGCCACGGCGGCGGTCGCGGCGAACCACCGGGTTTCCCAGAAATGCGCGCCCACCTGCAACGTCAGGGTCGCGGCAGTCTCCGGCCAGGCGAGGTCCGGTCCCGTCGCCATGACTTCCAGCGACCGCCGGCCCGCCGGCAGCCGGCCATAGAGCGCCGTGCGGCGCAGGCCCGCCTCGACCCAATCGTGGTCCACGCCCTCAAGCCGGTAGCGGAAACGGACCTTGCTCGGCTCGCTGAGCTGGATGCCGGTGAACCGAATTTCGGTCCGGGTCGTGCCCGCGGGAATTTCCACGGCCTTGGTTCCGTCCAGCCGCCGGGCTTGGCCGTCCAAACGCAGTTCCTCGATCCGGGCCACGGGCCGCCGCCGGGGCCGGTCCAGCTTCGCGGGGTCGAACGACACAAGCCCGCGAAGGGTCGCACAGTGGATGAGGCCATCGCCCGTCCGCACGATCGCCGGTTGGGCGGGGCCGAAGCTGCCGGCTGCGACGAGGCCGTCCTCGGGCCCGAACGTGTCCGCATCGAGATGCCGCCGCCGGCCCGCGAGGCAGTCGGCGAAGGCGGTCGGCCGCACGCGCATGAGCCCGCGGAAGGTGGCGAGCCAGAGGTTGCCCTGATCGTCGGCGACCAGGCCGCACACGGCGTTGTCGGTGCCGTCCTCGTTCAGCGGAAACCCCGCCAAGCGGCCGGCGTGAAACCGGCTGAGGCGGTTGCCCTTGGTGCCGATCCACATGCCGCCGCCGTCATCGGCCAGCAGCGAGAAGACACCGACGGGGAATGTGGCCGGACCGTAGCGGGTGGTATCCCAGCGCCCGGCCCGCCACACACTGAGGCCGCCGTAGGACCCGACCCAAACGTTGCCGGCCCGGTCTTCGGCGAGGCACACGCCGCCAGGTTCAATCAGGTCCCCTTGGCCCGTGAAGCGTTCCAGCGCGGCGGCTGTCTGGCGCGAGACTGCCGACGAACTGGCGACCCAGAAGTCACCCGCGCGGGTGTCCAGCACCGCCGACGGCCAGTGGGTAGCCCGCCAATCCAAGCCGGCGGGCGCCCAGAAATCGGCCCAGCGTCCGACGTGGAACCGGTGCAGGCCGGCGGCCTGCTGGCCCACCCACAGGTCGCCGCGGGCATCTTCCTGCGCCAACTGGATGGCGGCCCGGTTAGTAAGTTCCAGGACGGGCCGGACCTGCTCGCCGTGGAGCGACCACAGGTTGCCGTCGCGGTCGCCGAGCCATAGGCCGCCGGCGCGGCGGATCGCCACGGTGGTGAGCTGGTCGCCGGGGAAACCGT
>CAZRRO010000033.1:0-12149 GCA_964602595.1 uncultured Verrucomicrobiota bacterium | reverse complement strand
CTGGCCGGTTCACCCGCGACCGGACGGTTCCGCCACACTGCCAGCGCAAGCCCCAACCCACACACCAAAACCACCAGCCCAACCCATATCCGCACACGCCTCCGCCCAGCCACACCGGCACCAGCTTCCGCGGTCACAAGGGAGGATGGCATGGGGCGACGCAAACTCAGTGGACCATCAGCTTGAAGAAGCGCGGGGCCGCTTCGCCTTCGGCAAACGGACCGACCGCCGCCCGAACCGGACGGACGTCGTTGGAGACATAGACTTCGCGGTCAGCTGACGACGCGTTGTCGGTGCTCAGCCGGAAGGGAACCGTCGTCCACGTCTGCATGTCGGCCGAGGCTTGAATCGTGTAGCTGCGGCCGCGGATGGCAGTGAATTCCAGTGTCGAGCGACCACTGTTCACCGAGCGGATCGCGAGGGCAAAACCATCCTCCGGATCGAAGGCATACGTGCCGGCGAGGTATTCCTGCAAGTTGCTCAGGCCGTCGCCATCGGCGTCATCGCCCGGGTTGATGTCCGCCAAGGTCCGGCCTCCACCGGTGGCGCCAATGAGGTTGCGTTCCCAGGCATCGGGAATGCCGTCGCCATCGGAATCCTCGCCCAGGGTAAGATCCACTCGGGACGATCCGCCGGGCTTGGTCACCAGGGTGGAGGCCCCGGTCATCTCAATCGGCAGGTAGCTGACGTTGCCGATCTTGACGCGCAGGCGAAACGGCACCGTGGGCAGCATTGCCGTGGGTTTGTATTTGTCGGCCGTGACGCCGGCATCCAGCGGAATGGTCAGGCGGTAGTTCACGCCAAGACCCAGGCCGGAACTGATGGTCGTCTCGGCCACCATCGATCCCCCCACTTCGAGGAGCACCGCGGCCTTGGCTGCATTGACGAGATTCCCCTGCTCGTCGCGGACCACGCCAAACACCTCGTGATGCGGGGCCGGCGGAAAGGCCAGCAGCGGCTGCGCCACCATCAGGGCGGCCGCAAGGCCGAGCCAGCGGGACAAACTAAATGAAGGTTTCATCGGATGATTTGATTCGTTCGTTCAGTTGCCCGAGTAGGAGTAGGTCACGAAGTGCAGCTTGATGTCCTTCACTGTCTGGATGAACCGCTCCAGCCCCTCGTTGGGATCGTTGAGCAGCGTGCGGCCCGGGATGATGAGCTTCCACTGGCTGTTCCAGACCGAGCGTCCGACAAGGCGGTTGTTGGTGAATTGCGAGCGCACCAGTGTGCCGTTGGAACCATAGAGGCTGGGCGAGAACACTTCCGCGGTGGACACCGGGCGGAACGCCTGGTGCTTGCGGACCGCGAACAGCGGCTCGGTGAGCGAATCCGCCGACTGGTAGAGGAGCTTCGTGGAGAAGTCGGACCCGCCGATGTTGAAGGGCATCGGGATCGCGAGATCGTCCACCATCCACGTCCGGACCCCGCCGCCATCGCCCAGGGGCGGGCTTCGCATGGAGTCCACGCCGACGGGGAGCAGATAGACATACGGAGTTGCCGACAGTCCCTGCGGGTCGAGGAACCACAAGTTGGGGTCGGGCAGGGATGCGCCGCCCGTGCTCGCCCCATTGGCGGCCGGATTGGCCATGCCGCGGTAACCTTCCAAGGCGACGCCCAAACCGAAGATCTTCGTCGCGAAGGAACTCGGGCTGAAGGCATGGTCGCCGGCGGCCAGCGGATGCCCAAACAGATTGAGCCCGTCGGCGACGGTGGTGCTGAAGTTCAGGATCAGTCCTGGCACCGGAAGCCCGTTGCCCGAGTCCACCTGCAGGCAGAATCGGCGCACGTCCGGATCGGCCAGGATGTCGGCCGTGCGGGCGCGGTTGAGGGTATCCTTCCAGTTGGTGTCGCCCTCGGTGCCGGGCAGGATGCGCTCCTTCTCAACACGCAGGGAGACCGTGGTGCCGTAGGCGTCCGGGTTGTTGAAACCCAAGCGCCCACGCAGCACGTCCCAGTCGGCCTTCATCTCGGCCAACGCACTGGAGAGTCCGGGGTCGCCGGTATTGCTGCCAGCGAACTGGGGTTCGCCGTTGCGCACCACCCCGAGGGCACGGGAGGCGACGATGCGGCCGATGAAATCCCGGCCCGCACTGGTTCCGAGGAGGCCGGTCTCGTAATCGTAAGCATTGGCCGCCAGCAGCGAATACCGTGCAGCTAGGTCGAACAGCGTCTTGTAGCGCTCGAGCTTCTCGTTTCGGAAAATGCGGAAAGCGGCGTCGCGGGTGCGGTAGCCCTGCACCACGGCGGCCGCGCGCTGACGGTCTGCTTGGCGCTCAGCCTGAAGTGAATCGCCCAACGCGACCAACGTGCGGACGGCCCGCTGCTTGTCGTCGAGGATGCGGAGCTGTTCATTGATGGTCCAGAGGCGCTGTTGCAGGTCGGCGAGGCGGTTGCCCAAGGCGTTGACGGCGGCTCGGGCCTCCTTGTCACCTTCGAGAGCGCCGATGTGGATTTCCTCATGGCGCCGCGCGGTATTCACGGCCAACTCCAGCGCGGCCATGATCGTGTAGCGGGCGAGGGCGATCTTATCGAGGACCCCGGAGGCGACCGAGCCGGCCGCCTGGATCGCGGAGCGCCCCGGTGCCGTCAGGTCCCCACCCGCGGCGAGGCCCGCGACGAGACTCGTCGGCAATGCTTCGCTCACGACTTCGCTGACCTTTTCGACGTCCTCCATGATCGAATCTTGGTAGGCTTGGAAAAGATCGTTCGCGAACTGGGCTTTCTCCAGCACCTCGTCGGCGATCATCAGGCTGTTGTTGATGGCGTCGATCTCGTCATCGGTCGCCCCATCCGCATCGATAATGTCGAGGGTCTTTTGCAGGTCTGCCAAGTCCGCGGCGGAGTCACTGAGCGTATGCCTCAGCCGGGCATGGGCCATGATCTGCTCGGAAATCGCCTGCTGGATCTTGCCGGGCGACTGCCGTCGGCCGGTCCAATCGGCCGGTTTCTCGGCGAAGCCGTGCGGTCCGATGTTGAACGTGATCGTCTCGACGGTGGAAAAGATGCTCTCGTCGTCGCTGTTGTTGAGTTCCGTGTAGTGCTCCTCCAACCAATCCGTCGGCACGTCGCGCAGCGACAGAGTCCATTCCGTCGCATTGGAATAGCGGTGCATGTCCGGGAAGTCGGTCTCCGGCAGGTCCACATACCGGTAGTGAACCAGGTCCGGGCCCCCATATCCTTGCCGGTAGAGCTTACCCGGCCCGATGTCGTCCGGATAGGGTGTGCCATAGAGTTCGATCAGGGAGTTGGTGTAGGCCAGCTCCTGCTTAGCCAGCACGGCCTGGAAATCGGCCAGCGAATCCTGTTCGGAGCGGAGGAGGCGAGTCACATCCTTGGCGTCGTCAAACGCCGCAACCGCGTTGTTCAAGGCGGCCCGGGCGCGCTGATAGACTTGCTCAAAGTGCGTGCCATTGTCGGCCCCGACCACGGCGTTGGGATTTAGGTCAAAGGCCAAGCCGTCCTTCGGGATGCCGAGCGGCGAAAGGCCTCCTTCCGCGTTGTCGAGTGCGGTTTGAAGCCCGGCGGCGACCGTGGCGAGCTCCTGAAGTTCCGGCACGGTCGTGCGGTCCACCTTTTGGATGCCCTCGTGGGTGGGGATTGGGTCCACGTCCGGCAGGATGGCGTTGCCGGCGACCCAGTCGAGGTAGGTGCCCTGGCCCACGCGACTCGCCCAATGATCCAGACCCCAGGCCCGCACCGGGTGGTTGGTCCCGCCGTCGGCGACATTGACATAGCTGCGCTGCGTATTTTCCCGCGTGGGGGAGAACTGTTCCCAGCCGACCTCGTGGACCGGACGGAAATCCTTGCGCCAAGTGAGGTCGAACACTTGGCGGCCGGCGCGGGCAGCAGCGGCGGCGGCGGCGGCAAACTTGCGTTCATCCTGGTAGTCCACCGACACCGGCTTGCCGAGCACGTTGACTGCCTCGATTCGCGGCACCCAGTCGAAGTTCGCGTTGATCAGCAGCGAGTAGTAGCCCTTCAGCGCGGTCAGGTAGTGGCCGTAGGCGTCGCCGTGGCCCTGCGGAAACATCCGAGCGGCGTCCTCGGCGTTGATGATACCGTCGGGCGAAGAGTCGGGCTTTTCCTGGATGTTGTAATTGAGCGCATAGACTACCTCACCGGCGTCGATGCCGCGCGTGTAGTTCCAGACTAGCCGGTTGTAGACTGGCGCCACCTCGACGCCGGGCAGGAACACGTCATCCCGGCCGCGCAGCAGGGCCAGCTCTTCCTCCAGCAACGTGGGCATCTGGCCGCGGAAGGCAAACAGTGAGGTCGCGATGTCGCCATACGTCCGGTCGGCGGTGCCGATGCCGATCGTAGGGTTGGCGGCGTCAGCCCGGGCCTCGTTGCCGACCAGCATGTAAAGATCGTTGAGGTAGCCGGCCGCGAGCAGCAACGCATCGTTCGCCGGGCCGTAGTTGAAGCCGGACTCGATGCTCAGCGATCGTCCCCGGCGCAGCACCGTCTCGTAGATCTCGATCAGGCCGTAGTTGTTGATCGTGTCGAGGTTAAGCGCGACGTCGCCCTCCCAGCGTTTGCCGGCCTGGGTGATAAGGCTGACATCGGTGTTCACCTGGTTATTGAAAAGGTCGTTGATCCGCTGGTTGAACGGATTGATGCCGGCCAGCACGCGCTTGATCCAACCCTCCGCCAAAGCCGGCTGGGTCCACTGCGACCAGTCCGCGTCGGTCGGCGTGACCTTGTAGAGCGGATGGCTGCTCACGATCGGCCGGTAGCGCATCACCACATAGTTGTCGCCCAGCGCCTGGACGCCGGCGCCGCCCAAGGTGTAGCGCGGGATATTGGTGCTGATCGTGGTCAGCGGCAGGTAGCGGGACATCGTGGCGTCAATGACCGGCGGGAAGCCGTCAACCGGGGCCGCGATCTTCCATTCGTATTCGTATTCGTCGTAGCGTCCGGCGAGGTCACCGGTGTGCTGGAAGGTGACGTATTCGCTGAGGGGATTCGCTGAGGTGATGATCTTCAGTTCGCCGCGGTTCAGGTCGCCTCCCACCTTGAAGATGTGCATGGCCACCGGATCACCCGCCTCGGTAAACGCGGTTCCGCTGGCTTCAAGCAGCGTGACGTAGCCGCTTCCAGGACCGACCGCCGTCAGGGCGTAGGAGTCCACCGCCACGTTGTCGTTTTTGACCTCCGCCAAATCGCCGACCCCGACCGATTCTGTGAGGCTGACATTCGGGACGTAGGTTCCCGGCACGGCTGGATTCTCGTGGAATGTCTCGACGGGAGTGGCCAAGGCAGCGACCAAGTTGGTCCACTTGGGATAGTTGTCCGCGTCGGCGCTCGGACAGAGCGCAAAGACTGCATCCAGATCCGATCCGCGGAGGACATTCAGCATGAGGTAACTCTCCCCCAAGGTCTCCTTCTTGTATTCGCCAATCAGGGCCAAACTGCCCTTGGTGCCCCGGTTCGGGTCCATGAACACGCGCGTCGCCAAGTGCGGAGGCAGATTCGGGAAATAGTATTTTCCCTGGTAGAGTTCCGCCCTGATGCCGGCCGGCAGTTTGCCGGTCTCCGCAAACTGATTGGTGATCTCAACATACTTCGCCCGGGTGGCGTCGTGCAGCACCACGCTGGGAGCCGCTGTCGGAAGATCGGCCGCGATGGATTGCTGGTAGAGCACGTGGGCGGTCTTGAAGTCACGCACCCCGGGGAGGTTGAACGCAGGCTGCGTCAATGTGGCCGCGAACGGCAGCGTGGCCACCGGCTTTGAGCCGTCCTTGGGATCACGCACCGGCCAGATGGGGCGATAGACGATGTCGAGCGCAGCTGTGGTCTTCTTGTCCGGATCCCCCACGAAGCTGCCAGTAGTCGCATCGAACGGCCGCAGGTAGGGCACAATGCTGCCGGCCGGAGGCGGATCCGCGAGGCCCGGCCAGGCGAAGTCGGGCAGCGTCTTGTAGTAATAGCGGAGCGTGAAGCTGTTCGACGGTGCCGGGGAGGCGGCCAAGAACGGCGGGCGATTGGTGAACGTGATCACGCTGCCCGTGTAGCTGTTGCTGCTCACCAGTTGCAGCGGCGCCTGGGCCAGCACTGAACCGGCGGCGACCACCTCCAAGCTGACCTCATTGGTCACCCGGGTGTTGTCATAGAGATCGCGCACCACCAGCTGCACGGTGGTCGTCCCGACATCGGCCGGCGCCGGGGTTCCTTGCACCGTAAGCCCATTCTGGGACAGCCATTGCGGCGTGCCGTTGGTGGTCATCGTCAGATATTCGTCCTGACGCGACACATGCACCGACAGGCTGAACGGCTGTCCCACCACGGCCGTGGCCGAGGTGATGGGGCTGAACGTCCTGGAATTCGAGTCAAAGGTGCCCGCCTCCAACGGTTCGAGTCCCCGGTTCGGTCCGCGATACACCCAGAAGTCATGGTGCCGGTCACGATAGGTGAAGCCTTGGTAGTGCCTGAATGGACCGGTCGCGTCCGCTCCGGTCCACCCCCCAGGCAGGTCGCCGGCGGCGCTGGGCGGCTCGGTGTTGAAGTTGACCGCCGTATCGCCGCTGCCCTCGACGGGTTTCGGCAGGAATTGCAGCGGCGGCGGCGGTTGCAGCATCTGACCGGCCGGCACGATGTAGTCGAACACCCAGCCGGCTTCCGGCTTCTCGCGCAATACCTTGAACGTCGCCATCGCCGGTCGGCCATCCGGCGCCTTGAAGTCGACCAGCACGAACGGGTGCGAGGAATATTCGTGATTGGTCTGCGTGGTGATGTTCAGGTCGTCCCGGGTCGCAAACGGCTTGCCCCCGGACATGATCGCATGCTCCTCGTTGGGGTTGTATCCCGTCTCCCCCTTGGTGTTCCTGGCGTAGATGGTGCCCAAAGCTTCCGAAGTGGACAGCCCGGTGCCGCCCAGCTTGCTGGCGAGCACAATTTCGCGGGGATTGGACGGCCATTCAATCGTGTAGCGGCCCATCACCGACGGCCAATAGACGGTCTTGAAGCCCAACGCATCGTTGCCCGCATTCAGTCCCGCGGCGCTGGTGTTCGGCCGGAACCACCAAACTTCGAGGTGGTTGGCGCCGGGAATGGCATTCACCGGGATGATCGCGCCCGTGTTGGCCGCGTCGAAGCCCTTTGTAAACGGGTTTTGGTAGGCGTCCGGGTGGAAGGACCGGCCAATCGCCTCGTTCAGGTAACCCGCCAGGTAGGCCTGGCCCGCGGTGCTGCCGGGTTCGCCGGCCGGGGGATTGATCCGCTCACCGACGGCCACGGTCTGGTTCACAACCCGGGGGGCCGTCATCTCATCGGGCCAAACAAAGGTGGTGCCGTTCCACCCGGCCAGATTCGTCGCGATGGAACTGGCCAGGAAATTGGTGGTGCGCAGGTTCCCTTCGAGCCATGAGAACACGCGCTCAAAACCAACTTCTTCGCCCGAGGTAAGCCGGAGCAAGGTGCGGTGAACCGGCTGACTGGCGGACAGGAACGTGTAAAACTTGAGCTCCGGGGTGAATTTCGCCCGGGGCATGTCCAGCGGGTCCTGGTATTCGATGATCGGGGCGTTGACCGGTTCGATAAGGACGGCCGTCTTCTGCGCCTCCAAGTCAGTGGCCACGGCCGGCCGCACATACAGGCTGTATTCCGCCACATTGGTCGGCCAGACGAGCCGGTAACGGCCAAAGTGCTTCGGCCATTGCAGGCCAGCCTCGCCCGTTTCCATCCAGTGCACCAAATAGTCGTTCAGATTCTGCGTTTCCCGGGTCGCCCAGAACTGCGGCTTGGAGGAGCCGCTGATGCTGTGCTGATACGCAAAACTTTGGCTGCTGACCTGGTTGACCGGCGACGGCGTCAACTCATCCAGCGAGCCGCCCTCAGGGGGTATGATTCGTTCGCCAAGCTCGACCGTGAGGTCGGAAGGCAACGCCTGCTTGGTCACATCGACGATTTCGGTCCCGAGCGGGACATACGTCTGCCCGTCGGAACGCAAGTCACCCAATAGTTCGACGAAGACGCGCCCCTCCGCGTTATAGGCGTTGATCGTCCCCTGTTCATACCAGAGCGTCCGCAATTCCTTCAGCGTGGAGTTGGTGCTGCCGTCGGTGGGGCTGGAGCTGCCGACCCCGACAAACTCGTTGGTGACGGCCTTGGGAAAATTGTTGTTGTAGATGATGTTGACGGCCCCAACCCGCGCGGAGGGCACCACGATCGTCTTGCCGATGTTCTGGAAGCTTTTCTGGGTCCAATACATTTTCCGCGGCTGCTTGGCGGCTCCGCCCGAGACGATGTAACGTTCGGTGTAGAGGATGAACTTGTTCGCCCCGTTGGTGCGGAAACTGTTTGTTCCGTTCGGGTTGCTGTAACTGACCACCTGATCAACCGGGATGGCTTCGTTCCTGATCCAAGTAATCCCCAGCGGACCAGGCTGGGTGGCATAGACAAGCCGGGCGTGCGGGCTCCAGTAGTAGCCCGAGTTGGTGTGGCTCGTCTCCGTGTAAGGTTCCGGCAGCCAATAGCTGCTCGCGTTGGGTGTGGGCAACAGCTCACCTTTCTCATCCTTGACCGGTGGCGCGACAATGGCGCCAAACGCAAAGGAAACCTGCCGGCTGAGGAAAGGCGCCCCGATCTGCGCCCGGCGCAAAACCATGTGCACGACCCCGTCAGAAACGGCCATGGGCCGCTTCATCTCCTCCGCCAACGCCCCCGAAAAGGCGGTGTTCCCGGCGTGCAGCGCGGCGTTGTTGCTCACCGCCCGCCAATCCGCCTCCTTCAGGCCGGGAATGGCGCCGAAAGACATGAAATTCTGGAACTGCTTGGCCGACGGCGGCGCAAATATGCCCGTGGATTCATTTCCGGTGGGCTGCCGCCCATCCGAACCGACCGGATTCCCGACGGTCTGGGAGATCGGCACGCCCCGCTGGTCCTGATAGTTGAATTGGGTTTCCGTCTGCCGGAACTCAATCGGCAGCGCGACCTGCCCGACGGCGGTTGCGCCACCCAGGAGCACCACCAACCAGATCGCTGTGGCGCTTAGAGTTCTTAGGGGTCGTTTCATTTCGGAGTGGGGGAAAATTTCGGGGGACGTCGGCGGCAGGATCGGACCGTGCTAGGGCAACCGAATGATCGGATCACTGAACCCGCATGATGTAGGCCAGAACGTAGAACGGCGGCATGTTGTTGAAACTCGTTGCCGAGCCGGTCGAACTGGTGGTGAACGTTTGACTGCCGTTGTTTCTGCCACTGTTGTCAGGAGCGCCGGTCGCTTCCGCGCCGCCATTGTAACTTGAAGTATAGCCGACGGTCCTCACCCCAATTGTGTGGTTATGCGGGGGCAAATTAGCCGCCGTCAGCGTCGTATTTTCCGTCCCACCGGTCTGGCCGACCGAACGCGGTGTCAGGCCAGAACCGGATCCGGCGCCCAGAACGAACCGCCCGCGAAGGTCGGGCGTGACGCGGCCATTGACCGTGCCGCCATCGCAGAGCGCCCAACCAGCCGGCGCCGTGCCGCCAGACCACATGATGATGCCCCCGAGCGGAATGGTGCCAAAGCCGGTAAAGCTATCCGCTGTCACCGGGCCACCAACCGTCAACCCGCCTTCCGCCCAAACCTTGACCTTCCGGTCACTCCCCGTAGTGCCGGCACCCACAATGTCCAACGCCCCGGTGGTGAATTTTTCGTAACCGATCATTCCCGCGGACCCTTCCTTGCCCGCAACGCCGGCCCCAAACTCCAGTTCGCGGTTGCCAACAATGCCCAATCGCCCGTTGAGCGTCACCGCATCGCCGATGCTGGTGATCAGGTCGGTGCCGGAGGCGTTGTCCTGCACCAGCTTCACCGCGTTCTGCGCCAAAAACGCATACGGCGACGTCATCAGCCGCAGCCGAGGCAGGATGTCCACATTGGCCCCGCCGGCACCAATCCCCTGCACCGTGATACCCACAAAGCGGTCGGAGGCCGTCGCGCCCTTGAACAGCGAGGACAGTGCCGGCCGAGCGCCAACTGCGGAGCCTTCGCCGAGCAGCACGTTGAAGTAACCCTTGTCCACCGTGACCGTCTGCTGTTCGCCCCAGAGAGGTGCCCCGCCGTTCTCGACGTCATAGATCCGGAAGACGACGTCGTAGTTCTTGGGGTTCGCGTTGCCGAGCGCCACACCGTCGCTGCCCACCAAGAAACCCTGGTAGGTCATGCGCTCAGGCGGATTGGGGTTGGCTTGGCCGAGCGCCGGCGACACCTGCACGAGGCAGGCCCCGAGCAGCAGGGCGGTCAGCGCGGCCCGGAGCGGTGCCGCAGAGGCTTGGATTCGTTTCATGGCTGATGGAAATGACTGACGGTTGGACTGACGGAAAGGGGACTGACGAAGAACGTTCATGGGTTCAGCGGTGAAGTTGGAAAGGGCGGCGACGGTATTCAGGGCGTTTGCGTGACGGTGGCGACGTCGGTGATCCGATTCAGGGTGAAGATTCCGCGCACTTCAAAGGTGCGGGTGTCGAAGGTGTTGCCCGCCCGCGCCAGCCCCAGCAGCCGGATGGTCTCCGCGTATTGGCCATTCAGCGTCTGGCTGGCGGCAGTGCGGCTGGCGAAGTCGTCCCGGGGGGGCGTCACGTTGAGCGTGATGTCCCGGACGATGGTGTAGGATTCCGAGCCCTGCGGCAGTTCGTTGCGGAACCGGGCATCCAAGTTGTCGTGGTCCGGGTGGTAGGTGTGCAGGAACGGATTGGATTCGTGGTTGTTGAACCGGTTGGTCACGCTGGTAGTTAGCGCGCCGCCCTGCGCCAGCGGCCCGTTGAAGGCCCAGCCGGGATTGGCGGCCGTGAACGGCAGGTGGGACGCGCTGAGGCGCCGGGCTTCCGCCAGCAGGCCGCGGTTCAGCGAGGTTTCCTGGTTGGCCACAATGGGGTTGGTTAGGGCGTTGAAGCCGAAGAAAATACGCTGGAACAGTTTGGCGGAGCCAGCGGCCGGATTATGCACGATCAGCCGCAGCGGATAGGTGGCCGGCACGTCGCCGAGGCTCGTGTTGGTGCCGGTGACAACGTAGTTGCCGTTGGTAGTCGTGATCGGGTTGTTGGCGGCGTCCCGGCTGTAGGACTTCAGGTATTGCCCGACTTGGGTGACAGCGGCGCCGCCCACCCAGAGGCCCGTATTTACTCCTACTTGGCCGGATACACCGATATCAACTTGGGCTTGGCCGAGGGAATCGGTGAAACGCAAGACACCGGCCAGCAGATCGCCCGGACTGCCGGTCAACACCGACCGGTCCAAGCCCAGCACGATTTCCCGCTCGGAACCTTCCTGCCCGTAGGGCGCCAAGGTCCAGCTTTGGGTCGGGCCCACGGGCAAACTGGTGTAACCGTAGGTCAGGTTGGTCGGATTGACCTCACCCCGGACCAGCAGCGGCGGCACGGCGACAATGTTTGACTGCCCGGCCGGCGGCGCCTCCGAAGCTACGAGTCGGAGAGTGACGGTCACACTGCTCGCGGTAGGATTACGGAGCCGCAGACCAAAACTGCTGAGACTTGCGCCAAAGTTCACGTAGCCGGCGCCGGCCGACACGACTTCAAAGGGGCCATAGTAGCGATTGTAGATCTCGCCCGCGCGAACCCAGTAGGCCTCCCCGCGTTTCACCGGGGTCGTGCGCAGGGCAAAAACCTGGGCCGGATTGCCGGGCCCCAAGTCCCCGCCGGGATAGCGGTAGATTTCCGCGGTGCGCTGGAATTCGGAAGGTGCTTGGGCGAGGAAATCGTCGAAGTTGGGCGGGGCCACCGGCACGGTCGGGAAGCCAAAGAAGTTCAGGCCGGACGTGGTCCACTGGTAGCGCGGCACCACGGGTTTGCCCTTGAGTTGCCATTGATAGGTTGCGATTTCACTGCGGACGCGCACCAGGTAGGCGGCGTTGGGAATGAGCGTTTGCAGCGGCGAGGCACCACCCTGAATGCGCGTCCAGTTCAACCACTGGCTCCCGCCGATCGTGGGCTGGGCCGGGCTTTGCACAAACTGCGCGGAGGAAACTTCCGGCTTCCAGAGCCAGATTTCCTCGATGGAGTCGTCCGGATCGGTGGCCAGCAGCGTGCCGATGGCCGCGTGCGAGGCGTCCACGTGCAGGAACACGGCGTTCCACCCGGCCTTCAGATCCAGATTTTGCGTGAGCCACTGGGCGTTGGCGCGAGGGCAGGCGGCGGCGAGGGCGAGCCAG
>CAZRRO010000032.1:0-15158 GCA_964602595.1 uncultured Verrucomicrobiota bacterium | reverse complement strand
CTGGCCGGTTCACCCGCGACCGGACGGTTCCGCCACACTGCCAGCGCAAGCCCCACACCGCACACCGCAGCCACCAGACAAAGCCAAACGCGCACTCGGCCCACCCTGGTGGCAGCGGTCTCAGCGGTTGGCAGGGGGGACGGCATGGACACACTCAAACTGGAAGTTGCCAGACAGAGCAGCTCATCCGCGACACCGAATCATGGAACCCATGGCCGCGACGGCTCAAACCAACCTTGCACGGAAGACCTGCACTTCGTCGCCCACCTTTCGTCCGTCGCTGCTTCATTCCAAAATCAGTTTGAAGAACTGGGGAATTGGCTGGCCCGCCGAAGTCGCCACCTGCACCTGCACGCGGCGAATGTCGACGGCCACGTAGGTGCTGAGCGGTTGGCCTTCGGAGCCGGCGGCCACTAACCGGAACTGCACCGGGCTCCATTGACCGAGGTCAGTTGACCCCTGCAGGGAGTAGCTGCGTCCATTGATGGCGGTGAATTCCAGCACCGGGGCATCTCCTTCGGTCCGAACGATGTCGAGGATGAACCCGCTTTGGGGGTCATACGCGTAGGTTCCGGCGAGATACTCCTCCAAGTTGCTGATGCCGTCACGGTCGGTGTCATCGCCCCGCGCGACTTTGCTGAGGTCAGCGTTGATGCGGCGCTGCCAGGCATCCGGCAGACCGTCGCCATTGCTATCCTCGCCCAAGGTCAGGTTGAGCAAGGTGCGTTTGCCCGGTTCGCCCAAGGCGGCGAAGTCGCGGGACATTTCGATCGGCAGGTAGGAAGCCGAGCCGATCTTCACCCGGATCTTGAACGGCGCCCAGGGATTCAGCGCGGTTGGGCGGTAGGCGGCGCTGGTCAGTCCCGCATCAAGCGGAACGCTCAGCCGGTAATTCACCCCGGGCTCCAGCAGGCCGGACACCACGCCGAACACCTTCACCCCGGAGGCGGACTCCAGGATGATCGTGGCCCCCGCCGCGAGCGGGTTCCCCAGTTCATCCCTTACCATGCCATAGACCGTGTGCGGCAGCGCCGGCGGGAAGGCAACGACCCGGGCCGGCGCCACGCCGAGCAGCAGGAACCCGAGCAGAGCGCCGCGGAGAGTGACCAATAAGGAATTGGTGGTCATATGGATCCTGATCATTGGCTCAGTTGCCCGCATGGGAGTAGGTCACGAGGTGGAGTTTGATGTCCGTCACGGAGTTGATGAACCGCTGCAACCCCTCGTCCGGATCGTGAAGCAGCTTGTTGCCAGGGATCACCAGCTTCCACTTGCTGTTCCAGACGGAACGGCCAATCAGGCGGGTATTCGTAAACTGCGACCGTTGCAGGGACCCATTGTTGCCGTAAATCGCGCTGCTGAACGCGGCGGTGGTGGACACCGGCCGGAACGAGGCGTGTTTGCGGATGCCGAAGAGCGGTTCCGTCAGGGAATCTCCCGATTGGTAGAGTGCCTTGCTAGAGAACTCGGACCCACCGACGTTGAACGGAAGCGGGATGGTCACATCGTCCACCGACCAAGTGCGAATGTTGCCGGCATCGCCCAACGCCGGACTCCGCATAGAGTCCAATCCCACCGGAACGAGATACACTCCCGGGGTGGCTCCAAGCGCCAAGGGGTCCAGGAACGCGAGGTTCGGATCCCCGGCCGACTGGCCGCCGGCGCCACCGACCGCGCCGGAGTTGGCGACGGGATTATCCATTCCGACGTAACCCTCAAACGCGATTCCGGCCCCGAATATCTTCGTCGCGAAGGAACTGGAGTCGAAGTAGTGATCCCATGCCTGCTGCGTCTGGCCGAAGAAGTTGTAGCCGTCGGCGATCGTGGTCTCGAACTCAACCACCAGACCAGGGACCGGCAGGCCGTTGCCGGAATCAATCTGCATGCAGAAACGTTTTACATCCGGATCTTCCAGCAAGTTGGCCTTCCGTGAGCGGATCAATACGTCCTTCCACGCATTGCGACCTTCCTCGGTCGGCAGGATGCGATGTTTCTCGGTGCGGAGCGAGAAAGTGGTGCCGTAGGCCGTCGGGTTATTGAAACCCAATCGCCCCTTCACCACTTCCCAGTCCGCCTTCATCTCGGCAAGGACGCTGGAGAGACCGGGGTCGCCCAAGTTGCTGCCGGCAAACTGGGGATCCCCATTCTTCACCACTCCGAGGGCACGCGAATTAACGATGCGGGCGACGAACTCCCGCCCCTTGGGCGTGTTCAGCAGTCCGGTGTCGTAGTCGTAGGCGTTGGCGGCGAGGTAGGCATACCGGGCCGAGAGGTCGAACAGCGCCTTGTAGCGCTCCAGCTTCTCGTTCCGGAAAATACGGAACGCGGCGTCGCGGGTGCGGAAGCCCTGCACAATCGCGGCGGAACGCTGGCGGAAGAGCTCCCGTTCCTGCTGGAGGCGCTCGCCCTCGGCGACCAAGGACGCATAACGACGCTTGGTGTCATCATAGATCCGCAGTTTCTCGTTGATCACCTGGAAGTCGCCCTGAACACCCTTCAGCCGGTTGCCCAAGTCGAAGATGGCCTCCTTCAGCTCCTGCTTCCGCTCCAAGTCCGTGATCTGGTTCGCGTAGGTCAGCAATTTCTCCTGCAGATCCCCGTTCGAATTTTGCACCGCAGTGAATCCGGCCGCATCACCGATGACCAAACCCGCTTTGATGAGCTCCATGACCGTGAGCATGATGCCCAAGGGCACCGGCTTTACCACATCACCGCCACCAGCCAAACCGAAGATGAGGCTTTCCGGAATCGCCGCGGAGAATAGTTCCTTGGCGTCGTCGAGGGCGGTAATGCCCACCTCCAGCCACTTGTTGGCAACGTCATACGCCCGCTGCGCGTCCTGAATGGCAATCTGGTCCGTCCGGGTGCTTTCCTCGAGAGCCTTGATTTGGGCGTAGCTGTCGAACCGGGCCTTAAATACCTGCACTGCCTTGTCGAGGTCCTGCTTGTCGCTTTCGCATTGGGCCGCCAGCGCGTAATACATCCGGTCGTGGGCCTGAATCAGCTCCGATATGGCCTGCTGAATCTTGCCGGGCGACTGCCGCTTCGAGGTCCAAGCCTTGGGTTTGTCGAAAAATCCGTGCGACCCGAAGGCATAGGGGATGTAGTAGAGCTTCTTGCCGGTCACCGGATCCACTTCCTCATATTTCGGGTCGTTGAGGTTAACAATGACGAGGTCGCTGGAAGATCCATCAACGGGGCCATTCGTGCTCAGGTCCGTGCGTGGCGGATTGTCAATGTAGCTCCAGTTGGCGTTCAGCTGCTGGATGTCAATCTTTGCCACGTAGTCCGGCTCGTTGGGGGTGTAAACCCCGGGCGCCTCGATGGTTTCGGTCTCCACATAGCTGTAGTGGAAAAGGTCCGGCCCTGCGTAGCCCTGCTTGTAGAGTTTCCCGGGCCCGACGTCGTCGGGATACGGCGTGCCGTAGAGCTCAATCAGGGCGCTGGTATAGGCCAGTTCCTGCTGCACAACCGACGCCTGAAGCTCGGCCAGCGAATCCTGCTCACTGCGCATGAGGCGGGTGACATCCTTGGCGTCGTCAAAGCTCGTCACCGCATTGTTCAATGCCGCGAGCGCCCGATCATACACTTGCTCGAAGTGGGCCTTGGGATCAGGGCCGGCGACTTGGTTGGGATTCAGGTCGAAAGCAAGGCTGCCATTGGCGAGGCCCAGCGGGGTCAACCGACCCTCCGCATTGTCCATGGCTGTCTGAAGCTCGGAGGCCGTTTTGGCCAATTCCTTCAGGTCAGGAACGGTGGTGCGGTCCACTTTCTGGATGCCTTCGTGGGCCGGATTTGGATCAACGTCCGGCAGTATCGAATTGCCGAGAGCCCAGTTCAGGTAGGCGCCCTGGCCGGTTCGCGCGGCCCAATGATCGACGCCCCACTGGCGGCGGGTCGGGATCGGTTGGCCGGCGTTTTCCCGGCTGCCCGAGAAGTGTTCCCAACCCACATCGGCGCCGGGTTGGTAATCCTTGCGCCAGGTCAGGTCGAAAATCTGACGGCCGGTCCGGGCCACTGCGGCGGCCGCCGAGGCGAACTTCCGTTCGTCCTGGTAGTCGATCGCGATGGGCTTGCCGAGGATGTTGACCGCCTCGATCCGAGGAACCCATGCAAAGTCCTTGTCGATGAGGAGCGAGTAGTAGCCCTTCAAGGCGGTGAGGTAGTGGCCGTAGGCGTCGCCGTGACCCTGCGGATAAAGTTTGGCGGCGTCGGTCGCATCCACCCGGCCGTCGATATTCTGGTCGAGGATGTTGTAGTTGAGGGCATAGATGACCTCGCCCGCGTCGATGCCCCGCGTGTAATTCCACACCAAACGGTTGTAGACCGGGGCCACGCGAACGCCGGGTTGCAGGAAATCATCCCGCCCACGCAGCAACGCCAGCTCTTCCTCCAGCAACGACGGCAGCTGCCCCTTAAACGAGAAGAGCGCGGTGGCGACGTCGCCGTAGGTCTTATCTTTGGTGCCAATGCCGATGGTAGGATTGGCCGCATCGGACCGGGCCTCGTTGCCGATCAGCATGTAGAGGTCACTCAGGTAGCCGGCCGCGAGCAGGAGTGCGTCATTGGCCGGATCGTAGCTGATGCCCGCGTTGATGCTCAGGTCCTTGCCACGCCGGAGCACCGTTTCGTAGATCTCGATGAGGCCATAATCATTGATGCTGTCGAGATTCAGCGCCACGTCACCTTCCCACCGCTTGCCGGCCGAGGTGAGGATGTTCGCGTCGGTGTTGACGGTGTTGTTGAACAGGTCCGTGGCGCGCTGATTGAAGGGATTGATGCCAGCCAAGACCCGCTTGATCCAACCTTCGGCCAGTGCGGGATCCGTCCACTGCGACCACCCTTGTTTCACGCCGCCGACATCTGCCTTGAACGACGCGTGTTCCGGGTTGTTCGCGCGGTAACGGGAGATGACATAGTTGTCGCTGAGGGCTCGCACATCGGCGCTTTCGCCGATGATCGTGCGAATCTTGTCCGGATACTTGGCGACATCGAGCTTCAGCCATTGCGATCCCGGCGCATCCACCAAATCGACGCTTTGATAGGCATCCACCTGACAATTGAAGCGCACGGCGGCGCCCGGGACGGCGCCCGAGAATAGCTCCACTGTGATCCGGTGCTTCGTCACGCCGCCGGACGTCACACCGCCAGCGAAGTGCTGGGGCCCAAGAGCATACGCCTTGGCCAGCGGTGCCGGGCTGAATCCAGAGGGCGCGGAGGTGGTCGCGGTGTCATCCTCCCCGCGGTTGGCAACAGCCACGAGTTCGCCGTTGACGTAGACGTTGGCCCCCAAGGCGTCATCCAGCGCCAAGCTCAGGTAGTATTGGGAATAGGAGTTTCCGGAGGGGACCTCGAAATCACGGTAAACGACACTCTGCGGCTGGTTGGAGATCGCCTGCTCATAGAGTTGCGATACGTCCGTGGGGCTGGGGAGCGCAGTCACGGTCGTCGGACTCACGGTCACCGTCGTCACGGGAGGAATCCCTGAAGTTGCGATGCTCGCCACCTCGGCCGGGATTTCCGTCCCGGCTGGCGTGCGCACGATCAATTGGTTGCCGGACTCCAAACGTGCGGCCGCGTCGGCCGGCACGATGAAGCTCAGGTTGGCATCCACTGCCGAGACGCCGGTGTAGGGCACCTCGCTGAGCGGGACAACCAAAGTGGATACGTCCGTCGCCAACCGCGGGGAGGTGCTGGTTTGGCCCGCGCTACCCAAGGACGCGGGGGTGTCACTCGAGAGCGGGTAGGCCAAGTGATGCCATGGATCGGGGCTGGCCGAGAACATCAGGTTCACGGGGGTGTTCCCGTAGACCGGCGGCGGAGCCCCGTCGACGGGCGCGGCAATCCACCACTCGAAATCGTAATCGCCCACCTTGCCTGCCAGATCCACAATCTGCTGCATGGTCACTTTTTCCCCCAAGGGGTTGGAGGAAAGGATGACCTTCACCTCGCCGCGGTAGAGGGTATCCACCACCTTGATGACCTTCACGCTGACCGGTTCCTCCGCCGGGGTGAACGCCACCCCCTGCCCTGCGATCAAGGTCACATATCCCGTCCCGGGGCCAATGGCCGTCAAGGCGTATGAGTCGACCGCCGTGTCGCTGTGCTTGACCTCGGCCAGACCACCGGCGTGGACCGCCACCGCTTGGCGGACCGCCTGGCCGGCAACCTCGATGGTGCTGGTGAAGGTGCCCGGCTTAGCGGGGTTGGGATAGAAGGTCTCCAACTCCAGGGTCAGTCCGCCGGTCCCGGAATCGTCGATGGCCTTGTCCCAGTCCGCCTTTTTGTCGTCATCGTCCGCGCAGAGTGACTTGAGCGCGGCAATGTCGTTGTCGCTCAGGAAATTGGGCAGCACGTAGCTCTCGCCCAGCAGCTCGTTCTTGAATTCACCCTGGAAGATCAGCGAGCCATTCCGGCCATCATTGGGATCGAAATAGAAGCGGTCGACCAAGTGGGGGGCCAACCGCGGGAAGTAGGTCTTGCCCCGGTAGGCAGAGGTCTGGATTGACGCCGGCAGTTTGTTCAGGCCATCGGCCGAGTCATCGGGCTTGGTGTCGAAGAGCCGGAACTTCTTGGCGGCAGTCGGATCGTGCAGCACCACGGAGGGCGCGGTGGAATCCGTGTAGACCGACTGCTGATACAGGACTTCCATGCTGGTCTGTCCCCTCACCGCCGGCAGTCCGCGTTTGGGAACGGTCAGGGTCTCGGCCATCTGCAGGACCGGAGCGGACTCCGGCCACTGGGCACGGTAGACAATTCCCAACGCATTGCCGTCGCCTTCCGGCAGGCCATTCGCGTCTTCGTTCTCAAGCTGGTATCCGTAGACCGAATCCCCGACGTATCCGGTGCCGCCATCGGTCGGCCGGAGGTAAGGGGTGATGGTCCCGACGGCCGGCTGCTCAGTAAGCCCGGTCGTGCCCAAGACGTTCCCCGATTGGTCGATCGGGAACCAGAAGCCGGGCAGCGTCCGGTAGTAGAACTGCATTTCCCGCGTCGCCGCATCGTCGGTCGAATGCGGGCCGCGGTAGACCCAGAGACTGCCTTTGCGATCCTGGAATGTGATCTGGTTGTAGAAGGCCAGGCGATCAACGGTTTCCTGGTCCGCACCGGAGGCGACTTCGGCCAACGTTTCGTAGGCGACCTGCCAGCCACTGGCAAAGCCCGCCGGAAGGGCGGTTTCCAGCTGCGATTTGGTTTGCGGCGCCAAGACCAAGGTGCCCGCCGTGGTCATCTCACCGTCCGCTTGGGCATCGACGCCGCTACCGAAATCCACGGTCACGACTCCTCGGCCACTGAGCGTTGCCGTGCCGATAACCGTCACGGTCCACGCCTTGGCGGCATCGGCATGGTAAGCCACGGCCGAGGTGCCGGCCGCTAGACTCCCAAGGACCGTCGTGGTTCCCACCAGGAATTTGACCCGGTTGGTCGCCGTGGGCTGAACGAGGTCGGGCGATGATTCAAGCCAAACAGGCGCATTGGACGAAATCACCCCGCTCACCTGACTGAGCGCCACATCCACGTTGGTGCCAAACAACCAGAACGCGCGCGAATCCGACTTTCGCTGGAGCACCAACCCTTGGAACGGCAGGAACAGCGGCCGGTCGGCCATCTGCACGGTGGCGTCGGCGCTCGACGCATCGGGGAACGAAACACCCGAAACATCACGGCGGGCCACCTCGGCATTCAGGCTGCGTGGCAGTTCGCCCGGTGCGGTCGGCGGAATCGGTTTGTCCAGCAGCGGCAAAGGCATCGGGGGCTGCAAGATTGTTCCCGCATCGACCCGGTAATCGAACTTGTCCGTCGCCGATTCCCGAACCACATGGAATGCGGACATGTTGGGGCGGCCATCCGCGTCCGTGAACTCCAGCAACACGTAAGGGTCCGATGAGTAGTTGGGTCCCGAGGTGACGTTCAGGTCATCCCGCAACGCCCAGGCGCGCCCACCCTGAAGCAGGGCGTGTTCTTCGTTCGGATTAAAGCCCACGGTCTCGGGCGTGGTGTTGCCCAAGTAGAGGGAGCCCGCCGTTTCGAAGCTGCTCAACGGACCGCTGCCGTGATTGCTGGCGAGGACGATCTCACGATACCGGGGGTGCCCAAGCGCCGGGTAGGTCAGCGTATACTGGCCGACAACTGCGGGCCAATAGGTTGGAACGAAGCCGAGCGCCGGATCGCGGAGTTGCGTGGGCGCGTTCTGGCGGAACCACCAGACCTCCAGGTGATTTTTGCCCGGCAGCGCATTGACCGGGATGATCGCCCCCGCGTTCGCCGCCTGGAACCCGCTGGCGAAGGGATTCTTGTAGGCCTTGGGATTGAAGGAGATTCCCTTGTCTTGATTGATGTAGCCGGCGAGATACGCGCCGGTGCCGCCCAGTTCGTCCGGCGGTGCCACGATGCGGTCGCCCACACTGACCGTCTGCTGGATTACCCGCGGAGCCCGGAGGGCGTTGTCCCAGACAAACGTGGTGCCGTCCCAGGAATCCAGGTTGGTCGCGATGCTGCTGGAGGCAAAGTTGGTGGTGCGAACGTTTCCGACCAACCAGGAGAAGACCCGCTCAAACGCGACGTGGTTGCCGACGTTGTAGCGCAGCAGCGCCCGCAATGCCGGCTGGTTGGTATCCAGGAAGGTGTAGAACCGGGAATTTGTCGTCAGGATAGCCCGCGGCGCATTGTTGTTAGCCGGGTTGTAGGACGGATCCTGGTAGTCCAGCTTGGCGGCGTTTTCACCGGGCAAGGTGATCGCAGTCAGGCTCGCCTCATTCTCGTCGGCCACTTCCGGCCGGAGGTAATGGCTATATTTGGCGACCTCCCTCGGCCAAATGAGACTGTAACGCGAGAACCGGTAGGGCCAACGCAAGCCGCCGATACCCTCGCGAAGCCAGATCACCTGATAATCCGTCAATTGTTCCGTTTCCCGGATCGCATAAAGCTCCAGATCGCCGGCGGTATTGACGCTGTGCTGGTAGGCGAAAGGCGCGCCGATCTGCGAGATCGGCGTCGGCCGCAAGGCCGCGTCGGACGGCAGGTTATTGGGATAAGCCGTGATGCGTTCACCGAGTTCGATCGTCACGTCGCCCGGGACGGGCTCCCGGATCACCTCGATGATTTCGGTGCCCAGTTGCCGTTTGGTGTTCGGCCCTGTGGCATCGCCCAACAGTTCCATGAAGATCCGGCCTTCGCGGTTATAGGCCGTGATCACCCCCGCCTCGACGGCGATGGTCCCCGTATTGACCCTGGTATTGCCGTTGTCGAAGCCACCTTCACCCGTGTTGGCCTTGATGTTGCCCCCGATCACGACCTCATCCACGGGCACCGTCTGGGGAATCCGATCGTTGTAGACGAAGTTCACCTGTTTCACCCCGGTTGGCACCAAGACGCCGCGCCCCGTCTTTTCGTAGTCGCCCTTGGTCCAGTAGATCGTCTGCGGCTCCTTGTAGGGAATTCCGGACACCACCACGGTGGTTTCCTTGATCGGGTAGAAATACGAGCCAACCCGCACGTGGGTTACCCATTCCGTGCCACCCCCGGGTAGGGTTGTTCCGGCCGGCTCGACGGTGCGCCACACTATCTTTTGTTGGCCAGACTTGGTCGCATACGCGAGCTGGGCATGCGGACTCCAGTAATACGGCTCTCCGGCGTGGGTTTCGTCGAGATCCGTGGTGACGGTGAATGGCGGAGCCGAATTAGTCGTGCGGCGAATGGTAATGGGCTCCGTGTGCCAATAGTTGGTTTGGCCAGAGGCGAGTTTGACCCCGGCCAAATCTGTCAGTGGCGCCGTGATTTGCTGGCCAAACAGGAAATCGAATCCGTTGGCGAGGTAAGGACCGCCGACAGCCGCCCGCAGGATGGACACGACCGTCCCTCCGTTCATCGAGCGAGGCCAATTGATCGTCACGGCATTGGCGGCGAAAATCCCCGGGACCAATGCCGGCGTGGCCCCTTGCCGGGTGACCCCGCCGAACACAATCGCGCCCCGGAACTGGTTCGGCGTGGCGCCGGGAATGTTGGTCAACGTGGCGGGCGGCTGCGGCGCCCAGTTCAGCCCGCGCTCGGGTGCCGAATTGGTGCTGTAGAGCAGTTGCCGCTGGTCCACCGATTGCGCGGCGGCCGGGCCGCCGAGCGCACCCAGCAGGATCAGCCACGCCCAAAGGCGATTTGGCAGGGGTAGGCGATTCATAGTTCGATGGGAGTCGGGAATGGAAGGGAACGGCCGGCGGAACGAGCGCCTCGCCCGCCCAAGTCATGCCAGCAACCGACGCGGCCTGGCGGGAGGAAAGCCAAGGACGATGCAGTGGTCATTGATCTTGTGCGGCGATTGAAGTTTGAACTGAGATCGGCACTTGGACGGCTCGAAGCTGGGGAGCATCGACATTAGCTTACTGGCCAACCGATGCGGTGACCTTGCTCTTCTCGGCCTGGCCCCGCAGTTCCGCGGCGGCCTGGAGCACTTCCTTCATCTGGGCCTTGAGGTCAGCGACCTGCGCCTTGAGATCTTTCACCTCGGCGTCATGCAACGCCTTGAATTCTTGGAGAGCCTTCACGGCAATCATTCCAAAGTCACTATAGCCGACGGCCAACATCTTCTCGCTGTCTTCGACGACCTCGGTGCCGTCGCTGCGCGGCGGTGTCGTTACACTGACCATGTCGGGGAATAGGGGCTGCAACTCCTGAGCGATTACGCCCAAATTGAGCTTGTTGGTCTCCGAGTCAGTCTTCCACCGGAAGCGGCGCAACTGAACCTTCAAAGCACGATCCAGCATCGGCTCCGCATCGACGATATCCTTCTTTTGCCGTCGGTCAGAGGTGAAATCCCAATTGGAATCGCCGTTGAAGTATGCATACCGGTCACCTGTTGAGTGATTGCTGGGGCCCCTGAGCCACATGTAAAGCCCATCGGACGCACGATACATCGCAGCCGATCTTCCCTTGTCGCTGAAGTTCGGGACATTGATATAGTCTGTATAGACGTGGAAGGCGTCGCCCGCACTACCTTTCACAGTGAGTCCGTTGCTGATGTGACCGTTAAGTTGGAGCCCGCCTTCGGCCCAAATCTGCACCTTACGATTCGACCCAGTTCCGGCCCCGACGATGTCCAGCGATCCCGAGGCTCCGCCCGAGTGAGCGCCATAGCCGATCTGACCGGCGCTCTGCTCCCTGGTGTAGCCTTGGCCGAACTGCAGCACGCTGCTGTTCTGAATGGCCACCGAACCATTGACGTGCAGCTTGTGGGTGGGGTCCGTCGTCCCGAGCCCTACATTTCCATTGTCCTTCAGAAACATGGTCGGCGTGGAGAGATAGTTTCGAATGTTGAAACCTCCGCTGCCGTAATTCATATACGTGACGTTGTCAGTCCACCGCGGCCACAGGAAAACCTCGTAATCCCCAGCGGCATTCTTTGCCTGCAGGAACTGTGCGTTGTCGAACCGGAGACCGCCGGCGGTGATCGTCTGGGTTCCGGAGAAGGACGGTGCGCTGACCGGCCCAGTGAACGTGGTGCCGCCTTCCGCCCAAATCTTGACCGCCCGATTTCCGCCCGTGGTTCCGGCGCCGACAATGTCAAGAACGCCGGGCGTGAAGGTGCCGTAACCGAACTTACCGGCGCTAGCATCCTTGCCACCGACGCCGTATCCGAATTCAAGGAAGTTGTTGCCGGTGATCCGCAGGGGGCCGGCCACCGTGGTCGCGCCATCCAAGGTGGTGGCGCCATTGACGTCCAAACCCGTCGTGGTCGCCGTGCCGCCGACATCGAGGGCCGTGGCAGGCGCGCCACCGAGGTTCACCCCCACCTTGTCGACCCCGACCTTTAGGACCGAGGTGCCGGCGGTGCCAACCAGCTCGGTAGCATAACGCGCCAGCGAGGCATATGGCGCCGTGAAGAACTGGATGCGCGGGGCGATTTCCGTTTCACCGGTGACCTGCACTCCGAGATAACGCCCCGCATCCGTGTCCATGCCACTGAAGTGGTTGGCGAAATCGGCAGTGCCCGAAACCAGCACGCCGTCGCCCAAAACCACGCTGAAATGGCCCTTGTCCACCGTCACGGTCTGCTTTTCCGACCAGACGGCTGCCGAGGCATCGGCAGTGGGCGACTTGTAGAGCCGGAAGGTAATTTCGAGGTTCACCGGGGCGGCCTGACCGCGGGCAGCTCCGTTCGCGTCGGTCAGGAAGCCCTGAAAGGCCATCTTTTCGGGCGGCTTGGTGTCGGCGCCCAAGGCGACGGACGGGGCGAGCAGCAGCAGCAGGGCGAGGCAACCGGTCCAGAATGGAAGCAGGCTATGGCGGTTCATTTTCATAAAAGTTGCGGTGGACGTTGAGCAGGGAGCTGGGGAATCAGGGCCGACGACAACAAGGGGCGATACGACGAAAGGGACAGAAGAGCCGGGCGGTTGCCCACCAAGCGGCTGGCCATCGGGAGAAATGACGTTTCGGAATTTCATTGGAGGGTGGCGATGGTGCTGACGCGGTTGAGGAGGAAGGAGCCCTTGGTCACGACCGTCCGGGTCTGGTTGTTCCCGCCCTTCAGGACGATGTTCTCCAGGTAGGTTCCCTGCATCCGTGAGCTGCCGGCGGTCCGGCTGGAGAAATCGTTGCCCGGCGGCGTGAAGGACAGGGTGATTTGCCGCTTGATGTCGTAGGACTCGGTGCCCGGTTTGGAGATCGGCTGGAACAGGGCGTCTAGGTTGTCGTGGTCCGGGTGATAGGCGTGAAGGAAGGGATTGGAGGCCGTATTGGCAAAGCCCTCGGTCAGGACGGTGTTCAGGGTGCCAACTCCACCGAACGCTCCCTGCAACACCCACGGGCCACCGGACAGCGGGAGATGCACCGCGCTGAGGCGACGAGCCTGAGACAGCGAGTCCGGATTCAACTGCGATTCCTGCAGCGTGATGATCATGTTCGTGCCGGCCAATCCCGGCCCGAGGTAAACCCGTTGCAACAACCGGGTGGTGCCGTCGCCGGCCTGATGGACAATGAGCCGCAGCGGAAACGGCGCGGGCACGTCACCCAACTCCGTGTCAAAGTCGGCCGTCAGGTATTTGCCACCACCGCTGAGGATCAGATTCGAAGCGGGGTCGTAGGAAAGCGTGGGCGTCGAAATCGTCCCTACGGTCGTGTAGAGCTGGTTGGTGCCGCCCGTTTCGCCGGCGATCAAATGGGTCCCATCCGCGGATGACGCCACGGCAGTCCAATCCCGCGTGCTTTCCCGGGCCGTCCAGCTTTTCCCGGCGTCGGCCGAGGTGTAAATGCGACCGCCACTCGCAACCGCGACCAAGGCATTGCCATTGGTCGAACTGGCCACTGCCCGCCATTGGGCGGCCGGCGGTGCGCTGGCCTTAAGGTCCCAAGTCACACCGCCGTCGGTCGACGCGTAGATGGCCCCCGGATTCTCGACCGCCACCACCATCTTCCCATCCCCGGACGTCGCCACGGCCTGCCAATTGGTGCCGGCGGCACCGATGAGCGGCGTCCAATTGACGCCGGCATTCGTGGAGGCAAACACCTGCCCACCTTGCACGGCGGCGAACAGCTTTTGCCCGTCGGCCGAGGACGCGACGGAGACCCACGAACGATCGGTGTCCCGGGGAGCCCAGGTTCCACCGGCATCCGACGAGGTGTAGAGTCGCCCGCCGGCCACGGCCGCCACCAAGTTGGTCCCGTCGGCCGAGGAGGCGACGGAGGTCCACGCGCGGGCAGTCTCCGCCGAGGACCAAGTTCCGCCTGCATCGGGCGAAACGTAAAGTTGCCCACCGGCGACCGCGGCTACCAAGTTGGTGCCATCGGCCGACGATGCGACCGAAACCCACGCGCGATCTAGGTCCCGGACGAGCCAGCTCCCACCGGCATCCGCCGAGGTGTAGATCCGGCCGCCCGCGGCTGCTGCCACCAGGTTGGTGCCGTCCGCGGACGACGCAACCGACACCCAATCCTGATCTGCAGCAATGGCCGGCGTGGTGAACGACAGGGCGTGCGCTGTCCAGTCACCCGCAGGGAAAACCACGGTCTTGAGGCCTTCGTTGAGCAAGTTGAGCTCGGCCAGACGATTGGTGAAATCCACGGCGTTGGTCGCCTTGGCGTAAGTCTTGAGGTAGTTTCCAACCTGGGTAATGGACGCTTCGCCCACCCAAAGGCCTTCGGTCGAGGATTTGGTGGCGGTAACCGGGAGATCGACCTGCAATTGACCCAACGTGGTATCCTGCAGCCGCAGGATCGCGGCAAACGGCGCGCCATTGGTGCCCCCCATGGCAGACCGATCCAAACCGAGGACCACTTCCACCTCGGAGCCGGGACGGCCTTTCGGTGCCAGGGCAAAGTTGTGCCCCTGACCGACCAGGACCTCCGCGAATCCGTATTTCAAGGTCGCGCTGTCGAGCGAAGTCCGGAGCAACAGGGGGGGCGCCGGGAGGTTTTCCCCGCCGGGAGACGTCTCCGATTCGAGCAGCGTGACGACCACGTTGTTGGATACGTCCAACTGGTTGCGCAAACGGAGGGAATACGTCCCGTAACTATCCCCAAAACCCACGCCCGACTGGCTCTGCAACACGGTCTCAAACGGGCCGAAATACCGATTCTCGGCGCTGCTCTTCCGGATCCAGTAGGCCTTGCCCCGTTTGACCGTCTCGCTGTTGACGGAAAACAGGGAAACCACGTTGGGCGGGGCACCCACCGCTTCGCCACCCGGATAATCGAAGATGGTGAATTCGTTGAGCGCCTTGGTCGGCAACAGAAAGTTATAGAACGACGGCGAACTGTCCGCCCGGACTGGGAATCCGATGAAGTTCAGGCCGCTGGCCGTCCACCGCACGGACGGCGGCACCGGCTTGCCCTTGAGATTCCAAATGTAATCCGAAGCGCCAGAATTGCGCACCAAGTAGGTCGCGTTGGCCCGCAAGGGAAACGCCTCGGCTGGCCCGGTCGCTTTCGTCCATTGGACCCAATCACTGCCGGACAGCGGAATCGGGGACGCGATGATGCGGCCTTCCGCCGAGTTCGGTTGCCACAGCCAGATTTCAGAGATCGGACTCAGGGCGCCGACCACATTCTCCAACGTGTCGTTGGTTGCGTTGACATGCAGATGAATCGCGTTCCAGCCCGGCTTCAAGGTGAACGATTGCGTGAGCCACTGGGCGTTGGCGCGAGGGCAGGCGGCGGCGAGGGCGAGCCAG
>CAZRRO010000031.1:0-16580 GCA_964602595.1 uncultured Verrucomicrobiota bacterium | reverse complement strand
GAGGACACATTGCCCTGCGCCTCTCCGCTTGTAAAGCCTTTCAGCAGGATTTTTTGAAAACGCAGCGGTTGGGGCAATTGCGGCCGGTTTGGGCGCCTCTGCCGGTGGTGGTTAGATGGCCTAGGTCCCCCGATCCACTTTCCATTATGGGCTCGGAGCTCTTGTCTTCTGTCGGGTAGCGGTTGGTCCGCCGTCGATCGGGAACCGGGCAATCTAACCATATCGCTATCTCGAGCGGTTCAACCGCCAGCGCTACATCGCCTTGCGCCGCGCCGGCAGCCTCAGTCCGCGCAACCTCCTTGGCCTGGGTGAGACGGGGGCTACGCCGATTCACTCTGATCCGGTGGCGACGGCCAGTGACCGTCTTCACCGAAGTCTTCCGCTTCACCCTCGGCGTCCTGCAAGAGCGGGGCCTGCTCCGGGGGCAAGACCCTTGGGATTGACGGCACCGCGCAGGGGGCCACCGCCGCAATAAAGAGCATCATTCGCAAGGGCAATGGGAGAAGCTGGAAAGTACATCTGGGTGCCTCGGACCGATCCGGCGGCATTGAGGAAACGACCGGCGTCGACCTGCGATATCCGGACAGTTCGCAACGGGAGAATATGGTCGGCACTAATCACCGGGCAAGCCGGGGCGACCCAGACTCAGGCTATCACGACAGCCGGCCTCTGGCCTTGTGCGGCGTCGGGCAAGTGCGGACCTGTATCCCCAAGCGAAAACAGAAGGACCGACGAGGGATCGACTAGCCCGAGGAATACGCGCACGCCCTTGGGGCCAGTCGGCTGCGGGTCGGCGGGGTGAAGGGTTGGCGGCACAACCGCGGGCGGAGCTTTGCCCCCGCCTGCGAAACCGGCGGCGGACGGTGAAGTTGGATGTGGGGGTGGTCCACGCTCCTCCCAGGCCCACGTCCTCAGTTGCGCCGCCTCACACCTAGGAGGGCTCCTGGGGAAGGCCTTCGGACTGGGCATGAACTGGCAATACGATGGCACCCCGCCAAGCTACTAAAAGACTTGGAAGGACTGGAACCGCCGGCAGGCGAAGCAGGTGCGGTGGTGCGGCGCGAGCAGGACTACTTCGCGCAAAACGCCGCCCGGATGAACTGCCGAGAACATTCACTAAGCGGCCAGATCGGCAGCGGGGTGGTAGAATCGGGCAGCCGCCAGCACCATGGCCGCATCAAGCGGGCGGACCAGTTCTGAACCGGAGATGGCCTCAACCACCTGCGCGCCCGCCTAGAATTCCACCGCAACAACAACTGAAAAGAACTCTCGAACCTCGCCTCGATCCGCGACAAGACGCTTCGCAGTTTCATGCGGGTCGAACGGACAGGTAGTCGGTGTGTTCACGACGAAAGGCGGTCCGCGGCTTCCCGCCAGAAAATCACTGCGCAAAGGACAATTGACGGGGTTGCATCACCACCTAGTCGCACCGGACGCTTGTTTCGCAGCAGTTGCATCATCAACAACGAGTGTGCGAGCAAGACTATCGGCACAATCAAAGTTCTTTGCAGGCTGACACCAGACCCATTGTGCCCCAAATCGGCCGTCATCATCTTAGTGAATAGTGGGTTAGTTCCAAGGAGGCATTCGGCACTCTTCAGCGATGCTGAAAATAGCACCGCGGTTAACGCCAAAACGCCGTAACCGCTATAGTCGGATTCCTTAAATCGAAACAGCGCCCACCGAACGGTTCCAAGGCTCCCCACGCCGAGCACCAGCCAGACCAAGGCAATCCGGAGGGAATCCAAGCTCGGCGCCTTCATTCCAGTCGTTGGAAAGCTGGCGAATCCAACGCCGACGCTGAGGAAGATTGAAGCTATGGCAGCCAAAACGACACTTTCCACCGGCAGGTGACGGGCTAAGCCGATTCCAAGGCTAAGTGTGCCCAACAGCCAGGGTTGGAGGTGAAGCACCTTCAGAGCTCTTGAGGAGCCAATCCCTGCCGAGATCGCCCAGAGATCCGCACCAACTGATACGAAAAACACCGCAAGCACCGGCCAATACAATCTCCTAGCCCAAGGTGGATTCCACCCCTCGCTCAGCCCATTCTGCATTTCGATCGACACGATTGGAATCAAAGCCAAATCGAGGATTGGCAGCACGAAATTCCGACCAAACGCATTGCCGGAGTCACGGCTTGTTCATTACCCGCAAAGCGGAAGACGTCACCACCCGCGAACAATCTTCCAGCCGCGGCGTTGGCGCCGAAGCCAACAAGACGGCGGGACAAAGAGGTCCGCCAGCTTGCGTCCTACAAGGGCCGCAACCGATCCGTGATTGCGGCGATGTCGTAGACACAACCACCCCAAGTCCCGCCCCCGACAGACTGCAACACAGCCCAAAGGCGGGTGTCCTCCGGCAGCTCCGGATGCGGGGCGAGTTCGGGATGCAACTCTCGGCCCGCCAAAATCGCCTCGCCCACTTCCGGAGACACCTTACGCCCAAGATTGCCGACAAAATCCACCGTGCCGGCGAGCTGATTTCGGTCCACAACGATCCGGATCAGGTCGCCGTCACGGAGTTTGCCGAGCGGGCCGCCCGCAAGCGCCTCCGGGCCCACGTGGCCGAGGCACGCACCGGTGCTCACCCCGCTGAATCGCGCATCCGTCACCAAGGCGACATGATTGCCGAAAGGCAGGTGCTTGAGCGCGCTGGTCAGCTGGTAGGTCTCCTCCATGCCGGTGCCCAGCGGACCGGCTCCGATCAGCACTAGGGTGTCGCCCACCTTCACGTCACCGCGCTTGATCGCTGCAATGGCGTCCCGCTCGCGGGTAAAAACCCGGGCCGGCCCCTCGTGCCGATAAACCCCGTCATCATCAACCACACTCGGATCAATCGAGGTAGACTTAATCACCGATCCTTCGGGCGCCAGATTGCCGCGCGGGAAGGTGACCGTGCTCGTGAGCCCTCGGGCCTTCGCCTTGGCCGGCGGCAGGATGACGTCGTCGGGGTCCACACCATCGAGTTCGCGGAGCTTTTCCCGGAAACGGATCCGCCGATCGCTCAATTCCCACGCGGCCAGGACATCGCCGAGTCGCGCGCCCGCCACCGTCAGCGCGTCGAGCTCGAGCAAGCCCAATCCGCGCAGATGCAACATCACCTCAGGCACGCCACCGGCGAGGAACGCCCGCACGGTAGGATGCGGCACCGGGCCGTTGGGCAGCACGCTGACGAGTCGCGGGGTGCGGCGGTTGACGGCGGTCCAATCGTCCACCGTCGGCCGGCGCAAACCGGCGGCATGGGCAATGGCCGGAATGTGCAGGAGCAGGTTGGTCGATCCGCCGAATGCTGCGTGGACCGTCATGGCATTGCGAACCGCCGCGTCGGTCAGCACGTCGCGCGTGAGCACCCCGCGGGCAGTCAGCTCAATCAGGGCGCGGGCGGATTGAATTGCGAGTGCGTTCCAAACCGGTTCACCGCTCGGCGCGAGCGCGGAATGTGGCAGCGACAGCCCAAGGGCTTCACCCACTACCTGCGACGTCGCTGCGGTGCCGAGGAACTGGCAGCCGCCGCCCGGACTGCCACAGGCCCGGCAGCCGAGTTCCGCGGCCTCGTCGAGCGAAAGCATACCGTGGCTGAAACGCGCCCCGATGGTTTGCACCGCGCCGGCATCTTCGCCGCGCTCCGGCGGCAGGGTGACGCCGCCGGGCACGAGCACCGTGGGCAAGTTGGACGTGCCGGCGAGCGCCATCATCATCGCAGGCAACCCCTTATCGCAGGTCGCAATGCCCATGACCCCGCGACGCGTCGGCAAGGAGCGGATCAGCCGCCGAAGGACGATCGCGGCGTCGTTGCGATATGGCAGCGAATCGAACATGCCGACGGTGCCCTGGGTGCGACCATCGCACGGATCGGACACGTAGGCGGCGAACGGGACCGCCTTCAGCCGGCGTAGTTCCTCGGCCGCAGTCTTTACCTGCAGTCCCAGTTCCCAATGACCGGTGTGATAGCCGAGCGCGATGGGTTTCCCATCGGGCGCCCGCAGGCCGCCCAGCGTGCTAAGGATGAGGAATTGATCGCGGTTCAGCTCATCGGGATTCCAGCCCATGCCGGCGTTCTGCGTCAGGCCGAACAGATCGCCGCTCGGCGCGGTGCGCAACTGCTCCTCGGTCAACGGCAGCTTGCCCGTCGGGCCGGCGCCCTTGGAACGAACTTGAAATATGGACTCATCGGCCCGGAAAAAATCGGTCGGTGACACCCGGCCACGATAGACTGCCAGCGGCGGCCAGGCGAGAGTTTGGAGCGATCGGTCGTCCCACCTGTTTGGTCAGGAGATTCAGCTTGGCTGGGTTGGGCGACCCGGGAAGGTGTAGACAAACCAATCACATACAGCAACATAATTTGGTTACATACGTAACCTTTGTAAGGAGGCAGCCCCACACCTGGCTGTTGTCCCCGCAAGCATGTCTTCCGCACCGCCAATGGCACGCATTAGACGCGGTTGGGCGTCGCCAACCCCACCCGGCTGCGCTCCTGCGCGAAAGCTAGCGCCAACGCCAACGCGTCGGCAGCGTCAGGCGCGGGCAGATCCGTCAGCGCCAGGAGGCGCTGCACCATCTTGGCGACGGCTATCTTCTGGGCACCACCGAAGCCGACGATCGCGAGCTTCACTTTCCGCGGCGCCATTTCGTAGATCGGCAATCCCGCCTCGGCGATCACCGCCAAGGCAGCCCCGCGCGCCTCGCCCATGATGAGCGCCGTGCGCAGGTTCTTGGCGTGGAACAATCCCTCGACGGCGCAGACTTCCGGGCGCTGCTCGCGGATGACCTCACGCAGGGTTGCCGCGATGTGCCCGAGGCAGCGCGACCGCTCCCACGCGGGCGGACACTTGATGGTGCCGCTCGTCACGCCGGTCGGGTGCGGCAGACCGAGTTCAATCACGCCGAAGCCAGTTCCCCGCAACGACGGGTCCACCCCAAGCACCCGTCGGTAGACCGGCAAAGAACTCGCCGTCAGCTCGGCCTCCGGCTTTCGGTTCTTGCCCGAAAGTCGCTGCTGAAGTTTCGCGAACTCCTGCGGGGAAATACCCATGGGATGAGCGTCGGATCAGGGTGTGCAGCGATGCTTCCGTCACCAGTGTCACGCTTTGGCGAGCACTTGCGTGGCCCGGGTCTTGAAAGCGCTCAACACGGCCTCGGTCACGGGCGTCAGGCGTTCGCGCCACAACGCGCCGATCCGCAGCGGCGGGATCTCCGGCAGCGGCAACACGCGGATGCCGGCGGGACGTTTAGCCCCGGGCAACTGACAGGAAAGTCCCACGCCAAAACCACCGGCGACATACACGTCCACTAGGTCGAGCGAGGAAACTTCGAGGGAAGTCGCCCAGCCGATGCGCCGGCCGGCGAGGTATTCCTGGAAGCGACGGACCATGGATTCGTGGGGCGCGAGACTGATCAGGGATTCCGCAATTTGGTCCTGCTGCAAGACATCCTCGGCGGTCCGCCATTTTGTTTCGGTGGACACGAGCAGTATCAGGGGCAGCTCGATCAGCGGTTCGGCCGTGATGCCAGGGCCGGTCTTGCCTTCGATGACGGTCACCGCGAAGTCGATTTCCTGCTGGTTAAGGTAGGCTTCCGCCTGTGATTGGCTCGCCTCGCGCAACATCAGGCGAAGGCCCGGAAATTTCTTCCGCACCTGCGGCATGATCGCGGGCAGGTGATCGCGCAGCACCGGGGCCGGGGCGCCCATGCGGATGAGTTTCGTTACGCCGCCCCGGATGCGTTCCCCCATCGCCTCCACGTTGCCAAAAAAGGGCTGGATGAACGCGTAAAGCTCCTCGCCCGGGCCGGTGAGCTTGAAGGGGCGGCGCTGGAACAGCTTCGTGCCGAGGTCCGCCTCCAACTGGATGATCTGGGCGCTGACCGCCGGCTGCTGGATCCCGTAGGGCATGCGCCGGACGGCCTCCATGATGCCCCCGTTCTTGGCGACGTAATAGAACAGCTCGAGGTGGTGGAGGTTCACCCCGGAAGGCTTTCGCGGGAGCGACAAAAGCTCAAAGCAATTTCAGCACGGAACGGCACTCGCGGCTTTCCCGAATGCGCCTGCGCCGGGCATCGTCGGCCCACGCCAGCCGTCATGCCGTCTATCGCCGCCCAATTCACTGCGCTCTGCCTCGCCTTCGGCTGGTGGAGGGCAGCGACTGCGGCGGAGCCATCCGCGGAGTCGGGTGACGCCCGGCTCACCTTCTTCGAGCAACGTATTCGGCCGGTGCTAATTGAGCACTGTTACGAATGCCACTCGACGGAAAGCAAGAAGCTGAAAGGTGGGCTGCGGCTGGACTTCCGGGACGGCCTCCTGCGCGGCGGCGACACGCGTCCGGCCATCGTGCCAGGCAGGGCCGCCGATAGCCTGCTGCTGGCGGCCATCGCCTACACAAACCGTGACCTGCAGATGCCGCCGAAGGGCAAGCTGCCCGACGCGGTCATCGCGGACCTCACGAAATGGATCAACGAAGGGGCGACCGATCCGCGAACTGAGCCAGCGGCAACGGAGCCGACCCGAATGGCGGACGGCTCCGGACATTGGGCCTTCCAGCCGATCCGCGAGGCCGCACCGCCGGTCGCGAGTTCCAGCGCAGCGGCAACTCGCCCACTGGATCGCTTCATCTTCGCCAAATTGGCCGAACACGGATTGCAGCCGGCCTCGGCTGCCGACCGAAGGACCCTGATCCGGCGTGCGACCTACGACCTCAGCGGCCTGCCGCCGACACCGGAAGAGATCGCCAACTTTCTCGCGGACGATTCGGCGGACGCATTTCCCCGGCTCGTCGAACGACTGCTCGCCTCGCCGCGCTACGGCGAACGCTGGGGCCGCTGGTGGCTCGATGTCGCCCGTTACGCCGACACCAATGGCCAGGACGAGAACAAGGTGATGGCCAATGCCTGGCGCTATCGCGACTGGGTGATCCGCTCGTTCAACTCCAACCAGCCCTTCGACGCGTTCCTCACCGAACAGCTCGCCGGCGATCTCCTGCCCACCAACGGCGTCAGCGAACAGGCAGTGTTCGACCGGTGGACGGCGACGGGCTTCCTCGTGCTCGGCCCGAAGATGCTCGCCGAGCAGGACAAGCCGAAGCTGGTGATGGATTTGGTGGATGAGCAGATCGAGGTCGTCAGCCGGGCGTTCCTCGGACTGACCGTCGGCTGCGCCCGGTGTCACGACCACAAGTTCGATCCCATCCCGACCCGCGACTACTACGCCCTCGCCGGGATTTTCAAGAGCACGAAGACGATGGAGAACCTGGCCTTCGTCTCGAAGTTCAACGAGCGCCGCATCACCGGAGCCGCGGAGCTGGTCGCGATTGAAAACCACGCCCGCGAACTCGCCGCCGCCAGCAACCGCGTGAACCAGGCGCTCCAGCAGGCGACCACGGCCCTGTCGGCCTCGTGGCGAACCAACCTCGGCAAATTCCTCACCCTCGCCGCCGCCGACACCCCGATTACCGGCCCCGAGACCAACCAACTGGCGCGGCTGCGAATGGCGCTTCGAGAAGATGCCGAGACCAATTCCGTGAGCCGTCGTCTCCGCTCCCTGGTGGACAATCCGGGAGCCGTGGCCGAACTGCTCGCCAGTGCCGACTCGCCTTCAGACAACCGCGGGCTCCGCCTTGCCCCGGGCAAAGTCGGCGCCGCGTTCCGGGCCACGGGCCAGAACCATCTGGAGCAACCGACCTCGGCGGAGCTGGAGCCGAACTCGCTGACGGTCGAGGCGTGGGTTCAGGCCGCGAAGTTCCCGGCGGAAAGGGACACGCGGCGCTGGCTCGTCAGCAAGGGCGCCAACGAATGGACCGAAGGACACTACGCGCTGATGCTCGACCGCGACCGGGCGGGCGCCTACCTCAACCTCGGCGGCGGCCGCGAAAACGTCTTCGCCCTCTGGAGCGACGCCCGGTTGAAACCGGGCACCTGGCATCACCTCGCCTTCACCTACGACGCCCGCACGCTGCGGCTGTTCCTCGATGGCAAACCGGCCGGGGAATTGGAGATCAACCGCCCCCGCACGCCTGGCAGCGGACCGTTGGTCCTCGGCAAACGTCCCGACGGGCACGTGCATTTCCGCGGGCTGCTCGACGAGGTCCGGGTGTGGTCCCGTGCGTTGGCGGTCGAGGACCTCCGATCGCACTTCGAGAACCCGGCGGCAGCCGACGGTTCCGAAGCGTCCGCCCGCTGGGATTTCAACGCCCTTACCGCCGCCGAGCGGAAGTCGGTGGAGTTGGCGGAAACACACGCGGCCCTGTTTGGCGCGGACGGTATCTTGGCGCTGCCGAAGGATCCACGCCCGCTGTTCCCGTCGGCCACCCGCGCCGAATTGGAGTCCTTGGAACGCCAGCGCGACGAACTGAAGGCCCGGGCGCCCGCGCCGCCGGCCTTCGCGCTCGCGGTGACCGACGACAAGCCCGTGGACCTGCCGGTGCACGTCCGCGGAAGTCACCTCAACCTCGCGAAGGAACCCGTCCCGCGCGGGTTCATCCGGGGCGTCCAGCGCGCGGCGGCCCCGGAACTTCCCCCGGACCGCAGCGGCCGGCTCGAACTCGCCGACTGGTTGACTAGCCCCGACAACCCCCTGACCGCGCGGGTAATCGTGAACCGCATCTGGCAGGCGCACTTCGGTGAAGGTCTGGTCCGCACCCCGGACAACTTCGGTCTGCGCGGCGAGACGCCGTCGCATCCGGAACTGCTCGACTGGCTGGCCGGCGAATTCATCCGCTCCGGCTGGGACGTGAAGCACCTGCACCGGCTCATCCTTGGCAGCGCGACCTGGCAGCAGGCTGCGGAAATGGGAATTGAAAGCGCCAATGTCGGCGCACAGCCCATTCCGCAATCCACCTTCCGCAATCCGCATTCGGAGGATCCGGACAACCGGCTTCTGTCCCACTTCCCGCGCCAACGTCTCGAAGCCGAAATGGTCCGCGATGCGCTGCTGGCCGTGGCGGGCCGGCTGGATGTTGCCGCCGGCGGTTCGCTGGTGAAGTGGAAGAATGACGAATACACGCCGGCTGACGACGTGTCCGCCGCCTCGCTGCGCCGGTCGGTTTACCTCCCCGTGGTGCGTGACCGGGTCTTCGACGTGTTCACGATCTTCGACTTCGCCAACCCGAGTGTCGGCACGTCGAAACGGAATCCCACCGTCGTGGCGCACCAGGCGCTATTCTTCCTCAACAGCCCGTTGGTGAAGGCGTCCGCGCGGGCACTCGCGGTGAACTTGCTGACCGAATTGCCGCACAATCAGGAGGCCCGGATCCAGCTCGCCTACGAACGGGCCTACGGCCGGCCGCCGACCGAACCGGAAGCCCAACGTGCCCTCCGCTTCATCGCGACGGTCACCCGCGGAACCGGCGCGGATTCCGATGTCGCCGCCTGGGGCGCGTGGTGCCAGACGCTGTTCGCCGCCAACGAGTTCCTGTATCGGGAGTGAAGCAATGATCCAGTTCGGAAATTCATACCTTGGTTGCCGTGAAGTCGGCGACACCCGCTCGCCAAACCGCGCCCATGTATTGGTCTGTTCGATAATGGTTGCGATTGTGGCCGGATGTTCAAACGAGACCGTGACCGACCTTGGCCAAGGATACTTTATGGTGAGTCACAGCAGCTCTGTTCCTCACGGTGGTTGGAACATTCAGTTGGCCTTCCGAGACACCAAAGGGAAGAAGGCAACGGTGTGGCCATCTTTGGTAATAGGTTGGAATGGTCCTCTCGTCGGTAGTGAGTGCGTGCTTTTCGCAGGTGGTTTGCCCGACCCGAATCACCCGACTTTGGCAAAGCGGTTGTTTGTAGCTATTCAAGCTGGGCCGCCTGTTGATGTAACAAGACCACTTCTGGCAAAGGCGACAACCACGACCCCGCCACCAATCACCGACAACCAAGACTGTGGTTATGGTGAGCTAATAGCGGTTTCCGACGGTGTCGAAATAAGGTTTTCAACCGCAACCTTTAGCGTCCCAACCAAACCGATTCACCTCTCTTGGAAGGAAGTGCGCCATCTGGCGACTGTTGGAACCAACAATGGAACGAGGGCTGGATCGGAGGGCACCACCTACTTCATTTCACCGTGATGCCATGCCACACGACCTCCCCACTCCACTTTCCCGCCGCCAAATGCTCCGCCAGTGCGGTGCCGGCTTCGGCAACCTCGCGCTGCTCGGGCTGCTATCCTCGGTGGAGCGCGCCGCGGCAGGTTCGGCATTGAACCCGCTCGCCGCCCGGCCGCCGTTGTTCCGGCCGCGGGCCAAGCGGGTGATCTTCCTCTTCATGCACGGCGGGCCGTCGCACGTAGATACGTTCGACTACAAGCCGGCGCTGATCCGCGATTCCGGCAAACCCCTGCCCTTCGGCAAACCCCGCATCCAGTTCGCCCAGACCTCGAATCTCCGCCGTTCGCCGTGGGAGTTCCGGGCCTACGGTCAGTCCGGGGCGATGGTGAGCGACCTGTTTCCGCTGGTCGGCGCGTGTGCCGACGACCTCTGTTTCCTCAAGTCCGTCCACGGCACCAACGAGGCGCACGGCGGCGCCCTGCTCAAGCTGCATACCGGCTCCGACAACTCGGTGCGGCCCAGCATGGGTTCGTGGATCTCCTACGGGCTCGGCTCCGAGAACCGCAATCTGCCAAGCTTCCTCACGATCAACCCCACCCTTGGCCATGGCGGCGTGGGCAACTGGTCGAGCGCCTTCCTCCCGGCCGTGCATCAGGGCACGCCCATCGGCGGCGGCATGCCGGTGGAAAAGGCCACGATCAACTACCTGCACGACCCGAACGGCGACACCGGCCTCCAGCGCGCCCAACTCGACCTGCTCGGCGAGATGAACCGCGAACATCTCGCGCAGGCGGGACCCGATTCAGCACTGGAAGCCCGCATTGAATCCTTCGAGCTCGCCTTCCGCATGCAGATGGAGGCGCCCGAGACGATGGACCTCGCCGGCGAATCTGACGCGACGAAGAAACTTTACGGCCTCGACGATCCGAAGACCGCCTCCTTCGCCCGCCAGTGCCTTCTGGCCCGCCGCTTCAGCGAACGTGGTGTCCGCTTCGTCCAGGTGACCCACGGTTACTGGGACCAGCACGAAGACCTGACCAAGGACCACGGCCGCCTGGCTTCCGAAGTGGACCGCCCGATCGCTGGCCTGCTGCGTGACCTGAAATCGCGCGGCCTGCTCGACGACACGCTGGTGATGTGGGGCGGCGAGTTCGGCCGCACCCCCACGCTCCAGGGCAAGGACGGCCGGGATCACCACCCGCATGCCTTCACAATGTGGCTGGCCGGCGGTGGCGTGAAGGCCGGATTCAGCTACGGCGTGACTGACGACTACGGCTTCTACTGCGTGGACCAGAAAGTCCACGTCCACGACCTGCACGCGACGATCCTCGCCCTGCTGGGCCTGGACCATGAACAGCTCACCTACCGTCACGCCGGCCGGGACTTCCGCCTGACCGACATCCACGGCCGGGTGGTGCGAGAGACCTTCGCCTGACGGCGGCGAAACCCGGATGCGCCGACGACTGACGTGCTGCCGGGAAACTGAGCCATTGGTGAACGGAGCCGACGCGTGCTGCTCCGGGCTGGAGCACTTACGCGCCCGGATGCGCGCCGACAACTTCAACTTCACCCTCGCCGACTGGCTAGCGCTTCAGGAGTTCCTTTAGGCCGGCCAAGATTGCGTCGTGCGTCATTTTGGAGGGATGATACCGGGCCAAGGCCGGGAACACAACGCTCGGGATAGTGAGCGCGGTTCGCCAAGGGCCCCTGACAACGATTCTTCGGCCAAACTCGTTGACCTTCGCTACTGGGAATTTCCACAGTCCGGCATTGGATGGCTCCGGTCATGGTCCGCGGCCGACTCCTGAGGCGGACGGAGCCGCCATCATTTTCCTGGCAGGCGCCCACCCCGGCCGAGATCCAGGCCCTGCTTCCCGGCTACGACGTCGGCGCGATGCTCGGCCGCGGCGGCATGGGGGCCGTTTACCACGCGACCCAGAAATCCCTCGCCCGCCCGGTCGCCATCAAGGTGCTGCCGCCCCAGTTCAGCGACGCGGCTCCGGGCCATGCCGAACGCTTCCGGCACGAGGCTCGCACCCTGGCGCGCCTGAGCCACCCCGGCATCGTGAGCGTCTTCGAGTCGGGCGAACTCCCCGGCGGTCAGCTCTACTTCGTCATGGAGTTCGTGGACGGCTCCGACCTCGCCCAGGCGATCCGCGACGCCGGAAAGTTGGCGCCGGAGCACGCGCTGTCCGTGGTCGGGCAGGTTTGTGAGGCGCTGGAATACGCGCACTCGCTCGGGGTGATTCACCGCGACATCAAGCCCGCGAACATCCTCCTCAGCCGCGACGGCCGCCCGAAGGTCGCCGACTTCGGTTTGGCGAAAGCGGAAGTTACGTCCGCCAACCTCGGCCTCACCGCCAGCAACGTCGCGCTGGGCACGCACGATTTCGCCGCACCCGAAATTCTGACGCCAGGTGCCGCCGTGGATCGTCGGGCCGATCTTTACGCGATGGGCGTGATGCTCTACCAACTGCTCACGGGCGACCTGCCCCGTGGCCTGTTCAAGCTCCCGTCGCAGAAGGTTCCCGGCCTCGACGCCCGCTTCGATGCCATCGTCTGCCGGGCGCTGGAGGCCGCTCCGGAAGACCGATACCAGTCCGCCGCCGCAATCAGGGCCGACCTCGAAGCGATCCGCACCACGCCCGCTCCGGCCAAACCAGCGCCCGCCGCGGACGAAGCCACTCCGTCGCCGCGCGCCCGGAGATTTCCGACTAGGTCGCTGGCCGTGG
Source organism: uncultured Verrucomicrobiota bacterium (assembly GCA_964602595.1). Taxonomy (GTDB): domain Bacteria; phylum Verrucomicrobiota; class Verrucomicrobiia; order Limisphaerales; family UBA9464; genus CAIWAH01. The sequence goes on along the minus strand of CAZRRO010000031.1, from coordinate 3,818 downwards.
TCAGCATCCTGGCCGCGCACGCGGTGGCAGTTGTGTTCATCACCCGGACGGAAATACCGACCCGCCCGAAATCCCGTCGCCCGGCGTTGCCTGTCTTCGCGCCCGAGGCCGGCTGGACCAATCTGCTCGCGGCGTTGCCCGAAGAGCCGAAGGGACTCACCGGCGACTGGCGGTTCGACGACGGCGAACTGAAGCACCCGGAGACGCTGCGGGTGGCCTTCCAGACCCTCGAACTGCCGACGCCCCGGACGCTCGCCAACTACGATCTGCGCCTCCGGCTGACCCGCCGCTCGGGCACGGGAGCGGTCATGGTCGCCTTCCGGCATGGCGACGCCGGCGGCATGGTCGTGCTGGATGCCTTCACCGGGTCCGGCAACGACCATGAGGTGTATCTTTCGCGGCTCGCGACCGATCTCACCGGCACCGTCGCCAAGGTGGACGGCCTGTTCTTGGAGCCGGGCGGGCCGCACGAAGTGCTGGTCCGGGTCCGGGACGATTCGGTAATGGCCAGCCTCGACGGGGAGGAACGCGTGCGTTGGCCGGCCGATTGGCGCCGGATTCGCCAGAGCGAACCCAACTACTTCCCGCCTGCCCTCATCGACCGCCCCATCCTCGGCGTGGGCGTGTGTTGCAGCGAAGTGACCTTCCACAGCGTGGAATTTCGCGAAGTGGCCGGCGACTCCGAGTGATGTCGGGATCGACGCAAATTGCGGAATCTGGAACGCAGGAGGGGAATCGGTCGGGGCGCGGACGGCCTCGTTCGCGTGTGGTGCCGCTGAACCGGAGCGGAATACCAGGGAGCGCCGGAGAGACGCCGGCAACACAATGTGCTGCCGGCTTCCCGCCGGCAGTCCCTGGCATCCCGGACCGCGCAAGGTTGGAACGTTGACCCAGGGCAACCGACTTCCGCCACAGGCTTCGGCCGGAGGCCGACCGCCTACCCCGGACGCCGCTCCCGGCCGGATTCTGAAGTATCCAGGTGGCCGCTTTCGCGGCCAAGGCTCCGCCCACGCATGGCCGAATGACCGAACAGAAATATCCTGCCCGCAAATTGAAGCCATCGCTGGGTTCCGCCGGCTGGACGCCGGCAGCACTTTGGCCGCCTCCCTTCCGTCCTGCCTTCCAGATTCCTCCCCGCCCGCGAAGATTTTTTCACTTTCCCGGAAACATTCGCCGGCGGACGGGGACAGTGCTGGTGAAACGGATGCCCGCTCCGGGGCCCGGGTTCCGCTTGGGGGCGGAATCACACAACAGGAAAACGCTTCACCACTGCTCCAACCTTCGCATGAACAGCCACTCCACCTACCTGGAAATCCTTCGTTTCCGTCAGCCAGCCGCGGACACCCATCACGGCGGCGCTGCCCGACGGAGGGCCCTCGTCGCGCTCAGCCTGCTGCTGGCCAGCCCGGCCGCTGCGGCGACCACGCTCACGCCCCTGGGCGATCTGGCAGCTGGCAGCTTCAACAGCCAGGGGATTGATGTTTCGGACACCGGCGTGGTCGTGGGTAATGGTAACGATGCTGTGGGGATCCAGACTTTCAGGTGGACCAGCGGGGGCGGCATGGTGGCACTGCCTCCAGTCTCAGGCTATTCCATGAGCGTCGCCTACGGAATCGCGGACGATGGCAGCGCGGTCGCCGGAATGAGCATAGTGGGCGGCTACCCTCAGACCTACCGGTGGACCAGCGGCGGTGGCACGGTCGGGTTGGGTGACATGCCGGGTGGCAGCGCCTTCAGCTCCCCCAACGGCGGGGTTTCGGCGGATGGCAGTGTCGTGGTGGGCTATTCCGATTCCACCGCCGGACAGCAAGCCTTTCGTTGGACCAGTGGCGGCGGTCTGGTCGGCTTGGGCGATCTGCCCGGAGGCAATTTCACAAGCATTGCGTGGGGGGGTCTCGGCCGACGGCAACACGGTGGTGGGCGGCAGCGTCGTTTCTGGCTCTAACGACTATCTGCCGTTCCGGTGGACCAGTGGCACGGGCATGGTCAGCTTGGGAACGCTGCCGGGGGGGACCGCAACCGGTGGCAATCGAGGCTATGGCGTGACCCCGGACGGGAACACCATCGTCGGCACTACCAGCAGCACGCTTTCACTCGCGCAAGTCACCATTGGCGAAGCGTTCCGCTGGACCTCCGGCGGCGGGATGGTGGCCTTGGGCACCTTGAACGGAGGACTGCACCGGAGCGAAGCGCTGAATGTCACGGCGGATGGCGGCACCATCGTCGGTTACGCGAATGACGGACTCACTGGCAGCAACAGCGCCTATGTCTGGACCAGTGGCACCGGCATGAAGATCCTGTGGCAGTTGCTGCTGGATGAAGCGATCAAACCGGCCGCCACCGGCTGGACCGTGTTGCAGAAGGCCAGCGCAATCTCGTCGGACGGACGCTACATCACCGGCTACGGCACGCGCAGCGGGAACACCGAAGCCTTCATCGTGGATCTGGGCCCGGCCGAGCCGGTGCCCGAAGCCTCGACCTGGGCGGCGGCCGGGTTCCTCGGTCTCGTCGGCGGGTTGACGGTCTGGCAACGTTAGCGCCGCTAAATCGCCCGCCCCAACTTGCTGCCGGTTTGCAACCGGCAGAGCAGCGAGCCTTGGTGGCCTGAACCGGAAGATAGTGGGCGCGGTTACCCGCGACGCTAGACCGGGACACTGCCGGCCCCGCCCAAGGAACAAGCCTTGAGCCTAGCGGCCGGCCGGACCAGAGGTGGCCGCCCTGCCAGTTGCAAACTGGCAGCACCTTCTCGCCAACCTAGGGCTCGGTGGGTAACCGCCCCGGTTTACCGGCCCAACAGGCTGAGCAGGTGTTCGAGTTCCTGCGCCACGTCGGCGGGATCATCCACCGTGCGGCTGATCTCGTCTTCGATGAGCTTGCGGAAGCGCTGCCGCATGCGGTGAACCTAGAGGCGCACCACGCGTTCCTCGACGCCCATGCGGTCGGCGACTTCGCGGTAGCTCGTGGTGTTGCCTCCTTCGGGCAGGAACTCCCGCAGATGCTCAAAGGCCTCCTTATTGTCGCCTTCGGCGAAGGCGTCGCGGAGCCGGGCCGTGGCGGCCGCCAGCACGCGCTCCGCCCACGCGCGGTCAATGAGCCGGTCCGGGCTGTTCAGGTCGAGCCGTTCGATCCGGTAACTTGCCTCGGCCGACATCCCGTCAAACGAGACCGTGGCCTGTCCGCCGCCGCGTTTCAGGGCGCCGTCGCGCCGGGCCAGGTCGCTGAGCAGGCGCTTGAGCATGCCCAGCAGGTAGGAACGCAGCCGGCCGAACTCCTGGTCGGCCGAATGCAGGCCGCGCTCGTTGACCAGCCTGTGGAAGAACGCCTGCGTCAGATCCTCGGCGTCCGGCGGGGGCTGGCCGGTGCGCCGGAGGTAGGCGTAAACGGGATACCAGTAGTGCTGGCACAGGGTTTCCAGCGCCGCTCGGGCGTCCGTCTCGCTGCCGTGCTGGACGACCTTGATCAGGCTCCAGTGCGTCGTCGGAAAGTTGGTCCCGCCGGAATCCAACGCCGGAGGATGCTTCGGCGACTTTCGGAAGGAACTGAAATATGGCGGGCTGGGGCTTCATGGCGCCACAGAAGTTGCCTTCCGAAGGGCGGGGAGGGGCGGTCAAGGCAACCGGCACTCCCGTTCTTCGCGGGGATGTGCGCGCAAACCTTTGCCAGCAATACAAAAGGGCCGGCCTTGCTTCGGGCGGGGAAGGCGCAGCGCGCCGTCCCTACCCAACGCGACCGGGTTCAACCACGATGTCCGAATGCGCCCCCTTTACGTCCGGCCCCTTGATTCGTGTTCGTGCGCTCAGTTGCGGGCGCGGTAGAAC
>CAZRRO010000030.1:0-49019 GCA_964602595.1 uncultured Verrucomicrobiota bacterium | reverse complement strand
TTCGTCGACTGGCCTGATCCCTCAGCATTCGTCACTTCTCAGACAGGCTCTTAGCGTCATCCTTGTAACGTCCAGCCTCGCTGTGCATGTCTTCGCGGTGGGCCGGGTAAAGAAACAGGCAAAACCGCCTCCACTTAACGCTCCAGCATCCGTGCTCAACCGTGACCTTCGCACCCTCGGGCAATTCCATACTCACCTCGCCTCGCTCCGGTGGTGACGGTGGCTGCTCTGTAAGCAGAATCTCGATGGCATCCGGGAGGATAGGTAATAGGAAATACAACTGTCTGTCCGGCAGTCCCGGTGTGGAGAGCCATCTCTCCAGCTCATCAGCGTCGCCGCGCAACGCCACGCGCGCCTCCTCATCTGATAATCCCTTGAGCCGTTTGCGAACAACTCTCCGAAGCACAGAAAGGTCAGTTTCCTCATCAATACTGTCGGGGTCGAGAGCAGTCAGTTGCTTGCGCACAGGGGCGAGGTATCGAAGGCGGGGTGGAAGTGGGTGCGCCATACGGCTGTGGTCTAACAGTGTTATTGAGCTGCGCCGAGGTGCAGCCTATCTCGGCTTTACCCAGAACGGCGCAGTGGGCTTGTTCTTCGATTTGAAGGGTTTGCATCCTTTTGGCCAGCCGATTCCTGCAGCCTATCTCGTCGGATAAGGCGATCGGTTCGGCGGGCCGGCCGGGGGCCAGGGTGCCGCCGCCGGGCCGGCCCAAACTGCCGCCGGCGGAACCCCGGCAGCCCTTTGGCGGCGCGGCTTGCGACCCGGATTCCCGCGCTGCTAGCGTCGGCGCGTTGAACTCCGAGTCTTCCACCGCCGAAGTGCGTCCGCCGTTGTCCCGGGGCCGCCGCCTGCTGTTCGGCCTGTTGCTGCTGTTGCTCGTGCTCGTGGTGCCGCTGGGCCTGCTGGAGGTCGGCCTGCGCCTTGCCGGCTACGGTTACGAGACCGACTTCCTGCTGGAACGCACGGTCAACGGCCGCCGGGTGTTCACGGACAACCCGAAGTTCGCCCACCGCTTTTTCCCGGCCCGCATCGCCCGTTCCCCGCAGACGCTGCGGGTGGACGCCGAGAAGCCGGCCGGGGTCACCCGCGTGGTGGTGCTGGGCGAATCGGCGGCGCTCGGTGATCCCGAGCCGGCCTTCGGCCTCGCGCGGCAGCTCGACGTGTTGCTGAACGCGAAATATCCCGGCCGTCGGTTCGAGGTGATCAACGTGGCGATGACGGCGATCAACTCGCATGCCTTTGCCGACGTTGCCCGGGGCGCCGCGAAGCTGGGCGCGGATTTCTGGGTCATCTACGCCGGCAACAACGAGTTCATGGGGCCGTTTGGCCCGGCGAGCGTGGGCGGCGCGGCGGGCCGCCAGCGTTGGCTGATCCGGCTAGGACTGGCCTTGCAAACCACGCGCACCGGCCAATGGCTGGCGGCGTTGGCGAGCAACATGTCAGGTCACGGCGAGGGGCAGGCTGAATTCGCCGGTTTGGAGACGTTCCTGTCGCAGAAACTGGCGCCGGACGATCCGCGGCTGGCGGCCGTGCATGACAATTTCCGCCGTAACCTCGCCGAGGTGCTCGACGTGGCGCAGGCGGCCGGGGCCACCACGGTGCTGGCCACGCCTGCGGTCAATCTGCGGGACTCGGCGCCGTTTGGCTCGGTGGCGACCGCGAAGAACGAGGCGGTGAAGGCGCTCCTCGCGACGTTGGTGACCAATTCCGCGCCGGAGGTGCTCCAGCGGTTGGATACGCTCGCCGCCGAACTGCCGCAGCACGCCACGCTCCGCTTCTTCGCGGCCCGCGCCAGGATGGTGCGCGGCGACCTCGACGGGGCCCGGGCGGACTTTGCGCTCGCGCGGGATCTGGATGCGCTGAAGTTCCGGGCCGATTCCCGGATCGCCGCCGCGGCCCGTGAGCTGGGCCGTGAACGCGCCAGCGACCGCGTCATTCCCTTGGACATCGAGGCGCTGATTGCCACGAACGCGCCGGTCGGCTTGCCCGGGGCCGAGACGTTCTGGGAACACGTCCATTTCACCTTCGACGGCAACTTCCGGCTCGCCTCGCTGGTGGCCGAGGCGCTGGCGCCGAAGCTCGGCGGGCCCGGCGCGAACGTGACCAAGGAAGCAATGGTCGCCGGTTTGGCGTATTCCGACTGGAACCGCGCCCGGGTGGCGGACCTCATCCAGGCGCGGTTGCAGCGGCCGCCCTTCACCGACCGGGTCAATTCCGCCGAGCAGCAGAGCGTGCTCCTGGTGGAGACCACTCGCCTGAAACCGTCGCTGGAGGTCACCCAGTTCGAACGCCACGCCGCGCTTTACCGGGCCGCGCTGGAACGGCGGACCAATGATTGGATGCTGCGCGACCAATACGCGAAGTTGCTGACCGGCTTCGGCGACACCGAGTCCGCGGTCGAGCAGTGGCGCCAGGTCGTCGCCGAGGTGCCGCACCACCTCATCGCCCACTACCAACTGGGCGACGTGCTGAGCGCGAAGGCCGCTACCGCGGCCGAAGCGGAGCAGCACCTTCGCGCCGCGATCGCGCTGCGGGAAGATTTTCCGGAGGCATGGGACCGGCTGGGACAGGCCCTGGGCCAGCAGCAGAAGTATGCGGAGGCGGAGGTCGCCTTTGCCCGCGCCCTCGAATTCCGGCCGACCTTCACTGTGGCTCGGGTCAACCGCGCCCTGGTGCAGGTGGGCGCGGGCCGCACCAACGATGCCCTGGCCACGCTCCGGGATGCGGTGGCCCGCGACACGAACACGCCGATCGCCTGGCAGAACCTGAGCCGCCTGCTCACGGCAGTTGGCCAGCACCGACCGGCGGCCGAGGCCGCGGAAGGGCTGGCCCAAAGCCGACCGCGCCTGTTTGCGGCCCAACTGATGGCGGCCGAGGCTTGGCAACGGGCCAATGAGCCCGACCGAGCCGCCCCGCACTGGCTGGAAGCGGTCCGGCTGAACCCGGATCATGTTCCTTCGCGCTACTTCTTGGCCATCGAACTGGGCCGGCAACAGCAGTTTCCGGTCGCCCTCGAACAATTCCGCGAAGTCATCCGCCGCCAACCCGACCTGGCCAGCGCGCACCTGAATCTGGGCGTGGTGCTGATGCAGATGAAGCGCCCGGCGGAAGCTTTGCCGGCCTTTGAGAAAGCCGCCGAGCTGAATCCAGCCGACGAAAAGGCAAAGACCTACGTCCGCAACACGCGGCAGATTCTCCAAGGTGCCGGTGTGCCGCCTTGAACGTCCGCCGGAAGGCCGGTCCGGCGGGTCGGCGGAAAATGTGGCCGACGGGGAACAACAGCGTTGCTTTTTGCAGGGGTGGTTCCTATAGCCTTCCGCCTACCGTGAGGCTCCCAAAATCCGCTCTCCACTTTGCTTGCGCGCTTGGCTTGGCCAGCGGGGCTTTTGTCGCGGCGGGACAAGATTTCCGGGTCCAGCAGGCCCGCCTTCTGGGAGATGGCCGGCTTGAAGTGACGTTCCCGACGGAACTGAACACCTACAACCGCCTGCTGATGGGCAACTCGCTCAGCAGCGTTTCGGTGCCGGTCGAGGTTTCCAAGGCGGGCAAACTCACAACCCGGCAGCCGGTTTCGGGCAACCTCGCCTTCTTCCGCGTGCAGCGGGTGCCCAACGGGCAAAGTCTCGATACCGACAGCGACGGCATCACGGACACCTACGAACTGAATCTTTCCGGTCTCCTGGACCCCTTGGAACCGTTGGACGCGATCCGTGATCCCGACGGAAACGGCAAGTCGTTCCTCCAAGAATATCAGGACAGCCTGGGGATCAAGCCGGACCCTGCCTTCATTGCGGAAACGTCGCCGATGCCCGGCGAAGACGGCGTCGCGGTGACGCGGGAGACGGTGGCTTACTTCTCCGCGCCCCTTGGGCCGACGGCGACGCTGTCGGTGGACAAGTTCTGGGCGGAATTTGGCGGCCGGAAGATCCTTTCCCGGGTGGAGCTCGCGTCCGACCGGCGGAAGGCGACGCTCTTTTACCTCGAAAATCTGCCTGCCAATGCCCGCGTTGCGGTGCGGTTGGTCGGCAACGGCCTCAAGGACAACAACGGCCTGGACCTCGATGCGGACGGGGACGGTGAACCCGGCGGCACAAACGTGTTCACGTTCGACACCTTGGCCACCACGCCGATCGGGCGCACCGCGGTCATCGGCCGGGTGTTTGCCTCGGAACTGGCGCCGGGTGCTGGCGGTGGTGCGGTGAACCAGCCACTGGCCGGCGTCATCGTCACGGTGGATGGTGCGGAGGAGACGCTTCGGACCACGACCGATGCCCAGGGCAATTTCAAGCTCCAGCCCGTGCCGGCGGGCCGGTTTTTCGTGCATGTGGACGGGCGCACGGCCCAGGGCAGCCAATGGCCCGGTGGCGCCTACTATCCCTTCGTTGGCAAGGCGTGGGAGGCGATTGCCGGCGTGGAGACCAACCTGGCCGGCGGCAGCGGAGAGATCTTCCTTCCGTTGGTGCCGGCGGGGGCGTTGCAGACGATCAAGGCCAACGAGGAAACCATCGTCACCTTCACACCGGAGACGCTGGCGGCGAACCCGGAACTGGCCGGCGTCACGGTGTCAGTGCCGCCCAATGCGCTCTTCAACGAACAGGGTGTCCGCGGCGGGCGGGTTGGCATTGCGCCGGTTTCGCCCGATCGGCTGCCGGAGCCGCTGCCGCCCGGCTTGGAGCTCCCGCTGGTGATCACGATCCAGACGGACGGGCCGCAGAATTTTGATCAGCCTGTTCCCGTGCGGTTCCCGAATCTGCCGGATCCCAAGACGGGCAAGAAGCTGCCCCCGGGCGCCAAGAGCGCGCTGTGGAGCTTCAACCACGATACCGGTGAATGGGAAATCGCCGGACCAATGACGGTGACGGCGGATGGCAATTTCGTGGAATCGGATCCCGGATATGGCGTCCTGCAGCCCGGGTGGCATGGCACCCGGCCGGATACGAACAACCGCTGCGACAACATCCGGCGCCCGCGGCCCCGGCCTCGTCCGGGTTCCGGCCCTGGCCCCGGCCCCGGCCCCGGACCGGGTGGCGGGCCTGTTGGCGTAGGCGGTGACGGCAGCGACGGCGGAATTCCCGGCGGAGACGGCGGCACAGGCAATCCCGATCCGGGCGAAAACGCCGGGGAGCCAGATCCCGATCCGGAACCCGAACCAGGCCCGGGCCCCGGTCCCGATCCGGATCCCGATCCGGGTGATCCTGAAACCCCGGGTGACTTGGTCACCGGTGGTGGTGTGCCTGTGCCATTCGTGCCCTGTGACAAGGGGCATGTGGATTGCGGTTGTGACGAAGTGGGTGCCTATGTCCCGGCGGCCACCATCGTGAGTCCGTCCGTGGTGCCGGTCGCGGGTAACCCTCTCCGGGGAACTTCGCCGGATGGGCGGTATGAACTGGAAGTGGGTGCCGCGTTGCCCGCCTCGCTGACGGTGCGCCGCCGGAGCTCGGGCGCTGTTGTCCTCAACGTGGTCGTCCCTGGCGGCGCATGGGGCTTTGCCCCCGGTGGGGACGCCTTCGTTTACCATTACATTTCCGGCGGGAACCACCATGTCGCGGTGCATCATCTGGGGAGCCCGACGCCGAATACGCCGGTGTGGACCTCAATCCTGCCCGAAGGATCGGCGGCTTTGGGCTTCAGCCCGCATGGCTATTACTTCGTCCATGCGGCGACCCGTGGCGGCGGCATGGTGTCGCTCACCGTGGTCAATGTCTCGGTGACGACCGGCGACCGGCCTTACGACACACTCTTCGTCGCTGGCGGTGGCGGTGCCGCGGTCAGCACGGCCGGGTGGGGTTTCAGCCCGGACTGCTACGACCGGTCGTTCCTGTTCGCGCGGGTCTTGCCGGGAGGGACTTCGAGCGAGGTGAACCTCGTCAACCTGCCGCGCGGGACGGTTGTGCATCAGGAGGTGCTGCCGCTGGGTGACGGTCACTGGGAATTCAGCCCCTGTGGTGATCGCCTTGGGTTTGCGTTCCGCCGGGCCGGTGCCGACCAGACGTTGGTTACGCTGATTAAGACGGCCGATGGCTCCTTGGTGCCGGGTTCGGCCATGAACCTTGCCGCCGCGCCGTCGGTGATCAGCTTCCGGTCCAATCTGGACGACCACGAGGCGGTGGCCGGTGCCCCCGCGACGCGGTTGGCCGAGAATACGGCGGATAACGCCTGCACCGCCCCGTCGCCTCCGCCGGCCCGGGCAAGTGTCCGGCGCGCGGTCACGGCCTCGGTTCCGCCGCCGGTGGCGCCGACGCCTTCGACGGGCCTCCATTACTATGCGATCTATGACTGGGAAACCGGCACCTACACGCAGCGGGGCAAGGCTGGCAGCACGGGTGTGGGGCACGTCCGTCTGATCCTGCCGCCGAACCGTATGGTCCGGAATTACGTCGTCCGGGCGGACACGCTCGAAATCGGCTGGTGTGACTTCACCACGCTGGATGCGGGCTCCAATTTCACCATGCCGCCAGTTTACCTGGGCTCCGACCGGAGTCCGGATGGCGACGGGGATGGCCTTTCCGATTTGGCGGAAGCGGTGCTCGGAACTGATCCCGCCAAGGCCGACACGGACAACGATGGCATTCGCGACGGCGCGGAAGTCCGTTCCGGCGGCGATCCGGTGAGCGGACTGCAGGTGGTGACCGGCGTCGTGGCGGGCAGCGATACCCCCGGGAATGCCTACGATGTCGTGGCCTTGAACGATCTGGCCGTGGTGGCGGATGGCACGGCCGGGGTGACGGTGTTCCAAGTCAGCAACACCCAAAACCCACAGCGGATCATTCAGGTCGACACGCCGGGCGATGCCCGATCCGTGGCCTCGACCCGGAACTTTGTGGCAGTGGCGGACGGCGCCTCGGGGCTCGCGGTCATTGATATCCGCAATCCGCTGACGGCCCGGATAATCCATCAGGTCAACTTGGGCGGATCGGCCGTCTCGGTCGCTGTGTTGGGTGATCTGGCCCTCGTGGGTCTGCCCAACAAGCTGGCCTTGGTGGACATGCCGAGCGGGACCGTGCTGGCCCGTTACCCACAACCCGCGGAGGTCGATGACGTGGGTGTCAACGGGGACCATGTCTACGTGGTGACCGGCAACCAACTTCGGAGCTACCGTTATGAAGACGGCGAATTGAGCCTGCTGGATTCCCTGGACTTGAGCTTCTTCGCGGAAGGCTTGACCGGGCGTCGTCGCCTGTTTGTCGGCGGTGGCCGGGCCTTGGTCACTTCGTATCCGGGCTTCGACAGCATCGACGTCAGCGAACCGGCCAACCTTAGGCTCGTCGCCCCGGCGCTGGATCGGGGGCCGAACTCCTTCAAGCAGATCCTGAACAACGGATCGGGCCTCGGCGTGGCCGCCGTGGGCGTAAATCCGCGGGTCGACGGCACTCATGACGTCAGCCTGTTTGACCTGCGCGATCCCGCCGTCACGGACCGGCTGGTCGGAACCTTTGAGACCCCTGGCCTGACCTACGCCGTGGCGCTCTACAACGGCCTGGCGTTCGTGGCCGATGGCGAAGCCGGCCTGCAAATTGTCAACTACCTCGCCTACGACAACCAGGGCGTTCCCCCGACCATTACCCTGCAACTTGGCCTCACCCTGACGGGGCCAACCACCGGGCAGGCCGAGGAAGGCAAGCTGATCCGGTTGACCGCACTGGTGAGCGACGATGTCCAAGTCCGCAACGTCGAGTTCTACCTTGATGGCGAGCGCGTGGTCACCGACGGCAGCTTCCCGTATGAACAGCGCGTCATTTCGCCGCTGATTACGCCCGAGAAGAGCAGCTTTACCCTGCGGGCGAAAGCCACTGACACCGGGGGCAACTCTGCTTGGTCCGACGTATTTTCCATCACCTTGGTGCCTGATGCCACTCCACCTAGGGTTACCCAGACCTCGCCGGCGGCCGGCGACATCGTCGGTTCGGCCAATCTGGTTAAGGCTCAGTTCAGCGAACCGCTCGAATCCGACTCCGTGACGGCGGACGTGTTCTTCCTGAAATCCGCCGGCCCCAACCAGCTCATCGGCGATGGTGACGATGCCCTCGTGGAAGGCGGCGTGCTGGAGTATCGCAGCAGCGCCAATGGGGTGTTCCTCCAGTTCGCCCAAAGCTTGGCGCCCGGGCTCTATTACGCGACAGCCAAGCCGCCGATCTCCGACCTCGCCGGGAACCCGATGGCGGCGGCCAAAGTCTGGCAATTCTGGGTGCTGGGAGCGCAGGATACCGATGCGGACGGCATTCCGGACGTGATCGAGGCCGAACTCGGCTACAATCCCGACAATCCGGACACCAATAACGACGGCGTGCTGGATGGCGACGAGGATCAGGACGGTGACCAGCTCCGTAATCGCTGGGAACTGCTCTACGGCTTCGATCCGCGGGTCCGGGATTCGGACGACAACGGAGTGCCGGACGCCGCCGAAGATGGCGACTTTGACGGTCTGGATAATCGCGGCGAACAGACCGCCGGGACCAATCCGAAAAATGCCGATTCCGATGGCGATGGTTGGGATGACAACGGCGAAGTTCTCCAAGGATTGGACCCGCTGGAAGGCAACAGCCGTCCTAGCCTGACGGTTGCGTCGCTGCCGGTCAGTGTCCTCAACGCCGCGCTGGTCCCGCTGCCATCCGACTTGGCGGTCAGCGTCAGTTCGCAGCCGGTGAGCTATCTCAACGCGGCCTTGCCGGCGCTGCCGGCGAACCTGCCCGTGGCGGTGGTTTCAGCGCCGGCCAGCTACTTGAACGCGCTGCAACCCGAGCTGCCACCGACCACCCCGGTCTCGGTGAGTTCGCCGTTGGCGAGTTACCTCAACGCGGCGCCGGTCCCGGCGCCCCCCGATCATTTCGTAGTTTCGCCGGTCGTCGCCTACGAGCGGCAACCGGGTGTCTCCGGCAACTTTTCCAATCCCAGGTAATCCTATGAAGACGTCCTGTTTCAGTCGGCTGCAACAAACCCTCGCCTGCGGGGTCGCCACCCTGTTGGGCCTTGTCGCGGTGCACGCGATTGATCCCGATCTGCCCTACAGCATTCCCGCCGCCGGCGCCGGCGCCGACGGGCCGCTGACCTTCCGGGAGATCATTCCCACTGGTCGCGCCTATGTGGACATGGTCTATGTCCCGACCACCGGAAAGATCCTGCTGTTCGGCGGCTACGTCAACGGGGAGGTCGGTGGCACTTGGGAATGGGACGGGACCAACTGGAAACAACTGAGCCCCGCAAGCAGTCCGACTCCCCGCTATGGCCATCGGATGGTTTACGACGCTGAGCGGGCGGAGGTGCTACTTTTCGGAGGTTACCGGAATGGCACCTTGAACGACACTTGGGTGTGGAAAGACGGGAACTGGACCGAAAAGGCACCCACAACTTCCCCGCCAGCTCGCTATTACCATAACATGGCCTACGACGCCCACGCAGACCGGAAGAAGGTTGTGCTGTTCGGTGGAGCCGGAGCGAATGACGAGACGTGGACTTGGGACGGAACCAACTGGACGCTGCTGGCCACGGCCACGAAACCGGGCAATTACCAAAGTGTGGGCATTACCTACGATGAGGCGCGTGGCGAAGTTGTGATGTTCAACAATGCCGACCAAACATGGGTCTGGAACGGCGTCAATTGGAGCCTCAAAGCGCCCGTCCAAACCCCGGGCGGACGGAGCGCAGCGCGGTTGGTTTACGACCCGGTGCGCCGGGAGTCCGTTCTGTTTGGCGGCGACAATCGCAACGACACTTGGGCTTGGAACGGAACCAATTGGACTGCGCGGACCACTTCGCCCGTGCCCGCCCGCGGTCAGTTTGCCATGGTGTGGGATGCGACCCGCAACCTCATCGTTGCCTATGGCGGTTATACCCCCGGCGAAAACCCCTCGGCGGATACCTACCTCTGGAATGGCACCGATTGGACCTTCCATAGCGGCCGAACCCAAGTCTTCGACATGACGTCCCGGCCCAGCGGAATCTGGAACTTCACCACCATCAACGTCCCGTTCGGAGTGACCGTTGCGTTCAAGCGGAACGCGGGCAATACGCCGGTCCGCTGGTTGGCCACCGGTGATGTGGTCATCGACGGCACGGTGGATGTCAGCGGCGCTCACGGAGCGAATTCGTTGGGCCTCGGTTTGGTTGCCCAAGGTGGTCCCGGCGGTTTCCCGGGCGGTCGGGGCGCGGTCCGGAAGGACCAATCCGGCAGCAATGTTGGCAGCCCGGGCCAGGGCCCCGGCGGCGGGTTGCCGGGCACCGAGCAGCAGACCAATCCGCAAAATCTTCGGGACGGGCAGCCAGGCAACTACAGCGACACTGGCAATCCCGGAAGCTACGGCAATGTCTTCATCCAGCCGCTCGTCGGCGGTTCCGGCGGCGGCGGCGGTTCCTCGTCCGACAACACCAGCGGCGGCAACGGCGGCGGCGGCGGCGGGGCCATCTTCATCGCCTCTTCCCGGGACATCATCATCAACGGTGCCATTGATGCCAACGGCGGTGACATCGATTACTCCGGTGCCAGTTACGGGGGCCGAGGATCGGGTGGGGCAATTCTGCTGCGAGCCGACCGGATTTCCGGCAACGGCCAATTGGATGCCTACGGTGGCAATGCCGGCTATCACAACGGCCGGATTCGCTTGGAAGCCTACTATCGTCAGCTCGCCGGCCAGACCCGCCCGATCAGCGTGAACAGTGCGCCCATCGCAAACACGGACTTCAACACCCTGGGTGTCCTGACGGTGACCCAGGTCGCCGGCCAGAACGTTGCCCAGCCGCCCAGTGGGAACACCCTGACTCCGGATGTCATCTTCACCGCGGCCGGGCCCATTACGGTCCGCGTGAGCGGCGTGGGGATCCCCGCCGGCACCCCGGTGAAACTTCGGATCACCACCAGCGAGGGCGTCATTCCCGCCGGCCCGGTGAACCTAGGGGCGGACAACACGGTTGAATTCACCGGCGTCAACGTGCCGGCCGGCATCGGCACGGTGCAGGCGTTCGCCGAATTCCAGGTTTCCAACTGAGTCCGAAACCAGGCTTGGAACGAAGAAGGGCGGCCCTTGGGCCGCCCGTTTTGCTTTTGGGAACCCGCAAAAAGCGCTTTGACGCCCCCCCTGACCCGGATAACGTCCGCGCTCCGTCAAATCGGAAGTCATGGACAAAGAGCGCAAGCTGATCATCGCCGGTAACTGGAAGTGCAACAAGACCGTGGCCGAGGCCCTCGACCTCGTGGGCGGGCTCAAGCGTGAACTCGCGGCGGTCAAGGAGGTGGACATCGTCGTCTGCCCGCCTTTCACCGCGCTCGAGAGCGTGTCGCGCGAGATTCTGGACTCCAACATCCGCCTCGGCGCCCAGAACATGGGTGAGAACGCCTACGGCGCCTTCACCGGCGAAATCGCCGCCGGAATGCTCAAGGAATTTTCCGTCGGCTACGTCATCCTCGGCCACAGCGAACGCCGCCAGTTTCAGAAGGAATCCGACGCGCTCGTCGCCAAGAAGGCGGCCGCCGCCCATGCCGCCAATCTCGTGCCCATAGTCTGCTTCGGTGAGACCCTGCTCGAGCGCGAGGCCGGCATCACCAATCAGGTCGTGGAAACCCAGGTCCGCGGTTCATTGGCCGGCCTTTCGCCGGAACAGGTCGAACGCACCGTGCTGGCCTACGAACCCGTCTGGGCCATCGGCACCGGCAAGACGGCCACCAGCGCCCAGGCGCAGGAAGTTCATGCTTTCATTCGCGGCGTCCTGACCGCCCTGCACGGCGAAGCCGTGGCCAAGCGCGTCCGCATCCAATACGGTGGCAGCGTGAAAGCGAACAATGCCCGCGAACTGCTCGGTCAACCGGACATCGACGGCGCGCTGGTCGGCGGCGCCGCCCTGGAAGTCCGTTCGTTCGCCGACATCATCAAGAACTCGATTTAACCGCTCCCTGCCATGTCGTTGCTGATTAATCTCCTGAGCTTCGTGCTCGTCATCGTCTGCCTGTTCCTCGGCCTGCTCATCCTCGTGCAGTTGCCCAAGAAGGAAGCGGGCATGGGCACCGCGTTCGGCGGTGATGCCGCCGTGGCCATGTTCGGCGCCGGTTCGGGCAATGCCCTGTCGAACCTGACCAAGTATGCGGCCGGCGCATTCCTGATCCTGTCGCTGGTGCTCGCCTCGCTGAACGCCAACGCCAGCAAGAACCGCGCGGAAGGCGTCAAGAAGCTCGCCGAGCAATCCGCCGCCGCAGCCCCGGCTGTGCCCGCGGTCAATCCGGCCATGAGCCTCACCACGCCCGCCACGACGAATGCCGTGACGCCCGCGAAGTGATCCGCAAAACTCCGGCCGCCATGCCGGACCCCGAAAACGCCCCTCGCGCCAGCGCAGGGGCGTTTTTCGCTTTCGCAATCTCCTCGAACCGATCACCCCGCGGCCGTCGTTGGGGTCATTGGTCATTGGCATTGGTCATTCTCTTTCTTCTGTGCGCCTGCCGGCCGCTGCCGCCGGCCGACCTGACCATCCTCAACGGCGCGGACCCCGGTTCATTGGATCCCCTGTTGGTCAGCGGAATCGAGGAACTCCGGGCCGTCCTGCCGCTCTTCGAGGGGCTGACCCGGCCGGATCCGCAGACCGGAGAGGCCAAGCCGGCCCTGGCCGACCGTTGGGATCTTTCAGCCGATCGGCGGACCTACATTTTTCACCTGCGCCCAGGAACCGTCTGGTCCGACGGCACGGCCATCGGTGCGGAGGACGTGGTCTATTCGTGGCGGCGCGTCCTGGAGCCGACCAATGCCTGCCAATATGCCTCGCTGCTGTTTCCCGTGCGGGCCGCCGAGGATTATCTCCTCGGTCGCACGCGGGACTTTTCCACGGTGGGCGTCCGGGCGCCGGATTCGCGGACGCTCGAAGTGACCTTGGCGAATCCCTGTCCGTGGTTTCTCGACCTGTGCGCCTTCCAGACGCTGGCGGTCGTGCCCCGGCGGGCCATCGAACAATTCGGTGACCAATGGATCATGCGGAATCCGCCGTTCAGCGGGACCTACACGTTGGATTGCTGGCGGCTGAACGACCGGGTCCGGCTGCGGCGCAATGAACGCCATTGGGATGCTGCCAATACCCACTGCGCCGTCGTGGACCTCCTTTCGGTCTCGTTGCCAACCACGGCGTTGAATCTCTACCTGAGCGGCCAGGCGGATGTGATCTGGGACAAGCCGTTGGTCCCGGCGGAACTGTTGACCGAACTGGAGCCGCGGCCTGACTACCACACGTTCCCGATGCTCGGCAGCTACTTCGTGCGCCTCAACGTCACCCGCCACGCGCTGGCCGATGCCCGGGTCCGACGGGCCTTTTCGCTCGCAGTAGACCGCGAACGCATTGTGCGGCGCCTCGCCCCGGCCTGCCTGCCCGCGGAGAATCTCGTGCCCACCGGCACCGCGAATCATCGCCCCGGTCCGGGTGCCCGGCGGGACCCGGAACTCGCCCGTCAGCTGCTGGCCGAGGCTGGCTTTCCGGGGGGCACAGGCTTCCCGAAACTCAGCTACCTGTGCGACAGCTCGGGCGGCGGCGGCGCGCGAATGCACGAGCGTGTGGCGGTCGAATTGCAGTCTATGTGGCGCGAGGAACTCGGCGTTGAGGTCGAGATCCGGCAGATGGAAAAGCAGGTCTATCTCGTCGCCCAACGGCAGCTCGACTACGATTTCAGCCGCAGCAGTTGGATCGGCGACTACAACGATCCCAACACTTTCCTCGACCTCTTCACGTCCGGGAACGGCAACAATCGCACCGGCTGGAAAAACGCCGACTACGACCGCCTGCTCGCCGAATCCCAGTCGGCGACCGATCCGGAACAACGGCTCGACCTGCTGCAGCGGGCAGAATCGCTGCTGGTGCGGGACGAGGTGCCGGTGATTCCGTTGTGGTTCGAGGCCGGCTTCACTCTCCACGATCCGGCCAAGTGGTCCGGCATCCACGGCAACCTGCTCGACGTTCACCCGATTCACGCCATCCGTCCCGTCGCGGCGAAGAGGGCGCCTCGCTGACCTGCGATGTATTTTCTCCGCCGCATCCTGTTCCTGGGTCCGCTGCTGCTGGTGATCAGCCTGCTGTCCTTTGGGCTGCTGCGTCTGGCACCCGGCGGACCGTTTGACCGTGATCGCGCGCCGGCCTCGGAGGAAATCGAGCGCCAACTGCGCGCCCGCTACCACCTGGACGAACCCGTCACCCGCCAATACCTGCGGTGGCTCGGGGCGGCGGTGCAAGGTGACCTCGGGCTGTCCCTGAAGTATCGGAACCACACCGTCTCCGAAATCATCCGAGACGGCCTGCCGGTGTCGTTGATGCTTGGCCTCCTGTCGTTCGGGTTCGCGGTGGGTTTCGGCGTGCCGCTGGGTTTCTACTCGGCCGTCCGGCGCGGGGCGTGGGGCGATTGGGGCGGCAGCTTCGTGGCCCTCGTGTTCATCTGCGTGCCGAGTTTTGTCGTCGGGCCGCTGCTAGTGCTGGTCTTCGGCCTCAAGTTCGGCTGGTTTCCCGTCGGGCTCTGGGGGGCGCCGCTGCAGGCCGTGTTACCGATGGTCGCGCTGGGACTCTACTTCGGCGGCCGGGTCGCGCGGCTGATGCGCGAAGGGATGACCCAGACGCTGCAAAGCGAGTTCATCCGCACTGCCCGGGCGAAGGGTTTGGGTGAATTCACGATCCTCACCCGGCATGCGCTCCGGCTGGCGATCATGCCCGTGGTCTCCTACAGCGGCCCGATGCTGGCGGACCTGCTCACGGGTTCCTTCGTCGTGGAGAACCTGTTCCAGATCCCGGGCATCGGCGTGTTCATGGTGAACTCGTCGTTGAGCCGCGACTACCCGCTGGTGGTTGGCCTGGTGCTGCTTTACGCGGTCCTATTGCTGGTGCTGAACCTCCTGGTGGACCTGACCTACAGCCTCCTTGATCCGCGGGTGCGGCTGGAGTGACGCGGGCCTGGGTCCGGACTTCGGCGCGGCTCCGCGCTTTCGGACGATTGGACCGCTGACTGGTGCGGTGTCTGGCACTGAGGTTTCGGTGATTCGGGCTTGTTCTGGCGGCCGGGTCCGCTTCCATCAGGCCAGTTATGCTGCCGCCCGTGGTGATTTTTTCCGATCTGCTCCCGCCCAAGCGGGGAGGGCTCGCCGATCACACCGCCGCGCTGGCGACCCACCTGCACCATGCGGGCCATCAGGTCACCGTCATCAGTTCAGTCGGGGTCGGCGGGAATACGCCCTACATGGTCCGGCCCGTGATGGACGACTGGCGTGACGTCGCGCTGCTCGCGGCTGAGCTGACCGCCGTGCTGTCAGATGCCGTCCTGATCTGGCAATACGTCCCGCACATGTATGGCCATGGCGGCGTCAATTCCCAACTCCCCGCCTTCATGGGCTGGTTGAACCGCCTGGGACGCCGCCAGGTGGTGATCGCGCATGAGATCGCGGCGGACTATTCGTGGCACCCGGGTCGGTTCTGGTATGCGTGGAACCATCGGCGGCAGTGGAAAAAGATTCTCCGCTACGCCGACGCCATTCCGATCTCCACAAGCCGTTGGGTCGAGGAATGGTCGGCCAAACGGCCGGACGCCGCGAAGAAGTTCTTCACCCTGCCCTCGCCCAGCAGCATCCCGCGCGACCCGAACCTCACCGCCGAGGACCGGGTGCGCTGGCGCCGGGAAAACCGGCTCCCCGAAAACGCCAAGATCATCGCCTACTTCGGCACCTACAGTCCCGCCAAGGGCATCCCTTGGGTCATCGACGGCTGGCGTTATTCCCTCCGCGCCAACCAGCCCGTGGCCTTCGTGCTCATCGGGGCCGCCCCGGAGATTCCCCTCTCGTCCGACCTGCGGGCGCTTTATCGGTCGCTGGGTTACGTGAAGCCGCACGAAGTTTCCCGCGCCCTCCACGCGGCCGACGTCGTGGCGCTGCCCTTCACCGACGGCGTCAGCGAACGGCGCACGACCCTGATGGCCGCGCTCGATCACGGTGTGGCCGTCGCCACCACGACCGGGCACAACACGGGGACGGCCCTGCAGAAGGCGGACTGGATCGCGCACGTCGGCGCCGAGGACCGCAACGGCTACATCCGGCTGATGCAGGAGCTGGTGCACCTCGACGAAAAGCGTTCGGTGATTGCCGCAGCTGGCAAGGCCCACCACGACCGGGAGTTTGCCTGGCCGGTGGTGGTGCAGCGTCTCCGCGAGCGGATGAAGTAGGCGGTCACTGACACCGCCGTGGCGGCCCCAATTCCGTCGACCTAAACGTCAGAAGTTCGACGGATCTCCACCGGGCTTTGCTCCGGTTCCAATTCCTCTGCTCGGTCCGAATCGGCGCGGAAGCAAATCCGCACCCGCACCAATCGGCCGGCGGAGTCCACTTCCCGGAAGACCGGAAAGAATCCGTCGCCGCACCCGGTCATGAACGCGCAGAGCCGGGTGCCGCCTACCTCAAGCGAACCTGAACCGGTTTGGGAGGCGCGGAGCTGTTTCATCACCGCGTAGTGGTGGGAATGCGGCCGGTAGTCGCAGGCAAACCGGTAGCGCCGTTGGGCGCGAAGCTCGTCCAGCTTGAGATACACTTCGGCCAAGTCCGCTTCCGGGCCATTTTCCCAGCCAAAGCTTCCGTCGGAGAGTCGGGCCGCCCCGCTCACCTGGGCGACCGTTTCCGCGTCCGCGCCCCAGAAGGCAACGTCCGCCAGACCGTCCAGCGAATCACTGTGTTGCCAATGCGCGAGCGCCTCAAGATCAACGAACATCAGCCGGGCCCAATCCACGGCGACGAGGCCGAGCGGAATCTGCGTGTGAGTTGTCAATTCCGGCCGGCACTCCAGCGAGATATGTTCCCATTCCTCGGATTCGGGATTATCCGCCACCCGTCGCCCCACGACGGGCAATTCAGCCTCCCGAGGAACGCCCGGAATCACGACACCATCCATGTTCTGAAACCGGAAGGCACCTCCTTCCGGACTGTGCGCCAGCGTGTTCCGGACACGGCTGGCGTGCGTGATCCGGTGGGGTAATGGGACCAGAGTAGCGGTCAAGCCATGACGCGCCCGGACCTGTTCGAACTCCGCCCGGAGCTGGTCCTCAAAATCGGGGCTGACGTCGAAGACGATGACCGGATCGGGACTTCGGTTCAGGAATCGGCCCATCGTGGTGGCGTCCGGTCCTTGGATGGCAAACTCGCGGGCCAGGTTTGCGTTTCGGACAAAATCGTCCGGCCCGGAGCCTTCCAAGACCTGAGGTGCCTGTTCGTGGTTCCAGTGTTCGAGCGCCCCCGTATCGACCACGACTACGTTACCCGACGGGACGGTTGCGTGCCCTAGGAGTTCGAGAGGTTCATTACTCATGTTCAATCGTGATGGCCGCATTCCGGAGTGCAGCCTGGGAACGGTTTACGCGTTCACTGCGGGACCGCCGCCGGCGTCAGCGTGGCGGCCACCTTGCGGCCCCACAGTTCCAGCCGGGGTTCGCGGTGAGTTGCGCCTTCGCCGAGGTAACGCTGCCCGACGGCGTCCCGGAGCACCCGCTGCTGGGCGGCGAGGTCTCCGCGCCGGCCATAGAGTTCCATGAGGTTCGCCAGCACCCACCGCGGTGCCCCCTTGTCGCCGAAGAAGGCATCGCCTTCTTTCACCGCCGCCCCGGACTTGAAGGCCCGGGCGGCGAAGGTCTCGAAGCCGGTGTCGTCGCCGAGGTCCCACTTCACCTCGGCAAGGCGCATTTCGTGCAACGCCCGGCGTTCGGGATCGGCCTCGACCAGCGCTTGGAGTAGGCGATGGAGCTGGTCCGCCCGCGGCAGGTAGACCGATGAGCGCTGCATCCGGTGGGCGCCCATTAGCAGCTCGGCGTAGGTCCGCAGCACCCGCAGATCATCAAGATGCGCCTCCAGCTTGAACTCGGGCCGCAGGGCGAGGCGCAGCACCTCGGCATCGGGCGAACGGGCCGTGCGCCGGAGCTGTTCGAGCATCAGGAGGGGCGTGGAATTGGTGGATTGCAGCTGGAGCCATCGGGCCATCACCGAACGCATGAAGGGCGGCCCTGGGAACTGGTATTCCACGTAGCAGGCCGTGAGCGCCTCGAGATCGGCCGCGGCCACGGGTTCCCGCGCCAGCCAGGCGCCCAGCAGCGTGCGGGGGCGCGGCGACAGGGTTTCAGAGACCTCGAACAGCTTGCGCACGATCCCGCGGGCGAAGAAGCCGCGTTGCGCTGCGTATTCCAGCACCGGCAGGAAGTCGCTGTGAGCCACCGTGTCCACCTCGGGCAGGAAGGCGCCGGAATCGAAGGGCAGATGCTCCAGCGCCAGGAGTGCGGCGGGACGTTTGAGGCCGGTCCGGAGCAGGTCGGCGGCAACTTTCGGCTCGTGGAAGCGGCGGGCGAAGGCGTCGAGATCCACCTTCGGCGGCTGCTGGGCGCCGACGAGCAGCAGGTCGCCCGTGGACGTCTGCCAGATGCTCACCTGCGGGAACACGGCGCTGAAGGTGCCCACGACGATGTCGAGCGTGCGGTCCTCCGTCTCGTAAACTTGCACCCACTGGGCGATCAGCCCGTCAGGCTTCAGCCGGGTCCGGCAGTCCTCGTAATATTCCCGCGAAAAAACGGCCGCGACCCCAGCCATCCATGGATTCGACGGTTCGGTGATGATGACGTCGTAGAGTCCGTGGGTCGTCTTGAGGAAACTCTTGGCGTCTTCAAGGTGCAACCGGGTGCGCGGGTCCTTCAGCGCGCCAAGGTTTGCTTCCCCAAAGAAGGTTCCGGCGGCCTCGGCCACTTCCGGGGAGATTTCAACGACGTCCACGTGGGCCACCGGGGGATGCTGGAGCGCGGAGCCTACCGACACGCCGCTGCCGAGCCCGACGACGAGAACATTGGTGGAGTCGGGCCGGAGCAACAGCGGAATCTGGGCGGCCAGGATCTGCGTGGAGAGGTCGCCCTTCGAGGAGGCGTCGGTCTTGCCGTTGACGCGGAGCAGGTATTGGCCGGGAACGCCCGGGCGTGATGTGTCGAGCACCGCCACGGTCGAGCCGGCGCCGTCGCGGTGGTAGGCCACGTTGATGGCGGCAACGCCCGCGCGATATTCCGCGATGGTGGCGGGTGGCCGTTCGGAGCGCCACAGACCTTGGGCGAAGGCTTTTTCCCACCGGGGTTCCAGGACCACGGCGGCGGCCACGGCAAATCCCGTGGCCACGACCGGCACCAGCCACCAGCGGGCCCGCGGGCCGCGCCAGTCCCGGCCCAGGATCATCACCGCGATGGCAAGATTGAGCACGACACCGAGGGCCAGGGTGGCCGCGAGGCCGAAGCGGGGCAGGAAAACCATCCCCGTCAGCACCGCGCCGAGCACGGTGCCGCCCGTGTTGATGGCGAACACCACGCCCACCGAACGCCCGGTGCGGTTCAGCTCCGTGGTCGCCACCCGGCTGGCCAGCGGCAGGGTCATGCCGAGGCACATGGCCGGGACAAACATGACGGCAAAGCAGACCGCGACCTGGATCGCCTCGTAGGCAGCGAATGCCTCCGGCCGCCGCGCGAGCAGACCCGCGAGTTGGCTGAACCAGAACGGCAGCAGGTCGTAGAACCACAGCGAGCCGAGCAACGTCAGCGCCAGCGCCAACTCGGCCCACGCGAAGGCCAGCAGCGTGCGGGCCTGCCGTTTCCAGCGGTAGATCAGCCAGCCACCGGCCGCGATGCCGCTGATGAAGGTCGCCAGCATCAGCGAATACGCATGCGTGCTGGAGCCGAGGGCCAGTCCCAGCAGCCGCGTCCACGCCACTTCGTAAAGCATCGCGACGAAGCCCGACACCCCGATGCCGATCAGCGCCAGCCTCAGTTCGGCCGGCGTGAAGGTTTCGTCCGGTCCCGTCGAGGCCGGCGCCGGCCCGGCATTCATTTCCTCCTCGCCCTTGCTCAGCACCAGGGCCACGAGCCCGATGAGCAGGCTGAGCGTTGCCCCGAGATAGACCGTGATCTCCAGTCCCAGCGACGGAATCCACCACCAGTCCGCGAGGATCGTGCCGGCCACGGCGCCGCTGCTGTTGATCGCGTAGAGTGCCGCCACCTTGCCGCGCAGCTCGGCGAGCGAGCGCGTCACGAACTTCGTCAACGCCGGCAACGTGGCGCCCATCAGCACGGTGGGCAGCAGGATGGTGAGCGCGGCGAAGCCGAATTGCAGCGCCAGCCGCGTGCCGCCGGTTGGCTCCGTGCGGCGCACCACCGCCACGAAGCCATCGTGCACCAGCTCGTAGTAGCCGGGGAACAGGATGGCGAAGACACCGATTCCCAGCTCCAGACCCGCGTAGAACAGCAGGGGGCGTTTCAGCCGGTCCACCCAAGCGCCCAGCCACGCGTTGCCCAGCGCCAGGCCGCCCATGAATGCCGCCAGCACCGCGACGACCGCATAACTGGTATGCCCGAGGAACAGCGCGAGATAACGCGTCCACACGACCTGATAAAGCAGGCCGGCCACGCCGGAGACGAAGAAGCTGCCCAGGATGACGAGGAAGGCAGCCCGCGGGGAAACATTCACGGCCGGATGATACCGGGGAACCCCACCGGCGACAACCGGCGGGCCGCGCGGCGGTTGTCGCGGGCGCCGACAATTGCCTCGACGTGCTGCCTGTCTCCGGTTCCATCGGCGGCACGACGCCACGGCTCGCCGGCGGAATCGTGCCGCTCCCCACACTTCATGGCCCATCGAGTCCTCTGTCTCGGCGAATGCATGGTCGAACTGGCCCCGGCCGACGCCGGCCTGCTCCGGCAGAGCTTCGCCGGCGATACCTTCAACACGGCCTGGTATCTCCGCCGCGAACTGCCCGCGGATTGGGCGGTGGACTACTTCAGCGCGGTGGGCCAGGACCCCTTGTCGGATCGCCTGCTCGCCTTCATGGCCGAGGCTGGCATCGGGACAACCCACGTCTGCCGCGTGCCGGACGCGACCGTGGGGCTTTACCTCATCTCCCTTGAACGTGGCGAACGCAGCTTCACGTATTGGCGCGGCCAATCCGCCGCCAAACAGCTCGCCGACGATCCGGGGGCACTCGAGCGGGCGCTGGCCGGGACGGCGTTGGTCTATTTCTCCGGAATCACGCTCGCGATCCTTTCGCCCGAACGGCGCGCCAGCCTGTTGGCCCGCCTCAGCCAAGCCCGCCGCGACGGCATTCCCGTGGCTTTTGATCCCAACCGCCGGCCGCGCCTGTGGTCGTCCGCCGGGATGATGCGGGAACAGATCGCCGCCGGCGCCGCTGTCAGCAGTGTCGTGCTGCCGTCGTTCGATGAGGAGTCCGCGCACGAAGGCGATGCCGAGCCCGCCGCGACGTTGGCCCGTTACGCCGCGCTGGGCGCCGACCAAGTCATCGTCAAGGACGGCGGCCGCCGGATTCATGCTTGGGCGAAGGGACAAGTGGTTGTCCACGATCCCGACCCCGTGACGCCGGTGGATTCGACCGCGGCCGGCGATTCGTTCAATGCGGCGGCGCTGGCCTGCTTGGTCCAGGGCGGTTCACTGGAGTCCGCGCTCGCCCGGGGGGCCGCGCTGGCGCGCCACGTCATTTCCGGGCGCGGGGCGTTGGTGGCCTAGCCCGGGCGCGTGCCGGCGGGCGCTTCGGCCAACGCCTCGACCAGGTGCCGCAACTCATCGCGGACATCGCCCCCGGCCGGCAACGTCTGCGCGACCTCGGCCCGGACCAGTTCGCGGAAACGACGGCGCAGCCGGTGGATGGCGACTTTCACCGCCCCTTCGTTGATCCCCAGTTCGGCCGCCGCGGCCGCCTGCGAACCGGGTTCGGCCGCAAACGACAGCCACGGTTTCAGCGCCGCGAATTGCCGTCCCTGACCGGCGGCGTCCGATTCCCGCGCCAGTGTCGCCAAGGCGCCTTCCACCACGGTGACCGCCCATTCGTGATCGAACAGCGCGTCGAGGCAGGGCGACGGGGCCGGCAACGGCAGTTCGAACGTGGTATCGGTGCCGACCTCCAGCGGCAGGTGCTCGGCCCGGCCGCCATGCTTCTCGCGGCCGGCGCGCCGGTGACGGTTGGCGACGAAGTGTTTCAGCGCCCCCAGCAGATAGGACCGGAAGCGGCCGCGGGCCCGGTCCGCGCCGGCCAGTCCGTCCCGGGCAAGCAGTCCGGCGAAGAACTCGTGGGCGACCTCGCGCGGTTCCTCCGGGCCGCAGCCGGTGTGTTCGAGGAATGCGACGACCGGACCGTAATAGGCGGAGCACAGCTCGCTCAGCGCGGCGCGCGCCGGTTCGGATCCGCCCTGGGCGGCCAGCACCTGCGTCCACCGGGTGGTGACAAAGGGGGCGGCGGCGGTTGAGTTCATGGGATTAGCGGCGTAACTCAACCGGCGTTGGTGGCGCGGGCTGCTGGAGGGAAAGGTAACTCACCAGCGCCACTCCACCGAGCACGGCTACCGGGATAAGCATCAACAACAGGACGAAGAGTCCGCGGCGAATGAGCCAGATGCCGGGCAAGGCCAGAAACAGGAACCCCGCAATCCCAACTGCCAAAGCCAACGGGCGGTTGGGGCGGATAGCCCTGCCGGGCAAGACCGGGCGATCGATTACCTCAAGCCCTCCACCGAGCTTGTCTGCCTGCAACACGGCGAAGGCGTCATTGACCCGTCGCACCGAACCTTCCGGCGTGGCGTCGTCGCCGTGTAATTCGAACAGGCGAGTATCCCGATACGCTTGGAGGGACAGTGCGTGGTCCTGGCCGAAACTGCGGCGCCAGAATTCGGGAATGATCAACCACGCCGCGGTGTCGTCGGCTCTGAACCGGAGCGTGGCACGGAATGCAGGGGGCGTCGTGGTCACGTAGACCACGGCAACCAGCGGAAATACGCAGCCAAGAACCAGCAACCCGACACCCAAACTCTTGATTGCCTCGGCTTGGCGAATTTCGGCGGTTACCGCTCGGGGGCGCGCGAACGCCAACAAAGCCAACCCGCCCACCACCAACACCGCGCTGCCGAGCCACACCGCGAAGCTGACGAACGCCTCCGCCGGCGCCGGATTCCACGAGGGATCGTGGACGACCTGATAGGCCATCCAGGCGCCGAGCCCGCCCAGTGGCAGACCGAAGGCCAGCAAACCGCCGCCGAGCCACTGCATCCAGCGGCGTGGCCGGGTGTCCGACAGCGCCACGCTGCCCGGGCGCAAGAGCAGCCAGAACCCGGCGGCAACCAAGGGAAGCACCGTCAGCAGCACACTGGCTCGATCCACGCGCGGAACGCCACGCGCCAGTATCCGCTCCAGTTCCAAGGACCTTTGCCCCGCCGCATCAAGTTCGCGCTGCAATCGGCTGCGTTTGATCTGGTCCGCGGATCGCTGCGTTTCGTCGCGCGGATCGGCGGCTTCGGCTTCAAACTCGGACAATAGTGCCTGGAAGTCAGCCTCCTGTGCCTTGGCGACCTGGAGTTTCACCAAGGTTCCCTGGGTTTCGGCCTGGGCCCGGGCCGTGCGGCTGCCGACCAAGCCCCAGCCCAACATCAACCCGCCGAGCAGCAGCAAGGTTCCGAGCACCCGGCTCCAGGGGCTGACGGCCGACGCGGCCGAAGGGTCCGCTCGCCGCAGGAACCGCCAGACGAGGCGCTGGCCGAAATAGCCGCCGCCGAGCATGGCGACGACAAATAGCGCCGCCAACGCGGGGTTGCCCGAGCCCGGATTTCCCCGGGCGAGGGTGAGCATGAGGAAAACCGTCAGCATCGGCACGGCGTAAGCCACCATCATGAAGGCCTGCATGCCTCCGTGACCCTTCGGCACGGCAACCTGACTGCGCGGCGTCTCCGCCGGTTCCTTGCCGATGGCCAGCGCGACGGCGTTGCGGAGGGCGGCGTGCCAGTCGGCAACCCGCGCATTCCATGTTCCCGGCCACGCGAACCAACCGTCCATCGGCGCCAGCAGCAGTCGCCGGCTCTGGCCGCTTTCGTCGTAGGTCACGCTGAACAGATCCACGCCTGCCGGATTCATCGAGCGTGGAAACTCGCCGAGGCTTACGTCGCGGATCGCAGCGAGCGGGATGACCGTCTGCTGGTCATTCCGCACGAACGTGAGCCGTTGCTCGTCCAGCAGCAGTTGGCCGCGCCGCTTCCAGACGCAGAAC
Organism: uncultured Verrucomicrobiota bacterium; assembly: GCA_964602595.1. Classification (GTDB taxonomy): domain Bacteria; phylum Verrucomicrobiota; class Verrucomicrobiia; order Limisphaerales; family UBA9464; genus CAIWAH01. Next base: position 24,982 of record CAZRRO010000030.1, on the reverse strand, counting down.
TGCCCCTCGACCGTGTCCAGTTCCTCCGGCCTGTAGAGCAAGCCACCGGAGGACTTGAGCAGGCGCGCAACACTGCCGGCGTCCGGGACGGCACCGGAAGAGACAGCGGAACCTGATGCAACCGTGTCCAACTGCGTGCGGAACTCCGCCGCGGTGGCGTAGCGAAGCTCCGGTCGCACGGACAGCGCCCGCAGCACGATCTCGTCGAGGCGAACGTCAATCTGGACCTTGTGCGAAGGCGGTTTGAGTCGGGCGCCGGGCAGTTCGCCGGTGAGCAGTTCGTAGAGCACCACGCCGAGCGAATAGATGTCCGCGCGGTGATCGGCCCCGCCCGTCGGATCACGCTGTTCCGGCGCCATGTAATGTGGCGTGCCCGCGGCGGTGTGGACGGTGAACGCCGACGGTGCGGGTGTTCCCGCCGGTTCGCCTTCGGCAGCCCGCGGTGACGCCTCCGCCGGGCCGAGCGGCAGCCCGGCGCCACCGGTTCCGAGCATCTTGGCGATGCCGAAATCAGCGATCTTGATGCGCCCGTCTTTGTCGAGCAGGAGGTTCTCCGGCTTGATGTCGCGGTGGACGATGCCGCGCTCGTGCGCAAACTGGAGCGCGCCACAGACCGGCGGCACGATGGCCAGCGCCTGTTCCGGCGTGAACCGGCCCGCCTGCATCGCCTGGCGCAGGTTCACGCCGTCCACAAACTCCATGAGCAGGAAATAGAACCCTTCGCCCGCGGCCCCCGCCGGCGCCGGCGCGAAGCCGAAATCATGCACCGTGACGATGTTGGGGTGGTTGAGCGCCGCGAGCGCCCGGGCTTCCTTCGCGAACCGTTCGGCAAAGGCCGGGTCCTGTTCCCGGCCCGGGGCTAGCAGCTTGAGCGCGACCATCCGGTTCAACGACTTCTGCCGGGCGCGATACACGACGCCCATGCCGCCGCGGCCGATGAGTTCGAGGATTTCCAGTTGGGGAAAGGCAGCCGCGACGGCCGTGAGGTCCGGCACCGTGGGGGCGGCGGCGGGTTGCTCGGATTCGGTGGCCAGCGCGGCCCGGGCCAGCAGGCAGCGCGGGCAAAGGCCCAGAGCCCGGCCCGGTGCCAACGGGCGCCCGCAGCCGGGACAGCGGGGGGACGGGGAGGATTGGTCCATACGCGCTTTCCTGAACCGTGGCGGCGGCGAGGTTACGGGAAAAGCGCGGAGTGGAGGCGTCGCGGCGGCAATGGTGCTGCCAGATGAACCGGCCGCATGGGTGTCACCTAATCTTCGCAAGAAATCCCCCGGCGCCCGGCCAGAATCCGCTTGCCCCGAGGTCGGAGCCCAACATGATTCGTGGCGTTGTTGGAACTTCCTGAATCCACCTTGATGACTCCATGAACACCCGATTCCTCCTCCTGTCCCTCAGCCCGATTTTCGTTTCGGCTGCCGTTCACGCCCAGATCCTGAGCGAGACGTTCAGCTATTCGGCTGGTAACCTCACCACAGTCAGCAGCGCCGCTTGGGTGGCACATAGCGGTGCGGGCAGCAATCCCGTCCAGGTCAATGCGGCCGGGGCTGCGGTGCTCCGCGGGGGCAGTGCCGAGGACGTCAACCGCGCGTTGGGCAGCACCTACACGGACGGCACGCTGTGGGCCTCGTTCGACTTGGATTTCAGCACCGGGACCATCGCCGCTTCGGGCGTCAATACCTACGTGTTGCACTTCAAGGATGACACCACCGGATTCCGGGGCAGGGTTTTCATTGGCTCGTCCACCGCGGCTGATACCGATCTGTTCCGGCTCGGCATTGAAAACGACGCGGGGGACGGCGGCACCGCCATATTCACCTCGGATTTGGACCGGACGACCGTCCACGCGGTGACGGTTGCCTACGACATCACGGCCAAGACTTCCAAACTGTGGGTGAACGCACCGACATCCGGTCCGGCCACCGTTGAGGACACGGCCGCGGCGACGAGTGCGTTGTCCATGTCAGCCGTAGGTCTGCGCCAGGGTGGTAGTGTCGCTTCGACCGGAAACTACACCGGCCTCCAGATTGACAACCTCGTCGTGTCCTACACCCCAGTCCCTGAACCCGAAGAATGGGCCGCAATCGTCGGTGCCGGGTTGGTCGGCTTCGCGCTCTGGCGCCGTCGTCCCTGATGCGTCTTCGGATGTCGACCAAACGCCAAAAGGCCCGCTTCGGCGGGCCTTTTGCTTTCCGGATGTCAGCGATCGTTCAGTGATACTCCTGCACCGTGCGCACTGCGTAGCCGCTCCGCTGGAGCGCCCCAATGGCCATGGCCGCCGCCTTGGCCCCGCTCAACGTCGTGATGATCGGCGTGCCGGTGATCACGGCCGTAGTGCGGATCTTGACCTCGTCTTCCCGCGGGGCCGCACCGCTGGGCGTGTTGATGACGAGTTGCAGCTCCTTGTTCTTGAGCAGGTCCACCACGTTCGGGCGGCCTTCGAGCACCTTCAGCGTGCGCTGAACCTTGAGGCCGGCCTTTTCGAGGACCGTCGCAGTGCCGCCGGTCGCCACGAGTTCGAAGCCGAGTTCGGCGAAGGTCCGGGCAATTTCCGCCACATGGGGTTTGTGGGCGTTGGACACGCTGATGAAGACCTTGCCCTTGAGCGGCAACGGTGAGTTGGCCGCCATCTGCGCCTTGGCGTAGGCCACGCCGAGGTCGGCATCGAGGCCCATGACCTCGCCGGTGGAGCGCATCTCCGGCGAGAGCAGGATGTCCTGCCCCTGGAACTTGTTGAAGGGGAAGACGGCTTCCTTGACGGCCCAATACTTCGTCCAGATTTCCTCCGTGAAGCCGAGCTCCTTGAGCGTCTTTCCGGCCATGACCTTGGCGGCCAGCCTGGCGAGCGGCCGGCCGATTGCCTTGCTGACAAAGGGCACGGTGCGCGATGCCCGCGGGTTCACCTCCAGCACGTAAACCACGTCGCCCTTCACGGCGTATTGCACGTTCATCAGTCCGACGACCCGGAGTTCGCGGGCCATCGCATGGGTGTATTCGCGGATAGTCTGGATCGTCTTGGCGTCGAGCGTGTGCGGCGGCAGCACCATCGCGGCGTCGCCGGAGTGAACGCCGGCAAACTCGATGTGCTCCAGCATGCCGCCCATGACGATGGTGCCCTGCGACGGGTCCTCGAACTGGCCGACGTCGGCGATGCAATCCACGTCCACCTCGGTCGCGTCCTCGAGGAACTTGTCCACCAGCACCGGGCGGCCGGCGGAAATCTCCAGCGCGGCGTTGCGGTGGAAATAGTCCCGCAGGTCGGCCTCGGAGAAGACGATCTGCATCGCGCGTCCGCCGAGCACGAACGACGGCCGGAGCAGCACCGGATAGGTTAGCCGGCTCGCGACGACGACGGCCTCTTCCACCGTGGTCGCCGTGCCGTTGGGCGGCTGGGGAATCTTCAGCTTGTCCAGCATGGCCGCGAAGAGCTTCCGGTCCTCCGCGATTTCGATGCTCTGCGGGGTGGTGCCAATGATGTTGACGCCGTTCTTCTGGAGGCCGAGCGCGAGGTTCAAGGGCGTCTGCCCGCCGAACTGCGCGATGGCGCCCCAGCACCCCTCGCGTTCGTAGATGTGCAGCACGTCCTCGAGCGTCAGCGGCTCGAAGAAGAGCTTGTCCGACGTGTCGTAGTCGGTCGACACGGTCTCGGGGTTCGAGTTGACCATGATGGTCTCGAAGCCGTCCTCCTTCAGCGCGAACGCCGCGTGGACGCAGCAGTAGTCGAACTCGATTCCCTGGCCGATGCGGTTGGGGCCGCCGCCGAGGATCATGACCTTTTTCTTCGGGGTCTTGGTCACCTCGTCGTCGCCCCGGTCGTAGGTCGAGTAGTAATAGGGCGTGTAAGCCTCGAACTCGGCGGCGCACGTGTCCACGAGCCGGTAGCTGGGCACGAGTCCGACGGCCTTGCGCTCGGCGCGGATGGCGTCCTCGGTGGTCCCGGTCAAATGGGCGATCTGGCGGTCGGAGAACCCGAGCGACTTGGCCTTGGCGAGCAATTCAACGTTCATGCGGAACTCAAAAAATCCGGCGAAGGAAACCGGAGGGGGCGCCGGGTGTCGAGGGGCGAGTCGGGGTTGAAATGAGGGGCGTCCGGCTCCCTCGGGTTCAGTTGCCTCGTTCGGCGTTGGCAGACCAGTCCGACCGGGCCTACGCCGAGTTCGATGTCCCACCAACGCTCAAGGGCAGATGGTCGCGGCGGGAAGATCCGCCCCACCGGTTCCTGTTCCGACAAAATCCGCTTCCGTCGATCCGCCGCGCCGGCCGATGCTGCGCGCATGTTCTCCCGCGCCCGCCGCCTCGCCGGCCTGCTCCCCGCGTTCGTGTTTGGCTTCGTGACCGTTCACGCGGCGGATGCCCCGGCGCCCGCCGCCATCCGGCATTCCTACCTCGTGCTCGGCGGCAAGACCGCGATCATCGGTGAGGACGGGAAGGCCACCTGGGAATACGCCGGCGGCTCGCGCGATGGCTTCGTGCTGCCCAACGGCAACGTGCTCCTCGCCTACGCCGACCGCGTCGAGGAAGTGGTGCCCGCCGGTGAAAAGCTCAACCGCAGCGTCTTCACCTACAGACGCAGCCCGGAGAACGGCGAACTCAGCACCGCCCAACGACTCTACAACGGCAACACGCTCGTCACCGAACTCGGCGCGAAGCCACGGTTGCTGGAGGTCAACCCGCAGGGCCAGATCGTGCTCACCGTCCCGCTTCAGCCCGAGACCGACAACACCCACATGCAGACCCGCATGGCCCGGCAGCTCCGCAACGGCAACTACCTCGTGCCGCACCTGCTCGCCTTCGCCGTGAAGGAATACGCGGCCGACGGCCGCGTGGTGAACGTCCTGCGCACCGACCTGCCCGAACTCGGCGGCCGTCCCGCGGAGAACTGGCCCTTCACCGCCATCCGCCTCGACAACGGCCACACGCTCGTCTCGCTCACCCACGGCAACAAGGTCGTCGAGTTCAACGGCCGCGGCGAAATCGCGTGGCAGGTGAACAACGACCACGTGAAGGGGCTGTTCAAGGACCCGTGCGGCTCCCAACGCCTGGCCAACGGCAACACCGTCGTCGGCAGCCACGCGGCGAACACCGGCATCTCGATGGTCGAGGTGACGCCCGACCACCGGATCGTGTGGACCAGCGACCACCCGCTCGCCGCCGGCGTGCACCACTTCCAGATCCTCACGACGAACGGGAAGCCGGAGCCGGGCATGCCGCTGAAGTAGGCCGCCGCCGGGAGCGCGGCTCTCCGAGCCGCGAGTCTGGCCGTCTTCCCAATTCGAAACTCGCCTGACGCGACAAAGAGAGTCGCACTCCCGGGATTACAACCATGACCTCGGGTGGCATTGCCATGCAGGCGCCGCCTGCGTAGAGTGCCTGCATGACGGAAGCGCAATACACCATCCGCGCCGTTCCTGCGGCGATTGACCGGGCGCTGCGGCGGCGCGCCAAGGAAGAGGAAAAAAGCCTCAACACTGTCGCCGTCGAAGCCCTGGCCCGCGGCCTCGAACTCGACACCCAGCCCCGCGAACACACCGACCTCGATGCCCTGATCGGCACCTGGCAGAAAGATCCCGCCTTTGATCGGGCCATCGCGGAATTCTCCAAGGTAGACGAAGACGCCTGGAAATGAAGGTCGCCCTCGACACCAATGCCTACAGCGACTTCATGCGGGGCGATGCGTCCCGGGTCCACATCGTCCGCACCGCCGTGCGGCTTTATTTGCCCCTGATCGTGTTGGCCGAACTGCGGGCCGGGTTTGCGGCGGGCAACCAGGAGTCTACGAACGCGGCCAACCTCCAGCGGTTCCTGAACAGCCCGCGCGTCTCCGTGCTGCTGCCCGACGAACAGACGACGCACCACTACGCCCAGCTTTTCCTTCAACTCCGCCGCAAGTCGGTCGCTATCCCCACAAACGATCTCTGGATCGCCGCCCTGGCCGTCCAACACCATCTTGTGCTCTGCACCTCCGACGCGCACTTCCAACACCTGCCGCAATTGCCCCGGTGTTGACGGTCGCGAAGAGGCCCGACTACCCGCTCGCCGCCGGCGCACCACTTCCAGATCCTCACGACCAACGGGAAGCTGGAGCCGGGCATGCCGCTGAAGTGGGTCGCCGTCGGGAGCGCGGCTCTCCGAGCCGCGGGACAGTCCAGTTTCTCAACTGGAAACCCGCCTGACGCGACGCAGAGAGTCGCGCTCCCGGTTCGAGGCTAAGCCTGTCCGCCATCGTCCAACCGGATTCGGCTGGGCAAAGACGGCAGCAACCGTTGGTGACGCTGCCAGCGAACGCGCAAATGAATCGCAACATCACCGGGCCTAACGTTCCGGCCGAATTCCCTCAATTCCAACGATCTCCAGCTTCGGAGGCTTGTCAGTTGAAAACCCGATGGGGCGCAGTTGGTAGAGTCGCTCAGTGTTGTCGAAGCGCAGGAAAGTCGGGTCGTGTCTTCCGCGCAAAGTCCACGAGAGCGCGTATGCGCCATTCGTAGGGTCGGTGTAGATGAATTCGACGGTGGTATAGTTTTGGGCTCCCAGCGGAGTGTCACCCTCGGAGTGTGACCACGAAAAGTTTGCCTGGCGGATCGCGCCCCCCATCCGCGCCAGATATACCCGCTCACTGTGGGCGTTGGTCGCAGGCCGCCAAGATTCATAGTCCCGCCAAAGGCGCCCCGACGGAGGCAGGGGTTGTTCCTCAACGCCGAATGTGCTTTGAAGGCGCCAATCACCGATAAAACCGAGCCGCGGTTGTGTGGGAGCGGAAAGAGGGCGCGACAGCACAAAAAGCAGCGTCGCCGCGATTGCCGCCAGCGTGCAAATGATGCCGACGATGACGGCAGCCAAGTCACTGAAAAGCCTCTTCATCCAACGAAAGAAAGGACTCCACCTCAGTCGTTCAATACGCGGCCACTTCAATCCACATACAGGAACTCGTTCGCGCTCAGCAGGGCCTGACAGAGATTCGTGAGCGCCTGCCGTTCGGGCGTGGGTTTTGGTTCCGCCTTGGCCCTCTCGTCCTTCTTCGCCTTGTCGTCGGCTGGTGGCGTGGGAAGCGACGCGAGGTGAGCAATCTGCCGTCCCATGAAGGCGAGCGCCTCGGTCTGTTCGGCGGCGGTGGGCGGACGTTGGAAGGCGAGCTGCCAGGCGCGGCGGACTTGGGCGACGCGGTCGGGGCCGGCGTCGGCTTCGAGGCGGGCGACGAAGCGCGCGGCCTGGTCGAGCAGGAACTGGCTGTTCATGAGCATCAGCGACTGCGTGGCCACGGTGCTGTGCTGGCGGCGCTCGCAGTTCACCTCCATCACCGGCGCGTCGAACGCGTGCAGCAGCGCCAGCGGCCGGCTGCGGCGCACCTGCACGTAAACCGAGCGGCGGAATTCCTCGCCGTTCAGCGAACCTTCCACGGGCATCTTGTTGTCGCCGGTTGTCTTGTCCTCGCCCACGACGATCTGCCCATGGACATCGGGCCGCACCGGCACGGGCGGGCCGAACTGTTTCCGGTTGAGCGAACCGCTGGTGGCGAGCACCGCATCGCGGATGACCTCGGCGTCGAGCCGTTGGACCGGCTTGCGCCAGTAAAGTCGGTTCTCCGGATCACGTCGTTCCTGTTTCGGGTCGCGGCGTGAGGCTTGCCGGTAGGCGGTCGAGGTGAGGATGAGCTTGTGCAGGCGCTTGAGCTTCCAGCCGTGCTGCATGAAGTCGCCGGCGAGCCAATCGAGCAGTTCGGGATGCGACGGCTTCTCGCCCATCGCGCCGAAGTCGGCGGGCGTGTTCACCAGGCCGCGGCCGAAGTGGTGGAGCCAGATGCGGTTCACCAGCACGCGCGCGACGAGCGGATTCGTTCCGCTGGTGAGCCACTGTGAAAAGGCCAGACGCCGGCCGCTCGTGGCGAGGTCGGCGCGATTCGTAGGGAACTCGATGGGCTGGCCCGTCGCGCTGAGCACGCTTAGGCCGCCGGGCGGCACGGCGGCCTTGGGCTGGAGATAATCGCCGCGGTGAAAGACGTGGGTGACGGGTTGGTGATGGGCCGGTTCGGTGAGCACGCTGAGGAAATCCTCGGCCGGCTTCTTCGCGCGCGTCGCGGCGATCTTGGCGTCCATCGCATTCAGTTCCTCGGCGGCCTTCGGGTTGAACTGGTAGAGGACGCCCAGGCTGATGTTCACGCTGGGGTTGTCGGCGAGGAGCTTCTTCTGCTCGGGCGTGCGTTTGTCGGCCGGCATGTCGTGGGCGGCCCGCAGCGGGCCACGCAGGGCTTCGTCGAACCTCTCGAGGTGCTTGGTCAACGCTTCAGCGAGGTAGTCCTTCTGCTTGGCCTCCTTCTCGGCGGCGAGCTTCTGCGCCTCGGCCTCGATCGCGGCGGACTGCTTGCGGTCGTCGTCGGTGTAGAGCGAGACAAGGCGTTCCGCGGGCGTGCGCCACTGCTTGTAGTCGTAGGCGGGCTCGAACACGGCGCGCAGCCGGTAGTAATCGGCGTGCGGGATCGGGTCGTAGCGGTGGTCGTGGCATTGCGCACAGCCGACGCTCAGGCCGAGCAGCGAGGTGGAGACGATCTTGAGCGTGTCGGCGACGACCTGGTTGCGGACGGCGTCGCGGTCGGTGAGCGCGTCGGTGGCGGAACCGTCGGCACCCATGCGGAGGAAGCCGGTGGCGGTCAGCAGGTCGCGGGACTCGGCGCTGGCGAGGGCGACGGAGGCGGCGTTGGCGGACGTGGCCTGCGCGAGTTCGTCGCCAGCGAGCTGTTCGGTGAGGAAGCGGTCGAACGGCTTGTCGTCGTTGAAGGCACGGATGACGTAGTCGCGATACTTGTAGGCGTAAGGGCGCGGCGGATCGGCGTCGCTGTAGCCGTCGGAGTCGGCATAGCCCGCGACATCGAGCCAATGGCGGCCCCAGCGTTCGCCGTAATGCGGCGAGTCGAGCAGGCGATCGATGAGGCGCTCGTAGGCGGAGCCGGCAGATTGAATTTGGAAGGCAGGAAAGCCGGAAGGGTTGGAAGCATTGGCGCCGCTCGGTTTGGTTCCTGTTTTCCTGCCTTCCGGATTCTTCTCCTCCGCGCATTCCCGCACGAACGCCTCCACCTCCTCCGGCGTGGGCGGCAGGCCGGTGAGGTCCAGCGTCACGCGACGGATCAGGGTCACGGGGTCGGCGTCGGGCGAGAAGCGGACCCCGGCCGGCTTCATCGCCGCGACAAGGAAGGCGTCCACCGGCGTGCGCGCCCGATCGCGGCCCTTCGTCTTGGGCACGGTCGGCTGGCGGATCGGCTGGAACGACCAGAAGGAACGTTCCTCCTCGGTGATGCCGCTGGTGCCTTGGGGCAGTTCGGCCGGCTCGGGCCGCGCGGTCTTCGCGCCGGTCGCGATCCATTCGCGGAGCCGGGCGATCTCGGCGGGCGTGGGTTTCTTGTCGCGCTTGGGCATCTTGCCGCTCTCGACGAGCTTCAGCAGTTCGCTCTGGGCGGGCTTGCCCGGCACAATGGCTGGACCGTCGTCGCCGCCCGCGACGAGGAAGCGCCGCAGGCGGACGTCGAGGCCGCCCTTCAGCTGCTCGCCCTCGCCATGGCAGTCGAAACAGTGAGCCTTGAGGATTGGCCGGATGTCCTTCTCGAAGACAGGAGCCGGAGCGGCGCGGGAGACAGAGGACAACAGAACCGTGGCGAAGCAGAGGACAACAGAAGGAAACAAAGAGAACGAAGGGAAGACGCGCGAAGGGGTTCCGACCCGACCACGACGACGATAAAGGTTATCTCCTGTCGCTTCGTTACCTTTGTTTCCTTCTGTTCCCATAGTCCTAGGTCCCGCCGCCTTCATGCGTCGCGCAGGATTTCCTTAACCACGCGGCAGGGTTTGCCGTCGGTGAGATGTTGGCTCTGGCCGTTCTGAAAATAGGCGAGTTCTGCGTGATCCATGCCGAAGAGGTGCAGCAGCGTGGCGTGGTAGTCGTTCGGGCTGACCGGATTCACGACCGCCTTGTGGCCGAACTCGTCCGTCTCGCCGTAAGTCATGCCGCCCTTGAAACCACCACCGGCCACCCAGCTCGTGAAGCCCTGACCGTTGTGATCGCGCCCCGCCTTCTCCGCGGCACCGTGATTCTCCGTCACTGGCAGCCGGCCGATCTCGCCGCCCCAATGCACGATCGTCGAGTCGAGCAGGCCCCGCGCCTTGAGGTCCTTCACCAGCGCGGCGGACGGCTGGTCGGTCTTTCGGCAGCACGTCGCCAAGTTGCTCTTGATGCCTTCGTGGTTGTCCCAGATCTGGCCGTTCACGAAGAGCTGCACGAAACGCACGCCGCGTTCCACGAGTCGCCGCGCAATCAGGCAGCGCGCGCCGTATTCGCGGGTCTCGTCCCGGTCGAGACCGTAGAGCTTCTTGGTCGCCTCACTTTCGCCGGAAAGGTCGAGTGCCTCCTTGGCGGCGGTCTGCATGCGCGCGGCGAGTTCGTAGCTGGCAATCCGGGCTTCGAGGTCCGCTTCGCCCGGATGCCGCGCCAGATGCTCGCGGTTCAGCTGCGCGAGGAAGGCGAGGTTCTGTTCCTGCAACGTGCCCTTCAGGTGCGGCGGCGGATCGAGGTTCAGGATGCGCGGTTCGGCCGAACGCACGACGGTGCCCTGGAACAGCGGCGGCATGAAGCCGTTCGACCAGTTCCGCACGCCGTCCACCGGATGCCCGCCCGGATCGGTCAGCACCACGTAGGCGGGCAGGCTCTGGCTTTCCGAGCCGAGTCCGTAGGTCAGCCACGAACCGAGCGCGGGGCGGCCCGGCTGCGCTCGACCGGTGTTCATGAACCAGATGGACGGCTCATGCCCGTTGATGTCCGTGTGCATTGAGCGGATCACCGTGACGTCGTCCACGATGCCGGCGAAGTGCGGGAGCAGCTCCGACACGGGCGTGCCACTCTGGCCGTGCTGGCGGAATTCCCACGGGCTGCCGAACAGCTTCTTGCTCGCCCGGTCCACGAAGCTGAACGTGATCTCGCCCGCGTAGTCCTGCCCGCTGCGCTTCGTCAGCTCCGGCTTCGGGTCGAAGAGGTCGACGTGGCTCGGCCCACCGTGCATGAAGAGCGAGATCATCGCCCGCGCGCGGGCCGGCCGCGGCGACAGCTTCTGTTTCAGGTCAAACGACTGCGGGTTGCGCGGCACATTGGCCGGCGTGGCGAGCAGCCGTTCCTCCCGCAGCATCCAGGCGAGCGCCACACTGCCGACACCCATCGCGTTGCGCGCGAGGAACCGGCGGCGGGACAGGATTCCCGGCTCGGCAAATGGCAGCGGCGGAAACGGATTCATGGGACGATACGGCGAGCATGGACGGGCTGGGTGAGGAGGGGAATTCAAGAATGACTGGCTCTTTACCGCAGCTCACCTCGTGATCCACTCTCCTCTTGGATGACGAAACCCATTTGTCAGTCGTAAGCGCAATGAGAACCGCCGGCCCAGCTGCATTCCGAGTGGCTAGAACATTTCGTTTTCTCGCCGCCGTAACCCTCCTGGGCTTCGTTGGGCTTTTGCCAACCGCATCGCGGGCGGAACCTGCGGAAAAGGCGTCACCGCCCTCGCTCAGGGCGGCGGAGGCAGTCCTGCGGGATTCTGACAACGTCCGCGCCAGCCGTCAGGTGGACGAAGTGTTTCGGTGGGCAGCCGAGCTTCGACACGCGGGTCAATCAGCCGAATCGTTGAGGTTTGTGGAGTCCGGCCTTCGCCTCGCGCCCTTCCGAATGGATCAGCAGATCGTCGCGGCTGAATTGCTGCTGCAATCCCGGCAGACCAATGCAGCCCGTGAGCACGCCAGCATCGTCTGGCAGCGGGCCGAAACCGATGAACTGCTGACCGCGTCGGCCGGTGTGCTGGGCCTGCCGACGATTACAAATCCGCCGGCTGCCACCTGGCCCGAACAAGGGCCTGCCCTCGGACTGGTTCCATTGGGTTCGGTGGACAACTGGCTGCTGAAAGCACTTCAAAGCGAGCTTGTCAAAGCGCTTCAAGTCCCGGTTGTCATTCTGCCTGCGATCACAAATCTGCCGACGGCGGATCGTCCGCCTGGACATCTTCTGGCGGAGCAATGGCGCAAGCGGTTTCGAGACTACTCCCACGATCCTGTGTTGGTAGCAAAGGGGAGGACACTGCGGCTCAACCCGCAAAACATTCCCAACAACGATGACGTCTTCCGACTTGTCGGCGCGGTGTTGGCAACCGAGGACCGTCGAACCAAGGGAACAAACCTCGTGGCTGATTTCGAACGGGACTACGCGGCCCTGAACCGTCTCGGTGCCCAGTGGCGGGCTGAGCCATTGCTCGAACTGCTGGCCTCCGCGCACCCGGAAGTCCACAAACCCGGGCGCGCTCTGCTCGGGGTCACCCGGAACGATCTGTTCAACGGGGAGAGCCGATTTGTCTTTGGTCTAGGAAATAGCGAAAAACGGTCCGCTGTGTTCAGCTACCTGCGGTTTACCGCTTCGGTGAACGACACTGCGCCAAATTCTATCAAGCTGCTGGAACGGGCCCGGAAACAGTCGCTCAGCTCCACTGGTTTCGCCTTGGGCATTCCTCGATGCTCAAGCCCCCTCTGCGCCCGGGCCTACCCCAACAGCCTCGACGAGTTTGACTCCAAGGGCTCCGACCTGTGTGACGCCTGCGCGCGCGGCTTCCGCTGGGAACTGACTCCCAGATGACGGTTACTCCCAGACCGCCAACCGGACCGTCGACTACGCCAGCACTTGGCGGATGACTTCCCCATGCACGTCGGTGAGGCGGCGGCTCGCGTCGTTGTGGCGGAAGGTCAGTGACTCGTGCTCGAGGGTTTGACAGTGGACTGAGGTTCCATGCCAACGCCAATGGTTGACAGCCTGAGCGTCCACGCGGACGAAGACCGTCCGAAGGCTGGCAGGCAACCCGGCCACCTCCATCAACTGGCAATTCCTGAAATTGGTGCGGTGATTTCGCCGACTTTCCGCGAAAGCTTTTCGCGGAACTGCCGACGTATCCCTTGGGTGCCCGGCGTGGCGCCAACGATTTGCCTGTCCGTGTGGACGGGTCGCGGGCTTGGGCCGTGTCTATTCGTGTGTCGGTCCAAGCCCGTGTGTTTTCCGGCGGCGGACTTCCCCCGTAGTTTCGCCGGGACTCCGCGGCCACTCCGGCCCCGCGCAGTCACCACCCACGGCGTTATGCCGGAGGATTCCCGGCTCGGCGGTCGGCTGTGGGCGAGCTCGTCCTCATGCTGCCGTTCGGCCTGAAACGCTGTCTCACCGGGCTCGACCCGCGAGCCCGCGTCTGGGAACCGGGCCTATTCCTCAGCGGCTGGGCGCCGTTGTTCTCAAATGAAAACAACACAGTTGACGTCTGTAATCTGTTCGGGTATTCCGATGCCATCTCCTGGCTGTCTGAACCTGTCCGAATCGTCAAACCATCCGTTCAGCTCAACTCCCATCCATGAACTCCCAACCCGCACCTGTCCGATCCCTGCTGGGACTCATCCTCGTCTGCGCCGGCCTGCCTGGCCTGGCCAATCCGTTGCCCGGGGACCCTGATTCGGGCTTCCGTCTTGATCCCGCCCTGTCGTCCGCCCCGGAGGTGCTCGCCGCCGCGGCGCATCCCGACGGGCGGCTGCTGGCCGTGTTCGCGTTCGCGGCCGGCCCGGAACTCGTGGCCCTCAACGCTGACGGGTCGCTGGACGCCGGTTTCGTCCGCCGGCCGCTGCCGGGCTTCTGGCCCCGGCAGCTCACCGTGCTCGGGGATGGACGCATCCTGACGGCCTACCAGCCGGCGGGGGCGCCGACGAACACGTCACGCATCGTCCGACTCAGCGCCCGGGGTGAGTTGGATCCGGCGTTTGCCGTTGAGGTCGCCGCGCCGGGTGTCAGTTGCCTGGCTCCGATGCCGGACGGAGCGCTGATGGTCGGGGCAGTGATCACCAATGAAACCGCGAGCATTCTCGACGACTACCTTCACCGGGTCCTGCCGGACGGAACGTTCGATCCTGGATTCGCCCAGAGTGGCAACTTCACGCGGGCTGGTTCGGTAAGGACCGTGATTTCGCAGGGCGACGGTTACGTGGTGCTGGGCGGCGGTGGGCTGTATCGCCTGAACCGCTCGGGCCAGCGGGACGAATCGTTTCAGCCGCCTTTCGACCTTGCCGACGCGGTGGCGCTGCTCCCTGACGGGAAATTCCTGGTCTCCGGCTGGCCCCTGAATCCGCCTGGTCGTAACGCTCGTTGGTTGCTGCGGCTGAACGCGGACGCCACGGTGGACAACGGATTCCCGCCGATCGCGGTCCGGGGCGCCGCCGACCGCCTCGCGGTGCGCAGCGATGGCACCAGTCTCGTGGGCGGAGCTTTTGACCGCTTTGGCCGGCTGGACCGCTCCGGTCTCGCCCTGTTGCTCAGTGATGGCCGGGTGGAGGCAGGCTTCGCCCCGCGCCTGGGGATGGAACTTCCCGACGGCTTGGGCACCGTCGATCTGATGGTTCACGGACTCGGGGAACTGGCTGATGGGAGGACGTTTGTCGCCGGGCACTTCACCCAAGTGGACGGTGCGGCCATGAATGCACCGCTGGCGGTCTTTGCCCGCGTTTCGGTTCCTGCCGTCCCCATCATCGCCGGGCTGCCCGCCCGCCGGGAAATCACCGAAGGGCACACGCTGGATCTGATTCCGCGGCTGAACGTGGCTCCGGAGAGCACCTTTGAATGGCACCGGGGAGCGGTCCTGCTGGGGACCCTCCCGGAACTGCATCTGCGAAACGTGCAGTTGCGGGACGCGGGTCCGGTCCGGTTGACCGTGAGCGCGCCCGGTGGCTCGGTGTCCGGGACAACTGTGGTGGAAGTCGTGGGCGGGCCATCTCACCCGGGTTCGGTGGATGTCCGCTTCGGTTCGATGGAAGAGCTGCCCATCCCCTTATCGGTGCCGCGGCTGGACGGTCTTGGGGTCGGCCAACGGGCGCCGGCCGCGATCGCGGCGACCGCCGAAGGCGAGGTGCTGCTGGGGGGAGCCTTCGCTGACTTCGGCGGCCCGCGCAGCACCTTCCTAGCGCGCCTGAACGGCGATGGTTCCGTGGATCCAGCCTTCCAGTTCAATCCGGTGCTGGCCCCGTCTGCTCGGGTCATCCAGGTCATCGCGGTCCGTGCATTGCCGGGCGGCATGGCCTTGGCTGCGGCTCAGACGACGCGGTCACCGATCGTCAACCCGGCACCGCCGATCGCGGACGCCGGTGCCGTGTTCCGCCTGCTGCCTGACGGCACACCGGATACCAGCTTTGGCCCCGGCGGCCGGGTCACCCTCGGACGCAATGTGTGGGCCATGGACTTGGATTCGGCCGGCCGGATTGTGGTCCTGCACCGGCCTCAGTTCGGCGAACCAACGGTGTTGCGCCTGCTGGCTGACGGTCAGTCCGATTCGACCTTCAAGGCGCCGGCCTTCAGCTCCGCGAACCTGGCCTCCCTCCGGCACCTCGCCCTGCAGGCGGATGGCAGCCTGATCATCGGCGGGACCTTTGAGACCGTGGGCGGTCAATCCCGTCAAAATGTCGCCCGACTGCTGGCAGATGGATCGCTGGACCCTGCCTTCGTGCCGCCGACAGGACTCCTCGCGAAGGTCAGCGGCTTGCTTGCCCTGGGCGATGGTCGGGTGCTGGTCAGCGAACCCTCTGCGGTCGTCGGCACAACGGCCAGCTTCGGGCTCGTGCGTTTGCTGGCAAACGGCGCGGTGGACGCCTCGTTCCGCCCGGCCAACGCCGTCACCAACGGGCTCCACCGCCTTGCCCACGATGCCGCCGGGAACATTCTCGCGCTCGTGAGCGGATCTCCGGGACTCGCCGACGCGGCCGGCCGGCTTGTGCGCCTGCGTCCGGACGGCGAGCTGGATCCCGACTTTCGCCTGGGGCTCGGTGAGGCTTACCTGGCCGGCGACACGGTTTCGTTCGCCCGCGATCCTTCCGGTCAGATCCTCATGGCCGGCGACCTCTGGGAACCGGAAGGGCTCGGCCGGCATACGGTCGTCCGGCTGAACGCGAACGACGAACGGCGGATGGTTGCCGGGCGCTCGGGCGAAGGGCACGCCCAGTTGCGCCTCAACAGCCGCGCGGGGCGAACCTACGTGATCGAGCACACGCCCGGCCTTGATCCGGCCCAGTGGACCGAGGTGACGCGGCTCAATGGCACCGGCGCGTTGCTGGAATGGACGGCGGGCGCAACCGGAACCGACGGCTTTTACCGGGCCCGGCTGGAATGATGTGTGTGTCGTGGGTGCAGTGGTTCCGGCCCGTCGCCGATGGGTAGCGGCGACGGGCCTTTTCTTTTCGAGGGGTTCCGACGACGAGAAGAGGTGGCCTGGAATGGGCGTGAATGCCTCCGCGTCTTTGCCGTGTCCATGCGCTGGTCGTTCCAAGCGCTTGCGTTTTACGGTGGATCCTCTTTTTCCCGGATTGCCCGCGGCTTCCCGGCGGCGGACTTCCCCCGTAGCTTCGCCGGGTATCCGCGGCCGCTTCGGCCGTGGAGCCGCTCCACCGTGAAGATTTTCCGTCTGCTCAAGAAACTGCTGCTGGCCACCGTGCTGCTCGTGGCCGTGCTGGGACTCGTCGCCGGCGTCGCCTGGCTTTATTTCCATCCCAAGTTCACCTGGACCCGTGGCCTCGCCTACGGCCAGCGCAACGGCGAGACGTTGACGGTGGATGTCCTGCAACCGCCGACGCCGAATGGCCGGGGCGTGCTGCTGATGGTCAGCGGGAGCTGGAAGTCCGGCACCAATTCGCTGCGGCCCTGGCTGGTCGCCCCGCTGCTGCGGCGCGGTTACACGGTGTTCCCCGTCTATCATGTGTCGCAGCCCCGAGCGACCGTTATGGAGATCGTCGCCGACGTGAATCGGGCCGTGCGTTACGTCCGGACCCATGCCCGGGATTACGGCGTGGATCCCGACCGCCTGGGGGTGACTGGCGGCAGTTCCGGCGGGCATCTGAGTCTCATGCTGGCGACCCGCGGCGGTCCCGGACCGGCGACCGCCCCCGACGCCGTGGACCGCGCCAGCAGTGCCGTGCAGGCGGTGGCCATCTTCTTCCCGGTCACCGACCTGTTGAACCTCGGCGACTCGACCGAAAACCTGCACGATGGCGGTCCGCCCAAGAGTTTCACGAAGGCCTTCGCCCAGGAACCGAAGAACCTGCCCACTTGGCAGGTCACCGGCCGGGAGATGTCGCCAATCTACTTCGTCGCCTCAAACCTGCCGCCGACCGTCCTCTACCACGGCGACGCAGATACGCTGGTGCCGCTCGACCAGTCGCAACGCTTCCGGGCGCGGGCGCAGGAGGTGGGCGCGAAGGTGGACCTCGTGATCCATCCCGGCTTCGGCCATGGCCCCGTGCCGGTCGCCGGCTGGCCGAATTGGCTCACCCCAGTCTCCGCCCTCCGCGGCGTGGGCATCATGATGCTGGACCTGATGGAGTTCGCCGACTGGTTTGACGTGCATCTGAAGGCCAATTGAGGCACCGACCATCGGGGGTGATCGCGTTTTGGTTTTGGAGCCCATCCGAACGCGCCCTGGAATTGGACGTGGCTTGACAGGGGGATCCGGGTCGATGTGCGGAGGCTGCTGCCTCAATAGAGTGGCAGCCGATTTTCCCTTCAGTTTTAGCACGAAGGAAACCTGCGTTAACAGCGCCGCCGGAATTCCCTCGCTCCCGCTTTCCAGGACACCGCGGTCGCCTTCAGTTAATGACCCATCTCACGCCACACGGCAAACGCATGGGATCCTGTCCACTTGGCCCACCGCGGAATCGGGAAGCGGTGGTGCGGACGGCTTGCCAATGGGAAGCGAGCCGGAACACTTTCCCGCATGCCCGCCTCCAAGGATGAGCTACGGCGCAAATACGGCATCACCGATGAGGACTTCGACGTGCTGACGGCGCTCGCGCTCCGGCCTAGCTGCGAACATTGCAACCGGTCCCTCCCGCCGGATTCGACCGAGGCCCGTATCTGCTCGTTTGAATGCACCTTCTGCGCGGACTGCGTGACCCAAGTGCTGGGCAACGTCTGCCCCAACTGTGGTGGCGGCTTTGCGCCGCGCCCCGTCCGGCCGGCGCGGAACTGGAAGAACGGCAACTTCCTCGGCGCCATTCCCGCCAGCACGACGGCCAAGCACCGGCCCGTCGACCCAGCGGCGCACGCCCGTTTCGCCGCCGTGCTCCGTTCCATCCCGCCGGAGCAACGCTGAGGGAAACTGCTTCCCGGCGGCGGTCACACGCCGGTGACCTGCGCCATGGAGTCCAACTGCCGCCGCAACGTCCGGGCCAATTCCGGCAGGTCGAGCGGCTTGCTGAGCACCGGAAACCGGCCGCCGGAGCGCGCCAATTGCTGGTCGGCGGTCGGTCCGTAACCGGTGACGATGACGATCGGCAGCCCGGGAAATTCCGCGCGCACACCGAGCGCCAGATCCACGCCGGACTGCTCCGGCATCGACAGGTCGGTGAGCAGCAGCCGGAAGTGCCCGGGTTGCTCCCGCAGCCGTTCCCTCGCCACCAGCGGGGAGCTGACCGCGGTGACTTCGTAGCCCAACTGCCGCAACGCGCGGTCCAGCAGCCGCAGGACCGACGGATCGTCGTCCACGACAAGCACCCGCTCGCCCCAGCCCCGCGGCGACTCCTCCGGCCCGCTGGTCGCGGCGGCCTCGGCCGGGTCCAGGCCCGCGGTGGGCAGCAGGACATCAATCCGCGTGCCGCGCCCCGGAATCGATTCAATGGTAATGCGCCCCTCGTGCGCCTGCACCACGCTGTTGACGATGGCCATGCCGAGGCCGGTTCCGCGCCCCGGCCCCTTGGTCGAGAAGAACGGCTCGAACACCCGGGCCAAGGTGGCCGGCTCCATCCCGCAGCCCGTGTCCCGCACCGTCAGCCGCACCGCGGGACCGGCCTTGAGCGGCGGCTGGGCCGCGGCCTCGGCGGAAGACACCTCGATGGGCGCCACTTCGATCACCAGTTCGCCGCCCCGCTCTTCCAGCGCGTGGGCCGCGTTGGTGCAAAGGTTGACCAACACCTGGTGCCATTGGGTCCGGTCGCCGTGGATGGGGCGTTCTCCAGGGGCGATCCGCCGTTGGAACCGCACCCCGGGCGGCATGACCTTGGAGGCAACCTGGGCGGCTTCCTCCACCACGGAGGACAGGAAAAGGGTGTCCCGCTGGGTCGTCTGCGGGCGGCTGAAGCTGAGGATCCGGCGCACCAAATCCGCCCCCCGCCGGGCGGCGGTGGCGATCTCGCGGGTATTCTCGGCCACGGGATGTTCCGGCGGCAGTTCGGCCAGCGTGAGGTCGGCGTTGCCGAGGATGCACGCCAGCAGGTTGTTGAAATCGTGCGCGACCCCGCCGGCCAGCGTGCCCAGCGCCCGCAACGTCTCGGACCGGCGCAATTGTTCCTCCAACTGGTGCTGCTGCTGTTCGGCGGTCCGGCGGGCGGTGATGTCGGTGAAGGTGGCGATGACCTGCTGCGGGGCGCCCGCGGCGTCGCGGGAAAGCACCCGGCTGTTCACCGACAGCCAGCGGCGTTGGCCATCCCCGCCGAGGAAGCTGAACTGGAACGCGTCGAACCCCTCCCCGGTGCGCAGGGTGCGGATGATCGGATACGCCTCGGGTTCGAGCCGGGAGCCATCGGGCAACGTGCAATCCCAGTCGGGCGGCAGCACCGTTCCCAGCAATTCGGCCCGGCTGACGCCCAGGATGCGTTCGGCGGCCGGGTTCAGCGAACGGACGGTCCGGCCGGCGTCGATCACGACGAGTCCCTCCGCGAGGCTGTCCACGATGGTGCGGAGTTGGAGTTCCTGCCGGGCCAACTCCCGCTGGGCGCGCCGGGATTCCGTCAGGTCACGGCCGATGCACTGGAGCTCGGCCTCGCTGAGCCGGCGCAGCAACACCTCGACCTCGCGCCGGGCGCCGTCGGCCCGTTCCACCTCGACGTCGAACGGCTTCAGCTCTTCGCCCGCCGCCGCCGCGGCCACCGCGGCCATCCAGGCAGCCCGGAATTCAGGCGCGACCCAGCGGGCGTAGGGTTGGCCCAGCACGCTGTCGTCCGCGCGCGCCAGCAGCCGTTCGCCGACGGGATTGATGAACGTGATGTGGCCCCGGTAGTTGAGCGTGACGATCTGGTCGCTGGCCGTGGCGGCGATCAGCGCGAAGCGGCTTTGGTGCCGGTTTTCGGCCTCCAATTGCTGCTGGCGCGCCCGGCCCATCCGCAGCGTGTGCCACCACCACGCCCCGCCCACGAGCGAGCCCAGCAGGGTCGCCGCGGTGATGCCCATCAAGGCCAGGCCCGACCGACGTGACAACGGCGGCGCGCTCACGAGCTTCAGGTCGTCCGCCGCCGCCACCAGCACCAGCGAATCGGTCGCCCGCCCAGCCGAGTCCAGCTCCCGCTGCAACACGCCCTTCACCCGCACCGTGCTGTCCACCTCGAGGGCGGCCAGGGCGCTCAGGTCCTGGTCGGACGGCAGCAAGGCCCGGAAATGCTCCGGTCGTTCGGGTCGGACCAGCAGCCATTCTTCGTGCCGCCCCTGCCGGCGCCGGTGGACCAACCGGCCGGTAAGTTCCACCCGCAGTCCATCGAGGCGGATGTCCGCCAACGGCTCGCCGTCGTCCACCGGCTTGGCTTCCGGCCAGGCAACCGCGCCGGGCAGCGGGCTGAATTCCGTCGCCAGCAGTTCGATTCCTTCGCCCAACCGGCGGGCTCCGCCCAAGACCCGCACCCGGGTCCGGACCGCGGGCGGCGGGGCGTTGGTCACCTGAACCATCAGGCCGCCCGAAGCATCTTGCAGCGTGAACCGGTCCGCCCCATGCCACGTCACCACGCCGTCGAGGGCGATCAGGCGGTCCAGCCAACTGGCATTCGTTGCCTGTGCCAACGAGGCGGCGGGGACCAAGGCCGGCGGCGTGGGATCTGGTAACAGGAATTGCACGTCCCCCCAGTCGGCGACGAGCAGCGAGCAATCCAGCGGCTCCCGACGCTCCGAAATGGCCAGGCTGGAAACCCCGATGACCCGCACCCGACGCGGGGCCGCGGCGAACGTCGCGGGCGCCGGCCCGAACCCAACCAACGCAATGGCCACCCCGTCCGACAACACCCGGTGCTCCAGCTTGCCCGAGGCGTCCCGGGTCGCGAACAGCGTTCCCTCGACGGACACCCGCAGACCGTCCCAGCGCCCGAGCCGTTGTTCCCAGGCCCGTGCCAGCCGGGCCGGCGGCAAAGCCGTCTGGCCCAGCACCGTGAGGTTGGAAGAACTGACGGCCGGCGTGAAAAATCCGGCGTGGGCGATCCCGACCGCGCGCACCCGCGAACCCAGGGCCAGGTTTGGGGGCAGCCCGCCGGGCGAAAGACCGTCCACCCAGACCGCGGTCTGCCCGTCGTCCAGGAACAGGCCGTGCGCAATGCGATCCACCCAAGTCGCCACGCCTTCGACCGACACGGCCGGATGTTCCCCGGCCGCCGCCACCGAGAGCGAGCGCACCGCCGAGAGGTTGGTCAGGACGGCGCCGGTTGCGCCCGGTGATTCGGCCGCCACCACCGCAGTCGCCCTGCCCACCCAGCCGCCCAAGAGCAGCAGACAAAGCCAGCCACGCCACGGAACCTTTCGGGCGCGGACGGATGGATTGAGAACGCAAACAGGCACGGGATGGGGTGGGAAGCCCCGCGAGGGAACAATGCGGCTCCCGAATCCGTCAACGGCTACCTCGGGGCGGTCGCCCGTGTTTTCGAAGGCCTTCGACAGCGCGTTCCGTCGTCGGGAGTTGCCTTGCCACCTTCATCCGATCAGGGACACGTAACTCGGAAGAAACGGTTCACGTTCCCATGCGCTGCCAGCTCGAACACGGTGACTCCGCCTCCGCCGGTAGTGGCAATTTCCAGGTTCCAAGGGCCTTCGGGGGTGTCTCCGGACCAGACGGAATAGGGTTTGGAGACGATGGTGGAGTAGCGGAGCCGCACGATCGGCTCGACTCCGGGATCCTGAACCAGTGTCGCCTCGACAACGGGTATCCAATCGAGATTGAAGCCGTAGCTTTCGGTTGAAGCCAGGGCGCTGCTCACGCGGATCCGGTAAGGACGGTCGGGCAAGGTCCGCACGACGACGGCGTCCTGTTCGGGGCCGAGTGAACCGACGAGCCTGAGGTTGGTCATTTGGTCGCCTTCGAAGACGGCGATCGAGACCTGCTGGCCCGCCGAGCGGGAGAGCCGGTATTCGCCGGGCGCGGGCGACCAAGCGTGCCAGACGCTCCCGGCGGAACTACCGAATGGCTCGGGTTCTCCTGCCTGCAACGTCGCAAAGGTCAGTTCGCCGGTTCCGAAATCATCGCGCAGGTTCTCGGCCCGCTCGAACGTATCGCCTAACGGGCGCACCATGATCACCCGTTGCAGCACGCTCGCGATCCCATCGCCTCGGGCATAGTGAACCCGTAGCAACTGAGCGCCGGCCTTTCGCGGCAAGAGGGTGAAATTCACGGGAGGAGGCCCGCCGTAGGGCTCGGCGCGACCTTCGTATTCGATGCGATTGATGACCAGGCCAGCGTCCCAGCTGGCGCCTAGCTCCAACTGTTCGCTCCCACCGGCCTCGATGTTCACCGGCAGGCCTTTCCAGCGAAAGGGATGGATGGCGGAGATGTTCAATGCAAACAGGCCATCACCATCCGCCGAGATGAAATAGGGGCCCGCGGCCAGGGCTTCGAACTGCACAAAGAGGGATGCCGCGGTGCTGTGAACCATGGCCAGCGGCTCCGTCGCCGGGCCGGGCCGGCCGGGAAACACCGCCAGCCTGCCTGCCAGCGAGACCGAGTTGGCACCGCGCAGATCCAAGTCCACGGTGGTTTCACCGGGAACTTGGAACCACCACCACCTGGGCTTGGCCCCAACATCATGCACCGCTGCCGGCTCGTCCGACGTGGCCGTGCCCAGCAGTCCATTGACGATCCCGGAACTCCCCTGCAACTGGGACGCAAAGGCCGGCGCATCGTTAGCCGGCCGGGAGGCCAGGAACAGCCGCGGGGAAGTCACCCGGAGACCCGCCCCGTTGGTGGCGGAAAGCTGATAGGTTGCCCCTTCTGGCGCCACCGCCAGCCGGAAAATGGGCAAACCAGCTTCAACCCGGTCTGGCTCCGCTCCGTTCAGGCGAAATCCCGAAAACGTCTCACCTGGGAGCAGACTGGTTGTCCCAACCTCGACGACATCCGCCGGCAACACGAAGGCGGGCTCCCTCCCTGTAGAGGTGCGAATGGAGTCGTCGCGCAGCGCCCCGGGCGGCAGGGCAAGGGCAAGCACCTCCTGCCGGAACTCGATCCGGTTAGTGGCGAACCTCGGCGAGCCCGCGACCACCATTTGCAAGAGATAGGTCCGGCCCGCCTCGGCCGGGAATTGGAGGGTATTGAATCCCGAACCAAGCGGGGCGGTGGTCAGCGGATCGCCATCGTAAGCCGCCCACAACCCGTGGCTTTGGCTGGTGACGGAAAAATTGACGCTGAACGCCGGGGTCCACTTCCACCAGATCGTCGCCGGAGTGCCAAACCACTCGTTCCGGCGCGGCAGGAATTCACCGGGTTCGACCGACCCGATGCCCAGGCTCCGCTGCTCGACCCGGGCGGAAAAGGCGCCCGGCAACTCCGCCGCTTCGGCCAGATCATCGTGGGGCGGTCGCAGGTAAACAGGCGTGGCCAACGAAGTGGCCGTAGGCGTCGCGGCCCGTATTTCCAGCAGCCCGCCCGAGAGGTTGGTCACGGTGGCCTGCCACGCTAAAGACCCCGAGGCGGCAAGACGGGTCCAAGGGCCAAACGGATCGACGCTGAACCGGGCACGCCGCTCCGAGAATTCCACGCCATCGAGTGGAACCGTGGGATCGGTGGATACCGCTGCCAGCGTGACCACCTCGCCGATTTTCAGGGGTCGGTCGGGCTGGGCGCGGACAAAGAACTTATGCAACGAGATGGCCGGGATCGCAGGCGTGCGGTTGGTGGCATCGAACACGAGGCTGTAGGTCACGCCCGCGACCACCTCCCATCGTAGCTCGTTCGTTTCACCGACCAGGGTAGTGGAAGCCACTCGGCCCAACGTCGGCAGTGATTCGTTGGTATAAACCGCGACCCGCAATGGCTGGGTGATATCCAGGCTGCGGCTCAGCCGGATGAGTCCGCTCTGGTTGGCGGTGAAACGCGCCCAGAGCGAGTTGCGCGCCGGCGCTCCGTCGTGCGCCGGCTCACCGGCCTCCGCCGTCGCAGTGGCGAAACCGGTGGCAGACAACGTGGTGGGCGTCATCGTGGCCGGAGATCCGGTCGGGAAGACGTCCGTGAATACCAGCCGCGTTTGGGCCCACACGGCGACGCAGGACAGGCAGGCCGCGGCCAAGGTCAGGAGTCTCGGGAAGGTTGTCTGCGGGAACACAGCGGAGCATTTCCCGGCCGATTTCCGGGATTCAAGGGCGTTCCGCCGGGAACTGCGGCGACCGGTGCGGCTGGGCACCTAGGTGCAGGACGTAACCGGGTGCAACCGGGAGCGCGACTCTCTGAGTCGCGAGTCGTCCACTCGCTCCAAACGGAGGACTCAGCCACGCCGCTCAAAGAGCCGCGCTCCCGACCATTCAACGTCACCCGCTTAGACAACCTGGGGCGCCGCGCCCTTCGGCATGGGGTTCGCGGCCCGATGACACTGGGGGCCGCCTACTTCTTCCCACTGGCCTTGTCGAAAGCCTCGGACAGCGCATTCCAACCGCCGGCCGCCGGATTGAAGGACGGCTTCGGGCCCTGGCCGGGACGCGGACCGGCGCCTGGCGGACGCGGGCCCCCCGGCGACGTGCGCTGTTCCTTCGCGGCGCCGATCTGCGGGGCAGCGCGGAGCGAGAGGGCGATGCGCTTCCGGGCGAGGTCCACTTCCGTGACGGTCGCGTAAACCCGCTGGCCGACCTTCACGACTTCCGCGGGGTCCTTCACGAAGCGGTCCGCGAGCTGGCTGACGTGCACGAGTCCGTCCTGATGCACGCCGATGTCCACGAACGCGCCGAACGCGGTCAC
>CAZRRO010000029.1:0-56455 GCA_964602595.1 uncultured Verrucomicrobiota bacterium | reverse complement strand
GCCTCCGCGCCGAACGCGAGCAGGGCATCACCATCGACGTCGCCTACCGTTACTTCGCCACGCCGCGCCGGAAGTTCATCGTCGCGGACACCCCGGGGCACGTGCAATACACCCGCAACATGGTGACGGGTGCCTCCACGGCGAACCTGTCTATCGTGCTGGTGGACGCGCGCCTGGGCGTGATCGAGCAAACGCGGCGCCACACTTACATCGCCGCGCTTCTGGGCATTCCCCATCTCGTCATCGCGGTGAACAAGATGGACCTCGTGGACTGGAGCGAGGCGCGCTTCACGGAAATCCGCGACGAGATCGAGGGCTTCCTGCCGAAGCTGTCGTCGTTCAAGGACGTGAAGTTCATCCCCATCAGCGCGCTCAACGGCGACAACGTGGTGGATCCGTCCAAGCATACGCCATGGTATGTTGGTCCCACGTTGCTCGGGCATCTGGAAACCGTCCACATCGCCAGCGACTGGAATCTCAGCTCCCTCCGTTTCCCGGTGCAATGGGTGAACCGGCCGAACAATCCGACCAACAAGGAGCTTCACGACTTCCGCGGCCTGAGCGGCCAGCTCACCAGCGGCATCGCGAAGGTCGGGCAAAAGGTGATGGTGCTGCCCAGCGGCATGAAGAGCACGGTGAAGGAAATCTGGACCTACGACGGCTCGCTGCCGGAAGCGTTCTGCCCACAAAGCGTCACGCTCCAGCTCGCCCATGACCTCGACATCAGCCGCGGCGACATGATCGTGGGCCTTGAAGGCCTGCCAGGCATGGGCACGGACCTGCACGCCCGGGTCTGCTGGATGAATCCGCGGCCGTTGCAACGGGGGAAGAAATACTTCCTCAAGCACAGCACCCAGACCGTCCAGGCCATGGTCACCGCCTTGGAAAGCCGCATCGACATCCAGACCTACGATGAGGTGCCCGAGCCCGCGGAACTCGCGATGAACGACATCGGCGTGGTCCGCCTGAAGACGGCCAAGCCGCTGATCTACGACGGCTACAACATCAACCGGCTGACAGGCGCCTTCATCCTCGTCGAGCAAGGCACGAACGCGACGGTCGCGGCGGGGATGCTGTATCCGGCGCTTGAGGCGGTGAAGCCGGAGTATAACGACTTCGCAATCTGATCCGCAAAGTTCGCGGCCCTACCAAAGAAGAGGCCTCACCATTTGGGTGAGGCCTTTTCTCGTTTTGCGACCCAAGCTGGATCGGTCACTTAGCCCATCACACACAAATACCGTAGGCCTTCTCCGGATCCACTCCGAGATCCTTGATGGCTTGCGCCACTGTTTCAGCTGGCACCGCTCCTTGCTGGGAGAGCTTGTAGAGGGACGCCACAACGGTGCATTCCGCGTCGATTTCGAAGAAGCGGCGCAGCGCGGAGCGAACCTCGCTGCGGCCAAAGCCGTCCGTGCCCAGCGTCATCAGTCCGCCCGGAATCCACGGGGCGATCTGGTCGGCGACGAGCTTGAGGTTGTCGGTCACGGCCACCCATGGCCCCGTTTCCTTCGCTACCGCTTCCTCGAGGAAGCTGGTGTGCGGGGTTTCGGTCGGGTGGAGCATGTTCCAACGCTTGGCTGCCTGGGCTTCGCTGCGCAGTCGCTTGAAGCTGGTGACGCTCCAGACGTCGGCGCTCACGCCGTAGCGTTCGAGGATTTCCTGCGCCTTGAGCGCCTGCTGGATGATCGCCCCGGAGCCGAGCAATTGCACCTTGTGCTTCAGGTCCGCCTTGCCGGGCTTGAATTTATACATGCCCCGCAGGATGCCCTCGACGACCGCCGGATCGTCCGGCAAGGCGGGATGGGCGTAGTCCTCGTTGTGGACGCTGACGTAGTAGAAGATGTCCTCGCCGTCGGCATACATGCGCTTGAGCCCGTCGCAGAAGATCACCGCGAGTTCGTAGCCGAACGCCGGTTCGTAGGAGAACAGCGTCGGGACAGTCGAGGCCACCAGATGGCTGTGCGCGTCCTGATGCTGGAGTCCTTCGCCGTTCAACGTCGTGCGGCCGGAGGTCGCCCCCACTAGGAAACCGCGGCAGCGCGAGTCGCCTGCCAACCAGACTTGGTCACCGACGCGCTGGAACCCGAACATCGAGTAGTAAATGTAGAACGGGATCATCGGCACGCCGAAGTTGGCGTAGGCCGTGCCCGCGGCCACGAAGCTCCCCATGGAGCCGGCTTCGTTGATGCCCTCTTCGAGCAACTGGCCGTTCTTCTTCTCAATGTAGGGGGCGAGCTCGGACTTATCGACCGGATTGTAGAGCTGTCCCTTGGAGCTGTAGATGCCGACCTGGCTGAACAGGCCTTCCATGCCAAACGTGCGCGCCTCGTCGGGAACGATGGGCACGATGTATTTGCCGATCTGCTTGTCCCGCAGGAGCGAGCTGATCAGGAGCGTGTAGGCCTTGGTCGTGGAACCGCTGGCCAAGCCGGTCGCCTGCACCACGTTCTTGAACGCGGGATCAGTATGCGCCGGCGTCTGCAACTTGGGCGCCCGGACTTCCCGCTTGGGAATGAAGCCGTGCAACGCCTCGCGGCGTTGGCGCAGGTAATGCAACTCGGCACTGTCCGCCGGCGGCCGGTAAAACGGCAGGTCGGCGATTACGTCGTCTTCGAGCGGGATTGAAAAGCGGCGGCGGAACTCGCGAAGGTCCTTTTCGCCCAGCTTTTTCTGCTGGTGGGTCGGGTTGCGGCCTTCACCCGCCTCGCCCATGCCATAGCCCTTGACGGTCTTGGCCAGGATCACCGTCGGCCGGCCGTTTTTCTCAGTGGCACGCTTGAAGGCGGCGTAAACCTTGCGCGGATCGTGACCGCCCCGGGTCAGGTGCTTGAGCTGGTCGTCGGTGAGGTGGTTGACCAACTTGAGCAGCTCGGGATGTTTGCCGAAGAAGTGTTTCCGGATGTAGGAACCGCTTTCGACGACGTATTTCTGGTAGTCGCCGTCCACGACCTCCTCCATCCGCTTGGCCAGCAGGCCGGTGGTGTCCTTGGCGAGCAGTTCGTCCCAGTTGCTGCCCCAGACCACCTTGATGACGTTCCAGCCGGCGCCGCGGAATTGGCCTTCCAGATCCTGGATGATCTTACCGTTGCCGCGCACCGGGCCGTCGAGGCGCTGGAGATTGCAGTTGATCACCCACACCAAGTTGTCCAGCCCTTCGCGGCCGGCCAGTCCGATGAAACCGTGGGTTTCCGGTTCGTCCGATTCGCCGTCCCCAAGGAACGCCCAGACGAACGGTTCGTTCTCCGAAGGGATGAGGCCGCGATGCTGAAGATACCGGCTGAACCGCGCCTGGTAGATCGAACTCACCGGTCCAAGCCCCATCGACACGGTCGGGAACTGCCAGTAATCCGGCATCAGGTAGGGATGCGGATACGAACTGAGGCCCGGATGCGGCTGCAACTCCTGCCGGAAGTTCTCCAAGTGTTTCTCGGTCAGCCGCCCTTCCAGGTAACCGCGCGCATAGTTGCCGGGCGAAGCGTGGCCCTGAAAATACACCATGTCGCCAATCCGGCCGCCGTCACTGCCGCGAAAGAAGTGGTTGTAGCCCACTTCGTAAAGGGTCGCGAGTGACGAGAAGGTCGCGATGTGGCCGCCCACATTGGTGTGCTTGTTCGCCTTCACCACCATCGCCATGGCGTTCCAGCGGATGTGCGCCCGGATGAGCCGCTCCATTTCCAAGTCGCCCGGGTATTCCGGCTCCTCATCCACGTGGACCGTATTGAGGTAGGGCGTCGAGGTAACGTCGGGCACCGGGTGCCCCTTGGCGCGCAGGTCGGCGATGAAGTCGGCGACGATGAGCTTCTGCTGCTCGGGCGATTTGCCAGCCAACACCAGCTCGGCCAGATCCCCGAGGGAATCACTGAAGCGGGTGAGGGCGGTGCCCGGCCGTTCCGCGGCGGAACGGCGTTGGGCGGGGGGCGAAATGGTGGCGGAGGAGGAACCGTGCGTTTTCAAAGGTGGGCCACTGGAGTGAAGCGGCGCGCGAAGTTACTCGAAGTTCGGGTTCTGCCAACACCCGGCGCACATTTTTCGTTCCGGGCTCCAGCCCCGTTTGGCGCCCCAACCGGTGGCCGATTACCCGGGCATCCCGTTGGGGAATTCCCGCATCAGACGCACCGCACTGCGCCAGGCGGCCTCGCTGCCGGCGATATCCCCGGCCCGGAGCAAGCGGCGGTGCCGGGCCCGGTCGCACTGGAAGGCATCCTGAACCCGCTCCACCACGGAGCGAACCAAATGGGCGATCTTGGCCGCCGGCGGGCGGGACCGGGAACGATGCTTCAGGCTAGTCTCCCGAAAATAGCCAAAGGCGTCGTCCACGTGCCGGTCGGCGGCCTCCGGCGTCACTCCGGCGCGGACCAGTTCCCCGACGAGGCACTCCTTGAAGCGCCGATACATGGCCTCCGCCTCCGGCCGCTCGCCGGTCCGGCCCAAGAAACCGGCATTCGTCGGGTGGCGTTCCATCAGCAGGTGCATCGCCGGCAGCACCTTGACCCGCCCGCGGATGAGGCTCAGCTGCGAGAGCAACATTTCGGGCATCGTGTAGGACAGCCGGGAATCGGTCGCCGCCGCGGTCAGCCGGAAGTTCTCGACCAAGGTTTCCCGGCGATAGACCGAATAGAAGTTGGAGAAAAAACTCTCGGTCAACCGCCGGCAGCGCGTGAACGGGTCGTCGTCATCCACGTCGAACCCCTTGAGCCGCATGCAGGCGAAGCGCTTCCGGCCCGGATACAATTGCGCCGTTCGCCCCTGCGCCGAGACGTAACCGGGATTCCCTGCAAGGAAGTCCACGCATTGGTGGCAGGCATCGGGAAACAGCACGTCGTCATCCGCGCACAGCATTACGAACGGCGTCCGCACCTCGGCAAGCGCCTCGGTCAGCTTACCGACGAAATCCAGCGCCAAGCGGCGATGTTCAACCTGCAAGCCATCCGCCACCGCCTTGGCGATGACCCGGGCATTTTCCGCCGCCGACTCATCTTCGCTCGAATCCACAACCACCAAGCCGAAACCCGGCGGACATTCCCGGTAGAACCGCAGCAGCCGCCGCAGGAACGCGGGCCGGCGGTGAGTCGGAACTAGGCAGGTCAGGCGATCCATGGTGAATCAGGCGGGCAGGCCATCCGGGTGGGCCCGCATCAGCGCCACGGCGGACTGCCAATGAGTTTCCGCCCCGGCGATGTCCAAGGCGCGGACCGGGCGTTTGTGCCGCACATCCACCGGGTGGAAGTGGTCCTCGAACCGTTCCCGGACCGAGCGGGACCAGTGCCCCAGCAGTTCCGCCGGAGTCCGGCGGCGATGGCGGTGGAGCAAGTTCGGATCGCGATAGTGGACGTATTGATCATCCACATAGGCCCCGGCGGATTCGGGCGGGGTCCCCGCCCGGACCAATTCGGCGACGAGACACGCCCGGAACTGCGCATACTGGGCGAGCACGTCTTCCCAAACTTGACCGCGACATTGAACCCCCGCCATGGCGGGATGCCGCTCCAACAGGAGGTGCATGCAGGGTAAAACCTTGAGTCGCCCCCGCGCGGCGCTGAGCTGTGACAGGAGCATCTCCGCCAGCGCGTAGGTGACCGAGGAATCGGTATGGTCGGCGGTCAGCCGGAAAAGGTCCCGCAGCGTCTCGGTGCGATAAACGGCGTAGAAGTTGGTGAAGAAATTACCCGCCAACCGCCGGCACCGGGCCAGAGCCTCAGCGTCCTCGATACTGTAGCCCTTCAGCCGCTCGCAGCCCAACCATCGCCGCCGCGGATAAATCTTCGCCGTCCGCCCCTGGGCGGAAACATACCCGGGATTGACCGCGAGGAATTCGGCGCTGCGGCGGACCGCGTCGGGAAGGATAAGGTCGTCGTCGGCGCACAGGTTGACGAACGGCGTTTCGACCGACTCCAGCGCGCTGAGGATCTTCCCGATGAGGTTCAGGTCGAGATGGAGGATTCTAGCGGAAATCCGGTCCGCCTGACCTGCCAGTATTTCGCGGTTTTCCGCCGCCGCTTCCGGCCGGCTGGAATCGGCGACCAGCACCTGGAATCCGGGCGGAAACTGCCGGTAAAAGTGGAACCAACGCCGGAGGAAGTTAGCCCGGTTGTGTGTCGGCACCAGGCAGGTCACGGCGCCCTCGGCTGGATTCGTTCCACCCGTCATGCCGGCCACAGGCGGCGGTAAACCGCGTTGATCGCCTCCGCTTCACCGGCGAGGGAAAACTGGGTCGAGACATGCTCCCGTGCCGCGGCACCGCCCCGCGCCAGGCGCCCGGCGTCATCGAGCCAAGCCGACACTTCACGGACCATCGCCTCGACGTCGCCCGGCGGAATGACCGCTCCCGTGACACCGTCGACCACAAGCTCCGGAAATGCCCCAACCGACGTCGCCACCACCGGAACGCCGGCGGCCATCGCTTCCAGCGGGGTCACGCCAAAGCCTTCCCAACGCTGCGGCGCAACGAACAAATCCAAGGCCGCATACCATTCCGGGGTGGCGCCGGGAGGGACCTCGTCGGGAAACAGGATGCGGTCCGCCAAGCCGGCTTCCTGGACCTTGCGTTTCAGCTCAGCCAGGAACGGCCGGTGTTGCGGCACGGTGCGGCCGAGCACAATCCCGCCCACGCCCGGTCGGGAGGGCAGGACACGCAGCAACGTGTCCACGAACACGTCGGTGCCCTTCTGGTGTCGAATCCGGCCGAAACAGCCTACGAACCGCAGGTCCGGCAACCCGAGCCGCGCGCGCAGGGCCGCCTTGTCCGGCGCGGGCCGAAACTGGTCGGGATCAATTCCGTGACGCACCACCGTCGAAGTTCGTTTCAGGTAGCTGGCCGTCCGGCTCGAAGTGCTGATCACGGCATCCATGCGCCGGATCAGGAACCGCGACCACGACGTGTGTTCCCGCTGCGAGGCGGAGGTGAAGACCAGCTTCAGGGGCGCGCGCAGCAGGTCCCGGAAACACAGGCCGGCCAACATCTCGACATTGCGCCGGGCATGCCACACCCGGAACGGCCGTCCCGGTGGCCGCGACCAAAGGCCGGTCAGGTCCCGGAACCGGATCTGCGGCACTTGGGGCGGGAGCACCGGGCCGAGGGCGGCGACGCGCAGCGACCGGGCCTGCATGGGCACCACCCGCTCCAGCGTGGCGGTCACCCCCGAGAGCCGGCGCTTGAAATTCGGCGCGATCACCTCGACCTGCGCAAGGTCCACCCGCTGGCAGCCCCCCGCACCAACGTCGGCCCGTCCCGCCGGAACCGTTCCGGGGGGGCGCGCAATCGTGGGGGCGGGTTGTGGACCTGTTTCTGGCATCAAGCGGCGCAATCCCGTCGCGCCGGGGCGCACGCTACAGGCCGCCCGGCCGACGTGCCAGCCTCCGCTCACCGGCACTTGCTCCGAAGCCGCCTCGGCTGCGAGGCTGCGTCCGTGATCCGCCAGTGTCCGGTCTGCCACCAGCCGCATCCGAGCCGCTCCGCCTTTTCGCAGGAGCCTTGGACGCTGAAGGAGTGTCCCTCGACCGGCATGCTTCACCTGGAGAATCCCCCGGCCTACGCGGCGCTCGAGACTGAGTTTGCCTTCGAGGTGACGATGGCCCGCGAACGCACCCGGCGGCGGGAATCCGAGCCCTTTTGGTCCCGCCTGAGCGACACGATGAAGGCACTCCGGCGCCAGGTCTTTCCGCGCCGGAACAAGTTCCGGGAGCTCCTTCGCCAGGCTTGGCGCGACTGCGGCCGGCCGGCGGAGTTTCGCCTGCTCGACATCGGGTGCGGCGGGGGCGGCGTGCTCGCCGAATTCGTTGCCGAATACGCGACCGAGGGCGTCAAAGTTCTGCCGCACGGCGTCGAAATCTCGCGGGAACTGGCACGAATGGCCGCCGAACGGCTCGGCCCGCATGGCGGCAGCGTGCTCAACCTCCCGGCTACCGAAGGCATCCGCGGTTATCCGGCCGCCCATTTCCACGCCGCGCTCATGTCGTCCTACCTGGAGCATGAAACCGCGCCGGACGAGGTGCTCGCGGCGTTACGGGACCGCCTCGTTCCGGGTGGGCGCGCCCTGATCAAGGTGCCCAACTACGCCTGCTGGAACCGCCACTTCCGCGGTGCCAAGTGGTGCGGCTTCCGGTTTCCCGACCACGTCAATTACTTCACCCCGGCGGCCCTCCGGCGCTTGGTCGAGGCCGCCGGCCTCAAGGTCGCCCGGATGAACTGGGCAGACCGGTTTCCCTTCTCCGACAACATGTATCTGGTCGCCGCGGCGCCCGGCAGCTGACGCCGGCTCCAACCCGCAGGCTGCCGTTCGGGCTCGCCCCGCCGCCGGGTTGGGAGGCAAACTGGCCGGCACCAACGCATGGCACATTTTCTCCGACAGCTTTGGGCGCTGATCCGCCCGCACCAGCGCCGGCTGTGGCTGGGCGTGGTCGCCGGCCTGGCCTACGCGCTCGGCAGCGGCCTGTTGCTGCTGGCGGTCAACCTGGTCATCGACGCCGTCTTCCCGAGCGCCGGCGGCCTGGCAGCCATGCTGGAGAAACTGAAGTGGCTGCCGGATTTCCTACTCCAACCGCTCACCCAAGCCCTCAACTCGGTGAAGGTGGACCCGCGGTCGCCGCAACTGCTCTGGATCATCGCCCTCCTGCCGGTGGCGATGCTGTTCCGCGGGATCGGCCTGTTCCTGAACCAGTATTATCTCCACTGGGTGGCGACCTACGTGGTGAATGACCTGCGGGTGAAGCTGTTCACCCACCTGCAGCGGCTCTCGCTGGACTACTTCCGCCGCACCTCTTCCGGCGACTTGGTTTCCCGGCTTACGTTGGACACCGCCGCGATCATCAACGTCATCATCTGGTCCATGGCCACGCTCAGCCGGGAACCGGCGGCGGTGGTCGGTATCGTAGGCTACCTGATCTTCCTGCAGCCGAAGCTGACGCTGCTTTCCATGGTCGTGCTGCCGTTCGTCGTGATCCCGATCCTTGTCTTCGGCCGCAAGGTCCGCAGCTCGTGGAAGGCCGCCCAGGCCGCGACCGCGGAACTCACGTCGCAGATGCAGGAGAGCTTCACCGGCATCCGGGTGGTGAAGGCATTCAACCTGGAGGACCCGTTGGCCGCGCGTTTCGAGGGCACGTCGCGCCGCATCGCGAGCCAGCTGATGCGCCTGTTCCGCGCGGCCGAACTGCCCGGGCCGCTCATCGAGACCTTTGGCGCGTGCGGCGTCTGCCTGTTGCTCTACTACGTCGCGCGGATCACCGACCAGAAGCCCTCCGCCGGGGATTTTACGGCGTTCCTCACCGCGCTTTTCTCCCTCTACCAGCCGATCAAGGGCCTGAGCCGGTTCTGGAGTTTCTTGGAACAGGGCCGCGCCGCGGGTGACCGCCTGTTCACCTTGCTCGACGAGCGGCCGGACCACCCGGAACCCGCGCAACCCGTGCCCCTGAATGCCAAGGGCGCCGCGATCGAGTTCCGCGACGTGAACTTCAGCTACGCGGACCGGCCCGCCCTGTGCGATTTCAACCTGACGATCCAGCCCGGCCAACTCGTCGCGCTGGTCGGCGCCAGCGGCTCGGGCAAGACCACCGTCACCAGCCTGCTGCTGCGTTTCTACGATCCCGCCACCGGCTCCGTCCGGGTCGCCGGCCACGACCTGCGCGCGGTGCATTCCTCGGACCTGCGCGCCCAGGTCGCCGTGGTGACGCAGGAGACAATCCTTTTCAACGACACCATCCGGAACAACCTCCGCTACGGCCGACTCAACGCAACGGATGCGGAGATCGAGGCAGCCGCCCGCCATGCCTTCGCCGACGGGTTCATCCGCGCCAAGCCGGGTGGCTACGACGAGGTCATCGGCGAGCGCGGCGTGTCGCTTTCCGGCGGGGAACGGCAACGGCTCGCCATCGCCCGCGCCGTGCTGCGCGACGCCCCGATCCTGATCCTGGACGAAGCCACCAGCGCCCTCGACTCGGAATCCGAACGGCTGGTCCAGACCGCACTCGAAGGGCTAATGCGGGGCCGGACGACGCTGTGCATCGCCCACCGGCTTTCGACCATCCAGAAGGCGGACCTCATCGTCGTGATGAACGGTGGCCGCATCGTGGAAACCGGGCGCCACGAGGAGCTGCTCGCCCGCAACGGGGCCTACCGCCGCCTACATGACATCCAGTTCCAGGCGTGAAATCTCCCGGCGCCTTGCGCGCTGTCGCCTTGGTCGTGCGGCCCGGGCGGTCGGCCTTGGATTGGCCGGCTTCGCGCACCTCGCGGCGGCGGTCCTGCCGCACGCCCCGTTGGTGCCCACCAAACAAGAGTTGGCACGGCTGGCGCGGGTCCGGGCCCTGCTAAACACCAGCACGCCGGCCCGCCCCAACGCGGTCCATATCGTGTTCTATGGGCAATCCATCACGATCGGCCCCTGGTGGCAGGAGGTCGCCGACGAACTCCGTCGCCTCTACCCGCACGCGAGCCTGCGCATCGAGAACCGGGCCATCTCCGGTTTCCAGGACTGGGCGTTGGCGCGCACCGTGGTGGCGGACCTGATTCCGCTCCAGCCGGACTTGGTCATCTTCCACGCCTACGGCACGGACAACGGCACCGATTCCTTCCTGGCCCAACTGGGTGCCGGCACAGTCAGCGAGGTGCTCGTCCAAACGGATCATCCGCACCTCAACAACGCGCTTACGGAGGCGACCGATCCGGCCAAAATCATGCCCGACGACGTCATTTCCTACAGAAACTATGTTCGCCTGCCCCAGGACACCGACCGGCGCGGTGCCTGCCTCGCCCGGGTCCGCGACGCCTGGAAAGACTACTGCCGATCCAACGGCGTGACGCCGCTCTCGCTGCTGGCCGACGGCATCCATCCCAATGCCGACGGGAATCACCTGATGGCGGAGTTCGTCCTCGCCTACCTCCGGCCCGGACCACCCTCCGTGGATCCGGATGATCATTCCAAGGTCCGTTCGGCGCGGCTCGGCGAAGACATCCACTGGCGGAACGGGATCGTGGAATGCGACTTCACCGGCAGCACGGTGATGGCCGAACTGCCCGGTCCATTGAATGGCCAAGTCGAGGTCTGGATCGATGGCCAGCGGGCCTCGGCCAATCCGGCGCTCTACGGGTTCAACCGCGTTTCACCCACTCACTTCTCCGAATGGCCCGCCTTGTCCCAGGTTGGCCGAGGCCCAACGCTGCTGGAGGAAACCTGGACCTTCACTCCCTTCAACGTGACCGATGGCGGCATGAACTTCGCCTTCCGGGTCCACGGTTCGCTGACCGGACCGGATGGCGAAGGGACCAACACGGCCCGTTTCGTGTCCAATTCGGGCCGCGTGATCATCGAGCGTGGTGACCACTGGATCCCGCTCGCGGTTCATTTCTCCGGCAAGAAACCGTTGCCCGCCGGGTTCCAGGCCACCTGGGGAGTCGAACGCCACTTCGTGGACCCATTGCCTCAGGGATTGGTCCCCACCAGCGATCTGCGGCAACGACTTCGGCTGGTGCAAGGCCTGCCCGACGGTCCCCATCGGTTACGGCTGATCCAACGCGGCGCTCTTCGGCCCAACCTCACCGTCCTGCGGGCCTACAGTCCCGCCGGTCGGGCCGCGATTCGCGATGCGTCAACTGCCGAGCCCATCGACGAGCGCCTTCATGTCGTGGAATTGGAAACCGGCCCCGCCCTGAGGTGGCCGGCGGCATTGGTGGGCTGGAGCCTGGAAGCCAGCCAAGCGCTCGGCGAGGCAACGACCTGGCAAAGTCTGCTAACTCGAAACTTCGAAACCGACGGTGACCACCTCCAATACCGCTTGCCGACCGATTTCACGGCCCAGTTTTTCCGTTTGCGCGGGCCGTTGGCTGCCAACGTTCAACTCCCAGAAATTAACGGCTCCCCGCTTTCCCTGTCCGGGGGTATCGACAGCGAGGAATCGTCGCCCAAACGCCCGGCGCAGCCATGAGCGACCTCGCCTCATCCCTCCGGCCGATGGTGTCCAAGGCCTTGGCTGCGCTACTTTGCCCTTTGCTGGCTCTGCCAATTTCAACCGCCTTGGCGTGGTCCCGATGGTCCGCGAGCGAAACGGTGCTCAGCCTGATCGCTCTTCCCGCCATTCTAGCGCTGGGGCTAAGCCTTCCGGGGTTCGTGGGCGGATTGGCGTTGTTATTCTGGCCCCGTTTCCGCCGGCACGGGCTAACCTTGTCGGTGGTTTGCTTCGCTTTCGTCCTCGGCACCGTGGGTGGAATCCGCCTGATGCGACCGGTCGCCCGCCAGGGCTGGCTCCAGGTCATCGCCCGAGCCGAGCCCTTGGTAGCAGCCATCCATGCCCACGAGAAACGGCTCGGCACCGCACCGGAACGCCTCGAAAATCTGGTCCCGGCCGAACTCGCAGCCCTGCCCACCACCGGCCTCGGCAGTTCGCCTGAATTTCACTACCACAAGGCCGGCGGCACCAACCGGGTCTTTGGAGATCGCTGGGCATTAACGGTCCGCCCGCCGGGAATCATTCTAAGTTTTGACACCCTGTTTTACGTGCCCAGCGAAACCTATCCGGAGCATGGGGTTGGCGGCGGAATCGAACGCATCGGCCGCTGGGCCTACCTTCGCAATTAATCGGCCATGCCCGTCACTGATCACATACGCAACAAGCTGTCGCAGGTGCCGCACCGGCCGGGGGTTTACCTGCACAAGGATCGCTTTGGCTCGGTGATCTACGTGGGCAAGGCGCGCGATCTCCGTAAGCGGGTGTCGCAGTATTTTCATCCGTCGCGCCGGCTGGGCTGGGACCTCAAGTTCAACGCCCTTGTGGACGCCATCCACGATTTCGACTGGCACGTCGTGAAGTCCGAGCCCGAGTCGCTGCTGCTCGAGGGCAAGCTCATCAAGGAGTTCCACCCGCGCTTCAACATCGACTTCCGCGACGACAAGCGGTTCCTGCTGCTCAAGGTCAACCTCAACGACCCGATCCCGCGCTTCACGCTCACCCGCCTGCGCAAGGATGACGGCTGCGTCTATTTCGGTCCGTTCGCCCACAGCGGTTCGGTGCGCCGGGCGGTGACGCTCATGCGGCGGAAGTTCCACCTACGCGGCTGCCGGCCGCTCACGCCCAACGAGAGCGACTACAAGCACTGTCTCTACGGCAACCTCAAGCACTGCACCGCGCCTTGCATCGGCAACGTCTCCCGCGAGCAGTATCTCGAACAGGTGAAGGCCGGCATCGAATTCCTCCAGGGCCAGACCGACGAACTGCGGGGCGAGTTGGAAGCGGAGATGAAGAAGGCCGCCGCCGCGCTGGAGTTCGAGCGTGCCGCCCAGTTGCGCGACGCGCTGGAGGACATGAAGCGCACCGTGCAGAAGACGGAGAAGTTCGAGCGCATCCCCTACAAGCTGCCCGTCGCGATCAACCCCGAGTCCGACCTTCGCGAACTGGCCCGGGTGCTCAACTTGCCCGCCCCGCCGGCGCGGATCGAGGGCTTCGACATCTCGAACATCAGCGGCACCTTCATGGTGGCCTCGATGGTGAGCTTCTGGCACGCGCGCCCCGACCGGGCGAACTACCGGCGCTTCCGGATGAAGACTGTCACCGAGCAGAACGACTTCGCCTGCATGGCGGAGACAATCCGGCGCCGCTATTCACGCCTCCTGAAGGAAGTGCGCAGCGGCCGGCCGGAAACAGGCGGCGGCGACGACGGCGGCGAGGCGAGTCCGCCGGATCTCCAGCGCGCCGTGGACGACGTGAGCCGGGTGATGCGGGGCGGTGAAGTCCGCGTGAGCACCGACGCGGCCGCGGCTCGGGCCAATTCCGAACCCCAGGCTCCGGATTCCGACTTGGCCGAAGCCCCGTGGGTCCCCAAACCATCAGCCAAACCCAACCTGCCCGACCTGATCCTGATCGACGGCGGCAAGGGCCAGCTCAATGCCGCCTGCGAGGAATTGGCCAAGCTGGGCCTGAGCCACATTCCGATCATCGGCCTCGCCAAGGAGAACGAGGAAATCCACCGCCCCGGCGAACGGGACCCACTGATCCTCGGGCTCGATCATCAGGCGGTGAAGCTGCTCCAGCGCGTGCGCGACGAATCACACCGCTTCGCCAACACCTACAACGCCCAGCTCCGCCTCAAGAAGATCAGCGAGAGTGTCCTGGATGAATTCCCGGGCATCGGCGACACCCGGAAACAAGCCCTGCTCAAACGCTTCGGCTCGCTGCAACGGCTGCGCCTCGCCCGCATCGAGGAAATCGAGCAGGTGCCCGGCTTCGGCGGCACGATGGCGAGCGAGCTGAAGCGTTTCCTCGAAGCGCGGGAGCAACGGAAGGCCGAACCAGGCTAAGCCGCAATTCCCGGGATTCTCCCGCAAATCCAGTTCAAGCGCGTCGCACCGCCGGCCGATACCATGGTCGGACTACCCAACCGTTATGCGCTGTTTGTCATCTTCGGCCCAATGGATCACCCTCGCCCTCGGTGCCGCCGTCGTATGCCCGCCCACTTGCGCGGGCGCCGACCGGCAGGATCACAACGGCCACCTGTGGCTGGGCTACATGGGCGACCACCCAGTCGCCGGTGGCCCCTGGGGCGTTCATCTGGAAACCCAGGTCCGCCTCGCCGACTACGGCCGCGGCTGGCAGCAATTGCTCATCCGGCCGGGGGTCAACTACACGCTCAATGAGCAGGTCGCCTTCAGCGGCGGCTACTGCTACGTGGAGACCTACTCCTACGGCGACTTCCCCGCCGCGGACAATTTTCCCGAGCACCGCGTCTGGGAACAGGTCACGGTAACCGTGCCTTGGTTGGGCTTGGATTGGGTGAACCGTTTCCGGCTCGAACAGCGAAACATCGGTGAACTCGCCCCCCAACCGGGCGGCGGTTTCGGGGTGGCCCGCTATCGCTACGAAAACCGGATCCGTTACCAACTGCGGACCACCGTGCCGCTGGGCGAATCCGGCCGGAACTACGCGGTCGCTTGGAACGAAGTCTTCCTGAACTTCGGCGACAACGTCGTCGGCAACACGTTCGACCAGAACCGTGCGTTCCTTGGCTTCGGCCGCAAGCTGGGCTCCGCCTTCAAGCTGGAGGTCGGCTTCCTCGAACAGACGCTGCAACGCCGCGGCGGCCGCATCTGGGAACACAACCACACGCTGGTGCTCTACCTGAGCTCCAAGGCACCGTTTGGTTCGGCCCAGCCCTGAAACGGATCACGCGAATTTGGTGTCGCCCAGAATCCATTCCACGGCCGCCGGCAGGTCGTCCACAACTACGGCCCGGGCCAGGCGCGGTCCTTCGGTTCGTTCCGTGCTGGCGCCATAGCCGGTGCGCACCAGCAAGCTGCTCGCACAGCCCGCGTTCCACCCGGTTTCCACGTCGATGAATTTGTCGCCGACCATGTAACTCCGCGCGAGGTCCACGCCGAATTCATCCCGGGCCTCGAACAGCGACTGCGGCGAAGGCTTCCGGTTCCGGCTCGGCTGTTCCGGCGCCTCGGGAGAGAAGTAGACCTTGTCGAAGCTCACGCCGAATGGAGTCAGCAGTTCCAGCATCCGGCCGTTTACCGCATGCATGTCCGCCTCGGTGTAATATCCGCGACCGATGCCCGACTGGTTGGTCACGATGAACAGGCGAAACCCGGCATCGAGCAGCCGCCGCAGCGCCAGGCCGACCCCGGGAATCAGCTCAAACTGCTCCGGCCGGGACAGGTAATGGCGGTCCACGTTGATGGTGCCGTCGCGGTCGAGGAAGACGGCTTTCGTTGCGCGTTGCATCGTTGGTTCCAGCCTACGGCAATCCCCTGCCCGAGGGCGAGTCACCGACACGAGTTTCAACTCACCCGTAGCCAGACCGTCTTGAGGTATGCGGGTTCGTCACGGCTCACCGGAAAGTCCGGCGGCTGCGGCACGTAATGCTCCTGCACGATCCGACGTCCCGCGGCCGCGACGGCTTGCCGCACCTGCCTGAGGAATTGTTCCGGCTCCAGCCGGGCGGCATTCGTCGAGGCGAAGAGGACTCCGCCCGGGCGCAAGAGCGGCAACGTCGTCGTGACCAGTGCTCCGTAATCCGCTTCGGCCCGGAAATCGCCGCGCTCCTTTGACCGCGAGAACGTGGGCGGATCCAGCAGCACGACGTCGAACTGGCGTCCCTTCTTGGCCAATCGGCGCAGCCAGTCGAACACGTCGCCGAAAATGAAGTCGTGCTCGGCCGGATCCACGCCGTTGAGGGCGAAAT
Organism: uncultured Verrucomicrobiota bacterium; assembly: GCA_964602595.1. Classification (GTDB taxonomy): domain Bacteria; phylum Verrucomicrobiota; class Verrucomicrobiia; order Limisphaerales; family UBA9464; genus CAIWAH01. The sequence goes on along the minus strand of CAZRRO010000029.1, from coordinate 40,287 downwards.
TGCGCCGGCCCCACTCGAGGTATTTGCGCGACAGATCCAGGCTGGTCGCTCGCGCGCCACCCAAGGCCGCGCAGACGCTGAAGGCACAGGTGTAGGCAAAGCAGTTGAGCACTTCACAGCCGGCCGGACCGTTGGGAAACAGCGGAAAGTCCGCGGCGACATGATTGACCAGCAAGCGGCGGCGGTTGTCGCGCTGATCGAGGAACAGCCCGTAGGAATAGCCCTCGGCAAAGCTCAGTTCGTAGGCGACGCCGTTTTCGCGCACGCTGAATCGCTCGGGCGCCACCTCACCGCGCAGCCATTGCGGGGAGGTTTCCGCGACGGTCTTGCCGCGGACATGTCGGGATAATCGTTTGAGGTAAACGCCCCGGGTGCCCGCCGCAGCCCACCGTTCCGCCATTGCCGGCGTCAGGTCGAAATCAGTTTGGATCAGGTCGAAGTCGCCCAGACGATCGAGGTAAATCCCGGCCTCACCGTCCGCCGCCCCGTGGATGGCCCGCCAGGCGTCGGTCTCGGCCGGCGCAACGACCGCGGAACGAAGGCCGTTGATCGCCGGCGACCACGGGTCCGCCCCGGCGGCAAACAGGTCGGCGGAACCCAGTTCCAGGTCAGCGCCGGTAACGGGGTGACGAAAGCGGATTGCCGCCGAATGCAGGTGAACCCGGCCCGCAGGAGTCCCACCGTAAAGTTCGTCACCCAGGAGCGGACACCCCAAGTGCGCGGCATGAACCCGGATCTGATGGGTCCGCCCAGTGACCGGCTTCGCTTCCAACCAAGTCAGGCCAGCGGCCCGGCGACGCACCCGGAAGCGGGTTTCCGCGCGTTCGCCGCCCGCCGCCAAAGGTCGCGTCACATACCGGTCCCCCGCGCGCACGATGGCAGTTTCGGTCGTCCATTCCTCCGCCGGCACCGGCCGGTCGGTCACCAGCACGTAGGTCTTGTCCACGGTGCGGGCGGTGAATTGCTCCGTCAGCGAACGGTTCGCCGCCGGCGTCTTGCCAAAGACCAGCAGGCCGCTGGTTTCCTTGTCGAGCCGGTGAAGGATCGCGAGGGACGCCCAGCGCAGTTCCCGGTGGCGCAGCCATTCGTAGATGCCCTCGCCGGCATACGGCGACGGGGCGTGGGTGTTCCAGCCCGCTGGTTTGTCCACCACGAGCACGTCGTCATCTTCGAACACCACGCAGGGCGGCAGCGCGCGCCCCGGGCCGGCGCCGGCCTCGGCTCCCGTCCCGCTCACGTGAACTGCCACTGGTTGGTCACCACGGCGTAGATACTGATGATCAGGTTGGTGATCGCGTGGGCCAGCATCGCGTCGCCGAGCCGCGACTTCCGCAACACCAGCCACTGGTAGGCCGCGCCGCACAGGATGCCCTGGATCCAATGGTCGCCGTGGGCGATGCCGAACATGACGCTGGTGAGCGCGAAGGCGCCCGCATGGAAACGGTTGAGGGCGACTTCGGTGAAGTTGGGGCTGATGACGTAGCGATAGACAAAGCCACGGTAGAAAACCTCCTCGATCGCCGGAACCACCAGGGAACGTCCCAGCGTGCGGATGGCGAAGAAACCCCAGCCCAGCGCCGGGTTGCCGGCGAAGTAGGCGACCGGATTCCACACGTCCTCCGGCTTGGCGGCCTCTTTGGCCTTCGAAAAAAGCTCCCACGGCAGTTTGACCGGCGGAATCCCAAGCCAGACCACCGCGATCACGATGCCAACGACGACGGCCTCCCAGCTGACGGCCCATTTCATTTCCGGCAACCGGTCGCGCAGCCACCAAAGCACTCCGGCTGCAGCGATCGTCTTGGCGGCATAGAGCCAGTATTCCGCCCCGGGGAACACCGTGGCCGGGATCAGCATGAAGAGGAGGAAGACCGCGAACGGCAGGATCCGCGGAACCTCCGGCAATTCGAGCAGGGGCTTCTTCTCCGGCGGGGCGGGTGCGTCAGGCATGCTGCGAGTGTCAAAACCCCGCCGGCCACCGCAAGGCCGAACTGATTTCCAGGCCCCGGCAGCGCCGGAAAACAGGCTGCGTCCGACGTTCCATCGCGGCACTTGCCTTTTCCCCACCCCGCTCGCATCGTCCGCGCCGCTTTACAGCTAGCCAAACCCCGCCTCGGCGGGGCCTTTTTATCCTATGAGTGATACGCAGGACCTGTCTCTGGATCTGGAGAAGGCATTTTTGCCTTCGTGGGCGCAACAGCCCGCCGACCAGAATCGCTTCGCCAACTACAGCGGCAACGAAGGTGCCGACCGCGGTGACCGCCGCGGCGGTCGCGGCGGCTTCGGTGACCGTCCGCCGCGCCGGGATGGTCCCGGCGGCCCGGGTCGCGGTGGCCCCCGTCCTGGGGGCTTTGGTGGTCCGCGTCCGGGCGGTTTCGGCGGTGGTCCCGGCGGTCCCGGAGGCCCACGCCGTGATTTCCGCGGTCCTCGTCCGGGCGGTCCTGCCGGCCCGGGTGCTCCTGGTGGCGAAGGTCAGGGCCTGAAGTGGGATCCGACTGCCGGTGGTGGCCGGCCGCCGTTCCGCGGCGGACGCCGGGATGATCGCCGCGATCAACCGGAGCCGTTGCCGCCGATCGACGTTGAAATGCGTCCCGATCCCGCCGGCGTGGTTTCGCTGGCCCGCCAGATCAAGCTGAGCGGCCGCGCCTACCCGTTGCTGGAAGTGGCCGGACTGGTGATCCAGAAGCCCGACCGCTACGAGATCACCTTCCGCCCGATGCGCGACAAGGAAGGCAACACCGGCGTCCAATTCTTCGTGTGCTCGCTGGATGACAGCATCTGGCTCAGCGAAGGCGAAGCCATCCGGCACGCGCTCAAGGCCCACTTCGACACCTTCTATCAGGTCGAGAAGACGCCGTGCGACCCGCCGAAGGGCGTCTGGACGCTCGTCGCCCAGTTCGACGAAATCATCCTCGGTCCGCCGAACTACCACGGCTACCAGGAGAAGCTCCGCGAGATCCACGCGCAACGCGCCCCGCGCCTGCCGTTCGAGGTCTTCAAGAGCAAGGTCCGCATGGTGAAGGACGAGGCGGCCGTGAAGGGCTGGCTCGAAGGCCAGAGCTCCAAGCAGCAATTCGTCGCCCTGAACGTCGAGGAAGCCCAGACCCTGCACTCGATGGCCGCCGTGGAGGAACACTTCCGCGCCAAGCACGCGCCGAACGTGATCAAGTCCACCGATTCCTGGTCACTCAACCGCCAGCCGAACGCCCCGCGCCTGCCCGAGCCGCTGACCCGCGTGCTCCGCGTGAGCCTGGAGCGGGAACGCCGTTTCCCGATCCGCACGATGACCGCCCTCAGCGGCGCCTTCGCGCACGCCGGGTTGCAGTTCTTCAAGCGCGACAAGACCGCGGTGCACGTCGCCGTCGCCCGGCCGCATTACCTCGATCTCGAGAACACGCTGGTCCAACCCGGCATCAAGCGGATCATCGAGTTCATCAACACGACGCAGGGCCCCACCCGCAAGAAGCTGCTCGCGACCCTCGCGCCGGCCCCGGTGGCGGAAATCGTGCATGTGCCAGTCCCGGAAGCCGTTGCCCCGGTCGAACCGAAGGATGGCCCTGCGACCGAAACGGCCGCCGCCCCGGTCGCCGAGGCTCCGGCTGCGCCCGCAGCTGAGGCCGCTCCGGCCGTGCCGCAGACGACCGCCGCCCAGCAAGCGGTGCTGAGCGATCTGCACTGGCTCGTGCACCAAGGTCACGTCATCGAGTTCGCCAGCGGCCTGCTCGAGACAGCCAAGAAGCCCCAGCCCAAGCCCGAGGTTCCGGCCGCGCCGGCCAAGCCGAAGGAACCGCGCGCCGAGAAGCCCCGCAAGGAACGCCCCCTCACCAAGCAGGGCCGTTACGTTTCGGACAACTGCGGCCTGTTGCCCGTGCCGGCTCCCAATGTGGCCTTGATCGGCCTGTAACCCGGCCCGGCTTTTCACCAGCCGCGTCCCATCCGGGACGCGGCTTTTTGTTTTCACCCGCAGTTTGCCGCTGACGGCGCGCGGCGTAGTCTGTTGGCGACCGATGAAACGATTTCTCCTCCCCGGCTTCATCCTGGGGCTGCTTTGCCTGCAGTGCGGTTGCTCGCCCGCCCAGCCCCCCGGCGCAACTTCCCCCGCCCCGGGCTCGCCCGCGGACGCCAACATCACCAACTACACCGTCCGGGGCGTCGTGGTCGGACTCGGCGATGACGGCAAGTCGGTGAAGGTGAAGCACGAGGAGATTCCCGGCTACATGATGGCCATGACCATGCCGTTTGAGGCCCGGCCCACAAACGAGCTCACCGGCCTGATGCGCGGGGACCAGATCGAGTTCCGCATGCGCGTCACCGAGACCGACGGCTGGATCGACCAGGTCCGGATTCTCGGCACGACCAAGACCGAACCCACTAACGCGGTGAATGACATCAAGGTCATCCCCGACGTGCCGGAACTGAAGGCTGGCGACCTGGTGCCCAACTACACCTACACCAACGAACTCGGCCGGGTGATCCACCTCGCCGACTACCGCGGGCAGGCGCTGGCGATCACGTTCATCTTCACCCGCTGCCCCTTCCCCACCTTCTGTCCGCGAATGACGGAGCAATTCGGCAAGGTCAGCAAACTGCTCAAGAGCGCCCCCGACGCCCCGGCCAACTGGCGACTGCTTTCGCTGTCCTTCGATCCTGACTTCGACACGCCCGCCACGCTGCAGGCCTACGGCCAGCGGCACCAATACGATCCCGCCCGCTGGAGCCTCACCACGGGTTCGTTCAACCAGATCGAACGCCTTACCGGCCACTTCGGCCTCTACTTCGGCCGCAACGTCCCCATCGCCCAGCAGAACCACAACCTGCGCACGGTGGTCCTCGATACCAAGGGCCGGGTGCACGAAATCTTCGTCGGCAACGAGTGGACCGCCGAGGAACTGGCCACCTCCATCCGCGCCGCCGCCGCGGTCAAATAGTCGGACCGTGGAATTGTCCCGCGTCATCGTGTTCCTGCGGGCGCCCGAGTTGGGCCGGGTAAAATCACGGCTGGCCGCGACCGTCGGCCCCACGCAGGCTTTGGCGATCTACCGCGAGTTGCTGCAACTCACGTTGGCCACCCTCCGCGCCCACCCGCAGGTGGAGCTTCGCGTCACCCCGGACAACGCCGCCATCGGCTTGGAACCATTGCTTCAGCCAGGATGGCGACGGACACCCCAAGGCGCCGGCAATCTCGGCGAACGATTGGAACGTGCCGTTCAAGACGCCTTTGCCGCGGAACCAACGCCCGTCGTCGTGATCGGCTGCGACTCCCCTGAACTGACCAAGGATGACTTGATCGAAGCCGGCCGATTGCTCGCGACCCGGGACATTGTGTTCGGGCCGGCAACCGACGGTGGTTACTGGCTGATCGGACTGAAACGGCCCGTGCCGCAACTGTTCCGTGGCATTTCCTGGGGCACTTCACGGGCATTGGATCAAAGCATTGCTGCCGCGAATCGGCTGGGGCTCAACTGGGGCCTCCTCCGCGAACTCGACGACATCGACACCGAGGCGGATTGGCAGGCATGGCAGGCACGTAGGACCACCGGTCCGTAGCCGCGGGACGTCCTATCGCCGGGCTTCCGCGCTGCCTTTTCGGATACTGGCAGCCCGCTTCGACTTCACGATTTGGGCAACTCGCAGAGCTCCACGGTTCCGCCGTGCAGGACCACTGGGTGCCGTTTCAACAAATCCAGGATGACCTGCTTGTCGTCCGAATCGAAGCGCATGTAGCCCACGATATGGTCCGATGACCGCGCTGAATCGTGGTCACCCACGAACTCCCTTTTCCCGACTTCGCTGCCGCCTCGGAACACGCCGCTGTTCCGAGCTGCATCGAAGAATCGTTCCCATTCTTCAGCCGACGTCGCGGACTTCTCGTTTCCGTGGATCAGCAACAGGTATTCGTTCATGGATTCGAGCGTCGCTCCTTCACGCAGACGGTTCCCGGAAAGGCCGGCTTCCGCAATCCCGGCACCTCACCCCGCCCGCAACAGCAATTCCACGAACGGCACGTCGGGGGGCGCGGTCACCTTCGGGTTGGGCAGCCTGCTTTCGACCAGTTCAACGGGTTGGCCGATGAGTTCACAGGCGGCAGTGTCGTCGGTCACCTGGGCGCCGGCCGCTTTCACGGCGGCGAGGGCGCGGCGGATGACTTCCACCCGGAAGCATTGCGGCGTCTGCACGGCCCAGAGCCGCGACCGATCCAGATGCCGGGCGATGCGCGTGCCGCCGTCGGACTCCTTGATCGTATCCGTAGCCCGTTGCGCGGCGACCGCGGCGCCCGTGCTGCGGGCGATCTGGAGGCAACGGGTGATCACTTCTGCCGGCGTGCAGGGCCGGGCGCCGTCTTGGATGGCGACCACCTCGGCCGCCGGGTTCAAGGCAACGAGGCCGTTCCAGACGGAGTCCTGCCGCTCGGCGCCGCCGGGCACGAGCCGGTAGGGCTTCTTCAGGTCCAGTCCCGCCGCGAGTTCACGGAAGGCGTCCTGCAAGCCGTCGCGGACGACGAGCACGATTTCACTGATCTCGGGACATGCATCGAAACAGCGCCATGTGTGGGCAACGACCGGCGCCCCGGCGACTTCGAGGAAGAGCTTGTCCACGTCGGGGCCCATGCGGGTGCCCCGACCGGCGGCGACAATCACGGCGCTGGTCATGCGGCGCGGAGGAAACACGAACGGGCGGGCGGCGGGAACCGGAAAGCCGGCGGCTCAGCGCGGTCCCGACGGACGGCGAGGTCCGGAGTTCGGACGGCCCGGGCCACCGGAACGCCGGGTTGGCGCCGGCCCCTGCGGGGCGCGGGGCGCAAAGCGGGGAGGCGGCGGGGAGCGTCGCGCCGGGGCAGCGGTTGGCGGTTGGTCCGCATATTCGCCGTCACCTTCACCGAGGGCGGTTTCCCCGTCGGCGGATTCGTCGAGCTGACTTCCCTGGTCCAGGCGCGGCAACGCCGGCGCCTGGTCGCGGCGGCTGGCAATTTCGCGGACACGGTCGGGCACGCGGAAGCCGTAGTTCCAGCAGAAGTCCTTCACCGGGGCGTCGATGCAGATCGGGCGTTTGGTGAATGGATCGCGAAATTCGAGCCGGATGGCACGCAGGCCGAGGCCGCCATCGTCCCGCTTCCCGTAAAGTTCGTCGCCGGCCACCGGGCAGCCGCTCGCGAGCAGGTGCAGGCGAATCTGGTGCGTGCGGCCGGAATAGGGTTCGGCCAAGACGAGCGCCTGCCGTCCGGAAACGTCCAGCAGCTCGAAGTTGGTCTCGGCTTCCTTGCCCATTTCCGGATCCACCATGTAGCGCCCCGGCGCACCGGGCTCCGGCCCGATGGCATCACGGCGCCGCCAGTTCTTCTCCGGCGGAATGCCGTCGGTGACCGCGAGATAGGCCTTGTTGACGCCCCGGGTGGCGAACAGCCGGGAGTATTGTTCCAGCGCGCCCTGGCTCTTGGCCCAAAGCATCACGCCGCTGGTGGGACCGTCGAGGCGGTGGATGAAGCGGACAAACTTGAGGTTGCGGGACCGCGCCCAGAACGCGCCTTCGCGGACGTCGTCCTGAAGCTGGAGGGAGAGATTGCGCCGGGTGTGCTGCCAGTCGTCCGGCCCGAGAATCCAGCCGGCCGGCTTGTCCACGGCCAGGATGGACCGGTCCTCATAGAGGATCGCCATGTTCTTGCCGTCGGGCAGTGGAATGTGAGTTGCCTTCGCCACGGGCCGAGCAAAGCACAGGCGGGCCGCCGGTGCACTGAAGATTGGGCCGGAAAGCCGGTTCGCCCGCCCACGATTTCTCTCCGCTGGCGCCGGCGGCCCGGTGTGGTTTACTTCCGCCGTGCAGATTCAAAGCTTCAAGGTCTTCTGTGACCTCGCCGAAACCGAAAGCTTCACCAAGGCCGCGCAGATCAACGGCGTTACCCAGAGCGCCGTGAGCCAGCAGGTGAGCTCCCTGGAGAAGCAGTTCAAGACGTTGCTGATTGAGCGCAGCAAGAAGAAGTTCCGCCTGACCCGCGAGGGCGAGCTCCTCTACGAATACGGCAAACAGCTCATCCAGACCTACGAATCACTGCTCAGCCGGCTCCAGGAAGTGAAGGACATCGTGAGCGGCACCATCCGGGTGGCGACGATCTATTCCATCGGCCTGCACGACCTCCCGCCCTACCTGAAGAAGTTCCTGAAGGGCTTTCCCACGGTGACGGTCCACGTCGAATACCAGCGGGCGAACCAGGTTTACGAGGATGTCGTCGGCAACGTAGTGGACCTCGGCCTCGTCGCGTATCCGAGCAAGGACACCCGCCTCGAAGTCATCCCGCTCCGCGAAGAGACCTTGGTGCTGATCTGCCATCCCAAACACCCGCTGGCGAAGGAGAAGAACCTCAAGTTGTCGCATCTCGAAGGCCAGAAGTTCATCGCCTTCGAGTCCGACATCCCGACGCGCAAGGCGATCGACAAGATCCTCCGCGACTCCGGCGTGGCCGTGAAGAACACGATGGAATTCGACAACATCGAGACCGTGAAGCGCGCCGTCGAGATTGAGGCCGGCGTCAGCATCGTGCCTGAGAGCACCGTGGTGCAGGAGGTCTCCAAGCAGACTCTCGCGGCCCTCAAGTTTTCCGAGGCGCTACCCACCCGGCCGCTCGCGATCATCGCCAAGAAGACCAAGGTCCTTTCGCCGGCGATGAAGCAGTTCATCCAACTGCTGAAGGAACCCCTCTGACCGGCCATGACCGCAGCCCGCGCCATGCGCCTTCGTCCCATTTCCTTCGGCCTCGGGCTGCTGCTCGCGGGCTGCGCCAGCCCTGCGCCCAAGGGCGGCGGCACCGTTTCCCTCAAGTGGGTGGCGCCCGAACAGTTCACCGACTTTGTCCCGGTCCGCGCGGAAAGTTCCTATTCCCTGATCCAGGAACAGCGCCGGCTGGAGAATGAGCTGATCGACCTCGCCGACGCCTACATCCCGGAGGGCTGCAACGTCCGCATCACGTTCCGGGACATCGACCGCGCCGGGTGGATTGATCCCATTGCGGCGCGTCCCATCCGGATCGTGAGCGACCAATGGCCGGCCCGAGTTGAATTTGATTTCCAGGTCACCGACGCGACCGGCGAGACGCTGCAACACGGACACGAAACCCTGCGCCTCATGTTCCCCCAGTTCCTGCGCTCGAAGACCGAACCGGAGTCCGAGATGCCCGACATCCAGGAGATGTTCCGCCCGTGGTTCCGCCAACTCGGCCGCCAACTGCCCAAGCTCCCGAAAAATGGCTGACGGCACGGTCATCGCCAACGGCCGACCGGTGGTCACTCCCCTGCCCTGCACGCTGGAGGAATTCCTGGTCCACCAAGGACTCTTGCCCCGGTCCGTCGTGGTGGAACTGGACGGCGAGGCCGTGGCGCCCAGTGAATTTTCCGGCCGCCAAATCCAGGCCGGGAGCCGGCTCGAAATCGTGAAGATCGTCGCCGGCGGCTGACCGAATCACTGCGGCCGTTCCGGCGAGGCCGCGGGCATTGAGGTTTCGTCCACGTCCAGGCGATTGGCCTTCGCCCACCGCCGCGCGCATTCCACCAACGCCTCGTCGCGAAACTGAAACCAATCGTCGCGCAGGCCGAAATGCGTGACCCCCTGCTTGAACTGCCGGAACGCCCCGCGCGCCTTGATCGCCTGCGCCAGATCAAAGGCGATGGTCCGGTCGTTCAGCGCGGCGATGTAGTTCTGCATCGTCTTGTATTCCGGGAAGTCCGCGGGCTTGGGGCCGGGCACAAACCGCTTGGTCCGGTCCGCAACGATGCTCCGGGCCAGCTCCAGCTCCCGATTCCGCCAATCCGAATCCTCCTCGACCTCCGGCCGACGGGATTTGGCAGCCTCATACAGGACCGCCTCGAGGCGGATCGGCCGCCCGGTGGTGCGGTCGAAGAAGGTTACCACTTCGGGCGAACCTTGCAGGGCGGCGAGCAAGTCGGTGAGCTTTACGGGCGGATTCATTTTACGGAAGCGAGCGTCGGAACGGCGGGCGCGCCCCAAGAATCTACCCAGCACGGACTGATCGCTGCGAGCACCGACTCACACTGACAAAAAGCCCGCGCCGGACTCGGCGCGGGCTCTCCTTCGCAAGGCCACCGGGATCAGGCTTTGACCTGTTTCACCTTGGCCCACTTCTTGGACTTTGCAGAGGCGAGCACGGCGTCGACGACGTAGTCGGTGGCGAGGCCGTCCTTGAAGTCGGGCTTGCAGCCCTTGCCGTTTTCAAGCCCCTGCACGAATTCAACCATCGCGTGCACGAAGCTGTGCTCGTAGCCGAGTTGGAGTCCGGGCACCCACCACTTGCCGCAGTAAGGATGGTCGCCGTCGGAGACGTGGACGCTCTTCCAGCCGCGCTCGGTGCCTTCGTCGCTGTAGTCGAAGATCTGGAGGCGGTGCAGGTCGTGGAGGTCCCACTTGAGCGACATGTTCGCGCCATTGATCTCGAAGGTGTAGAGCGCTTTGTGGCCGCGCGCGTAGCGGGTGGATTCGAAGAGGCCGAGGGAGCCGTTGTTGAAGTGGCAGTGGAACAGGCAGGCGTCGTCGATGCTCACCTTCTCGACCTTGCCGGTGAGGTTGTGTTTGCGCTCCTTGACGAAGGTCTCGGTCATCGCGCTGACATCCTTGATGCCGCCGTTGAGCCACATGGCGGTGTCGATGCAGTGAGCGAGCAGGTCGCCCGTGACGCCGGAGCCGGCGACCTTGGCGTCGAGGCGCCAGAGGCCGGTGCCGCCCTGCGGGAGGTCGGCGTTGATGGTCCAGTCCTGGAGGAAGTTCGCCCGGTAGTGGAAGATGCGGCCAAGCTTGCCGGAATCGATGATCTGCTTGGCGAGGACGACGGCGGGGCAACGGCGGTAGTTATACCAGACCATGTTGGGCACGCCGGCCTTCTCGATCGCCTTGAGCATCTTCTCGGCGTCCTTGGAGTTCAGGCCGAGGGGCTTCTCGCAGAGGATCATCTTGCCGGCCTTGGCGGCGGCGATCGCCTGCTCGGCGTGCATGTTGTTCGGCGTGGCGATGTCGATGACGTCGATGTCGTCACGCTCGATGAGCTTGCGCCAGTCGGTCTCGATGGACTTGTAGCCCCACTTGTCGGCGAAGGCCTGCACGGCGGCGGCATCGCGGCCGCAGACGGCCTGCGGGACGACCTCGTAGGAGGAGGGGAAGAAGTGGTTGACCTGGTGAAAGGCGTTGCTGTGGGCGCGGCCCATGAAGCTGTAGCCGATGAGTCCGATGCGGAGTTGTTTCTTGGCCATAACGATGTCGTGGAAAACAACAAAACGGTCAGCGCGAAGCGCCCGGCTTCGCAAGCCAGAAGTCGGGCCATCCCCTGAATCTGCCCCACAAACCCGGGGCCGCCGGCACGCTGGCACCAACCTGGCAAACCCGCCTTGGCCGTCTCAGCGTTGGGTTGCCTAGCGGCAAGGCCGCTTGACCGTGCCCGGCCCCTACCTACCGTCGCCCGGACTTTTCTGAAGCTGCCACCATGTCCGCCCGTCCTTTTGCCATGCCTGCGCTGAAACTGCTCCGCCGCTGCGCCGCGTTGACCTCGCTGTTGGCCGTCTGCTCCGGCTTCGTCCGGGCCGCGGAATCCGAAGTCCGTGGCCTGACCCTGACCGTGACCGGCGGCGGCAAGTCCGACGTGAGCCTCGCCCCCAACGTGTGGCTGAACGTGCCTGCCGGCCAACCGGCCACGCCGTTCGTCGCGCCGGGCCAGTTCACCGCCAAGTGGGAAGGCACCATCACCGCCGAACTCCGCGCCGACTTCGCCTTTCACGGCGAATTCACCGGCCACCTCAAGCTGACGGTCGGCGAAACGGTCGCGCTGGACGCCGACGGCACCGGGGACAAACCGGTGGACGGCAAGACGGTCCGCCTGAACAAGGGCGCCAACAAGCTGGTCGCCGAATACGCCGCGCCCACCGGCGGGGACGCCTTTGTCCGGCTGTTCTGGTCCAACAAGGAGACGCCCTACAATCCGCTGCCGCTGGCCGAACTCCGCCCCGCCGAATCTCCCGAGCTGAAGGCATCCCAAGCGGTCCGGGCCGGCCGTGACCTCTTCGCCGAAGCCCGCTGCGGCAAATGTCACACTTCCACCGTCGGGATGCCGGAACTCGCGATGGACGCGCCGGCGTTCAACGGCATCGGGGCGCGGCGGAACTTCGGCTGGCTTGCCCAGTGGATCGCGAATCCGCACGCATTGCGCGCCAGCACGGCGATGCCGCAGCTCTTCCGCGGCCCCGAGGCCAAGGCCAACGCCGAGGCCGTGGCCGCCTACCTCGCTTCGCTGACGGGCTCCGCCAAATTGGAGGCCGGCAAGGGTGATGCCGAGGCGGGCAAAGCGCTCTTCGAGAAGCTGCATTGCGTGGCCTGCCACACTTCACCTGACGGCGGCGAGGCCCTGCCCCACCAACTTTCGCACAAACAGGTGAACGCGAAGTTCGCCCCCGGCGCGCTGGCCGCCTTCCTCCAGAAGCCCGAGGAACACTACGCTTGGATCCGCATGCCGAACTTCCGGCTCTCGGCGGAGGACGCGAATAACCTGGCCGAATTTCTCGGTTCAGCCGCGGACAAGGCGGAGTCCGTGCCCGCGCCGACCGACGCGGCGGTCATCGCCAAGGGCAAACAACTGGTGACCAGCGTCGGCTGCCTGAACTGCCATTCGCTCGACGGTGCGAAGTCGGAGCTGGCGGCCAAGCCGCTGACCGAGCTCGCCGCGGACAAGTGGACCACCGGTTGCCTCGCCGACACGCCGGCGGAAAACTCCAAGGCGCCGGCGTATGCCTTCACCGCCGAGCAACGTGCTTCGCTCAGGGCCTTTGCCGCGACCGACCGGGCCTCGCTCGCGCGCCATACCCAGGCCGATTTCCTCGCCCGCCAAAGCCAGCACCTGAACTGCCGCGAATGTCACGGCAAGCACGAGGGTTTCCCCGGCTTCGAGATCCTCTACGGCAAGCTGAAGCCGGAGTGGGCCACCAAGTTCATCGCGGGCACCGAGCCGACGAAACCGCGTCCATGGCTGGAGTCGCGGATGCCAGCCTTCCCGGCCTACGCCCAGAACCTCGCCGAAGGACTCTCGATGACCCACGGGTTCGGCCCGAAGTCGGTCGCCGACCCCAAGCCGGCGGAAGCTGACGACCTGGTGAAGTCCGGCCACAAACTGGTCGGCTCGCAGGGCGGCTTGCAGTGCATCAGCTGCCACCCGGTCAATGAACTGGGCGCGACCCAGGTCTTCGAGGCACCCGGCATCAACCTTGGCCAGTCGTTCGCGCGCCTGGAACCGTCCTTCTTCCGGCGCTGGTTGCGGGCGCCTACCTCGCTCCAGCCGGATTCAAAGATGCCCGTCTATTTCGACGAGGACGGCCGAAGCCCCCTGCCCGACATCCAAGGTGGCGACGGCCCGAAGACGATCCAGGCCGTGTGGGAATACCTGCGGCTCGGCAAGGGCATGCCCAAGCCGGAGTGATTCGTCTCCCCGGGCGAACCGCCAACAAGGCTCGCCCTCGTGATTCCGGCTGAGGCAGGCTGGCCGAAACGGATCCGATGATGGCCAGTCCGACTGTGAATTCCCCTGCCACCCCACCGCTGACCGGGCGCGACATCTTCGCGCTGGTCCTTGGGATTTTCCTGGGACTGGCGCTGCTCAAGTTCGGCAATCCCGTGATCCTGGACGGGCGCATCCCGACTCCGGCGTCGCTTACCGACGCGCTGTCGCTGACGCAGCCGTGGCCAACCCGCTGGGGCAATTGGCTGATGCTCGCCCTGACCGCGGTGGGCGCGGTGATCGGGGCCACCGGCCGCAACCGCGGTTCGCTGGGCCGCGGCCTGACGCTGCTTCCGCTCGCTTGGTTCGGGTGGCAATGCCTGAGCGCCACCGCGACGGTGGACGCCGAACTGACTACCACCACCTTGCTCCATTTCGTCGCCGTCGTGGCGGCCTATTTCCTCGGCGCGTGGGTGATTCCGAAACAACGCGGTTTGTCGCTGCTGCTGGTCGGCCTGCTGGCGGCGCTGTCGGCCTGCCTCGTGCGCGCGGTCAACCAAAGGCTCGTCGAGTTCCCCCAGGACCGCCTGACCTTGGTCGAGGGCGAACGCACCGGTTGGACCAATTTTCCGCCGGAAACCCTCCGCCAGATGAAGGCGGAGTCGCTCGTGCTCACCACGAACGGCACCGACATCGCCAATCCGGTGATCGTCGCCAAGCTGACGAAGGGGCGGGTTCACGGAACCCTGGTCTATCCCAACGCGCTCGCGGGCATCCTCCTGTTGTTGGGACCGCTGGCCTTGGTCCTCGCAGTCACTGGAACCGCCGACCTGCGGCCCGTCACGCGCTGGGGAGTGGTCGGCCTCGCGGTGTTCCTGCTCGGCGTCGGCTTCTTCTGGACCGGCTCCAAATCCGGCTGGCTCATCGGCTTGGGCGTGGGCGGACTCTGGCTGTTGCGTCTGCCGTGGTCGCCGCGCCTCAAGGCCGCGGCCGTGACGCTAGTCCTGCTCGGCGGACTCGCCGTGTTCGGCCTGCGCTTTCGCAGTTATTTCGCGGCCGGTGCGACCAGTGTCGGCGCCCGGTTCGACTACTGGCGCGCGGCGGTTCAGACCACCGTGGAACGCCCCCTGCTGGGCACCGGACCGGGCACCTTTCAACGGCCGTATGCGCGGCTCAAGGCGCCGGAAAGCGAGATGGCGCGGCTCACCCACAACGACTACCTGGAGCAATTCTCCGACTCCGGTGCGCCGGGTGGGGTGCTGTTTCTCACGTGGGTTGGGTGGCTTTTCGTCACGCTCGCAAAACGGCTTTGGCGGACGGAAACCGCACCGCTGGATTTCGCGCTTTTCTGTGGCCTCGTGGGCTGGTTTGCGCAGGGCTTCGCCGAATTCGCGCTCTACATTCCGGCGCTCGCCTGGACGGCGTTCCTGTTGGCCGGAAACCTTTGTTCGAGGAGTTACGTCCCAACAGGAGCCAAATCCGGCTCGCCGACGAGTTGAGTCCGCCTATTTGATCTTGAAATCCCAGGTCGTGATCGCGTGTCTGGGGCTGCTGGGAAGCGTCGTGGAATTCGGCCCAAATGAAGAAATCAGCGAGAACAGGATCGAGCAGTGGTTCAGCACGTCGGACTTGGTCGGCGTCTCAAGGGAGGCATTTTCCGCAAACCCATCGGAAGACAACTCTACCAGCACCCGGCAGGTCCCGGTGAGGTTACGTTCGTCTGCCCGGAACGGATAGAAGGCCTTAGCCATGCGCAGGGAATATTTCCCGTCGCCGTCCAACTGCGGAAGGTCCCGGCGCGTTTCATCGGTGAGCTTGAACTTGAGCGGAATGAGGACCTTCTGCTTCTTCTTGGGCAGGTTTTCCTTGAAAACCCAAAGGCTGACCGCGCCCACAGCCGCCTGGTCCAGAATGGTCTGCCCCGAAGTCTTCTCAATTCGGGCAACCTCCGCATACCCGCCTCGGGCAATTTCGGCATACACGGTGGCGGTGCCCTCGTAACCGGCCTGGATGGCGTGCAACGGATAGAAAATGGGCGTGCTGGTCCGTTGCCGCTGGGCCCATGCAGACGGCACGAGGCCAGTGCATGCCGCGGTGAGGACTGCGCGGCGGAGGAAGCTGCGCCGGGATTCGGATTGGGAACGGTGCATGCGGGATTGACGACTACGCTCGACTGGAGCCGGACCGTCCATCAAGCCGAATCAGCCGGGATACGCCCCTCAGAGGCGGAGTTTAGCGCCAGGCTCAGGGCCAGGCGAAGCCGGGATACTTCGCCTTGATCTGCGCGCGGAGCGCTGGATAACCGCGGACCTTCCAGTCGGCGAAGTGCGTCGTGCTGGCGAGGCGTTTACCGTCCGGCGCGGCGAGCCAGAGCTTTACCGGAACGCGGCCTTCCAAGATTCGCGGATGCTCCTTCAGCGTGAAGGCGTCGTTCAGTTTCAGCACGGCTTCGGGCGCGAACTCCTCGGCGGTGGCCTTCTCGTTGGCCTCCGGATACAGGAGCTTCAGCGGCTTCTCCGTCCCGGGCACTTGCAAGGGCGTGAGTTCGTTCAGCCACTCCAGTTGCGCCGGCTCGAGGTGGCCGTGGAAGGCCGGCCGAAGTTCCGCGGCCTGCGCCTGCTTGACGAGCGTGAGGCCGTGAAACGCCCGCACCAACGCGGCCCGGAGCGCAGCCTCGCGGAACGGCGGGAACTCCAGGTCCGGCGCCGCCAACGTCAGCAGGTTAACGCGCGCCATGAACTGCTTCAGGCCGTGGTCCAACTGCGGCAGCTCGAACCAGCCCTTGGCAAAGGCATCCGCCAGTGCCTCGGCCGAAGCCACCGGGTCCACGGTCCGCTGGTATTCCTGCCCGAGAATGAGGTCGCCGAACCGGATCCGCTTCACCGCCGCGACCGCCTTCTGGCCCCGGTCGAAGACGTGTTCCACGGCGGCGTGGAAGTGCTGCGGATAAAGCTGTTCCAACCACTCCCGCCGAACCTCGGTGGCCAGCGTAAGGAGCGTGAGACGGCTGCCGCGGCTGTCCACTTCCCGGATGCTGCCGGCCACGAACAGCGGCGCCTGCACAACGCTCTCGCGCACCAGCGTGCCGGTCCGGCCCTCGCTCAGGAGGCAATCGAGCGTGCCCTCGCTCTTGCGTTGCGCGAGTTGGTCCACAAAGCCGGCCGCGAGGCACAGCAGCAACGGTTCGGGCGCGGCGTCTGCCTTGGGCTTGCGGGATTCCGGTAACGCCGGGACGGAAGCGGGCGGTGCGTCCTTCGCCAGCAAACGTTCGCGTTCGGCGATCTGGAGCAACTGGCGGTAGGTGTCATCGACCGCGCGGGCGCCCTGGGCGTGGATGCCATGCCGGCGGCATTGGTCGAGGTCGAACCCGCCGTTCTTCGCGAACTGAAACGCCTGCATCAGCGTGTAGAAGTCGCTGGCCGCGCTGCCCTCGAACGATTCCCGCGCCTGCTTGGCCTGGACGTCGTCACGGCCGACGCGCACCAGCAGGTCACGGCCGCTGGTCAACGCGGCGCACATCGCCGCCGCCGGCACGCAGCCGCGCTTAGCAGCCTCGATCAGCATCCGGGCATAGCGCGGGTGCATCGGGAGCCGGAGCATCTGCCGGCCAACCGGCGTAAGATCCGACGCCGCGGTGGACTCCTCGCCCGGCGCGGTTAGCGCGCCGAGCATCCGCAGCAGTTTTTCCGCGCGTTCGACCGCGAGCAGATCCGGCTGGTCGAGCCAGTCGAAGGTGGCGGCTTGGCGGATGCCGAGGGAATGCAGCAACAGCACGACTTCGGCGAGGTCGGCCCGTTGGATTTCCGGTGTGTTCTTCGGCGGCCGGTTGAGGTGGGCACTTTCCGTCCAGAGTCGCCACGCGGTTCCCGGCGCCGTTCGGCCGGCCCGACCGGCGCGTTGGTCGGCGCTGGCCCGGCTGATTTCCTCCAAACCGAGCGTCTGGATGCCGCGTTCGGAATCGTAACGCGCCACCCGCGCGAGCCCGGCGTCCACGACGTGGCAGACGCCATCGATCGTCACGCTGGTCTCGGCCACGTTGGTCGCGACGACGATCTTGCGGGCGTCGCACGCTTCGAAGGCGCGGTCCTGCTCCTCGGGCGGCAAGTCGCCGTGGAGCGGTAGCAACACGCACCGCTCTGGCAACCGGGCGGCGCGCAGGGCGTTGAGCGTGGCGCTGATTTCACCCATGCCCGGCATGAACACGAGGATGTCGCCGCGTTCCCCGGAGCCGACGATGCGTTCCACCGCCTGGGCAGCCAACTCGGCGGGCGGACGCCGGTCGCCGTAGTCGGCCCAGTTGATCGTGACCGGATACGTCCGCCCCTCGGACACGAGGGTCGGGGCGGCGGGCGGATTGTCGCCACGCACGGATCCGGGCGACGCCGCGAGGTAACGCGCGACGGGTTCCGCTTCCATCGTGGCCGACATTACGACCAGCTTGAGGTCCGGGCGGGTCGTGTTTTGCAGCCGTTTGGCGAGCGCCAACGCCACGTCACTGAGCAAGTTCCGCTCGTGGAACTCGTCGAAGATCAGCACGCCGATGTCGCGCAGCTCCGGGTCGTCCTGCAACCAGCGAAGCAAGATGCCCTCGGTGACAAAACAGATGCGGGTGCCGAGGGAGGTGCGGTCCTCGAAGCGGATTTGGTAGCCCACCTCGCCGCCGAGCTTCACCCGGCGTTCCCAGGCGACCCGGGCCGAGACGGTCCGCGCAGCAACCCGGCGGGGCTGGAGCACCACGATGCGTTTGTCACCGGCGATGCCGGCGTCGAGCAGCATCTGCGGCACCTGCGTCGTCTTGCCCGAGCCGGTGGCGGCAACGAGCACGAGGCGGTTGCCGTCGCGGAGCGTGCGCAGCAGGTCAAAATGCAGCTGCCAGATCGGCAGTTCGCGCGGGTCCATTGCCGGAAATTTGGAGAATCGTCAGAGCCCCTTGATCGTGAGCAACACCGCCAGCGTCAGCACGCTGACGATCAACGTCATGCCCGCCGGCATGAACTTCTTCGTCTTGGCCAGGCGGACGCCCATGACGACGGCGACGAAGCCGGGAATGACCTTGGCCACGATCGGGGGTAGATAACCGAACGTCACCGCCACCAGGGGAATTGCGAACGCGACCGAGGAGATCAGCGAAACCTTGCTGCCGGCCTTGAGGAAACCCATCAGGCCTCCGACCACCAGCAGCGCGACGTAAATCCAGACGACCCATTGCCAACTCATGAGGCCGGGACCGTAGCGGCCGGCCGGAAGGTGGAAACCCGGAACTTCAGGTCGGCCGAATTTGCCCCGCCGCGGTTCCGGCAGAGGACGGTGTTTCGGACTTTCCGTCGCGCCCCGGATCGAAAGACTTTCGCCGCCTGCCAACATTTTCGCCATGACGCCCCAAGCCCACACCCATCTCGCCAAGGTCGATCCTGTTCTTCGCCGGCTCATCCGGGAGGTCGGTCCCTGCACCATCGCGCCGCGCAAGATTTCGCCTTACCAGGCGCTGGTCCGGGCCGTGGCCCACCAGCAATTGAACGGCACGGCCGCCGAGACCATCCTTGGGCGCTTCACGGCGCTGGTGCCGGGCAAACGGTTTCCCCAGCCCGCCGACGTCGGCGGCCTCAGCGACGAAACGATCCGGGCCTGCGGCTTTTCCCGCGCGAAGCTGGCTGCCATCCGGGACATCGCCGCCAAGGCCGAGTCCGGCCACGTGCCCCCGTTGCGGACGCTGGCGAAGCTGTCCGACGACGAGATTGTGGAGCGCCTCGTCGAATGCCGCGGCGTGGGTCGCTGGACCGTGGAGATGTTCCTGATGTTCACCCTCGCCCGGCCGGACGTGCTGCCGGTCGACGACTTCGGCGTGCGCAACGGCTACCGGATCGCCTACGGCCTGGACGACATGCCCAAGCCCAAGGAACTCCTGGCGCTCGGCGAACGCTGGCGCCCCTACCGCACCACAGCGAGCTGGTATCTGTGGCGGGCCGTCGATCTCGACCGAGCCAAGGCGAAGCAGGCCTGATGACCGGCCGAAAACAAAAACGGCCGGGAGGTGAATCCCGGCCGCGATGCGAAACCCACTTCGGCTACTTCGCCGGCACCAGCTTCCAGACCCGGCCCTTGCCCTTCACGAGGCTGTTGGAGCCGTTGGTCAGGATGAACAATTCGCCGTCGGCGTCCTGGCCGAGACCGGTCACGTAGCCGGGGAACTTCTGGCCGCCAAAGGTGACGCCAGGGAAGTCGGCGCCGGCCACAATCTCCAATCGTTCCACGTTCCAGCGGGCCGATCCGTCCTTGGGCTTGGAACCGGCCAGCAAAACGCCCTGGGCGATGCCCCAGTTCCGTGACCAGTCGGCGAAGACGTATTGGCCCTGCAGGTTCTTGAGCGCCTTGCCCCGGTAGACGTAGCCGCCGGTGATGCTGGTGCCCTGCGCCTCAGGATCGTTCTTGCCGCCCACGACGTGCTTGTAGGTCAGGATAGGATCGAGCAGCAGCTCGCCGCGGGCACCGACCTTGGGGGCGTTGGCCGGGGATTTCTTCGGCGACTTGGGATCAAAGCCCTCGAAACCCTCGCGCAGGAACCAGCCGTAGTTGCCGCCCTTGGTGATGATGTTGACCTCCTCGTAGAGATCCTGGCCGACGTCGGCGGCGAAGAGTTCGTGTTTGCCGCCTTTGTCGAAGCTGAAGCCCCAGATATTGCGCAGGCCGTAGGCGTAGATTTCCGGGAGCGCGACCTTGCCGTCGGCGAAGGGATTGTCCTTGGGGATGCCGTAGTTCTTGCCGTTGGCCGGCTTGTCCACGTCGACGCGGAGCAGCTTGCCGAGGTGGGTTTGCAGGTTTTGCCCATTGCCCGTCACCGGACGCTTGCCTTGGTCGTGTGCGTTGCCGCCGTCGCCCGCCGAGACGTAGAGGTAGCCATCGGGACCGAACGCCAGCCGGCCGGAGTTGTGGTTGTTGTAGGGCTTGTCGATCTCGAGGATGACCTTCTCGGAATTCGGGTCGATGCGCGGCGGCGAACCAGCCGGCAGGGTCAGTTCGGAAACCCGCATCGTGTTGTCCCAATCGGCCGGCGCGCCGGCGCGGAGCGGCGCGGAGTAGGTGATGAACACACGGCGGTTCTTGGCGAACTTGGGATGCAGGACGAGGTCAATCAGCCCGCGTTCGTCGAAGGAACCAAGGGCGATCTTGGCGAGCTTGTTGGTCCAGGTCAGGACCGGTTCCTCAGCCAGCTTGCCGGCACGGTCGAGCAGGCGGACGTAACCAACCTGGTCCACGACGAACTTCTGGCCGTCGGCGTAGGGAATCAGCGTGAGCGGCGACGTCAACCCATCGGCAACCAACTCAAGGGAGACCTGGGGGGCAGCCTGCGCGGCGGAAAGGCACAGGGCACTGGCGGCAAAAAGCGCGGCAAATTTCATGGTATAGTGAACGCCCACGACGTTAGGCGGATGCCCCGACTTGGGAAGCCGGGAGTTGGGCGCGGGGCCCAATCAAGCGCACCGGCAAGAAGCTACGGGGCCGCGGAAAACCTCGCCAGGCCGCCCGCATGTTCAGTCTGTCAGGAGGTGGCAGTTGTAGCCGCCAGGATTCTTGATGAGGTATTTCTGGTGGTAACCCTCGGCGACGTAGAATTCCGAGGCCTTGGTGATCTCCGTGACGATCGGGCGCTTGAACCGGCCGGACTGGTCGAACTGGGACTTTACCTTCGAGGCGGCCGCCTGCTGCGCTTCGTCCGCGACGAAAATCGCAGAACGATACTGCGTGCCGATGTCGTTGTGCTGGCGGTTCAGGGTCGTCGGATCGTGCATCCGGAAGAAGAAGCCCAACAGGGTTTCGTAGCTCACAAGCGCGGGATCGAAGACCACCCGGACCGCTTCGGCGTGACCGGTTCGCCCGGTGCAGATTTGCTCGTAGGACGGGTTCTTCGTGGTGCCGCCGGTGTAGCCGACCGCGGTTTCGAGGACTCCGGGAATCTTGCGGATGATCTCCTCCATGCCCCAGAAACAACCGCCCGCCAGGATGGCCGTTTCACGTTTCGGCGCCGCGGTGGCGGCGGTCTCGCCCGCCTTGACCAAGCCCGCCTTCACGAACGGTTCCAAGTGGGCCGCGTAGCCTTCGGCCGCCATCTTTTCCACCGGGATGAAGCGCAACGACGCGGAGTTGATGCAGTAGCGCAGCTGGGTGGGGCCGGGACCGTCGTCGAAGACATGGCCGAGGTGCGAGTCGGCCCGTTGCGAGCGGACTTCGGTCCGCACCATGCCGTGGGCGCGGTCTTCCTTCTCCGCCACTGCCCCGGCCAGCAGGGGGCGCGTGAAACTGGGCCAGCCGGAGCCGGAATCGAACTTGTCCAGGGAGCTGAACAACGGCTCGCCGGACACGACATCCACGTAGATCCCGGGAAGTTTGTTGTCCCAGTAGGCGTTGCGGAACGGCGGTTCGGTCCCGCACTGCTGGGTGACGGCGAACTGCTCGGGCGTGAGCCGGCTTTTCAATTCGGCGGCGGCGGGTTTCTGGAATTCGCTCATGGCAACGGACGGCGAAACGGCATTGGAAGAGGCGACGGTCGCGGGTCCGGCCGGAGCGGGAGTGCGCCGGAGGACCAACGCGAATCCCGCCCAAGCGAGGACACCGACGAGAACGAGAACCAGGCGGGTGGGCTTCATGCGGTTGCGACGGCCGACAAGTTGGCGCGGAACCCGCGGCGGGCAACTGTCTTCACCACGGAGTCTTGCGTTTGGCGGGCTGCTTGGCGGCCTGCGGACGCTTCTGTTCGGGTTCCAGGGCCTCGTCGATCACCTTGAGCAGGGCATTCCGGCCTTTCCGCGCGTGGGCCGAGCACTTGAGGACCAGCGGCAGATTGGCGGTCCATTCGGCGAGGCGCGCGGTGAACAGCGCGATGTTCTCCTCGGACCGGACCTCACCCACCTTGTCGATCTTCGTGAAGACGAGGACGAAGGGCACCTCGTTATCCACGAGGAACTCCACGAACTCGAGGTCGATGTCCTGCGGCGGGATCGAGGCATCAATCAGGGTGAAGACACACGACAGGTTGGACCGTTCGACCAGGTAGGCGGCGACGGCGGCGTTGAAGTTCGTCTTCTCGGCCTTGGCCACCTTGGCGTAGCCGTAGCCGGGCATGTCCACCAACCGCCAGCGGCCGTTGATGTCAAAGAAGTTGAGGTGTTTCGTGTGGCCCGGCGTCGCCGAGACCCGCGCCAAGGAACGTTGGCCCACCAGCATGTTCAGCAGCGACGACTTGCCGACGTTGGAACGGCCGGCAAAGGCGAATTCCGGCTGGTCGTCATCGGGACAGGACGCCAAGTCGGGCGCGCTCCGCAGAAAGGTCGCGGTCGAAGTGTTCATGCGGCCGGGAGCATAGGGCCGGATTCCGTCCCGTCACGACCGCCGCCGGATTTTGTTTGGCCCGGGAGCCGACGGATTAGTGGTGGCAACACGCCGGATCGTCGGCCGCGAGCACCGGGCTGACGTAGGGAATGCCCAGCGAAAGGCCGCGGAGGATCAGCAGGACCGCCACCAGCGCCAAGGACACGGGCACCAACTGTTGGAGCCGGAACCGGATCCCGGCCGAAAGGGCATGGCCACTCAGGCCTATGCCGAGCATCAGCGGCAGGGTCCCAAGGCCAAACAGCGCCATGTAGCCCATCGCCCCCAGCAGGCTGCCAGTCGCGGTCGCACCGGCGCACGCGGCATAAACCAACCCACACGGAAGGAGGCCATTAAGCAAACCCAGCAGCCCCAGTGATGAGAGGGTGCGCCGCTGGAGCAGGCGCCCGAAGCTGGCCTTGAGCCGGAGCACGGCCCGGACCACGGGAGTGCCGGCCCCGAGCCGGGCAGAGAACAGCAAGCCGAGCAGAATCAGCGAACCCGCTCCGACGGAAAGCCACCGCTGGATACCCGCGAGGGCGAGCGATTTTCCCAGCAGGCCGAAGACCATTCCCAACAGGGTGTAGGTCACCAACCGGCCGAGGTTGTAGGTCAACCGGCTGGCGAGGAAGCCCGCCGCTCCGCCGCCCGGATGCGGCAAGGCCATCGCCAAGGGGCCACACATGCCCGCGCAGTGCAGGCTCCCGGCCAAACCCAGCATGAAGGCCGTCCAGAGCATGTTCAGCGCTTGGGCCCGCCCGCCACCAGGACCGTCTCCTCCGCCGTGTAGGCCGAGCCGGAGGCGGTCCAGCTGACCCGGACTTTCCAGAGTCCCTCGCGCAGTTCCGACGCGTCGAAGGACTGGCGGCCGGTTACGTCGGGCGCAAGGGCCACTTCCCGGTCCAGGGTGGAGTCCGACGGACGGTAAAGCTGGACCTTGCCCACGGCTCCCCGCGAGGCGGCACCTGCGGGCAGCGCCACGCCGATGCGGTGGGCCGTGGCGTCATAGGCTATGCCAACCGGAGTTCCCAGTGCCTTGGTGCGGGCCTCGCTGTCGATCTGCTGCTGGAAGCGGACCTCCCGTTCGTAGTAGTCGGCACCGACGAGGTCCACGCGTTGGCGGACCGCCCAGACGCCGAAGGAAACGACGCATGAGACGAAGACCGTGAAGAACGCGATCAACGCGTAGGGCCAGGGATTGAAGGCCGGCTTGGCAGGGTTGGCAGTCATGGCGGGCGGAAATCAGCGGGGACCGATGAAGGCGGTGTCGACGGTTTCGATGAGCTTGTCTCCGGAATAGACGCCGACCTCCAGTTTGGTGGTGGGGCCCTTGCGGTCCTCGGGCGCGAGTTCGATCAGGATGGAGGTCTGGGTCACCTTTTCCTTGGGCGCGACAAAGACGGCGGCGCCGAGCACCACGACCTTGCCGCCGCTGTTGAGGAGGCGGAATTGGAGCGGCAGGTCGCGGTTAGTCTTGTTGACGACCTTGGCCGTGTAAAGGTTGCTGATCCGGCCGTCGGGCGCCGCCTGGAACAGGGCGCCGGGAGCACGCAGGAACAGCGTCTCAACCTCCGCCCGCGTGAACACCAGCACGAGGAACAGCGCGATGAGGCCCGTGAGCATCGTCGCGTAAAGCTTCATGCGTGGCGTGAAGCGGAGCGGTTGCCCCTTCTCGATCCCGTTCAGCGAGGCATAGCGGATCAGGCCCTTCGGGCGGCCGATCTTCTCCATCACCGTGTCGCAGGCGTCGATGCAGGCCGTGCAATTGACACACTCCATCTGGAGGCCGTTGCGGATATCGATGCCGGTCGGGCAGACCGTCACGCATTGGCGACAGCTCACGCAGTCGCCGTGCCCCTCGTCGCGCCGCAGTTCGATGACCTGTTCCCGCTTCCAGGGGGCGCGCTTCTCGCCGCGCTTGTGGTCGTAGGCGACGATCATCGAGTTCTCGTCAAGCAACGCCGACTGGAACCGGCCGTAGGGGCAGATGAAGGTGCAGGCCTGTTCCCGGAAGCGGGCAAAGATGCCGTAGAACAGCAGCGTGAAGGCAACCATGAACCCCAGCCCGGCAAGGTGGTTCATCGGGTTGTCGGTGATGATGACCTTCAGTTGGTCCAGCCCGATGATGTAACTGAGCAGCGTGTTGCCGATGAGGAACGAAAGGCCGAAGAAGATGGCGTGCTTGAACAGTTTCTTCGCGATCTTGGCACCGGTCCACGGCGCGGCGTCGAGGGATCGTTGGGCCTGTGCGTCACCTTCAATGAGGTAATCTAGCTTCCGGAAGACCATTTCCATCATCACGGTCTGCGGGCAGGCCCAGCCGCACCAAAGACGGCCGAAAGCCGTCGTGAAGATCATGATGCCGCCGAAGAAGGTCAGCATCGCGACCGCGAAGATGATCGTGTCCTCGGGCCAGAAGATGCGTCCCAGAATGGAGAACTTCCGTTCCAGGATGTTGATCATCAGCAGGGGATTGCCGTCGATGCGGATGAACGGCCCCGCGAACATGATGGCAATGAGTAGCCAGGCAAAAACCGTCCGGCGACGATACCACGCGCCGGACGGTTGCTTGGCGTAGATCCATGTGCGGTTCCCGTCCTTGTCGGCCGTGGCCAGATGCTCGCGAAAGTCCTGCCAATTCACGTCCCGGACCTGGGGATTAGAATCGGCGGATTCAGGGGCTTTCGGTGGCGGCTGGACGGGAATGCTCATGGATTTGCCTTCACGGACAATGATCGCACACGACGGTCACTCGTAAACTGTAGTGTCCTTCGGCGCGAGATCCTCGCGCATTTTGGGATTCGGCGGATTGCTGCCCCGCAGCGTCTGGATGTAGCTGGCGACGGCCAAAATATCCGACGGTTTGAAGCCCTGTTCCTTCCACGCGAGCATGCCTTTGTCGGGCACACCGTTCCAGATGACCTTCACGTGGTCGGTAAACTTCGGGCCGTGGATCCAGTAGTCGTCGCACAGGTTGGGACCAACCAAGCCGCCGCCGTCTGCTCGGTGGCACGGAGCGCAATAGGTGGCGAACAGTTGCCGGCCCTGGCCGACGACCACTTCGTCCTTACTGGCCTCGACCGAGGCCATGCTTGATTCGAACTTGGCCAGGGCGGCGCCCTTGATGGCGTTGCCGGCGGCCATTTCCTTGTCGTATTCGGTCTTGGAAAGATCGCCCTTGGCCAGCACGTGGTAGTAGCCGAGGTAACCTACGCCGTAGATGACGCACAGGTAGAACAACCACACCCACCAGGCCGGCAGGTTGTTGTCGAGTTCCTTGATGCCGTCGGCCTCGTGGTCGAGCAGCAGCGGATCCTTGGTTTCTTTGGGATCATTCATGGCGGGAGTCTTCTTGCTTCGTTGAATTGGTTTCGGAGCCGTCGTTCAGGGGCAGCGCGCCCATGTAGTTGAGGAACGGTTTCTTCTTCAGCAGGGCGAACACGACCGCCCCGGTGAACACGAGGAAGAACAACAGCACCGAGACGATGCCGTAGAGCCCTACCCCGCCGATGTCTGTCAGGACGTTCTTGATCATGGCTGGTCAGGGGTTGGCGGTGGCGACCGCGTTGCCGGCGGCGGGGGTGACCTCCGCCTGGGGCGGAGCCGACTTGATGTCCGTGCCGAGGCGCTGGAGATAGGCGATGAGGCCGATGATCTCCGAGCTGGGCGGGGCATTGCTGATCATGCCAAGCTGGAGGTTGGCGACGATCTTCTTCGCCTGGGTCTCGAGTTCTTTCTGGGCCGGTCCGTTCTCAAAGCCCTCGGGATACGGCACGCCGACCTTGCGGAGGGCGCCGATCCGGGCCGGCAGGGCGTTGGTGTCGAGGCTCTGCGTGAGCAGCCAGGGATACGGCGGCATGATGGAGCCGGGCGAGGTGGACCGCGGGTTCTCCATGTGATTGTAGTGCCACGCGTCGGGATACTTGCCGCCTTCGCGATGGAGGTCGGGACCGGTGCGCTTGGAGCCCCAAAGGAACGGGTGGTCATACACGAATTCGCCGGCCTTGGAGTATTCGCCGTAGCGTTCGGTTTCCGAGCGGAACGGTCGAATCATCTGGGAGTGGCAGCCGACGCAGCCTTCGCGGATGTAGATGTCGCGACCGAGAACCTCGAGCGCGGTGTAAGGCTTCACCGCGGAGATGGTCGGGACGTTTTCCTTGATGAGGTAGAGCGGGATGATCTCGATTGCGCCGCCGATGAGGATCGCGACGGCAGAAAGCGCGGTCAGCAGCATGGGTTTGGCTTCCAGCCAACGGTGTCCGGTGCCGGCGGCATGCGGATTGTCGGCGAGCGCGGGGGCCTGGGCCTCGGTGTCGGGCTCGAACTTGCCGCTCTTCGCGGTGCGGTAGAGGTTATAGGCGCCGATGCAGGCACCGATGATGTAGAGCGAGCCGCCGATCGCGCGGAGGCGGAACATCGGCACAAGCTGGAGCACGGTCTCGAGGAAGTTCGGGTAACGCAGGAAACCGTCCGGTGTGAACTCCTTCCACATCAGGCCCTGGGTAATGCCGGCCCAATACATCGGGATCGCGTAGAACATGATGCCCATGAGGCCGAGCCAGAAGTGCCAGTTGGCGAGCTTCACGGAGTGCAGCTTGGTGTTCCACAGTTTCGGGAAGAGCCAGTAAAGCATCGAGAAGGTCAGGAAGCCGTTCCAGCCGAGCGCGCCGACATGGACGTGAGCGACGGTCCAGTCGGTGTAGTGCGACAGCGCATTGACGCTCTTGATGGACAGCAGCGGCCCTTCCAACGTGGCCATGCCATAGGCGGTGACGGCGACGACCATGAACTTCAGCATCGGCTCCTGGCGAACCTTGTCCCAGGCACCGCGGAGGGTCAGCAGGCCGTTCATCATGCCACCCCAGCTCGGGGCCACGAGCATCACGGAGAACACCATCCCCAGCGACTGCGCCCAGTCCGGCAACGCGGTGTAGAGCAAGTGGTGCGGTCCGGCCCAGATGTAGATGAAGATCAGCGCCCAGAAGTGGATGATCGAGAGCCGGTAGCTGAACACGGGCCGGCCAGCCGCCTTGGGCAGGAAGTAATACATCAGGCCGAGGTAAGGCGTGGTCAGGAAGAACGCGACGGCGTTGTGCCCATACCACCACTGCACCAGCGCGTCCTGGACGCCGGCGTAGATCGGATAGCTCTTGAAGAGGCTGGCGGGCATCGCGAGCGAGTTGCCGATGTGCAGCACCGCGATGGTGATCGCCGTTGCGATGTAGAACCAGATGGCGACGTAGATGTGCTTCTCGCGGCGCCTGATGATCGTGCCGAGCAGGTTGACCGTGAAGGCCACCCACACCACCGCGATGGCCAAGTCGATGGGCCATTCCAGCTCCGCGTATTCCTTGCTGGTGGTGAAGCCGAGCGGAAGCGTGACCGCCGCCGCCACGATGATCGCGTTCCAGCCCCAGAAGTTGAGCCAGCTCAGCCCGTCGCTGAACATGCGGGCCTTGCACAGCCGTTGGAGCGAGTAATAGATGCCCGTAAACATGCCGTTGCCGACGAACGCGAAGATCACCGCGTTGGTATGCAGCGGCCGCAGCCGGCCGAACGTGATGTATTGGAAGCTCAGGTTCGCCTCCGGCCAGAACAACTGGACGGCAGCCAGCAGGCCGGCACAGAAGCCGACGATGGCCCAGATGATCGTCGCGATCGCAAACGCGCGCACGATCCGGTTGTCGTATTTGAATGTTTCTATCTTCATCTCAATGTTGCTGTGGTTCGTTCTTCGAAACTGATTCCGCCTTCACGGCTTGGCTGCCGTCTTCCGTCAGGATTCGCATCGAGGGGGTCGTGGTGTCCTCGTATTGCCCGGAGCGGACCGCCCAGAAAAAGGCCCAGAGAAAACCGGCGGCGATCACGACGCTCAACGGGATCAGTATGAGAATGACGATCATGCCGGCTCGCCTTCCTTTGGCGTCGAATGCGCCGCGATTGTGACTTCCAATCCCGCCCGGCGGCCCAGCCAACGGGTCAATCCGACCGCGAAGGCCACCACCGTGACCGAGCTGACCGGCATCAGGATGGCGCAGACGACCGGGGCCAGGTTGCCGCTCGCGGCGATGGCCAGGCCCACGACGTTGTAGAGCGTCGAGATCAGGAAACTCAGCCGCACCACCAGCGTGGCCTGCCGGGCGAAGCGCAGCAGCTCGGCCGTCCGCGGCACCAACGTGGCGTCCATGATGACATCGCTCGCCGGCGAAAACGCCCCAACCTGCTCCACCACCGCCACCCCCACGTCGCTCTGGCGCAGCGCCCCGGCGTCATTCAGGCCGTCACCCACCATCATCACGGTGCGGCCGGACTGCTGGAGGTCGCGGATGAACCCCAGCTTGTTCAGCGGGCTCTGGTTGAACTGGAGATGCGCTTTCGGCCCAAACAGGCCCGCAAACCGTTCCCGGTCGCGCTCGTTGTCGCCGCTGAGCAGGGCGATCTCGTGCCGTTCGGCCAATCCCTTGAGCAACCGGTCCGTCTCCGGGCGCAGGGCGCTGCCGAGGGTGAAAACACCGCGGAATTGGCCATCGCAGGCCACCCAGACGGTGCTGCCAGTCGTGCCCACGTCCGGCGGAATGGCGACCCCGGCACCTTCCAGCCAGCGGCGTGAGCCGAGCTGAAGCTTCCGTCCATCGACCCGCGCCTCGACTCCGTTGCCGGCCACTTCCCGGAAGTCCGCAACCGTCGGCAGCGTCCCCTGCCCCGCCGCCAATTGGTCCGCCAGCCGGCGGGAGAGCGGGTGCGTCGACTGGCGGGCCACCACGGCGATTGCCGTCGCGTCGTCAGGCGAGAGTTCCTCGCCGGTGAAAACAATTTCACCGCCGTGGGCGGCGGTGAGGGTGCCGGTTTTGTCGAACACCACGGTGTTGACCCGGGCCAGGGCCTCCAGCACGTCGGTGTTCCGGACGAAGATGTTCCGCCGGGCCAACGCCCGCAGCGCCGCCCCCAAAGTGAACGGCGCCGCCAGTGCCAGCGCACAGGGGCACGCCACAATCAGCACCCCCGTGAACGAACGGAGCGCCCGGGCCGGTTCCACGAAGGCCCAGAAGGTCGCCGCCGCAAGCGCGATCCCGAGGATAATCCAGGTAAACCGCTGGCTGTAACGGTTCGTGAGGGTGTTGAAGGTGTCGTCCTTCTGCTTGCGGAAGGCGTCCTGATTCCACAGCGAGGTGAGGTAGCTCTGGGAAACCGGCTTCACCGTGACCACCTCGAGCGCGCCGCCGGTCTGCCGGCCGCCGGCATAGAGCAGTTCGCCTGCGGCCTTGGCCACGGGTTCGGATTCGCCAGTCACAAAGCTGTAGTCGATCAGTGCCTCTCCGCCGAGCACCCGGGCATCGGCGGGGATCAGTTCGCCATGCCGGATCACCAGGCGATCCCCGATGCCGATCTGGCCAAGCGAGACGCGTTCCTCCGCGCCTTCCCGGCGGCGCAGCACCGACAGCGGGAAAAACGAGCGGTAGTCGCGGTCGAAGGCCAGCCGGTCGTAGGTCTTCTGCTGGAACACCCGGCCGCACAGCAGGAAGAAGGTCAGGCCGGCCAAGGAGTCGAAATAGCCTTCGCCGCGGCCGCTAATCACTTCTGCGGCGCTTTGCAGGAAGATCACCGCGATGCCCACCGCGATGGGCACGTCGATGGTCATCCGGCGCTGCTGGAAACTTAGCCAACTGTTCCGGAAGAAGTCCGCGGCGCTGTAGGCGACCACTGGAACGCCCAAGCCCAGGCTCAGCCAGCCGACCAGGGCGCGGAACGTGGGCCCGCTCAGGCTGTCGAGGCCGAAGTAAGCCGGCAGACTGAACAGCATGGTGTTGCCGAACACGAAGCCGGCCACGCCCAGCTGCAGCCAGAGTCGGCGCGAAATCGGGCTCGACCGCTTCCCCTCGAGATCAGCCAGCTTCAGGTTCGGTTCATAGCCGATGGATTCGAGCAGCGCCGCGACCGCGCTGAGTTCCACCTGCTGCGGATCAAACGAGATGATGGCTTCCTGGCGGGCGAAATTGACCCGGGACTGCCCGATGCCGGGCTTCAGGCGGAAGAGGTTTTCCAGCAGCCAGACGCAGGCGACGCAGTGAATCGAGGGAAGATGCAACGTCACCCGGGTCGTCTTGCCATCGTCGAAGTCCACGAGGCGCGCCCGGACCGAGGGTTCGTCGAGGAACCGGAATTTCTCCGCGTCCGCCGGGCTTTCGATCCGCCGGCCGGCGTCGGTGCTCAGCTCGTAGAACTGACCCAAGCCATTCTCGGCGAGCAGTTCAAAGACGGTCTGGCATCCGTGACAGCAGAAGGACTTCCCGGCGGAGGTGAAGGCCGTTTCGTCGCAGGCCGTGCCACAATGGTGGCAGGCCAACCTCGTCGTCCCGGAGGACGACCGCGCGGCCGCATTCACGACGGCGCCGAGATCGGCGGTGGCTGACATAGGTCCAAACAAAGCGCGGAAACGAGTGACGGAAACGCCGACGGAGGGCTCACACTTCTTTGCCGTTCATGCACCTGCTCTTGAATGTCATGGCAACTAATGGGCGGTTTTTCGGTGGCCGGCCCCCGAGAATTCGCCCAAACGGGCCGAATCCACGTTGCCACGTTCTGGCTCGGCGGGTGGCTGATGGGCAAAATCGGGCCTGTCCGGAACCACGCTGCCCGTTCTCACCTGCCCCACCAGAAATGAAAAGTCCCGAGTCGGCTCGAGTCGCAGCTATTCGGAACCGGTGGTGGCTGAATAAGCCGGAAAACGGCGGGTCGCACCGCGAGGCATGGCCGCTAGCGGCCGAGCGAAACCTGCCGGGGGTGCATCAGGTAGGCCAGCAGGTCACGGGTGTCATTGGCCGGCAACGCAGAGAGCAGCCCTTCGGGCATCATGGATTGTTCGGAGGATTCCAAGGTTTGGATTTCGCTTCGCTCTAGGACCCGGCGTTCGGTCTGGCTCTGCAGGGTCACCGTGCGGGCCGTGGGCTCCCGCAGCACGCCGTTGAGCATGCTGCCATCCTTCAGCGTCGCCACGGTCATGCGGTAATCGGCCGCCACCACTGCGCTGGGCGAGACGATGTTCTCCAGCAGGTAATCCAGGCTGGCTCGCCCCGAGCCCGTCAGGTCCGGGCCGACGCTCCCGCCCTCGCCGTAAAGCTGATGGCAGGGGGCGCACGCCTGGACGAAGGCCTTCCGCCCGTTCGGCAAATTGGCCGCCTGCAATCGGTCGGCGGTCAATTGGGTTCGCCACCGAGTCACTTCGGTGGAGTGCGCCTCGCCACCCAGTTTCACGGTGCCCCAAACCTCGCCGAGTTGCCGGGCCAGGGCGGCGTCACCTAGGCCGGCAATCTGCCGGGCATGGAAGGCCGTCAGGTCCGTCCGGGCCACCCGACCGGCCGCGACGGCCTCAAGCAAGGCCTTGGCGGCGACGGGCCGCGTCACCAACGCGCCGAGCACGGCCGGCCGTTCCTCCAGGCCCAGCCACTGGTAGCGCTGCAAGGTGAACTCCGGGGCATCCGCCTCGCCCAACTGGAGCAGGCCGACCAACGCCGCGGGGCGCAGCGCCCCGTCATCCGCAGCCTTCCGCAGCAATGGCGCCAAACCCTCGGCACGACCGGCCAGCAGCGTCTTCAAGGCATTGCGCCGGGCAGTGGCGTCGGCGCGGCCGTCGGTCAGGATTTGCTTGAGGTCGTCCATCGCCCGGCCGTCGCCGAAAAGGAGGTTCAAGCCGCGCAGCTGGTCCTCGACATCCGGGACCGAGATTTGGCGAACGGCCTCGGAAAAGGCCTTCCACGTGCCGGGCGCCGTGGCCTTGCGCCAGCCGCGAAGGCCGTCGCCCAACCCGCGCACAAGATCAGCCTGGACGGGCTCGGGCCAGCCCAACGCGGCTTCAACCAGGGAACTGACCGGCCCGGGCCGGGTATCCAGGTCCTCAGCCAGGCGCCGGGCGATGAACTGGCGTAATTGCGGTGATGTGGCGGCCTTGGTCAGAGGCACCGCCAGATCGGGTTGGGCGGCGAGAAGCGGTTCGAGGCCGGTCCAGAGCAGGAGCGGGAGGTTGTGGTCCCGGGCGCTCTCCGTGCGGGCAACGAGGGTCAAGGCCAACGTCCCACGGTCGGGCACGGCCAGCTTCTGGAGCGCGGCGGTCAGGTAGAGCAGAACGGATTCGAACTGGTCCAGTTGCGCCCGCTCAACAAAGACGGACTGGATGGACTTGAGCGCGGCCGCGGCGGCTTCCCGGCGCACGAGCGCCGTGCCGGGATCGGCGATCCGCCGCTGGAGGTCCGGAATAGAATCGGCGAGCAGGCGAACGGCCCAGGTCCGGATGGCCTCCTGGCCGTCGCGGGTCGGTCCCGTGATCCGTTCCACCAGCCAACCGGTGTCGATTGGGCCGAGGACATTCATCGCCCAGAGCACGCGCAAGCGTGCGGCCAGCTTTGTTTGCTTCCCGAATTCCTGCTGCAGTTGCGTTACCGACGGGAAGTTCTTCAACCCGGCGTGCTGCCGGTCAGCGATGACACGACGGGCTTGGCGGGCGAACCATTCGTTGGAATCGGTGAGCAGCCCGAGCAACTCGTCCGAGGTCGCCCGGCTGACCTCGGAATGCGCCCGCGGCTTCGGGTCACCGTAGGTTATTTTGTAGATGCGGCCGGAAGTCCGGTGGACGCCGTCGTGGTCGTGGCATTCGCCGGTGTCGGACCAATCGGCAATGAACACACCGCCATCGGGCCCTTGGATGACGTCGATCCCGCGGAACCACGGATCGCCGATTTGCAGGAAGTCGCGGTCGTGTTTGCCCACGTAGCCGGAGCCCTGGCGTTCGAGGCGTTCCACGTTCAGGCGACGGCCGTGGAGGTTGATCGTGAAAAGTTTGCCGCGGTATTCGGCAGGCCAGTTGTCGCCCTGGTAGATCATCAGGCCGCAATGGGCGTGGCCGCCGCCGAGTTCGTCGCTGCCGGCGGCAAAGGTGCTGCCATCGAAGGCCGCCCGCGACTTCTGCCAGCCGGCACCGGTGTCGAAGTGGTAGTGGTCGGCGTGCTGGCCGATCAGCGTGTAGGCGTGAGGGTCCACGTCGTCGCCGTGCATGCGCTGGAAATGGGCGCCGGGAATGGCGTGCCAGAGGTGGCCGATGACGGTGTTGATGAAGAACGGTTCGCCGACCTCGTTCCAGTCGAGGCCCCACGGGTTGGTGGTGCCGTGCGCCACGGCCTCGAAGACGTGCCGCGTAGGATGGTAACGCCAGATGCCGCCGCGCATTTCCACCCGGTCGGCGTCCGGGGTGCCGGGCAGGCCGATCTTCGCGCCGCTGGAAATGCCGATCCGTCCCCACAGCCAGCCGTCCGGCCCCCACTTGAGGCCATTGGCGAAGGTGTGGCGATTGCCGCTCGTGGTCGTGAAGCCATCCAGCAGGACCTCGGGTTCGCCGTCGGGCCGGTCGTCGCCGTTGCGGTCGGCGAGGAACAGGAGCTTGGGCGGACAGAGCACAAACACGCC
Source organism: uncultured Verrucomicrobiota bacterium (assembly GCA_964602595.1). Classification (GTDB taxonomy): domain Bacteria; phylum Verrucomicrobiota; class Verrucomicrobiia; order Limisphaerales; family UBA9464; genus CAIWAH01. The sequence goes on along the minus strand of CAZRRO010000029.1, from coordinate 5,999 downwards.
GCCCAAGCCGACCTCGACGCTGGTGAGAATCTTGGCCTGGTCCCAGAAAACGGTCCGCCGGTCGAACCGTCCGTCTTGGTTCTCATCCTCGAAGATCAGGACCCGGTCATTGAGGTTCGTGGCGAAATTTACGCCCGCCTCGGCATAGGTGTAGTTCTCAGCTACCCAGAGGCGTCCGCGCGGGTCGAACGTCATTGCGATGGGCTGGTTCAGGTCCGGTTCGGAGGCAAAGACGGACACCTTGAACCCGGGCGGCAACTGGAAGGTGGCGGCAGCTTCGGCGGCCGTGGTCAGCCCGCCCCGCGTTTCGGAACTGAAGGGTTTGGGGAATTCTGCCGAAAGGAGGGAAGCGGTGATGAACCACCCATGAACCACGGCTTGAACGAGACGGCGGAAGGTCACGGCGGAATGCTAGACTTCCCGCGGCCCATCTTGCGACCCCAAATGGGCCTTCCGCGGGCCGAAAGTGCCCGTCCCCGTGGCTTGACACTGCCGGGGGGCTCAAGTCCCTTCTGCGGCGTTTCCTGAGTCAGCAAGGGGAGTATGGCAAAGATTTTGGTCGTAGATGACGAACCTAGCATCCGCCGCGTCGTGCGGCTGGGACTGACTTCCCTCGGCCACACCATTTGCGAGGCCGCCGACGGCAACGAGGCGCTCGCCCAATTTGACGCGGTCGGCCAGGTTGACCTCGTGATCACCGACGTGGTGATGGCCGGCAAGGACGGCATCGAGACCCTCGTGGAGCTCCGCAAGCGGCGGAAGGACCTCAAGGTGCTGGTCATCTCCGGCGGCGGGCAGGTCGGCGCGTCCACCTACCTCCGCATGGCCGGCATCCTCGGCGCTAATCGGACATTGGAGAAACCGTTCACCTTGCCCGACTTGCAGGCGGCAGTGACGGAGATGCTGGGCGGGAAACCCACCGCGTAACGGTAGGTTCCGGGTGATTGCCCGCCCGTAATCGGGTTGGCCCGGCTATCAAGCCAAACAGCGGCGGAATCCCGCGTTGAGCGCCTCGCGGTCGAGATTGCGGCCGATGAACACGAGCTGGCTCTTGCGGGTTTCGTCGGCCTTCCACTCGCGGTCCGGCTGGCCTTCGAAAAGCATGTGGACGCCCTGGAAGACGAACCGCCGCGTCTGGCCTTTGAGGTTCAGGATGCCCTTCATGCGGAAGATGTCCTGGCCCTTGGTCTGGAGCAGTTCGCTGAGCCAGGAGTTCAGGCGCTTGGGGTCGAGTTCGCGCTTTTCCTCGATGCCGACGCTGCTGACGGTTTCGTCGTGTTCGTGGTCGTGGTGATGGCCGCCATGTTCGTGGACATGCTCGGGTTCGATGGCCACCTCACCCTTGAGCAACCGGCCGTTGAACTCGCCGAGTCCGTGCTGGGTGAACAGGGCGTAGTTGCCATGCGCGGGAATCTGCACGCGGACGCTCGCGGCGTCTTCGCCCAGCATCAGCTTGTAGAGCGTCTTGCCCGGCTTGAGCGAACCGCCGTTGCGGACGGACGTCGCAATCTTGCCGAAGACTTCCTCGGCAATCTCCTCGGCCTCGTGCAAGGCGCCGTGCAGGCCACCCTCACAATGGTGGCCGTCGCCATGGTCATGATCATGACCGCACTCCGCTCCGTGGTCATGGTCATGGTCGCACTTGCCGTGCTCGTGCTTGTGGCTGTGGTCCCCGTGCGCATGGCCGTGATCATGATCGTGGTCGTGGCAGTGCCCACCTTCGTGGGCGTCCAACTGCAGCAGCACGACGCCCATCATCGGGTCAGGGCCGCTTTCGAGCCGCAGGATGTGTTCCCCCGCATCAAGGTGGTAGGCGCCGGACCATTCGAAGGGCAGTTCCTTCTCCAGGAAATCGCCGTCGAGCGTCAGCTTATGGTCGAGATCGAAGGCGTGGATGTTGATGACCTGATTCACCGGCAGCGCCGACTTGGTCGTGCGGTGGACCTGCGCAACGGCGTTAATATGGTGGATCCGCGCCTCGAGCTCCGTCAGCTCGGTCTCGCCCACGAGGTCGCACTTGTTCAGCAGGATGCGGTCGGCGAAGGCGATCTGCTCCTTGGCCTCGGGCGCGTCGTCCAGGTGGAGGGAAATGTGCTTCGCGTCCACCACGGTCACGATGCCGTCGAGGCGGAAGGCTTCCTTCATCTCCTCGTCGCTGAAGAACGTCTGCGCCACCGGGCCCGGATCGGCGAGGCCGGTGGTCTCGACGAGGATGTAGTCGAACTTGTCCCGGCGCTTGAGCAACTGGCCGAGGATGCGGATGAGGTCGCCGCGCACGGTGCAGCAGATGCACCCGTTATTCATCTCGAAGATCTCCTCGTCGGCCTGGATGACCAGCTCGTTGTCGATGCCGAGTTCGCCGAATTCGTTCTCGATCACGGCGATGCGCTGGCCGTGCTTCTCGGTGAGGATCCGGTTCAACAGGGTCGTCTTGCCGGCTCCGAGGAACCCGGTGAGCACGGTGACGGGAATGCGCGTATCAGCGGCGGCCATAAGTCCCGAAGGATTAGGCGACCGCCTTGCCGGTGGCAACTTTGCGCCCGCGAAGATTCTGCCCGCCTCAATGCGCCGGACTGCCCTCTTCCTCGGGCAACGGCTGGCCCTTGGTCTCCGGGGCGAACGGCAGCGCGATCAGGCCGATCAGGTAAACCGCGCACATCGTGATGCCCGCGTAGCGCAGCGGCGCGCCGGAATCCTTGTAAACCACGCCGGTCAGGATGCCGAGCGCGGCCGGGCCGGCGGCGGCGACGAAGCGGCCGACATTGTAGCAGAAGCTGGTGCCGGTGCTGCGCAGGCGCGTGGGGAACAGTTCCGGGAAATAGATCGCGTAGCCGCCGAACACCGAGAGCGTCGCGAAGCCCATCAGCGGCACGAGGATGAAGATGTGCTTGAAGTCGCGCAGGAACCAGAAGGTGGTCGCCGTGCAGACCATGGCCGAGACCAGGCTGATCGCGAATGCCGGCTTGCGGCCGAATCGCTGGGCCACCAACCCGTAGGCGTAGATGCCGAAGAAGGCGGCGACGTTCTGCACCATCGAGGTGATGCCGGCCCACTTGGTCAGCATGCCGGGAATCAGCTTCGGATCCATGCCGTCGGCCTTGAACTTCGCCCCGAGCACTTCCCGCACGAGGTCGAAGCTGAAGAAGGCTATGCCCCACACGCCGATGACGCCGCTGAGCGCGAGCAAGAGGCCAACGACGGCCCGACCACGGTAACGGGTGTCACCGCCGCCGCCATACACGGTCCACAGGCCGGCCGCCAAGGCCGCCAGCGCGAAGCCGAAAACGATCGACCGCTTGTCCCAGGCCGCGGGTCCGAGGAAGGCGATCATGATGCCGGTGAACAGGAGCACGCCGGCGATGGTGGCGGGGACACGCCAGTTCGGGTTGCCGAACAGTTCGCCGTAGTCGCCCATTTTCTTGCGCATCTCCGGCTGTTTCCGCATCTCGACCCAGCGTTCGGGTTCCTTGAGGCCCCGGCGGATCACCACGACCAAGATGGCCGGCAGGGCGCCCACCACGAACATCCAACGCCAGGCGGGCCAGCCGGCGAGCTTGCCTAGCACGCCGGATTCCTCGAGGTGCCCCAGCGTGATGCTGGTCACCGCGGCGGCGACATTGCCCACCGTGGAAAGTGCCTGGAGCAAGCTGAGCGCATAGGGCCGCGCCTTGTCGGGCATGACTTCGGCAACCAACGCGACGCCCACGGCGAACTCGCCCCCGACACCCAGGCCGGTCAGGAAGCGGTAAAGCGCGAAGTCCCAGAACGCGGTCGAAAACGCGCTGAGGCCGGTGCAACCGGAGTAAAGCAGGATGGTCAGCAGCATCGTCTTGGCCCGGCCCCAGCGGTCGCCCAGCACTCCGAAGACCAATCCGCCCGAGGCCCAGCCGAGCAGGAAGATCGCGGTTGAGTAGCCGGCAAATTCGCCGACCTGCGCCGGCGTCGGGGGCTGGCCGAGCGTCGTCTTCAACAGGTCCCGCATGGCTGGCACGCGGGCGAGGTTGAAGAGCTGCTGGTCCATGCAGTCCAGCAGCCAGCCCAGCGCCGCGACGACGAGGACAAACCACTGGTAACGGTTCAGCAACCGCCACCACGCAAAGCCGGGATCTGATTGGGAACTCATGGGATGCTACGCACACGGAGCATGTTCGGGAGCCACGGAGTTCGGGAAGGCCAAAGTCCCGGTGGCGCCGAAAATCTCAGGCCCGATTGAAACCCAATCGCACGCGCCGGGTGTTGGTCGCCATGCAGTCCGTTCCCGGCCCGGACGGGATTCCAGCCTTGTCCGCATCGTCACCGTCCCGTAACACGCGCGGCGTGCGTTCCCTTTTTCGCTGGCTGCCCGCGCGCGGCTGGAAGCGTTGGCTCGTCATTGCCCTGCTCACCGGCGGCGCGTTGTTCCTCGGCTTGGTCCTGCTCGTCGTCAGCGTGGTGGTGGCCTTCAACAAGGTGCCGCGCTTCCAGGCATGGGCGATGGAGAAGCTGATGACCTTCGGCCCGACGTCGCCGGAAGACCAACCCGGCCATCCCGGGATCAAGCCAATCTACCAAGGCCCGCTGGCCAGCGCCACCACGGTGACGACCGCCGGAGACCTCTACCGGCCTTCAAATGTCTGGAACCTGCATTTCCAATTCACGGCCGCCCAGTGGGAGCAGATCCACTACAAGCGGGTTCCCACCGTGCCGAGCTGGCTGAAGGAAGACGGCACCGTCGCGCTGCGGAACACCAATTCCTCCCGCAACGGCTTGGCCGGCACGCTCGGGTTTGATTTCCCTTGGTCGGCGGCGGACCTCGAGTTCGGCGGACGCGCCTTCACCAACGTCGGCGTCCGGTTCAAGGGCAACGGCACGTTTCTCGCCGCGATCAATGGCTACCGGAAGTCCATGAAAGTGGACCTCGAACGGAACGTGAAGGACCAGAAGTTCGCCGGGCGCAGCACGTTCAACTTCGGCAATCTCAGTGCCGACTACACCTGCCTCAGCGATTCGCTCGCCTACGAATTTCACCGCGACGTCGGCAACCCGGCGCCCCGCACCGCCTTCGCCCGCCTGTTCCTGAGCATTGCCGGCCAGGAAACCAATCGCCTGCTTGGGCCGTATGTGATGGTCGAGAATCCCGACTCCGAATGGGCCCGGGAACAGTTTGGCCGCAAGGGCGTCGCACTCTTCAAGCCGGTCACCTATGCGTTGTTCGAGGATCTCGGCGCCGACTGGACCAACTACCACGGGGTTTACGATCCGAAGTCCAAGACCACCGCGGCGCAGCGACAGCGGGTCATCGAGTTCGCGAAGTTGCACACCCACGGGACCGACGCGGAATTCGCAGCCCGGCTCGGGGAGTTCCTCGACCTCGACGCCGCGGCGCGGTTCCTCGCGGCGGAATCCCTGCTGGCGAACTTCGACAGCCTGATGGGCCAGGGACAGAACTACCTGATGTCGCTGGACGCCGACGCCAAGAAGTTCGCTTTCATCCCCTGGGACCTGGACCACGCCTGGGGCGAGTTCCCGATGATGGGCACGCCCGAACAACGCATGCGCCTCGACATCTGGCACCCGTGGGTGGAGCCGAACCGGTTCATCGCGCGCGTCTTTACCGTGGAGGAATTCCGGCGGCGCTACCGGGCAGAACTCGAACGCCAATTGGCCACCGCCTTCATTCCAGAACGCCTGAACCGGCGGGTGGACGAACTCGGGTCCGTCTTTCGGCAGCTCGCGGCGGAATGGTCCACCAACCGCCTCGCCAAGTTGGAACGGGCCGTCTCTTCCACCATCGTTGACCTGCCAAGCGCCGGCGACCCGTTCAGCCCGCAGCAACCGGCCTGGCAGCTCAAGCGGTTCATCAACACCCGCGCCGAAAGCGTTCGGTCGCAGCTCGACGGCAAGGAAAAGGGCCAGCTGGTCCGACGGAAGGAAGAGGCGAAAAAGTAGTCCGCCGCCGCCGCACGCCTACCGGCCGCCCCGGTTCAGCGGGTCCCAGAACTCGGAATTCACGAGCGCCT
>CAZRRO010000028.1:0-61520 GCA_964602595.1 uncultured Verrucomicrobiota bacterium | reverse complement strand
TAGCCTATGACTTCTATGCTATCGCCGAACAGAGGCGCTATGCGGGACCCTTACGTTGCTTTGACCTTGCCGGGATTTGCAGTTGTCGAAGCGTTTAAGCGAAGTCGTGTCGCTTCGAATCAAGCGCACGAAACGATTACGCAGCCTTAGCAGCGGCACAGTCCACGGAATAGCGGTGTTCCAAAACATGCTGCGACGTAATCGTTATGGCATTCGGGCCATCGGCGCCCCAAGAAGGTGCCTCAAACATCAGATCTCGCATCAACAGTTCAACCAGAGATCGCAGCGCCCGGGCTCCAGTTTTCATGGAAATTGCCTGTCGTGCTAGTTCCTCACAGGCCTCACGTGAGAAGTCCAATTTGATACCGTCCATCCCCAGCAGTTTTGCGTATTGCTTCAGCAATGCGTTCTTAGGTTCGAGAAGAATTCGAACCAAGTCCTGTTGGGTTAGATCGTCGAGAACACTGATGACCGGCAACCTCCCGATGAACTCGGGGATATAGCCAAAGTGGAGCAGGTCGGTCGGCTCAATTTCGTTGAGCAGGTTCCCTCGGTCTGGTTTTGAGCCGCCGGATGAATGGGCGCGAAATCCGATTGCGGTTCCACCAAGCCGACGCTCGATGATCTTGTCCAACCCGACGAAGGCCCCGCCACAAATGAACAGGATGTTGGACGTATCTACCCGGACATACTCTTGCTGTGGGTGCTTCCTACCCCCTTGCGGGGGAACGTTGCAGCAGGTGCCCTCCAACAGCTTCAGCAACGCCTGTTGCACCCCTTCCCCGGAGACGTCGCGAGTCAGTGATGGGCTTTCGGATTTGCGGGCAATCTTGTCTATCTCGTCGATGTAGACGATCCCCATCTGAGCCCGCTCGACGTCGAACTCGGCCTGCTGAAGCAGGCGCAGGATGACCGTCTCGACGTCTTCGCCAACATATCCCGCTTCAGTAATCGTGGTTGCGTCGGCGATCGCGAACGGAACGTCAATCAGCTTGGCAATGGTTTGAGCCGCCAGTGTCTTCCCGCTGCCGGTTGGACCAATCAGCAGGATGTTGCTCTTTTGAATCTCCACGTCGTCGGGTTGGAGACTGCCGGCATCGAGCAGGCGTTTGTAGTGGTTGTATACGCCGACAGCCAAGGTGCGCTTGGCGCTTTCCTGGCCGATGATGTGGAGATCCAACTGCCGCTTCATCTCCGTCGGCTTGAGCAGATTCAGTCGCGACGACTGCTTACCGAGTTGGCGGCCGTTCTCTTTGACCAGAACGCTCTGGCAAACGGTCACGCACGAGTCGCATATATACACTCCGGGGCCCGCGATTAGCTTCTTCACTTCCGAGCGGCTCTTGCCGCAGAAGCTGCACATCGTGAGTTGGCTGCCGCGGGCCATAAGTGGTTCAGAGACCGTTCACGCCAGCGAATCAGGCGGACGTTTTGCTGTCCTCGGCAACCAAAGTCGGAATTTGCCGGCGGGAACTCACCACTTCGTCGACCAAGCCGAACTCCTTCGCCTCGGCGGCAGTCATGAAATTGTCACGATCGCAGGCTTTCTCCACGGTCTCGTAGGGCTGCCCGGTGTGATGGCTTAAGACTTCGTTCAGACGTCGCTTGAGGCGAAGCATGTGTTTGACCCGGATCTCCACGTCACTCGCCTGGCCTTCCGCTCCCCCGAGCACCTGATGAATCATGATGTCGGAATTTGGCAGGGCAAATCGCTTGCCCTTCGTCCCGGCTGACAAGAGGACAGCTCCCATGCTGGCAGCCATCCCAACGCAATACGTGTTCACGTCGCAGGTCAGCCACTGCATCGTGTCATAGATGGCCAGCCCTGCCGTAACTGATCCGCCCGGAGAATTGATGTAGAAGTGGATGTCTTTCTTCGGGTCGCTCATCTGGAGGAAAAGGAACTGGGCGACAATGACGTTGGCGACCATATCGTCGACAGGCGTCCCGAGGAAAACAATCCGGTCCTTGAGCAACCGGCTGTAGAGATCGTAGCCGCGCTCTGACCGGCCGTCCTGTTCGATAACGTAGGGGATGCTGAAGTTCCGCATAGATGATCCGAAGCTGGTTCACGCTAGGAGTGTGGTTGCAGGCGGTCAAGCGGTCGGCAGGGCGAATACGATTGCAGCACAGGGACACTATTGCGCTGCGCCACGTTTACTGGAGAAAGATTGGGTTTGTTCGCCGAATCACCCGTCGGCAGTCTGCTGGCTCCGATATGGAGCAAGTCACTTTGGGATTGGTCGGCGGTGGAACCGTGGGCGGTGGTGTCTGGGAGGCGATTCAACGCAATGGCGCACCGATGGCCGCCCGCCTCGGCGTTGAGTTAAAGGTGAGCAAGGTGGCGGTTCGCGACCTCAACAAGGCGCGCCACGCTAAGATTCCCCGCGCGATCCTGACCGCGGATTGGCGTGAAGTCGTCGCCGATCCGTCAATCCAGGTTGTGGTCGAGTTGATGGGCGGGACCAAGACCGCAAAAGACGTTGTGCTTTCCGCCCTGCGACTCGGGAAATCGGTGGTCACCGCCAACAAGGCTTTGCTCTCGGCCCACGGCGAGGAGTTGTTCGGGGAGGCCGCACGCAACGGCGCAAACCTCTATTACGAGGCCGCGGTCGCGGGCGGCATTCCCATCATCAAGATTCTCCGGGAGTCCCTTGCGGGAAACCGCGTGACCCAACTCGCCGGCATCATCAACGGCACCTGCAACTACATCCTGACTCGGATGAAACTTGAGGGCGCCGAGTTTGCCGACGTGCTGGCGGATGCCCAACGGCTTGGCTACGCCGAAGCGGAACCGTCGTTGGATGTAGACGGCCATGACGCAGCGCAGAAGACGGGGATTCTCGCCTCGCTGGCCCATGGATTCTGGGTGGGACCGGACCTGATACACACCGAGGGAATTCGCCACATAAGCAAACTGGACATCCAGTTCGCCGGTCAGTTGGGCTACACCATCAAGCTGCTGGGCTTGGTCAAGACGTCTGAAAACCGCTCGCCCGAACCGCCCAAGAAGGGGCGCGCCAGCAAGAATCCCGCGGAGCCGATTACGGAAATCGAGGTCGCGGTTTACCCGGCACTGATCCCCAACTCACATGTGCTGGCCTCGGTGAACTACGCCTTCAACGCCGTGGCCGTCCGAGGCGACATCGTTGGGGAAACCCTGTTCTATGGGCGCGGAGCCGGAGCCGAACCGACGGCCAGTTCAGTGCTGAGTGATCTCGCGGACGCCGCATTGGACTTGAAGCACGGTTCCCATCGGCGGGTGCCGTGTTTCGTGGCACATGCGGGGGCAGGCCGGGTTCGGCCGATGGCTTCCGTGATTTCGCGCTATTACGTGAGGCTGACGGTCCTCGACCAGCCCGGGGTGTTTGCGAGAATTGCCGCCGTATTGGCCAAGGAGAAGATCGGGATTTCCTCCATCATCCAGCCGCCGGGGCATGAGGGCGAATCCGTCCCGGTGATCCTCATGATTCACGACGCGACCAATGCCGCTATGCAAAAGACGCTCCGGCAGATCGCCAAACTGGCCGCCGTCAAAGGCGAACCAGTGATGATCCGTGTGGAATCTTTCGAGTAGCCCCGAAATAGCGGATCGGCGTCAGTTTGAGTTCGCCGGGCGCGCCCAGCGGATCAGGCATTCTTCCAACTCCGACCGGCGGACCGGCTTGAAGAAGCAATCGTCCATGCCCGACTGCCGGCAACGCTCGCGGATGGTTGGCAGTGTGTCCGCAGTGACGCCAAGGATCGGCGTCCGTTTGCGCCGGTTGTTCTTCTCGTCCACCCGAATCTGCCGCGCAGCTTCGAAGCCGCTGACGTTCGGCATGTGGCAGTCCATCAGGACCAGGGAATAGTTTTTGTTCGTCGCCGCCGAGACTGCTCCCGCGCCGTCGTTGACCACGTCGCAGGCCCACCCCAGCCGGCGCAGCAACTCCACCATGACCCGTCGGTTGACCTCGTTGTCCTCCGCGAGCAGCACAAATCCCTTCGGAACCCAGATGCCCTGCTTGGGCGGCTCGATGATGGAGGTGGGCACCTTGCCAGCGGCGAAGGCGGCTTCCTGATTGTGGATCGCGCCAATCACCGTGTTGAGGAACGGCGCGCCGCGCAGCACGGGCTTCGTCACCTCGGTGACGCCCAGCGACGCCAAGGCTGCACCGTTGGGGCTCATGCCCTGGCGTCGTAGGCAAATGAGCGCCACCCGGCCATACGCTGCCTCCGCCCGGACGTTCTGGGAGAAAGTTCGTCCGCTGGCATCGGCCAAGGCTTCGGAAAATACGATTGCGTTGACGGCGGGGCGGCCGCCGGCAACTCCTCGAAGGCGATCCATGACGCCGATCACCGAGGTGGCGGTCTCGACCGCGAAGCCGCCGGCTTCCAAGTGCCCTTCAATCAGCTGACGGCTCGCATTGGACGGTTCCACGACCACAACGCGATAGCCGGCGCCGACCGCGGGCAGCTTGGCCGCCATCCGGACGGTGCCCTCTTCGGCCTGCGGTAGGGTGAACCAGACCTCGCACGTTTCGTTGTCGCTGCCACCCACTCCAACCTCGCCGCCCATCCGTTCGACGATTTTCCGAGTGATGATGAGGCTCAGGGAAGATTCACCGTCACCCCGCCCCGCCACGGGCGATGATCCGTCCAACCCAAGCAAGCGAGTCAGCGTCGCCCGGGTGGCTCCGTCGCCGTCGCGGTTGATCAGGCAACGAACGCGGGACCGATTGGTTTCCGTGGTGGGTTCCAGCCGAATCGAAATATGGCCGTCCGTGCTCAGCTTGATCAGGGACGCGATGAGGCCGACCAGCACCTGGCGGGTGCGCACTGGGTCCGCCTCGACCATGATGGACCTGGGTTGGTTGACCTCAAAGCCGAGCTCAATTCCTTTCTCGGACGCTTGGCCGGAAAGCAATTCGAGGACATCCACCACGTGTTCGCGCAGGTCGAACACGGCCGACGAGAGGCGCAGTTGGCCCGCTTCGAGGCGGGTGTAGTCAAAGAGGTCATTCAGGCTGAGGAGCAGCACCTCCGCCGAACGACCACCGGCGAGCGCCAGCTCCCGTTGATCAAATGCCAGCGGCGTTTCCAGCAGGAGATCCAAGTAGCCCATCAGGCTGTGCAACGGCGTGCGTATCTCCTGGTTCACCACGCCGACCAACTCCTCGCGGGAAGCGGCGACCGATTCCTGGGCCCGCTTCACCTCGGTGCCCACTTCGGAGGCGATCCGTTCGCGCTCCGACTGAAATTCCTGCCGGAGCCGGATTTCCTTCTCCTTGGCCTTGCCGCCTCGGAGTTTCCAGCCGAGTCCCGCGCCAGCAAGAAGCGCGGGGACTGCCAGCGCGGCCGCCAAGGTTGCGGCTCCGCCGGAGTCGCCCAGCAGCGGTAATGTGGGCAGCGCGCCCAGAATAGCCTTGGACCAGACTGCGTGGGTTGCGGTCGAAATGGTGGTTGCGGAAAGAAACATACGCCAGCCGAGGGGCTCGGGTGGCCTCCTCGGTTTGCATATCGGCCGGCGGCAGGCCCGGCTTTAGCGCCCATGGCGTGGTGTTCGTTCCCATTCCGGAGGTCGCTTTTGGCGGGACGCCGGGTTTTTGCCGCCGTTTCGAGTCGTTGGTCGCCGGAGCGTCCCCATGACATCGAACCGCAAGGCACGAACCGACCGAAGCGCCCCACGCTAGACCAACAACTTCTTCACCACTTCGCCGTGGACGTCGGTCAGCCGGTAGTCGCGGCCCTGGAAGCGGAAGGTCAGCTTCTCGTGATCGAAGCCCAGCAGGTGCATGATCGTGGCGTGCAGGTCATGCACGTGGACCTTGTCCTTCACGACGTTGAAGCCGAAGTCGTCCGTCTCGCCGACCGTGATGCCCGGCTTGGTGCCACCGCCGGCCAGCCACATCGTGAACGCCTGCGGGTGATGGTCGCGACCGAGGGAACGGCCGAGTTCCGCGCTGGCCTCGACCTGTGGCGTGCGGCCGAATTCGCCGCCCCAGACCACCAGTGTGTCGTCCAGCAGGCCACGCGTCTTGAGGTCGCGAATGAGCGCCGCGCAGGCTTTGTCGGTGAGCCCCGCCTGGCCCTTCACGCCGCCCTTCACATCGCTGTGATGGTCCCACGCCTCGTGGAAGAGCTGCACGAACCGCACGCCGCGCTCGACGAGCCGGCGCGCGAGCAGGCAGTTGTTGGCGAAGGACGCCTTGCCGGGTTCCGCGCCATACATCTCCAGCGTCTCCTTGGACTCCTTGGAGATGTCCATCAGCTCGGGTGCGCTCGACTGCATCCGGTAGGCCATCTCGAACGAGCTGATGCGCGTGGCGATCTCGGGATCGCCCACCACGCCGAGGCGCTGCTCGTTTAGCTCCTTCACCGCGTCGAGCGTCTTGCGCTGGAGCGACGAGCTCATGCCCGCCGGATTGGACAGATACAGCACCGGGTCCGCGCCCTTGCGGAACAGCACGCCCTGATACGACGTGGGCAGGAAGCCGCAGCCGTAGTTGCCCGCGCCGCCGCTGAGGCCGCCGGCGGAGTTCATCACCACGAAGCCGGGCAGATTCTGCGACTCACTACCCAGCCCGTAGGTCACCCACGCGCCCATGCTCGGCCGGCCGAACTGCTGCGAGCCGGTGTTCATGAAGATCTGCCCCGGCGCGTGGTTGAACGCATCGGTGTTCATCGAGCGGATGATCGTGAGTTCGTCCGAGACCTTGGCCAGCTCGGGGAAGGCTTCGCTGATCCAAGCGCCGGACTGGCCATGCTGGGCGAACTTGAACTCCGGCGCGTAGATCGCGGAGTCGGGCTTGATGAAGGCGTAGGTCTGGCCGCCGAGCACGTCCTTGGGCACAGGCTGGCCATTGTATTTCGCGAGCGTGGGCTTGTAGTCGAAAAGCTCCAACTGGCTCGGCGCCCCTGCCATGAACAGGTAGATCACCGACTTGGCCTTGCCGGCGAAGTGGCCCTTCTTCGGCGCAAGTGGGTTCGTGACCTTGGCAGGCGCACCCGCGGCGGCCAACGCCCGGTCGTTTAGCAAAGACGCCAGGGCGATGGAACCCAAGCCCATGCCGCATTCGCGGAAGAACCAGCGGCGGGACAGGAAACGCTTCCGTTCAAGATCAAGTTCGTGGGGGAGGTTCATGGAGTCATTCCTTCGTAATGGTCTCGTCGAGGTTCAGGATGGCGCGCGTGACCGCGCTCCACGCGGCCACGTCGGTGGCGGTGGCGCCGGCCGGCAGCGGCGGCGGGTTCTTGGGATCCGCGAAGGCGAATTGCGGTGCGTCCTTGGGGCGTTCGCCAAATTCTCGACGGGCGTCCGCCAGCAGCTTCAGCAGCACGGAGGTCTCCTGGGCGCTGGGCTTGCGGCTGAGGCACTGGCGGAACGCCCAGGTTGCCCGTTCCGCATCATTGCCGGCGGCGGCGAGCGCCCGCCACGCCAGCCAGCGGGCGGCTTGGTTGAAGGTCGGTTCGTTCAAGGTTACCAGCGCCTGCAACGGCGTGTTCGAGCGCATGCGGCGGACGCAGCTTTGTTCCGCGGCCGGGGTGTCGAAAGTCAGCATCGAGGGATGCGGCACGCTGCGTTTCCAGAAGGTATACATCGCGCGGCGGTAACGGTCGTCGCCCTCGCTCACGTTCCAGGCAATGGGGCCGTAGGCGAGGGACATCACGCCGTCCGGCAGCGGCGGGAAGACGCTGGGGCCGCCGATCTTGGGCGACAGGAGGCCGGCGGCCTTGAGCGCGATGTCCTGCACGGCCTCGCCGTCCACGCGCACGCGCGGGCCGCGGGCGAGCAGCCGATTGTAGGGATCACGTTCCAGCAGCCCGGGCGTCACCCGCGACGATTGCCGGTAGGTTGCCGAGTTCACGATGAGCCGGTGAAGGTGTTTCAGGGACCAAGCCGCCGGCTTGGTCTTGGAACCGGGAACATTTAACTGCGGCGCCATGAACTCGCTCGCGAGCCAGTCCAACAAGCCGGGATGCGACGGCGGATCGCTGCGGACGCCAAAATCCTCCGGCGTGATGACCAGACCGGCGCCGAAGTAGTGCGCCCAGACGCGATTCACGAACACGCGGGCCGTCAGCGGATTCGCCGGGCTCACGAGCCACTGCGCAAGGCCGAGACGATTGCGGGGCGCGTCTTGCGGGAGCGGATTCAGCGTCGCGGGCACATCCGCGCTGACGGAGGTGGTCGGTTTCTGCCAGTCGCCGCGCTTGAAGATCTTGGTGTCGCGGCGGGGTTCGCGGAGTTGGAGCGCCAAGGTGGAGTTCTCGGCGGCGGGCCAGTCTTTCCAGGCGTCGTCCCACTGCTTGGCGGCCTCCGCCAGGCTGGGTTCCTGGAACAGGAAGACGCGAAACAGTTCCCGCCGGGCCGCAGCCACCTCAACGGGCGAGGCGCCCGTTGGACGCGACACAGGCGAGGGCGCCTGTGCCACCAGTGGCAGCAATGCCCGCTGCTTCTCGCTCAGCGGATCCGCCGTGAGCGATCCGGTGTCGGACGTAACGCTCAGCCGCAGCCGACCCAGCACGAAGCTGGAAACGCGGTCGCTGGAATTGTTCAGACCACCGCCGGGCTTCGAGTTCACGGTGATCAGCAGGCGAGAGCCGCCCTCGAAGCCGACCGGTTGTTCCGCCTGGAACACGGCGCGGCGTTCTTGGTTCCGGCGCCCTTTGGTGAAGGCTGCGCCCCAGCCGCCGTTCGTGACCACGCCGTCAATCATGAGGCTCGCCGGAAGTCCCGCCGGTTCCACGTCCGCCACGGCCCGGGCAAACTTCACGCGGTTGGTTGTCGCGGTGAAGTTGGTGGTGCCCGCATTGGGGACGGCGAGTTCCCTGAGCGGCGTGAGTTCGACCGTGAACTCGTTCACCAGCCAGTCGCCGTTGCCGTCGAGGCCGGGGCCGTTCTGGGGCAGGTTGCCGTGATTGAGCGCATCCAGGCGGAAGCCGGTGAGGTTCGTCTGCGGCAGGTCCACCCACACCCGGATGACGGAACTGTTGTGAACGTCACCGCCGCCGAGCAGGGAGAGGTCCTCCTGCTTCTCGAACTTCATCGGTGTGGAATGCCATTCCTTGGCGTCCAGGGGCTGCCACGCCGTGGGCACGCGGGCCACGGAACGGAGCCACTCGTTGAACTTCCCTGTGACCGCGGGATCGGCGAGCAGTTTTTCCTCAATCGCCTTGGCCGCCGCCGCGATGGCGTCGCGCTTGGCCTGGGTTTCCGCTGTGGGCACGTCGAGCTTTGGCTCCACGTCCTGGTTCAGGAAGTCGTAGAACTGGAAATACTCCTTCTGTGAGATCGGATCGTATTTGTGATTGTGGCACTGCGCGCAGGCGACGGTCAGCCCCAGCCAGGTGCGGCCCACGGCGTCCACGCGGTCGATGATCGTCTCCACGCGGAACTTCTCGGGCTCGATGCCGCCCTCCATGTTCACCATCGAGTTCCGCAGGAAGCCGGTGGCGGCTCGAAGTTCCGCGCCAGGAGAATCGGGCTTCGAATGGGCGAGGAGATCGCCGGCCAACTGTTCAATCGTGAACTGGTCGAAGGGTTTGTCGGCGTTGAAAGCGCTGATCACCCAGTCGCGCCACGGCCAGATGGAGCGGGTGCGGTCCTTCTCGAAGCCGTTCGAGTCGGCGTAGCGGGCCGCGTCCAGCCAGTGCCGGGCCCACTTCTCACCGTAATGCGGCGAATCCAGCAGGCGCTCGACGACTTTGGCGTAGGCGTCGGGCGACTTGTCGGCGACGAAGGTGTCCACCTCATCGGGCATCGGCGGCAAGCCCGTCAGGTCCAGCGAAACCCGACGGATCAAGGTAACACGGTCCGCCTCGGGCGAAGGCGTGAGTTTCTCCTGCTCCAGCTGGTGGAACACGAACTGATCAATCGGGCTGCGTGCCTGCTTGCGGTTCGGGGAACTGAGCTTCGGCGGCTCGGGCCGGCGGACTGGCTGGAAGGCCCAGTGCGGAGTTTCCGGTTTCGAGTCTCGGGTTTCGAGTTGGGCGGGCCATGGAGCGCCCTGTTCGATCCAGTTTCGCAGCGCCGCGATCTGATCCGCGGTCAGCGACTCGCCCTTCTTCGGCATCTTCGCCACCTCCGAATGGGTGCCGACGACGGCCTGGAGCAACACGGAATCCGCCGGCTTTCCGGGGATGATGGCCGGGCCATGATCGCCGCCCTTGAACGCGTCGGCCTTGCGGTCGAGCCGAAGTCCCGATTCCTGTTTCTTCTCGCCGTGGCAGGCAAAGCAGCGCTCGGCCAACAGCGGTTGGATGTCCCGGGCGAAATCCGCGTTCGTCGCCCCGGAGGCGAGCGGAGTTCCCAGCAGACCGAGCAACCCGGCGAGCGGCAGAAGAGTGAAGCGGGATTTCATGGCGACAGCCTTCCAAGGACGAATCCCAGCGGCGAGCCTTCAATTCTCGTTGGGCCGCGGAGAAACCCGGCCCGCGCGCCCCGCCAATACGCTTGGGGAGGACAAATCAATCGTCGTCACGGCCTCCGGACTGGCGTTTCACCTGAACCATCCGCAGATTGGCTTCCCGGTGCCGGCAGATTTTGGGTTCGCCGGTTGCCGGCCCGCGGCTCGGTTGCCTTTGCCACGAACCACCCCCGGGGTTCGTTTACCCCGACGGCCGCTGGTGCTCGGCGCCGGCGGCCGTTGCATTTCCGGCCCGCGATGTCCCCGCTCGGTTCGGAGTGGTTCGATGGCCACACCTGGCTTGCGCCGGCTTGCTTCCGGCGGACGGCGGGTTGAACTTCACCTCATGAAGAAGGCCATCCTGATCGGTGCGGTTGTTGTCGTCCTCGCCCTGGTCGCCGCGGTCGTGTTGTTGGGCAGCAATCTCGGCAAGCTCGTCAAGGCCGGCATCGAGACCTTCGGGCCCAAGTTCACCCAGACGACCGTCACCGTGGCTTCCGTCGACCTGTCGCCCAGTTCCGGCTCCGGCACGGTCAAGGGTTTGGTCATCGGCAATCCCGTGCCCTACACGGCGCCCTTCGCGATCCGCCTGGGTGAGGCCAGCCTTGTGGTCGATCCCGGTTCGCTGATGTCCGACAAGATCGTCGTGAAATCGGTGCGGGTTATGGATCCCGAGGTCACGATCGAAGGCGGCTTGACCGACAACAATCTCAAGGCGCTGCTCGCGAACCTCAACCGGTTCACCGCCGCCGAGAAGTCGAAGCCCGCCGAGGAAACCGGCGCCCAGAAAAAGCTTCAGGTAGACGAATTCGTCCTGAGCGGCACCAAGGTGAACGTGAAGCTGAACGTTCCCGGCCTGGGCGGGGCCATTCCGCCGCTGACCCTGCCGGAGATTCGGCTGACGAACCTCGGCAGCGGCAGCGAAGGCATCACCCCGAGCGAGCTGACCCAGCAGGTGATCAACGAGGTCGTGACCAAGGTCATCCCGGCCGTCACGGCGCAGGCGGGCAACCTGACCAAGGGGGCCACCGATGCCGCCAAGGGCGCGCTGGACAAGGCGTCCGGCACCTTGAAGGGCGCCAGCAAGGGCCTCGACGACCTGTTTAAGAAGTGAGCCGGCTCAGGCCTGTTTCTTCGGCGCCAGCGGGCTCAGCGGCACGCGCGGATTGTTCTGGGTGAAGTAGTTCATCGACCAGTCGGTCGGGAAGAGCGCCACCCAGTTGCCGTCGCCGTCGGTGGCGAAACGCCCGCCGGTGGGCAGGGGATGCTCGCCAAATTGTCTGTGCGGTTTCGGGCGCGCCGGTTGTTATCCGGCAAGATGACGATTTCCGATACCGAGTTGCTCCGCCGGTTCGTGGCGGATCGATCAGAACTGGCCTTCGCCGAGCTGGTCTCCCGCCATCTCGACCTCGTCCATTCCGCCGCCCTGCGACAGATGAATGGCGACGCCGGTGCCGCTGAAGACATCACCCAGTCCGTCTTCACCGACTTGGCCCGGAAAGGCGGGCGTCTGCGCGGCCACACTTCCTTGGCAGGATGGCTTTACACGAGCACCCGCTACCTCACGGCCAACGCGCGCCGCGCCGAGCACCGTCGCCGCCAGCGCGAACAGGAGTCCTTTGCGATGGATCAACTTCTCCAACCCACCGAACCGACGCCGAATTGGGACCAGCTTCGCCCGGTGCTCGACGACGCCATGCACGAACTCGGCAAAACCGATCGCGAGGCGGTGCTCCTGCGCTTCTTTGAGCGACGTCCCTTGTCGGAAGTCGGCGAACACCTTGGCCTTGGCGAAAACGCCGCGCGCATGAGGGTGGACCGCGCCCTCGACAAACTTCGCCATGCGCTCGCCCGCCGGGGCGTCACTTCCACCGAAGCCGCACTCACGCTCGCGCTTACTGCGCAGGCGGTGGCCGCAGCTCCAGCCGATTTCGCCCGCCGCGTGAGCCAAGCCGCCGTGACCGGCTCGTCACCCGGTTCCGCGACCGGCGATGGACTGTTCCAGAGCCTGCTCGCACTGGTTACCCGCATCCCAGCCAAGATCCTGGTCGGAGCCGTTACGCTCGCGCTCGTCCTCACGCCGTTTATCTGGCCCCAGTTTGCGCCGAAGCGGACCGATTCCGGAACATCCCGTGCGCCGGACAGTTCCGGCACGACGACGGAGGCGTCAGCTTTCGCCGCCAGCGTGGTTCCTGCCGAGCTCGCCGAGATTTCCTCCGCCAATCCGACCAATGACCCTTCGCTCGGACGGCTGCACCTCACGTTGCTCACGGCCGACAGCGGTCGGCCGGTTCCTGGCGTATTGGTCGAGCGCGGCTGGGTCACGGACGCAAAGTTCTTCTCCCTCCGCGACGGCACGGTGAACGTGACTTATCCGAAACCTTCCACTGAACCTCGTCCCGTGACGCGCGTGGACGGCGAACTCCGCCTCACGACGCGGGCCGAGGGCTTCGCCGATACCCAGTTGAAGTGGGCTTTGGAGCGTGGCGAAGCCGCCCCCGAAATTTACACCGTGCGGCTGGAGCGTGCCGTGCCCATCGGCGGAACCGTAGTGAATGCGGACGGGAGACCGGTGGCGGGAGCGAAAGTGAGCTTCAACCACAATGACGACCCGGCCACCTCAATCCGCACGGAGAATCATGAATTTGGGTGGATCGAGGTGACCACCGACGAGGACGGCCGGTGGCAAATCAACCGCATCGCGGAGGACATGATCCGGCGGCTCTACGGCAGTGCCGAGCATCCGGAGCACTTGCATTCGGAAATGGCTTTTATCCACCAAGTCGGAACCGATGCCAACGACCCGCGAACGGAGCTTGAGCTTCGCGCCGGAACCTTTGTGTTCCGTCTGGGCCCGGCGGTAACCGCCGCGGGAATGGTGGTGGACTCAGTGGGTAGTCCGGTTGCCGACGCTGAGGTATCCGCTTGCCGCGGCGATGAATCCCACCGGCGGCAGGGAACCACGGGGACCGATGGCAGATTCACGCTGCGCGGCTGTCCGCCGGGAAAGGTCCTGCTTTCGGCCCGGGCGGAAGGATACGCACCTGCCACCACCGCGGTGGAACTGGCGGAGGATTCCGCGCCATTCCGCCTGGTGCTCGGCAGGAACGAGGAATTGCGCCTCCAGGTGTTGCGGTTACGCGTGGTCGACCACGGGGGCCAACCCGTGTCCGGAGCGTGGGTAGCGCAGGCCAACTCCGCGCCGATGGGTGCGAATCCCTATCTGGTTACAGATTCCGACGGCCGCGTTGTTTGGGAAGAAGCGCCGGACTCCGAACTGACCTTCAACCTCTCTGCGCCAGGTCACCTTCCAGTGCGGGGCTTTACGGTCCGAGCCGACGGGCAAGAGCACGTGGTGAGAATGCTGCCGGGACTGACGATATCCGGCACGGTGCGCGACGCGGCTACCGGCACGCCAATCCCCAGATTTACCATCGTCGTTGGGTGGCCTGAGCCGGTGTTCGACTTTTCATCGGGACGTTTAATCCGCAAGTCCACCCCTGCCTGGACTTCTCAAGAGCAATTCGGGCTGACCTTCGGAGGAGGTAAATTCCGGCACACCTTCGACGAGAGCCCGGCCGGGGTCATCGATCCAGAAAAGGATCCCGGCTTCGTCTTCAGATTTGAAGCCGACGGTTACGCGCCGTTTATCTCCCGCACTGTCGCCACCGGTGAAGGAGAAGCGCAGCTGGAAGTCGCGCTTCGGCCCTCCACCGACACAACCATCACCGTGCTGACGCCCGATGGCCGCCCTGCCGCCGCCATGGAGGTCGCGTTGGTCAGCACAGGCGGGCATGCGGTGCTGACCGCAACGGGATTCAATTTGGCTTACAACCGGAACTGCATCCTCGTGACGACCGACGGCCGCGGACGTTTCCAGTTGCCGGGTGATGATTCGCTGATCCGCGTCCTCGCGGCCAACTTCAAAGGCTACGGTGAAGCGACCCCGCAACAGTTAGCTGCTCAACCGACCTGGACACTGCAGGCTTGGGGACGGATCGAAGGGCAGATCATCGAGGGCGACAAGCCGGTATCCGGTCGAGATGTAGGCCTAGAGACGTTGGATGGGATCGCCGCCGGGACGCTGCGGCTCGATCTCACCGCCTTCCTCGCAAAGACCGATCAAGACGGCCGCTTTCATTTTGATCGGGTTCCACCCAGGTTCTTGAAAGTCAGGAGTTACCTGCGGACCGATCGCGGCAATGGAAACGTCTCTTTACCTCCGGGGCGGGCCGCCGAAGTTGAGGTTCGGGCGGGCGAAACGGCGCAGGCTTCCCTCACCCTTGGCGGCTACCACATTACCGGCCGGTTGATCTGGCCTCCCGGAACGGCATTCGCCCCGCATTGGCGGTTTTCGGGCACGATCGATACGCCGTCACCGGGACCGTCGGCCGAAATCCGGAACAATCCGCTCGCGTTCGAGCAATGGCGCCAAACACCCGAGCAGCAACAACTCATCAAAGCCGCGAAACATTTTACCATGGCGGTGCTGCCCGACGATACACTTTGCGCTGACGACATTGAGCCGGGCACTTACACGGTCAGCTTCTCTGCCTACGTTGACCACTTCACCCAGGCGGACGGGAAGCTCCGCGCTCGGGCCGCAGCCAAACCGATTCTGATCACCGTTCCGGAGGAGCCAGCCACCGGCACCATCGACCTCGGGGTGATCACGCTGTCGCTGTCACCCTCGCCAAAAAATCCTTAGTCGGGACCGAATCCGAGCCGGCGCTTGGCGTTACATCTCAATCTGCTTCTTCGGCGCCAGGGGGCTCAGGGGCACTCGCGGGTTGTTCTGCGTGAAGTAGTTCATCGACCAGTCGGTCGGGAAGAGCGCCACCCAGTTGCCGTCGCCGTCGGTGGCGAAACGTCCGCCGGTGGGCAGCGAGATGCCGTCGAGTTCCTCCTCCTTCGTCCCGGCGGGCAGCCAGCGGACGACTTGGAACGGCGCCGGCTCCCGGCGAGCTTCGGCGTTGTATTCCGTCTCCAGCCGGTAGTGCAGCACCTCGAATTGCAGCGGTCCGACCGCCGCCAGCAACGGCACGCGGCTGGCCGTGTCCTTGAGGTTGAAGGCCTGGGCGACGCCCTCAAGCAGGAGCTGGTCGAGGCCCTGGCGGAACTGCTTGAACTTCGCCGTGTTGGGATTGTGGAAGTATTCGAAGACTTCCGGCGTGAACCGGGGAATCTCGTCGTAACGGATCTTCGGGTCGGTCGTCAGCGTGTCGCCGATGCCGAAGCCGTCGTGGCCGACCAGGCCGATGATGTCGCCGGGGAAGGCCTCGTCCACGGTCTCGCGTTCGTTGCCGAACAGCTTGTGCGACGAGCTAAGGCGGACCTTCTTGCCGGACTGGACGTGCGTCACGGTCATGTCGCGCTCAAACTTGCCGCTGACCACGCGCACGAAGGCGATGCGGTCGCGGTGCTTCGGATCCATGTTGGCCTGGATCTTGAAGATGAAGCCGCTGAACTGCGGATGCTCGGGCTCAATGAAGCGCCCCTCGGATGCGTTTTCGGATGCCATGGACAGTCCCGCGCACGGCGGGGAAGGGCAGTTAAGCCGAAGCGCCGGCGCCTGACGAGCGCGGAGGCGCGGGCACTCGCAGCTTCCCGTTTCCGCCAGTTCGCGTTACGCCAAGGCCGTGCGTTTCCCGTGGTTCATCGCCGCCTGGGTCAGCCTTGCCATGACGAGTCATTCCGCCCCGAATTCGCCAGCCGCCCGTGCCCTCCCGGAGCGGCCGTGCGTCTACCAGTTGTTTCTCCGGCAGTTCAGCAACCTGAACGAAACCTGGAAACCCAACGGGACGCTGGCGGAGAATGGTGTCGGTAAGTTCGCCGACGTGAATGAACGGGCGCTGCGTTCGCTTCGCGAGCTGGGCATCACCCACCTCTGGCTGACGGGCGTGCTGCGGCAGGCGACGGCGACCGACTATTCCGCCGTGGGCCTGCCGGCGGACGATCCGGACCTGCTCAAGGGTCTGGCTGGCTCGCCCTACGCGGTGCGTGACTACTTCGATGTCTGCCCCGACTACGCAACGGATCCCGCCCGACGGCTCGACGAATTCCGCAGGCTGGTGGAGCGCATCCATCGCAACCGGCTCCGCGTGATCATCGACCTCGTCCCGAATCATGTGGCCCGAAGCCATCATTCGGTGGTGAAGCCCGAGCTCAACTTCGGCGCGCACGACGACCGCACCCGGTTCTTCTCGCCGACCAACAACTTCTACTACCTGCCCGGACCGCTCCGCTTGCCAACGATGCAGGACGGCCAGCCGGTGAGCCCGACCTGTGCGGTGACGGGCAGTTGCGACGGCGCGTTTGCCACCGAATCCGACCACGCAAAGGTGACCGGCAACAACGGAATCACCAACGCGCCGAACCCGGGCGACTGGTATGAAACCGTGAAGCTGAACTATGGCTTCGACTTCACGCTGGGGCGTCACGGGCCGAAGGAGTTCCCGACCGCGGACGATCCCGGCAAACCCATTCCCGATACTTGGCTCAAGCTCGACGCCGTGCTGGCGCATTGGCAGGGCCTGGGCGTGGACGGCTTCCGCTGCGACATGGCGCACTGGGTGCCCCTCGAGTTCTGGCACTGGGCTCTCACGCGGGCGCGGGAACGTCGGCCCGGCGCGCTGTTCGTGGCCGAGGCCTACGACAATGACCCCAACAAGCTGACCGACGGAAACGTCCTGCAAGCGTTGGTCGAGGCGGGTTTCGACGCGGTCTACGACGATCAGAGTTACGACGTGCTCAAGGATCTATACGACGGCCCGAAGTGGGCGAACGATCTAGACGGGGTGCTCGGCGCTGTCGCCCCGCTGCACCGGTCCTTGCGCTACGCCGAAAACCACGACGAGGTCCGGCTGGCGAATCCGCGGCATTGGGGCGGTCTGGGTGCCGCGGTCGGTCGGCCCGTCAGTGCGTTGCTGTTCGGGTTCGGCCGAGGGCCGCTGCTCTTCTACAATGGCCAAGAAGTCGGCGAGCCCGCGCTCGGGGCGGAAGGTTTTGGTGGCGATGACGGGCGCACGAGCATCTTCGACTACTGGTCGATGCCGGAGCTGGTGAAGTGGGTGAATGGCCATCGCTACGACGGCGGCGGACTGTCCCCGGAACAGCGCGCCCTGCGGACGTTCTACGGGCGCCTGCTGAAACTCACGCGGGAGCCGGCGTTCTCGGCGGGGGAATTCCTGCCGCTGAACGGCGCGAACCGGGACAATTCGCGCTTTGGCCGACTGCCCGGCGAAACGGCCAGCGGCCATTGGCTGTATGCCTTCCTCCGGCACGACCCGGTGAGCGGACAGGTGTTCCTGGTGGTGGCGAACCTGCACGGAACCTCCGCCCTGCGGGACGTCCGGATCAGGTTCTCGCCCGCGGCGTTGGCTGCGTTGGGGCCGGTTTCCGCGAATGGGCCGATAGAATTCCGCGATCGGCTGGCCAACCGGCTCGCGCTGCGCGTGCGCACGACCGGGCCAGCGCTGCGCGACGAGGGGCTGGCCTTGGCGGAGCTGCCGCCGCTCGGGGCGTGGTATTTCGAGGTGCTGCGCCCCGCCCGCTGACGCGGCGCTACGGCTCGACGAGGCCGTTGCGGATGGCGTAGCGCACCAGTTCGGTGATCGAGTGGAGCCCGATCTTGCGCATGAGGTTGGTCCGGTGGGTGTCCACCGTCTTCACGCTGATGCCGAGCTGCCGGGCGACGTCCTTGTTGCTGTGGCCTTGGGCGAGCAGCTTGATGACTTCGGTCTCCCGCGTGGACAACGGCACCGGCGGCGTCTCGGGTGCAGCCGGCTTCGGCGCCGACTTGAGGAAAGTGTCCAACACGATGTTGGTGACGGAAGGCGTCAGGAACGGCTGGTCCTGCATCACGGTCTCGACGGCCGTGGGCAGGTCCTTGCCGGCCTCGGATTTCAGCAGGTAACCCTTGGCGCCGGCCTGCATGATCTCGCGCACGATCTGGGCGGAGTCATGCACGGTGAGCACCAGCACGCGGATTTTCGGGGCGCGTTCCTGGAGCGCGCGGGCGACTTCCAGCCCGTTCTGCTTGGGCATGTTGACATCGAGCACCAGGAGATCCGGTCGGAGCTTGAGGGACAGTCTGATCGCTTCCTCGCCGTCGCCGGCTTCGCCCACGACTTCCCAGCCGGGACGCTCCTCCAGGGTGGCCCGGAGACCGCGTCGGACGAGTTCATGGTCGTCGGCGATGAGAATGCGGACCTTGCTCATAACTCATGCGGTGAAACCGGCAGCATCACCCACACGCGGGTGCCGGGGGAGCCGGGCTCGATCTGGAAGGTGCCGCGCAGTTGGCGGACGCGCTCGCGCATGCCGGACAGACCCACGCCGGTGGACACGCCGGAACGCTGAAATTCGCTCAAGACCTCGGCCGGGATGCCTTTTCCCTCGTCCGATACTTCCAACCGGACCGAGCGTTTTTCCCGGACCAGCTTCACGCTGGCGGTCTTGCTGCCGGAGGAGCGGTGGATGTTCGAGAGGCATTCCTGCACGACCCGGAACAGGGTCAGCTCGATCTGTTCGGGCAGCCGGTCGAACCCTTCGCTCGCCTCGAACTTGACCTCGATCCCGCTGCGTTGGGCAAACCCGTCGAGGAACCAGCGCACGGCCGAGACCAGGCCCATCTCGTCGAGCAACGGCGGGTGCAGCAGGTAGGACATCGTGCGGATCTCCTGCGAGCATTGCTTCGCGAGGCGCACGCACTGGGTAAGGTTGTTGGGCGGGGCCGCCTCGTTGGCGCCGAGGTTCCGTTGCAGCCGCGAGAGTTCGATCTCGAGCGCGGCCATGGCCTGCGCCGTGGAATCATGCAGCTCGCGCCCGATGCGCCGGCGTTCGTCATCCTGCGACCGCATGAGCGCGCCCGCGAGGAGCGACATCGCGCTCTCCGCCTGCTTCTGGTCGGTGAGATCGCGCATGATGGTGGCCAACGAATCCACGCGGCCGTCCTCGGTGTAGCGCGTGACCAGCACCTGCGACACGGGCATTTCGACGCCGCTCAGGCGCCGGAGAAAACCTTCGCCGCTCCACACGCCGCGGATGCGCGACTGGGGCAGGGCTTCCTCCAGGAATTCATCCCGCGAGGACGGTGACACGAGGTCCGCGAGGGAAAACCGGGCTACGGGTTCATCCTCGTTCAGGCCCAGCAGGGCGCGGCCGGCTCGGTTCAGGTAGGCGAGCTGGCCGTCCGGCCGGGCCAGGCCCACGAGGTCCGGCGTGGCCTCCAGCATCGCGAGCAGCCGGGCCTGCGTCTCCACGGCTTCGCGGCGCAGGGTCTCCTGCTTTTGCAGGCGGGCTTCCACGGCGGCGATCAGCGACAACGTGTCGAACGGCTTCTGGAGATAGTCGTCCGCCCCGCTGTCCATGCCGCGGCGCATGTCCGTGGCTTCCTGGCGGCCGGTCATCATGATCACCGGGATGGTGGCGAGCGTGGGATTGGCGCGCACCGCGGCCAGGATCGAAAAGCCGTCGGCGTCGCCGAGGTTGATGTCCGTGAGGATCAGGTCGGGCCGGTTCTCCTTGGCCAGGCGGAGACCGTCCTCGGCCGTCGCCGCCTCGACCACGGAATGCCGTTTCACGGCGAGGATGCGCCGGACAATGTCGCGGCAAGCGGCGTCGTCTTCGATGACGAGAATTTGGCCCACGGTAGCAGGGTCGGTTCGGGCGCCACGGCGGCCGGAAATTCGGAACCACCCGACCGGCGGGTGTCCGCATCCGGCGCAAAGCACGGCTTTGGGCGCCCGGTGGGGTTATCGGCAGGTTTCGCAAAGTCTGGAGTTTCCGGGCCGTCCGCGGCGGGCGGCCATGCCGTCCAGCCCAGCCCGCGCCCGCAATTGACCACCCGGGAGTCGCCCCCTAGCGTCCCGGCCCTGCTCTATGCACGTGCTCGTTTGCGACCCCATTTCACCCCGCGGCATCGCCTTTTTCCAGGCGCGCCCTGAGTTCAAGGTCACCGTCCTGCCCAAGCGGCTCTCCGAGGCCGAGCTGCTCCCGCTCGTCGCCGACGTGGACGCCATGGTCGTGCGCTCCGAGACCAAGGTGACCGCCAAGGTCCTCGAAGCCGCCAAACAGCTCAAGGTGGTCGGCCGCGCCGGCGTGGGCGTGGACAACGTGGATGTCGCCGCCGCCACCCAACGGGGCGTCGTGGTAATGAACACCCCCGGTGGCAACACGATCACGACCGCCGAACTGACCTTCTTCATGCTCGGCGCGCTAGCCCGGAAGATCCCCGCCGCCCACGGCACCATGGCCGCCGGAAAGTGGGACCGTAAGGCGTTCCAAGGCACCGAAATCGCCGGCAAGACGCTGGGCATCCTCGGCGCCGGCCGCATCGGCACCGAGGTGGGCAAACGCGCCCTCGCGTTCGGCATGCGCGTGGTCGCCTACGATCCGTTCCTGACCGAAGCGCGCGCCAAGCAGCTCGGCTTCGAGCTGGCGATCGATCCCGACGCGGTTTATCGCGAGTCCGACTTCATCACGGTCCACATGCCGGTCACCAACGAGACCCGCGGCATGATCAACGCCGAGTCCATCGCCCGCATGAAGCCCGGCGTCCGGATCGTCAACTGCGCCCGCGGCGAGATCGTGAACGAGGCCGACCTCGTGGCCGGGCTCGAATCCGGCAAGGTCGGCGGCGCCGCGCTGGACGTGTTCTGCGTCGAACCGCTCGCGGCCGACCACAAGTTCCGCACCCTGCCCAACGTCGTGCTTACGCCGCACCTCGGCGCGAGTTCCGAGGAGGCGCAGGAAAAGTGCGGCCTGGAAGTAGCCGAGATCATCACCGCCTTCCTGCTCACCGGCGAGGTCCGCAACGCCGTGAACCTGCCCGGCGTGGACGCCAAGACCTACGAGCTGGTGAAGCCGTATCTGCTGCTCGGCGAAAAGATCGGCAAGCTGCTCGGCCAGCTCGCGCCGCAGCCCTACGACCGCCTGCACATCACCTTCGGCGGACGCGCCCAGGACCTGCCCCAGACCGATCCGGTCACCCGGGCGATCCTGCGCGGCTTCCTCAGCTTCAGCGCGGTCAAGGACATCAACAACATCAACGTCCGCAGCGCCGCCGCCTCGCTCGGCCTGAGCGTCGAGGAGAAGAAGTCCGACGAACCGGTGACCTTCAACGAGTGGTTGCACGTCCAGATCTACCAGGGCGACGAAAAGGTTGCTTCGGCGGGCGGCACGTTCTTCGGCTCGCCCAACAACCCGCGCATCGTGCGCCTGTTCAGCCAGCCGGTGGAGATTCCCGTCAGCGGCCACGTGCTGCTGGTGAAAAACGCCGACCGGCCCGGCATCGTGGGTTTCCTCGGCACCGTGCTCGGCAAGCACGGTATCAACATCGCCAATATGAGCCTCGCCCGCGAAGGGGTGGGCGGCGAAGCGCTGACCGTGCTGGAAGTGGACACCGTGCCCTCGCAGGCCGCCCTGGATGAACTGGCCAAGGACCCCGCGATCAAGAGCGCCCGGGTGGTGACGCTGTAAGCCAAGCCCACACATTGGTTAGCGCCGGAGGCGCGAATGAACTTAGCCCCGGGCGTGAGCCCGGGGTTTGTCGTCTCTGCGGGCCCAGAGCGCCAGCGGGGCGAAAGACCCTCAGCCACCATCTGGGCTTCTCGCGATGGGCTTTCCAACGGCACCTAAGCAGAATCCTTCGCTCGTCTCGCGGAGCGAGGCATTGACGGTAGCCGTGGACTTCAGTCCACGGACTGGGGAGAGGAGATTTTCGTCGCGGAGCGACGGTTGAACCTGCGGTTCACCTCGGACTGAAATGCCCGGCTCCCTGCTGGCGGGCGATCAGGCATCGCATCCGCGATGCGGGGCATCTGTCGGGCAGCACCGTGGGCTGAAGCCCACGGCTACTTTCACCAAGTCGCTCCGCGACCCAGAATGGTTAGCCACGATGAACCACAAAGCGCGGCTGTTCTGTCCGACGAACCGGCGACTTGCGCCGCACACACCAGCGGGCGCAGCCTGTCCGCAGTCCCATGAGCCGCCCCTGCACCCGACTCCTCCGGGCCTTCACCAAGGTCGAACTGCTGGTCGTGCTCGTGGTCATCGGAGTGCTGGTGGTGATGACGATTCCGGCGATGGCGAAATCCCGCGACCGGCGGAACCGAATCGCATGCGTCAACAACCTCAGAATCATCGGCCTAGCGTTCCGCATTTTTTCGCGCACCAGTGCGCCTGAGTTTCCTTGGACTGTTGACAGCAGTGACGGTGGCTCAAAGGAGCACGTCACCAATCCTGCCGCGCTTTGGCGCCACTTCGCGGCCATATCGAACGAAATCAGCCACCCCAAACCATTCATCTGCCCCTCTGACCGCGAACGGCGGGCCGCCAGATCATGGTTGGAATTCACCAACAACCACTTCCACAGCTACACCGTGGGCATCTCCGCCTCGGAAAATCTACCCATGTCCATCCTGGCCTCAGACCGCAACCTTGTCGTGGACGGCTTGGCGGTATCCAACACGGTGCTCACGCTAACCACCAACCTCAACGCGGCGTGGGACAGGCGCATCCACAGAGACGCCGGGAACATCATGCTGGGGGATGGCAGCGTGCAGCAGGTCACCCCTGGCCGACTGGCAGAGCAGTTTCGCGATGCGGCCGCTTTAATTGCCGAACCGCAGAAAATGGTCGTGCCGTGAACGTGGGCTTGAAATCCCGTCGCTGTCATGACAGCCGGCTGAGTGCGCTCACCCGGTTGGAAGTGATCGTTACGGTGGCAGCGTTGTTGACGGTTGTGCTCGTCGGATTGGCCGCGGCGCTGACTGGTTACTCCCGCTCACTGGACAAAAGTCGTCGTAGCTACTGCGTCAACAACCTCAAGAACATCGGGCTGGCGTTCAGGATCTTCGCGAAAGATCAGGAAGTGGTGTTGCCTTGGAACTTGGCGGATAACGAAGGCGGCACCAAGAATCACGCCACCAGTCCGGCAGCAATTTGGCGACATTGGGCCGCCATCTCGAACGAAATCAGCCACCCCAAACTCTTCATCTGCCCCTCTGACCGCGAACGGCGGTCCGCCAATTCCTGGAGCGAGTTCACCAACAATCGCTTTGTGAGTTATGCGCTCGGTTTTTCCGCCACCGAAGAATCGGCGCAGTCCATTCTGGCCGCCGACCGCAACATTCGGCTCGACGGCGCCGTGCTCACCAACGTGATCCTATCCTTTCCCAGCAACGTCGTGGTCACCTTCGACCAACGCCTCCACAATGAGGCGGGCAATCTCCTGCTGGGCGACGGCAGCGTTCAACGGATCCCCTCGCGTAACCTGAGCGAGTTTTTCCTCGACGCCCACCAGGCCAACGGCACCAACGTGCTGGCGTTTCCCTGATTCACCGGCCGCGCCGTCCCATCGTGTCGGCGGTGTTCAGCCGAAAGAACCGACGGAGGCATCGCGTGCGGCGCCAATTGCGGGCTCAGCCGGGCGCACGTCTTGCCGGGATTTTCCGATGTGATGCCGACCTGCCCCCGTCATTCCGGTTGAAGAATCGGGCTTCCCACGCGGTCCGAGGGCGGCCAAAGATTTCCCATTCCATGAAGCGTCTTTCCCTGCTGGCTCTCGCCCTCGCCTCGGCCCTCGCGGCCCACGCCGAGAAATCCATCGTCCTCTGCGCCGGTTCCCGCAGCCACGGCAAGGGCGAACACGAATTCCGCGCCGGCTGCCTGCTCCTGGCCGAGGCGCTCAACCGCCTCCCCGGCTATCACGCCACCGTCGTCAGCAACGGCTGGCCGGCCGACGTCGCCGTGCTGAAGTCCGCCGACGCCATCCTGCTCTATGCCGACGGCGGCGACGGCCATCCCGCGATCAAACCGGAGCGCCTCAAGCTGCTCGATGAACTCGCCGCCAAGGGCGTCGGCATCGGCACCGCCCATTACGGCGTCGAGGTGCCCAAGGGCGATCCGGGACTCGCAATGCTGCGTTGGACCGGCGGCTACTTTGAGACGTTCTGGAGCGTGAATCCGCACTGGAACGCCGAGTTCAAGACGCTCCCGAAGCACACGGTCGCCAATGGCGTGAAGCCCTTCGCGATCAACGACGAGTGGTATTACCACATGCGCTTCACCCCGGACATGAAGGGCGTCACGCCGATCCTCAGCGCCTTGGCGCCGAAGGAAACGCTGAATCGGCCCGACGGGCCGCACTCGGGCAATCCGTGGGTCCGCGCCTCGGTGGCCAAGGGTGAACCGCAGCACCTCATGTGGGCCTTCGAGCGCGACAACGGGGGGCGCGGTTTCGGGTTCACGGGCGGCCATTTCCACAAGAACTGGGCCGACGAAAACTTCCGTAAGGTCACCCTCAACGCCATCGTCTGGATCGCGAAGGGAGACGTGCCGGCCAACGGCATTGAGTCGAAGTTTGGCCCCGACGAGCTGAAGGCGAACTTGGATTCGAAGTGAGCCGGTGCGCCGGAACGTGACGCCGGGAGAGTTTGGCGACGGAACCGGCGCCCCTTGGGCACAGTCGGGCAGGCTGCCCGCCCGCCTTACGCCGGCTTCACGGGTTCGGCTCCGTCGCAGGTTTGTCGCTGAAGATCGGGAGCATCCGTTCCCGCTGTTCGGGATAGGCCTGGAAGAATTCCTCCACGAGCGCCCGGGCTTCCTGGGTGCGCCCGCTCCGGTCGAGGAGTTGCCCGAGCTTGAACACGGGTTCGGGATTCCCGGGCGAAATCTGCCGGGCCAACCGGAAAGTCGTCTCCGCCTGGGCCAGGTGACCGTGGGATTCCAGCAGGTTGCCGCTGGCCACCGCGTCGTGGGAATACGACTTCAGCGCCGAGGGCGAGGCCAACGTGGCGGAGTCGCCAAGGATTTCCCCGGCGGCCTGTTCCCAGTAGGCGAGCGTCTCACTGGCGCGGGCGGCGGTGAGGTCGTTCCCCTCGCTCTTTGCCCGGAGTTCCATCAACGGCCCGAGCGGCAGGGCGTCGGAGTAGGTGCCGGCGAGCGGCGACGATTCCTGGAGGGCGAAGGACAGGTCCGGGTTTTTGTCCATCAGGCCGGTGAGCAGCTTTTCGTTGATGGCCATGACGGCGACCTGACCTCCGACCGAGACGCGGCCGTCTTCGCTCAGCGCCACCTGCTCACCGGGGCGAAGCTGCTTGGGCTCGTCCGGAAAATCGCGGTCGTGCGCGGCCCGGAGGCCGGCGTCGGCAACGTAAGTGGCGAAGGCCTTCTGGCTATCGTTGGCCTTCAAGGCCTGGAACCGCTCGCCGTATTGCACCGCCACGTAGTCAAGGTAGGCGGCATCCGCGAGCGCGTTCTGAGTGAGGATGATGTGGCGTTCGCCGCCGGAGGTGTCGTTGAGCAGTTCGGGAATCCAACGGCCGTTGTCGGTGCCGCCGACATACACCATGCCGGGCCGCAGCGAATCGAGGATGGCGTTGCCGTAATCGAGCAACTGCTGCGCGGGCCATTCGTGGACCTGCTCGGCCGCGCCGAAGGCATCGAGGATGGCGGGCCAGAGCTTGGATACCTCCGGCGTGCGCCCCGAATGCTGGCTGCCCGAGGTGTCGCCACCGTGGATCTCGGCGAAGGCGGCCGAAATGCGGTCCCAGTCACCGGACTCAACGGCGGCGAAGAAGCGCTCCACCTCATCGGGCACGGTGATGCAATGACGGCGGGCGAGGGCGTGGGTCAGTTCCCGGCGGGAACGGGTGAACTGGGCGAGCTTGGCCGCCACGATCTCCTCGGCCTTCGGGTTGGGTGCGGAATTGACGATGCGCGGCCGGGCATTGGTGCGGATTTCCGGACGTGCCGGTGGTGCCTTTT
This sequence comes from uncultured Verrucomicrobiota bacterium, assembly GCA_964602595.1. Classification (GTDB taxonomy): domain Bacteria; phylum Verrucomicrobiota; class Verrucomicrobiia; order Limisphaerales; family UBA9464; genus CAIWAH01. The sequence goes on along the minus strand of CAZRRO010000028.1, from coordinate 35,361 downwards.
CGGGGCGGACGGGTTCTGCCGAAGCCGCCGCCGGCGTTGGTTCCTGTGTCGGCGGGCGCAGCAGGCGCAACAATGCGAGGGCGAGGAAGGCGATCAGGGCGGCCCCGCGCCAGCGTGAAGCCGGCTTGGGGTGGTCAGACGAATCGGTTTTCGGCGAGTGCATCCAGTGGGACGGAGAAGCCCGTCGATACTGATGACACCGCAGGGGCGGGAATTTGTATGGACTCGAACTTGGAAATGAAACTCACGCAAAGGCGCAAAGACGCAAAGAAGACGGCGCTCGCCCTGCCTTTGCGTCTTTGCGTGAGCCAATTCGCTGACCGCGGATTGCTCAGCCTGCCGAGGGCCGGCGTCCGTATCGCGGAGCGATGGCAGCCGTTGGCCGTGGGGTGAGGAGCACCGAGACTCCCCCCCCGCCCGGAAACGTAGGCGGAGACGGACCCCGGAGGGGTCGCAGCCCAGAGTTCGACGGATGCTGGCACCCCTCCGGGGTGCGGACTCAATCGCAACGCCACCGGGGGTATCGCTGGGCTCAACCCCCGGCTAATGGCTGCGAGCCCTTTGTGCTGGAGGACGCAGCTCAATGTCGTGCCGCTGCAAGGTTGGCATAACCACAGGCCCTTTCGGCCGAATTGCCGACTGCGTCCGTTACCGATAGCCGAGGTTGTCAGCTATTCCGCCGCAACGAAGACCGCCGACCAACCGTCGGTTTTACCTCCGAAACTGGCCGCTTGTTTCTCAAGTAATTGCTCTAGCGTTGTCACATCCGCATGGGTCGGGACGGCGGTGGTGTAAACGATGACATTCCAGTCTAGGTTGTCCTCGTGATGTTCCTCCGATTTCTCGACCTCCACTTTGAACCCGCTTTGGAGGCAGATTATGGCACACTTTAGGGCAGCCTCTTCCGATGGCAGAATGACCGTGAAGTCGAGTTCCCTTGGGCGGGTGAGCGTATCACCCTTGGTTCGCATGTGCCACAACACGTCTCCATTGGCGTCGTTAGGGAACAGCTTGTAGTCACGGGCAATTGCAGTCGTGGGGCGCTGTGGGATTCTAACCGGTCCCGTAGCCGACGCTTCCTGCCTGATGGCCTTGTCGCGCCGCCCGCTGAGCAACAGTGGAAGGAGCAATGCGGCCGTTCCGGCGATACCCACTGCCAGCCCTGCGGTGAATCGGTTCATGACTTCGCGCTACACCATTCGCGGCTTCTCTTACGGAACGTCTCCGTGCAGTTCCGGGCTATTCGACTCACAGATTTGCGAGCCCTTCATAACGCAAAGATCCGGTCCATCTCGCCGCTGAGCTTCTTGAGTCCTTCGAGCGAGCCGCCGCCGCCCTGTTCAGCGATGCCCCAGCCGTCGTAGCCGATGTCGTCGAGGGCCTTCATCACGGCGGGCCAGTTGTTGTCGCCCTTCAGGAACTCGGCGTCGAAGCCGGCCCACTTGCCCTGCTTGTCGGACTTGGCGCGGCTGTATTCCTTGATGTGCAGGGTCTGGATGCGGTGGCCGAGGATGCGGATCCACTGCTCGGGCCACGCGTAGTGGATGATGTTGCCGATGTCGAAGTGCCACGCGACGAAGGGCGACTCGAACTCGTCAATGTAGCGCGCGGCCTCGATCGGTCCGAGCAGGAAGTTGTTCCAGACGTTCTCGATGCTGATCTTCACGCCCAGTTCCTGCGCGAGCGGGATGGCCTTCCGGATTTCCGCCTGCGAACGCACGTAGGCGTCGGCGTAGGAGACCTTGTCGTTGACCACGGCGGGCACGAGCAGCACGGAGGGTGCGCCGTAGCGTTTGGCGTCCCGGAGCGACTGCTTGAGGCCTTCGAGACCGACCTTGCGGACTTCGGGATTGGGGTCGGAGAGCGGCTTGGCCCAATGCGTGTGACAGCAGACGCTGCCGGCCTTGAGTCCGGTGGCGTCGAGTGCGCGGAGCATTTCGTCCACGTCCATGCCACCCATCGGCTCGACGCCCTCGAAGCCGGCTTCCTTGACTGCCTTGGCCTTGTCCATCACGGAGCCGGGCGCGCCAACGGTGCCCCACATGATGCCCTTGCGGATGCGGCGTTTGCCGGGCTTGGTGAGCGAGACGGGGATTGGGGACTTCGGCGCAGCAGTGGCGCAACCGGTGAGCAGCGGGGCGACGGTGGCGACCGCACCGGCGGTGGCGGTCAGTTGGAGGAAGTGGCGGCGGTTCATGGAAGCTAAGATTTCTCTGACTTTACCAAGGAGCTCGCTAGCAGGCCCAACTTGGATTCGGAAACTTCACCTCGGGAAAACCCTTCGCAGGCTTCAACAAGTTTCCGCAAATTGGAGAGCCCACCAACTCTCTGCTCCAATGATGTGCGGAGTTTCTGATCATGCCCCGCCAAAAAGGGTCGCCCCTTTGAGGCGAGGCCACACCCACACTCACACTGGGTCTCCATGCGCTAGTCAAATCAGCTTGTAGCGGCCCGGGATTGGCAGGGGCATGATGTCGAGCTTCATGTCCATGGTCCATTCGCCGTCCGGCGAGAGCTTCTCCTGCGAGTTGAGCGCCTGTTCCCAGGTCACTTCCTGGCCGGTGTAGGCGGCCATGCGGCCCATGATGCCCTGGAGCGTGCTTGAGGCGAGCCAGTCGCCGTCGAAGCGGTAGGAACCCTGGCCGCGGATGGCGCGGAAGAGGTCTTGGTGCTCGACGACATACATGTCGGGCTTCTCGCCGGAATAGCGCCAGGTCTTCTCGCCGCGGATCTCGGGGTTGTTCCAGCCGGAGCGGGCAAAACCCTTGGAGCCGACGATGTAGTCCGAGTTGTCGCTGTAGCAGCCGGGAATCTGGCGCTGGGCGATCGTGGCCTGGACGCCGTTCGGGTATTTGTAAACGACCGTCATGTGGTCGTAGATGTTGCCCTCGTTGTTCGGGATCATGCGGCCGCCGGTGGCGGTGCAGCTGATCGGCGGCTGGTCGCGGAGGGTCCAAGCGAGCTTGTCCACGGTGTGGATGCACTGCTCGACGTAGCCGTCGCCGGCCAGCCAGGAGAAGTTCATCCAGTTGCGGAGCTGCCATTCGAAGTCGCCCACGCCCGCCTTGCGGGTGGAGGCGGCGGGCATCGGCTTCACCGGGCCGGTGAGGTAGGTGCCGTAGACGCTCTTCACCTCGCCCAGCGCACCGTCGTGGATCTGCTGGTAGAGGGCGCGGCGGGGCAAGTCGCTGCGCCAACAGAAGCCGCAGACGAAGTGCAGCTTCTTTTCCCGGGCCACCTTCACCGCGGCCATGACCTCGCGGATGCCGGCCGCATCGGTCGCGGCGGGTTTTTCGCAGAAGATGTGTTTGCCCTTCTCGACGGCGTATTTGAGATGGGTCGGCCGGAATCCGGGCGGCGAGGCGAGCAGCACGACGTCCACCTGATCAATGACCTTCTTGTAGCCGTCGAGGCCGAGGAAGGTGGAATCGGGCGTGACCTGGATGCGGTTGCCGAACTGTTCCTTCAGGCCCTTGAGGGAGCCGGCGGCCTGCTCGGGGAAGGCGTCCGCGACGGCGGTCAGCACGCAGTTGCCGTCGGCGGTCAGGGCGTTGCCGGCGGCGCCGGTGCCGCGGCCGCCGCAGCCCACGAGGCCGATCTTGAGGGTGTCGGAGTTGGCGGCGAAGGCCGACTCTCGGATGAGGATGCCCGGCGCCGCGAGCGCGAACGCGGCGGTGGCGGAGGAAGTCCGGAGGAAGTCCCGGCGAGTGGTGGCGGACGACGTGTTCATTGGGAATGCAAAGACTGCGCGGAGCGTCCGGCATTCGAGGAAATCCGGTCAAGCTGCGAGCCGTGCCTTGTTCCGGGGTGGCGGGGTGAACGGGTGGTGATCGGGCAGGCCATGGGGTGCGGGCCATGCTTGCCCCGACCGGATTGCGTTGCCTAGCCTGCCCCATGCCCGCGACGCCTTGGCCGCATGCGCCGACGCACCAACTGTCCGAGGGCGGCACCTACTTCGTCACCGCCAGCACGTATGCCCGGGAGCATCTTTTTCGCGGTCATGATCGCCTGGCGGTATTGCAGCGCGGCCTATTGAAACTCACTGCGGCGGCCGGCTGGCATCTGGAAGCGTGGGCAATCTTCAGTAATCACTATCACTTCATCGCTCACTCACCAAAGGACTCGAACGACGCTTCGTCGCTCACCACGTTGCTGACCGAGCTGCATTCCAAGACCGCCGTGTGGATCAACGAGCTCGACCGGGCTCCCGGCCGCAAGGTCTGGTTCAACTACCACGACACGCGCCTGAGTTATCAGCGGTCCTATCTGGCGCGCCTCAACTATGTGCACCAGAACCCGGTGAAACACGGGTTGGTGCCGGTGGCCAACCAGTATCCGTGATGTTCCGCGGCGTGGTTCGAGCGGACGGCTAATCCGGCTCAGGTGAGGAGCATCTACCGGTTCAAAACCGAACAGGTCCGGGTGGACGATGAATTCTCCCCGGCGGTTGAATGGTAAGTTGCTTGGCGACCGCGCCAGCGTCTTGGAGTGCGCGCGGCGGAGCGGAGCGAAGCTGCCGCTTTCCCGGCGGTGGAGTGCACGGGGTGGTGGGCTGACTTCACTCCCGCGTCCGGCGGGCGAAAGCGGTGGCAAGCCACCGCACTCCAAGACGCTGCGCGGCAGCAGACCACGCAAACACCTCGGGCTGCGGCGTCCCTTCTATTCCGCCTGGGCGACGTGGAGCGGGCGGACGCTGGCGAAGCTCGTCGTGAAGATCCGATGCTCGGTTGGCATGTGAAGGGAAGGGCTGACGCTCAAGCTCAGCGATCCCGGCCTTTCGGGAAACATCTAGTTTGTTCGGTGTGGTCTGGAAGACAAAGACCGATTAGTGTCCCTTCCTACGTCAGGGCTTCTTGTTTGGGTCAAGATTTGCAAGGTCTCTGAGAGCAAGGTTGATGAACGCAATCAAACCCAGCACCTCGATCCAATCTGGGTTGCAGTCATTGTGAGCATACCTATTTCGATACGTCCCATAGAGACCAGACAACAGATCGCGATACGCTTGCTTCTGAGAAGCATCCAACGGGACCGCGACGGTTGACTTGCTGCCAAAGACGAGATTGACCAGCTCCGGTCCGTCCTTGTCCTCAGGAAGGGAGAACAGCGAGCGGATACGCGAAGTAAGGACGATAAACGCTTTCCTGATTGCTGAGTCGAACTCTCGTTTTGTCAGGAGACCTACAACCTTTTCCTGCAGCTCAGAATCCACTGCGGACGACTTCTCAAGCCAGGTTCGATAGTGCTCTCGCAGCGCAGGGAAATCTGATTCGCACAAGTCGTTTACGTCTGACTGAGCGCTCTTCTTATTGTCGCGCTCTAACCAGTATTTGAGGAAACCGAGATGACGCCTCGTATTCCCAGCGAAAATCGACTCCTTTGGCATTGCCGCCACCAAGTCATTGTAAAATGCATCCAACGCCTTCGCTTCTGGCAATAGGGTCTTGGCGCTTGCCTTGCTCTTGAACTTCTTTTGAAGCGCGGCCGCGAGTTCTTCCAGTTTTCGCAGGCGATCGGTAATTGTTGGGTCAGCGAGGAACATGTCTTCTTCCTTCGAAGCAGAATTCAGCCAAAGCTTGGTTTAGCATCCGAGCCTTCTGTTTGCGCCGAATTCTGACCTCACACGTCGCAGATCGTCACGCCCTGCTTCAGCGACGCCAGCACGTCCGCGCGCTTGGGGATGAACTCCTGCGCGACGTGGCCCTTGAAACCGGTTTCGGCGATGGCCTTCATGATGGCCGGGTAGAAGAGTTCCTGCGAGTCGTCGATCTCGTTGCGGCCGGGCACGCCGCCGGTGTGGTAGTGGGCGAACCACTTGTGGTGCTTCTTGATCGTCGCGATCACGTCGCCCTCCATGATCTGCATGTGGTAGATGTCGTAGAGCAGCTTGAAACGCTCGCTGCCGACGGCCTCGCACAGGGCCACGCCCCACTTCGACGTGTCGCACTGGTAGTCCGCGTGGTTCACCTTGGAGTTGAGCAGCTCCATCACGAGGGTCAGCCCGTGCTTCTCGGCGATGGGCAGCAGGCGCTTGATGCCGGCGGCGCAGTTCCTGATGCCTTCCTCGTCGGCCTGGCCCTTCCGGTTGCCGGAGAAACAGATGACGTTTTGGCAGCCGACCTTGACCACCTCGGGCGCGGTTGCGGCGAACCATTCAACCATCTTGTCGTGGTTCTCGAAGCGGTTCAGCCCCTGGGTGATGCCGCCGGGGATGCCGCTGACCATGGCGCAGGTGAGACCGTATTTGTTGACCGTGGGAATGTCCTTCACTTCCAGCAGCTCGATAGAGCTCATGCCGAGCTCCTTGGCGAACTTCGCGAGGTCCTCGAGCTTCACCTTGTCGTAGCACCACTTGCAGACCGAGTGGTTGATGTGGCCCTTGAGACCGGAGGCGGTGTCGGCGGCGTCAAGCCGGTGGGCGAGGGAGGCGGCGGCCGCGGCGGCGGTGGTCAGCAGGGCGGAACGGCGGGACAGTTTCATGGCGGTGGAATTGTGTGGGCGAAGCAGAGGCAGCGGCCGGCGGGGCGGCAAGGTGAAAGTCGGACCGCGGAGCGCGGTTGCCGCTTCCACCACAGGGCGATCGCCCGCTATGAAGACGGGCGCCGATGAACGCCTCCCCACCCATGCGCCAGCCCAATCTGCGAACGAACCGCCGGGCCTTCACGAGGACTGAGCTGTTGTCGGTGCTCGCCGCCTTGGCGCTGGTCGGGCTGCTGGCCCAGCCGGCGCTATCCGAGTCGCGCTCGGCCGCCCGGGCAGCGCTTTGCCTGAACAACCAGCAACGGCTCCAGAAGGCGTGGGCGGCCAACGCGTTGGACAACCAAGGGTGGTTGGTCACGACTGATTTTCCGACCCCGAGCAATTCAATCCGGTCAGCCTGGATGTCCGCATTTCTCGACTACGCTAGCGCTGACGCCAGCAACCTAAGTTTCATCACCAACGGGCCACTCTTCAACTACGGCGGTCGCGATCCGGCGATTTACAAATGCCCGGCCGACCGCTCGGTCACGAAACGTGTGGGCAACCTTAGGGGAACTCCCCGTATCTGCTCCGTTTCAATGAGCCAAACATTTGGTTACGGCGGTTGGTTGCCTTCTCCTGTATGGCGCACCTACGCCCAAGACACTCAGATCGGCAACCCGGCCAAGACCTGGGTATTCGCCGACGAGCACCCGGATTCCATCAATGACGGTGGGTTCGCCGTCTCTTGCGACGGGGCGGAGTCAATGAACCAGCACGGCAGAATTATCGACATGCCGTCCTCACTTCACGAGGGCGCGGGGATTTTCGTGTTCGCCGATGGCAGCGCCGACGTTCACCGCTGGCGTGGACGAACCATCCGGCCACCGGTGACTTACGGCGCGAAGGACCTGCAGCTGAACATTCCCGCCGGTGATTCCCAAGCCGACATCGTCTGGCTGGCGGCCCGGACCACGGTTCGACGGTAGCTGATCACCGGTTGGCCGGATGGCCCGGGCAGTTCCGGCTAAGCGCGGAACCAATGCCACGGTTCGTAAATCACGCCGTGGGGGTTGTCCCGCGGGTAGCTGAGGCGGAATCCGTGGCGGCTGGCGGCGCAGCGGAGCCACTGGAAGGCGGTCGTCCGCTCAAACTCCTCCGAGAGCGGGGGACATCCCGAGGTGCCGATGTCCACCGCGCGGCCCGTGTGGTGCTCGCTGAAGCCGGGCGCCGCGTTGACCCGCAGGATTTCGGTGAGCGACTGCCCGGCCGCCAGTTTCCGCTCAATGATGCCGCGCTGGTGGGTCACGCTGCGGAACCCGGAGATCAGCAGGAGCGTTATTTGTTCGCGGGCGGCGGCGGTGACGAGTTCCGCCCAGGCGGCGGCCGTGGCGGGTTCGAGTTGCAGTTCCCGACCGTCCTTGAGCACGCGGGCGGTAACCAGCTCCGTGGCTTCCGGCTGAAGCCCCAGCGATCGGTCCACGCCGTAGGTGGCGGGGATTCCCAACTCGGTGAGCACCCGGGCGATGCGGAGGGCGTAGTCGGCGGGAACTCGGGCATCCATGGCGCGGCTGGATTGTAGGCGGTGGGCGGGCGCGACCCAAGGGGCAACCCGGGCAACCGACTGCGAAAATCGGAAAAAGCCGGCAGCCGGGCCTTATCCAACCCCTTTTTGGGTTAAGCCAGATTGATGGCCCGGCACCTTGACGCTCCCCCGGTCCTAATTAACGTCCCTCCACACGACTGCACCAAGGGTCGACGCCCGCTATGGGGCGCCGTCCCGCGGTGTTTTCTCCAGAAAGGCACGATTTTAATGAGCGCAGTTGCAGACTCTGGCCAGCCCGCGGGTGGCCAGCCACCCATCACGAAAGTTTCCGAAGCCGTCATCCGCATTGCCGGCAATTCCCAGGACGGCATCCAGGCCATCGGCGGTTTCCTGGCCCGTCTCGCCGGCCGCAGTGAGCAGGAGGTCATGACGTTCATGACCATCCCGTCCACGATTTCCGGCGGTCCCTCAATCTTCCAGGTCCGCATCGGCTCCGGCGAAGTGCTGAGCGCCGGCGACGAGGCCGACATGCTGCTGGCCTTCTACCAGCACAGCTACGACAACCACCTGAACTCGCTGAAGCTGGGCGGCATCGTGCTCTATGACTCGGACCACGTCACCGAGTTCAAGCCCGAGAACCTCGAGAAATACCGGCACGTCCCGGTGCCCATTTCGAGCAAGACGGTCGAGGCCATCGGCGGCACGGGCCGCGACAAGGGCAAGAACGTTTTCTCCCTCGGCCTGCTGGCGCGCATCTACGACCTCGACGTCGTGAAGCTGAAGAAGCTGGTGACCGAGCGGTTCACCGGCAAGGACCCGAAGATTGCGGAGACGGCGATCACCGCGTTCGACGGCGGCTACAGCTTCCAGCTGCAAAACCTCCTGAAGAGCTACCAGCTCGAACATTCGCAGAAGAAGATCGGCCGGTCGCAGGTGGTCATGAATGGCAACGAGGCCATCGCTTACGGCCTGATTGCCGCGGGCGTTCGGTTCGGCGCCGGCTATCCGATCACGCCTTGGTCCGACATCATGGAACTGCTCCGCCGCGAACTGCCGAAATACGGCGGCTCCTTCCAGCAGTGCGAGGACGAAATCGCGTCCATTTCTATGGCAATCGGTGCCAGTTGGGGCGGCCGGGTGGCAGTGACCGGTTCGTCCGGCCCCGGCATCTCGCTCAAGACCGAGGCCCTCGGTTGGGCTTCCATGGCCGAAATGCCGCTGATCGTCGTGGACATCCAGCGGGGCGGCCCCTCGACGGGCATGCCGACCAACATCGAGCAATCCGACCTGAACATCGCCTGCTTCGGCGGGCATGGTGACAGTCCCCGGGTTGTCATCGCGCCGTCCACGGTGGAAGACTGTTTCTACTCGGCCATCGAGGCGGTGAACATTGCCCGGAAATACAGCACCCCGGTGGTGCTGCTTTCCGACCAGGGCATCGCCACGCGCATCGAGGCGTTCCCGGAGCCCGACCTCAAGAACATCTGCCAGGACATCTCGCCGGACTTCACCCCGGTGGCGGAGCATAAGCCCTACGATCTCGCTTCGCCCGACGGCATCACCCGCCACATCGCACCGGGCACCCGCGTGGCGAGTGGCAAATATCCGGTTGTCACCGGCCTGGAACACGACGAACTCGGCCATCCGACCGGGTCGCCCAAGCTGCATCTCCAGATGACCGCCAAACGGCGCAACAAGCTCAAGAAGCTCGCCGCCGAGTTGCCCAAGCCGACGACTTACGGGCCGAACGAAGGCCAGGTGCTGCTGGTGAGCTGGGGTTCCGCGCAAGGCCCGGTGCGCGAGGCCGTGGATCGGTTCCGTGCGCTCGGTGACGCCGTTTCCGCGGTCCACGTCAAATACGTCAACCCGCTGCCCGAGGGGCTCGAGGAAATCTTCAAGGGCTTCCGCCACATCTTCGTGGTCGAGCTCACCGACGAGGGGCTTTACGGCTATGGCCAGCTCGCCGCTGTGCTCCGGGGCCGTTATGCCGATCCGAAGATCAAGGGCATCACCAAGGTGGACGGCCTCACTTGGAAGGTGAAGGAGATCATTGATCGCGTCCGGGCCGGGGTCGGTGCCGCCAACCAAGCCGCGCTGAAGGCCTGAACTGACCGCAACCTGAATTTCAATCACTCACGAACATGACCGAACTTGAAATCCCTTTTGCGGTGCTTCCCCGCACCACCGACACGGCCGCGCTGCCGGTGCCGGCACCGATCCTCGACAGTGAACGCAAGGCCCTGAGCAAGAAGGACATCTCCGCCGACCACCCGACGTGGTGCCCCGGCTGCGGCGACTTCTCCGTGCTCGCGCTCTACTTCAAGCTGATCGAGAAGCGAAAGATGATCCACGAGAAGATCACGACCGTTGCGGGCATCGGCTGCTCCAGCCGTTTCCCCTACTTCGTGCAGGCGCACGGCGCCCATTTCATCCATGGTCGCGCCCTTCCGTTTGCCTCGGGCGTGTCGCTCAGCCGGCCTGACTTGCATGTCTTCGTCTTCGGTGGCGACGGCGATGCGTTCTCCATCGGTGGCAATCACTTCACGCACACCGCGCGCAAGAACATCAAGCTGACCTACCTCGTCATGGACAACAACGTCTATGGCCTGACCAAGAACCAGACCTCACCGACGTCGCCGTTGGGATACAAGTCGAAGACCGACATTTGGGGCTCCAAGGATCGGCCGGTGAATCCGCTCAAGCAGGCGATCACCGCCGGCGCGACGTTTGTGGGCCGCACGTCGTCCACGAATCCCAATCACCTGCTCCAGATGATGGAAGCGGCGATGGATCACGACGGGTTCAGCTTCATCCAGTGCCTCAGCGAGTGCGTGGAGTTCCATCCCGGCGCCTTTGACAACTCAACCCCGCGCAAAGGCGGGAAGTTTGACCTCGTGCCGGCGGACCACGACGTGACCGACGAATACGCCGCCTACAAGCTGGCGGAAGACCTTTCGCCCGGCCTTTTCGGCGTGTTCTACAAGACCGCCCGGCCGACGAAGAATGCCAATGAGCTGGGAATCATCGCCGACCATCAGGCCAAGGTTGCCGGGCTCCAGCCGTGGCAGATTCTCCAGAAGAATTTCGACCGGATGAAATAGTCCCGTCGTTGATCATGCACGGCCCCGGCACCCGCCGGGGCCGTTTTGCTTTGGGTGGGGCAGGTTTCGGCCGGAGCCTGAATTCGTCGGTCGCGGAGCCCTGTCGGAAACCGGATTCCGGGTTAACTTCCGCCCGTGAAAGTCCTCGTCACGGGCGGTTCCGGCTTTGTCGGGCGTGAAATCGTTGGCCAACTCCTCGCGGCCGGCCATCAGGCTCGCGTGCTCGCCCGCGGCGTGAAACCCGCCGTCGGTCACGTTGAGTTCGTGAAGGGCTCCGTGTTGGAACCGGCTTCGCTGGGAGCCGCCTGTGCCGGCTGCGACGCGGTGATCCACCTCGTCGGGATCATCAGCGAAGTCGGCGGGCAGACCTACGAACGGGTCCATACGGAAGGCACAACCAACCTGGTTGCCGCGGCGAAAGGTGCCGGGGTTGCCCGATTCGTCCAAATGAGCGCCCTGGGCACCCGGCCCAACGCGGTCGCCCGCTACCATCGGTCCAAATGGTTGGCGGAGGAGGCGGTGCGGGCCAGCGGACTCGCCTGGACCGTTTTCCGCCCGAGCCTGATCTACGGTCCGGGCGACGGCTTCGTGAATCTCTTTGCGCGGATGAGCCGTTGGTCACCGATCCTGCCGGTCATCGGTCATGGGCTGGGTCTGCTCCAGCCGGTGCCGGTCGCCGAGGTCGCACGGTGTTTCGTGACGGCGCTAATGGAACCGCGCTCGGTCGGCCGGACCTTGGATGTCTGCGGACCGGAGCCGCTCACGTTCGTCGCGGTGCTGGACGAAATCCTGGCCGCCACGCACCGCCGGCGATGGAAGCTGCATCTGCCGTTGGCGCTGGCCCGCCTTCAGGCGCGGCTCCTGGAATTCGTGTTTCCCGCACTATTGGGCCAGGCCCCGCCGCTCAACCGCGACCAGATCCTGATGCTGGACGAGGATAACGTCGGTGATCCTTGGCCCGCCGCGGAACTGTTTGGCTACATCCCGGCGCCGTTTCCGGAATCGCTGCGGCAATTCCTCAAGTAACCTTCTGCCTCGCCGATCCCTAGGGTAGGAGCCGCCCGTTTGCAGTCGGCCTCGCCCGGAGCTGAAAGTTGGCAGCGAAGATGGGGATGCCGGGGAGACGGGTGGCTCAAGGGCACCTTCTCGAAGGTGTATCCGACCAGCGCCGACCGGGCCTGAATCAGCCGGTCCGGTCGGCCTGCAAATGTCCGAGTTCACCGGTAAGACTGCCGGCATGAAAAACGAAGCGACATTGTCCGGATCTGAGTTTGCCCGCCGGCCCTCCCGCCGCCGCCTGAATGACGCCCAGCTCGATTTCACCCTGCCCGCGGAAACTGCCGCGCCGCGCCGGAGCGTGGCGTCCGGGGCCCGCCCCTGCTCCCGCGAACGGGCCCGCTGGTGGTTCAACCAGATGCGCCAGGTCGTGGACGAAGGGCGCACCGTGGAAGTTGCCGGCGTTTTCTGAGCCGGGTGCTTCCAACATTGGAGCCGTCCCAATTCCGCTGCTAACCTCACCGCCGTGAAGCTCACCCATGGTCTGCATCTGGCCTATTGCACCAATGTCCATCGCGGCGGCGACTGGCCCGAGACACTCGCCAGCCTGGAGAAACACACGCTCGCGGTCCGCCGTCGGGTGGCGCCGGACCGGGCCTACGCGATCGGCCTCCGCCTGAGCGACGTTGCCTCCTGGCAACTGGCCGAACCGGCCACCCTCCGCGTCTTCCAGCAATGGCTGCAGCGGCACAACTGCTACGTCTTCACGGTCAACGGCTTCCCCTACGGCGATTTCCACGGCACCCGGGTGAAGGAAAAGGTGTCGCAGCCCGACTGGAGTTCGCCGGACCGGCTGGCCTACACCAACCGGCTCTTCGACCTGCTCGCCGAACTCACGCCGCCCGGAATCGAGGCGTCGGTCAGCACCGTCCCGGTGAGCTTCAAGCAGTTTCGCCTGGGTGAACGCGGCCTGCGCGCCGCCCGGGAACACCTCTGGCGCTGCGTGGATCACCAGGAACAGCTCACGCGGCGGACCGGGAAGAAATTCCACCTTGGCCTCGAACCGGAACCCTTCGGCACCGTGGAGAACACGACCGAGTTCCTCACGCTCTTCGGGCAGCTCGAAGCCGACCGGCCCGGCGACCTGCGCCTGCGCGAACACCTCGGTATCAACTACGACACCTGCCATTTCGCGCTCCAATACGAGCAGCCCGCCGAGGCGTTGCACCGGCTGAGCCGCCGCGGCGTCAAGGTGAGCAAGCTGCACCTGAGCAACGCGTTGCGGGTGCATCCCACCGCCGAGGTGCGGGAACGGCTGCGCGCGTTCGTGGACGACATCTACTTCCACCAGGTGATCGAGCGGAAGAGCGACGGCGAAATCATCCGCTACTCCGACCTCGACGAGGCGTTGACCACGCCCGTGGCCGATGGCCCGCAGTTCGACCGCGAATGGCGCATCCACTTCCATATCCCGCTGCATGCGCCGGAGACGGAAAGCTTTGGCACCACCGCCGATCATCTCCGCGGCACGCTCGACGTGGTTAAGCAGCATCCGGCGCTCTGCTCCCACCTGGAGATGGAAACCTACACCTGGGAAGTCCTGCCGCGGGAACTCAAGCAGCCCAGCGTCGTGGACATGCTCGCCAGCGAATACGCCTGGACCCTCGGCGAACTGGAGAAGCGGGGCATTGGCCTCGCCTGAGGGGTGACTCCGGCCGCCCGGAGGGACTTGGCCCCGCCGTGGCCCGGCCCGGGCTACTTCACCCCCACGTCCTTGGCCGCATCCGCCTGACGATAGAGCTGCGTGGGAATGAGCGTCTCGGGCGGCACGTCGTCGCCAGCGAGGTATTTCACGACGTTGCGCACTGCGGTCTGGCCGATGCGGTCGGGGAACTGGATCGGGTCGGCGTAAAGTTTGCCGGCCTTGATGGCGGCCTTGCCCTCGGGCATGCCATCGAAGCCGACCACCTTCACCTGCGCCAGCTTGCCGGCCTTTTCCAGCGCAGCGACGGCGCCGAGGGCGCTGGGGTCATTGATGGCGAAGATTCCGCTCAAGCCGGGATGCGCCTGGAGCAGATCCTCGGTGGCCTTCATGGAACGGTCCTTGGCCGCGCCGCCGGGGAGTGTCGCGACGACCTCGATGGTGACGCCTTTTTCGCGCCGCTGCCGCGCCAGTTCGTCCTGGAAACCTTTCGTGCGCAGGATGACCGATTCGACTTCCGGATGGTCGAGGATGGCGACCTTGCCCTTGCCGCCGAGGGCTTCGATCAGGGCGACCGCCGCCAGCTTGCCGCCGCCGAAGTTATCCGTGGCGACGTGGCTCACGACCTTGCCTTCCTTGGCGAGCGACGCGATGTCGGCCGTGAAGACCGGGATGCCGGCCCGGTTTGCCTCCTGGATCGAGGTGCCGATGGCTTTGGAATCGCACGGGCACAGGATGATGGCCGCCACCTTGCGCACGATGAAGTCGGCGACCTGGTTGCGCTGCCGCGCCACATCGAATTCACCGCTGGTGACCAGCGTGGCCATGCCATGGGTCTTGGCCTCGGCGGTCATGGCGTCGGCCATGTCCTTGAAGAACGGATTGGTCAGCGTCAGCACCGAGATGCCAATGGTGGCCTTCGGTTTGTCGGCGGCGAACAGGGCGGTAGGTGCGAGTGCCGAACCGGCGAGCAACGCGCCAAAGCGGCGGCGGGAAACGGGGAACATGGGCGGAGACTGCGAAAGCCCACCGCCGGAAGCAACGCCAGAGGATTGGCTACACGACCGGCTGACGCAGGCGCCACAGCAGCCAGGTCAGCTCTTCCAGGTAGGCGCCGGGACGCGGATAGCTGATGGCTTCGGTCACGTCGCCGCTGAGGTTGTCCTGGGCCAGGAAGTGGGCCGCGCGATTGGGCACGCCGCCTTGGCAGCGATGAACGATTTCCGCGACGAGCTGGCGGTAGGCTTCGCCCACGTTGTCCGGTTCGGCCGGGCTGAAGAAGTGCGGCATGCGATTGAACTGCAGCTTGTCCAGCGTGGAGCTGTAACGCAGTTCGGCGTCGCCCACGATGAGTTCGAGGATGAAGGCCTTGCTGTCGTTGCCCGCGGCGACCACGCGGATGGCGGTCCAGGGGATGCGCACCGGGCGCTCCAGCGGGTCGTAAATGACAAGCGCTTCGGGCTCCAGTTCGGCGAAGCGGAACAGCTTGGCCTCGGGAATCCGCGGCAGGTCCGACTCGGGCACCACGTGAACCTCCACGGCTTCGGTGGCCAAGGAGTTTTGCAGGAAAAGGGCGTCCTCCTCCCCGAGGTCGCGGGCGAGGAAACCGTAGGCGTCGTCGGCGACGAACCGGGCGTCGGCCGGCGTGAGGCCCCGCCCGCAGGCGAAGGCGCGTTCCAAGGCCTCCACGGGCGGGCGGCTCTGCGTCGTCTGAACCAGGGCGTATCTCATGCGTCAGCGGCGGGAGAGTAACGGCCCGCCCGGCGCAGACGCCAGAGCAGCCATTGGGTTTCTTCGGCGAAGGCGTTCCGGGTCGGGTAGCGGGGGCCGGTTTCCGGCTGGTTTTCCCGCAAGGCGAAGGCCCCGCGGTTCAGCGCTGCGTGCGGGACGGCGGAGAGTAGGTCCCGGAGAAACAGGGCGAAATTGGCGGCGGGATCACGGGTCACCCGCTCGCCGAGATGGGCGTAGTGGAACTCGTGCGCCTGCCAGACAAACCGAAGTCCGCCGGCCAGAATGACTTCCGCGCACCAGCGCCACTGGCGTTCCTCACGGGACAGGGCGAGTGACGTGGGCTGGGGAAGGGGTTCCGTCTCTCGTTTGTCCGGGAAAAGACTGTCCACCAGGACGCTCTCGATTCGGCCCTGCGCCAGATCCCAGGTGGTGGCCGCGACATCGAGAAAGGCATGGGTTTCTCCAGAGAGGGGCTGCACGCCGACCACTTCGCGGTTTCCAAACTCTTCCCTCCGCACCAGTCCCGCACTGACGGCCACGATTTCGGTCCATGGCACTGAAAGCGGCCGGCCCAGCGGATCCAGCGGTTCAAAGCCCTCCGCCCAGCAGGACGCCCGCACGATTCGCTTGGCCGGGGGTAACGCGGGCCATTCGGCTTCATCCACAACGTCCACCTCGACGCCTTGGACGGCGAGGGCGTTCTGAAGCTGCTGGGCTTGGTAATCGTTCAATCCCTTGGCCAGCACCCCGAAGGCATCCCTCACGAAGCTGACGGCATCGAGCACGTGGAAGATGCCCGTGGATCGGAAGGCGCGTTGCACCGGCTCAATTTCCGGCGGCGTGAGCGAACGTTGGACCAGCAGCCAAGGCATGCGTGCAGCTTGAACAAACGGGTTTTGGGATGGCAGTGGGGAGTTTCCAATGCTCCGTCTGGATCAGAGCTGAAAGTGTCTTCTTACTTCTGCCTCCTCAGGAAAGAAACGGTCAAGAGCCGACAATCTCGCGGCCCAATCGCGATGTCCTTGGTCGATCAGAAGTTGCCTTGCATTCGAAACCCAGCCTCGGACTCGATACGCGAAAGAAATCTCGACCGATGAAGCCCCCGGAGGAATTGGGTAAAACCGATCAGCACCATACCCGGGGGCGAGCTGGATTATGTATTTGGGGCTGCTGCGAATATTGGTGGTGACGGTTTCAGATTTGACCTGCCAGACAAAGGATCCACCGAGGTCGAGTTCCCAAGTCGCGTTGACGAAAACGGTTCGACTGGAAGTGTTGGTAATGGAGACATGCAAAGAATTCGTTCCGCCGGCAACGACGGTTACGGCACGTAGCTCCAATTCCCGATGGCGCGGTGCCAGGCAAAGGACTCCGAGTAGGCAGACGAACAGTCCCAGACCAAAGCCAATGACGAACTGGAGCTTTCGATTGGTAGTGCTGGTCTGCATCCGCTTGGTCGGGCTGTGGTCCCAATCTTGGA
Source organism: uncultured Verrucomicrobiota bacterium (assembly GCA_964602595.1). Classification (GTDB taxonomy): domain Bacteria; phylum Verrucomicrobiota; class Verrucomicrobiia; order Limisphaerales; family UBA9464; genus CAIWAH01. The sequence goes on along the minus strand of CAZRRO010000028.1, from coordinate 18,349 downwards.
CAGGTTGAACGCACGGTAGTGCCGAGGAACAATCCAACCACCTTGTTCCACCAACGCTCACCCTCCCAGATACGCCTCACGCACCTTCGGATCGGCCCGCAGCGTCGCGGCTTGGTCGGCGAGGATGATGCGGCCGGTTTCGAGAACGTAGCCGCGGTGGGAAATCTCCAGCGCGAGGTTCGCGTTCTGTTCGACCAGCAGGATGGTCAGGCCGCGCACTCGGTTCAGCTCGACGATCTTCTCAAAGATCAGCTTCACCAGCAGCGGCGCGATGCCGAGCGACGGTTCGTCCAACAGCAGGCAGCGGGGCTGGCTCATGAGCGCCCGGCCGATGGCAAGCATCTGCTGTTCGCCGCCGGAGAGCGTGCCCGCGAGCTGGGCTTCCCGTTCCTTGAGCCGCGGGAACATGGTGAAGACGAACTCCTCCTCGCGGGCGATCACCGCCTGGTCGCGCTGGAGGTAGGCGCCCATCTGGAGATTCTCGCGGACGGTCAGGTTGGCGAAGACCATCCGGCCTTCCGGCGAATGCGCGAGGCCCATGCCGACGAGCTTGTGGGCGGGCAGGCCGGTGATGGCCTGGCCCTCGTAGCGGATTTCGCCGGCCTTGGGTTTCACCATGCCGGAGATGGCGCGGAGCGTGGTCGTCTTGCCGGCGCCGTTGCCGCCGATGAGCGTGACGATCTCGCCCTTATCCACGCGCAGCGAAACGTCGTGCAGCGCGGTGATGGCGCCGTAGTTGACCGTGAGATTTTGGACTTCGAGCATGGGTTAACAGCGAAGGCGCGAAGACGCGAAGGGATCGCAGATCTTGAATTTGGAAAACAGGAGGGCAGGAAGAAGACAGGACTTTTCCTGCTTTCCTGCGTTCCAGATTAGCCCGCTGTCTTCCTCCGAACCTCGCGCCTTCGCGTCTTCGCTGTTCAAGTTCACGCGTGCTCCTTTCCGAGATACGCCGCGATCACGGCCGGGTTCGCCCGGATTTCGGCCGGCGTGCCTTCGGCGATCTTGCGGCCGTATTCGAGGACGTGGATCCGCTGGCAGATGCCCATGACGACCTTCATGTCGTGCTCCACCAGCAGGATGGCGAGCTGGAACTTTTCCTGGATGAACTGGATCAGCTTCATCAGCTCGACCTTTTCGGCGGGGTTCATGCCGGCGGCGGGTTCGTCGAGCAGCAGCAGCTTGGGCCGGGTGGCAAGGGCGCGGATGATTTCGAGGCGGCGTTGGTCGCCGTAGGGCAGGCTCTTGGCGGGTTCGTCCTGCACGCGTTCGAGGCTGAAGATGCTGAGGAGTTCCCGGGTGCGCTCGCGGAGCTCCACCTCCTCGCGCTGGAACTTCGGCCCGCGCGTGAGGGAATGCACCGCGTCGTGATCCAGGTGCAGGTGGAAGGCCACGCGCACGTTGTCGAACACGGTCAGGCTGGGGAACAGTCGGATGTTCTGGAAGGTCCGGGCGATGCCGCGCTCGGTGATCGCGAACGGTTTCAGCCCGGCGGTCGGCTCGCCCGCGAACCGGATTTCACCTTCGGTCGGCTGATAGACGCCCGTGACCATGTTGAACACGGTGGTCTTGCCCGCGCCGTTGGGTCCGATCAGCCCGACCAGTTCGCGGTCGCCCACAGTGGCGGAGACTTCCGAGACGGCGGTCAACCCGCCGAAGCGGATCGTGACGTTGGAAAGCTGGAGAAGAGGGGGCGTCATGAGCATTGCATCATTACCTGCGCGCGGTTGAAGCGGCGGTGCTTCAGGTCGGCCGCCCGGATGCCAAAGTAAATCATCCCCACATCGCCCCACATCACCCCGAGGTCGTCGTCGGTGTCCACCTGGAGCAAAAGGCGCCAGTCCCTGGCCCGTCCGGCAGCGGCGATCCAGTCTTCCTTGGTGCGCGGGTCGGTCTCCGGACTGGTGTAAACCTCGAATTCCACCCGGACATCACCTTGGACGTTGTTCGCATGGCCACCCGCCTGGTGATCCGGTCCGCCGCCGTGCATTGAATCCCCGAGCGCAGTCCGGATCTCGATGTAGGCGTCGGCCTCGGCCTCGGTGAAACCAAGGGCGGTGGCCTCCGGAGCTTGAAAATCGGGCAGAGTTGGCACGACCTCCGGTTCCAGACCGAACTGCGGCAGGACAAGTCCGGTTTCCGGGGCGCCCGCCGGAAGTCGGGCCGGGCGCAAATCGGCAGTGTTTTCGGTGTAGCGGACGAAGGGCGTTTCCGCAGCAATGTCGTCGCCACCCCACGGTTGCTCATCAATATCGTAGAAGAAATGCAACAGCCCGTCGGTCGGCCAGTTTGGATCCAACCCGACAGCGGGCAGGTCCGCACACCGGAGTTGCCCGATGAATCCGAGCGGCTTCGCCTTGAGGTGCGGCCACTCAAAACCGGCGGCGACGTCGGGCAGGCCACCCAGCTTGGAGGCACCCACCGCCACCGGCAGAGCCTGGCGGACCGTCGTGGACTCCCCCTTTCGCAGTCCGAACCAACGACGCGGACCTTCTTTCTTGGCTTCCGTCATCCGCTTGCGCAGGTGAACGGCCGGTTGGGCCAACGCCAGCAACTCGGAAGCCCGATCCCGCAGGGGCGAACCGGCGATGATTGTCCTGAGTTGGGAAAGCGGTTCCGTCATGCCGCCTTCCTCTTCCACACCGGCCAAGTGAACAGGCCCTGCGGCCGGGTGAGCATCAGCACGATGAGCAGCACCGAGTAGAGGATCATCCGGTAGTCGCCGAACTTGCGCAGCGGCTCCTGGATGGCGGTGAGCAGGATGGCCGCGATGATCACGCCGACGTGTTTGCCCATGCCGCCGAGGATCACCATCACGACGATCTCGATGCTCTTGTTGAAGTCGAAGCCGGACGGATTGAGGTAGCCCTTCAGGTGAGCGTAAAGCCCGCCCGCCACGCCCGCGAAGAACGAGCCAACGGCGAAGGCGGTGATCTTGTAGCGCGTCGTGTTCAGGCCCATCGCCTCGGCGGCCACCTCGTCATCGGCCACCGCCAGGAAGCCGCGGCCGTAGGTCGAATTGAGCAGGCCCCAGACGACGTAAACCGTCACCGCCGCGCCGCCGAAGGTCCAAAACAGGTTCGTGTAGCTGGGCACGCCCACGAGCCCGCGCGCGCCGCCGACCGCCTCCACGTTTTGCAGGATCACGCGGATGATCTCACCAAAGCCGAGCGTGACGATGGCGAGGTAATCACCCTTGAGCCGCAGCGAAGGCGCGCCCACGGCGAGTCCGGCCAGCGCCGCCAGCAGGCCACCGAGGATCAGGCTCGCGGGGAACACGGCCCATTGCAGCACCGCCGCCGAGGCGCCGAGCTTGGGGCCGAGCACCGTCGTCACCATCGCGGAGGTGTAGGCGCCCACGGCCATGAACCCGGCGTGGCCGAGCGAGAACTGCCCGGTGAATCCATTGATCAGGTTAAGGCTCGCCGCCAGCACGATGCTGATGCCGACGCCCAACGCGACATCGAGGAAGTAGGGGTCCATGCGCCCCGAGAAAGCGGACGCGACGGCGGCGACGAGCAGCGCGGCTAGGAGGTAGAGCTGGGATTTGGGGGGCACGGCTAGATGCTAGATGCTGGATGCCGGTTGCTGGATGCCGGTTGCTGGATGCTGGATGGAGCCGTCATTTCGGTGAACGGTGGTTCGCATCCACGCTTTGCAGGAAGAGGTTGAGCTTCTTGCCCAAGATGTTCAGCCGCGCCTGGAGGTCTTTGAACAGAATCTCGTCGGTGAGCGATCCGGTATCGAACAACTCCTCCAGGTGGTCGATGGTCTCGTCGCACGAGGCCAAGGCGTAAACCAGATGCTTCACGAACTCGGCCTTGTAGATTCGGCGCCCATAGCCCTCGACGATGTTGGCGCGAACCGACTTCGCAGAGCGACGAATCTGGCTGCCGGTTTCGAACATTTCGAACTTCGGCAGTTTGGTCAGTGTCAGCTTGTGGATGTCGACCGCCACCGATCGGGCGAGCCTCCACACTTCCAGGTTCCGATAGCTCATGGCTCGATTTCATCTCTTGGTTCGAATCGCAGTCAGGTCATCCAGCATCCGGTATCCAGCATCCAGAATCAGACCTTTTCCACCCGCAGTTTCCCAAGCAACCCCGCCGGGCGGAACAGCAGGATCAGGATCAGGATGGCGAAGGCGATGGCGTCGGAGTAGGTGGACCAGCGGCTGCCCTTCACGAACGTTTCCATCAGGCCGATGAGCAGGCCGCCGAGGGCCGCGCCGGGCAGGTTGCCAATGCCGCCGAGCACGGCCGCGACGAACGCCTTCAGGCCGGGCAGCGTGCCCATGAGCGGGTCGATGGTCGGGTAATTCATCGCGTAGAGGATGCCGCCGGCACCGGCCAGCGCGGAGCCGAGGGCGAAGGTGAAGGAGATGATGGCGTCGTTGTTGATGCCGACGAGGGAGGCCGCGGTGGCGTTGAAGGAGACGGCGCGCATCGCCGTGCCGATCTTGGTGTGATTGACGATCCAGTGCAGGGCCGCGAGCAGCGCCAGCGAGACGAACAGCACGGCGGCCTGGTTGGTGTTCACGCTCAGCGTCTTCGCAGCGACGACTTGGTGAACGGCTTCGGTGCCGGGCGTCTGGGCGACGAGGTTGGTGGTGGCGGGCACGACTTCCCAGGTGAACGTCTTCTGCGGGAAGACGGCGGGGAAGGCCTTGGGATTGGGGCCAAAACCGAGCTTCTGGTTTTGCGCCACGTTCTGTATCAGCAGCGACACACCGATGGCCGTGATCAGCACCGTGAGCGTGGAGCGGTTGCGCAATGGCCGGTAGGCGACCTTCTCGATGATCACGCCCAGCGTTGCGGTGATCGCCATGGCGCCGGCCAGGACCGCCAACCCGCCGACCAAGGTGCCGCCGCCGAGGCGCGGGGCGAGCGTCAGGCCGGCGTAGGCGCCGAGCATGAAGACGTCGCTGTGGGCGAAGTTGATGAAGCGCAGGACTCCGTAAACCATCGTGTAGCCCAGCGCGATCAGGGCGTAGATGGCGCCGAGCGAGATGCCGTTAAGGAGTTGTTGTGCGAATTCCATCGCCGTCACGCGACGGTGACAGGAAAGCCGCGGGCGAGGCAATCGGGGCTTGGCCGAAATTCGGAAGACGACCGCGGCCTGGTGCTTGGCCGGACCGGCGTCGTCAGGCTTGGCCCTGTTAGCCGGAGTTTTTGGCCGGTTGAATCGACGTTTGCCAAAGCCGGCCTCCGCCTCAACCTTCGCGGGCATTCGATGGAAGCCGTCTTGAACAGTCCGCCGCCCGCGGCCCCCGCCCCGATCCCACTCCGGCCGCGGTTGCCGGAATGGCTGAAGGTGCAACTGCCCACCAGCAGCGCCTTCACCCGCACCCGCACGCTGCTGGAGGACCTCAAGCTGCACACGGTGTGCGAGAGCGCGAAGTGCCCAAACCACTGGGAATGCTGGAGCAAAGGCACGGCCACTTTCATGATCGCAGGTGACCGGTGCACGCGCGCGTGCCGGTTCTGCGCGGTGGACACCTCTAAGCCGTTGCCCCTCGAGCTCGACGAGCCCCAGCGGGTGGCCGAGGCGACGCGCCGAATGGGACTGAAGCATGTCGTGATCACCGCGGTGGCGCGCGACGATCTCGCGGATGGCGGCGCGGAACACTTCCAGAAGACCATCGAGACGGTTCGCGCCCTGAATCCGGGCATCATCATCGAGGTGTTGGTGCCGGACTTCCTGGACAAGGAATGGGCCATCGACCTCGTGCTCAACGCAAAGCCGCACATCTACAACCACAACCTCGAGACAGTTCGTCGCCTAACCCCGAGCGTGCGGCATCGTGCGACTTACGACCGTTCGCTCAGCGTGCTCGCCAAGGCCAAGGAACGCAGCGGCGGCGCCCTGCACACCAAGTCCGGCCTGATGCTCGGCTTGGGCGAACAGCGCGACGAGGTGCTCCAGGCCATGCGCGACCTGCGGGCGGCCAAGTGCGACATCCTCACGCTCGGGCAATACCTCCAGCCGACGCTCCAGCACCTGCCGGTGACCGAATTCGTGAAGCCGGCCGTATTCGCGGAGCTGAAGGCGCGCGCCGAGGAACTGGGCTTCATCCACGTCGCCAGCGGGCCGCTGGTGCGCAGTTCGTATCACGCGGACGAGTTCTCGCCTGCCTCTGCGAGCTGAGCTTCCTGGTGGGGACGGCCAATCGCGGTGAGTTTGGGGCAATCGCGGACTTGTCAGGCGCGGGCTTCGGGCGGACAACGACCCCATGCTTCCCGAGACCCGATTTTCCCGGCGCCGGTTCCTGGCCACCTCCACCGTCGCCGTCGCCGCCCCCTTCATCCTGCCGTCGCACATTTGGGCGGCGCCGGTGCAGCCCAACGACCGGATTCCGCTCGGGTTCATCGGCATGGGCATCCAGAACCGCGGGATGCTCAACGGTTTCATCGGCCGGGACGATACCCAGGTGCTGGCCGTGTGCGACGTGGACACCTCGCGTCGCGAGGATGCCAAGGGGCGGGTGGATCGGCACTACTTCAAGAAGACCGGCACGACCGCCCGGGACTGCGCCGCCTACAACCGCTTTGAGGACCTGCTGGCGCGCAAGGACATCGACGCCGTGGTCATCGCCACTCCCGACCATTGGCACGCGTTGATCGCAAACGCCGCCGCGAAGGCGAAGAAGGACATCTACTGCGAGAAGCCGCTTTGCCAGTCCATCCACGAGGCTCGCGCCATGGTGAACGCGGTGCGGAAGAACAAACGCGTCTTCCAGACCGGCTCCATGCAGCGGTCGGCGCGTGAATTCCGCGTGGCGGTCGAACTCATCCGCAACGGGGTCATCGGCCCCGTGCAGCGGGTGGACGTCGCCGTCGGCGGCCCGGGCGTGCCCTGCGACCTGCCGGAGGAGCCGTTGGAGCCCGGCTTGGATTGGGATCGCTGGCTCGGGCCCGCCCCGATGCGTCCCTACAACGCGATCCTCAGCCCGCGTGGCATCAACAACCACTATCCGAACTGGCGGAACTACCGCGAATACGGCGGCGGCATGGTCACCGACTGGGGCGCCCACCACTTCGACATCGCCCAATGGGGCCTGGACGCGGACAACGGCGGTCCGGTGGAAGTGATTCCCCCGGCAGACTGGCAGAAAGCGCAGAGCGGCGTGAAACTGCGCTACGCCAACGGTGTGGAAGTCACCCATCAGTCGGGTAACGGCACCACGTTCCATGGCAAGGCGGGTGAGCTTTATATCAACCGGGGCCGGATTTCCCTGACACTCGGCGGGACCGTGAAAGGCAAGGCTGGCGACAAGGGCGATGCCCCGCTCAAGGACGTCCTCGACAAGCTGGAGGCCGAATTCCTGCCGGCCGGCAAAGTTCAGGTTTACCGCAGCGCCAATCACTTCAGCGACTGGCTCACGGCCATCCGCCAGCGCAGCAGGCCGATCTGCGACGTCGAGGTCGGAGCCCGGAGCGTGAGTGTCTGCCACTTGGTGAACCTCGCTTACTACCACGGCCAGACCTTGAAGTGGGACGCCAAGGCGGAGCAGTTCACGGGCGGCACGGGCAACAAGGCCTGGCTCGACGTCAGCTATCGCGGCCCGTGGAAGCTGGGCTGAACGGCGGGGTGGGAATTCAATCTACGGGAAGCTCCACCACGATGCGGAAGCCGACGTTGGATTGGCGATTCCACCACAGGACCTTGATGCTCCGGTTCGCGGAACGGCAGTGCCACGCGAAGATGTGCCACGCGCCGCCCCGCTGAATCTTGTAAACCCCTGAGGCCGGCCCCGTGGGGTCGGTCCGCGGGAGGTCGGGGTAAAGGGCGTGCCAGTCGGCGACCCATTCCCAGACGTTGCCGTGGACATCGTGCAGGCCGAAGTCGTTGGGCGGGAAGCTGCCCACCGGCAGCGATTGGGCCGGGAGCGGATTGTTCGGGTGATGGATGAAGCCCTTGACGGTGTCGTGCTCCCACTTCCAGTCGAAGTTCGCGAGGTTGGTCGTGAGCCCGGTGCCAAAATAATATGCCGTCCGGGTGCCGGCGCGGGCGGCGTATTCCCACTCGGCCTCGGTCGGCAGACGGACCCGGCCGGTCGGTGGCAGCGCACCGGAGCTTCGCAGCCGTTGGGTGAGCACCGTGCAGTAATTGGTCGCATCCGCCCAACTGACCTGCTCCACGGGGCGGCGCAGGTCCGAGCCAAAACCGTTGGTTGCCACGAAGTAGCTCGGGTTGATCCCCATCAGCTCGGCGTATTCGCCCTGGGTGACTTCATGGCGGCCGATCCAGAATCCCCGGGTCAACGTTACTTCGTTTACCGGCGCCTCGTCATCGTCCCGTCCGTATTCGCCCGGGTCGGAACCCAGCCAGAACGAGCCGGCCGGAACCCAGGCGAGATCGGGCAGTGGAGCGGTCCGAATTGGGGCGGATTCGATCCGGAAAAAGGCGGCGCCATCCTGGAAGAGGGAGGCGGGGACATCCACCGGCGTGGTGTTGGTGGCGCTGGCCTCGGCCACCCGCAGGAGAAATCCCGGGTTCAAGCCGGCCAGGCTCCGGGCTCCCCGCACGTAGTGGACGCCCGATCCGGGCTCCAATTGAACGGCCAACCGGACTGAAGCCCCCTCTGTGAAGACGCGGAGCTGAGGGGCCGCGGTAACGGTCCCGAGAATGGCGAGGCACCCGAGCACCAGCAGCCATGGACCGAGTGGGCTGACCGGCAAGTTGAACAGACGCGGCCGGATGGACCGGTGGGAAGTGGCGCACTTCATCGAAGTGCGATCGCGCGGCGGTGGGATCGTCCGGACGGAGGGTCGAGTCGCGGGCTGGACCAGAATTGACCTCGGGCTGGCGGGCATCGGGACGCAGACTGGAAGCCTTGTGGAGTCGCGGTCAAGTTGGTGCACTATGCGCCTTTCCCGCGCCGCGGTTCTCCGCTACCCCAGCCCCACACGTGACGCTCTACGATCAGCTCGTCAAAATCTCCTCCACCAGCAGCGATGCGCTGCTCGGTGGCTTTCTGGATCACGTCACGGCCAAGGGGCTCTCGCTCTACCCGGCGCAGGAGGAGGCGATCCTGGAACTGTTCGAGGGCAAGAACGTCATCCTCAACACGCCGACCGGCTCCGGGAAATCGCTGGTCGCTTCGGCGTTGCATTTCCAGTCGCTCGCGAAGGGCCGTCGCTCGGTCTATACCTGCCCGATCAAGGCGCTGGTGAATGAGAAGTGGCTCGCGCTCTGCCGTGAGTTTGGTCCAGACAACGTGGGCCTCTCCACCGGCGACGCCACGGTGAACCGCGACGCACCGATCCTGTGCTGCACCGCGGAGATTCTCGCGAATATCGCCCTGCGCGACGGCGAACGGGCGCAGGTCCACGACGTGGTGATGGACGAGTTTCACTACTACTCGGATCGTGAGCGCGGCGTGGCTTGGCAGGCGCCGTTGCTCACGCTGCCGCAGACCCGCTTCCTGCTCATGTCGGCGACGCTCGGCGAGACGGCGTTCTTCGAGCAGGAGATGACGCGGGTGACCGGCCGCCCCAGTGTCACGATCAAGGGCACGACCCGACCCGTGCCGCTGGAGTTTTCCTACGCCGAGACGCCGCTGGCGCAGACGCTCGAAAAGCTCGTCACCGACGGCAAGGGGCCGGTCTATGTCGTCCACTTCACACAGAACGAGGCGGCAGACAATGCGCAGTCGTTCACCAGCATCAACGTGGCGACGCGCGACGAGAAGGCCGCCATCGCGACCGCATTGGAGAGCTTCAAGTTCAGCAGCCCGTTCGGCCCGGAGCTGAAGAAGTTCCTGCGTCACGGCATCGGGTTGCACCACGCGGGGCTGCTGCCGAAGTATCGCATCCTGGTGGAGCAGCTCGCGCAGCGCGGCCTGCTCAAGGTTATCTGCGGCACCGACACCCTGGGCGTGGGCATCAACGTGCCGATCCGCACCGTGCTGTTCACCCGCCTGAGCAAGTATGGCGGCGAGAAGGTGGCGGTGCTGAGTTCCCGCGATTTCCACCAGATCGCCGGCCGCGCCGGCCGCAAGGGTTACGACAATGTCGGCTGGGTCGTCGCGCAGGCGCCGGAGCACGTCATCGAGAACCTCAAGCTCGACGAGAAGGCGAAGCAGACCGGCAAGAAAGGGGTGAAGAAGTCCGCCCCGGAAGGCTTTGTCGCCTGGGACCAGAAGACCTTCGAGCGGCTCCAGAACGCGCCGCCGGAAAAACTCACTTCGCGCTTCCAGGTCACGCACGCAATGTTGCTCAACGTGCTGGGGCGACCGGGCGATGGCTGCGCCGCGATGCGCGAACTGATCCGCACCTGTCACGATTCCGGAAAACAGAAGAAGGCGCACCTGAAGCGCGGCTGGGAGCTGTTCCGTTCATTGCTCGACCGGAAGATCGTCGAGATTGTGGCACCGGATTCCTCGGGGCCGCCCCCGTCCAAGATTCGCGTCAACGTCTCCCTGCCGGAGGACTTTTCGCTGAACCAGGCGCTGTCGCTCTTCCTGCTGGATTCCATCCCCGCGCTCAATCCCGAGGCGCCCGACTACGCCCTCGACCTCATCACGCTGATCGAGGGCATCCTCGAAGACCCGGACGTCGTCCTCCGTTCCCAGCTCCACAAGCTCAAGGGGCAGAAGGTCGCCGAGCTCAAGGCGCAGGGCATGGAATACGATAAGCGCATGGAGGAGCTGGAGAAGCTGGAGCATCCCAAACCCAAGCCGGAATTCTTCTACCCACTCTTCAACGAATGGTCGGACAAACATCCGTGGGTGGGCACCGAGAACATCCGCCTGAAGTCCATTGCCCGGGAGATGTTCGAGCAGTTCCGCTCGTTCGCCGACTACATCAAGATCTACGAACTTCACCGCGCCGAGGGTGTCCTGCTGCGGCATCTCAATGGCGTCTACAAGGTGCTGTCCCAGACCGTCCCGGAAGCCGCCAAGACCGATCCGGTCCGCGAGATGGAGGAGTATCTCCGCACCATGCTCCGGCAGGTGGACTCCAGCCTGCTCGACGAATGGGCGAAGATGAAGAACCCGGACTATCGGCCACCCACGACCGAGGCGCCGGAAGTTCGTCCGCCCGGTGCGGAAGAGGCGGCCCAAGACATCACGCGCGACACGAAGGCGTTCACGGCCGCGATCCGGACCCGCCTCTTCACCTTCCTGCGCGCGCTGGCGAACGACGACTTCGAGCTGGCCGTGACCGAGGTCGGCCCCGGGCCGGTCGCGGCCACCGATGGCGTTCCGGCCGGCGAACCGGCCCTGCCCTGGACCGCCCAGCGGCTGCGCGATGCCGTCGAGCCCTACTACGCGCAGCACCGGTTCATCAGCCTGGAGCCGGAGGCGCGCAACGTGCGGCATACCTACGTCAAGGTCGCCGAGGATCGCCAGGCCTGGGTGGTCCAGCAGATCCTCGTGGACCCGGACGCCCACAACGACTGGCTGGCCGAATTTGTCGTGGACCTGGCCGCGTCGCGGGCGGCGAAGGAACCCCGGCTGGGATTGGTGCGGCTCGGTCCCGTCGTCGCCTGAGCGTGGGGGCGCCTCCGGCGTTGCGTGGGGCCGCCGCTTGGCGCAAGGTCCGGCCATGCCGGTTAAGGTCAATTTGCGTTTGCTGAAGGAGGACGAGGAGTCCACGGCCCTGGAGGGCGATCTGCCCCTGGAGGAGTTTGCGGGCGACTTGGTGGACCCGCAGATGAAGTTCGCCGCGCCGTTGCATTATGAGCTTTCGCTGGACCTCCAGCCGGACGCCCTGCTGGTGCAGGGAAGCCTTTCGACCCGGCTGGCCTGCGAGTGTTCGCGCTGCCTGAAAGCATTCGGCCTGGACCTCGAAATTGACGACTTTGCCGCCCTCGCGCCGCTCACCGGCGAGGACGCGATTTCCCGCGAAGGCGATTTTGGGGACTTGACGCCCCTTTTGCGCGAAGACATCTATCTCGCCCTGCCAACGAATCCGTTGTGCAAACCAGAGTGTCGCGGGCTGGCCCGAAAGGCTTCCGCCCGCGATTCGCGTCTTGAGGCGTCAAAGGGCGAAGGCCCGTCTCCTTGGGCTGCTTTGGATCAGTTAGAACTGTTAACAAGAACGAAACATGGGCGTCCCAAAACGTAAACCGTCGACCAGCCGGCAGCGCATGCGCCGGGCCTACAACTCCGTCCTGACCGTGCCGAAGGTTCAGGCCTGCCCGAACTGCTCCGAAGCGACGCGGCCCCACCGGGTTTGTCCTTCCTGCGGCTTCTACAACGGACGCCAGATCATCACGGTCAAGGCTGCCGCCTAAGCGTTTTTACGGAAGCGCCGTGTCCTGTGTCCCAGGAGCGGCGTTTTGTATTTTATGCGACTGGCCGTCGATGTCATGGGCGGGGACAAGGGTCCCGAGGAGTTGCTCCACGGCATCCGGCTCGCCTTGGCCGCGGACCGCGGCCTGACTTCCATCTTTGCCGTCGGGCCGGAGGCGGAGCTCAAGGCGCTCGCCCAGAAGATCGGCCTGCGCGATGACCGGTTGCGGTTCCACCAAGCCAGCGAGGTGCTGACCATGGACGACAAACCCGTCCAGGGCCTGCGCAAGAAGAAGGACTGCTCGCTGCTCCGGACGGTCGAGTTGGTCAAGGAGGGCGAGGCGGACGCCGTGATTTCGTCCGGCAACACCGGCGGCATCGTGGCGGCCTCCACGATCCGCCTGCGCACCCTCGAGGGCATCACCCGGCCCACGATTGCCTGCATCCTGCCGTCCAAGTCCCAGGCCTGGGTGCTCGTGGACGGCGGCGCCAATCCCGATTGCACGCCGGCGGACTTGGTCCAGTTCGCCGTGATGGGTTCCGCCTACGCCCGGGCAATGCTGGGCCAGGCGCGTCCCCGGGTGGGCGTGCTCAGCAATGGCAGCGAGGAAACCAAGGGCACCGAGCTGACCCGGGCCACGGTCGCCGCCTTGCGGCGGACCGACCTCAACTGCATGGGCTACTGCGAGGGCTACGACCTGTTCAATGACGGCGTGGACGTGGTCGTGTGCGACGGCTTTGTCGGCAACATCGTCCTCAAGACCGCCGAGGGCCTGGGCCGCACCGTCGGCTTCATGCTCAAGGCCGAGCTGAAGGCCAACCCGCTGCGCATGCTCGGCGCGCTGCTCGCCAAGGGCGGCCTCACCCGGCTCCGGCAGCGCATGAACCCGGACATCTACGGTGGCGCCCCGCTGCTGGGACTCAACGGGACGGTCATCAAGATCCACGGCTCGGCCAACCGGAACGCCCTCATGCACGCCGTGGGCCAGAGCGCCCGCCTGGTGAACAACCAGCTCAACCAGACCCTCGTCCAGGACATTGCCCGGGCGACCGCCGCCACGGCCTGCCCGGCGGAAGGCGGCCAGTAACCCTCCGCACCCTTTCCTTTTTCCGCGATGGCGAACTTCCGAAATCCCCGCGCCAACCGCCCGCATCTGCGCAGCGTCTCCATCACCGGGGTTGGCTCCCATGTGCCGGCCCGCGTCCTGACCAACGCGGACCTGGAGAAGATGGTCGAGACCAGCGACGAATGGATCACGACCCGCACGGGCATCAAGGAACGCCGCCTGGCCGGCCCCGACGAGGCGACCTCCGACCTCGCGGTGGCCGCCGCCCGCAAGGCCCTCGCCAGCGCCGGGGTCACGCCGGAACAGGTGGACCTGATCATCGTCGCCACCATCACGCCCGACATGCTTTTCCCGAGCACGGCCTGCCTGGTGCAGCACAAGCTGGGCGCCGTCCGGGCCGCCGCGTTTGACATCGAGGCGGCGTGCAGCGGATTCGTCTACGCCCTCGACATCGCCAGCCACTTCGTCGCCTCGCACACTTACAACACGGTGCTGGTGATCGGCGCCGAAAAGATGTCTTCCGTGGTCGACTGGACCGACCGCAACACCTGCGTGTTGTTCGGTGATGGCGCCGGCGCGGCGGTCTTGCAGAACCGGCCCAACGCCCACGGGTTGCTCACCACCTGCCTCGGTTCCGATGGCGGCAAGGCGGGCCTTCTGGAACTTCCCGGCGGCGGCAGCGCCTGCCCGGCCACCGCCGAAACCGTGGCCAAGAAGCTCCATTGCCTGCGCATGGACGGGAAGGAGACCTTCAAGAACGCCGTCAACGCCATGGTCGCCGCCGCCAATGAGGCGCTCAGCCGCTGCGGCGTCACCGTGGCCGACGTGAAGTGCATCATCCCGCACCAGGCCAATCAGCGCATCCTCTCCGCCGTGGCCGAGCGCCTGGAGGCGCGGGAAGACCAGCTGTTCGTCAACGTGGACCGCTACGGCAACACCAGCGCCGCCAGCGTGGCCATCGCGCTCGACGAGGCGGTTGCGGCCGGCCGCATTCAGCGCGGCGACCTTGTCCTGCTGGTCGTCTTCGGCGCCGGCCTCACCTGGGGCGCGGCGCTGATCGAATGGTGAACGGCTCAGCGGTTTCCCGCCGCGGCCCCGGGTGATTCGCCCGGTGATTTCCGGACCGCCAGCCAGGTCAACCCGGCGAGACAGCCCGTGTAAACGAGCGCATTCGGTGTGCGTGCTGTCCACTGCGCCCATGGCCATGGAAACTGGAAGAACGCGTAGTTCAGGCCGAAGTAGAGCCACGCGACGAGCCCGAGGACGGGCCGCAGCGCGGCCGCGGCTTCCTGGCGGCCGTCGGTCCCCACCCGCCGCTGGAGCTTCACCGCCACGACCACCGTGGCCGCCAGCGGCAGCCCGACATACCAAATCCAGCCCCAAGCCGGGCTGATCAGCGGTTGTTCATACGCGAGGTTCAGCAACGTCTTGCCGCAGATGGGCAGTGCCGTGATGGGCAGGAGGAACAGGATCGGCGCCCACCGGCCGCCGGCGATCAGCACGACCGGGAGGAAACCCAGCAGGAGCCCGAAATCATAGACCGCGTCCGCGAACCGGACGGAGCTAAACTCCACCAAAGTCAGCAACGCCACGTGGACGGCGAGCAGGGCGCCTTCAGCGGCGGGCGGCAGGTCGGGCGCCGGCGCTTCGGCGAGACGGATCCGCGCTCGGTTCAGCCACAGGCCGGCGCCGAGCGCCGCGCCCATCGTCGCCCCGAAGGTGGTCTCCATGAAGTTCCACCAGTTGATCAGCGGATCCACGTTGGCCCACCAACCCGTGCGGAAATAGTCGAGGTTCCACGCGTGGCCGGCTTGGAGGCATTGCCCGAGCGGAAACCCCACCGCACCGCCGAGGACGCCCCAGCCGGCGAGGCGCATCGCGAGGCCGTCCCGTCGCCAGCCGGCGTAACCCGTCAATCCGGCGAGGGCGAACAGGAAGCCGCCCCAGACTTCCCGGCGGGGCTTGAGCATGGCGGTCGGTTCCCAACGCCAGTCGTCGGAGAAATAGAGCTTCGGCAGCAGGCGTTTCGCGGGCTCGTAGGGTTCGTTCAGCAGCCAAATCCCGGCCGCACACAGGACCAGGGCGCCGGCCATGGCCAGGGCCACGTCCCGTGCCCGGTAGCGGATCCCGCCCAGCCCCATGCCGAGGAACAGTCCGGCGAACCCGATCCACAGCCCGCCCTTGATCGCGAGGCCCAGCATGCCCCAGCCGAGGGCGCCCCAATTCCCGACCAACTCCCGGTCATGGGTCAGCCCGACCGTCTGGCCGTAGGTCATCGATCCGCCGAAACCAATCGCCACGGCGCCCCAGGCCGCGGCCCGCAACACGGCGCGCGCCGGCGCGGCGGGACACACCAGGAGCGTCAACGTGAGGCAGACCAACACGCCGGCGATCATCGCGCCGGTCTCGTGGCCATACTGGCCGCGAATGCCCCAGCCCATGCCGCCGGCCAACGCGCCGAACAGCATCGTGGCGCCCAGCGAATTGGGGGCCGGAGTTGGGGAACGCATGGGCGCAAGCGAAGCAACCGCCGATGCCGGCGGCACGCGCAAACTGGAAGTGATTCCCCGATTCGTTGGGTTTACGCCGCCGAGGCTTCTGGCAGGATCGCTGCATCGCCATGCGCCGGATTCTCTCCGCCCTCGCCGTGCTCGCCGTTCTGTTCCTCGCCGGGATGGGCCTGCGCCGAGTGGTCCTCGTCGCCCGGGCCGCCCGTCCGGAATTCGCCTTGCCCGACGGCACGGTGCTGCGGGTGGATGGGCTTACCTGGGGCACGAACCAGACTCTCCTCCTGGAGCCGGCCCAGTGGACCCGGCTGAAGCAGGCGCTGCCGGACCGGTGGCGGCGGTTCACCGGCCTGCCTTTGTCGCCACGGCAACTCGGGGGTGATCGTTCCCCGCACCTCTGGCTGTCCCAGTGGGATCCGGCCAAGGGCGGCTACGTGCCGGTGAAGTCGTTTGAACTCAGCGCCTTCTCGGCGGCGGGCCAGGAATTCCGGTCCGGCGGCCGCATGAGTTTCGGGAACGCCGGGAAAGCGGAACGGGCTGTCCGGTTCGACGCGCTGGATTGGCGTGCCGACCCAATGCGATTCCGGCTGAAACAGGGCTCCGTGACCCAGGACTTTAGCCTGCCCAACCCGCGGCGGGGCGAACGGTTTCCCGTCTGGAACCCGCTGCCCTTGCCGCAGACCAACTCCGTCGGTGGCTTCGACTTCGTGCTCACGGACCTCCGGTTCGCGGGTCGTTCGGATCGCTACTGGATTCCGGAATGGGCCATCCTGCGGAACGGGCAGCCGGTCAAGGATTGGTTCAGCGGCCAGCACGTGCTGCTCGACCCGACGGGCAACCGCGCTTGGTCCCGTCTGCCCGCCTCCGAAACGGTCTGCCGCGTTGAGGTCACCGCCTATCCGGCGGCCCGTTATCCCTTCGCCGAAGGGCAGTTGTTCCGGCTGGGCCGTTTCACCCTGCCGGGGCCGGGAACCTTCGCCGTGGTGCCGCCGACCGCCGCCGCGACGAATGCCTGCCTGCATTGGGCGGCCTTCTCCGGGCCGGGCAGCTTCGGCTTTCGCGACGGCACCAATTGGCTGGCCCGGCCGCCCGACGGCCAGAATGCCGGCAACTCCAGCAGCATCGGCGACCGTGGCTGGGAATTCACCATCTCCGCCGACCACCCGCAGCTCGACCTGGTGCTCCGCGGCCCGGTGGCCGGCGGCCGGTTGCTGCCCGGTGGGACCAACCGGGATAGCCGGGTGCTGGTGCGGGCGCGACGCCCGGACGGCACCGTTGTGCCGGCGGAGAGCCAAGGCTATTCCTCGTCGAGCGACGGCACCACGGAGACCCAGTGGGTGCGGGTGGAATTCGCCGCCGACGCGGCGGGACAGGTCCTCGACGTGGACCTCACGCTGGTCGCCCCGCTGACGCCGAATCCGTTTACCGTGGCCGCGCCGAAACCCGACTAGCGTCGTGAACCGCGGGCGCCTCGGGTCGCCGCCCCTTGCAGCTCCCTCGCCCTGCGAGGCACGAGCGAGGCACGAGCGGAGAGAGGGGCTATCCCACCCGGGCGCAGCGCCTCCTCTCCCCGGCCCTCTCCTCCACTCCGAGTGGAAGAGAGGGAGTCCACTCGGGCGGCTTCCGGGGGCAGTTTCCAGCTGCACCGCGCGCACCTCTCGCCGCTGACTTTTCCATTTTGCATTTTCCATTCGTCCGCACACTGCGCCCGCATCTATGAGCAAAGCGTCCGCCCCCAAGATCTCGAAGAAGTTCGCCGCCTATCCGCGCCTCAATCCCTTCGGTGTCGGCAAGAACATCTCCGCCGCCGACCTGATTGATCAGTCCATGCTCGCCTACAACGGCGGCCGCCTGCGCGAGGCCGCCCAGCTGCTCGCCAAGAAGATGCTGCCCAACGACGGCTTCATCGGCATGTCGCTCACCGGCGCGCTCACCCCGGCCGGCCTGGGCAAGAGCTGCCTCATCCCGCTGATGAAGGGCGGCTACGTGGACTGGATCATCTCCACCGGCGCGAACCTCTACCACGACCTGCACTTCGGCTTGGACATGAAGCTCCATTCCGGCACGCCGTTCCTCGACGACACCGAGCTGCACCAGGAAGGCGTCATCCGCATCTACGACGTGCTCTTCGACTACAACGTCCTGCTCGACACCGACGCCTTCGTCCGCGAGGTCATCCAGGGACCCGAGTTCCAGCGCCCGATGGGCACCGACGAGTTCCACTACCTCCTCGGCAAATACGTCGCCGCGCGCCAGAAGAAGCTCGGCATCAAGGACAGCTCGATCCTCGCCACGGCCTACGAGTGCGGCATCCCCATCTTCACCAGCAGCCCCGGTGACTCCAGCATCGGCATGAACGTCGCCGCCATGTCCATGCGCGGCTCGCTCTTGATGCCCGACGTGAACCGCGACGTGAACCAGACCGCCGGCATCGTCTACCACGCCAAGTCCACCGGCCACACCAGCAGCGTGTTCATCCTCGGCGGCGGCAGCCCGAAGAACTTCATGCTCCAGACCGAGCCGCAGATCCAGGA
>CAZRRO010000027.1:41404-63675 GCA_964602595.1 uncultured Verrucomicrobiota bacterium | reverse complement strand
CTGCGGGCGTCGGGCCGGAGCCATTCCACGCCGGGGACGAGCTTGATGATCTTCAGCTTCTCGATCTTGTGGTCGAGGCGGCCGATCTTCGTTTCTTCGAGTTCGATCTTGCCCCACGTCTCGGCGTTCGCCTCGGCCATAGCTTTGACGATCTCGACGATCTTCACGCGCGCGGCGACGCCGGCCTTCTGGAGTTGCAGGAAGGATTCCTGCGCGGCGGCACTGGCCTCGTTCGCGTCCTGGAAGACGCCGAACTTGCCGCGCAAGGCGGGCGCGGACGTCGCGGCACCCTTGCCACCGCAACCGCACGACGGCACGGCAGGCTCGGGAGTGGCGGGCTTGGCGGCTGCGGGCGCTCCGCCCAACCGGCCCAGCACTTCGGCCACCACATCACGGATCAGGGATTCGTTAACTGCGCTCATTGTTATACTTCCAACCGGGAGGCCCACCTCCACGGCACAAACGATCGGTCAAAACGGTCGGCCTGGCGCGGGCATGGGCACCCGCACCGGTTCATTGTCGGGCGTTGAAGATTTCCTTACCCAGCACATCGACGGTATCGACGATGCCGATGATGACGGCGTCCACCGGGGCGTCTTTCATGCCGCCGGCAAGGCGGGCGCTGCTGCCCTGGCAAAACATCACCATCTCGCCGATGCCGGCGCCCACGGTGTCTACCGCGATGATGGTGTTCGAACCGGACCGGAACTTGGTCGGGTCCTTGTCGTCCACCAATTGCGGACGCAGCAGGAGCAGCTTGCGGCCGTTCATGCTGGCTTCCTTCTTGGTCGAGACAACCGAGCCTTCTACGCGGGCGAGGAACATGGGGTGAATGATGAGGGAAGAATGCAGAATGCTGAACTGAGGAAGCGATTCGCGCCTCGCCCATTCTTCATTCTGCCTTCTTCATCCTTACTTCCGCTTCGGCAGCACCGCGTCCACGTCCTCATGCGGACGGGCGATGACATGCACGCTGACGAGGTCTCCCTTGATCGCCTTGACGGCCTGGGCGCCCGCGTCGGTGGCGGCCTTCACGGCGGCGACGTCGCCGACGACGGTCGCGGTCACGAGCGCGTTGCCGACCTGCACCATGGGACCGACGAGTTCGACATTCGCCGCCTTGAGCATGGCGTCGGTCGCTTCGACCAACGCGACGAGGCCGCGGGTTTCAATGAGTCCAATTGCTTGCTGAGCCATAGTTTTGAGAGATGAGTGTTGAGAAAATTTGGGGTGAACCGGTTTCGCAAGTCAGCGGGAAGCCTCCAAAAGCCGCTTCGTTTCGCGGGCGACAACGAGTTCTTCGTTGGTAGGGATGACCATGACCTTCACCCGCGATTCGGGCGCACTGATCACGGCTTCGGTGGCGCGGGTGGCAGCATTCTTCTCGGCGTCGAGCACGATGCCCAGTTGGTCGAGGTTGGCACAGATGGCGGCGCGCAGTTCGGCGCGGTTTTCGCCGATGCCCGCGGTGAAAACGAGGGCGTCAGCCCCATTGAGCTGGAAGAAATAACCGCCGATCCAGCGCCGGGCTTCGCTGACGAAGACATCAATCGCCAACTTCGCCTTGGCGTCGCCTTTGTTCGCGGCCTCCTGGATGTCCCGGATGTCGTTGGACAGACCGCCGGCCAATCCCTTGAGGCCGCCTTCCTTGGAGAACTGCCGTTGGGCTTCTTCGATCGAAAGCCCGAGCGTCTTCACGACATACGGCAGCGCCTCGGCGTCGAGATCGCCCACACGGTTGTTGTGCGGCAAGCCGGACTGCGGGCTCATCCCCAAGCTGTTGCCGATGGCCACGCCATTCAGGCTGCCGGTGATGCTGGAGCTACCGCCCAAATGACAGGAAATGACCCGGAACGGCGCCCCGGCGACGGGTGACTTTCCGCCGTCCAAGTAAAGATTCTGGGCGCGCCGCGCGACATCCGCACGCCCGAGCAGTTCGGCACTGCGTTCGGCAATGAACTTGTGGCTCGCGCCGTGGAAGCCCCAACGGCGAACTCCGATGGCGTGCCACGCATCCGGCACCGCGTAACGCATCATCGCCTCGGGCGCGAACTGATAGAACGCAGTCTCGAACAGGCCAACCAGCGGCACGCTCGGGACGCGCTGGGCGAAGAGGCGAATGCCGGTGATGTAGGGCGGGTTGTGCGCGGGCGCGAGACCGTTGTAGTCCTCCATCGCCTTGAGCACCCGCTGGTCGAGCCGCACACAGCCGGTGATATCCTTCGCGATGACGGTCTTGAAACCGACCGCCGCCAGCTCGCCTTCGCTGGCGATGACACCCGCTTCCTTTAGCTGTGCGAGGCAGTCCCCGATCGCCTTCGGGTAATCGGTTACCCGCTCGAAGCCGCCCTTGTGCAGGAGCGTCTCGGCGCCGTTCGAGAAGTCGAACAGACGCCACTTGAGCGACGTGGAACCAATATTGGCGATGAGGACCTTCATCAAACTACGATTTCGGATTTACGATATACGAGTGACTCGGTGAGCCGTGCAACTCGCCTTTCGAAACTCGCAACTCGTCAATCACTGCACCAGCCACTTGCCGAGGCCGGCGAGGCCTTCGTGCGGGCGGGGAATGACCTGCACTGCGACGATGGCGCCGACCTGAGCGGCGGCGGCGGCACCGGCGTCGGTGGCAGCCTTGACGCTGGCGACGTCACCGCGGAAGAACGCGGTCACGTAGCCGGAGCCGACCTTTTCCCAGCCGGTGAAGGTGACGTTGGCGGACTTGAGCGCGGCGTCGGCGGCTTCGAAAAGCGCGCACAGGCCTTTGCACTCGATCATGCCGATAGCTTGTTGAGCCATAGATTGGATGCTGTTGGAAAGTTGTGGTTGAAAGCCGGGTTACTTCTTGGCCGCGGCGGTTTCGCCGAGGAACACCTTGCCGAGATCGTCGTGCGGCCGGGCGATCACGTGGCTGGCGACGAGTTCGCCGACCTTGCTCGCGGCCTTGCTGCCGGCGTCCACCGCCGCCTTCACGCTGGCCACGTCACCACGGCAGATGACCGTGATCAGGCCGCCGCCGATGGCGATGGTTTTGCTGATGGTGACGTTTGCGGCCTTCGCCATGGCGTCGGTTGCCTCGACGCTGCCGGTGAAGCCCTTCGTTTCAATCATGC
Organism: uncultured Verrucomicrobiota bacterium; assembly: GCA_964602595.1. Classification (GTDB taxonomy): domain Bacteria; phylum Verrucomicrobiota; class Verrucomicrobiia; order Limisphaerales; family UBA9464; genus CAIWAH01. The sequence goes on along the minus strand of CAZRRO010000027.1, from coordinate 60,559 downwards.
CGATTGCTTCGCTCATTGTTCGTTAGTGTTTGAATGTTGAGAGTCAGGAAAAATCACTTCACCAGCTCGCACGGGGTGTCGGGCTGGAGATTGCAGGCGTTGCCCTCGTCGGTGTCGATGTGCACCTCGAGTTTGAAGCTGGGGTCCACGCGCACGAGCATGCGGTCGAGCGACAGCCCGCACGGACCACCGATCTTCAGCTTCATCCAGTCGCCCGCCTTCACGCCGTAGTAATCGGCGTCGGTCGGGCTCATGTGAACGTGACGGAGGGCGCGGATGATGCCGGAATCCATCTCGAAGAAGCCGGCCGGGCCCATCAGCATGCCGCCGATCGTGCCCTTGATGTCGCCAGAACTGCGCAGGGGAAGTTCGTAGCCGAGCGCGATGCCGTCGGTGTAGGAGAGCTCGACTTGGTTCAGGTTCCGGCACGGTCCGAGGATGCGCAGATTGGAAATCACCCGACTGCGCGGCCCGACGAGCGTCACGGTCTCCTTCGCGGCGAACTGGCCGTCTTGGTAAAGCCACTTGTGGACCTGCAGCTTGTGCCCCTTGCCGAACAGCGCCTCGACGGCCTCCTGCGTCAGGTGACAATGGCGCGCGCTCACGTTGACGATCAGCGCGTTCGGCGCGCCGGCGGCACGTGGCAACGGCCGGCCCATCCGGGCATAAACCGCCTGACGGACCAAATGCTCGACGACCGCACGATGCGGGGCAGATACGAGAGCCGACATGAGTGCGCGGAGTTGAAGGCCGGATTGAAAGATTGTCAAAGCGTTTCTTGCAATATCTTCCAAAACCTTCCACACATCCTTCAAGCCATGACGGGCGAAGAACGCCAGAAACGCATCGAGGATCACCTTTTGAAGGTGGAGTTTGCGTCGCTCGAGGAGCTGTCGGAGCTGGTGGACACGTCGGTCTCCACGGTCCGGCGCGACGTCATCCTGCTGGAAACCAAGGGCATCGTTCGGCGCACGCACGGCGGGGCGCGGCTCGTGAACCCGAAGTCGGACGAATTCACCTTCAACACCCGCGATACCCATCAGCTTTCCGAGAAAGAGCTGATCGGCCGGAAGTGCGCCGACCTGATCCAGCCGAACCAAACCCTCATCATCGACGCGGGAACAACCTGCTACCACGTCGCGCGCTACCTGGAGCCCAAGGCGCCGCAGGTGTTCACCAATTCACTGCCCGTCGCCAACCTCTTCGCGGCGGCCAACAAGCTGGAGGTCGTCGTCTCCGGCGGGGTGATCTATCCGCGGCTGGGCGTGCTGGTCGGTCCGCTGGCCGTGGAGGCGTTCCAGAAGATCCGGGCCGACGTGGCGATCATGAGCTGCGGCGGCATCACGACCGACGGCATCAGCAATTCCCACGGCCTTCTGATCGACATGCAGCGGGCGATGATCCACGCCGCGCGTAGGGTCATCTTCTGCATCGACTCGTCGAAGTTCGGCCGCCAATCCATCAGCCAGCTCTGCGACCTCGACGCGATCGACATGGTGGTGACCGACAAGGCGGTGCCCGCGGAAATCGCGAAGGCGCTGCGCAGGGCCGAGGTGGAAGTGGTCGTGGCGGGAGCCTAAGGAGCGCGAATGGTCATCGTCCGCGCTCCGCATCAGCCCAGCACCCTTCTCCACTGCGCTTCGTGGTTTTCCATCGCCCCGTCGGTCCAGATCACCACAGCGGCCCGCTTGATCTTCTCCTCGACGGACAGTTGGGCGGCATTGCGCCGATCAATCTCCGCGTCGCTCCAACCGCGTTCCCGCAGACGCGCCCGCTGCGTGGACGGCGAACACGCCACGCACACGCACAGGTCAAACGCCTTCTCTCGGCCCACTTCGTAGAGCAACGGGATCAGGACCGCGGACGGTTGGCCTTCCGGCTGAGACGCCAGCCACGCGTCGGTCTGCGCCTGGATGCGCGGATGGAGGATTGCTTCCAAATCCTTGCGCGCTCCGGGTTCGCCAAAGACTAACTGCCCGAGCGCCTTGCGATCCACCGCGTCGCCGGTGAACACGCCGGCACCGAACCGCTCCCGGATGGCCGACTTGGCGTCGGGGTCGTTCGCCAGCAACGCGTGGGCGACTTCGTCGGTGTCCAGCACCGGCACGCCCAACGCCCGGAGGGCGGCGCCCGTCGCCGATTTGCCACAACCGATGCCGCCGGTGACGGCGATACGGCGGGGATTGCGCGGTTTCATGGCTTCAGCCTGCCGGGGCGTCTTCCCGGGCGTCGAGGGCGATTCTTGACGCCACTGCGCCGCCGGCCGGAACCTCCGCCCGCCGATGCAAGATCTGATCTCGAAAGCCGCCACGCTGCTGGAGGCGCTGCCTTACATCCAGAAGTTCAACCACGCCACGTTCGTCGTGAAATACGGCGGTTCGTTCATGGACTCGCCCGATCCGGCGGTCCGCAACGGTGTCGCCCGTGACGTGGTCTTCCTGGAGGCGGTGGAAATCAACCCGGTGGTCGTCCACGGCGGCGGCAAGGCCATCACCCGCGCGATGGAACAGGCGGGCCTGAAGGCGAACTTCATCCAGGGCCAGCGCGTGACCGACGAGGCCACGGTCCAGGTCGTCGAGCGCGTGCTGTCGCGGGAGATCAACCCCGAGGTCGTGGCCGCGATTAATTCGTTGGGTGGCGTCGCGCAGGGCTTTGCCGGTTCGGACATCTTCACCTGCCGCAAGCTGTGGCTCGACGACAAGGAGAACCCCGGCCAGAAGCTCGACATCGGTTACGTTGGCGAAGTCACCGGGATCAACACGGCGCCACTGCTGGACTGCATCGCCCGCGGCATCACCCCGGTCATCAGCCCCACCGCCCGCGGCGAGGACGGCAAGATTTACAACTGCAACGCCGACGTCGCCGCCGCCCAGGCCGCCATCGCGCTCAAGGCCCGGCGCCTGGTGTTCATGAGCGATGTGCCCGGCCTCATGCGCGACCCGAAGGATCCGGCCACGCTGATCACCCATCTCCAAACCAGTGAGGTCGATGGCCTGAAACGCGCTGGCGTCGTGGACAAGGGCATGATCCCCAAGGTAGACAGCGCCGTAGCCGCCATCAAAACGGGCGTCGAGAAGGTCCAGTTCGTGGACGGCCGTGTGCCGCATTCGATGCTGCTGGAAATCTTCACCGACGCCGGCGTCGGCACGGAAGTGGTGCTCTGAGTCGCGGACCATGCCGCGCGCGCATCCTCAGCCACGGAACTCGGCATTTCCGGAACCACCGCCCGCCTCCTAGCGTGGTAGCCATGAAAATTCGCAAAGCCAATGAACGGGGCCATGCCGACCACGGCTGGCTAAATTCCCACCACACCTTCTCGTTCGCCGACTATCACGATCCGGCCCACATGGGCTTCCGCACGCTCCGGGTCATCAACGACGACCGAGTGGCCGCTGGCCAGGGCTTCGGCACGCATCCGCACCGCGACATGGAGATCTTCAGCTACGTGCTGGAGGGCGCACTGGAACATCGCGACAGCCTGGGTAACGGACGCATCCTGAAGCCCGGCCAAATCCAACTCATGAGCGCCGGCCGCGGGGTGAGTCACAGCGAGTTCAATCCCCTGCCCGACCAGACGTCGCACTTCCTCCAGATCTGGCTCTTTCCCCGGCAACGCGGGCTGGAGCCCAGCTACACGGAATGGCATCCGCGGCCGGAACACGACCAGGCGCCCAAGGTGCTCGTCATTTCGGCGGACGGCCGGGACGGGTCCGCAACCATCCATCAGGACGCCGACATCTACCGCCTGCGCCTGCAACCGGGGCAAACGGTGACCCACGAACTGCGCCCCGGCCGCGGCGCGTGGCTCCAAATCGCCGCCGGCGAAGTCACCTTCAACGGCGCGGCATTGCAGACCGGCGACGGCGCGAGCACGGAAACGCCCGGCACGCTCACGTTCACGGCCAGCCAACCTACGGAAGCGTTGCTGTTCGACCTCCTCTGAGATCGGAACGCGTCACGACCAGGCAGAAGCCGCTGACGGCGGAGGCGCGGAATTTTCCTTCGCGCCTTCGCCGCTTCGCTGTTCAGTAGCCGCCCGGAAGATGCCCGCGCCTGCCAATCATTACGCCGTTCTCGGACTTGATCGCCGCTGCTCGGCGGAGCAGGTGCGCGAGGCCTATCGCATCCTCGCCAAACGGCATCATCCCGACCTCAACGCCGGTTCCGCCGAGGCGGTGACGCAGACCCAGGAACTCAACGCCGCCTACGAAACGTTGAGCGATCCCGCGCTGCGCCAAGCCTACGACGATTCCCTCGCTGCGCCCAAACCGAAGCCCACCACCCGCGCCCCGAAGGCGTCCCAGAACATTGCCGAGGATGTTCAACTGCGGATCGAGGAATTCTTCCGGGGCGCCACCCTCGAAGTCCGGGTCAACGACCCCGGCAATCCCGACGGCCCGGAAACCTATCCGCTGGAGATTCCGCCGGAGACCGCCCCGGGCGCCCGTTTCCGCATCCGGCGCGAAGGACGCTTCAGCGGGGGCCACGTGCTCGTGCGAGTCCGCGCCCGGCCAGATTTCCGCTTCAAGGTCCGGGGCTCAGATTTGCGCTGCGACCTGAAGATCCAAGCCAAGCGCGCCGCGCAGGGCGGATTTGAACTGGTGCCCGGCGCCACCGGGAATCGGCTGCGGGTGATGATTCCAGCCGGAATCGCACGCGGCGAAGAAATCCGCCTCGAAGGCGAAGGGCTGCCCAAGGCCCGGGGCGGTCGCGGCGACTTGCTGGTCCGCGTGATGTATCGGCCGGACGTTACCATCAGCCGCCAACAGCGACGCTGACCCGTTCTACTTGGCGGTCGGAGTGGGAGCCGGATTCAGCACGGCGTCGATCGCGTTCAACAGGGAGCGTTCACCGCCCACGTCATGGTCCAGCGCCCAGATCATCACGCCGGCCAAACCCTGTTCCTGCACCAGCCGGCTTTTGGCCCGGATCGTCGGCAAGCCGTTATACCAGATGGTCGCCCCGGCCTGGTCGCGGTTCTCCGCCCCGGGATAAGCCGCCAGGATGTCGGCGTAGGAGAAGCCACCGGAGCGGTGGGCCGTGCCGAATCCATGGCCGTAGAACGGCACACCGAGCACGAGCTTCGACTTGGGCAAACTTCGGCCAAGCCAATAGGCCACGTTGTCCTCGGCAAACTTCAGCGACGAATGCGGCCCGGGCGATTTCGGAGCCCACGGGCCGGTCGCGTCGTAGGCCATCACGTTGACGAAGTCGAAATGTCCCAGCGCCGACGCCGGCACCCGGTCGCCGCCGTAGCCCTTGGAGAGCGCGGCGGTCAGCAGCTTGCCCTTCGGTTTCAGCGCCAAGCTGAGGTCGGCGATGAACGCGCCGTAATCTTCGTTGATGGACGGGCCTTCGAGATCCACGTCGAGGCCGGCGAATCCGTGCCGGTCGAGGTAGGCGACGAGCTTCGCCACGAAGGCCGGGCGCTGGGCCTCACGCAGCAGTTCAAAATAACGGGGCTTCAGGATCACGTCCTCGGCCGCGCCACCGCCGCCGATGGACACCAAGACGGGCACCTGCCGCCGTTGGGCGACCTCCAGCAGCGCGCGGTTCGACGGATGAAACGAGAGTTCGCCGGCTGCGTTGGTGGGATTCTCGAAGGCGAGGTTGAGGTGGGTCACCTTGGCAAAGTCGAAACCCCGGGTGAACGCCTCCAATCCCCGGCCGTTTTGCACGTAGCCAACGACCTTGGGACGCGGGGCGCTTGGCTTGGCGGCTGGATCGGCCAAAGCGCCCCACCACGCCAGCAGCAATGCAACAATGCAGAGTCGTTTCATCGCGGAAGGAAAACCACAACCGGCCAGGGATGCACGACCAACTCAGGCCAGGGTCACTTCGGCGAGCAGGCCATCGAGGTCCAACGAACGCGTGAACATGGCCAACTCGCCCGCGGCCGTCCGCGGCCACTGTTCGGGCGGGCGATCCCAATAGAGTTCCACGCCGTTGCCGTCGGGATCGCGGAGGTAAATCGCCTCACTGACGCCGTGATCGGCCGCTCCGTCCAATTCCAGCTTGGCCGCCAGCACCCGAAGGAGGGCATCCGCCAACTCCTTCCGCGTCGGATAGAGAATGGCGACGTGATAGAGCCCGGTGGTGCCGGCGGCCGGGGCGGAGCCACCCGCGCTTTCCCACGTGTTGAGCCCGAGGTGATGGTGATAACCGCCGGCGGAGAGGAACACGGCCTGCCGACCGTAGGCTTGGGTTACCGTGAAGCCGAGCACGTCGCGGTAGAAGCCCAGCGCCCGCTCCAGGTCGGCTACTTTCAGATGAACGTGGCCGATTCGAACACCGGGATGGATGGGAACAGGCGCTGTCATGCGGAAGAAGTGGCGCCGGACGGTGATCCTTGGGAGTCACCAGCGCAAATCCGTCGGGACAAGCTCCAATTCCCGAGGTCGGGCGTTTACATTACGCGGCTTCGAGGGCCACTGTGCGGCTCCTTCGGAGAAACTGACATTCCGCGGGGCAGCAATAACCACCGAACCAAATCAAATCCATGGGCGACCGTTCCCCGAAGGCAAACCAGAAGAAATCCTCCCAGAAAAACGCCGCGGCCTCGTCCGCCGCCCAAAAGAAGAGCCAGGCGGTCGCCGACAAGAAGGCGGCATCCGGTAAGAAGAAGTAGCCGAACGTAGGCGCCGGCGCACCCGCAACCGTGCAGGGGCGCCGGCTTTCCCACCCGCCGGCCGGGGGCGGAATGGCTCCGAGCGTCAGGCCGGATCGGCCGGGGTCACCACAGTTTCTGCGGGAGCCTCCGGAGTGGCGGGAGCGGAGCGTTCCGCCGCCAGCTTGGCGCGGCGCTTTTCCTCTTTCTTGGCTTTCTTGTCCATTTCCCGGCGCCGCTTTTCGAACTGATAGTTAGGCTTTTGCATCCTGTAAGGGGCAGCTTCTCAGTCCAAAATCCACGAAGCGAGCGGCGAATTCCGAAATCCGTGTCGACCGACGCAATCCCGATCGGCCAATCCGTCCCACCGAACCGGAAATGACAAACGGGGCCTGACGCACAACGTCAGGCCCCGTTTTCCTGGGCGGACCGCGGTCCGCCGTGCACCGCTCGCCAGCTAGCGGAGACCGGCCAATTCCTGGAGGAGTTGCCAGTTTTCCAGACGTTCCTGACGGGCGGCCATAATTGTCGGGCTGGGGTTGCCGTCCTTGTCGAAGTGCTTCGAGAAGCGGCCTTCGCTGCGGGCGAACATGGTGAAGTCGTAAACCTCGCCGGTCTTGGGCTCGACGTAGAAGTCCTCGGTGGTGGCCGGGTTGCCCTGCAGGCTGAGGCGTTCGGCGATCTTGGTGCCCTTGCGGGGATCATACATCAGCACCGGGAAGCTGCGCGTGTCCACGGCCAGCTTGGATTGGTGCATGGCCATGTTGTCGCCGACACCGTGCTCGGGTTGGCAGGTGGTATAGACGCTGACCACCGCCGGGCCGTCGTATTCGTTGGCCGCCATGATCGCCTTGTAGAAGTGGTTGGTCATCGCGCACGAGGTCTGCGCCACGAACGTGTTCGGGTGCATCATCGCGATCTGGGCGATTTCCTTGCGGCGTTCGGTCTTGCCGGGGATGGCCTTGCCGTGGACGGAGAACTTGGTGTTCTGCCCCATGAAGGTGGCCGTGGAGCTCTGGCCGCCGGTGTTGGAGTAGACCTGGGTGTCGAGGATCAGGACCTTGATGTTCATGCCCGAGGCCAGCATGCGGCTCAGCGCCTGGAAGCCGATGTCGAGCATCGCGCCGTCGCCGCCGATGACCCAGAGCTTCTTGTCCTTCCAGCCCATCTGGTCCCAGCGCGCACGGACGCCCATGGCGTAAGTCGGGCTGTTTTCGAACAGCGAGTTGGACCAGGGAACGAGGTAGGGATTGTAGGGATACGTGGATGCGTAAACGGTGGAGCAGCCGGTCGAGTTCAGGATGCCGATGTTTTCCTTGCCGTAAACGAAGCCGGTGGCGGCGAGCATCATGCGCAGCGCCGTGCCTTCGCCGCAGCCCATGCAGGAACCGGCACCGCCGACGTAGAGCAGCGAACGGTCCGCCAGCATCATGTCGGTGAGCAGCTTCTCGTTGATGAACTGCTTCGGGGTCTCCGGCAGCTTGCGATAGAAGTTGAACGTCTTCTGGAAGCGCGGGAGGACGCTGCCTTCCTTCTTGAGCATCGCGAGGGCGCCGTGGTCGCCGCAGGCCTCCACGCATTCGGCGCAGCCCTTGCACTTGGTCGGATCGACGAAGATGCCGAAATACCCGGGTTCCTGGCCCTTCTTCTCGTAGACGTTCCAGAACTTGGTCGTCTTGCCGAACTGCTTGCGATAGTGCTCGCGCTCGGCCTCATCGGGAATCGCGGCGAGTTCGGCCTCCAGCCTGGACTTGGGCACGACCTTGCCGAGGATCGCGGTGTCGGGGCATTCGGTGACGCACGCCATGCAGGCGACGCAGTTCTCGGAGTTCAGCAGCGGGATCTCCGGGGCGATGTAGGAGAAGTCGCGGAGGGAGCCGGAGCCGGCGGTGATCAGGGAGCGGGCCGTCGAAAGGTCGGCCGGCAGGCCCATTTCCGCGGAGCCGTCGTTGTAGGCGCCGACGATGCGTTCGTTGAAGTCGGCGACGTTCAGGACGTCGTCGGTGATCGGGCGGGTGTTGAGGCGCAGTGTCGGCGCGGGAGCGGTTTCGGTGCTCATGAGTGTCTTGGAGTCGTTGAGCGGTTCAATTGAAAGCGGGACGGGTTATTTCGCGAACACCATTTCGTCGCTGGTGGACTTGGTCAGGCCGGCGTCGGCGGCGTTGATGATGTCGGCCGGAACTTCCTGCACGTTCTTCAGGCCCTGCTTCACGCAGGCGAGGTTCTCCTGCACGACGTGTTCGCCGCGTTTGCCGAAGTATTTGCGGATGTATTTCTCCACGGCGCCGAGGACGGTGTCCTCGTTCATCCCGGAGCGCGCCGCGAACGGCGTCACCTTGATGAAGATACCGACCAGCGCGACGCCCTGCATGCGCTGCTGGAGGTCGGGATCGGTGGCGATCTCGCGGGCGATCTTCACGGTGTCCAGGTAGTAAACCTTGAGCTTCTTGGTGCGGATGAGCTTCCGGCCAAACGGCGGAATCTCGGACCAGACGCTGTTCGGGTCCGTGTGATGGCTCTGGATGAAGACGCTTCCGCCATCCGCGATGCCCGCGAGCGGGTTGCCGAGGTTGAACGCGTTGACGTCGTTCAGGGGGATGAACTCGACGTGCTCCAGCTCGCTGTGGGAGCGAATGTGGTCATCCGCGACGGTCAGGTAGTAGGTCGTGGGCAGTCCCTTCTTCTCGGAGCCGTATTTCGGATACGCCTGCACGTAGAGGTTGAAGAGTTCGCCGACGAACGAGGCGATGAGCTTGTTGGTCGTGACGGAGCCGAAGCCGCCAACCGAATGCCCGCGCATCGAGAACGCGCCACCGGGCCGGATGTCGGGATCCTCGCCGGGCGGGATGGCCAGCTCGTGCTTGATGCCGACGACGCCGAATTCACGCGGCTTATCGCTGAGCATGTTGTTCACGATACCCGCCAAGTGACCCGCGCGGATGTCGCGGGAACCGAGGCCGGCGGAGACCGCGTAGATCTTCGGCAGGCGATGGACTTCGGGATACTTCTGCTCGCCGTTCGAGCCGTAGCTCAGGCCGATGAGGGCGTCGGCGAAGGAAGCCTTGATGGCCTGCACCAGCGGGTTCGACTGGGCGAGCGGATTGTCCATGCGCTCAATCACCGTGAACGCCTTGACGTTCTTCAGCGCGGCGACGAGCTGCGTGGCCGGGAACGGGGCGAAACTGGTCACGTGGACCACGCCGACCTTGAGCCCGTGGTTGGACCGGAGCAGATCGACCGTCGCCTGCGCCGTTTCCATCAGGCTGCCCATGCCGACGAGCGCGTATTCCGCGTCCTCCATCTTGTAGCAGTCCACCATGCTGTAGCGGCGGCCGGTCTTCTCGTAGAACAAGTCCATCGCCTCCTGGATCGCGGCCGGCACCTTGTCGTAGTAGGCGCGCTGGGCAATCTTGCCCTTCATGTAGGAGTCCTGGTTCTGCACCACGCCGGACATCAGCGGGTTCCGGGGATCGAACAGGTTACGGAGGCGTTCATTGGGGTCGCCCACGTATTCCTTCATGAACTCCAGCTCCGGCAACCGGACGTTCTCGATGGTGTGGGTCGTCAGGAAGCCGTCCTGCACGTTCATGAACGGCGTGTCCGTGATCTCGGCCACGCGCCGGCAGATCAGGGCCAGGTCGCCGGCTTCCTGGGCGTTGCGGCCGAACAGGATGCCCCAACCGACGTCGGCGACGCTCATCACGTCGTCATGGCCGCAATGGACGTTCAGCGAATGGCTCGTGAGTGCGCGGGCACCGATGTGGAAGACGACCGGGAGACGCTTTCCGGAAATGGTGTAGAGCACTTCCTTCATCAGGACGAGCCCCTGGCCGGAGGTGAAATTGGTGACCCGGCCGCCGGCGAGCGCGAAGCCCTCGCAGGTGGAGGCGGCGGAGTGTTCGGACTCGGGCTGGACGAAGGTGATCGTGTCGCCCCAGAGGTTCTTCTTACCGTTGGACACCTCGGTCTGGAAACCCGTGCCCATCGTCGTCGACGAGGTGATCGGGTAGGCACAGGCGCCGTGGGTAATGTTGGTTTCCACCCACGTCACGCAGCCTGCACCGTCGGAGCTGGTGGGGATGCCAGGGTAAGGGAACTGCGAACCACGCTTGGTCTCGTTGCTCATAAAAATTGTCCGAATCGTCAAAACGGCGGCCGCGGCAATCTCAGTTGGCGCGGGAACGGTGCGCCAATTACTCGGCAGGCCCGTTGCCGGCGCAAGTGAATACCTTGACTAAGCTCGTTTCCGGCAGGGGGTTGCCAATCACTGGCCGCCGGTTGCCCGGGGTGCTGGCCTCGGGATTGAACGCCGGGCACGCCGCGCGGTCGGCTAAGGGCGTCGCTTGACCGTCCCGGCGCCGTCGGTTGTCCTTCAACGAGTCACCCCACCACCCATGAATTGCTCATCCCGTGTCCGGCTGCCGGGCCTTGCGCTATGGCTGTGGCTCCTCGCCATCCAATTGACTGCCGCGGAACCCGCCGGAACGCCGACCAATTCCCTCGCGCCCGCCCGCGCGCTTCCGCCCGTCACCCCCCTATCGCTGACCAACGTGCTGGCGGCCGACGAAAACAAGGACTGGCTGGCCGACGGGGTCTGGCAGGCCCCGCCTCGGGGGCGCACCAATGACCTGGCCGGAGTCCGGTTCTGGATCGAGGGACTCGTGCAACTCAGGGGCAAGTCCGCCGAGGAGAACGGAAAGAAGTTTAGGGAAAAAGTCCTGCTGCCCGTGCCCGCCACCAAAACCAATTGGCAGACCCTTCACCTGCTCGGGGGCACCGCCCACCACGCCGAGTCAGCGGTGAAGTTGGCCGAGGTCATCTGGCGTTATGCGGACGGCACTTTCCGCCGCAGTCCGCTCCAGTATGGCATCCATCTCCGCGACTGGTGGGGACGGCCCTACGAGGACCCACCTGTCGTCGGGGACAAACACAGCAAAGCTGTCTGGCACGGCCGCCACGAGAAGGCGAGCCGGTCGGGCAAGTTCCTAAGGCTTTACCTGACTTCGTTGGCCAATCCCGACACCAACCGCGTGCTCAAAGCCCTAGAATTCGTCAGTGGCAACAGCCGGGCCACGCCGTTCTTCGTAGGCGCGACCCTCGACGTGCTGCCCCGGGGCGAACGCGCCCCGGATTTTGCCGATTTGGATGATGGGCGGCCGGGATTCACCGCGGCCCAATTCGTTACGGTCACGGACTCTGAATCGGGCAAGCCGGTATCCGGAGCCGAGATCATCGCCGACATGCAGGAAGGCGTGGGCACCGACCACGAGGCCCATTTCCAGCATACGGTGAAGACCGACGCCAAGGGATTGGGCGCCCTGCCGAAGGGCGCGGCGCCGCTGGACCGGATGACCCTGCGAATCCAGTCCGACGAACACACCGCGGCAAAGAAAACCTGGGACACGAAGCAAGACGGGCCAATCCCTCCCAACGTCGAGATGAAGCTCAAGCGCGGCTTGCTGCTCGGCGGCATCGTCAAGGACCCGGACGGCCAGCCATTGCCGGGGGCAAAGATTCAACTGAACCAGATTTGGCGGAACCGAGAGGACCTCAACAAGCCTGACCGGGTGGATTTCAATTCGTTGGAACTCGCCACCGACGCCGACGGTCGCTGGCAGACCAAGCGGGTCCCTCCGGAAGTCCTGCCCAACCTGATCGTCGCCGCCTCACACCCCGATTACCTGGCCCCCTATGGCGGCGTCACCGGTGACAGCCCCGGGATGGAAGCGGCCCTGAAAGCCCTGAAATACGAGATCCGGATGTTCCGCGGCGGCGATGTCGAGGGTGTGGTGCTGGGGCCGGAGGACGCCCCAATCTCCGGCGCCGCCGTCACGGGGGGAAACCGCTACGACCAGAACTCCTTCCGCGAAACCACCACTGGCGCCGACGGTCGGTTCGTCCTGCGGAACCTCCGGCCCGAGATCCAGCCGGTCACCGCGACCGCCCCTGGCCACGGGCCCGCATCCAAGTCGGTCACGCCCTCGACCAACACGGTCGAAGTCACCCTCAGGTTGAAGCCATCCCGGAAGCTAAGCGGAGTCGTGCTGAATCCCGAGGGCCTCCCGGTGGAAGGCGCCGATATCCATTACGACCCGCAGGACTGGGAAGAGCGGCAGCGGCTCAATATCCAATGGCGGACCCGGTCGGACGCCGGCGGACAATTCGAATGGGCGGACGCTCCCGACAGGGAGTTGGAAGTGACCGTTTTCAAGGAAGGTTACGCCTCCAAAAGCCACGCCAAGGTCAAACCTGGCGACGACGTGAACATCATCCGGCTGACTCGCGTGCGAAAAATCCTCGGGGTCGTCGGCAACGAGGACACCGGGGAACCGGTGACGAAGTTCACCGTCCAGTGGGCCATCGGTGACGAGCAGAATTTCCATTCCTGGTCCGACTCCAATCGGAAGGAATTCACCGACCTGGAGGGCCACTTCACGCTCGAACTCAATGATGAACAGCACAACGTCATCCGGGTCGAGGCCGACGACTTCGCGCCTCGGCAAATGATCTTGCCGCCGGCGCAGAGCGACCACGTGCAGGTCGTGGTCCTGCTGAAACCGTCGCCCCAACCCGACGGTGTGGTGGTGGATGCCAACGGCGAACCTCAGCCGGGCGTCACCGTCGCGTTGTCCGGCGGCCAGAATCACGTCCAACTCGCGCGCGGCAAGCTGACCAGCTTCAACGCCGGCTCGGGAGTGCAGGTCACGGATGCCCAGGGACGATTCAAACTTCGTCCCACGGTCAATCCTGGCCGCGTGGTGGCGGCATCGGACCGGGGCTACGGCGAGTTGCCGTGGGCGCAATTTCAACAGGAACCCACCCTTGTGCTGCGTCCCTGGGGCCGGATCGAGGGGACGATTTTCTCGAAGGGCAAGCACATCGCGGGGCGGAAGGTGCTGCTCACGGTCCAGCAGCCGGGCATTTTTGACAACTTCCACACGGACTTCAGTGCCTACCAGGCGACCTCCGATGAGCAAGGGAAGTTCGCGATCGAACAGGTGCCACCGGTCCAGTGCTCCGTCGTGCAATTGGTCCAAACGTCCCCGAATTCGTGGCTTCACGCCAATCCGACTCCCATCGAGGTCCGGTCCGGCGAAACCACCGTTGTGGAACTGGGCAATCGCGGCGCCACCGTCACCGGCCGGGTGCAGGCCGGCAACGTGCTCGCGAACCGGCCGGGCGCCCAGATCATGGTTACGCTGAGCACTCCCTTTCCGCAGCCCCCGGGGGAGCTGAAAGGCTCTGCGGAAATCATCGCCTGGCAGCAGTCCGACGCCTTCAAGGCAGCCATCCAACGCCACCGGAACTACAATGCCGTGCCGGAGGCCGATGGCTCGTTCAACTTCGATGGCGTCGAGCCCGGCGAATACTCGCTCAGCGCCAACGCCGACTGGCCGAAACCCGAGGGCAAATCGTGGGAACGGGACCAACTCGCGAGCGCCTCCCGCCCATTGGTGGTTCCGGAAAACGCAGCCCAATCTGCCGGCACCGTGGATGCGGGTGATCTGGAACTGAAGCCATCCACGCCGCCGTCCCCTCCGTTGCCAGCGCCTTGAGCGTAAGGCCCTGCCTCGCCTGCTTGCGGGCGTGACCGAATTCGGTCCCCTGCCCTACGCTGCGGTCACCGGATGAACCGCATCGTCAACATCGCCGCCTACAAGTTCGCGCCGCTCGGCGAACTGCGCCCGCTGCGCGCCCGCCTGCTCGAACGCTGCCGCGGCTGGGAACTGCGGGGCACGATCCTGCTCAGTCCCGAGGGCATCAACCTGTTCGTCGCCGGCGCCGCCGACCGCATCGAACTGCTCCTCGCCGAACTCCGCTCCCTGCCGGGCCTCGCGGACCTCACTCCGAAATACAGCGAGACCGACCACCAGCCGTTCGCCCGCATGCTGGTGCGGCTCAAGAAGGAGATCATCGCGTTCGGGGTCGAGGGCATCGATCCGGCCCGGCGAACATCGCCCAAACTGTCCGCCCGCGAACTCAAGCAATGGCTCGACGAGGGCCGGCCCGTCACGCTGCTCGACACCCGCAACGACTACGAAGTCCGCCTCGGCACCTTCCGGCACGCCCTGCCCATCGGCGTGGACCACTTCCGCGACTTCCCGGCCGCGGTGCGCCGCCTGCCCGACGCCCTCAAAGATAGGCCCATCGTCATGTTCTGCACCGGCGGCATCCGCTGCGAGAAAGCCGGCCCGTTCATGGAACGCGAAGGGTTCCGCCAAATCTACCAACTCGACGGCGGCATCCTGAAGTATTTCGAGGAATGCGGCGGCGCCCACTACGACGGCGAGTGCTTCGTCTTCGACCAACGCGTAGGTGTGGACCCCGCGCTGCACGAGACGGATTCCGTGGTCTGCTTCGGCTGCCAAAGCCCCCTGACCGAGGCCGAACAGAAGGACCCACGTTACGTGGCAGGCCGGACCTGCCCGTATTGCTTCCAGACACCGGCGGAGAAATCCGCTGAAGCGCTCGCCCGCCGGCAGGCCGCCGTGGACCGCGCCTTCAGTCCGCTGCCCGGCAGCGTGCCTTACGACAATTTCCGCCCGGTCAATGTTCCCAAAGCCTGCGATGGCGCGACGCTGGTGGACGCATTGGCCACCGTCGTCCGCCACATCCCGGCGCCGGAATGGGCCCGCCAATGCGAACTCGGCCTGGTGCTCAACGACCGCGACGAGCCGATGGCGCCCGACCGAATCGTCCGCGCCGGCGAACGGTATCGGCACAAGTTCCCGAACCTCACCGAACCCGCGGTGAACGGGCGGGTGCAACTGCTGCACGAGGACGAGGCGTTGGTCGTGATCAATAAACCCGCGCCGCTGCCCGTCCACCCGGGCGGCCGGTTCAATCGCAACACGCTCCAGTGGCTGCTCGCGGACGTTTACCACCCGCAGAAACCCAACGCGGCCCACCGGCTCGACGCCAACACGACCGGCGTGCTGCTCGTGGCCCGCACCCGCCATTTTGCCGGCCAATTGCAACCTCAGTTCGCCCGCGGTGAGGTGGAGAAAGTCTATCTGGTCCGCGTGCAGGGCCACCCCCCGGCCGACACCTTTGCCTGCGACGCCCCGATCAGTGTCGAACCCGGCCGCGCCGGCTCCCGCGAAGTGGACGACACCGACGGCCAGGCGGCCCGAACCGAATTCACGGTCCGCCACCGCTTCACCGACGGCACCAGCGTGTTGGAAGCCCGCCCGCTGACCGGACGCACGAACCAGATCCGGGTGCATCTTTGGCACTTGGGACTGCCCGTGTGCGGTGACCCGGCCTACCTGCCCGACGGCCAACTCGGCGCCGTGCAAACGCTACGCCTGGACGCGCCACCGATGTGCCTGCACTCGTGGCACCTGAAGTTCCGCCACCCGTTGAGCCGGGAACTCGTTGAGTTTACCGCCCCAATCCCGACCTGGGCGAAACCGCCCGAGCACGACCGTGATCCAAGCCAAGGCGGATAATGGAATGGTCCGGAGGAAATCGACCAACCATACCGGGCTCGTCCTACCGGGCCGCGATTCAACCGGCCGCCAACTTCGCGGCCTTGGCCACGTGGTGCTCGATGGCGCTAACCAACCCGTCGAGGTGATGCGGTTTGGCTTCCACGGTCGGCGCGATTCCCAACGCCCCGAGGGCCTTGCTGGTTTCGGGACCGATTGAGGCCGTCTTCAGTTGTGGGAAGTGCTTCAGCAGCTTGGGCAGGTCAAAGCGGGCGTGGAAATTCTCCACGGTCGAACCGCTCGTGAACGTGACCCAGTCGGCGCCACCCGCGACGAGGCGGGCCGCGGTGCCGGTCCGGTCCTCCGTCTCCGGCACCGTCTGGTAGCAGGCGATGTCGTCGACGATGCCGCCGAGTTCCTCCAGCTTGGCCACCAGTTCGGGCTGGGCGACTTCCGCGCGCAGGCACAGGACCCGCAAGTTCTCAATGTTCTCCTGGGCGGCAATGGCCTTGGCGACCTTCGCCGCCACAAATTCCTCGGGCATCGCGTCCACGCGAAGGTGCAATTCCTTGAGCTTCGCCGCGGTGGCCGGACCCACGGCCGCCAAACGGAGCAGCCCGAGCGAACGGATGTCGTCGAACGCCTTGAAGAAATAGTCGAAGAACGCGGTGACGCCGTTCGGGCTGGTGAAGACGAGCCAGTCGTATTCGCCGAGGCCGGTCATCGCCTCGATAAGCGGACCGTGATTCGTCGGCGGAACAATCTTGATGGTCGGAATCTCCAGGACCTCGGCACCATGCGCAGTGAGCTTGCCGGTCAACTGGCTGGCCTGTTCCCGCGTGCGGGTCACCACGATCCGCTGCCCCAGCAGGCGACGCTGTTCGAACCAGTTCAGCTTCTTCCGCAAGCCGACGACTTCGCCAATGACCGTGATGGCCGGGGCGGTCAGCTTCGCCGCTTCAACCAGGTCGGCGATCGTGGACAGCGTGCCTTCCAGAGTCTTCTGCTGGCCCGTGGTGCCGCGGCGGATGACCGCCACGGGCGTCTTGGGCGCCAGCCCGTGGGCGAGCAGTTGTCCGGTGATTTGGCGCAGCTGTTTTACGCCCATCAGCACCACCTTGGTGCCAGCGGTGCGGGCGACCTGGGCCCATTCCACCACTGGGCCGGTCTTCTCCGGGTTTTCGTGGCCGGTGATGACTTGGAAACTGGAACAATGGTCCCGGTGGGTCAGCGGAATGCCGGCGTAATTGGGCACGGCGGTGATCGACGAGACGCCGGGGATGACCTCGAAGGGAATGTGGGCCGCGGCTAACTCCTCCGCCTCTTCACCACCGCGGCCGAACACATAGGGATCGCCGCCCTTGAGCCGGACCACGGTCTTGCCTTCCTTCGCCTTGGCGACCAACAGCTGGCTGATCTCCTCCTGGGAGACGGGATGATCCGCGGCACCCTGGGCCCGCACGACGATTTCGGCGGTCGCCGGCGCCAGGCGGAGCAATTCCGGGTTCACCAGCGCGTCGGACACCACCACGTCGGCCAGCGCCAGCAGTTCGGCCCCACGCACGGTCAGCAGGCCGGCGTCACCGGGACCGGCACCCACGAGATAAACGATTCCCTTTTGCTTCATCGGTGGCCAAAGGTGACCGAGAGACGCCCGGGGGCCAAGGGCATCCTGATTCGACTACCCCTCGGCCACAGTCGACTGCAAGGACGAGGGATCTCCACCCGGCCGGAGTCGCAACCGTTCCCGAAAATCATCTGGCCGCCGGGAGGGGTTTCCTCGCCGGCGGCCAGTCCATTACGCATTGGTTGCGTGCCTAATCATTGGGCATGACCCAAATTCGGTAAGCGGTGGAAGCCTCGGCCGAGGTGTCCGCATCAATCCATTCGGCGCTGCCGCTCGTGAGCTCGACTTGGGTGAGCGCGCTCCATTGCACGAAGTCACTGGAGCCTTCGATGGTCACCTTGCTCCGCAGGTCGCCAACCACCTTGAGGAGGCGGGTGCCGTCATCGAGATAGGTGATCGTCAGCAAGTGCTTGTCGGGAACGTCGCCGCCGCCGTCGTTGTCGGTGATGGTGACGGTGGCCACGTTGTTGGTGCCGAGCTGGCCTTCGACGGTCGGCGCGGACAGCGTCACCGTGAAGGTCTCGTTGGTCTCGACACCGGTATCGTTGAGGATCTTCACCGTGAACACCTTGTTGGTTTCACCGGCCTTGAAGCTCAACGCCTTGGTCACGGCGGTGTAGTCCAAGGCGTTGGTCGCCGTGCCATCCGCGGTCGTGTAGGTGACTCCGGCCGGTCCGGCGGTGCCGCCGGTGCGGGTCACGGTCAGGCTCACGGTGCCGGCGTTCTCAGTCACGGTGTTGGTCGTGAGCGAGAAGTTGAACAGGCTGTCCGTGTCCTTGATGGTGATGGTCGCCGTCGTGTTGCTCCCCGCGAGCGCGGTGCCGCTGGACGGATTACTGAGCGCCAGGGCGATAGTTTCGTCGCTCTCGATGGTCGTGTCGTTGAGGATCGCGACCGTGAAACTGAGGTTCGTCACGCCAGCCTTGAAGGTCAGGGTGCCGGACGGGGCCGTGAAATCGCTCGCCGCCGTCGCCGTGCCGTTCGTGGTCGAGGCGTAGTCCACCGTGTTGGTCACGCTGGTGCCGCCGCGCCGCCACACCGTCACCGTCGCGGTCGGGACGCTTTCCCAGACGCTCACCAGCGGGGTGCCGAAGAAGAATTCCACGTCGTTCTCCACGATGGTGACGACCGAGTTGCTGATCGCGCCGAAGAGCGTGTTCGTGGGATTCGTGAGCGAGACCCGGAAGGTTTCCGAAGTTTCGATCGCCGAGTCGTTGATGATTGGCACCGTGATCGTGCCGCTGGTCACGCCCGCCCCGAAAGTTACCGTGCCGCTGGTGTTCGTGTAGTCCGTGCCCGAGGTGGCGGTGATCGCCGTGGTCGCGTAGTCCACGCTGACGGTGCCGTTCGTGGTGCCCGTCCGCACCAGCGAGAGGACGACATTGGTGGCACTCTCCAGGACACTGTAGGTCGCTGAGGTCACCGCGATGGCGGTGTCATTCTCGGTGAGGGTCACGGTGGCCGTGCTGACCGCGCCGAGGACGCCGTTG
>CAZRRO010000027.1:0-41304 GCA_964602595.1 uncultured Verrucomicrobiota bacterium | reverse complement strand
TCAGCGCCAGCACCACCGTCTCGTCCGACTCCACGTTCGTGTCGTTCAGGAGCGCCACGCTGAAGCTCAGGTTCGTCACCCCGGGCTTGAAGGTCAGCGTCCCGTTCGTCGTCGTGAAGTCGCTCGCCGCCGTCGCCGTGCCGTTGGTCGCCACCGCGAACTGCACCGTGTTGGTCACGCTCGAACCGCCGCGCCGCCACACCGTCACCGTCGCCGTCCCGGCGTTCTCCAGCGCGCTCACCAGCGGCGTGCCGAAGAGGAACTCCACGTCGTTCTCCGTGATCGTCACCACCGCGTTGGTGGTCGCCCCCAGCGCCGCGTTGGTCGGGCTGGACAGCACCACCTTGAAGGTCTCGCCCGCCTCGATCGCCGAGTCGTTGATGATCGGCACCGTGATCGTCCCGTTCGTCACGCCCGCCCCGAAGCTCACCGTGCCGCTGGTGTTCGTGTAGTCCGTGCCCGCCGTCGCCGTCTGGTTGGTCGTCGCGTAGTTCACGCTCACCGTGCCGTTGGTCGTGCCCGTCCGCACCAGGCTCAGCACCACGTTCGTCGCGCTTTCCAGCACCGTGTAGGTCGCCGCCGCCAGCGACACCGCCGCGTCATTCTCGGTGAGGGTCACGGTGGCCGTGCTGACCGCGCCGAGGACGCCGTTGGTCCCGGGCGTGTTCAAGGCGAAGGTGAAGGTCTCGTTCGGCTCGATCAGGCTGTCATCGAGGAGCGTCACCGTCACCGTCTTGTTCGTCTCGCCGTCGGCGAAGCTCAGCGTCCCGCTCGCCGCCGTGAAGTCCGCCGCCGCCTTGGCCGTCCCCGCCGCCGTCGCATACTTCACGCTCGTCGCGTTCGTCGCCCCGCTCCGCACCACCGTGAACGTCACGTTCGTCGCGTTCTCCGCCACGCTCACCGCGTTGGTCGTCAGCGCGAAGCTGTAGAGGTCGTCGTCGCTGATCGTCACCTGCGCCACCGCGTTGGTCGACAGCTGCCCCTCGCCCGTCGCCCCGCTCAGCGTCACCGTCAGCGTCTCGTTCCCCTCCACCGCGCTGTCGTTCGTCACCTTCAGCGCCACCGCCTTGTTCGTCTCCCCGGCCTTGAAGCTCAGCTTGCCCGCCCCCGCCGTGAAGTCCGTCCCGCTCGTCGCCGTCCCGTTCGTGCTCGTCAGGTAGTCCACCGTCGCCGCCCCGGCCACCCCGCCCGTCCGGCTCACGTTCAGCGTCAGCGTCCCCGCGTTCTCCGCCACGCTGTTCGTCACCACCGCCCACCCGAACACCGAGTCCGTGTCCTTGATGGTCACCGTCGCCGTCGTGTTGCTCCCCGCCAGCGCCCCGCCCACCGGGCTGCTCAGCGCCAGCACCACCGTCTCGTCCGACTCCACGTTCGTGTCGTTCAGGAGCGCGACCGTGAAACTGAGATTGGTGACACCCGCCTTGAAAGTGAGAGTTCCGCTGGCCGCGGTAAAATCAGAAGCGGCGGTGGCGGTGCTATTCGTGGTGGAGGCGTAGTCGACGGTATTGGTCACCGAGGACCCGCCGCGTCGCCAGACCGTGACCGTGGCAGTCGCCGCATTCTCCAAGACACTGACCAGCGGCGTGCCAAAGATAAACTCCACGTCGTTCTCCACGATGGTGACCACCGAATTGCTGATCGCGCCAAAGACAGCATTCGTCGGGCTGGCCAAAGAAACGCGGAACGTCTCCGAGGTCTCGATGGCCGAGTCGTTGATGATGGGCACCGTGATCGTCCCACTGGTCACGCCGGCGGAAAAGCTCACCGTGCCGCTGCTGTTCGTGTAGTCCGAGTCCGAGGTGGCGGTGAGGGCCGTGGTGGTATAATTCACCGAGGCAGCCCCGTTGGTCGTGCCGGTCCGCACCAGGCTCAGCACCACGTTGGTCGCACTTTCCAGCACGCTGTAGCTGGCGGACGAAATGCCGATGATCACGTCGTCCTCGGCGATCGTGATGGTCACCGGGGTGTTGGCACCTGCGACCGCTCCTGAGGGGGCGCTCAGCGTGACGGTGAACGCCTCATCGGATTCGCCCAACGCGTCATCCACGATGGGAATGTTGACCGTCTTGTTGGTCTCGTTCGCCGCAAAGGAGATGGTGCTCGAAACAGTCGTGTAATCGGTCGTCGCCTTGGCCGTGCCGGCCACGGTGGTGACCTTGATGGAACAGGCATTGGTCAACGTGCCTGTCCGCTCCAGGGTCAAGGTCACGCTGCCGCCGTCCTCGGCGATCGTGACGGCGTTCGTGGTGAAGTTGATGATCGTCGCGTTGTCGAAGAAGGCCGAGACGGTGGCGACGCTGTTGGAGATGCTAAGTGCGTTGTTGGCCTCATTGGTCTGGCCGGCGGCGATCCCGGTCGGGGTGCTAAGATAGTTCACCGCGGGATTGGAAAAATATGGAATCCGCGTGCCAGGAGCGTAGGCCATCACCGTGCGGTAGGTGGTCGAAGACACGTCGAACCGGTAGCCGTAGGAGTAGGTCTGCGACCCGCTGCCCTGGGCGTTGTCCCGGTCATGGTTGCAGCCGAGATTGTGCCCAAGCTCATGCGGGAACGTGTAGGCGCCGGTCAGATACTGCCGCTTCACGACGCTGTAGCCGTAGTTCACGAAGTTCGTGGACACCGGGGACATGATGTAACCCAGTCCGGCATAGGTGTTCATCCCCTCGACGACCAGGCACACCAAGTCGGCGCCATATTGCGCACGGAGCGTCTGCACGTTGTCGAGTTTGCCGTCGGAGGGAGCCTGCAGCCGGGTAAGATCGGTGTTGGCGTCGCTGGTCTCGGTATATGAAACCTCACCGCGGTAGACGAGGTTGAGCGTCGCGTTGATCCCGCTGTTCGAGTAGCAGGTGTTCGCTTCCGAAATCGCCAGGTCAATCTGGCTGTTGATCCCCGCCGCGCCGCCGGCGCCGGTCCGGGCCGCCGCGGTGTAGAGGACCATGACGTCGATGGTCGTGGACGCATCGCCCGCCGGGATGACCGGGCCGCCGCCGCCGTCGCCACCCACCGGCTTGGGAGCGGCAACCGCGCCGCACGAAGTGGATTCGGCCGGATCGAGTTCCGCGATCTGATAGGAACCGTCACCCGCGTAGACGATCTGGGCGATGTCGGCGCCTGGCGTCTGAACTGTGGCGGCCAGCGCCTCGGAATTGCCGCTGATCAGCACAAAACTGCCCGGAACCCCCTCCACCACACCGCGGGCCGAGAAACGGCCGCCGGGCAGGTAGTCGGTGCGTTCGATGACCGCGTTGACCTGCCGGTCCGGGAAAAGTCCGAGCGACAACCGCGAACCGGGCTGCCGTAGCGCCGCCGGCGAGGGGCGGTGAATCGGTGACGCAGGGTCGGCGAGGATCTTGGGATTGATGCGGGCCAATCGGGACCGGCGAATGCCGCGTTCGGCGGCCTTGGGCACGGTGGCGCGGCCCACCTGGGGCGCCTCGTCCGCGAGGAACAGCGCCGGCGCGTCCTGGGCCGTGCCCAGAAGCGGCACCGCCCCAAGCAGCAACGCCACGACGGCAAACCCACGGCGCACGAGCCGGAGGAAGGAGGCTGACGGAATCGGGAACTGCCCGGTCCGGATATTCGATTGTGAGTCCATGGCGCTTGATGAGCGGGGCCCGGAAGCCGCAGGGCGGCTTTCCTGACCGTTGGTGCCGTCAACACATGCTCCGCCGGCTCCCGTGCAGACCACAGGGCGGCTCCCAGATGCTTGGCGGACAAAAAACATAACGTCGCTACTGCATCGGCTCCGACCCCGGTCACTTGAGGTCCCCGGGGGAAATCGGGGGACAATAGCCAATTTTGATAATCGGGCCCCGGACCAGCATTCGCTTGCCGGCCCGGGCGCCCCTGCGACCTTCGCCGGCCGTCGCGCCGGACATCCGCCGCGAGCGTTGTCCGATGCCAGCTGACCCCTCGAATGCGCCACCGCGGCCGGTTTCACCCGGTCGCGCGTTGCTTGGCATTGTCCGGTTCCTGGGGCGGCGTCCGGCGATGGTGGCGGCATCCGTCGGGCTGCTGCTGGTCAACATCGGCATCGAACTGTCGCTGCCCCGGATCCTTGGGGACGCCATCAATGGTTTGCGGCCGACCGGGCCGGGTGCGGGCGATTTCCCACTGCGCCGCGCCGTGATCCTGTTCACGGGACTGGTGGTGCTGCGGACCGTCATCGGGCTCATCCTCGGTCCGCTGCGCAATCTGACCGCGCAGCGCACGCTCGGCGATGTGCGGTCCGCCGTTTACGACGCGTTGCAGCGGCGAACCTTCGCCTGGCACGACAACGCGCGCGTCGGCGAACTGATTTCCCGGGCGAGCACCGATGTGGGCCGGTTGCAGGAGTTCATGTTCGTCTGCCTGCTGTTCAGCGTGGACGTGGTGGCCGGCCTCAGCGGCACGCTCGTCCTGCTGTTCGCGCTGAGCCCCTTGCTGGGATTCGTCGCCCTGGGAGCCCTCGTGCCCACGGTCGGGGCGATGGCTTGGTTTGCGAAACAGCTCCAGCCGCGCTGGCGCAAGGTCCACGACCGGCACAGCGCCATGAGCACGGTCATCCAGGAAAACATCGCCGGCGTGCGGGTGGTGAAGGCGTTCGCGCGGGAGCAGGCCGAGATCGGCAAGTTCCGCGGCCAACGCGACGCGTTTCTCCGGGAACTCTTCGACGCGGTGAACTTCTGGGCCGCCCGCGTGCCGTTCGCCCAGTTTCTCTTCGGCCTCGGCGTGCCGTTGGTGCTGTGGCTCGGCGGCCGGCAGGTCATCACCGGCGAACTGTCCCTCGGCGAACTGACCACCGCCGTGTTTTACCTCCTCGCGCTCGGCGGCCGGATCGGCGTGATCGGACAGGTGACCAACATCCTCCAGAACGCCAGCTCCGCCGCCCAGCGCATCCACGAAATCCTCCATGCCGACGACGCCCCGGCCTCGTTGCCGCCGGTGCCCTTTCCGACGGGCAGCAGCCTCCGGTTCGAGGACGTTTCGTTCCGCTATCACGCCCGTCCTTCCCTGCGGATCGAACAGGACGACGCAAGAACGCCAGGACCCGTCGAACCGCCGAAAGCGAGCCGGCCTGAGGCGCTCCGCCAAGTCTCCTTCACGGTTCCCGCCGGTAGCACGGTCGCCTTGGTCGGGCCCACCGGCGCGGGCAAATCCACGCTGCTGTCGCTGATTCCCCGCTTCTACGATCCCACGGCCGGACGGGTGCTGCTCGACGGCTGTGACCTGCGTCAGTTGGACCGCCTGCGCCTGCGCCAAAGCGTCGGCATCGTCTTCCAGGAGACGTTTCTGTTCAGCGCGTCGGTCGCGGACAACATCGCCTTCGGCCGGCCCGGGGCCACCCGGGAAGACATCGTGCGGGTCGCGCAGGCGGCCCGTGCCCACGGTTTCATCAGCGAACTCGCGTCCGGCTACGACACCATCATCGGCGAACGCGGCATCTCGCTGTCCGGCGGCCAACGCCAGCGGCTCGCCATCGCCCGCGCCCTGCTGCTGGATCCCCGCATCATCCTGCTCGACGACGCGACCAGCGCGATTGACCCGCGGACCGAACGCGAGATTCGCGAAGCCACCCGTGAGCTCTGCCGGGGCCGGACCACGTTCATCGTCGCGCAGCGGGCCGCCACCGTCCGCCACGCTGACCTGATCCTCGTCCTCAACGACGGCCAACTTGTGGAGTCCGGCCGCCACGAGGAGCTGCTGGACCGCGGCGGCCTCTATCGCGACCTGTTTGCCACGCAACTCCAAGGTTCGGCCGAGGCCGGCACTCCTACCTGATGGCCACGCACGACGACATCGCCCTGGACGAGGAGTTCGCGCAGACAAAAATGCGCGGCTCGCTGCTGCGCCGGCTGTTCGCCTACACGCGCCCCTATCGCCGCGCCTTCGCGCTCAACCTGCTGCTGACGTTGCTCGCCACCGGTTCGTCGCTCGCCGGCCCCAAGCTGATCCAGCTGGCCATCGACCGTCACCTCGTGCCCGCACTGGGCCAGGCCGCCGGCGCCGGGATGGACTTCGCACCGGCGGCGCAGCGCGGCATCCTGCTCGTCAGCGGGCTCTACCTCGCGAACCTGCTCCTCGGCTGGGCGCTCTCGGCCGGCCAGGTGCGGGTCGCGATCACCATCGGCCAGGGCGCGATGAACGATCTCCGGCTGGCCGTGTTTGAGCACATCCAGCGGTTGTCCCTGAACTACTTCGACCGCACCCACCAGGGGCGGATCATTGCCCGCGCCGACACGGATGTGGACTCGCTGGATCGAATCCTGACCTGGGGCACGACCCAACTCCTGTCCAGCCTCGTGACCCTGCTCGGCGTGGTCGGCCTGATGCTCGCCTACGACTGGCGGCTGTGCCTCGCCACCTGCGCGGTGCTGCCGCCGCTGGCGTTGGCGACCCGGTGGTTCCATGTGCGCGGCCGGGACGCCTACCGGCGCCTGCGCGGAACCCAGTCGCGGCTCACCGCGGCCGCGGCCGAGAACATTTCTGGCGTCCGCGTCGTTCAGGCCTTCGTCCGCGAGGACGAGAACCTGCGGCGGTTCGGCCAATTGCACGACGACTTCACGGCGCGCTGGGTCGAATCCTCCCGCGTTTTCCACACCTACATGCCGCTGGTCAACCTGCTCGCCGGCGTCGCCACCGCCACGGTGCTGGGCTACGGCGGCTGGCGGGTGCAGAATGGTCTCCTCACCGTGGGCGAACTGGCCGCCTTCGTCCTTTACCTCGGCATGTTCTTCGGCCCGATCCAGACGATGGGCGATCTCTACAACGCCATGCTGTCGGCCGCCGCCAGCGCCGAGCGGATCTTCGGCCTGCTCGACACCGAACCGCAGGTGCGTGACCTCGCGGCCGCCGGCGTGCTCCCCCGGGTGGAAGGCGGCGTGGCCTTCGAGCACGTCTGGTTCCGCTATGACACCACCCCTCCTGACCAATGGGTGTTGCGGGACGTCGACTTCCGAATACCGGCGGGCGCCACCGTCGCGCTCGTCGGTCACACCGGTTCCGGCAAGACGAGCATCATCAGCCTGCTCGCCCGTTTCTATGAACCGCAGCAGGGCCGCATCGTGCTGGACCCGAAATCCGGCGACGGCTGGGAAATCGGGCGGCACACGCTCGAGTCGCTGCACCGGCAACTGGGCATCGTGACGCAGGAGAACTTCCTGTTCACCGGCACGATCATGGACAACCTGAAGTTCGGCCGGCCCGACGCCAGCGATGACGAGGTAATCGCCGCAGCGCGCAAACTGGGCACCCACGACGCCATCGCGAAGCTGCCCGACGCCTACGGGACGAAGGTCGGCGAACGCGGCGCGAACCTCAGCGCCGGCGAACGCCAGCTCATCACCATCACCCGTGCCATGGTGGCGGAGCCCCGCGTCCTGATCCTCGACGAGGCCACCAGCGCCGTGGACCCGCAGACCGAGCGCCTGATCCAGCAAGCCTTGGAGAAGCTCTTTGAGCGGCGGACCAGCTTCGTCATCGCCCACCGGCTCAGCACCGTGCGGCACGCGGACCTTATCCTGGTGCTCGACCACGGCCAGATCGTGGAACGCGGCACGCATGCCGAACTCCTCGCCCTTGGCGGGAACTACGCCAAGCTGCACGCCGAATTCGTGCGGAGCTGAGCTGCTGAACTTCCCCACCAACGAGCTCAAGGTGGAGCCGATACTCAAGACTTGCCCCTGTCGATAGTGTTGCGGCGCCGCGAATCCTAGGGCCTACCGGGAAGACAGCTTAACCAGCCGAAGTTCGGCGACTATTGGTCGATGGTCCGAGCCCAAGTCAGGACCGGTCCACATTCGATCTACCTGCACCCCGTCGCTGACGAGGCAATGATCAAGGGCGTTCCACAGCAGCCGGGCAGGCAGGGCATGGCTTCGGCGGCTAACCAGTAACCCCTGCCCGACCCGCGCGTCGTTCAGTCCGCTCCGCCGAAGCATTCGCGAGAAAACTGGCGCCCACGGCGTCACATTGAGGTCACCGACAACGACGACCGAATCACCCAGCCCCGCAACCACCGCGGGCAACCCCTCCTCCAGGAGCCTTGTGCGCTCCCGATAGCCTTTCTCGCCCCACGGAATGCGCGGACACGCATGGGCCACAATCACGTTCAACCGTTGGTTCTGAAGTTGGAGTTCGACGAGGCAGAATCCACGCTGCGGCCCGAAGGAATGAATCTGGAAACCCAGCATCGGATGGCGACTGAACAGGTCCATCGTCAGTTCAGCCACCCGGACGTGATGAGTAAAAGTCCGCGCCAATGGAGCCAGCTCCCCTGCCCACGTTTCGGTCGACTCGCAGAACATCAACACATCCGGCAACTCGTTGGTTGCCCAGGTCCGCACCTCTGCGAACCGAGTGTTGCACCACTCGACATTGAAGGCGGCCACCTTGACTGGGGTGCCACCCGGCGAAGCCGGCCGAGCAATCCCAAAGGCAACCGGAACAATCTCCCAGGCATTGATCGCCACCACCACGAGGAATCCCAAGGCCGCCGACCGATGGCGATGCACCAGTCGCCGGCCACCAAGCAACATCGCGGCGCCCAGCAGCAACGCCGCGCCGAGGTAATAGGGTCGAAAATCCGAAACGACCTCCGGCAATCCGACGCCGTCCCAATACCCCACCACGCTGAGCAGCAGCAACACCGCGGCAATCAGCAACAAGGAGCCTCCCCACAAAGCAGCGCTGCGTGAGGCCGCGGCGTTGTCGGCCGGTGCAACTTTGGATGCTGTCATGTCCCGGAGGCGTTCTGCCCGAAGAATTACCGAACAGCACGCCCGGATTGCCGGGTCAGGCTTTGACCGGCGTCGGGGCAACCGCCAGTTTCCGCGCATCCGCCATGCGCCCACCCCGCCTGATCCGCCGCCTCTTCGCCGGTCTGCTGGTCCTAGGGGTGGTCGCCGGGCACGCCACGGAGCCGGCCTCGTCGGACGGGGACCTCTTCCGCGTCCCGGAGTTGCTCCAGATCGAGCTGACCCTGGCCCCCGGGGCTAGGGAACAGTTGGAAGCGGGCGGGAGCCGCTTGGGCAATGGTCGGAAACCGTCGGCCAAGGCCACCGTCCGGTCCGGCGGCCGGACCTATCGGGAGGTGGCGATCCAGCTCAAGGGCTTCTCCACCTTCCAAGGCCTCGACCAATTTCCCAGCCTCACGCTCGACTTCAACGAACACGTGCCGGGGCAGAAGTTCCACGGCCTGACCAAGATTTCGCTGAACAATTCGGCGCAGGACCCGACGCGGTTGCATGAGAAGTTAGCCCGCGAACTGTTCGCCGCCGCCGGCGTGCCGGTGCCGCGGGCCGACCACGCGGTCGTCACGCTGGATGGCCGGCGGCTGGGGCTCTATGTGCTCGTGGAAGGCTACGGCCCAGGTTTCCTGAAACGGAACTTTGCGGACTCCTCGGGGCCGTTCTACGAAGGCGGCACCTTGCGGGACCTGGACCGCGGCCTGCGGCTCAGGTCGGGCGGCAAACCCGGCGAGCCGTCTTCGGTGGACCGGCTCATCCGGGCCGCGCAGGAGCCGGTGGCCGAACGGCGCTGGGCCGCCCTCACCAATCTGCTGGACCTCGACCGCTTCCTATCGCTGACGGCGGTGGAGACGATGCTCTGCCACTCGGACAGCTACTCGATGAACCGGAACAACTACCGGCTCTACCTCGACCCGGCCAACCAACGGTTCGTCTTCCTGCCCCACGGCCTTGACCGGATCCTGGGCACTCACCGCAGCAACCTGGACCTGCCGGTGGTTCCGCCGGCAATGGGCTTGGTCGCCCGCGGTCTGCTGTCCACTCCCGAGGGACGCCGCCGCTACGTTGCGCGGGCCGGCACGTTGTTCACCAACCTCTTCGATCCCGACCGGCTCTGCGGACGGGTGCATGCGTTGGACGCGAAGATCGCCGCCGCGCGCCGACGGATGCCCGGCGACCGGGAATCTTGGGGCGGTTCAAACCGGTCGCCCGACGCGGATGCCGATGATCTGTGCCAGCGAATCCGCCAACGCACGGCCAACCTTCGGCTCCAATTCACGCAGCCGGAAAACCTCCTGGCACTCGCTCCTGCGGCCAATTTCGGTCCGGAGGGCGTCGCCCGGCTGACCGATTGGCGGGTGCGGCTCGCCGCGAATCACCCGCCGGCCGAGGCCTCCGTCGTCGAACGGTCCGGCCAGCCTTGGCTCCGGGTGCGTTCGGCGGCCGACACAACCCGGGCCACCGTCGTTTGCCGGCTGCTGCTGCCCGCCGGGAACTACGCGTTGGCCGGCAGCCTCACCGCAACGGAACCGGCCCGACCCGAGGTGCCACTCTCGGTCGTGCGTTACCACTCATCGGACCGCTTTGCGACGGAACGCCAGCGCCTCGGCGGGCGCCCGGTGAACTACGCCTTTTCGGTCGGCGCGATCCTCCCGGAGGAGGAGATCGAGTTCGTGGCGGAGGTTACGGGACCTGGCAACGAAGTCTGGGTCGAACTGGGCGGCTTGCAGCTGACTCGCCGCGGAACCGGACCGCACAACCCGCGCCCACGAACTTCGGTGCGCCCCGCGCCCGGGCAGTAACGACGGCTTTCGGGCCGCGGGCTATTACCGGGGCTGACAAACAACCGCCGGGGCCACTAGCCTTTGGCCCGTGAGCACTCCCACCGACACCGCCGCGGGCCAACGGCCGGCCACGCCTCCCGCCACGCCGGCGCCAAACCGCCTGGCCTCGATGGATACCTACCGCGGGTTCGTGATGTTCCTGATGATCGGCGAGCTGTTCCATTTCGGGCGGGTCGCCGAGAACCTCACCCAGGCCGGCACCCCCAGCGCGGTCTGGAATTTCCTCGCCCGCCACCAGGACCACGTCGAATGGGTCGGCTGCGTCCTGCACGACATGATTCAGCCGTCGTTCTCGTTCCTCGTCGGCGTGGCGCTCCCCTTCTCCATCGCCGCGCGGATCGCCAAGGGCCAATCGCCCGTCGGCATGTGGGTTCACGGACTCTGGCGCGCGCTGATCCTGGTGCTGCTCGGCGTCGCGCTGCGTTCGACCGGTTCCAGCCAAACCAACTGGACGCTGGAGGACACCCTGTCCCAGATCGGTCTCGGTTATCCGATCCTCTTCGCGCTCGGCTTTGCCAAGGTCCGCACCCAATGGCTCGCGCTCGGCGTCCTGCTCGTCGGCTACTGGGCGGCGTTCGCGCTGTATCCCCTGCCCGGGCCCGACTTCGACTACGCCAAGGTCGGCGTCTCCCCGCAGTGGCTGCAGGAACACGGTCACACCGGCTTCGCGGCGCACTGGCAGAAGAACAGCAACTTCGCCTGGGCCGCCGACCGGGTGATCATGAACTGGTTCCCGCGGGCCAAGGAATGGCTCTACAACGGCGGCGGGTATTCGACACTCAGCTTCATCCCGACGCTCGGCACGATGCTCCTCGGCCTGATTGCCGGTGGCGTCATCCGCGGCGAACGCACGCCCGGCGCCAAGCTCAAGTGGCTCCTGCTCGCCGGCATCCTCGGCCTTGCCGTCGGCTGGACACTCGACGCCACGGGCGTCTGCCCGGTCGTGAAACGCATCTGGACGCCGAGCTGGACGCTGTTCAGCGGCGGCTGGTGTTTCCTGTTCCTGGCCGGCTTCTACGCCGTGGTGGACGTGCTGGAATTCCGCGCGTGGTCGTTCCCGTTGCGCGTCATCGGCCTGAACTCCATCGCCGCCTACTGCATCGCGCACCTCTGGGACGGCTTCATCGCCCGCAACCTGAAGACCCACCTCGGCCAGGACTTCTTCGCCTTCGCGGGCAAGGCCTACGAACCGTTCTTCCACGGCGCCGGCACGTTCCTCGTGATCTGGCTGATCCTGCTCTGGATGGAACGGCGCAAGGTGTTCCTGCGGGTCTGAGCTCTAGCGCACACCATGGAACCGACCAAGCTCATCGACCAAATTGTAAGCACCCATCTGAAGCCCGGTCTGCTGGCAAAAGGGTTTCGCAAACAAGGCGCCAACTTCTGGCGCGACCACGGCGAAGTCATCGACGTGGTGAACGTGCAGAAGAGCCAGTGGAACAGCGGCCAAGCGGCACGGTTTACCGTGAACCTGGGCGTTTACTGGAAGCGCATTCACGAACTGCTCGGAAAACCGCTGAATACGGTTCCTCCGAAAGAATATCATTGCACCGTCCGGGCACGGCTGTGCTGCCTGGATAGCGTCACGGCAGAATTTCCAGATGGTCGCGACCACTGGTGGGAGGTAACGGCAACCACCGATTTGGCGGCGACGGGAGCTGAAGTCCTCGAACGGATCGAACGCTCGGGTATCCCTTGGCTCGATCATCTCCACGAGTTGAAGGCCACACTCGCCCACATTGAGGCACACAGAACGTGGCGCACTGATGACGCCATCCTCGACCTCCGCAAGCGGGGCCTGCTTTAGCCCGCCAGCTTCCGCACCACGGACTCAAGGATCTGAATCCCTTCTTCCGCCTGCGAGCGGGCGAGGTTGTAGGCCGGCAATAGGCGGACGATCTGCGTCCCGCTCGGAATCAGGAGCAGGCCGGCTTCATGCAGGCGATCGGCCATCTGCATGCTGGCCGCCCGGTCGCTGCCGGCAAAGGCGGCGATCTGTTCCTTGGGCTGCAATTCGAGGCCCAGCATGAAGCCAAGTCCCCGGCCGCCCTTCACGACGTTCGGATAGGCATGCCCCAACCGGTCGAGTTCGCCTTTCAGCCAGGCGCCGAGGGTGCGGACGTTGTTCACCAGACCGTCGCGTTCGATGACCTCGAAAATCTTGTTCGCCACCGCGCAGCCCAGCGGCGTGCCGCCAAACGTCGTGCCGTGCGTGCCGGGACCGAGCAGGTCCTGATACGGCTCGCGCAGCCAGAAGGCGCCGATCGGGAAACCACCGCCGAGCGACTTGGCCATGGAAACGCCATCCGGCAGGAAACCGCTCGCGCCTTCCACGTCCTCCAGCACGCGCTGGAAACTCTGGAACCGGCCGGACCGGAAATGGCCGCATTGCACGGCGTCCACGAGGAGCAACAGTTTCCGCTCGTCGCAGAGCTGCCGCAGGCCAAGCAAATAATCCGCCCGCGCCGGCGTAATGCCGCCTTCGCCCTGGATGCCCTCGATCAGCACCGCGACGGTGGCGGGCGAGATGGCGTCACGAATGGCGTCGAGATCGTTGAAGGGCACATGGCGGAAGCCCGGCATGATCGGCTCGAAGCCCTTCTTCACCTTGTCCTGGCCGGTCGCCGCGATGCCGCCCAGCGTGCGCCCATGGAACGAGTTGATCGCGGTGATCACCTCGAAGCGGCCTTCGTCGTGGCCGAACTTGCGCGCGACCTTGTAGAGCCCTTCGTTGGCCTCGGCGCCCGAGTTGCAGAAGAAGACCTTGCCGGGCGCGAGATGCTTTACGATGTGCTGCGCCAGGCGGCCCTGCGGCCCGTGGAAGTAGAGGTTCGAGACGTGGACCAGCCGGCGCGACTGTTCGATCAGCGCCTCGGTGATCTCCGGGTTCGCGTGGCCCAGCGCGGTCACCGCGATGCCGCCGCCGAGATCGAGATAACGTTTGCCGGTGACATCCCACACGTAGCAGCCGGCGCCATGGCTGAACGCCAGCTCGAAGCGGCCATAGCTGGGCACGACGTAGCGGGTGAAAAGCTCGCGGACTTCGTCGTATTGGTTGTGGACGATCGGCGCGGGAGTCGGCGGAAACAGTTCTTTCATCAAATCAGCGGGCGCGATTACCGGGGATAGCCGCCGCAAAACGCAAAACGAAACTGTGCGCCGCTGGCAGGTGGGACCGCGCGCTGCCGGGAGCGCGGACTCTCGGGTCCGCCACACCGTCTGTGCGGTAGTCCCGAAAACGCTAAGCCGGCATGGCCAGGCTGGGCGCCTCGCGGAGCGGCAAGGGGTTCACCGAAAAGCCTTCGCCTTCGATCCGCCCGCGCCAGTCGGCGATCAACGCCAGCACCGGCGGCAATTCCAGATGCTCATGCTCGGCCGGATATTTACGTAGGTTGGTTTCGGCGAGGTTGAACAGGGCGACGGCGGGCCGCAGCCGGTTCTTCTGAAGATGCACGAAGGCGCCGGCCAACTGGATGAGTCCCTTGTAGAAGGAGTAGTTCGGCCCGGCCTTGCCTTGGGCCAGCCACAACTCCTCCAACACATCGTGCGCCTCGTAGAAAAGCTGCCGGTTGAAGCACGCGAAGTAACCCAGGTAGTGCGGGTCAAATCGCTGCCCGTGCAGTTCGGCGATCAACGCGGCGATCTTCGGCGATTTCTTGCTCATACGTTCGGCGGTTCAGTTACGTGCTGCCGGCGTATCGCCGGCGGCACGAATCCTGACGTTACGGGCATGATGACTCGGGACAATTCGTCCGGGCTTTGAACTGCCTCCACAAGGCAGCTCAGAAGGAATTGCCCGACACAAAATGGCGGGACAACCCTCAGCGTCGCTGACGCCGCCGGCGAGACGCCGGCAGCGCATAGCCCCGCCTCACTTCACCCGCGCTTGCAGCCACGCGAGCAGTTCGCCGATGGGCACACGTTCCTGCGCGCCGTCGTCGCGGTGGCGGACGGTCACGGTGTTCAGCAGCTCGGGCTTCTCGCCCAGCGTGTCGAAGTCGATCGTCACACCGAAGGGCGTGCCGGCCTCGTCCTGCCGCGCGTAGCGTTTGCCAACGGAACCCGTCTCGTCGTAGAGCGCCAGCATGTGGCCGCGCAATGACTGGAAGACTTCCTTCGCCTTGGCCACCAGCTCGGGCTTGTTCTTGAGCAGCGGATAGACGCCGACCTTCACCGGCGCCACGCGCGGGTGGAACTTCATCACCGTGCGGGTCTCACTCTTGCCCTTCTCGTCGGTGCTCGTCGTCTCGGAGAACGCGTTGGCGATCAGCGCTAGGATGAGCCGGTCCACGCCGGCCGACGGTTCGATGACGTGCGGGATGTATTGCCCCTTGGCCAGGCCGTCCGCGTCTTCCTTCGCCTCTGCCGTGGCTTTCTCCGCGGGCACGCCGGACTTGGTCAGATACTTCAGGCGAGCGTTGTAGTAGCGCTGCGCCAGCTCGGTCTGTTTCTCGGGCGCCAGTTTGCCCCACGCGGTGCGCAGGTCCTCGTCGAAGACACCCATCGCCTTGCCGGAATGCCGCTCGTGCTGGCTCAGGTCGAAGTCGCTGCGGGCCGCAATGCCTTCCAGCTCGTCGCCTGCCACGTTGCCGGCGGCGTCCGCCTTGCTGAAGGGGAACTTGAACAGGATGTCCGTCGTTGCGCGGGCGTAATGCGCCAGCTCCTCGGGCGTTTGGTAATGGAAGCCCAGCGTCGCGCGGGACAGGCCGATGCCCTCGTAGAAACGCACGCGTTCCTCGACCCAATACTGGTGCCACATCTGCCAGCCCCAGTTCGGCTGCGGCTCGCCGGGATGGCCGGGACCGGTGGGCACCGCCACGCTGCCGTGGATGGCCTCGACCGCCTCGTCGGGCTTGATGAAGAACTCCAGCTCCATCTGCTCGAACTCGCGCGAGCGGAAGGTGAAGTTGCGCGGCGTGACCTCGTTGCGGAACGCCTTGCCGACCTGCGCGATGCCGAACGGCAGCTTCTGGCGTGAGGTCTCGTGGACGTTCTTGAACTGCGCGAAGATCGCCTGCGCCGTCTCCGGCCGCAGGTAGGCGACGTTGTCGTCCGACTGGATCGGGCCGACCCAAGTCTGGAGCATCAAGTTGAACGGGCGCGGGTCGGTGAGCTGGGCGCCGTTCTCGGGGTTGAAGCGGGTGGAGTTTTCAACCTTCTCGGTCGCTTCGCCGAGCAGTTCGACGTTCTGCAGTCCGCGCAACTGGTAGAACTGCGTCGCCGTCTTGCGGGCGCTTTCGGGCGGCTTGCCCTGGGCCAGCAACACCGCGAACACGTCGTTCACTTCCTTGCCCAGCGCGGCATCCCGGGCGCCCGAATAGCGGTAGACGACGCCGCTCTGCGGCTCGATCTGGTCCGCCCGGAACCGCTTCTTCGTCAGCAAGCAGTCGCACATCGGATCGCTGAACGTGTCCACGTGGCCGGAAGCCCGCCAGATCTGCGGGGCCATGATGATCGTGGCTTCGAGGCCCACGACGTCGTCGCGAAGGCGCGTCATGGAGTTCCACCACAGCTCCTTCACGTTCCGCTTCAGCTCGGCGCCCAGCGGACCGTAATCCCAAAACCCGTTGATGCCGCCGTAGATCTCGGAGGACTGAAACACAAACCCGCGGCGTTTGCAGAGGGAGACGATCTTCTCCATCAGCACGTTTTCTTTCGGTTCGGCCATAAAATGCGAGGGCGGAGAGTCCGAAGCGCCGGCCCGGGTGTCAACCCGGCGTGCCGCCCCCGGCAAAGGGCGCATTCGGACATGGTGGTTGAACACGGTCGCGTTGGGTAGGGAAGGCGCGCTGCGCCTTCCCCGCCCGGAGCGGAGCGGAGGGCGGAACTCCGCACCGTGGGGTGGGGCGACGCCCCTCGGCGAGTTCCGCGCCCGGGCGCTCCGCGCGGGGCGCGGGGCGGGCGCCGCGCGGCCGCCCAACCACCATGGTGCGATGCGCCTGGGCGAGGGGCTCATCGGTTCATCGTAGCATTGGGACCGTTCAGCATTGGTGCAGTCCTCGTCGGCCGAGCCGGCGGGGTCCACCCGCTGCTCCGCCACACCCGCGTGAAAAGGGAATCGTCCGCCGGCCCAAAGTGCTGCCGGCATCTTGCCGGCAGTCCCCGGCAGCACGCCTGGTGGTGGATTGGCCGCGGTGCGGTCACCGGCGCGCCGCGGTGGCCGGCTTCGCCAGCCAGGGCTGCGCCTTGGGGCTGCTATCGGACGGGTGGACCTCTGAACCACGGTTCGCGGGCCAGCCGCGTCCCCTGCCGGCTAGATGCCGGCAGCACTTGCGCCACAACCGCCGGGGCGCACTCGCGGCTTGGCGGGCGGCGGCCGGTGAAGCACCGTTCCGGCGTCCCATGAAGCTCTCCGTTCTGTCCCGCCTCGCCCTCGCCACCAGCGTGTTCGCCGCGGTGGCCCAGGCCCAGTTGCCCGGCCCCGCCGCGCTCCGGATTCCCGCGACCGACGACGGCTTGCCCGGCGCCGGCCCGATCCGACGCTACGATTGGTTCCAGCGGTTGTGGCTGGAGAAACGCACCGGCTGGGCGGCCCGGGTCGAACGCGACCGGCACGCCGTCGTCTTCCTCGGCGACTCCATCACCCAAGGCTGGAGGGACGACCTCGGCGGCGCCTTTCCCGGCCTAAAGGTCGCCAATCGCGGCATCAGCGGCGACACCACGCGCGGCCTGCTCATCCGGCTGAAGGAAGACGTGCTCGCGCTCCAACCCTCCGCCGTCGTGCTGCTGATCGGCACCAATGACCTCGAGGAAAAGGCGTCGCCCGAGACCATCGCCGCCAACCTGAAACTGCTCTTGGCGGAACTCTGGCGGCACAACCTGCACCTGCCGGTGATCCTCAACCAGGTCTTCCCCAGCTCCGCCACCAAGAGCCGGCCGGCCGACCAAATCCGGAAGATCAACGCCCTCTATGCCGCCGCGGTGAAGGGCGATCCGCGCGTGACGATCCTCGACACCTGGCCGCTCTTCGCCGATGCGCAGGGCGACGCCAAGGCCGCGGAGTTCCCCGACCTGTTGCATCCCAACGCCGCGGGCTACGCCAAGTGGGCCGCCTCGCTGCGTCCAGTGCTGGCGACCCTGGGATTCCTGGAACGCGAACCCGACACTTTCCGGCCGGAACCCGGCTTCGAAAGCCTCTTCAACGGCCGGGACCTCACTGGCTGGGGTTATCGCGTGACCTCCGAGGCCGACCGCCGCGGTGCGCTGGGCTGGCAGAAGTCCGATCCCAACGCCCCGCCTTGGCCCTTCTACGACAGCCCACAGAATTTCGACGGACTGGCCCGGAGCGCCGACGGTCGCTTCCTCGCCCACGGCCAGCGGATTGTTGTCACCTATCCGCCCGAGGGCCGGCGCATCCAGCAGCTCTGGACCCACCGCGAGTTTCCGCGGGATTTCATCCTGAAGCTCGAATTCCGTGCCACGCCCAACGCCGACAGCGGCGTGTTCATCCGCGGCAACCAGCTCCAATGCCGCGACTACCCGCTCGCCGGCCCCTACAAACAGCTCCAGAACTACAAGGCGCAGGACTGGAACGAACTGGTCGTGGAGGTGAAGGGCGGGACCGCCCGCTGCACCTGCAATGGCGAGCTGCTGGAAGCGGCCTTCAAGGTGCCCGCCACCGGCCCCATCGGCCTCGAAGGCGACCTCGGCCAGATGGAATACCGCCACCTCCGGGTGAAGGAACTCTGAGCCGCCGCTCACCGTTCCACCGTGAAGGTCACGTCGAACGATTTCACGGCGCCCTTCTTGGGCTTCTCCTTGCCGCCATCGTCAAGCCGATCCGGGCCGACCGAATACACGACGTAGCCGCGTTCCAGCCGGCGGTAGCGGAGCGGTTGGCCGTCGAAAATGTCGGTGGGAATCTTCGGAAGCCACGTCGGCAAGAGCTCCTGGAGCGTCTCCGGCAAGATGCCTTCGTGGGCCCGGCGAAAACGTTCGATGGCGAACGCGGTGAGCGCGGCGTCGCGGTGGGCATCCAGTTGGCAGAATTTTCGGGCGGCCACGGGAACGGTGGGAACCATGATTCCGGAGATAATCTTCGGCGGGAACGCATTGATCCGCTGAAGGGCATTGCTGCCGGCAGTCTCCACGGCCCATAGCCGCCTGGGCGTGTTGAGTGGGGCGTTGGTCAACTGGTGCTCGAAGGCTTCCAAGAACACCCGCTTGTCCAACTGTTTCAGGCCGGTGACCCGCCAGACCGCCGCGGCAAGGCTAGTGCCATACTGATTCTCCGGAGAGTCTTCTTCCCGATTTATTTCGGCGCTCAACATCGTCGGGTTTTCAAACATGGCCACTCCGCACGCCCGTTCGTGGATCATGGCTTCGCGAAATCCGTCGCCTTGCGAAAACGGCCGGATGGCCGACTCCAGCATGTCCAACTGATGCGCTTCCAACTGGAACCGAGTGAGGACGTGCTCCGCCTGGGAGAACGCGAAGGTGCAGCTCGAAATCCGCACCAACTGGCTGATCAGCGTGGGTTCGTCCCGGAGCAATTGGCCGAGCCTGGCGGAGTTGGTCAGCGACCGAATGGCGCGGTCCGCGTCGCCTTGCTGGACCGCCAGCCAGCCTTCCGCCCGGAACTCCATCGCCTCCTCTTTCATCCGCGCCAGATGCGGCATCAGGGTGCCCGCGCCGGCGGCCAGTTGCAGCGGGAACCGGAACTGCGGACGGGCGAGCGCACCGCGCACCGCCTCGCGGTGGGCGGCATGGGAGGCCACTTCCGCCGTCAGTTGTTCGACCTCGGCCGCCGAGAACTCTCCACGTCGAATCTCGGCGGGAGATTTGTCCCGAAAGGCCCGCAGCCGCTTGGACCCCTTGGGCGTTGGCAAACTGTTCGTGCCAAACTTGAGGTAGGCCTCCCAAAATTCCGGATCCTCGCTCCGCCACAGCGCCAGCAGCGGCACCGCCGCGTTGTCCTCGTCGGGGATGGGCGCGTAGGTCTGGGCGACCTCGGCCAGCGTCAGCGGCTCATTGCGCGCACGAGCGGCGGCCTCAAGGCGCCGGACCTCCGCCCCCGACCGGAGCACAAAAACGACAAACCAAACGAGCAGCAATCCCACCACCGTCAGCGGCACCAGCAGGAAAACACGCCGGACCGTGCGAACGAAGTCGCCGGACGGGAGCGCGGGTGGCGAAGCGGGCATGCGTGCGAATTACCAACCCCGGTCTCGTCGGTCGAGCCGTTCCCGGCGCACGCCCCAACGGGACCCGGCCAGCACATTGCCATTGCCGGAACCGTGCCTTGCCCCGGTCCTTGGGCGGTGCATAGCCTCCGCCCATGCATTCCCTTTCGCGCCGCGCCTTCGGCCAACGGCTGCTCCTCGGCGGTGCCCTGACCGCCGTGTCGGGCGCCGTCCACGCCGGCGAGGCCTTTGCCCGGGCCGGTCAGCCCCGTCTGCGCCTCTCGCTCGCCGCCTACTCGTTCCGGGACGACGGCCACAAGGGCGGGAACGCCTTCCTCGCCGGCATGGACATGTTCAAGTTCATCGACTTCTGCGCGGAACACGGCTGCGACGGCGCGGAGCTGACCAGCTACTATTTCCCGCCCGACGTCACCGACGACTACCTCGCCCGCGTCCGCCGGCACGCCCACCTGCGGGGCGTCACCGTCAGCGGCACGGCCGTGGGCAACGACTTCGGGCATCCGCCGGGCGCCGAACGCGAGCGCCAGATCGCGTCCGTGAAGGCCTGGATCGCCAAGGCGGCCATCATGGGCGCGCCGCACATCCGCGTGTTCGCCGGCAACGGGCACGGCCAGCCGCTCGCCGAGGCAAAGCGCCATTGCATCGCCGCGCTGGAGGAATGCGCCGAGGTGGCGGGCCGTCATGGCATCTTCCTCGGCATCGAGAACCACGGCGGCATCGTGGCCGAGGCGGCGGACCTCCTCGACATCGTCCGCACCGTGAAATCGCCGTGGGTGGGCATCAACCTCGACACGGGCAACTTCCACACGGCCGACCCGTATGCCGACCTCGCCCGGTGCGCGCCGTGGGCGGTGAACGTCCAGTTCAAGGGCAAGGTGACGCCCAAGGGCGGCAAGACCGAGGACGCCGACTACCCGCGCACGTTCAAGCTGCTCCGCGACGCCAACTACCAAGGCTGGGTCGTGCTCGAATACGAGCTCGCCGATGATCCCTACCAGCGCGTGCCCACCATGCTGAAGCAGATGCGCGGGCACCTCGGATAAGGTGGGCGGGAAACCCGGGGATCAGGACGCAGTCCGATCTGATGTGTGACCGAATCGAACTCGCAGCATCGGCGAACGCGGATGGTGGGTGCCGGGATTCCGGACTCGACGGTCATTCCCGCCGGGTTAGCTTGGTTCCATGACGATCAAGCTGGCCGGAGAGCAGGAGCGCTGGGTTGCCGACAAGGTCCGGGAGGGCTGTTACGCCAGCCCCGAACACCTAGCGGCGGAAGCGCTAAAGCTGCTGGCGGCCCGCGATGAACGGGAGCGCGGATTGGAAAGCCTGCGGGCGGACATCGCGGTGGGCTGGGAGCAGGCCGAGCGTGGAGAGTTGCTCAATGGTCCGGTCGCGATGGCGGAATTGGTTGAGCGTGCCCGGCGGCGTTTGTCGGCTTCATGAGCGGCTATTTCCTCACGCGGCAGGCTTACTGCGATCTGGAGGCGGCAGAGGACTTCCTGCTTCCGCGCAATCCCGACGCAGCCCATCGCTTCCTGATCCGGGCGGTCGAGGTTTTCGAACTGCTGGCAAAGAATCCCGAACTGGGCCGGCGCCGGTCCGACATCCGGGTGGGGCTGCGATCCTATTCTCTGGGGACTCACGTCGCCTACTACCGCATCGCCAAAGGCGAGGTGCAGATTCTTCGAGTCCTGCACGGTGCTCGGGACGCTGCGGCCATCCTTACCTTGATTGAAGAATTGGGGGATGAGTGACGAGCGGTTGGGAGCTCAGTGGCTGGGTTTCCCGGTGGTTGTGTGAGTCTAAACCTTAGCAATACTTCGGCCGTGAATCGCAACCGACGCTCCCTGCTGATTGCCTCCCTAATGGGGTTGGCGACGGCGGCGTTGTTGTGGCGGAGCCGGCCGAACGGGCCAACCTATCAAGGTCGCAACGTGGAGGAGTGGCTGCGGTTTCGGGAAAATGAAAGCGTCACCGGAGGCAGCATCATTAGCTTCCACGTCATGCCGGATGTCCTCACAGCATTCCGGGCAATGGGTGACGCGGCAATCCCGCCACTAGTTGAAATCGCGTTTCGTTCCCCGCGTGGCGAAGGGCGTCGTCGCGCTTACCGATGGCTTCGCGACCGGGTTCCGTGGCTCGAAGATAAGCTGCCGAGGCAGATTAGACATTGGATCGACTCCGGACAGTCAGTTCCAGACATCGCGGTCGAAGCCGTCGGTTCGCTCCGACCTTCGGCAAGGGTTCTGTTCCCGGCCGTAACCAACCGTCTCTCCTCTCCCGATTCGACGATCAATTATCGGGCCGTGGCGATGCTCTCGGCCGTCAGTGATCAACGCCAGACCGCCGTCCGTCTGCTTGCGCCGTTTGTGGCGGCTGGAGAGTCGTATGCTGTGCTGGTGATTGGAACGATGGGCGATGACGGAGCGACCGCTATTCCTGAACTCATCGAATGCCTGTCCACTAACAAAAGCGCCGCGGCCGAGGCGGCATATTGCCTTGGACAGTTGGGACCATCCGCCTCGGCAGCCGTGCCTGCACTTCACACGCTATTCGAGCAAGTGACGAAGCCAACCTACCGACTGCGGATTGCCATCAGCGTTTCCAACATTCAGCCGCAGGATTGGGCGACGGCAGAGGCGCGCGCCGCCTTGACTGGCGAAGACCAGGGTCTGCGGGTGTGGGCGCTCGAACATCTTGGCGTGGCGACCAATGCGGCAGCTTACTTCGTCTCCGAGTTGGTTGAACTGGCCCGGCAACCTCAGGCCACATCACATGTTCAAAGCTTGGCGTTGGATGCGCTCAGTAAGGGGACTCAAGATGGGCAGCGCATCGCCCCAGTCTTGGAAGGCTGCCTGAAATCCAACGAGTCGGCTGTTAGGTCTGTCGCCGCCGTCCGACTGCTCGATGGTGACCCAACCCATAGCGTTGCTTTCGCATGTCTCACTAATGCCGCTGCCGATCCATTGCTCTGGCTTTGGCGTGAATACCACCCAATGACGCCCGAAAAAATCGCTGTATGCTTGGCGCGCCTGGGACCGCGCGGGGAGTCCGCGTTGACGGTTTTGCGCGAACGAGCGAAAAACGTCGGCAGGGAATGGGCCATCGACGAAGCAGTGAATGCCGCCAAGACGCGCCGCTGACTTGCCACCCAGCCCTTACAGCACCGGCCCCAGAATCCACGGCGCGAATTCCTCGTCGCCGAGGCCTTGAAGTTCGCTCTTGGTCCGCTTGCCGTTCGCCACGGCGACGATCTCCTCGAAAATGCGCTGGCCAACCTGTTCCACGGTTTCCGAGCCGTCGAGGATCGTGCCGGCGTTGAGGTCCATGTCGTCGCGCATCCAGTCGTAGAGCGTGGTGTTGGTGGCAACCTTGAGGCAGGGCATGGGCTTGCAGCCATACACGCTGCCGCGGCCGGTGGTGAACACGCCCACGTTGCACCCGCCGCACACCAGGCCGGTCATGCTCACGGGATCGAAGCCGGGCGTGTCCATGAACGCGAAACCTGGGCCGTGGATCGTCTCCGCGTAGTCATACACGGCGCTGAGCGGGGCCTGGCCGCCCTTGGCGAGCGCCCCGAGGCTCTTCTCGTAGATGGTCGTGAGGCCGCCCACTTTGTTGCCCACGCTGGGGTTGTTGTCGATGGACGCGCCGTGAAGCTTCGCGTGGTTCTCCCACCAGCGGATCTGCGCGACTAGCTTCTCGCCGACTTCGCGGCTCACGGCGCGGCGGGTGAGCAGATGTTCCGCGCCGTAGATTTCTGGCGTCTCGGCGAGCACGCTGGTGGCGCCGTGGCGAACGAGTTCGTCGCTGGCCACGCCGAGCGCGGGATTGGCGGTGATGCCGCTCGCGCCGTCGGAACCGCCGCAGTTCATGGCGAGCACGAGCTTGCTGAGCGGCATCGGCTGGCGACGCAGCGCGGCGGAGGCGGGCAGCAACTGGCGCACGGCGGCGACCGCGGCGTCGATGGTCTTCGCGATGCCGCCCTGCGTCTGGATGTTCATGACGGCAGGCGGCTGTTCGCCGGGCGCGAGCTGGTCGAGGCGGAAGTCCTTTACCAGGCGTTCGGTCTGGTTCACCTCGCAGCCGAGGCCGATGAGCACGTAGCCGGTGATGTTCGGGTGGCGAGCGATGCCGGCGAGCACCCGCTGGAGCAGGCGCGTGGGTTCATTGTCGGGCATGGCGCAGCCGCTCTTGTGCGTGAAGGCGACCACGCCGTCCACGCCGGGGAAGTCGCGCGCGAAGTCGGGTCCGCGGAACCGGTCGGCCACGTATTTCGAGACGGACGCGGAGCAGTTCACGCTGGAGATGACCGCGATGTAGTTGCGCGTGCCGGCACGGCCGCCGGGCCGGGCAAAGCCGAGGAAGCTCCGTTCCGCGCCGGGCGCGAGCGGCGGCACGGGCCGCAGGTCGG
This sequence comes from uncultured Verrucomicrobiota bacterium, assembly GCA_964602595.1. Lineage (GTDB taxonomy): Bacteria > Verrucomicrobiota > Verrucomicrobiia > Limisphaerales > UBA9464 > CAIWAH01. The sequence continues at coordinate 17,174 of CAZRRO010000027.1, read as the reverse complement.
TGCCGAACTCGTAGTCGCGCGCGAAGTCGCGCACCGCGAGGTTGTGCAGGTGAACGTGGTCGCCCGGCCGGATGTCGCCGTGGGCGAACCCAACGACCTGGCCGTATTTCCGGAGCGGCGCGCCGTCGGCAACCGCCTTCACGGCGAGCTTATGGCCGCGTCCCACGTCCGCCGTGAGCGTCAGCACGCGGCCGGCGTCGGCGAGTTCGGTGCCGGCCTTCAGCGGCGCCTTGGCCACGGCCACGTCGTCGTCGGGATGCAGGCGGATGCAAACGGAGGAAAGCGGCGTCACGCGGCGGACGATGAACGCCGGACCGGCCCTTGGGAAGTGGCCGCGTCACGGCAGGAGTCCGGCCGGGCCAACTGTCGCGTTGCATCCGGTCCGCATTTGACGGCAAAGTCCCTCCACTCCCCTAACCTGTTTGGAAAAGACCATGTCCACGCATGGAACGCCTCCGCCGTTGCGGACCCGGCTGGCTGCCGAGCTGGGTTCCGCGTCGCCTGATTTCGAGCGCCAGTTGCTGCTCCGCTGCATGGCGCCCTGGAAACGTCCGCTCGCGCAGCTGGTGCTCGCCCTCTCGCCCCGCGCGTTCAAGCCCGACCTGGAGGTGATGCGCGACGCCGGCGACGCGTGGAACCTGGACCAGATCAAGGCGCTGGTCGTCGAGCTGAAGAAGCCCCGCAGCGGCTGGTCGCTGGTCCGCGACGGACTCGGCCTGCGCGCCTCCGGACGTCGGTTGGTCCACGTCGCGGCCCACGCGGTCAGCTAGTTTCCCGCCCGGGGCAGCCAGGCGCCCGGCGGCGAACCCGCCGGCCGCGCCGCGCCGGAGAAATCCCGAAGCACGGCGTTGGCCGGATTGCCGGCGGGCACTGCCGGTCGGGTTGGCGCATCGGCCCAGGAAAAGTTCGGCGCCGGGGCGGTGGCCAGCGCGGCGAGACCGCCTACCGGGTGAAAGTCGCCCGCGGCCGCATTGGCAAACGCCGGCTCCAGCTCGTTGATCTGGTTGTCATTCCGCAGCTGTGCCGCGGTGCAGGTGCCCGTCTGGCAACCCCGGTCCGAATCCTCGATGCCCAGTGGCCAGCCCGCCGGGCCGTTGAAGATGACGTTGCCCCGCAGGATCAACCCGTCGTCGGCCCGGCTCGGGTTGGCGACGTTGCTGTCCGCGGGCGGCACCACGGCCCCGGGGACCTCGATCTGCTGATACTGGCTGCGGAACGGCGCGGGGTTGTAGATGACGTTGTTGACCACCTGCACATTGCGGTTGGGGATGAACTGAAGCTCTTCGCCCGTGGTGCCCCAACCGCCGGCCGCCACCAAGGGCTGGCAGGCGCCCACGTCATTGCCATCGCAACCCCGCCGGCCATGGACGAACTCCAGCACGTGGCTGCGGGAGCCGACCCGGTAAAGCGTGTTGTGCGCCAGCAGCACGTTGTAGCTGCCATTCACGCCGAGGCCGGCCCCTTCGCAGTCGTGGATGACGTTGTTGATCACCTTCACGTCGTAAACCTCGTAATGGAGCCACGGCGCGACCATGAACTGGAAGCCGGTGCCCTGCCCCGCAGTGAAGCCGCCGGTGCCGCAGTCGTAGATCTCGTTGCCCTCGACCACCCAGTAGGCGCTGCCGCCCTTGAGGTAGGCGCCCCAGTCGGACGAGTTGTGGATCTTGCAGCGGACGATGTGGCCGTATTGCGCCGCCACGATGTCGATGCAGTTGTCGCCGGCATCGGAGATGTCGCAGTCCTCGAGGTAAACGTGCTGGCTTTGGTTCACCTTCACGGTCTCGTCCTGGCCCTCGGAACGGCGTGAGTTCACCCGCATCCGGCGCGCGAGGACATGGTCGCAGTTCTCCCAGTGGATGCCGTCACCGCCGTCCACGTTGATGTGGAAATCCTGCACGTAGGCGTAGGCACTGCGGAAAAATTGCAGGCTGCCGGCATCACCTTGGACGGTGGGCCGCAGCACCACGGTGCCCGGACCGTCGCTGGGTTCGATAAGGATGGGGAACTCGGCCGTGCCACGCCGGTCTTCAAGGAAAGCACCGGCGTGGGTGCCCGGCATCAACCGGATGCGGGTGGCGCGCGTCTGCGTGCCCTCGGGGAGCGACCAGAACGCCGCCTGAATGGTCCGGAACGCGGTCGTCCGGCCCGTGCCCGGGTTGTCGTCGTTGCCGTTCACCGGGTCCACGTAGAGATCGTGCCAGGCGGGATTCCCGATGTCGTAGGCCAATCCGCCCACGGGTCCCACCGGGGACACTTCACGCAGGCGGTAGAACTGCGTGCCTGCCGCCGGCCGCAAGTCCACCGCCTGCACCGTCGGGCCATTGGTCGTGAACACCACTTCACTACCGAGCAACGCGCTCCAGGCGTCGCCCAGCCGGGCGCTGGATTCCAGGACCAGGCCGGCCCCGGCCGGCGCCCATTCCAGGCGAGGCCCCGTGTCGGCGGGCAGGCTGACATTCAGGACGGGAACGGCGGCAAGACCCGTTCCCGAAGCAAGCAACGAAACCGCGGCCAAAACTCGATTCATATGGAGTTAGTCCGGAGTGAATCGGCCACTTCTTTCATAAAATTTAGACGTTATCCGGCCACCATTGCCCTGACAGGCGCTCGGCCCGGACCCACACCCGCACTTTTCGGTGGCCCGGAATGAATTCCCCTCCATCTTTCCCGCCATGGCCAACCTCATCACTCCCCCCCGCTGGCGCCTGAGCGAAAAGGACGTCACGCCCGAGTCCGTGTTCTGGAACCGCCGTGACTTCCTCCGCCAACTCGGTTTCGCCGGCGTCGGGCTGGCCGGCCTGGCGGGCGCCGACGCCTTGGCGCAGGCCACGAATGCCGCGGCCGCCCGCAACCCGCTGTTCAACGACCCCAAGCTGCGTCTGTCCGATACCGACACGGTTTTCCACTACAACAACTTCTACGAGTTCAGCACCCGCAAGGACCAGGTCCACCGGCTCGTCGACAAGTTCCAGATCACGCCGTGGCAGGTCGAGGTCGGCGGCCTGTGCGAAAAGCCCTTCAAGGCCGACGTCCGTGAGCTGATCGCCGATTTCCCGCCCGAGGAGCGCGTGTATCGGTTCCGCTGCGTCGAGGCGTGGTCGATGATCGTGCCGTGGACCGGGTTCCCGCTCGCGAAGCTGCTGGCCAAAGTGCAGCCGAAGAGCGAGGCGAAGTTCGTGAAGTTTGTCACCGCCGAGAAACGGGACCAGATGCCCGGCATCGCCCGCCTGCGCGAATACCCCTGGCCCTACACCGAGGGCCTGCGGCTCGACGAGGCGATGCACGACCTCACGCTCGTGACCACGGGGGTTTACGGCAAACCGCTGCCCAAGCAAATGGGCGCCCCGCTGCGGCTCGTGGTGCCGTGGAAATACGGCTACAAGAGCATCAAGAGCGTCGTGAAGATCGAGCTCACCGCCACGCAGCCGGCCACGCTCTGGGAAACGCTGTCGCCCGAGGAATATCCGTTCGAATCCAACGTGGACCCGCGGGTGCCGCACCCCCGCTGGTCGCAGGCCACCGAACGCCTCGTGGACACCGGCGACCGCGTGCCCACGCTGCCCTACAATGGCTACGGGGAGTTCGTGGCGAAGCTGTATGGGAAGGGGTGAGCTGGTCCCGGTCCCACGAGGGGTTGAGCCATGAAGATCAGTCTTGCAGGTAAACTCAGCATTTTGATTGCGCTATATTTTCCACTCGCATGGCTGACCTTGGAGTTGGCTGGTCCAGCCGCTTATCACGTTCAAATTGCTACCGAGAAAGTCGCCGTCTTCTTGTCGTTTCCGCTTCTTTGGGTCTATGGGATCTTTTTTGGACACACCGATGGGGCATCGTCACTCGAGGTCGGCATCCAACTTTTTCTCTTAATTCCGAATTCCATTCTGCTTGGCTGCTTGGTGGCCGCTCTTTTCCAAGTGCTGCGGCGGGGCCGAACGCGAAGCTCAAACCCGCCACCGGACTTAGCTTCGCATCCTGATTCGACCCACTGTAACTAACCAAGGTGGACTGCGGCGAACGGTTGCCCCGTCCCGGTCCACGGCGCCGGTGGGATCGGTTACCCGCGCGAACGTTTTGCCGAGCCTAGCGACCGAATTTCCCGGGTTGCACCGCCTTGAGCTATCTCCCGTTCGAAGGTCCACCGGTCACCGGCTTCACGGACCTGACCGCAGCGCGCCCGGAAATCCTACGCGCAAAGGATTGGACCGACGCCAGCATCGTGGAATGCAACAATGGCGATCTGCGGGTCACGGCCACCGACGCCGCGCTCTCTTTGGACAGCGGCCGGGAGATTTCCCTCGCCGAATTGCAGACGGTCGCGGCGGCCTACTGGACCGAGTGGAGCAGTCGGTCCAAGCCATGACCATGCAGCGAACTGATCGCGAAAGGCCACGCTCGAGTGACTGCCGATTACGCCGCGGTGCCATCGTTTAGCCCTACCCAACACGCGGAGTTCCGATTCAGGAGGCAGTCACATTCCCAAGCAAATATCCGTGGCCGCCCCGGATTTCCTCCGGAGTCTTCCCGGCTTCCCGCAACGCCCGGAGGCTGAGCGCGGCGTGGCGTTTCGCGAGGCGGACGCCTTGGGCGTCGGTCACGAGCGGGCAGTGAAAGAACGCCGGGGGACGCAGGCCCAGCGCGCGGAACAGCAACAACTGCCGGGCGGTGGAGACCAACAGGTCGGCGCCCCGCACCACCTCGGTGATGCCCATCGCGGCGTCGTCCACCACGCAGGCGAGCTGGTAGCTGGGCAACCCGTCGGGACGCCACACGAGGAAGTCACCGAAGTCGGTTCCGGCCACCAGCCGTTGCGGGCCGAAATGCCCGTCCACGAACTCGACCACTTCGCCGTCCGGCACGCGGAAACGCCACGACGGCGGACGTCCGCCGCCCCCGTCAGTCTCGGGAACGGCCCGGGCGCGACAGGTGCCCGGGTAGATCGGTTCGTCGTCGGCCGCGTGGGGCGCGGTCAGCGCGGAGAGGATGTCCTTCCGTGAGCAGGTGCAGGGATAGATGAACCCACCGGCGCGCAGCCGCTCGAAGGCGTCCCGATACAGCGGCAGGCGTTCGCTCTGGTTGTAAGGCGCAAAGGGCCCGCCAATGTCCGGACCTTCGCTCCATTCGCAACCGATCCAGCGCAGATCCTCCAGGAAGCCGCGCACGAACTCCGGCCGCACGCGGTCACGGTCCAAGTCGTCATTCCGCAGGATCAGGGTGCCGCCCGGCGATCGGGCCCGTTGCTGGGCGGTCCAGAATGTCCGCGCATGACCGAGGTGCAGGTAACCGGTCGGCGACGGCGCGAGGCGGCCGCGATAGTGGCCGGAATGACCAGACGAGGCTATCGGCTCATTGGTCATCGGTCATTGGGCAGTGGTCATTGGCCCCAGCCTTTCGCGCAGCCCGGGGATTTCGCGTCCAAGCAGCCGGACCGTTTTGCCGCAGTCCAGCGACGTATCCGGTGCCCGCGGCGGGCCTTGGTAGCGCCGGAGCGAATCCGCCCGCAGTTTGCCCCGGAGCTCCGGGTGCGCTCCCGCGACTAGTTCGCCGATTTCCCTGCGCGATAGCCGTTCCCGGCCGGCGACATGATAAGTGCCCGTCGCTCCCACCGCCAACAGGTCGAGCACCGTCGCGACGGTATCCGCCACCGTCAGCGGCGAGCGGAATTCGTCGGCGAAGAGGCTGAGCGTCTTGCCGGCCCGGACCGACAGCAGCATCTCCTCGGCAAACGACCGATCGGCCGTGGGCGAGGTTCCGTAGTTCAAAGACGTGCGCACGATCAGGTGCCGGGGATGCGCCCGCACCGCCGCTTCCGCCGCCACCTTGGTTTCGCCATAGACGTGCAGTGGATTCGGCGGCGCATTCTCGGCGTAGTTGCCGCCGCGGCCGTCGAAGACGAGGTCGGTGCTGAAGAAGACGAACCGGCCGTCGCCCGCGAGTTCGGCCAGTTGCCGGGTGACTTCGACATTGCAGCGCCGGGCCAGGTCGGGGTCGGCCTGGCACGCCGGGGTCTTGCTGAGCGCAGCGCAGTGGACCACCACGGCGGGACGATCGTGCCGAAAGCGGGCGGTCACCGCCGCCGCGTCCAGCAAGTCCAGCTCGGTCCGCGTCAGCGGAATCACGTTCCACCGGCCTAGGCCCGTAGCCGCCCGGGCGAAATGATGACCGATCAGGCCACCGGCACCGGTGATCCAAAGCGTGGGAAGGGAGGCTTCAGCGCGCATGGACATTCGGATTCAGCGTTGCAGCGTCACGTCCCCGCCGAGGATGCGTTCGACCCGTCCATGTTCATTGCGGACGAGCAACGCGCCCTCGTCGTCGAGTGCCTCCGCGGTGCCGTTGATCGTCCGGTCGCCGATCCGCAGCGTCACCCGCCGGCCCAGGGTGGTGCAGCGGCGCATCCACTCGTCGCCAACCTGGTGGAAATCCCCCTCGCACAGGCGGGCGTAAGCGTAGTCCAGCTCCCGCAGCACCGCGGCCGCCAACGCCGGACGGTCAATTGGATGTCCCGCCTGGGCCCGGAGCGACGTGGCGATCTCCTTCAGGTCGTCGGGGAATTCGTCGGGGGGGAGGTTGACGTCGAGCCCGATGCCGAGGACGGCGTGGCGGATGTGGTCAATTTCCGTGCTCAGCTCGATCAGGATGCCGGCGCACTTCTTGGCGCCGAACATGATGTCGTTGGGCCACTTGATGCCGGGCGTGAGGCCGGTTTCCCGCTCGATGGCCCGGGCGACAGCGACGGCGCTGATGACGGTGAGTTGGGTCGCGGCCATCGGGTTGAGGTTGGGCCGCAGCAGGAGCGAAAACCAAAGCCCCTTCCCCGGCGGCGAAAGCCAGCGCCGCCCCAGCCGACCGCGGCCTTGGGTCTGGCTTTCCGCGAAAACCACGATGCCCTCGGCCACGCCGTCGTGGGCGAGCTTGTCCACGATGTCATTGGTGGAATCGGTCTCTCGGAATACGCGAATCTCGCGGCCAACCACCTTGGTCGAGCCCAACCGCGCCTGGAGGTCGTCGCCGTGGAGCGCATCAGGCGAACCGCGCAGCACGTAACCGTGGTGCGGGCTGGCCGCGATGTCGTAGCCCACCTTGCGCAGTTCCTCGACGCGCGCCCAGACGGCCGCGCGGCTGACCCCCAGCTGCTTGGCCAACTCGGCCCCGGAGGCCCCGGCCTCGCCGGCTGCCCGCATGGCGGAGAGAATCTGCGCGTCGGGCGCCAAGGGCACCTTGCCGGCGCGGGGCGAAGCGTTCATGCGAAGTCGAGTCCGAGGTCCACGGCCCGCGCGGAATGCGTGACGGCACCGACCGAGATGAAGTCCACGCCGGTTTCCGCGATGGCCCGGACCGTGTCCAAGTTCACGCCGCCGCTCGCCTCCAATTGCGCCCGACCGGCGACCAACGCAACCGCCTCCCGCAGCCGGGCCGGTGGCATGTTGTCGAGCAGGATGATGTCCGCCCCGGCTTCGACGGCGAGCCGGACTTGTTCCAACGTGTCCGCCTCCACCTCCACCCGGAGCGCCGGCCAGAGTTCGCGCGCCCGGTTCACGGCGGCCGCCACTGGATTTGGATCCGCCCCGGCGAGCGCGGCGAGGTGGTTGTCCTTGATGAGCACCAAGTCGTGGAGACCGACGCGGTGATTCGTGCCACCGCCGCACGCCACGGCGTATTTCTCAAACCGCCGCCAACCGGGCGTGGTCTTGCGGGTATCCAAGATGCGCGCCTGGGTGCCGGCCACCGCCGCCACGTAACGGGCCGTGGCCGTCGCGACGCCACTGAGCCGCTGGACAAAGTTCAATGCGACCCGCTCCGCCGTCAGGAGGGCGCGGGCGCTGCCGCTGATCCGGAGCACGCCGGCACCGGCGCCGATAGCTTGTCCGTCTTCCGCCAACCGCACGAGTTCCACGTTCGGCGAGAGTTCGCGGAAGGCCGTTTCGGCGAAGGCGATTCCCGCCAGCGTAAGCGGTTCGCGGGCATTCATCGTGGCGACGGCCGTGGCCTCCGGAGGGATGCAGGCCAACGTCGTCACGTCGCCGGGGCCGACGTCCTCGTGCAGCGCGGCACGGACGGCGTTCCGGATTTCTTCCTGGGTCAGCGTGAGCACGGGCGGAGGCTGGGGAAACCCGTCCCGCTTGGCAACCGGCCCGCCGCCGGAAGATTCCGCCGGCCATTCGCCAAATTCGCGTAGATTCCCCGGCCGGAATCAGGCACTTCTCCCGGGACATGACTCCCCGATGGATCGCGCTGCTGCTGACGGCCTTGGCCACGGCCGGTGGATTTCGCGTCCCGGCGGCGACCGGCGCGGCGCCGCTGCCTGCTGCGGCGACCGGCCCCGTCGATTTCGCCAAGGACATTGAGCCGCTCCTGGCCGAACGCTGCCACGGCTGCCACGGGCCGAAGAAGCAGGAATCCGGGCTGCGCCTGGACCTCGGTGAAGTGGCCCTGAAGGGGGGCGACCACGGGGCTTTGGTGATTCCAGGCAAGTCCGCCGAATCCCTGCTGATCGCCGTCGTTTCCGGCACCCACGCGGAGGTCGCACCCATGCCGAAGAAAGGCGACAAGCTGACGCCAACCCAGATCGGCCAGTTGCGGGCGTGGATTGACCAAGGCGCCCGCTGGCCGGCCACCGCGGCGGCGGCCAAGCCGGTGAAGGGTCTGGATCACTGGGCCTGGAAACCGCCGGTGCGCCCGCCAGTCCCTTCAGTCCAGGGCTCGAAAACGAAATCCCCCAACCCGATCGACGCCTTCATCGAGGCCCGCTTGAGCAAGGAAGGCCTGAAGCCCTCGCCGGCGGCGGACCGAATCACGTTGCTGCGCCGGCTGCATTTCGACCTGACCGGCCTGCCGCCCACGCCGGCGGAGACGGACCAGTTTCTCGCCGACAAGTCGCCGAACGCCTACGCCAACAAAGTGGAAGAATTGCTGAAGTCGCCCCACTTCGGCGAACGCTGGGGGCGCCATTGGCTGGATGCGGCACGCTACGCGGACTCCGACGGCTTCGAGAAGGACAAGCCGCGCTTCGTGTGGGCTTACCGCGACTGGGTCGTCAACGCGCTGAACCGCGACTTGCCCTACGACCAATTCATCATCGAACAGATCGCCGGCGACCAACTCCCCGATGCGACCGACGAGCAACGCGTGGCGACCGGTTTCCTGCGCAACGCCATGCTCAACGAGGAAGGCGGCGTGGACCCGGAACAGTTCCGAACCGATGGGCTCATTGACCGGATGGACGCCCTCGGCAAGGCGGTGCTTGGCATCACCATCCAGTGCGCGCAGTGCCATACGCACAAATACGACCCAATCACGCAGGAAGAGTATTACCGGCTGTTCGCCTTCCTGAACAACGACCACGAGTCCAGCCGCGTCCACTATCCGCCGGAGCAGCAAATGCTCGTCGGCAATCTCACCCGGCAGATGCGCGACCTTGAGGAAGGCCTGCGCCACACGACGCCCGACTGGGAGCGGCGGATGGCTGCCTGGGAGGATTCCGTGGCGACCAACCAACCCAACTGGCAGGTCGTCAAAGCCGTCCACGAGGGCGAGCGCGGCGAACGTTTCTATTACTACGCCGACGGGTCCATCCGCGCCGCGAGCTACGCGCCGACCTTCTGGACCGCGCACTTCCGCGGCACGAATTCGTCGCCCCGCATCGGCGCCTTCCGTCTCGAACAATTTCCCGACCCGAATCTCCCGAGCGGCGGCCCGGGGAGGTCCATCAAGGGCATGGCGGCGCTCAGCGAGTTCCGGGTGGAAGCCGCGGACGCGACGAACCCCACGAACAAGGTGAAGGTGAAGTTCGTGCGGGCGACCTCCGACTTCGCCAACCCGGAGAAGCCGCTGGAGCCCGAGTTCCAGTCGGAAAGCCGCAACCGCAAGGAAGGCGACAAGCGAACCTACGGTCCGGTGGACCATGCGATCGATGGCAAGGACGACACCGCGTGGGGCATCGATGCCGGACCGGGCCGGCGAAACGTGGCGCGCCAAGCCGTGTTCATTCCCGAGTCGCCGATCCCGTTCACCAACGGCGTGGTCCTAGACTTCTTCCTCGACCAGAAGCACGGCGGCGACAATTCCGACGACAACCAGAATCACAACCTCGGGCGCTTCCGCCTCAGTGTGGTCGGCGACACCAACGCGGTGGCCGACCCGGTGCCGGCGGCTGTCCGGCAAATTCTCCGGATACCGCGCGGACAACGTTCGCCGCACCAGGTGGCCGCGGTGTTCAGCCATTGGCGGACGACCCTGCCGGAGTTCAAGGCGACCAACGAAAAGATTGAGTCGCTCTGGCAACAGTGGCCGGAAGGCACGCCCACGCTGGTGCTCGCGGCCCGGCGCGGTGAGGGGCCCGGCGAGGAATTGCGGCCCACCCAAATCTTCAAGCGCGGCGATTGGCTCAAGCCCGGCAAAGAAGTGACCTTTGGCACTCCGGCGTTCCTCCACCCGCTCCCCGCCGGCGCGGACGCCTCGCGCCTAACGCTGGCCCGCTGGCTGGTGGACCGTCGTTCACCGACCACGGCGCGGGTGGCCGTGAACCGCATCTGGCAGCAACTCTTCGGCACTGGGTTGCTGGAGACACCCGAGGATTTCGGCGTGCAGTCCCCCGCCCCGTCGCATCCCGAGCTGCTGGACTGGCTCGCGTGTGAGTTCGTGGAGCCCACAACATCGGAACGTGGTGAACCGCAACGTCCATTCAATCCGCCAGCCTGGTCGCTGAAGCAACTGCTTCGACTGGTGGTGAACTCCTCAACCTACATGCAAGGCAGCCGGGTGCCGCCTGAACTTCTGGAGCGCGACCAGTTCAACCGCCTCCTGGCCCGCGGCCCGCGCTTCCGGGTCGAGGGCGAAGTCGTCCGCGACGTCGCCCTCGCCGCCAGCGGCCTGCTGAATCCCGCGCTCGGCGGCCGCAGTGTTTACGCGCCGGCGCCGGAGTTCCTCTTTCAGCCGCCTGCAAGTTACGGCCCGAAGGTGTGGAACGAGGAGAAGGGGGCCGAACGCTACCGCCGCAGCCTCTACGTGTTCAAGTTCCGGAGCATCCCATATCCGGTGCTGGCCAGCTTTGACGCCCCCAACGGCGACTTCTCCTGCGTGCGCCGCCAGCGCTCCAACACGCCGCTCCAGGCCCTTACCGCCATGAACGAGACGCTCTTCGTGGAATCCGCCCAAGGCCTCGCCCGTCGGACCCTGGAGGAAGGCGGCCGCACCGACGACGAGCGCCTGACCTACGCCTTCCGCCGCGTGCTGTCGCGCCCGCCGACCAAGGCCGAACGCGCCGAACTGAAAGGCCTGCTCGACCGCCAGCGCCAACGCATCGGCGAGGGTTGGGTGAATCCGTTCGAGCTCGCGACCGGCAAGAACGAGCCGCCGAAGGACTTGCCCACCAACACCACGCCTGCACAGCTCGCCGCATACACCGTGGTAAGCCGCGCCCTGCTGAATCTCGACGAAGCCATCACCAAGGAATAGCCATGAACCGCCTCACTCCGCTCCAGCACGCTTTGCAGGAACAGCAGCGCGCCGTTTCCCGCCGGTGGTTCTTCAAGGACTGCGGCGTCGCCCTCGGCAGCATCGCGCTGCATTCGCTGCTGGCCGACCGCCTCGCCGCGGCGCCGAAGCCGCCCCTCGCGGTCAACCCGCTGGCCCCGAAGAAGGCCCACTTCACCGGCAAGGCCAAACGGGTGATCTACCTCTTCATGGCCGGGGCGCCGAGCCATCTCGAACTCTTCGACTACAAGCCGCAGCTTGCGAAGTTCGACGGCACGCTGCCGCCGGCCGAACTGCTCAAGGGCTACCGCGCCGCCTTCATCACGCCCGACGCGAAGCTGCTCGGGCCAAAGTTCAAGTTCGCCAAGCACGGCAAGAGCGGCATGGAACTGTCGGAGCTCCTGCCTCACCTCGCCGGCGTCGCGGACGACCTGACGCTGATCCGCTCCATGCAGACCGACGCGTTCAACCACGCGCCCGGGCAGATCATGATGAACACGGGTTCGCAGCAGTTTGGCCGCCCGAGCTTCGGCGCGTGGACTTCCTACGGTCTCGGCTGCGAGACGCAGGACCTGCCGTCCTATGTCGTCTTCAGCACCGGCGGCAAGGGCACCAGCGGCGGTGCCTCCAACTGGGGCTGCGGCTTCCTGCCGACCACCCACAACGGCACGCTCTTCCGCACTGGGGGCGATCCCGTGCTTTACCTGTCCAATCCCAAGGGCGTGGACGATCCGATGCAAAAGGACACGCTGGAGACGATCAATCGCCTCAACGCCAAACGCCTCGGTGCCATGGGCGACCCGGAGATCGCCGCCCGCATCAGCGCCTACGAGATGGCCTACCGGATGCAGCACGTCGCTCCCGAAGTGATGGATCTGTCGAAGGAACCCCAGAGCGTTCGCGACCTGTATGGCGCCGAACCCGGCAAGCCGACCTACGCCAATGCCTGCCTCCTGGCCCGGCGCCTGATCGAAAAGGGCGTCCGTTTCGTGCAGATCTTCCACGAATCCTGGGACCAGCACGGCAATCTCAAGGCCGACCTGAAGCGCAACTGCGAGACCACCGACAAGGCCAGCGCAGCCCTGGTCCGGGACCTCAAGCAACGCGGCCTGCTCGACGACACGATCGTGATTTGGGGCGGCGAATTTGGCCGCACCCCCATGGTCCAGGGCGGCGACGATGGCCGGGACCATCATCCCAACGGCTTCAGCTACTGGGTCGCCGGTGGCGGCTTCAAGCCGGGCCTCACCTGGGGCGAAACCGATGAACTCGGCTTCAACGCCGTGCGCGACAAGGTCCACGTCCACGACTTCCACGCCACGCTGCTGCACCAGCTCGGCTTCGACCACGAGAAGCTCATCTACCGCTTCAACGGCCGCGACTACCGGCTGACCGACGTGTTCGGCGAAGTGGTGAAGGGGCTGGTGACGTAGCTCTCGCAATTATGGAGCGAATTCCTTGCACGAAATGTGGAGCGATGATTTTGCCGGTTACGGCTCAGGCAACCGGCGGGACTTGTATGCCCTGCAAGAAGAATCCCGGAGGGAAGACGTTTGGTCCGGGAATTGGCAAGCTAGGTGATTTAGGGAGATTCCTTTCTGGGAAGATGCCGATGCCCCCAAGCGAGTGCACTGACTGGCTTCAGCTTTGCACGATTGAGATCACAAGCGGAAAGCTTTGGATTGGAGATCCGCTGATTGCCAATGAGCAAGATGGGTGTGTCGGGGCAGTTGCAGCTGGGACATACGTCATCGAGGGGATTGGTTGTATTTCCGACAGAACTCGGACAGTTCGTAGCATCCGCGCGAGGCTCCTGTGCGCATCAATGTTTCAGGTAGGCCCGGAGATTGGCGAAACTGGAACAGATAGTGGCATGGTTGGGATTTGCGACATTGGGGAGTTTGATGCCGCGTGCAAAAAGGCGGCAACGGTGCAAGACGAGCTTGAGGAAAAGACATGGCGGGCTGGCTTTGGATGCATCGTGTTCAAGAGGTTTCGGGGAGCTGTTATGGCGTTTGTTCCCTCGGGCAATGGGGACGGATGCGGACCAGTAAGAGAGTTGCTATCGTCTGGCGCTCGGGTCGGCATATTACATGACTTTTATACAGACGCAGATAGCTGATCCTTGACCTCTGAATGTGGCAGACGGTGACTCAACCTTCGCGTGGCACATTGTCGCGGTCGCTTTCGTGAAGCCAATCGGCTAGGTATCAGCCGAATCTGTTCCAGTTTCCGTCCTACAGGCGCGAGCGGCGGCAAGCCGCACGCGCTCAACGACGCAGCGGGTCTGGCAATGTCGGATGCATCACCCAACGATATTGTCTGGGTTGCCGGTTCCGTAGTAACCTGTGGATTCTACGGGCCGACAGGAGTAGCCACGGTCTGAGGGACCCAAATTCTGCCCGGACACGTTCACCCAATCGTCACCGAAACCACCCATTCCGGGGCTTGTTCCGCCCCTGCCGCTGCGGTTCGCTCTGCGCCGTTGCCCGGCCCGATGACCGGGCCGCACCGTTCAACGATTTGCCGAATCACATGCAACTGCCGTCGCCCAAAGACCAGCTCCTCTACACGCCGGGTCCCCTCACCACGTCGCTGTCCGTCAAGCAGGCCATGCTGCACGACGCCGGGTCGTGGCACTGGGAGTTCAACGCCAAGGTCGCCAGCATCCGCGAACGCCTGCTGAAGCTCGCCGGCCTCTCCCGCGAAGGCGGCTGGGAAACCGTCCTGCTCCAGGGCAGCGGCACCTTCGGCGTCGAAGCCGTCTTCCAGACCTGCACGCCGCCCAACGGCAAGATCGCCGTGCTGTCCAACGGCGCCTACGGCGAGCGCATGGTGCTCATGCTCCAGCATGCGAAGATCGACCACGTTGTCCTGCGCACGCCGGAGAACGTGCCGAACGATCCGGCCGCCCTCGACGCCCTGCTCGCCGGCGACCCGGCGATTACCCAGGTCGCCGTCGTCCATTGCGAGACGACCACGGGCCTCCTGAACGACATCGCCGCGCTGGGCGCCGTCACCCGGAAACACGGCCGCACCTACATCGTGGACGCCATGAGCAGCTTCGGCTCTATCCCGATCGACTTCGAGGCCTGCGCCATCGACTTCCTCATCTCGTCCGCCAACAAGTGCGTCGAAGGCGTGCCCGGCTTCAGCTTCATCCTGTGCCGCCGGGCCAAGCTGCTCGCCAGCGCCGGTTGGGCGCGCAACTTGAGCATGAACCTGCTGGAGCAGCTCAAGGGCTTCGAGAAGAACGGCCAATTCCGCTACACGCCGCCGACCCATTCGCTGCTCGCCTTCGAACAGGCGCTCAACGAGCTCGACCTCGAAGGCGGTGTCGCCGCCCGCGGCACCCGCTACCGCCGCAACCACGAGGTGCTGCTGGCCGGCATGGCGAAGCTCGGCTTCAAAAGCTACCTGCCGAGCGCGGTGCAAAGCCACATCATCACCAGCTTCATCTTCCCGGCCGACCCGAAGTTCACCTTCGAGGCCTTCTACCGGCTGGTGGCGAACAAGGGCTACATCCTCTATCCCGGCAAGATCAGCCAGGCCGACACCTTCCGCATCGGCAGCATCGGTCGCCTGTTCGAGGCCGACATGCGCGCCGTCGTCTACGCAATCGGCGAGGCGATCGAGGAGATGGGAGTGAAGTTGTAAGGACCAATTTTCAATGCCCAGTTCACCGACTTCTACGGGGCGACTCGGTCAAGCCGTGTCATTCGCTCTGGTCATTGGTCATTGGTCATTGGCCACTGCCGCCCCCCTCCCCCGCGCCCACTCGCACAACGACTACGAGCACAAGCGCCCGTTGCTCGACGCCTTGGACCAGGGTTTCCCGTCGGTCGAGGCCGACATCTACCTCGTCGAGGGGAAGCTGCTCGTCGCGCATGATCGCAAGGACCTGAAACCGGAACGCACGCTGCAGGCGCTTTACCTCGACCCGCTGAAGGCGCGGGTCGCCGCGAACGGCGGCCAAGTCCACGCCGGTGGCAACGGCTTCACGCTGCTCATCGACGTGAAGGACAACGCCGCGGCGACCTACGCTGTGCTGCGTGAGCTACTTGTGGCCCATGCGCCGATGCTGACCCGCTTCACGCCGACGAACACCTCGCCGGGCGCGATCACCGTCATCCTGTCCGGTAATCGCCCGACCGAACAGGTCGCCGCCGAGCCGGTCCGCTGGTGCGGCATTGACGGCCGCTTCGCCGAACTGACCAACCACCCGTCGCCGCACCTGATCCCGCTCGTGAGCGACAGTTGGAAGACCCACTTCGACTGGGCGAAGGACGGCAAATTGGCCGATGCCGACCGCGCCAAGCTCCGCGCGCTGGTTGCCCAGGCGCACCGCGAAGGCCGGAAGATCCGTTTCTGGGGAGCCCAGGACCAACCGTTCATGTGGCGCGAACAATTCGACGCCGGCGTGGACTTCATCAACACCGACAAGCTCGCGGAACTGCGCGCCTTCCTCCTTTCCGTCCCGCCTTCCAAACCATGACCGCCCCCGCCCTTTCCTGGAACCAACGCGCCCGCGCCCGCTTTCCCGCCGGTTCCAACGGGGAATACGGCATCCCCGACGAAAATGTGCCGGTCATCGAACGCGGGACCGGCTGCCGTGTGTGGGACACCGAGGGCCGCGAGTTCCTCGACCTGACGATGGCTTGGGGTTCGGCCCTCGTTGGTCACGCGCATCCCAAGGTGGTCGAAGCCGCCACAAAGGCCGCGGTCGAGGGCACCAACTACGCCGCGGTCAATCGCCGCAGCGTCGAACTCGCCGAACGCATCTGCGCGCTCAGCCCGTGCGCGGAACGCATCCGCTTCGTCGCGTCCGGCACGGAGGCCACCATGCTTTGCCTGCGCGTCGCCCACGCCGCCACTGGCCGGCGCAAGGTGCTGCGCTTCGAGGGCGCCTACCACGGCCAACATCCCGTCGGCATCGCCGGCATGATTCACAGCCGCCCGACGAATTTGCCCACCTGCGATCCCGCCGGGGCCGGCGCGCCTTGGGTCGAGAACGATGTCTTGGTGGCGCCCTTCAACGACTTGGCCCGCACCTCGGAAATCATCGCCGCCCACGCCGCCGAACTCGCCGCGGTGATCGCCGAACCGTTCCATCGTTGCCTTTCGCCAGTTGCCGGATTCCTGGAGGGACTCCGCGCCGTGACCCGCCAGCACGGCGTGGTGCTTGTGTTCGACGAAGTCGTGACCGGCTTCCGTTTCGCGCTCGGCGGCGCCCAGGAATACTACGGCGTCCAGCCGGACCTGGTGGCCTACGGCAAGGCGCTGGGCGGCGGCTTCCCGATTGGCGCCTATGCCGGCCGGGCGGACCTGATGGAAGCCGTGAACGAGCATCGCCTGCCCGGACCGAACTACGCCTGGTCCGCCTCCACCACCGGTGGCAATCCAGTTTCCTGTGCCGCGGCGCTCGCGACCATCGAGCTATTTTCCGCGCCCGGCGTTTATCCGGGCCTGCACGCGGCCGGCCGGAAACTCCGCGAACGGATGGCAACCGTCGCCCGCGAACAGGGCGAGGCCGTGCAAATCCTCGGCGATGGCCCGCTGGCGCAAGTAGCGTTCTCGGCCAACGCCATCCGTGACCAGCAAGGCTGGCTCGCCAGCAATCGCGCCCGCGGCCGGGCCGTTATGCTCCAACTGCTGGCCCGGGGCGTGTTCCTGAATCCGATGGGCACGAAGCTCTACCTCTC
>CAZRRO010000026.1:0-64660 GCA_964602595.1 uncultured Verrucomicrobiota bacterium | reverse complement strand
CCGGTGCCGAAGTCGAACGTCACGTGGTCGTCCGCGATGATCGGGATGATCCGCTGTTCCTTCGGCACATCGAGCGGCAGCGCGCGATAGACATGCTTGCCGATGAGGTGCGTGTAGCGCGGGTCCTTCGGATTCACCGCCACGGCGGTGTCGGCCGGGATGGTTTCCGGACGCGTGGTGGCGATGGTCAGGAACGTGCCGGGTGCTTCCACCACTTCCACGCGGAAGTGATACATGAAGCCCTTCTGCTCCTTCATCACCACTTCCTCGTCGGACAGCGCGGTGAGCGAGGCGGGGCACCAGTTGACCATGCGTTTGCCGCGGTAGATCAGGCCCTTCTTGTAGAGATCGACGAACACCTTCTGGACGCAGCGGGAATACTCCGGGTCCATGGTGAAGCGGGTGCGGCTCCAGTCGCAGGAGGCGCCGAGCGCGCGGAGCTGCTTGAGGATGATGCCGCCGTATTTCTCCTTCCACTCCCAGATCCTGGCCACGAGGGCCTCGCGGCCGAGGTCGTCGCGGTGCTTGATCTCGCCGGCCTTCTTCAACGTCTTCTCAACGACGTTTTGCGTGGCGATGCCGGCGTGGTCGGTGCCGGGAAGCCAGAGGACTTCCTTGCCGTCCATGCGCGCCTTGCGGGCGAGGATGTCCTGGATGGTGTTGTTGAGGACGTGGCCGAGGGTGAGGACGCCGGTGACGTTGGGCGGCGGGATGACGATGGAATACGCCGGGCGCATGGCGGAAACGCGGGCGGGATCGGCGGTGAAGCAGCCGTTCTGGTCCCAGAACGCATACCACTTCTCTTCGACGGACTGCGGCTCGTAGGCCTTGGAAATCTCACTCATCTCGGTCCGGAGAGCCTACCCGAGCGGGGCGCGTGCCCGCAACTGGCGAGCGCAGACGGGCGGAGGAGAATCTGGAAGGCAGGAAAACAGGACGGGAGGCCGACGGGATTCGGGAAGACCGCTGGCACTTCCGTGGACTGCGGCAATTTCGCCCGACGGTAGTCTCCAGCTCGGCGCAGGATTCCCGGCCCTCATCGCCCGTCTTCCTGCTTTCCTGCCTTCCAGATTCTCCGTCCTTCACCCTGTCGCCGAGTGAATCTCAACCAAGCCGAACTCGACCCACTTACCGTCCTTGAGTTCCTGTTGCCGGGCTTTGGCCAGGAACAGCCGGCTTCCATTCGGGCTAAAACGGGCGTCGGTGATGCGGTGCTTGGCATCGGTGCTGAAGACGTTCTTCCCGCTCGCCGCGTCGAACAGCGCGAGGTTCCAGGTGCCTTGGAACAGCCGGCCCGCCATCAGGAAGAGTTTCCCGGCGGGATGAAAGGCGAGCGCCTCCATCAGACCCTGGCCGCTTTCGCCCTCGTGGGTCTGGTCGAGCTTGTTGCCCGTGCGCCAATCGAAGCGCTGCCAACGCTGGACTCCATTGCCGGCCATCGGATCGCGCATCGGCCCCATGCCACAGGCGTAGAGCGCGTCGCCCGCCGGGCTGAACTCGAGCGCAAACACGCCGCCGAGGTAGTGATGGCTCTTAATGATGCCCCAACTCGTGAGGTCATCGGACTTCCACTGCGAAACCTGTTTGCCGGTGGCCAACTCCCACACGCGGATTTCGCCCATGAGATTGCCCGCAGCGACGTGCCGGCTGTCCGGGGAAAAGGCCACCGCCTGCACCGGCGGGACGTGGGGGAACGAATGTCGGAGTTCGCCCGTCGCAGCGTCGAACACCTTCACCGATGGCTCGCGTTCGGCTGCCGGTTCGTATTTGTAGCCGCCCGCGAGATATTGGCCGGTGACGGAGGCGACGAGTTTGCCGTCGGGCGACGCCGCGAGGTCCCACGACCAGAATTCATGCGCCTTGATCCGACGAGTCACCTTGCCGCTGGCCAGATCATGCCAGATCAACGCGCCGTCGTAGCCGCTCGAAACGAGCGTCGTGCCGCCCGCGACCAGGGCGACTCCGCTGGCGTAGCTCTCGTGCCGGCCCAGTTCCGTGCGCTCGCCGGACTCGGCGTCCAGCTTGAAGACGGCCCCATCCAGGCAAGCCACAAACAGCGTGCGGCCGTCCGGGGCGGCTTCCAGGGCGAGCACCGCGGCGGGCAGCTTGAAGTCCTTCAGCTTGGTCAGCTTTGGTTCGGAGGCGGTGGAAGTGGGTTCAGCCATGGCAGGAAATCCGGTTACGCCAGCACGGCCTTGATGGGTTCCGCGCGGTCTTCGACCCGGTGAAAGGACGGCAGGTCGCCGAGATCGTAGGTTGCGTAGGGATCGATGCCGAGGGCGGTGAATATGGTCGCGAACAAATTCTTTTCGTTGAAGGCCTGGCCGTCCACGTGAACGCCGTCGGGATCGGTGCCGCCCACCACGACGCCGCGCTTGATGCCGCAGCCGGCCAGCATCAGCGACCAGGCCTTGTCGTAATGGTCGCGGCCGCGGGCCAGATTGAGCCAAGGGGTGCGGCCGAACTCGCCCATCGCGACGACCAGCGTCGAGTCCAGCATCCCGCGCTCCTCCAGGTCGGTGATCAGCTGGAAGATCACGTTGTCCAGCTCCGGCGTGAGCATCTGGTAGATCTCGTTGTGAAAGACGTGGCTGTCCCACGGCATGCCGTTGGAGACCATCACGAAAGGCGCGCCGTTCTCGACGAGATGACGGGCCTGCAATGTATGGGTGGCGAAGGCACCCGGGCCGTAGCGTTCGCGGTCCTTCGCCGGAAGCTGTTCCAGGTCGAACAGGTGGGCGCAGCTCATGAGCCCCTTCACGCGCTCGAACACGGCATTCTGCGATGCGGCGGCGGCCGACTTGCGCTCGTTCTCGAACTTCTTCGTGAAGAACCGCCGCAGCGCGTTGCGCGCCTCGTGATCCCCCGCCGACAGGTCGGCCTGCCGAAGCACGTTCTCGATCTGGTAGTCGCCGCCCACGCGGACCGGTCCGTATTGCGCGCCCAGCCAGCCGGCCCAGTTGCCGGCCTTGAACTCCTTGAACTCGTTCCCCTCGGGACACGGGTCGAGCAGGATGAAATTCGGCACCGGGTTGTCGAGGTGGCCGAGCTGCTGGGCAAGCACCGAGCCCAGCGTGGGGCGCACGAACGGCGGCCGGGGCGCCGCGCCACGCTGGAGCAGGTTAATGCCCTGGAGATGTTCAACCTGGTCGGTCTTCATGCAGCGCACGACGGCCAGCTTGTCGGCGATGGTCGCGCACTTGGACATCAGCTCGCCGAACTGCACGCCGGGCAGCTTCGTCGGGATCGCGCGGAAGGGTCCGCCGGTGATGCGGCCGGGCTTCGGGTCCCAAGTCTCAAACTGGCTCGGCGCGCCGCACAGCCAGAGCAGGATGCAGCGCTTGGCCGTGCGCTTCACCTGCTGCGCGAAGGCCGGCACCGAGAACAGCCCTGCCCAGCTCGCGACCGACACCGCACCGGCGGCCGTCATGCCCGTGAGGAACTTTCGCCGGTGAAAGACGTGGTCCGGCTGCCCGCAAAGCGAACCGGAAAGACCGGATTGGGATTCGGGCAGTTTCATGCGTCAGTGGTTCACCTGAAATTCCGTGCTCGTCAGCAGCGCCCAGAGCAGTTGACGCTGCCCGCGCTCACCGGGATGCG
The DNA here is from genome assembly GCA_964602595.1 of uncultured Verrucomicrobiota bacterium. Taxonomy (GTDB): domain Bacteria; phylum Verrucomicrobiota; class Verrucomicrobiia; order Limisphaerales; family UBA9464; genus CAIWAH01. Next base: position 61,060 of record CAZRRO010000026.1, on the reverse strand, counting down.
TCGCGAGGTAGACCGACGACGCCTTCAGTTCCTCGCGGTCCGGCTCCCGGCCAAACACAGCGCGGAACACTGCCTTCACCCGTCGCGCATCGTCGGGCAGGCCAGCGAGACGCGAGGACAGATTGCCGTCGTGCCGGGCCAGAAGCGGCTCCAGCAGCGGCGAGTTCGCGAGGAACATCGCCTGCTGGAGAGTCGCGTTGTAGTCGGCGGAAAAAAGGTCCGGGAACTGCCGGACGAACGCCTTCCGGAGTTCGCCTTCGGTCAGTCCGGCCACCGTGCCGTCAGCACCGGCGCGGTTGTCGGTCGCCAGGAGCAGCGAACGGTAGAGTTGCTCAGCCGACAGGGGCTTCTCCAGCGCCCGGGCAAATGCCTCGTCGGCGGGCGCGGTCTTGCTCGCCGGCCGTGAATCAAGCTGGTAGGTGCGGCTGAGGACCACGTTGCGGATCAGCCGGCGGACGTCGTAACCGCTGCGCTCAAAGTCTCGTGCCAGCCAATCCAGCAAATCGGGATGGCTCGGCGCGTGTTTCGAATCCATCAGGTCCACCGGATGCACGAGGCCGCGGCCGAGCAGCATCGCCCACACGCGGTTCACCATCGCGCGGGCGAGCAGCGGATTGTCGCGCGTCACGGCGTCCGCCAAAGCCTCGCGGCGGGAGAACTTCGGTTCGGCAGGAGCCTTGGGCTTCTGTTTCTCGGCGGGCGGCGGCACCCGGTATTTCTCCGGCACGTCGGACTCCTTCTCGCCCTCGGCCGGCCACGATTCGTTCACGGATCGGCCGTTGAAGAACACGAGGCGCGCGGGCTGAGATTCCTTCTTCAGGTTGGCAAAACTCACGAAGCCGCCGATGGCGGACTCGGCCAGGCCCGGACCGGATTCGGCGTCCACGTTCTTGGTGCGGTTTAACGCCGCCACCATGCCCCAGTAATGCGCCTGCTTGATCTCGCGGGCGACCATGTGGTCGTGGCATTGGGCGCATTTGATCTGCACGCCAAAGACTACCGGCGCCAGGGCTTCGGCCATGGCCTGCGGATTGTTCTGCCGTTCGAAGAGGAACTGGATCAGGCCGCGTTCCTCCGGCTGCTTCGGCCGGGCCACGATCAGGTCGCGGACGATCGCATCCCAGGGGCGATTGGTGCGGAACGAGGATTCCAGGAAGTCGAACCAGCCGTGCGACTGACGCTGTTCCTCGAAGCGCTTTGCCGCCCGCCCCATCAGCACGTAGTCGAACACCTCGCGCAGGTGCCGGGCGTGGTCCGGATGCGCCAGCAAGTCGTCCACGAGCGCCGCGCGGCGGTCACGGTCCTTGCGGCTCAGGAAAGCGCCCGCCTCGGCCTCGGTCGGAATCCGCCCGAGCAGATCCAGATACGTCCGGCGGACGAACGTCGCGTCGTCGGCCATTTTGGCTGGGCGCACCTTGCGCTCCCTCCAGCCCAGTTCGATGAAACGATCAACCACCGCTGTTGGCGCCAAGTCGGTCGGCGGCACCCAAACCGGAACACGGGCCGTGGCCGCCGAGGTAGCTGACGCGGGTGCTGGTGTGAGTTCACCGGCGCGGCTGGCACCGGCCTTTTCAATGCCGTTCTTCACCAGCACGATCTGCTCGTCGGAGAGTTGGCGCTTGGGCGGCATGTGCGGATCTGCGCCCGGCTGCAGAACGAGGTAAAGCTGGCTGTCGGCGGGCTTTCCTGGAACGAAACCCGCACCCCGGTCGCCCCCGCGCAGGGCCAGTTGGAACGTCGTCAGGTCGAGTCCGCTCTTCGCCTTGGTCTGACTGTGGCATTCGACGCAATGTTCCCGAAGGATGGGTTCGACATGGTCGCCCCAGAAGTCGGCGGCGAACAGGCTCGGGACGGCAAGCAGGCAGGCAGAAACAATCCGCCAAAACGGGCGGCGGGTCCAACTTGGGCACTGTGAATCGGTGCGGGGCATCGGGATGCACACCATTGATAGGCGGCAGCAGCCACCGTCGGCAAGCACCGGTCCCTGCCAACTCTGGCCTACCACCAAAAAGATGGGCTGGAGACGGTCCGCACCCGCATTTTGGAAAAGCGTCGCCAGTCCACATGGCCGTCCGCCATCAGGAGGTTTCCGCCGGCGGGAATTGGACCGGCGAGGTGCGCGGAGTCGTGGCCGATGAAGGCACCTGCAATTCCGACGTAGGTGTTGGTTGACCGGTCCTGTTCATTGTCAGCCAGCGAGAGGATTGCATCTGCGGCAATTACCCTCTCGGCCAAGGGAGGATTCACCAGCACCCCGTTGATGTTCCACGCCTTCGGAGTCAGTGATTCGGTGACGTTGGTGACCAGAACCCGGCCAGCTTCTGCCAACGCAAACTGGTATCCGGCCAGACGAAATCCCGCCTCCGTTGTCGCGATATCGTTGGTGGAACCGCTCGTGAAGCGCCACCGGTCGTCGCGGTTGGGCAGGGTGACCGAAGGACAGTAGAAGTCGCGACGCGTCGCCCCGTATTCGATCAGCCGGTTCGCGGTGCTGACGGGCATATCCCAGGGCCAAAACGCGTTGTTCATTGTGGGGAAGCGGCCGGCGTTATCGTGGGCGTAATGAATGGCGGCCTGGCCCAACTTCCGAAGGTGGTTGGAGCACACCGCCTGCTCCGACCGGAGACGGTTGCGCCCAGTGATCGGGGCCCCGACCAATGCCAGCAGGGCAAACCCGCTCAGGACAGCGAACAATTCGGGGCTGGCAAAGCCGCGGGCCAGTAGCCGGTGACGAATTCTCATGGGCAAGTCGGGTGCCGATTTCGGCGAAACATGCGGCGAACGGTTACAGTCGTCCACTTTGGTTGGCAGGTGCACAGGCGCGATTAATCGGATCGGCCGCAGCCCACTCCCCCGACGATCAGGTGGACGGTTGCTGGAACCGGATTCCGCCATACCGTGACCAATCCGATCATGAGCGAAGCTGTTCCATCTGTTCCCAAAGTGTGGTTCATCACGGGGTGTTCGTCAGGCTTTGGCCGCGCCCTCGCCGAGGCGGCGCTAGCCGCGGGTGATTCCGTCGTGGCGACGGCTCGCGGGCCAGAGGTGCTGGCGGAGTTGGTAGCCAACGCCTCCAACCGCGCCCTGGCATTGCCCTTGGACGTAACCGAGCCGCAGCAGGTCGAATCCGCGGTGGCGGCTGCGATTGCCCGTTTCGGCCGCCTTGACGTGGTCGTCAACAACGCTGGCTATGGCTTGCTGGGTGCGGTCGAGGAATGTGACGACACGCAGATCCGGCGCTGCTTCGAGACGAACTTCTTCGGGGCTTTGAATGTCACCCGGGCGGTGCTGCCGCGCTTTCGCGGGCAACGGGCCGGCCACTTGGTCAACATCACCGCCGCCGCGGCGATCGCGAACTACGCCGGGTTCGGCGCCTACGGCGCGGCCAAGGTGGCGCTGGAGGCGCTGAGCGAAAGCGTCCGCGCGGAGACCGCGCTGCTGGGCATCAAGGTCACGCTGGTCGAGCCCGGCCCCTTCCGCACCGAGTTCATCCACCGCTCGCTCGACCGGGCCACCAACCGGCTCCCCGACTACGACCGCACCTCCGGCAAGTTCGCCGCCGTGCTCAAGGCCATTGACGGCAAGCAGTCCGGCGACCCTGCCCGCGCCGCGGGGGCCATCGTGGAAATGGTGCGGTCCGGAAAGGCGCCGTTCCGGATGCCGCTCGGCCGCTACATGGTGAAAAAGCTGCGTGACCGCGGCGCGGAACTCACCCGCGCGGCGGACGAAGGCGAAGCGGTGGCGGTAAGTGCGGATTTCCCCGTGGGCGCATGAAGCGACCGGTCTGCCGCAACTTGGTCGTCGTGCTCGGCGACCAGCTGGACGCCGGCTCCGCGGCCTTCGAGAGCTTTGATCCGGCCGGGGACCTCGTGTGGATGGCCGAAGTCGCCGGCGAATCCACTAAGGTCTGGAGCTCGCAGCCGCGCATCGCGGTCTTCCTCGCCGCCATGCGGCACTTTCGCGACGAACTGCGCGGCCGCGGGTGGCAGGTGTGGTATCGGGCGCTGACCGTCAATGGTGCGGCGTGGGAAGGAGACGGCTCACCGAAATCTGCCCCGGCTGAATCTGCTGAAACCCTCGCCGCCCAGCTCACCGTGGCGTTGCGCCGGCTCCGGCCCGAGCGGGTGGTCATGGTCGAGCCGGGCGAATGGCCCGTGCGCGAGGCGCTCAAGGAAACCTGCGCTGCCGCCGGCGTGCTGCTCGAACTCCGCGAGGATCGGCATTTCTTCTGTTCTACGGCCGAGTTCGCGCGCCATGCCGCCGGGCGAAAGCAGCTCCGCATGGAGTTCTTCTACCGGGAGCTGCGCCAGCGCCACGGCGTGCTGATGGACGGCGACCAACCGGTCGGCGGGCAGTGGAACTTCGATCACGACAACCGGGAGAGCTTCGGCAAGGAGGGGCCGGGCTTCGTGACCGCGCCGCGCCGGTTTGCTCCGGATGCCATCACCCGGGAGGTCCTTGAATTGGTGCGGACCCGATTCGCGACGCATCCGGGTTCCGTGGCGCAGTTCGACTGGCCGGTGTCTGCGGCGGATGCGCGAGTGGCGCTCAAGGACTTCATCGCGCATCGGTTGGCGGACTTCGGCCGGTGGCAGGACGCGATGTGGTCGGGCGAACCGTGGCTTTACCATTCAGGCCTGAGCGCGGCCCTGAATCTGAAGTTGCTGTCCCCGCGTGAGGTCATCGCCGCCGAGGAACAGGCGTGGCGCGTCGGGGCCGTTCCGCTGGCTTCGGCCGAGGGCTTCATCCGGCAGATCCTCGGCTGGCGCGAATATGTCCGCGGCATCTACTGGCGCTTCATGCCGGGTTACCTCGACCGCAATGCGCTCGGCGCGGACCAACCGTTGCCCCGGTTCTATTGGACGGCCGAGACCGAACTGAACTGCCTACGCCACGCCCTGCGGCAGACGCTGGACCACGGCTACGCCCACCACATCCAGCGCCTGATGGTGACCGGCCTCTTCGCGCTGCTGCTCGGGGTCCGGCCGCGCGAAGTTCACGAATGGTATCTGGCGGTCTATGTGGACGCGGTGGAATGGGTCGAGCTGCCGAACACGCTCGGCATGTCGCAGTTTGCCGACGGCGGGGTGATGGCTTCCAAGCCCTACGTGGCGAGCGGCAAATACATCCAGCGCATGTCAAACTACTGCGCCGGCTGCCGGTTCGATCCCGCGGTGGCCACGGGGCCGAAGGCATGCCCCTTCACGACGCTCTACTGGGACTTCCTCGCCCGCCACGAGGCGACGCTGGCGCGGAATCCCCGCATGGTCATGCAGGTGCGCAACCTCGCCCGCTTGCCGGCGGAACAACGTGCTGCCATTGCGCGGCAGGCCGATGAAGTGAGGGCAACATGCGCGGCGTGAAGAAAGAGCATCTGCCGGAGAAGATGTGCGTCGCGTGCGGCCGGCCGTTTGCTTGGCGCAAGAAGTGGGAACGCGATTGGGCCAACGTGAAGTTCTGCAGCGACGCCTGCCGGCGAGGGAAGGGGCCGCGGGCGGCGGCCGGAACTTGATTCCGGCTGGCGGGCCCGGCGCAGCTCCAGGAAAATGAACCGTAACGATGCACGACGGTTTGCCCAATCTTCTGCCTCCAGCAGATGACCACTGGCCCACGCTGCTGGGCCGGAAGCTGACGGCACTGGCGGCCGAAGGCATCTACTTAGGCACGTCCTCGTGGAAGTATCCGGGCTGGCTCGGCGGGCTCTACTCCGAGGATCGCTACCGCTACCGCGGCAAACTTTCGGACACGCGATTCCAGCAGCATTGCCTGGAGGAATACGCCACCGTCTTCCCGACCGTGGGCGTGGACGCGACCTACTACACCTTCCCGACCGAGAAGTTTGCCCGCGGCCTGGTCGGCCAGGTTCCGGCGCACTTCCGCTTCTCCTTCAAGGTCACTGACCACATCACCGTGAAGCGTTACCCGCCGTTGCCGCGCCACGGTGAACTGGCAGGCCAACCCAATCCCGGATTCCTCGACGCGGAACTGTTCCGTCGGGAGTTTCTCAGCCCGCTGGAGCCCGTCCGCGAATCCGTCGGGCTGGTGATGTTCGAGTTCTCGCGCTTCCACGCGCAGGACTTCGCCCGCGGCCGCGACTTCGTGGCGGCCCTCGACGGCTTTCTCGGTGACCTGCCGGGGGGCTGGCGTTATGGCGTGGAAGTGCGCAATCGCGGGTTTCTGCATCCGGACTTTTTCGCGCTGCTGGCCGCGCACGGCGTCGCCTACCTGTTCAACCAGTGGTCCGACGGCCCGTCGCTCGACCATCAGCTCGCGCAGCCCGGCTGCTGGACCGCGCCCTTCGCCGGTGCCCGGCTGCTCACCCGTCCCGGCACGGTGTATGAGGAACGCGAGGAGCAAATGAAACCGTTTGACCGCGTGAGCGAGCCGTTTCCGGAAGCCCGCGCCGCCACGGTCCGACTCATCCGCGAATCCCGCCAGCGGGGGATTCCCCTGTTCGCCTACCTCGGCAACAAACTGGAGGGCTGCGCGCCCCTGACCGCAGCCACGTTGGTCGACGAGTTGGCCGACGATGGTGCAACGGCGGTGTGATTGACCGGGGACGCGCCGGCACCGCGCACTTTTCCCGTGCGGTTTTGTCGTCCGCGGGCATTTGCTGGTGACCATGATGCCTGCCGATGCCACTCCAACCGATGCCGAACTGCTTCGCCGCTATTCGGACGAGCGGTCGGAGGCGGCCTTTGCGGAACTGGTGCGCCGCCACCTGGATGTCGTCCATTCCGCCGCGCTCCGGCAGGTCGGCGGCAACTCCGCCGCAGCGGCGGACATCGCGCAGGCGGTCTTCACCGAACTCGCCCGCAAAGCGAGCCGGCTTACCCGGCATCCGGCGTTGGTGGGCTGGCTTTACACGACGACCCACCGCCTGGCTGTCCGGCAGGTCCGCGACGAATCACGCCGTCAACGCCGCGAACGGGAGGCCCACGCCATGCACGAAGCCCATCGTTCCCCCGATCCGGAAGCGGATTGGAACCGCCTTGCCCCGGTGCTCGACGAGGCCATGCACGAGCTGGCCGAAGCCGATCGGCTCGCGCTGCTGCTACGGCATTTTGAGCAACGTCCCTTCGCCGATGTGGGCGCTCGGCTGGGGCTCGGCGAAAACGCCGCCCGGATGCGGGTGGACCGCGCGCTCGACCGCCTCCGTGCGCGCTTGGCCAAGCGCGGGATTACCTCGACCGGTTCGGCCCTTGCGCTTGCACTGGGCGGCCCCGCCGTGGTCGCCGCCCCGGCAGGTCTTGCCGCGAACATTGCGGCTGGCGCTATGGCTGCCGGCGCCCCTACGGCCTCCACCTTCGGACTCCTCTCCTTCATGGCCTCCTCCAAACTCAAGGTTGGCGCGGTAATCCTAGGCTTCGGCCTGCTGGGCACCGCGTTCATTGTGCAGCGCCACGATTACAACGAGTTGAAGGAGGAGAACACGCGCCTACAGCGGAGCCTCACAAAAGCAGAGTTAGACTTGGAGTCGCTCCACAAAGATGCGAAGCAAAATGTTGCCGAATCTAACCGGTTGCTCGACGAAAAGGACGAATTGCTTCGCTTGCGGGGACGGGTGGCTGAGCTGTTGCGTTCGACTTATCCGACCAATCGCAGTGCAACCCACCCAGCAGTTCCTAACGGAAACGACGCGCTCACAACACCCATCGACGCGCTTGAAGACATGGGAACCGAAACACCCGAGGACGCCTCGGTGTCGTTTATTTGGGCACTTTCGGCTCAGCAAAGAGAACGATTCGTCCAGTTGGTAAAGCTCCCCGATGACTTATCGCCTGAAACCACGGTCAGGCACTTGAACCATCTCTTCACCCGAATGACCAACGCCTACAGCCAGTGGGAGTTTCGTTCCCTCAGGCGAGCGCAAACCGGAGCGACGGGATTGTCCGCGCTGGGGCCGAAGTCTGATGAAGTTGACCGACTTCGAGGGCAAACGAGGGATCAGGCCACCCTGCGAATGAATGCAGCCTACCTGGATCTCAAGTCGGGAAACGAAGGGGAACTCTTGGTCTTTCTTCGCGAATTCGATTCCGGCTGGAAGATCGTCATCGACGACGTGCCACGGGAAGCGCCTTCGGCTGACGGTCCATGAAGGACACAAAGCACAAGGTTCCCGTTGCGCTTACCCAATCACCTCAAAGCCGCCGACCTGCCGGAAGTGATCGTCAAAGGCCGCCACTCGCTTCACGCCCAGCCGCCGCATCACGACAAACGAAATGGCGTCGCAGAAGGGATACGACTTGTCCGCATGCTGCCGCAGCAACTGGATGGCCGCGCGGTGGTCGGCGTCGGTCACCTCCGCGAAGTGCAGCAGCGGGTTCTCCCAGAAGTCGGCGATGATCTTCTCCCGCACCGCCTGCGAACGGGCGAAGGTCGCGTGCGTCTCCGCAAACACGAACGGCGTGCTCACGAAATGAGTCCGCTCCCGGAACAGTGCCGCGAGGCAGTCGCGCGCCCGGGCATGATGCGTCTGGCGCGCATCGCGGAAGGCGATCCAGAACGACGAATCCAGGAAGACCCGATGACTGTGCATCAGCGCCCCGCCTCCGGTTCGGCCAACACCCACTGCCCTCGCTTCTTCACATATTTCTTGGGCGAGCCATACAGGTAGTGGTCGTGGTTGATGGCCGCGTCTTCCGGCAATTCCAGCCCGGCATCTGACGGCGTGGGCTCCAGCATGGGGTTGGCCGCCCACGCGGAGTCCGGCAGCCGCATCTTGTCGTCAATGTAGCCACGGATCACCGCCGCCATCGGCTCGCCCCGGCGCGCCGCTTCGGCCGCGACGAATCCGTGCTCGGCCCGGGTAAGGTAAATCTGGGTGCGGACCATGCCCGCGGACTCGTCGCCGCCCATGGTCGGCCCGGGAAGTTCGCGCAGGACATTTGGCGGCGGAGGCGCGCTCGAATACTTCACCGATTTCTTCATTCGCCACATATACATCACGCCACACCCACGTCGCAAGCGCATTTCCCAGCCCGAACTCAATCCACGTAGGCGAACTCGTTCAGGTTGAGCAGGGCCCGGCAGAGTTCCGGCAAGCTGCGTTTTTCGAGGAGGCAAAGACACGCCTCCCGCTCGTCCTTCGCCGGGGAACGTTGCAGTGCCAACTGGAAGGCGCGTTCCAGCTGCCGCCCGGCATCTTCGCCGGCTTCACGCCGGACCCGGGCCGCGAGCCCGTTTGCGGCCTCGATGGCGAGCGGGGAATTCAGCAACGAGAGAGCCTGTGGCGCGACGGTGGATTCGGTGCGCCGGGCACAGGAGGTGGAATTCTCGGGCAGGTCAAACGTCTCCATGAACGGCACCCGCACGGTGCGCTTCTGGACAAGGAAAACGCTGCGAACATTCTGCTCGGCTTTCGGTGACGGATACCACCCCTTGGTCTTGGTTTCGTTGTCGTCGAGGAAGGCCGGGTTCGCCTGCAGCAACTCGGCCGGCAAGTCGGGCCAAACCGGCGCTCCGCCGGGACGAAACTGCAGCAAACCGGCAGTCGCCAGCAATGCGTCGCGCAACTGTTCGGCGGAAAGCCGGCGCGGGTTCTGGCGCCAGAGCCACTGGTTGCCGGCATCCTGTTCTTGGCCCCGTGTTGCGCTCCCGGAAAACGGCAGAACGCGGGAACTGGGCGCAGCAGCGGTTTCGCCAACCTTCTTTCCTGAGTTCCTGTTTTCCAGATTCTCGGTCGGCGCCGCGTCAACTGCGGACGCCTGCCGATAGGTCGCGCTCAAGACGATCAGCCGGTGCAACCGTTTCACCGACCAACCGCCACGGACAAACTCACCCGCGAGCCAGTCGGGCAGCTCGGGATGCGTGGGCCGCGCGCCGGCGAGTCCAAAGTCATTGGCGGTCGCGACCAGTCCCGTGCCAAAGTGCTGTTGCCAAATCCGGTTGACGAACACGCGCGCGGTCAGCGGATTCGCGGGTGCGGCAATCCAGTCCGCGAGCGTAATCCGCCGGCCGGTGGTATTCGTGGTGGCGGCCGGTCGGATGGCCGCGGGATTGGGATCGAGAACTGACAGGAATCCCGGCTCGACCGGTTCGCGCTCCTGCTGCTGGTTGCCCTGAAACAGGATCTTCGTCACGGGCGGCGGCCCCTCCCGGTCGGTCATCAGCAGCCCCAGGGCGAACTCGCGCCGCCGGCTCTTTACCTCCGCCAATTGCCTTTCCAAGGCGGCGCAGCGTTCCTGTTCGTCGCCCGCCAACGCCGCCTTCACCTCCTTGTCGCTGGGCTCGACCCGTTTGCGGACCGCTTCCGCCTTGGTCTGCAGCTCGCCGGCGACCTTGTTCGCCGGCAGTTCGAGCAACGCCTTCTCCTCGGCGCTCAGCTTGGCCGCACGTTCCGCCCGCAGCCGGGATTTCACGGCGGCGAAAACCTCATCCCGCTGCCGTTCCAGATCAGCCGTCGGCCCGTCGAGCGCCTCATTGTGCCGGCGAATTTCGGCCTGTTCCGTCGCCAGGTTGAGCGGCCGATCGTCCGCAAACTTCACCGGCTCGAAGAACGCCCGCAGCCGGAAATGATCCGCCTGCGACAACGGGTCGAATTTGTGATCGTGGCACCGGCAACACGACAGCGTCAGCCCCAGGAACGCGCTGCCGGTGGTCTCGACCAAGTCCGCCATCAGTTCGGCCCGGCTGCGGTCCTGCTCATTGAAGAGTGGGGCGGCGTTGTCGTGGGGGCCGAGGCGCAGATAACCGGTGGCGATCAGTGCGTCCTGCTCGGCCTCGTTTCGCGGCGGACCATCCAACAGTTCGTCTCCGGCGAGCTGTTCGCGGATGAACCGGTCGAACGGTTTGTCGGCATTGAACGCACGGATCGTGTAATCGCGGAACTTCCAGGCCAGCTTGCGAAATTCATCCCAGTCGAACCCGTTGCTGTCGGAATAACGGATGACATCCAACCAGAGCCGCGCCTGGTGTTCGCCATAACGCGGCGAGGCCAGGAGCCGGTCCACGAGGCGTTCGTAGGCGCGCAATGCCCCGAACCCGGTTTCGGGTGTCTCCCGTCCGCATTCCCGGACAAATGCCTCCACCTCCTCCGCGGTCGGCGGCAGGCCGGTCAGCCCAAAGGTCAGCCGCCGAATCAGCGTGCGGGCGTCCGCCTCCGGCGCGAGCGCGAGCCCGTTTTCCTCCAGCTTCGCTGCGACAAAGCGATCCAGCGGACTGCCGGTGCGAACCTGGGTCACCGGCAACTCCGGGTTCGCCAAGGGCTTCAGAGACCACAGGTCCAGTCGACGGCCCGAAAAAATCCGCACGATCGGATTGCGCGGATCGGACCACGCGTCGCCGAGCCGGGGCGTTTCGTCCGCCCGGACGACACCCACGACCAGCAGCAGGCACCAACCAAGACTCCGCACTGGGATCACCTCGGCAAGGTGGCGCGAAACCGCGTCCCTCTGCAAAACCGTTTGTGGGCGATTCCGAGCGGAGGCCGGATTCGGGCGCTGCCGGCACGAGGTCCGGAGCTCGTTGGGTTAATTCACGGCGCCGGCACCACACGGAAGAACTCACCCGGTCCGCCCAGCGACACGTTGAACGGCGAGGGATTCGCGACGTTCTGCCAGTCAGGCGGGGACAACGTCGTGGCCCGCTGCAGCCGGAGCCCCGCAGCCCACGTGAGATGGATGGCGTCCACGGTGTGGTCAAAGTTAAGCCGCAGCGGCGGGCCGGTAACGGGGTCGCCAAACAGATGAAAAGCCCCGTGGGTCACCACGTTGCCGGGACCGGCGCGGGCGCCGCCGGCAAAGACACTCAGGTCGGGCGCCAAGGCGAAATACGAAAGCACCAGGCCAGGCTGTTCCACCGGAACTTTGGCGGGATTCACGAAGCCGGGGTCCGGCGAACCATCGCTGTTGAGCCGGCTCAGCGCGCGGTCGGACCCGACATAGAGCAGCTTGCCGTCTGGCTGGACCGCCACCAACCGCCCAAAAACCCCGGGGTCCACCGTTGCCTGAAAGGTTGGGTCCACCGTGCCATCCAGGGTGAGCCGGTTGATCTTGCGAGTCAGGGCGACGCCCCGAAACGCATCCAGACCGGTGAAGAGCAGTTGGCCGGAAGGTGAACTCTGAAACGTGGCCAAACCCGGGTTGGCAACGCGGGCCTGACCTCCGCCGGCAAAGCTGGCATCCAGATTTCCGCTGGGCTGGAGACGCACGATCTCAAAGGACGAGCTGAAATTGGCCAGAGTCACCGACGCCGCAAAATACACCGTCCCGCCAGGCCCTGCACGGAGGACGGAGGCAAAGGTGCCGGCGTAACCCAAGGAGGCGACCGTGGGCGGCACGAACCCGGAATCGCGCGTCCCATCGAGCTTCAGGTGCAACACGGGCAGGCGGTTCGCGTCGGCGAATCCAACCCCGCTGACGTAGAAGGTTCCTTCGGGCCCGGCCAGCAAGGCATCAGCTTCAATCTTCCCGATGGCAGGGGCGAACGGGGCCGGTGAACCATCCAGATTCAGCAAGGCCACCCCCGCCCGCTGGATGTCGCCCAAATGCGTAAACCCACCGGCGATGACGGCCCGACCGTCGGGGAGAACCAGGATGGCCTTTACCGTGCCCACGTTGGTGGAGCCCGGCACGATGACTTGGCCACCGAGGATGAACGGAGGATTGATCTTTAGCAGCGGGGGCAATGTGAAGCCCTGGTCAATCGCGCCATTGGAACCGAGCCGAGCCAGCGCGCCGCGCCTTGTCCCGCCATAGTTGGTAAACGCACCGCTGACGTAGAGCTTCCCGCCGGGGGCCGGCGCCAACAGCATCGGCGGGGCATCGGTGCCCGCCGGCAGCGAATACGCCGGGTCCAACGTTCCGGGCGCTTGGGCCCATACGTCCAAGGCCGCGGCGATTCCGGCAACGGCCCGCCACCACGAGGGAAGATTCATTGGCGGCAGGTTGCTAACCGCAGCGCGACGTTCCGGGCGAGCAGATTCGGGCGGCCGGTTGGACGCTGGCGGCGAAACCAACGCAAACGCTCAAGGAGCCGGCACCACACGGAAGAATTCGCCGGGGCCGCCCAAGGGCACGGTGAAGGGCGACGGGTTCGCCACGTCCTGCCAGTCGGGCGGCGACAGCGTGGTGGCGCGCTGGAGCTGGTAGCCGGCGGGCCAGGTCAGCTCGAGGCCGCCGGGTTTCAGCACGAAGTCGATTTCCTGCGCCGGCAGGGCGGGACCGACGCCGGTGAAGAACCGGGTTCCGGCGATCAGCAGCTTGCCATCGGGCAGGATGCTCATCGGGGCGCCAACCCCGTAGCTCGCGCCCTGGGTAAAGGTAGCGTCGGTCGAACCGTCCAGGTTGAGCCGCGCAAAGCCCGCGCGGTTCTGGCCGTTTAGCTTCGTGAACTGGCCCGTGACAATCAGCTTTCCGTCGCCCTGCACGGCGCCGAAGTTGATCTGGAAGTCCGTCGCGACGTTGAAGGAGCTGTCCACGGTGCCGTTCGGGAACAGGCGGAGCGCCGAGGTCGCCGGGCCGTCGGCCGTCGACCGGAACGTGCCGAAGAGGTAAACGCCGCCGTCCGGTGTCACCGGGCCCAGCGTGTAGAACAGCATGGTGCCGCCTTGTCCCAGAGGCGTGGCGGCGTTGGTCGGCGGCACGAACGAGGTGTCGAGCGAGCCGTCGGCATTCAGCCGCGCCACCCCGACCCGGGGAACCCCATGGACGTGCGAGAACCCGCCCCCGATATAGATCCGGTCATCCTCCAGCACGCGGAGCGACACTACCGTGCCCGGCAACGTGCGCGTCGGATTGGTCAGGGTTGCCCCGATCACCGTCCGCGGAAAGCTGGGGTCCACCGCGCCATTGGGCAGGAACCGGATCAGTCCGTAGGTCGGCTGGCCGGCAAAGTTCTCAAACGAGCCGGCGAGGAGGATTTTGCCGTCGCTTTGGAGGCCAATCTCCCAGGGCACGCTCTGGAAGAATCCGCCGTAGCTGTTCGTGCGAACGAAGTCTGGGTCGTAACTGCCGTCAGGCAACAGACGGGCGAGGGCGCCGTCCTTGAACCGGCCAGCGATCAGGATCTTGCCGTCGGGCTGGCGCTTCACGGCGGCGATGCCCTGGTCCTGTCCCTGCGCCAAATCCGCCGGCGGAACGAACGTCAGGTCGGGCGTGCCGTCCTCAAACACTCGGACCAGCGTTCGTCCGAGCGAGGCATACAGCATTCCCTCCGGAGCCGGCGCGGTGACCTGCGGCTGGCTGGTGAGAATGCCGAGGACGTTTGGGGCGGCGAAGGACTGGTCCGGAGTTCCGGGCGCGACCGGCTCAGGCTCCACCAGCAGCGTGATGTAAGCGCTGGTCACGGAACCGCCGGGGTTCACAACCTTGACCTCGAAGAGTCCCGAATCCGTATCGGGCCAATAGCGGAGGGCCGACAGGGTTAGGCTGGCGTTGGTGGCGCCGGCGATGTCCCGGAACGTGCTGGAACCGCGCGTGAGGTTGCGGCGCCACTGAAACTGGAACGGGCCGTCACCTCCGGGCTCGACCGTGAAGGTGACCGAAGTCCCCTGTTTGGCCACGACCCGGGTCGGTTGGCTCACGATCGTCGGCGGTGCCGGGATCGGTTGCAGCGGGCCGCCATTCAGGCGGACGAAGTTGGTCCGCGGCAGCCCGTCGAACTGCTGAAACTCGCCGCCCAGAAAAACATTGTTGGCGGGCGAAACGGCGACCGCCTCCACCCAGCCATCCAGCGGACCACGCTTCGGCATTCCGGGCGAGAACTCCGGGTCCACCACGCCGTTGGGCCAGAGCCGGGCGACACCGGGCCGCGGATAACCACCCACGTTGTTGAAGCCGCCGTGGATCAGGATTCGGCCGTCGGCCTGTAACGCGATCCCTTGGACGGGCCCGAAGTTGATCGCCGATAACGCCGGCACCGGGTTGAAGGTGGGGTCCAGCTGACCGTTCTCCAGCAACCGGATGACGCCAAGGATACGCTCCACCCCGTTGGCGGTTTCGTAGAACGTGCCGGCGACCAGAATCTTTCCATCCGGCTGCCGGAGGAGCGACGTGACTCCGGGCCGTTGCCAGTTCGCAAACAAGCCGCGGTAGAAGGTCGGGTCCTGCGTGCCGTCGGCGTTGAGCCGGATGACGCCGCTGCCATTCAGAACCGGATTCTGGACGTTGGTGTAGCCGGCGACCAGCACCTTGCCGTCCGGCAACGCTAACACTGCGCGGCCGGGCTGGAACACGGGTGACGGGACGAATCCGGCGTCACGCAGGCCGTCGGCGCTGAGGCGTCCGTAGCTGCTGGGTAACTGCGTGCCGTTCCACGATGACGCCCCAATGAACAGGCGGCCGTCCGGCGCTTCCGAGAAACGATCCGATCCGTCGCCGCCCACGCCGGCGGGATTGAAGGTGGTGTCCAGCGCGCCGTTATCCGCCAGCCGCAGCGAGCCGTTGTGCTCACCGCTGCCATACGTGATCCCGAAGTTGCCCATCGCGAGCAACTTTCCGGAACGGAGCGGCACCACGGAATCGATCAGACCCACTCCGTTGATGCCGGTCGGCTCAAAGACCGGATCTACGAGGCGGCCCTCATCAATCAGCCGCGCGACCCGGACCCGGTTCGTGCCATGAAATTTGGTGAAGCCACCGGCGGCAACCAATCGCCCGCTGGCGTCCCACTGCAGGTCCGTCACCGTGGCATCCGTGCCGACCGGGGCATCGGACTCGCGATAGACACTGCCGGGCGTCGGGGCCAGCAGCGTAAGGCGCACCTTGGCCGAAGGGGTCGAGCCCTGACCGTTGGTGACCACGCAGTGAAACTCCGCATTGCTATCGACGTCAGTCGTGGGTTCCAGCACCAGGCTGGCCGCGGTCGCGCCACCGATGGCCGTGCCGTTCCGGAACCACTGATAGCTCAGCGGCGACGCCCCCTGGGCGGTCACGAAGAACCGCGTGCGGGCGCCGAACGTGTTGGTCTGCGCCACGGGTTCGGCCGCAATCGTCGGGGCGGAATTGGGATCGCCAAAGATGTGATAGGCGCCATTCAGGATCTGGAACGTCGGCGAGAACGTGAACCCGCCCGCAAACAGGCTGCCGTCCGGCGCCAGCGTGAACCAGGTCAGCGACAGGAAATTCTGCTTCACCGGCACCGCGCCGGGATTGGCGTAACCGGTGTCGGGCGTGCCGTCAGCGTTGAGCCGGTAGATGGGCAATTGCCCGCCCGTGTAGAGGATCTTGCCGTCCGCCTGCGCGGCGACGACCCGGCCGCCGAACCCCGGATCGACGGGCGACAGAAACGAGGCGTCCAAGTCGCCGTTCAGGCTCAGACGGTTGATTTTACGCGTCAGCGCCGCCCCGCGATAGGAGGTGACCGCGGTAAAGGTCAGCCGGCCGGAAGCGTCGGCGACGAAACTTGATTGGGTTACGAAGGGGATTCTCGCCTTGCCCGTGCCGGCGAAGGTCGTATCGAGCGCTCCCGAACTCGTGAGGCGCAGGATGTCGGAAACCGGGGCGCCATTCGTGGCCGCCGCGGTAATCGCATAGGTCGTGCCGCTCGGACCGGGCAAAAGAGTGAACGGATTGGCGGTCTGATATCCCAGTTCCGCCAAGGTCGGCGGCGTGAACGAGGCGTCCACCGAGCCGTCCAGCTTGAAGCGGAGCAACGGCAGCCGGCCCGACGTCAGGTTACCCTTGTTGCCGACATAGAACGTTCCCGCCGGACCCGCCAGCAGGGCGAAGGCCTGGGGCTCCAGCTCGCCGATGGCAAACGAAGTCACCACCGGGCTGCCGTCGGTTCCCAGCAGGGCCAGGCTCCGGGCCGCCGTGGCGCCGATGTGGGTGAAATTGCCCGTGATCACGGCGCGGCCGTCGGGCAGCGCGAGGATGGCGGTCAGCGTTCCCGCATTGGTCGAGGCCGGGACCAACACCTGGCCGTTGAAAATCACCGCCGCGTTGATCTGGCGCAGCGGCGGCAGCGCGAACGCAGGGTCCACCTGCCCGTTAGCCAGGAGTCGCGCGACGGTCGCCTTGCCCGCACCGCCGTAGTTTGTGAAAGCACCGCCCACATACAGCCGGCCGTCGGGCAACGGTGCGAGCCGGACGGGCGCAATATCGGTTCCCGCGACCGCGACGAAATTTGTGTCGAGGGAACCCGCCGGTTGAGCGGCCAGCCTCACGGCGGCCAACAGGACAAAAAACAGGAAAGCGACGCTGAATCTCTTCATTGGCGGCGGGGCTTTTAGGCATCAACCGCGGACAGGGCCAGCTTCTTTGGGGCGTCTACGTAGAACTACGTAGACGCCCCAATCACAGTGCGGCGGGCGGGCACCACCTTGGAGCCGCAGAGAACCTGGAACGGGTCCTGAAGTCCGACACCCTCACGGGGCCGGCACCACGCGGAAGAACTCGCCCGGACCGCCTAACGGCACGGTGAAAGGCGACGGGTTCGGCAGGTCTTGCCAATCCGCCGGCGACAGGGTGGTGGTGTGTTGCAGTTGGTATCCGGCCGGCCACGCGAGGGTCAGGCCGTCAGGCGAGAGGGTGAAGGTCACCTCGGGAGCCACCGCGGCCGGGCCGATGCCGGTGAAGAACCGGCTGCCGCCGGCGAGCAGCTTGCCGTCGGGCAGGATCGTCATTTCCACGTTCAATGCCCCGGTCTTCTTCCAGGTGGCGTCGGTCGTGCCGTCGGCGTTGACCCGTTCAATCGAGTTGCTGTGACTGAAGATCAGCTTGCCGTCGGATTGCACGACGCCGGCGTCGATCTCGTCACTGGTGGCGACACGGAAATCGGCGTCGGCCGTCCCGTTGGGGAGTAGCCGCAGCGCGGTCCGCGTGGGCTGGGTGAAGCGACCGAAGATATAAATGCCGCCGGCCGGGGTAACGGGTCCGAGGGCGTAGAACCCCATCGTTCCGGACCCTTGGGTGACCAAACCGTTGGTCGGCGGCACGAAGGTTGTGTCGAGCGAACCGTCGGCGTCCAACCGCGCCACGCCAAAGCGAACGGTGCCCCGGACTTCGCTGAAAAAGCCGCCAATGTAGATGCGGTCATCGGGGAGCACCCTCACGGCGAGCAGCGAGCCCATGGTTTTGCTGTGGTCGAGGAGTTCGGCCCTGAGGTCCATTTGGCTGAATGATTGGAAGGTTTCATCCAGGGTCCCGTCGGGCAGAAGACGCGCGAGCGAGAAGACCGTCGTGCCGGCGGCATTCCGGAACTGACCGCCCTGCGGCAAGACGACCAAGATCTTTCCGTCGCTTTGGAATTCAATCTGCGAAGGCCGGGCATTGGCTCGGACAAAGGATGGATCGTAGCTGCCGTCCGGCAGCAGGCGGGCCAGTGTCCCGCCATTCGGCGAGGCCACGACCAGTATCTTGCCGTCAGGCTGCCGACGCACGACCGAGATGCCGCCCACGCCCGGCACGAACAGGTCCGCGGGCGAGGTGAAGGTCGTGTCCCGGGTGCCATCCTCGAACAGGCGCACCAGAATGCCGCCGGTCACGGCGTAAGCGGAGCCGTCCGGATTCACGGCCATCTGCTGGACCCTCCGGTCGAGCACCACCGTGGGCACGAAACTGGGGTCCACTTGCCCCGGCGACGCGGGGTCCGGCTCGACCAACAGCGGGATGACGGCGCTGTAAACCGAACCGCCCGGATTCACGACGCCGCACTGGAACAGGCCCGAGTCCGTCGGCCCGAGCCGCAGGTTGTTCACCGTGAGGCTGGCATTGGTGGCGCCGGGGATGTCGGCGAAGTTCGTGGAGCCGGGGCCGCCATTGCGCCGCCACTGGAACTGGAACGGTCCCGCGCCGCCAGGAACGATCGTGAAGGTGACGTTGGTGCCGGCCTTGGCCACGACGCGGGCAGGTTGGCTCGCGATGGTCGGCGCCGCCGGCGTGGGACGCAGCGGACCGCCGTTGAGGCGGACGAAACTCTTGCGGGGGAACCCGGAGAACTCGGTGAAATTGCCGCCCACGAAGAGCGCGTTGTCGGAGCGCGCCGCGATGGCGAACAGGATCGGGTTGCCGTTACGGCTCAAATTGGTCGCCACCTGGAACTCCGGATCGAGCGCGCCGCTCGGCCAGAAGCGCAGCAGGTTGGCGGTCGGGAACGTTCCGTTCAGCGGACGGGCAAGCGCCACGATCCGGCCGTCGGCTTGCAACGCGAGGCGGCGCACGTCGCCGCGGCTGAAGTTCGGTGACTGCGACAATTGGGGCACACCATTGAAGGTCGGGTCGAGCCGGCCATCGGGCAGCAGGCGGATGAGGCCGAGGGTCAGGTCGTTCCGGACGTTGAAGGTGCCCGCCACCAGGATGCGACCGTCGGGTTGCAGGAGGATGTCGTTCACCCCGGCGGCCAGCGTGTAGGGACTGGCCATCTGGAAGGTCCGGTCCACCGTGCCGTCGGCATTCAGGCGGAGCACGCCGGTGAAGGCAGAGCCCACGCTGTTGGTGGTGCCCGCCACGAGATACCGCCCATCGGGCAGCGCGGTGATAACCGTGGTGGTCACGAAGTAACTGGAGCCGCGCAGCGCGAAGCTGGTGTCCCGGGTCCCGTCCTCGTTCAGGCGGATATACGAGCCGACGAACGACACGACGACGTTCTCGCCATTCCAGGTCTGGGCGGAGAGCACCACCTTGCCATCCGCTCCCACCGCCACGAGCGAGCTGTTGTCACTCACGCTCGAAATGGTCAACGAGCCGCCGACGCCGTCGGGATTGAACGTGGTGTCCACCGAGCCGTCGGCGTTGAAGCGGACGATCCCTTCGTGGTTCTTGCCGTTGTAGCTGACCCCGGCGAGGCCGGCCACGAACACCTTGCCGTCGGCCAGCGGCAATACCTGCACGTGGCTTCCGTTCGCGGTGGACTGCGGGGTGGGGCTCAAGGCCGGATCAAGGTCCTCCGAGCCGGGCAGCAGCCGCGCGAGGTGGGCGCGCCCCGTGTTGTCCCATTGCAAGAACCGGCCGCTCGCCAGCAGGCCACCGTCGGCATCGAAGGCGAGGTCGCGGACTTCATCGTTGGGACCCACCGGCACGTCCGTCTCGCGATGGACCGTGCCCGGGATCGGATCGAGCAGAGTCAGGTGAACCGCGGCGCTGGGCGTGGAACCAAGGCTGTTCGACACCACGCAGTGAAAGTCCGCGTCATCCGCGCCAGTCGTGGTCGGCAGGACCAATTCGGCCGTGGTTGCACCGGGAATCTGCGTCGTTCCGCGGAACCATTGGTAGCTCAAAGGCGCCGCGCCTTGCGCCGTGACAGTGAAGCGGGTGCGGGCGCCCAGCGAGTTGGTCTGCGCCAGCGGCTGCGTCGCGATGGTCGGGGCGGTATTGGGATCGCCGAGGAGGTGGAGGATGCCGTTAAATTGCTGGAACTGGGCGTTGAAGAACAAGGCCGCGACGTAGGCGGAACCGTCCGGTCCGATCGCCATGTCGAAGGCGGCGACCACCGGCAGCTTCACCTTGCCCGGGTCAACGTAGCCGGTGTCGCGCGAGCCGTTCTCATTGAAACGGGCCGCCACAGTTCCGGGCACATCCAACGCCACCACCTTGTTATCCGCCTGCACGCCGACCTCGCTGCTCAAGGTGATTCCCGCGGGCGGGACAAACGTGGCATCAATGGCGCCGTCCAGCGTCAGCCGCGTCAACGAACTCACCCGCGCGGTGCCGCGGTAAAGGCCGGTGCCGCTGAGCACCAACTGGCCACTGGCCGTGCCCGCAAACCGCGTCGTGGAAAAACTGCCGGCGGCCCGGCCACCATCGCCAAACGTGGTGTCGAGCGCGCCGGTGGAAGTCAGGCGGATCACCTCCTGCGTGGTCGAGATGATGACGGCATAGATCGTGTCGCCGGGACCGCGGATTATGGAGCTGATCTGTCCCGCCGCGTAGCCCAGCGAGGTTGGCGTCGGGCCGACGAACGTCGCGTCGTTCGAGCCATCGGCCTTCAGCCGCTGAAGCACCGGCTTGGCGGCGTCCACCACGTTCCAGGCGCCGCCGACATAGACGCTGTCGCCGGGCCCGTTCATCACGCTGGCCCGCGTCACCAAGGCGAGGTTCGGCGTGAACGGCGCCAGCGAACCGTCGGCGTTGGCCAGGGCGATGTTGTTCGTATTGTCCACCGTCCCGAGGCGGGTGAACTGACCGTAGAACACCGTTCGCCCGTCCGGACGGACCGCGGCGCCCAGGATGTTCCCCGCATTGGTCGAGCCGGCAAAGAGCACCGTGCCGTTGAAGACGATGGGCGGCGAAACGGACTTCGGCGCCGGCAGCGCGAAGGTGGTGTCCACCGTTCCGTCGGCATTCAGTCGCACCAACCCGGCCCGGCCGCTGCCGCCGTAGTTCGTGAAGCTGCCGCCGGTCATGACCCTGCCTGCGGCGAGCGGAACCACAAAGCTCGGCGCGGAATCCGTTCCAGCCAGCGTCACGTAGTTGGTGTCCAGGGAACCCGGCGATTGGGCCAAGGCCGCGACGGTTACCGGGCAAACCAGTAGCCACCGTCGTAACGCGGATAGATTCATGCGGGTCGCACCCTGAAGGTCGCCGGCCCGATAGCGACGCTTATCCGGCGATCTACGTATAAACACGTATGCTCCCCAGGGAAGCCCACCG
Organism: uncultured Verrucomicrobiota bacterium; assembly: GCA_964602595.1. Taxonomy (GTDB): domain Bacteria; phylum Verrucomicrobiota; class Verrucomicrobiia; order Limisphaerales; family UBA9464; genus CAIWAH01. Next base: position 39,530 of record CAZRRO010000026.1, on the reverse strand, counting down.
AAACCTCGGGGCAGCACCGTTAACCAACAGCACCTTGGGCGAGGCGGTCGACGATCCGGCCCTTTGGTTGGACTGCTTGCACAGCCGTTTTCCCGCTCGCGCGGCCGGTGGGTTTTGTCAGGGTCACCCCATGTTCGCCACGCCCTGCCACTGTTCCCGCCGGGATTTCCTCGGCCGGATGGGCACGGGCTTCGGGGCGTTGGCGCTGGGCGCGTTGTCCCGGTGGGAAACCTCGGCCGCGAACCTGAACCGCACGCTCGACCCGCTGAATCCCTTCACGCCGCGGCCGGCGGATTTACGGCCCACGGCGAAGTCGGTGATCTTCCTCTTCATGGTCGGCGGGCCCTCTCCGGTCGATACCTTCGACTACAAGCCCACGCTCAAACGCCTGCATGGCCAACCGGTCCCCGCGTCGCTCCGCAAGGCCGTTGAGGCGACTCGCTTTGCCAACGTCTTCCACGGCTGCAAGGACGAGCTGATGGCCAGCCCGTTCCGGTGGGCGCAACACGGCCAGTCCGGCATGTGGGTGAGCGAACTCATGCCGCACGTCGCGCGGCACGTGGACGACCTGTGCTTTATCCACTCGCTCCAGGCCGACTCAAACAACCACGCCCCGGCCAGCTACCAGCTCCACACCGGCGACATCCGCCCCGGCAAGGCCAGCCTCGGTTCGTGGATCACCTACGGGCTCGGTTCTGCGAACCGCGACCTGCCCGGCTACGTGATGCTCTTCGAGGCCGGCCCGCTCGGCGGCGCGGCCAATTACTCGAACGGCTTCCTGCCCGCCGCGTTTCAGCCCACCCGCCTGCGCGACACGGGCACACCCGTGCTCGACCTGCTGCCACCCGCCGAATTTGCCGCCGGCCAACGGGACTCGCTCGACCTCATCCGCGAACTGAACCTGCGCCATCGCGACGCCCGGCCCGGCTTCACGGAACTCGACGCCCGGATCGCCAGCTACGAACTCGCCTACCGGATGCAATCCGCGGCCCTCGAAGTCGGCGACGTGGCGCACGAGTCCCCTGCCCTGCGCCGCGGCTACGGCCTCGAACACGCCGACAAACGCACGCAGGCCTTCGGCCGGAAATGCCTGCTGGCAAGGCGACTCGTCGAACGTGGAGTGCGCTTCGTGCAGGTCTACGACATGCCGGACAAGGACGGCTGGGACGCCCACGCGAAGCTGACCGACAACCATGTGCCCCGCGCCCGCTGGACCGACCAGCCCGCGGCCGCGCTCCTGGCCGACCTCAAGCAACGCGGCCTGCTCGACGAGACGTTGGTAATCTGGGCCAGCGAATTCGGCCGCACGCCCATGATGCAGGGTGACCTGGGGCGGCAACACAACGCCGCGGGCTTCACGATCTGGATGGCCGGCGGCGGGGTGCGGCCCGGGATGCGCATCGGCGCGACGGACGAAATTGGCCTGCTGGCCACAGAACAGCCGTTCCAGATGAAGGACCTCCACGCGACCATCCTCACGGCGCTCGGGCTGCGGCACGAGGAACTCTTCTTCGAGGTCAACGCCCGGCAGGAACGCCTCACTGGCATCGCCGGTGGTGCGCGCGTGATTCCCGGCGTGCTGGGCTGAACGGCGTCGGCGGAGGTCACTCACCGGCCCGCCAAATGGCGCGGCGTCGAGAATGTGCCTTGTCGCCCGACCGGGGCCTACCTACGGTTTTGAGACTGGATTTCCCCATGCGCACTTCCTTCCGCCGACTTACCGCGCTGCTGACGTTTGCGCCGTCTTTCATGGGCTGGCTGGCGGCGGCCGCCGCCGGTGCCGACCGTCCTATCCCCCCGAAACCACCGTTGCCACCGGTCAAGTCACTGCGGCTCGAACCCGCGACGCTGACGCTCACCAACGCCCGGGACGCGCGGAAGGTGCTCGTGCTGGGCGAACGCGCGGACGGCGAAGTCGTAGACCTGACCAGCGAAGCCCAGTTCAAGCCGGAGTCCGCCGCCATCGAGGTCGACGCCGAGGGCTACGTCGTCGGAAAACAAACCGGCGACGCGCTGCTGACGGTGGCCGCCGCCGGCAAATCGGTGAAGCTGCCAGTGAAAGTAGCCGGCACCGACCTGAAGCCGGTGGGCTTCGTCCGCGACATTGAGCCAATCCTGAGCCGGACCGGTTGCAACGCCGGTCCCTGCCACGGCGCGGCCAAGGGCAAGAACGGCTTCAAGCTCGCCTTGCGCGGCTACGATCCCGAATACGACTACCAGGCGCTGATCAACGACCTGAGCGGCCGCCGCTTCAACCGCGTGAACGTGGACGAGTCGCTGATGCTCCAGAAGCCGCTGGGCGACGTGCCGCACGAGGGACGCCAGGCGATCAAGCCCGGCTCGCGGTATCACCAGACGCTCAAGCAGTGGATCGCCGAAGGCGCGAAGTTCGAGGATGTGGCCCCGAACCGCCCGGCCAAGATCACGATCCTGCCCGAGAAAGTGGAGATCGACCTGCCCGGCCGGCTCCAGCAGTTCCTCGTCCTGGCAACCTACGCGGACGGCTCGACGCGCGACGTCACCCGCGAGGCGGTGCTGAGCAGCAACAACGAGGAGGTCGCGCTGGTGAAGGACAGCACGCTCACCGCGCTGCGCCGCGGGGAGATGGCCGTGCTGGTCCGTTACGAGGGCCTCTACGACGCGCGCGAAGTGGCGGTGATGGGCGACCGTGCGGGTTTCCAGTTTGCGGCGATGCCCGAATTCAACTTCGTGGACCGGCACGTCAACGCGAAGCTCCAGCGGATGAAGATCAACCCGAGCGAGCTCTGCAATGACGCCGAGTTCGTGCGCCGGGTTTACCTGGACATCACCGGCCAGCCGCCGAGCTCCGACAAGGTCCGCGCCTTCCTCGCCGACACCACGGATTCGCGGAAGAAGCGCGAGGCGTTGGTGGACGAACTGATCGGTTCGCCGGCCTACGCGGAGTTCTGGGCCAACAAGTTTGCCGACCTGCTCCAGTGCAACTCGGAGAACCTCGGCAAGAAGGGCGTGTGGGTGTTCGGCCAGTGGATTCGCGACCAACTCACGGCCAACAAGCCCTACGATCAGTTCGTGCGGGAGCTCGTTTTGGCCAAGGGCAGCACCTTCGAGACACCGGCTGGCAACTACCTCCGGGCTTTGCGCGATTCCGGCAAGATGACCGAAGACATCTCGCAGACGTTTCTCGGCGTGCGCTTCAACTGCAACAAGTGCCATGACCATCCTTTCGAGCGCTGGACGCAGAACCAATACTACGAGTTCGGCGCCTTCTTCGCCCAGGTCGCCTTCAAGCGCGGCACGCTCGGCCGCGACACGCTCATCCGGCCAACCGACGCCTACGCCTACGAGCAGGTGTCCGAAGAGATCGTTTACCAGAACTACAACGGCGGTGAAGTGAAGCACCCCAAGAACGACGCCGTGATGAAGCCGCATGTGCCCTACGGCGAGGCCCGAGCCATCACTGATGGCGAAGACCGCCGGGCTGCGTTTGCCGAATGGCTGACCTCGCCGGGCAATCCCTACTTCGCCAAGTCGGCGGCGAACCGTTTCTGGAGCTACTTCTTCGGCCGCGGGATCATCGACCCGGTGGACGACATCCGCGCGGGCAATCCGGCCAGCAACCCCGCGCTGCTCGACGCGCTCACGGCGCAGTTCGTGGCGGACAACTTCGACCTGCGAAAGCTCATGCGCACCATCGTCACCTCGCGCACCTACCAGCTCAGCATCCTGCCGAACAAATGGAACGAGGACGACACGGTGAACTTCTCACACCAGTCGCCGCGCCGACTGAGCGCCGAGCAGATGCTCGATTCCATCGCCGTGGCGACAGGGCACAAGCTGCAGTTCGCCAATCTGCCGGACGGGATGCGCGCGGCGCAGTTGCCCGACGGCATGGTCACCGGCAACGACTTCCTCACGCTCTTCGGCCGGCCCAAGCGTCAGAGCGCCTGCGAATGCGAACGAAGCAGCAACGTGACGCTCTCGCACGCGCTGAACCTCATCAACGGCAAGACGCTTGGCGAATGCGTGAACCGCGACGACGGCCGCTTCGCCAAGCTGGTGACCGACCAGCCGGACGACCGCAAGGTGGTCGAGGAAATCTACCTGAGCTGCCTGAACCGCCCACCGACCGACAAGGAACTCGCCAGCATCAAGCTCGGTGAGGGCAACCAGCGGCGCGAAGACGCGCAGGACCTCGCTTGGGCGCTGCTGAACAGCCCGGCGTTTTTGTTTAACCGGTGACCGCCGATGAATCCGTATCAAGAACCAACCGTTCCACCGCAAAGCCAAAGGCGCCGAATTCTGGCTTCGGCGATTTTGTGCTCTTTCGTCGCGGGAGCATTCATATTCGCGGGCGAACATACCGTCTGGCGTGTTCTGGGCATGCTGCTGATTCCGGGAATTGGCATTCCGCTGAGGTGGGAAGAATACAACCGACCCATGAAGTTCAACGCGGGTTGGATTCGCGTGGTCATTGGCGGCGTAGCCCTTTTGGTCGTTGTTTTCGGGCTGATTGGGGCTGCGATAAAGCTGTTGCCGTCGCCGGCTCCGGAAACCGCAGAAATCCTGACCAAGCTTTTTATGGGAGCATTCTGGTTTGCTTGGATGATCTCCCTTCGCCGCGATTGGAAAAAGCTCGACCAGCGATCCCAAGAACTTCAACCAACCTCCATGGTCTTATGATCTCCATCCCTGGAAAATCCGGCGCCACCTGCGACGGATACAGCCGCCGCGAATTCCTTCGCGTAGGTGGTGCGGGCCTCGTCGGCCTGAGCCTTGCGGACATCCTGCGGCTCCAAGCGCAGCAGGCGCCGACTGCCGGCCCGGCGCCCGGCCAGCCGAAAAACGGCTGGGGCACGGCCAAGCAGGTGCTGCTCATCTACCTCCAAGGTGGACCGAGCCACATTGACATCTGGGATCCGAAGCCCGACGCACCGTCCAACGTCCGCGGCGACTTCAAGCCCATCAAGACCAAGGTGCCGGGCATCCAAATCAGCGAGGTGATGCCCAAGCTGGCGCAGCAGCTCGACAAGGCGACGCTCATCCGCTCGATGAGCTACACGCCGGCCGGCCTCTTCAACCACACCGCCGCGATCTACCAGATCATGACCGGATACACGCCCGACCGCGTGTCGCCCTCCGGCCAGCTTGAGCCGCCCGCGCCTAACGACTTCCCACACATGGGCTCGCAGATCACGCGCCTCCGGCCGCTCGACATCCCGATGCTGCCCTTCGTGATGCTCCCGCGCCCGTTGCAGGAGTCTAATGTCATCGGCAAGGGCGGCACCGCGGGCTTTCTCGGCGCGGCCTTCGATCCCTACTACTTCTACCAGGACCCGGCGAAGGACATCAACCTGGACGACCTCACGCTGCGGAAGGAGGTCAGCAAGGAACGCCTCGAACGCCGCTCGACGCTGCTCAAGGCCGTCAACGACGCCATGCCCGACATGGAGAAGGCGGTCGGGAAATACGCCTTGGACAAGTATTACCAGAAGGCCTTCGACCTCGTGAGCAGCGGCCGCGCCCGTGATGCCTTCGACCTCGCCAAGGAGAAGGACGCCCTGCGCGACAAGTATGGCCGGCACACCTTTGGCCAGGGCCTGCTCCTCGCGCGCCGCCTCCTGGAAGCCGGCACCAAGTTCGTGCAGATGAACTGGCCCGCCGTCGCCAACGGTGATCCCAACGTGGACGCCTGGGATACCCACGCCGCGAATTTCGGTCCGCTCCGCAACCTGCACTGCCCGAAGCTCGACTCCGGTCTCAGCGCGCTGCTGGAAGACTTGGACGAACGCGGCCTGCTCAAGGAAACGCTGGTCGTCGCGCTCGGCGAATTCGGCCGCAGCCCGCGCCTCGGCGTGAGCACCAGCGGCAACACCAACTCACCCGACGGCCGCGACCACTGGCCATATTGCTACACCGCGTTGATCGCCGGCGCGGGCATCCGGCGCGGGGCGCTGTATGGCAAGTCAGACGCCACCGGTTCGTCGCCGTCCGAGAACCCCGTCCACCCGACGCAGATCGTCGCCACGATCTACCACGCGCTGGGAATCGATCCGCACACCATCGTGATGAACCACCTCAACCAGCCGCGCGAACTCGTGCAGGCCGAGGCGGTGACGGGGTTGTTCGGCTGAAGCCGGCCGAAACCGCCTCCTGTTTCTTCAAATTCCCTTCCCGATGCTTCGATTCCTCTGCGTCCTTGGGGCCGCCTCCGCGGCATTGGCCCAGCCCGCGCCCAAACTCGATTCGCTTTCCGCCACCTGGTTGCAGCGCGGCACGACCAATGAGGTGCCGCTCAACGGCGAAGCCTTGTCTGGTGCCAACGCGGTGCTGTTCACCGGCTCGGGTTTGAGCGGCACCCTCGCCGTCAAGGCGCCACCGACCGTGACGCTGGAGGGATCATCGGGCGGCCTGTCGATCGGGCAAGCGGACACGGGGAAGACTCTCGTCCTGCAAATGGTCGTGATGGCCGGAGCTGCGCTGGGCAGCCGGGAACTGCGGTTGGCCGGGCCGAACGGTGTCTCGAATCCGCTCACGGTAAACGTGAGCGATCTGCCGGAGCTGCTGGAACGGAAACCGAACAACGCGGCGGATCAGGCGCCGCTCCTGGAGCTGCCGGTGGCGGTCTCCGGCGTGATCGGCGGTGGAACGGAGTCGGACTATTTTCGGTTCAAGGCCAAGGCCGGCGAGAAGCTGATCTTCGATGTGCAGGCGAACCGGGTTGGTTCGCCGCTCGATCCAACATTGGTGCTGCTCGACGCGAGCGGCAAGGAACTCGCCCGCAGCGAGGATGCCCACGGGTTGGACCCGTTCCTGGAGTTTACGCCTGCGGCCGACGGCGAGGTCACGGTGCGGTTGCACGACCTGCGCTTTCAGAGCGGCGGCGATTACCGCTACCGGCTGGTGGCCGGCGTGGTGCCGTATCTCGATTTTCTCTTTCCCTTCGGTGGCAAACGGGGTTCGTCGGTCGAGCTGCAGTTGAAGGGACGCAACCTCGACGGGGCCGACAAGATGCTCATCAGCATCGCGCCCGATGCGCCGCTCGGCCGGCAGGATGTCCGGGCGCACACGCCGCGTGGCTACTCCAACCCGCAGCCGTTCGAGGCGGGTGACCTACCTGAGTTCATGGAGTCGGAGCCGAACAACGCGGGCGACAAGGCGAACGCGGTGGGTGCGCCGGTCGTGATCAACGGACGCATCGGCGAACCGAAAGACGTGGATGTGTTCCGGTTCAAGGCGACCAGCGACCAGAAGCTCGTGATAGAGGTTCGGGCCCGGCAGTTCGGTTCGCCGCTGGATGCGTTGCTCACGCTCTCCGATACCAATGGCGCCGTGCTGCAGCGCAACGACGACGCCAACGGCTTGGACGCCCGGCTGGAATTCGACGCCAAGAAGGACACCGAATACCTGATTTCGCTCCGGGATCTCACCGATCGGGGCGGCGAACGTTTCGGTTACCGGATGAGCCTTCAGCCGCCAAACCTCGCGCAGGACTTCACAGTGCGAATTGCGGGCGGACGTTACCGCGTCGGCCGTGGCGGCACGGTCGCGGTGCGGTGTGAAATCGAACGCAGGAATGGCTTCGATGGCATTGTGCGGATCGGTGGTGATGGACTGCCCGCGGGCGTGACGGCTTCCGCTCTCGTGCTGGGCGCAGCGCCCAACTTTGGCTGGGTCACCTTGTCGGCCAGCCCTGAGGCCGCATTGGGTTACGCGCCCCTGAAACTGACCGCGACCGGTGAACTGGTGGGCAGGGCGGTGGTGCATGCCGCGCAACCAGCCGAGCAAGGCTGGCTGACGGTGTTGCCCGAGGCTCCGTTCACCGTGGATGTCGCCCCAACAACCGCGCTCGTGGAACAGAACGCGAGCGTGTCGCTCGACGTGAACGTGGTGCGCCGCGGCGGGTTTGATGGCGAGGTCAAGTTGCTCGCGGAAGACCTGCCGGGCGTCAGCATTCCCGCAGTGACGATTTCGGCGGGACAGTCGCGCGCAAAGCTGACGCTCAATGCCGCCTACAACGCCGAGGTCGGCACGCGTCCGGTGATGGTCCGGGCCGAAGCGACGGTCGCCGGCAACGCCGTGGCGCAGCACGCTCCGGTGCCCGTGCAACTGACCACGCAGGGCATCGCGATGTTTCTCACGGCGATGCTGCCGGGCTCTTCCTTCTTTCGGACGGATTCGTTCAAACTGTCGGCGGTCGCATTGCCGGAGGGCACCAAGTCCGAAGCCAATCAGACCGAGTTCGTGGTGAAGGTGGATCGTCGTGGACTGCCCGGTGAAATCGTGTTGGCGCTCGAAGGATTGCCGGCCGGTGTGACGGCGACGGTAAATAACATCGCCGCCGACAAGAACGAGGCTGCGATCACGCTCGTCGTGTCCGACAAGGCGGAGACGGGCAAGGAACTCAGCTTCAACGTCGTGGGCAGCGCCACGCATCAGGACCGCATCTGGCGCCAGAAGACCCAGTCAGTGAAGCTGCTCCTGACCGCGCCGGAGAAGGAAACCGCCGCCGTTGCCACCCCTCCCGCCGCGCCCGCCGCCAAATGAACCCGATGTTCCCCTGTGTCATGACCGTTCCCTCCCGTTCCCTGCTGGCGTCCGCCTTGTTCGCCGCGCTATCAGCCTCGCCGCTCCTGGGCGCCGAAGCCCCCGTCTCCTGGTGGCGCGACGTGACCCCGATCTTCAAGCGCTCGTGCAACGGCTGCCACAACCCGAACAAGCTCAAGGGCGAGGTGGACACTTCCACCTACGCCGGCTTCCTCAAACCCGGGAAACACGGCCCCAACTTTACGGTTGGTGATCCGACCAAGTCCCTGGTCATTGAGTCCGTCACCGGCAAGGAACCGGACATGCCGAAGGAAGGTGATCCGCTGACGGCCGACGAAGTCGCGCTGATCACGCGCTGGATCAAGGAAGGCGCGAAGGACGACACGCCGGCCGACGCCTACTCGACCAAGCTCAAGGAACTGCCCGCTTACTCCACGCCGCCGGTGGTCACTTCGCTCGCCGTTTCACCCGATGGTTCGCGCCTCGCCATCGCCGGTTACCACGAGGTGATCCTGTTCGACGCAGCGTCGCTGTCGCCGGTGGCGCGGTTGTTGGGCGAGGCGCCGCGCATCGAGGCGTTGGCATTTTCGCCCGACGGCAAACGCCTCGCGGTGAGCGGTGGTTCGCCGGCCCGGTTCGGCGAGATTCAGGTCTGGGACGTCGCGGCGACGAACCAACTCAGTTCCTTCAAGGTGACTTCCGATTCGCTCTTCGGCATTTCATGGTCGCCAGACGGCACCCGGCTGGCGTTTGGCGGCACAGACAAGAGCGTCCGCATCATCCAGGCCGCGGACGGCAAGGAGTTGGTGAAGTTCGACAACCACAGCGACTGGATCTTTCGCACGGCTTGGATGGCCGACGGAAAACGGCTGCTCAGCGGCAGTCGTGACCGGGCGATGAAACTCATCGACGTGGCAACGGGGCAGTTCATCGATGACGTGAACAAGCTGCTGGAGCCGGTTTCGAGCATGGCGCGCCATCCCAAGGAGGAGTGGGCGGCCTACGGCGGCGCCGATGGCGGCGTGCGCCTCTACAAGACCAAGGAGAATCAGGAACGCACCGCGGGGAACAACGACGTGAACCTGGTGCGCGAGTTCGAACGCCAGCCGGGCGCGGTGCAGTCCGTGGCGTTCAGTCCGGACGGCGGCCTCCTTGCGGTGGGCAGCACCGGCAGCGAGGTCCGCGTCTACCAGACCGGCGATGGCAAACGCAAAGCTACCTTGGCCGGCCACGACGGCGCAGTGTTCGCGCTCGCGTTTTCGGCGGACGGCCAGCACCTCTTCACCGCGGGTTTTGAAGGGCTGATTCGGGCGTTTGATCCGGCGACCGGCAAACTGACGGCGGTGTTCCTGCCGGTGCCGGTAAGTGCGGAGAAGCTGACGGCTCGCCGGTGAATGCGCAGGTTGCGGTTCAGCGGTTTCGGTCGAAGCTCACGCCATGAACCGAGCCTGTATTCTGCCGTTGCTGTTCCTGCTCGGTGTCGGCTGTTCGGCCGTGCCACGTCGGAGCGACCACGCGGCGGAGTTTAAGTCGGCCGCCACCGCTGCCGCCGCGCAACCCAACGTGCCGCCGGGCTCCGAGGCTGAGCGGGTTGCCATCGCCCGGTTCAAGGGGTTCCTGGGAAATTGGAGCCCGGACACGATTCGTCAGCAGTCGGCATTGGTCTACGCGCCGGAGGCGTTCCTGAACGACACGCTCAAGACGCTTCGGGGTTCCGATGCGATCCGGGACTACTTCCTCGCCACGGCGGAGAATGCCGAGAGCATCACCGTGCAGTTCGACGACGTCACCCGTGGCGCGGACGGCTTCTACTACTTCCGCTGGGTCATGGACGTGCGGATGAAGAAGATCGCGAAGGGGGAAACCATCCGGACATTGGGGATCACGTTGGTGCGCTTCGATGAGCAAGGGCGCGTGCTCATCCACCAGGACTACTGGGACAGTGCGGCCGGCCTATGGGAACACGTTCCCTTGCTCGGCCGCGGGATCCGGTCCATCCGGGCCCGACTTTGAGACGAACTGGCGTCACGGGGTGGCCGGGCTGACGCCCTCGACGTCATCGTCGGCGCGGTGTTTGCGCTCGCGTTTTCGTCGGATGGTCAGCGCATCTTCTCCGCGGGCTTTGAGGGGTTGGTCTGGGCGTTTGATCCGGCCACGGGCAAGCTGCGGCGGTGTTTCTACCCGTGCCAGTAGGCGCGGAGAAAGCGGTGGCACTTCCATAGCCGTCAGGGAATGGATCAAGTGGCCCGACCACGGCTGACCGGCCTATTCAGTCGGAGGCTCCTTCCACAACCTGATAGAATGCGGTCGATTCGGTCGCCGATAGCAGCAGTTCAAGTGGTCCAGTGGCGGTCGCGGTGCGGGTGGCCCCCACTTCAGTCCAGCCGCCGCCCGACAGGATCGAACCGGAGAGGATTCGATAATCGGCTCCGGCGACTGCCACCAGACGCAGTCGGACTTTCCCGCCTGGCAAGGCAGCCATTTCGACGTGCAGCGGCTCGGGCCGGACGATCCATGACTTGGAACGGGTCGCTTGGGATTCGGGCTGCCAGATTCCGGCTGAGTTTTTACCAACTGCTTCCACTCGGTGAACTCCCACCGGAAGGTTCAGCAATCTGACACGGCCGGGCGTATCTCCGGACCCCGAAAGCAAAAACAGTCCGGGCTGGTATGCCAGCCCATTGGTCAGGGGCACTTCGACGCTCCACGGCCCGCCATCCAGTCGCCACCGAAACGCCACCACGCCGGGCCCAGCGATCTGAACCTCGGCATCCCGGTTGGTGGTGCCGCCTTCCGGTCCGCGGACGCTCGCCCCGCCGGGAACAATTGCCCCGATGTCGAGGCCGTTGGGACCTGCATTCCGGGCCGGTGATCCGGGCCGCAGCGACAGTTGGCTGCGGAGTTGGTCCACCGTCGGTTCGCCGCCGCCAATAAACCGGGGATCGGCCAGGCTCAGGTTGTTTTCGCCCGGCCAGGGTTCGGGCAGGAGCGAATGCGATACGGTGAACGGTTGGTCGCTGAGGTTCAGCGCCCATCGGCCAGGCGCCGCCTGCGTGACTAGGTTGCCTTCAAAAAGACAGCCCCCACCGGGGCCGCTGCCCAGGCCGGCCTCCGCCCAGTTGAGCACGCTCAGGGACGCGGTCTCGAACTGACTGTCACTGGCGGTGACAATGGTGTTGTTCTGCATTACGGCGCGACTGCCATCGCGCAGCAGCAGCGCATGATCCACATCGTAGAATATGTTGCGACAGACCATGAGGTCCGACACCGGTCCGGGACCTGCCGACGTGGCGATGGCGTTGGCAGTGCTGGGACGTGCGGCGTTCTGCCGGACATTCGCGAACACATTGCCCTCGATGTGGGCATCCGTGCCGGACAGGTCGAGCACATCGTCGCCCGCTCCGGTGAACGTGTTGTTCAGGATCTGGACGATGGGTCCGGGCCGTTTGCCACCGGACACGTCGAGAATGTCGAGGTCGGCCGTCGTGGTCCCGAACACGCAGCCTTCGATCACGGCGTGACCGAACGGTGGCATTCCGTGAAACCGGAGCAGTTCGTCGCTGGTGATGGTCGGGAAGACGCAGTTTCGAACGGTGATCGAGGTGTCGTCGGCCGAGACCAGTTGCGACGTGGTGTTGGTGAAGGTCACATGGTCGAGGAACAGGGACGTGCCTGCGGCCCGCAGGTTCCCCGTGTTGCCGGCCCCGTTGATTTCGCACCAGACAAAGCGCGATTCGCCCGGGTTGGGTTTGAAATCCAGGCGCCGCCATGGGAGCGAATCATGACGGACGAAGCGGATGGGCCTCGCCTGTGTTCCCTCGGCAACGATCCGTCCTTCGACCGTCACGAACACGCGACCGACCAGGCGCACTTCGACGCCGGGCTCAATGGTGACCGTGGCATTGGTGGAAATGGTGATGTTCTCCGCGAGGACGACCGGACTGTCGGCAAGGCGCCAGGTCGCGTTGCTTTCGATCACGCCCCGGATCTCAAGCGCTGCGGTCCGCCAGGCCAGCAGGGACGCCAGGGTCAGGGTGCAGGTGCGACACCCATTCATGGCAGCGCTGGACTGACGACCTGGAAGTAGCGCGAGTCGTCCGGTCCAGTGAGCGGGCTTTCGATGATTCGGCCCGCCGCACCGGCGGGCACGTCCAGCACCTTGACCCAGCTACCGGTGTCGAGGCGCTCGCGGGCACGGACCGTGTAGCTCACGCCGGCCTGGGTCGTGAAGCGGAGCTGCGCGTCTATCCCGGGGACGACGGTGACCACTGGCGGCTCGGGATTGGTTCCCGAGACGACGACCTGGACGTCATCGACCGCGGCGAGCAACGAGTCGTTCACGGCGAAGCGCAGCACATAGGTGCCGGCGGCATTGAAGGTGACGGCCGTTTGCGGGGAATTGGCCGCCGAAAAATTGGCGGTGCCTGGACCGGAGACCTTGGTCCAGGTGAAGGTGGGCACTCCCGGCGGAGTGGGCAGGCCATCGTCGGTGAAGGTTGCGCTGAGCTGGATCGGCTCGCCGACGTTGGCAGTCCGGTCGGTTCCGGCACCGGCGGTCGGGCCGGTATTCGTGGGCAGGCGCTTCGCCGCGAGCTGGAGGTCGAAGCTAAGGTCGGACGAGCCGCCGCCGTTCTGGTGCATCTCGACCGCGAGGACGTTCTCACCCTCGCGCAGCGCGCCGAGGTCGATGGGGGACTCATTCAGCGCGCTTTCATCGGCACCACCGATGGCGGAATTGGCCAGGGATCCGAAGGTAATTTCGGATTCCGGCAAGTTGTTGCGATAAACCTCAACCCCGTTCAGGTAAACCACGGGGCCGTCGTCGCGCACGATGCCCAAGGTCAACGACTGGATGCTCGCCAAGCCGGCGACGTTGAAGCGGGCCCGGAAATACGTGGTGATGAATTTGTTCCCGGAATCCGGCCCAAAACCCACGACCGTAGCCTCGTCGCCGTCGCCGTATCCGAGTTGCGCCGGCCCGCTCTTCCACGAGCCATCGGCAAAGCCTGGCGCACGCCACGCCATGCCCTGATCCACGCCGATGTCGAGGTAACGCCAGACGGAACCTAGCGGCAGGAGCGTCGAGTCACCCGCGCTGCGCGTGACAATGACGAGCAACTCATCACTGCTGGAAAGTTCGCCGTCGCTGACGGTGACCCGCAGGCCAAACACGCCGGTTCCCGGCACCGCCACCGTGGTGGCGGCCGCCTTGGGAGAGCCGAACACCACGCCCGGGGGACCGCTGACCTGGCTCCAGGCGAATTGCAGCGGCCCGCCCGGCCCGCCGTCGTCGGTCGCGGTCGCGGTGACGGTCAGCGCCACCGGGAAGGCTGCTTCCACGAGGTCGCGATCCGCGCCCGCATCGGCGAACGGCGGCCGATTGGCGCCGTTGTCCACGCCCGGCGAACCGCCCAGCGGGCTGCCGCGCCAGGCGGCCGGATCGTCGGCATAGGCCACCGGTGCACGACGTTCGAGAGTGGCGCCAAGACCAGCTGCATTCTCCGGCCACGGGGCGCGGTCGTTGTAGCGAACGGAATCCACCGCGAGGTAGGGCACCAACACGGAGACCTGACCGAACTGGTTGGTGACATAGTCCGGGGCATCCGGGCGCTGGAGTTCGAGGCGTTCGCCGCCGTCCTGCAGGTTGCCCAGGAATGGCCCAAACACCGGCACGGACGGCGGAATACCGAAGCGGCTGCGGAACAGTGCTGGATCGCCGGCGGTAACCACGGCGAAACCATGCGGCTGCAAAGTCACCCCCGCGGGGAAATCGAAGTCTACCCCGGCGAGACGCCAACGGTTGGTCGGAAAGGCCGGGTCGAACAACGGCACCGCCGCGTCGCCGAGGTTGTGCAACTCGACGAACTCCACGTCGCCGGGCTTGGGCTGATAGTTGAACTCGCTGATGACCACCGCGCCGAGCGCCGGTCCGGCATTGACGGCGCCCAACGTGCGCGCCGCCTGGGCCGGGAATTGCACCTCGCCCACGCTGTTGGTGTGGCGGCCGAAGGAGACGCCGTTCGCACTGGCGGGAAATCCAAAGCCATCGCCGTAACCGGTGAGATTCCCGGCGGCATCCGCGCTGGAAAGCCATACCTGTTCGCCGTGGGAATCGAAAGTGAAGCGGGTGGCCGAGCCGGGCGCGTTGAAACCGGTTTCATCCAGCACCAGGTAACCGCCGGCGGGAATGATCGTCCCGGCCGGCAGCCGGAGTTTCTTGGGCTCATTGGCATCGTCGCTCAGGAACCAGCCCGAGACGTCGGCTGCTTGCGCGCCGGCATTGTGCAACTCAACCGAATCGAGCAACGGCGGATCCGTGTGGGTGATCAACTCGTTGATGACCACCGCGGGAATGTTGCCGGCCGGATCATCCGCTCCGGGGGAACCGCCCGGCTGCGCGCTGGCCCGCCAGTTGGCGGCCAGGTTGGGATCGGGATTGGCATTGGGACTTACCGGCACCAACGAAAAACCCGTGCCGTCGGGACTCGCCGGCCAAGGCGAGCTATCGCCGTAATTCATGTCGAAGATGGGCTCACCGGTCGCGTGAACTAACGTCACCCGTTCGCCGCCGTTCGCCAGTTTGCCGCCGTAGGTGCCGGCCACGGGCACGCCCGGATACTTGTTGGTGAAGGTGGCCCGGTCGCTGACCAGCACGGCAAATTTGCCCGACGCCAATCGGGCGCCACGGGGGAATGTGAACGCGAGCCCGTTGGTGAAGGCGACGCCACTGAGGTCGAGATCGGTGGCCCCGGTGTTCTTGAGTTCCAAGAATTCGAAGTGGTCCCCGTCCATGTCGCCGACCGCGGGCGGGTTATACATGAGTTCGGTAATGGCGAGCGTTTTCCACGTCTGCGCCAGGATGAAGTCGGCCTCGTTGAGCGCACTCCAGTCGGTGCCCGACAGGACCCGGGAGCGAACCCGGGTGCTTTCCGCGAGGGGCACGCTGCCGCCGCTGGCAATGGTGCGGGCCGAACCGGACACCCGGCCGGCCTGGGCGCGCGGATCGGAACCGTCGGTGGTGTAGTAGATCGTCCCGGCGGGCGCCGTGACCGTCAGCCGGAAGCCGTTGGAGAACACGCCGCCGTGCTGGCTGAACACCGGGGCCACGATGGCAGGATACAGGTTCCGGGCCCGCAACTGGCCGAGCACGATGCCCGAGCGCTGGTTAAAGTAGTTGCCCATGATCCCGTTCACGGATCCAAGCCAGTGCTGGCGGGTTAGCGGCGTGCCGGTCTTGGAATCACCCCAACGCGCAGACTCGGCGACCACCGCGGAATAGATCTGGTTGGTGCGGGCCGCGAAACGCGCACGGGCCGCCTCGGGCGTGAGCGCGCCGCCATTGAAGAAATGCCGGTGGATATGGTCGGCGGCCAGCAGGCGGAACTCGGCATTGCCGCTCAGCTGCTGCCAGAGGTATTGGGGATTGCTCTTGCTGACGCTCCAGCTGGTCGCCGTGCCGTAGGGGCCGGTGCGGTTCTCGCCGACGTTCAGCAGCGTGTGCTCGGCGTCGTGGGAGGTGAACCGGAAGCCGCCGGTCAGGCCGGTGCGGTTGCGCTGGCCATACCAGTTGTTGGGCGAGGTGTTGCCGAGGAAGTTCGAGATCGGGGCGTCGAGGTTGCCGCCGTAGAGGATCACCAGCATGTAGTCGATGAGGTTGTCCACCTCCAGCAGGTTCTCGTAGGTCGGGTTGGGCGAACCGTCCTCGTTGCGTCCCTGGATCTTGTAGTAGGCGGCGTTGTTGGTCAGGCCGGCGCGGGCTGCGTTGTAGAGCCGGGTCCACGCATCCATGTTCCCGTCGGTCGCATTGATCGCGTAGGGACCAGCCTCGACCTTGATGACGTCCCAGTCCTCCTTTTCGCCGCCGAAATAGGTCGCGGAATAGGCCGCCTCGGGGCGTTCGCAGGTGTTGTAGAGGCCCCAATATTGGCCGTTGATGTAGAGGTGGTAGTAGTTCCCGCGCTCGCCCTGCCGCCCCATCGCCAGCTGCGAATCACGGCTGAACTGGTCGCGGATGAAGACGCCTGACGGATCACCCTGGAAGCTCCACGAATAGTTCTGGAACGTGCGCAGGTCGAGCGCGTCAAACTCGTCCGCCCCTTGGTCGCCAAACAGGGGATACTTCAGCTTGGTTGCCCCGTATTCCTCGCGAAAAAAGAAGCGGAGCGCGTGTTTGGGGTTGCTGGTGCTCCGGGAGAAACCGCCGCGGATGCGGATGCCGGCGTTGACCTGGAAACCGCCCTTGCCGTCGGGCTGCATCAGTTCCAGGGAGATCGGCCGTTCCCACGCCCGGCCGTCCTGGCCGGGATTGGCGTAGATGCCCGTGGTGGCATTGAAGAGGTTGTTAAGGTCCGTCACGACGGAGAACGACGGCAGCGACTTGAGCGCCGGGACGATCTCGTCGCGGTAAAGCGGCGAGTTCACGACGTCCGGGTCCATGCCGTAGTCGCGGACATTGGCGCCCCAGGAAGACGGCCAACCCGTCGGCGGCGCACCATTCGTGGCCTGCCGGATCACGTCGGTCAGAAACAGGTAGGTGTGCGTGTCCACGCCGGACGGTTGCAGCCCGTCCTTGAACGCCGCCGCCCGCACGATGGCGGTCCCGCGGATCGGAACGGGCGCGGCGTAGGTGAAGCCATTGCTCAGGCTTGGTGGAGTCCCGTTCGTGGTGTAGCGGATCGTCGCCCCGGACGTTGCGGTGCTGATGACGAGGTCGAAGGACTGCTCGTAGAAGCCGCGGTCGTGGCTGAACTTGGTGTCGCTCACGAAGTCCGCGAAACCACCCACGTTGGCGGCCCCCGGCGTCGGTCCCGGGAAGAAATACCGTTGCCCCGCCCGGATGCCGAAGGAGATGTCCGGCTTCTGGGCCGGGAATTCCGGGGCGAACTCCGTCGCCGGCAGCAGGCTTTCGGGCGGAAACAGTGCGAGGTATTCCCCACCCGCGGACAGGCTGAAACTCGTGTGCAGCTGGGCGCCGGCATTGGTGCGATTCTTGCCGGAGGCAAACACGACCAGATATGCGCCAGCGTTCAGGTTGGTCGCCGGGAACCGCCATTTGGCCGGCACCGCCGGATCGTCGGTCAGCGACCAGTCCTTCAGATTCACCGGACTGGCCGAGGTATTCTGCACCTCGACCCAGTCGGAAAACTCACCGTCCACGTCCGCGAGCTGGCTGCTGTTGCTGGCGAGAAACTCGGTGAGGACAACCTGCGCCCGGACGGAGCCGGCCAGGAAAATGGCGCCCGCCAGGGCGAGCACGGTGCGGAGGAGCGGACAGTTCATGCGCAGGTTACAAATTGGAAACGGGCCAACCGGAGCAAATGCCGGACCGGATGGCAATTGCCGGGGAGAAAATTTACCGGCGTATAAGGTGCCGGGCGCGGCGGTCAGCGGGCCATCTCGCCGCGGCGGGCTTCCAACGCCGCCAACCGGCGCGCGGTGCCCTTGGCCAGCACCTTGGCCCGGTCGTTGGTTTCGCCGCGATTGGTGACGGCCGTGCCCGCTCCCTGCCGCTCGTCCAGGTAGCGCTCCAGCGTGCGCAGCGATTCACCGACCAGCCGCCGGAGCGGGGCGGGCTGCTCCGGGGTGCGCAGCAGCAGGAGCTGCAACTGGGCGACCTTGCGCTGGAGCACCAGGACCTGCGTGGGCCAGTCCCACTCCAGCACGACCCGGGACAACGTCACCCGGTCGGGGTTCTCCGCCGTCCCGTCGGGAGTGCGCACCGACGCCGTCTCGGTGAAGATGTCGGCGAGACGCGCAGTCACCGCCGCGGGCGCCCAGAACTGGTCCGGCGCCGCGGCCAGCTCATGGGTGGCGTTCACCGCCCACCACTTCTCGGCCTCCAGCAGCGTGCCGAACTCCGCCCGGTTCAACGCCAGGAACGTCGTCTGCCAGTTCAGGTTGGCCGGCAATTGCGCGAGGAACTGGCCGGTGCGGGCGCGCCGGGTTTCATCCGTCAGCAGATGCACCAGCAACGCGGAACTTGCCTGGAACTGGGGGAACGAATCCAGCCCCGCCGCCTGCTCCGCCGTGGCCAAGGTCAGCGCCGAAAACGTCAGCGGCTCACGTCCCCGCAATTGGATCCGGCTTTCCTTCAGCGGGTCAGGTTTACGTTCCGAACGGACCAATGACGTCTGCGATTCGATCACCAGGTCCCGCCCGTGGTCGCCGACCAGGAGCTGGTTCATGCCCTCCGCCAGCCACAGGGGCGGCTGGGCGCACACCGTGGTCGGGTTCTCCCGGTTCGCCATTTCCAGCAGCACCACTTCGGTCAGGGACCGGACCAAACGGTGCCACTCAATCGGCTCGGGCACCGACACCTGAAACTGCCAGCCGTCCCGGAAGACCTGCGGGCGGATGGTCACCTGGCCGCCGGGGGAACTTTGCCGCTGCAAATGAAGGTGGACCTTGCCCCGCCATTGGTCGCGCTGGTCCAGCCGTTGCAGGACCGCCTTCTTGACTCGCTCGCAAGTCACCGCCAGGAGGTCCGGACGCAAAGCAATCAGCGCCGCTTCCCCGGCCGGACGCAGTTCTCGTCGCGGCACGGGCACCGGCGAGCTGCCACCGTGGACGATGAACTGGCCGCTGACGCTCGCCGCGGAAGCCGAGGCATCGGGACGGACTGGCACCTGGCCTTGCGCCGCGGCCAACCCCAGCAGCAAGGCCAGCAGGAGCCGTGGCCGGCGGCCGGAACTGGCATTCAGGGAAATCACGCGGGATTGGAGCGCGGCGGCCGGTCGGCGTTCAGGCCTTTTTCTTGCCGGCACTCTTGGGAGCCGGGGCGGGGGCGGCAGCGGGCGCGGCTTCCGTCTTGGTTTCGGACTTCGTCTCGGTCTTCGGTTTGGCCGCTTCGGCATCGCTCTTGGCGGCGGACTTGTAGCCCTCGCTGCGGTAGTCGGTGATGTAGAAGCCGCTGCCCTTGAAGATGAGCCCGGCGCCCGAGCCGATGCCGCGCTTCACCTTGCCTTTGCCCCAGGTCTTCTTCGGGCACACATCCTTGGGACAGGTCGTCAGGGCGTTGTCCTTCATGGACTGGACGCACTCGAACTCGTGCCCGCATTTCTCACAGGCGTATTCGTAGGTCGGCATAGTTGAACGTGCCGGGAGTTAAGGAGGTGCCGCCGGGGCGTCAAGGCTGCTGACCGAAAGTTCATCCGCCCCGGTGGGTGCGCGCCGTTGGAGTGGGGTTCCATTTCGGGCCGAGGCGGAACTTCAACCTGCGCGTAACGTCCGCGCTTGGGCCGGCGCCCGGCCTGTGAAACGCTCGCCGCCGTGACTGCCGTGGATGACTTCATTGCCTTGGGTTCGCGCGGTTGGTGGCTGTATTCCGGCCTGATCCTGCTCGGCCGGACCTGCGACCTGCTGTCCACCTGGATCGCCACTCCCAATTTGGTGCTGGAAGGCAATCCCGTCGCCCGTCGGCTCGGCTGGAAATTCGGCGTGCCGCTGAACCTAGCGCTGGCGCTGGGCTTCGGCGTGTGGCCGCTCCTCGCGATCTCGTTGACGACCACCAGCCTCCTCGTCGCCGCCCGCAACCTCCAGTCCGCCTGGCTCATGCGCTCGATGGGCGAACTCGACTACCGCTGCTGGATCGCCGACCGCATCGCCGAAGCGCCGCGATTCCTGCCGGGCACCTGCTTCGCCGGGGAGGCGATCCTGTTCGGCCTGCTGGGCACGGCCCTGATGGTCTTCGCCCAATGGCAACTGGTGCCCTTCGCCGTGGGCCTCGGCATCGCAGGCTACGCCGTCGCGGTGGCGATGTTCACTTCCCTCGCGCTGTGGCGAGCCCGCAACTGACGACCACCAACCCAGCTTTCCCCGAATAGACCGCCCCACCCAGACCGTCGCCTTCCCATGCGTTTTCCCCTCTTGCTGCTGGCCTCGCTCGCTGGCGCTGTCGGCCTTCACGCCGACTTCCACGTGTCTCCATCCGGTTCCGACGCCAATCGTGGCACCCGGGGCAAACCGTTCGCCACCTTGGAGCGGGCGCGCGACGCAGTCCGAGAACTCAAGGCCGCTGGAAAACTGCCGACCAGCGAGTTCACTGTCTGGCTGCACGGCGGCGACTACCGCCGGACGAATGCGCTCGAACTCACCGCCGCCGATTCCGGCACACCTACTGGGCCGGTGGTTTGGCAGGCTTGGCGCGACGAACGCGTGCGACTGATCGGTGGGGTTGCCCTGCCGCCGGTGACGGCCGACCGGTGGCAAACGGTGACCGAACCCGCCGTCCAAAAACGCATCGATGCCGCCGCCCGCCCCCACGTCCGGCAACTCGACCTGCGCACCCTCGGGATCACCGACTTTGGCGAGATGAAGTCACGCGGATTCAGCCGCGGCACCGCGACCGCGCACTGCGAACTGTTCTTCGCCGGCCGGCCGATGACGCTGGCCCGTTGGCCGAACGAGGGCCAGTTCGAGAAGCTTGCCGGTTTTCCGGCCGGTTCCGGCAAGAACGACGATCATGGCGGCAACATCGGCGACCTGCCCGGCGGTTTCCTCTACGCCGGCGACCGCCCGAACCGTTGGCAGGACGTATCGGACCTTTGGGTTCACGGCTACTGGGCGTGGGATTGGGCAAACTCCTACGAACGCGTCGCCGAACTGGATCGCGAACGCCATTTCATCCGGACCGCACCGCCGCACGGACTCTACGGCTTCCGCAAGGGCCAGCGGTTCTACTACCTCAACGCGCTCGAAGAACTGGACCAACCCGGCGAGTGGTTCCTCGATCGGAAGGCCGGCATTCTCTACTTCTGGCCGCCCGACGGTTCGGCCCCCGCCGAGGTCACGCTTTCGCTGCTCGACCAGCCATTGCTGAAGCTAACCGATGCCGCGCACGTCACCTTCCGCGGACTCATCCTCGAAGCGACCCGCGGGAATGGCGTCGAGATCCGCGGCGGCACGAGCAACCTCATTGCCGGCTGCCTGATCCGTAACATCGGCAACAGCGGCGTGGTCATCGAAGGCGGCTTCGGCCACGGCGTGGTTGGTTGCGACCTGTTCGACACGGGCGACGGCGGCGTGTCGTTGACCGGCGGCGACCGGCAGACACTGCAGCCCGGCGGGCATTTCGTGGAAAACAGCCACTTCCAGCGCCAGGGCCGTTGGTCCAAGTGTTACGTGCCAGCCATTGCCATGACGGGCGTCGGCCTGCGCGCGTCGCACAACCTGATCCACGACCATCCGCACTGCGCGATCCTCTTCTGGGGCAACGACCACCTGATGGAGTTCAACGACATCCATCACATCGCGCTCGAAACCGGCGACGTCGGCGCCATCTACACCGGCCGCGATTACTCGTTTCGCGGCAATCGGATTCGCCACAACTACATCCACGAAACCGGCGGCGTGGGCATGGGTTCAATGGGCGTTTACATGGACGACTGCGTGAGCGGCACCGAGGTCTTCGGTAACGTCTTTTACAAGGTCCACTGGGCGATGTTCATCGGCGGCGGCCGCGATCACCGCGTGGAAAACAACCTGTTCGTGGACTGCGATCCGGCGGTCCGCGCCGACGCCCGCGGCCTCGACACGTCGCCCGTCTGGCGCGGCATGGTGGACGACTTCATGCGCAAGCAGCTCGCTGCGGTTCCCGCGGCGCTCTACCGCGAGCGGTATCCGGCGATCAAGTCGCTCGACGCCTTTTACGCCGCGAAAGACGGATTCAAGGGCATCCCGGCCGAAGGCAACGTCGTCGCCCGCAACGTCTGCGTCGGCAAATGGCTCGAACTCGGCTGGCACGCGGCGGGACCCGGTTTCGAGGTGCGGGACAACTTCACCTCCGGCGATCCATTGCTCGTGAATCCAGCGAAGCAGGACTTCCGGCTGAAGCCCGAATCGCCGGCCTTCAAGACCGGCTTCCAAGCCATCCCGTTCGAGCAGATTGGGCTGCGCCAAGATACCGACCGAAAACGGCTGGCGCAGTTGCGTTGAGGGAGCCGTTGCAATTGGGCGTTGCCATTCGGCCGGCCGGGCCGACGCTCCGCGGCGCCATGGTCTCCACCCACGTCGCACCGCCATGAAATCGCCGCGAAAACTGCTCCTGATCGGCCTTCTGGCCATGGGCGGCTTCGGTGTCCAGCTGCCCGCCGCCGACTTCTTTGTGGCGCCGGCCGGGGACGACGCCGGCGATGGCAGCCGCGGCCGCCCGTTCGCCACGCTGGAACGGGCGCGCGACGCGGTGCGTCAGTTGCCCCGCCCACTGTCCGGACCGGTCACCGTGTGGCTACGCGGCGGAAGCTATTTCCTCAGCCGATCCTTCGAACTGACCGAGGGGGACAGCGGCACCCCAGAGGCGCCGGTGAGCTATCGCGGTTACGGCCGGGAAGTGCCCCGCCTGTTGGGCGGCCAGTTCCTGCGCGGCTTCGAACCGGTCCGGGACGAAGGTATCCGGAACCGACTCGACCCCGCCGCACGGGACCAGGTCCGCCAAGTGAACCTGCGGGCCCAGGGCATCACCAACTTCGGCGTGATCCGTTCGCGTGGCTATGCCCGGCCCACCCAGCCCGCCCATGCGGAGCTGTTCGTCAACCGCGAGCCCGCGACACTGGCCCGCTGGCCCAATGCCGAATGGAGCCGCATCGCCGGTTTCCCCCGCGATGGCGCGAAGGGCGACGCCCACGGCGGGAACATCGGCCAGATCAAGAACGGCTTTCTCTATGAGGGCGACCGACCGCGCCGCTGGCGGGACCTGACCAACGTCTGGATCCACGGCTTCTGGGCTTGGCAATGGGCAAACTCCTACGAACGCATCGGGACCGTTGATTTCGAGCGCCGGCTGATCACGAACTCGTTTCCCGGCGGCCACTTCGGATTCCGGACCGGACAACGCATCCATTTCTTCAACGCCCTGGAGGAGCTCGACGCACCCGGCGAATGGCAGCTCGAGCGCAAGACCGGAATGCTCTACCTCTGGCCCGCCGGCGCAGAGCGGGAACCGGAAGCCCTGCTGTCGCTGCTCGAAGCGCCGCTCATCCGGCTGCGCGAAGTGCGGAATGTGACGTTCTATGGGCTCGTGCTCGAGGCGACCCGGACGACCGGAATCGAGGTCCAGGGCGGCTCCCGGGTGCGGATCGAGTCCTGCGTCATCCGCAATGTGGGCAACCACGGGGTTGCCCTTACCGGCGGGAAGGACCACACCGTCGCGGCCTGCAACATCCATCACACGGGCGACTGCGGCGTGATCATCAACGCCGGTGACCGGCAGACGCTCACGCCCGCCGGCCACGCCGTGGAGAACTGCCACCTGCACCACAACGGCCGGTGGACCTACACCTACGTGCCGGCCATCCGGCTTCAGGGCGTCGGTTCCCGGGCATCGCACAACCGGATCCATGACCATCCCCACATCGCGATCTGGTTCGAGGGCAACGAACACCTCATCGAGTTCAACGAGATCTACCACGTCGCCACCGATACCGGCGACGTGGGGGCCGTCTATTCCGGCCGCGACTGGACCTACCGCGGCAACCGGATTCGTTACAATTCTTTCCGCGACATCACCGGCCTGGACGGCTCCGGCCAGGGCATCTACCTCGACGACTGCATGTCGAGCGCCGAGGTCTATGGCAACGTGTTCACCGGGCTGAAACGGGCGGTCCATCTCGCCGGCGGCCGCGACCACCGGGTTCTCAACAACGTCTTCGTGGACTGCGACGTGTCGCTGGACGTGGACGGCCGAGGGCTCGACGGTTCGCCGATCTGGCAGTCGGTGCAGAAGGTCATGCGTGACGACGCCAAGAAGATCCCCTGGGAACTCTACGCGGCCCGCTACCCCGAGCTCCGGACCGTGGAACCGTTCCTGAAGGCTGAGAAGCCGGTTCCGCCGGAGGGCAACCTCATCGCCCGGAACGTCAGCGAAGGCGGCAAGTTCATCACCCTGCGCCAGTATTCGACCGCCACCCACGCGCGGCAGGAGGACAATCTCGTGAACCAGGACCCGAAGTTCGTGAACCGTGCGCGGGGCGATTTCCGGCTGCGGAAAAACTCGCCCGCCCTTAGGCTCGGATTCCTGCAGTTGCCCCTGATGGAGATCGGCCTAGAGGCCGGCGAAGCCCGCCGGATTGCCGACCGCCTTGATGCCGCCCAGCCATGACCGCCCCTGACCGTGCCGCCGTCCAGCCGCTGGACGAATTCTATGTCCGGCAAGGCCGACCGCTGCCCGCGTTCCGCGTCATCACCGGCGACGAGATGCCCGAGCCCTACCGTTCCCTGCTCGTCCATGAACGAGACATGACCCGGACCCTGGAGCAGTTTCACGGCGCCCCGATCCACCTGCGCGTCCTCTCCAGCTATCGCGACGGGGACGCTTACTGGCGCGAATCCGTGCTCGAACTCGACGGCTCCGGCCGCCCAGTGGAATTCGGCGCCATCCGGATCCGGCTTACCGCGCTCCCGGAGGAATGCCGCCGGCTGATCTTGGCGGAACACCTTCCCTTCGGCGGCATCCTCAACGCGGCCGGCGTGCGTTACCTCAGCCGGCCTTCCGCCTACCTGTGTTTCGCGCCCGATGATTTCGTCGCGCAATCCTTCGGCCTCAATTCGGCCGGCCCCTTCTACGGCCGCCAGAATGCACTGCGGAAAGAAACAGGCGAAGTGCTCGCCGAGATCATCGAGATCCTGGCGCCGGCCAACGGGTAGTCGGTCGGTGATTCAGTCGGTCACCTCTTCCGTCAGCAATTGGCCGCGACGTAGCTTCACCGTGCGGCGGATTTCCGGGATCAGCAGCAGCGTTGCCACTACGATCAACGCCGCACTGAACCACCCGAGCGCCGCGGGCGCGAAGTGTTGGAGCAGCTGAAACCCGATGAGCGGCGCCAGCACGCCGCGGATGCCGGTCAGGAACGTGTGGACGCTCATGTAGTCGGCCACCCGCTCCGGCGCGGCAATCTTCGTGACCCACAATCCCCAAGCCACGTCACCGCCCGCGTTGGAGATGCCATAGATCACCGCGCCAAGGATGAGCCCGGGCCACGAATCGCTCGTGAAGAACGCCGCGATGCCGAGCGCGAAACCCATGTTCAGGGTGAAACGCAGGCCAAAGAAGTTCATCCGGTCGAACAGCCAACCCCAGACGGGGTTCATGATCAGCCGGGCGAGATTTGGGATAACCCCGGTAAGCAGGCCGATGCTGGCCGCTGACAAGGCAAGCCCGTGCCGCGGGTTGCCGAGGTATTCGACCCGGATCGGCAGCATCATCAGGTTGGCGAACCCCATGAACATCCAGACGATCAGCGTGTGCCGGAACACCCGGTCCGACCGCACATACTTGAAGGCGTGCAGCGGGTGGGCACTGCCGGAATCATGCAGGGGTTGTGATGGGATGCCGCCCACCGCCGCCGCCGCCAAGGCAAACGCGCCAGCGAAGACCGCGAGCAGGACCGGAAACCAATCAGGCCGCCAGTCGAGGAACATGCCGCCCAGCCAAGCGAACAGCATCGCCCCCACGATCCGCAGGGAAAAGGTCCGGGCGTAGAGCTTGCCCCGTTCTTCCGGCGGATAGTTGTCCTGATAGACTTGGGTCATCAGCGGGACGATCGCGGAGCCGACCGTCATCGCGAGCACGCACGCAGGGACAAAAACCTCCAGCCGGTTAACCGCAGCCGCAACGAGGCAAGCGCCGGAACCAATCCACAGCAACCGCGACGCGCCCTTCGTGGCAGGCCAACGCCAGCGGGTGACCAGGCTCACGGCCAGCGGCGAGCAGAGCAGACCCACGCTGCCCCCGCCCGCGATCAACGCCTTGGCGATGGCCCCGGCCTGGAAATGCACCACGGCGATCAGCAGCAGGAACGTGTGGCCGGCGGATTCCAGCACGCCGACGGCCAGCATCCGCCAACAGTCGCGGCGGAAAGTCAGGCGGGCACGCTCGGCGGCAATCATCGCGGACGGATTGGACGACAGCACGGCCACGACACCAAGCGGCAAAACCGGCTTGCCCGGTCAGGCCGTTTGTCCAACCTCAGTTCACTTAGCAAGTCACGCCACATACCACTTCAAAGCCATGGGTCGCATCTATTCCAACATCGTCGAAACGGTCGGCCGCACGCCGCTCGTGCGCCTCAACCAAATCCCCGCCTCCGCCGGCATTGATCCGTCCACGCAGATCCTGCTGAAGTGCGAGTTCTTCAACCCACTCGGCTCGGTCAAGGACCGTATCGGCATGGCCATGATCGAGGATGCCGAGAAGCGCGGCATCCTGAACAAGGAGACCGTCATCATCGAGCCCACCTCCGGCAACACGGGCATCGCCCTGGCCTTCGTGGCCGCCGCCAAGGGCTACAAGCTCATCCTCACCATGCCGGAAACGATGTCGCTCGAACGGCGCACGCTGCTGGCGCTGCTGGGCGCCAAGCTGGTGCTGACGCCGGGAACCGAAGGCATGCGCGGCGCCATCGCACGGGCCGAGCAGATCGCCAAGGAGACGCCCAACTCCTGGATTCCGCAGCAGTTCGAGAATCCGGCGAACCCGGCCATCCATACCGCCACGACCGGCCCGGAAATCTGGGACGACACCGACGGCAAGGTGGACATCCTCGTCGCCGCGGTCGGCACCGGCGGCACGATCACCGGCACCTACGAATACATCAAACCGCGCAAGGCGAGCTTCTCCGCCATCGCCGTAGAGCCCAAGGATTCGCCGGTCATCACGCAGACGCTGAAGGGCGAGACCGTGAAGCCGGGACCGCACAAGATTCAGGGCACCGGTGCCGGCTTTGTGCCCAAGAACCTCCGCCTCAAGGGCCCCAACGGCGAGGCACAGATCGTCGAGACGGTGCAGGTCAGCAACGACGACGCCTTCGCGATGGCCCGCCGGCTGGCGAAGGAAGAAGGCATCTTGGTCGGCATCTCCACCGGCGCCAATGTTTGGGCGGCCTTGGAACTGGCGAAGAAGCCCGAGAACAAAGGCAAGGTAATCGTCACGATCGCCTGCTCCACTGGTGAGCGCTACCTCTCGACGGCCTTGGCCGCCGAAGCCCGTGCCGAAGTCGGGGGCTGAACGATTTTCAAGGCACAATGAACACGGCCGCCGGAGTTCCGGCGGCCGTTTGTTTTTCCCGGTCTGAATTGGGAAAAGAAAAAGGCGAAGGCAGTTTCCAGCCTTCGCCTTCAATGGGGTGCGGTAATGACCGCCACCAGATTTCAGTCAAACGCGTGGCCGGCGCAGCACAGCACGTTCTTGAGCTTGTGCCGGACGAGTTCCTTGGTCGCCTTGCGGGCGGGTCCGAGATACTTGCGGGGATCGAATTCCTTCGGCTTGGTGGCGAACACCTCACGGATGGCTGCGGTCATCGCCAAACGCAGGTCGGTGTCGATGTTGACCTTGGTGCATCCGATCCGACGGGCCACTTCGATGTCAGCCTCGGGCACACCGGCGGTGTCTTCACCCATGTTGCCGCCGAACTGGTTGATCTTCACGGCGAGGTCCTTCGGCACCGAGCTGGCTCCGTGCAGCACGAGCGGATAGTCGCCCATGCCGGCATCGAGGAGGGCCTTCTTGATGAGCTTGAGGCGCTCGAGGTCGAGGTGCTGGGTGCCCTTGAACTTATATGCACCGTGGCTGTTTCCGATCGCGACGGCCAAAGAGTCACAGCCGGATTCCTTCACGAACTTCACGGCCTCTTCCGGCACAGTGTAGTGGCCGCTGGCGGAGTGGCAGCCGCCCTCTTCGCCGTCGTCGAACTGCGCGCCAACGAGGTGGCCGAGCTCGGACTCGACCACGCAGTTATGCTTGTGCGCGTAGTCCACGACCTTGCGGGTGATCTCGACGTTCTTCTCGAAAGACTCGTGCGAGGCATCGATCATGACGCTGGTGAAGCCCTCGTCGATGCACTGCTTGCACAGTTCGAACGTGTCGCCGTGGTCCAAATGCACCGCGATGGGGATGGTGCTGAGGCTGACGGCGGCCTCGATGAGCTTCTTGAGATACACCGGGTTGGCGTATTCCCGGGCGCCCTTCGAAATCTGGAGCATCACGGGAGCCTTCTCTTCTTCGCAGGCTTCGATGATGGCCTGGAGCAGCTCCATGTTGTTCACGTTAAAGGCACCGAGGGCGTATTTGCCCTTGAGCGCCTTGGCGAACAGGTCAGTCGTGTGAGTCAGTGGCATAAGCTAATTCTGGTTTATCAACCCACTCCCGTGGTCCGGAAGCGGAACAGGCAAGGACGCTAGGCATCGGGGCGACGGGAGGAAACAGGATTTTTTCGGACCACCGGCCCGCCAAACGCGGGTGGGATTCACCAAAAAAGCAGAGGCGTGCCCCGGTCGCAGGGATTACAAGTCACAGCGCCGCGGCAGGAGTCGGCGCCTGCCGCGGAAAGTTGGGTCCGGCGTCAAGACTGGCATCCCGATTGCGGTAAGCCGATTCGATCTAGGTCGTCCGTGTGGCCGACCGCGGCCGGTTCTGCAGCAAACCGTGTGTCTGCCGGACCGGCCGTTTTCCTTTTCCCGGCCGTATTCAGGGAAAATCTTCGCTTCGCGCTGCCGAAGGGCTTGAGCGGATGCGCGCCGGCCGGGCAAGCTACCGGCATGTCCAGCCGCGTTTCGCTTCCCCTGGGGCTCTGCCTCGGCTTTCTCGCCACCGCCGTTTACGGCCAGATCAAGGACGAGGCCACGCCCGTCGCCTCGCTCAAGGTCGCCAAGGACTTCAAGGTCGAACTCCTTTATACCGTGCCCAAGGGCGACCAAGGATCCTGGGTTTCGATGTGCACCGACCCAAAGGGCCGGCTCATCGTCTCGGACCAATACGGCAAGCTCTACCGCCTCACGCCGCCCCCGCTCGGCTCCTCGACTGGGCTCGGCGTGGAGCAACTGGACATTCCCGTCGGCATGGCGCAGGGCCTCCTCTACGCATTCGACAGCCTCTACGTCATGTGCGCCAACGACAAACCGTATCCCCGCGGCCTCTATCGCGTGCGGGACACGAATGGCGACGACAAGTTCGATGACGTGAAGCTGCTCCGTGGCCTCGACGGCGGTGGCGAACACGGCCCCCACGCCATCCTCCCCTCCCCCGACGGCAAGACGCTCACGATCATCTCCGGCAATCAGACCAAGGTGACCGAAATAGCGTCGTCCCGGGTCCCGCTGAATTGGTCCGAGGATCACCTGCTACCGCGCCTGTGGGACGGCAACGGTTTCATGAAGGGCGTGCTCGCGCCCGGCGGTTGGATCGCGAAAACCGATCCCAACGGCGAGAAATGGGAGCTGATGGCCACCGGCTTCCGCAATGAATACGACGCGGGCTACAACCGCCACGGCGAACTCTTCACGTTCGACGCCGACATGGAGTGGGACATGAACACCCCGTGGTATCGGCCCACCCGCGTGAACCACGTCGTCAGCGGCGCCGAGTTCGGCTGGCGCAGCGGCGCCGGCAAGTGGCCTGCGTATTACGCCGACAGCTTGGGCGCCGTCGTGAACATCGGCCCGGGCTCGCCCACGGGCACCGCCTTCGGTTACGGCGCGAAATTCCCGGCCAAATACCAGGAGGCGTTTTACATCGCCGACTGGAGCTACGGCAAACTCTACGCCGTCCACCTGAAGCCCGACGGCGCCGGCTACACCGGCCAGGCCGAGGAATTCATCGCGGGCTCCCCCCTGCCCCTCACCGACCTCGTCGTTAGCCCGAAGGATGGGGCGATGTATTTCGCCATCGGCGGCCGGCGCACCCAGTCGGCGCTCTACCGCGTCACCTATGCGGGCAAGGAATCCACCCAAGCTTCCCTTGGCATGAAGGGCGGCGAACGCGCCCGTGAACAGCGGCACAATCTCGAAGCCTTCCACGGCTCCCAGAATCCCGACGCCGTGAAGGCCGCCTGGCCGTTCCTCGGCAGCAAGGATCGCAACCTCCGCTTCGCCGCCCGGGTCGCCCTGGAATGGCAACCGGTGGGCCTCTGGCGCGAGAAGGCGCTCAGCGAGAAGGATCCCCAAGCCAGCATCACCGCCCTCATCGGCCTCGTCCGGGCCAGCGCCAAGGATCAGTTCCATCGCAAGCCCACCGATTCGCAGGTCGATCCCGCGCTGCAGAGCCAGGTGTTGGCCGCCCTCGACAAGGTGTCGTGGAGCAAGCTGAACGACGGGCAACGCCTTGAATTGCTGCGGGCCTACGCTCTCACGTTCACCCGGCTCGGCGCGCCGGATGAAATCGCCCGTCAGCGTTACATTGCCAAGTTCGACGCCTTGTATCCGGCCAAGACCCGCGAACTGAACGCCGAACTCGCGCCGTTCCTCGTCTACCTGCAAGCCCCGAGCGCCGCGGCCAAGCTCACCGCCGCCCTTCAGTCGTCGCCCACGCAGGAAGAACAGCTCGACATTGCCCGCGCCCTTCGCGTGCTCAAGACCGGCTGGACCCTGGACCAGCGCAAGGCCTACTTCGGCTGGTTCCTCAAGACCGGCAGCTTCCGCGGCGGCGCCTCGCTCACGGGCTTCCTGCGCGACATTAAGAACGACGCCATGGCCACCCTCAGCGACGGCGAGAAGACCGAGTTGGCCGCCCTGCTCGAAGCCAAACCGGAGAAGAAAAAGCCGCTCGAAAGCCTGCTCGCCGGCCGGGCCGTCGTGAAAGAATGGACCGTGGCCGACCTCGCCCCCGCGCTGGAAAAAGGTCTCGCCAAGGGCCGCAACTTTGAGCGCGGCCGCGACCTCGCGGGCGCCGTCGGCTGTTTTACGTGCCACCGTTTCGCGACCGAGGGCGGCGCCGTCGGGCCCGACCTCACGGGTGTTTCCGGGCGCTTCAACGCCAAAGACCTGCTGGAATCCATCGTGGACCCCAGCAAGGAAGTCAGCGACCAGTATGCCCCGACCGTGTTCACGCTGAAGAATGGCACCACCGTCATCGGCCGGGTCGCGAACCTGAACAACGACGACATCATGGTCATGGAAGACATGAGCGCCCCCGGCGACTTCACCAACGTGAAGCGCAGCGAACTAGTCAATGCCGAACCCTCCAAGACCTCCCCCATGCCCGAAGGCCTGATCAACACACTGAAGCAGGACGAAATCCTCGATCTCGTGGCCTACCTGCTGTCGGCGGGGGATTCGAAGGCGAAGATGTTTAGGTGATCCACCGCAAGCGAATCTTGCGCGGCCTAGGGAAGGGCTGATCGTCATCGGGATCCTTGATTACAATGAGTGCTCCTGTCGTAAGTCTTTATCGGCATGTCCGAAAACCAACGTATGTCCAGAAGTCGCACTGCAAAGATAAGCACAAGGGGTGGACCACTCCCTGGGGAAAACTGAGACACTTCACAGAGGAAGAGTTTCGCAAACAGGGGCTCAATTCGGTCTTGTGCGATTTGCGTGAGTTCCCAACTCGTGATTCGGATGTCGGAGCAGAGGTAAACGGCGCAAGCCCGGAGGCGAAACGAGCCAGGAGACTTGTGAGTGAATGCTGGGAGATCCTGATCTCCTTGGAGGGTGATTCCGCCCTTAAATTGGTTCCGATGCACGACACTGGAAAAGGTCGCGCAATGGGAAGTGGGCACTGTTTCATGGTTATATTTCCAACAACTCCAGCGGTGTTCTTCGACACGTTGACCCAAGCGTATGAGGAGTGCTGCGTTGTTGAATCGTAGGACAGGGCATCTGTCGCCCTTTGGGCTATAGCGGCGTTTGTGAGAACGAAGTCCATTGCCCTGACCTTTCAGAATCCTCCGAACGTGCCGGCGAGTGTTTCCTGCACCGCCCATCCGCGGAGAGGCGTCTGCCCACGGCTCACGCCGTGGGCTACTTTCTGCCGCGCCTCCGGCGCTGAGACAGCGTTCCCGAACGGATGGCTTTCAGCCGCCTGATCACCGCGCCTGAAAAGTCGCCGCTCCGCCTACTGCTCCAACCAGCGCGCTGCGTTTTGGAGGGCGCGCGGCTTGCCGCCGCTTTCGCGTGCCGGACACGCGCGGATCCAGCCCGTCGATCGCCCGGTGGGTAAGCATCGCCAAAACGGGCACTGCTCCGCCGCACTCCGGGACGCCGCCGCGTTCACCAAAGCGCTGTTCATCGTCCCTGGTGCGGCGCCGCCTCGGGCGACCAAACCTCAGACCGGTTCCTGCGGTTCCAAGCCAACGGGCAGGGTGAAGTAGAAGGTCGCGCCGCGGCCGGGTTCGCTTTCCAGCCGCACTTCGCCGCCGTGGGCCTGGACGATGTGTTTCACTATGCTCAAGCCCAACCCGGTGCCGCCGGCATCTCGCGAACGCGCGCGGTCCAGCCGGTAGAAGCGTTCAAACACCCGTTCGCCCGCCTCAGCCGGGATTCCCGGGCCGTCGTCGGCCACCCAGCCTTCGACCCGTTCGGCATCCTTGCGCCGGGCGCCCACCCGGACGCAGCCCCCGACGCGGCCGTATTTGATGGCGTTGTCCACGAGGTTGAAGAGCACCTGCTGGAGCCGGTCGCCGTCGGCCCGCACGCCCAGGTCGGCGGGAACTTCGTTGACCAGTTGCACCTGCCGTTCGGTGCCCCGGCTGGCCAAGTCGTCCAGCACCGCCTGCGCTTGGCCGCGGAGGTCCAGGGTCTGGAAATTCATCAGCACCTGGCCGGATTCGAGCCGCGAGATGGTGAGCAGGTCCTCGATCAGGAAGGTCAGCCGGTCGGCGTGTTTCTCGATGGTCTGGAGGAACCGGGTGGCAACGGCCGGATCGTCCTTGGCCCCGTCCAGCAGGGTCTCGACATAGCCCTTGATCAGCGAGAGCGGGGTGCGGAGTTCGTGGCTGACGTTGGCGACGAATTCCTTCCGCAGGTTCTCCAGTTGCTTGAGGCGGGTCAGGTCATGGAAGACGAACACGGTGCCTGCGTGGGCCCGGTCCGGGTCGCGGAAGGTGGTGGCGTTGACTTGCAGGACTTGTTCCGCGGCGCCGGGAAGAACGAGCTCGAAACCCGTCACGCGTCCGGTCCGCAGCGTGTCTTGGGCGACCTCGTGGAGGGCCGGCGAACGGAGGTCATCGAGCAGCGACTGCCCCCGAATCTCACCACCAACCCGGAAGATCCGCTCGAAAGCAGGGTTGGCGAACTG
Organism: uncultured Verrucomicrobiota bacterium; assembly: GCA_964602595.1. Lineage (GTDB taxonomy): Bacteria > Verrucomicrobiota > Verrucomicrobiia > Limisphaerales > UBA9464 > CAIWAH01. Next base: position 6,004 of record CAZRRO010000026.1, on the reverse strand, counting down.
GATTCGGCCGGCTTCGTCGAGGATGAGGAGTCCTTCGACTAGGCTGTTGAAAACGGTTTGCTGCTTGGTCTGCTCCTCGGTGAGGGCGGCGTGGCGCGCCACCCGGATGTCGGCGAGTTCCAGCTGGGCGCGGCGGAGTTGTTCGCGCACCGCCTGCTCCCGGCGGAACAACAGCCAAAGGCCGGCCACCGCGAACGCGAGCAGGATCAGCAACAGGAGAGGCCAAAGCATGTGGGAGAGCCGCGCCGGCGGTCAGTTCTCCACGAAGCGGTAGCCGACCCCGCGCACCGTGTCGAGGTAACGGCAGGCATCGCCCAGCTTTTCCCGGAGCCGCCGCATGTGGGTATCCACGGTCCGGGTGTCGATCAGGCTGTCGTATTCCCAGACGTCGCGGAGCAACTGCTCCCGGGACTGCACCCGGCCGCGGCGGGAGGCGAGAATGATCAGCAGCTTGAACTCGGTGGCGGTGAGGTCCACGCGCTTGCGGGCGACCGTGACGAGGTGCCGCGGAATGTCGATGAAGAGGTCGCCCACCGAATACTGGTCAGGCTTTTCCTCGGACACATTGCGCCGCTTCAGGAGGTTTTTGACCCGCAGGACGAGTTCGCGGGGGCTGAACGGCTTGGTGACGTAGTCTTCCGCTCCCAGTTCCAGCCCGAGGACGCGATCGATCTCACCGGCCTTTGCGGTGAGCATGATGATCGGGATTGGCGCCGTCGCGGGGTCGCGCCGCAGAAGCTTGCAGACCTCCAGTCCGTCCACCTCGGGCAGCATGACATCCAGAAGGATGAGGTCCGGCACATGCTGGCGGGCTTTTTTGAGCGCTTCGCTGCCGTTGTCGGCGGTCACGACCTCGTAGCCAGCCGACTTCAGGTTGAAACTGACCAGTTCGAGCGCATCCGGTTCGTCATCGACGACGAGTATCTTTGCCATGACGCGCGACTTGGTAGGCATGGCCGGAAGCTACGCAATGGCAGCAAGGTTACAAGCCGGTGACATCCCACGACCGGCGCCCGGGGGCGGCTAGATGACGGTCCCGTTGGGGATTACGGCGCCCTTCGGAATCACCAACACCCCGTCGCGGATGTAGTAAAGCGGATGGTCGACCTCGTTGGGCTTGCCGGCCGGCGACAGGCTGCAGCCTTCGCCGATGCGGGCATTCTTGTCCACGATCGCATGCTCGATGCGCGTGCCGGCACCGATGCCGACCGGCACTCCCTGATTCTCGGGCCGCGCGGCCCGCGCCGGCGTGTCGTAGTAGTCGGCTCCCATCATCACGACTTTGTTGAGGTAGGAGCCCTCCTGAAGGACGGACCGGATGCCGATCACGCTGTTGAGGATGCGGGCGCGCGTCACGATGCAACCGTCGGAGATCGCGGCATGGTCGATGGCCGCGCCGTTCACCTTGGACGGCGGCAGGTAACGCGGCCGGGTGAACACCGGTGGGTCGAAGAAATTGAACTTCGGCAGGTCGGCGGCCTGGTCGAGGCTGGCCTCGAAGAAGCTCCGGATCGTGCCGATGTCTTCCCAGTAGCCCTGGTAGACGTGTGAAAACACGCGCTTGTTCTCAATGGCGCCGGGGATGATGTGTTTGCCGAAGTCGGTCAGGTTGTTGTTGAGCAACTCGAACAGCACCTCGCGGTTGAAGACGTAGATGCCCATCGAAGCGAGAAATAGGTCGTCGTGGCTTTGGATGCCCAACGGCCCGTAGCTGGCACGATCGAGTTTCAGCGAATCAAGCACCGCCGGGTCCTTCGGCTTTTCCACGAACTTCACGATCCGGCGCTCGGCATTGATGTGCATGATGCCCAAGGCCGACGCGTCCCGCGCCGTCACCGGAATCGTCGCGACGGTCAGGTCCGCGGAGTTCGCGGCGTGCGCCTCCAGGATTTTCTGGAAATCCATCCGATACAGCTGGTCGCCCGACAGGATCAGCGCGTAGTCGAACGGCGTGTTCTGGAAGTGCATCAGGTTCTTCCGCACCGCGTCGGCGGTGCCCTGATACCAACTGGTGCTCGTGAAACTCTGCTCGGCAGCCAGCAATTCGACGAACCCATTGCCGAAATGGTCGAACTTGTAGCTCTGCGAAACGTGCCGGTGCAGCGAGGCGGAGTTGAACTGCGTGAGCAGATACATCCGCATGATCCCCGAGTTGATGCAGTTCGAGATGGGGATGTCCACCAGCCGATACTTGCCCGCGAGCGGCACCGCCGGCTTGGCCCGGTCACGGGTGAGCGGGAACAGACGCGTGCCCTGGCCGCCACCCATGATGACGGCAAGGGTGCGGCTCGAAAGGTCGGTTTGGCGGGAGGATGTCATGCGAGGCGACGACAGGATTTAGCGGGCAGGGCAAGTCTTAGGTCGGAAGCAAAGTTCGCTCAAGTTGGGAACGGCAACAATTCTTGTCAGGGATAGAGCGGTTTCGGCTGGGCCGCCTGCGATTCCGCGGCGGAGACACTCTTCGTGACATGGGTGAACACGTAGACTCCGTGCTTGTTGCCCACCAGGATGTCCGGCTTGCCATCCCCATTGTAATCACGGGCCTTCACCTCCGTGCCGGTGCCGCTCAGGTCATCTACTTGGTGGGGAATCCAGTCCACGGACTTGTCAGCATTTCGCCGGAGTTGGAACCAATACAGGACCGGGGCGGCGTTGGGTTCGGGATCTCCCTCCGGGCCGTGCGCCCAGAAGCGTTTCCCGGTGACCAAGTCCTTGAGCCCGTCTCCGTCGATGTCCACGAGGTCGATCGCGTGCAACTGGCTGAAGTGAGCGCCGAACTTGTTCTCCGCCGGCAGCTTGTTCATGAAGTTGTGCTCCGTGAACTTGATCTCCCCGCCTTCGCGCACCTGCTGAAACCAACTTAGGCCGTAGCCATGCGCGGCAAGGCTCGTAATCACGTCGTTCAGCCCGTCGCCGTTGACGTCGTAGGCATACATCTGGGCACCGCCGACGCCAAAGGTCCACTTGTGCAATTGCCACACCGGATCGCCGGCCCGGGAAGCGGGCTGTTCCCACCATCCGTCCTTTTCCAACAGGTCCAACCGGCCGTCCCCATTCACGTCGCCCACTCCGAGGCCGTGGGTAAACTTGTGATAATTGTTGTTCGGCGAGATCGCATGCCAACGGAACAGGCCCGTCGGGTTGGCCGGATCCGGCTCAGCATAACCGTAGAAGCCCTTGGACGAACACACGATCTCGGGTTTGCCGTCGCCGGTGATGTCCGTGAAGTGGGGCGATTCGTTGTCCGTGACTTCCAGCGCAACGTGCCGCTTCCAATGTCCGCCGGCGCCCTTGGGGTTCTCGAACCACCAGGAATTCTCCCCGGGGAAACCGAGGATCAGGATGTCCGCCCAACCATCGCCGTTGAAGTCATGGGTATGGGCGAAGAAGTTCGCGGAATACTCGTTTTCGCTGCCCAACCGCCCTTTGTAGCCGCGAAAGGTCACGGGTTGCCCGTTCTTCTTGCTCTTCGAGATCCGGTCCGCCGGCATGAATTCGTGCCGCGTCTTGAAGTCCGGTCCCGCATACCAGAATGGCCCTGACACCACGTCCTGCTTGCCATCCTTGTTGATGTCCCCGAACGCGGCGCCTTCACTCCAGAACTCATCGGTGAGCTGTTGTTTGGTGAAGGTGTGCAGCACGGGCTTGCCGGCGGCTAGGACGCCGGGAGCCAGATAGGACCCGGCCACCAATGCGGTCGCCGCGGCAAGACGGAGGGATTGCATGGCGCAAGTCTTCGGGAACGCCCTACCGGTGGGTCAAGGAGCGAATGGCGGCAAATCAGTTCGTGCCACCAGAACTTAGGTCCGGCGCGGCAAAGGAGCCTTGCTCATCGAAGAGGACTCGGACCGTCGGGCGTCGCAGCAAGATCAGAGACCACACACCCAAAGCGGTTCCGATCGGGAACAGGCACAACTCGAAACACGAGAGGCCGATGCAAATCCGGAACTTCTGGCGCCGCCAAAGCTGAACTCCCAGCCAATATATCAGTCCTCCAGCCGCACTGATTCCGGCACCACAAACCACTCCGATCACCCAGAACACCGCGGCAAATGGCAAGGCCGCCATCCCAGTATTGTCTTTGCCGAGCAGCATTTCCGCCGCCGAAAGAAACGGCAGCGCAAACAGCGGCACCCCCACCAGCAGCATGGTTACGCCAAGGAACTGCTGGGCCACCGCCAGCCTGCGCAGATTTCTCAACCGGAAATCCCTCAACTCGGACACAGCCGAAGTTCAATTGCTGGTAAATGGTCAGGCAAACCTAATCGCCTCGGAGCCCACTGAGGACACTGCCAACCTTGACGCTGCGGCCGAGTTCCGCGACGACTCCGCCCGTGAAACTGACCTGGAAAGACCACGAGGAAATTGCCTGGGCGTTGATCGACAAGTTTCCCGACCAAGACCCGCTGCGCCTCAGCTTTCCCAAGCTGCACGCGCTCGTGTGTGCACTGGATGAATTCGGGGACAAACCCGAGGCTTCGAACGAGAAGATTTTGGAAAACATCCAGATGGCTTGGTATGAGGAAAAGAAGTGACCCCCACAGCCTCTGCCACTCCTAGCACCATGCCAAAACAAGCCATCAACCCCGCCGGCGCCGTGCCACCGCTCGGGCCATATTCCCACGCCATCCGTTTCGGCGACTTCCTGTTTTGCTCCGGCCAGGTCCCGATTGATCCCGCCAAGCCCGGCGGTGCCGTCGAAGGCGACATCCGGGCACAGACCCGGCGCGTGCTGGAAAACGTAAAGCTGATCCTCGCCAATGAGGGGTTGGGCTTCGAATCGGTGCTGAAGTCCACGGTCTTCATGACGAACCTCGCCGAATTCCAGGGCATGAACGAAGTTTACGCGGAATACTTTCCCGCCCCCTACCCCGCCCGGTCCACCGTGCAAGTCTCCGCCCTGCCCCGCGGTGCCAGCGTGGAAATCGAGGTTTTGGCCGCATTTGGTGCCAAAACACCCTGACTTCGCCCGGGATTTGCCGGTTGACTCGGCGAATTTTGTCCCTGCAATAAGCGGCGGCCGCGCAGAGATGCGGAGTCGGTGTCGGTTGACGGTTTGTCCGGCGAAAACGCCCAGGCAATCAGCAATCTGCCCGTGGCAGATTCCCATCCGGCCTTTGAAGCGGTCACAAAGTTCGGCAGCAGTATGGACAACAATTGCAGGCTATTCGTAGGAAACCTGTCGTTTCAGACCCTCGAAGGCGATCTCCAGAACCACTTCAGCGCCGCGGGCGTGGTGGTCAACGTCAACCTGATGCTCGACAAATTCACGGGCCGTTCCCGCGGCTTCGCCTTCGTCGAGTTCGGCAGTCCCGAAGAAGCCCAGAAGGCGGTTGAACTGTTCCACGGCAAGGAACTAGGCGGCCGGGCCCTGACCGTGAACATCGCCCGTCCGCGCGAGGAGCGGCCTCCCGGCGGAGGAGGCGGTTTCCGTGGCGGCAGCGGTGGCGGCGGGTTCCGCGGCGGTGGCGGTGGCGGTGGGGGCTATCGCGGAGATCGCGGCGGCGGCGGCGACCGGGGCGGTGGCGGTTGGCGAGGCGACCGCGGTGGTGGTGATCGCGGCGGCGATCGGGGCGGTTGGCGAGGCGATCGTGGCGGTGGCCGCGGTGGCGACCAATGGGCCGGCGACGGTGGTGATCGTTATTGAGCGACTCCAACCCAGAAGCCGTGGCAAATTTCAGGGCCGCCGGGATTTCCGGCGGCCTTTTTCACGTTCGCAGCCATAAACGGTTTGACTCAATTTTTTGAGGTCCGTAGCGTCCGCCCACAGAATTTTCCTATGGCAGATCCCAATACTCCCGTTCCGCCAGCACCGGAACCGCCGAAGCCCGCGGACGCCGCCGCCAAGAAACAGACCGTCCGCATCAGCCTGCCACCAAAGCCGGCCGGCGGGCCGTCGATCAAAATTCCGGCCCCGGCCGCCGCTCCCGCCACCGCTCCGGCGGCGGCCACCGCCGCCCCGGCTGCGCCTGCCGCTCCTGCCCCGGCCGCGCCGCCCAAGCCC
>CAZRRO010000025.1:0-100296 GCA_964602595.1 uncultured Verrucomicrobiota bacterium | reverse complement strand
GCGCAATTGGGGACTGCCCCTGATTCGTCGGCTGACCAGAGTTCCTTCCAGTGATGGTTGTGAACGGCTTCCGACAGCCCCCGAGGTGGCCCATCCCTTTGGGCGTCCAAGAAATAGGCCGTTCCGCTTGAACGGGCACTGCCTTTACCGCCAAGCCGATTCCGTCGGGCTGCTGCAGCTTCTGGTCGTTAATCCGCCCAGCTTGGGTGGCAAAATTGTACTGCTCGCACTGAACATGGGCGCCCGCTTCCCCCGCGGGCGCCGTGAGTCCGGCGATCTCTTGGAGCACGCTCCATTCTTTTCCGTGACGTACCTAGTGCAGGCGGCGGCCAAAGTCCACGGGGTCGCCTGCCAGCCGACCACAACCTTCTCCGCCAGCGCGTCGCGGCCGCTGACGGTGACGCCGGCTTGCTCGTGCCGGTGGCCCCCCCCGGTCTTCCATTCGTGCCATTCCACACGGGGTTCCGGCGATTTCTCCCGCCCCCAGCCGAAGGCCGCGCTGGCGGACCTGCCAACCATCGAGCATCAGCACCGACAGCTTCCTGCCGTTGCGGGTAGGAAAACCCCGCCCACCCGGGCGGGGTTTTCCTGCAGGCGCTGCTGCAGTCGTTGACGGGTCGACTCTCGCCCTTCGACCTCCACTTCCAGTTCGATCTCCCGCTGGGACCGCGGGCGCGCCGCTTTCAGGTTCATCCTTCGCCTCTCGTTGAGAGTTGGTCGAACCGGGCTTGGCTCCACACACTATGGGGGCAGTGTCAAGATGCGCCCTCTTCGCCGATTCACCCGAAACCTTCAAATTATTACTGACAGGTGGTTGTGGTTCTATGCAGACGCACCCTATGGGATTTGGGCAGAGTCTCAGGCGATTGCTTGGAGAGATTGTTCCATGTGATTCGGCCCTAATTATCCCAATTACGCGGTTTGACGGCTCGCTGTCCCTTTTGTTTCGCTCTTTGGGTGACGGTGGGTGGTCCGTGGACATTTCCGTTTCAAACCCGCAGTGAGCAATTTCAGGTTACTTTGCTGGTTCTGCGGATCGAGGTCCTAGGCCCGCTGAATCTAGTTGAGAGCCCGTCCAATCATTGCGCTTCGAAACTATTGGCTGGCGTTACCTCGATCACCGTCATGCTCGCGAACTCGATGTTCTCGCTTGGCTAGGCGTGCGACCTGCGTCAGTAGATCTGTCACCGTCGAACCATGGCGGACGCCGCTTGCCCACTCGGCGCAACTCAAGTTTCCTGCCACCGCACCGTTTGTGCGCCACATGGCCAATCCCGCCGCCACTCAGTCCGTCCGTGCCGCTCTTCGCCGGGGGCGGTGGCTGCATTGGATCCTTGTCGCCTTGATTGGTGTCCTTGCCCTGGGGAGCCTGCGAAACGGCGCAAGGATTCAGGCCATGCGCCGTCGGGACAACGAAGCGCGGCGCCTCCTGCTGCTCGACGAGACCCGGCAAGCCCGGCTCAAGGGCGGAACGAATTGGATCGCGACGGCCCGGCAGAGCCTCGACGAGGCCCGGCATCTTCACGCTGATCACGACCTGCGTGACGAATGGATTCGCTGCCTGGCCCAAGTTGGTGACGCCGCCGACGAGGAGCCGGGCCCGTTCCGGGCATTGGTCCTGCCGGTGAGCTTGCGGCGAAATCAATCGGTGGCGATTCAGTTTTCCGCCGACAGTTCCCGCCTGATCGGGGTATCGGAGGGGCGCTCCGTTCTCTGGCTTTTGCGAAGGCCAGCCGAGGCGCCGCGCCTGTTGCCCGGTGCACCGCCGGCAAAGCCTTTGGTAACCAACGAGGTTTGCGTAGCAAATGGCCTGAGGGCACGAATCGACCCAGGCGGCCAAGTGGCGCTGGCAACAGCGAAAGGCGCCGCGGTGGCGCGATTGCAACCGCCGCCGGATCGCAGGGCGCGGAACCTAGCTTGGTCCGACAACGGCGAATGGCTGGCGGTGGTCGGGACGGCGAACGTGGCCCCGGGCCCGGAACTCCGGACGGTTGAAGTCTGGCATTTGCCGGCGGTGCGCCGGGGACTACAGGCGTTGGATCTCGATTGGACCGACGCGGACCCAGCCGGGCCCTTGCGGACGCCCGCGGACCCGGAACGGTGGTATCACGCCATCCGTGTTTCCCTTGGCGCGCTTGTTGTCTTCCTGGTGGCCGCCGCCGCCATTGCCAACCAGCAGCTTGTTTTCCGGCGCTACGAACAGGCGGAGCGGGTTGCGGCGGAACGGGCCGATGAGCTTCAACAAATCCGGGACCGCATGGCCCACGCGGACAAGCTGCGCGCCCTCGGCACCTTGGCGGCCGGCGTGGCCCACGATTTCAACAACCTTCTTTCCGTCATCCAGATGTCGCGACAGCTCGTCGAACGTTCGGTCAGGCCGACAGGCACCACGAAAGAGCAGTTGGAAAACATCGCCCAGGCCGTCGATCAGGGGCGGGCCGTAGTCCGGAGTATCCTAGGCTACAGCCGCGACACCTCGGTTTTGACCCGAAATGTCCGCGTGCCAGAGTTGGTTGAGGAAATCCTGACGCTCCTCCGGGGGCAATTCCTCGGAGGGGTAGTGGTTACGACGACCTTGGCAGCCGACCTGCCACCGGTGGAGGTGAACCGGGGACGCCTTGAGCAGGTGCTGCTCAACCTGATCGTCAATGCGTCCGAGGCAATGGTCAGCGGGGGGCAATTGGCGGTGCGGGCGGAGGCGGTGGACTCGGCCGATGGCAGCCTTCGTCCGTCGCGTGGCGCCGGACCGTGGGTCGCGCTGACCGTGGCGGATTCCGGCCCGGGAATTCCGGCCGACGTGCTGCCGCGCATTTTCGAACCCTTCTTCACGACCAAGAACCTCGGCAACCACCGTGGAACGGGCCTTGGCCTGGCGACCGTTTGGCGCATCGCCGAGGAGGAGGATCTCGGCCTGAGGGTCCTCACCGAAGTCGGCGTGGGCACCGAGTTCCAGGTCCTGATTCCATCCGTCAAGCCCATGCCAACCCCGACCCCATCCCCATGACCCCGACCCCAATCCGTGCACACATACTCGTGGTTGAGGATGACCCGAAACAAGCCCGGCTCTATCAACAGGCGCTCGCCGAATGCACCTTCGACTGGGCCCGAAGCGCAACCGAGGCGCTGGAATTCATTGGCAGTCGGATGCCGGAATTGATCTTGCTCGACCACATTCTCGCCGGCGGCGAAACCGGCCTAGCCTTCCTGCCGCAATTGAAGGCGGTCGCCGCTCATGTGCCGGTCATTGTGATCAGCGGCACCCTCGCGATCGGGGATCAGCTTCGGGCGCTCAGCGGGCCCAATTCCGCGCATTATGTCATCGAGAAGCCGGTGGACCTGAATGAACTGGAACGGACCGTTACGACGGCTTTGCGGGACTGCGGCTTGGGTGAGGCTGTCGCCGCCTTGCGTTCCTTGGAACGCGCCGAACTCATCGAGTCGGGTGACCGGGAGCGGCTGTTCACGGAACGCCTAGCCCGGCAGCACACGCTGCTGAACCGCCTGCGGGGCGCGGCGACCAAACCCAACCTCTCGCAACTGGCGCAGGAGTTCGGCGTGGACCGCCGAAGCATCCGGCGTGACCTGCAGGATCTGGTGGCCCGGGGACAACTGCCCGCGGAGATCATCGGGCGCGAGGACGAGTGAAATGCCCGCCACCGGATCGCGCCGGCGCGGCTACGCGACACGGCGGAACTGCGGATCCGGCGTCAGCTTTGCCAGCAGCGCCGAGACGGATTCGCCCTGACCTGGGAACACCATGGCCGGGGCCAGCTCCGCGAGCGGGCGCAGAACAAACTCGCGCAGGTGGGCTCGCGGATGTGGCAACGTAAGCTCGGAGGTCGCACGGGTTTCCTCGGCCCAAGAAATCAGATCGAGGTCCAGCGGCCGCGCCTCGTTGAGGACCCGTTTCGGTTGTCGGCCGAGTTCCTTCTCCAGCGCTTGAAGCTGCGCGAGCAGCGACTCGGGCGTCTCGCCCGGCCGCGGCGTGAACAGCACCACGGCGTTGGTAAACTTCGGCGACCCGGGCGGGCAATCGACCGGCGACGATTCCCACAGCGATGACCGGCGCACCGGCTCCGCGGCCGCCGCGTCGAGCCGGTCGAAGGCCAGCCGAAGTTGTCGGACGGGATCACCCAGGTTCGCCCCGAGCGCTATGACCACGCTCACTGAAGTCACGACGCGACCTGCTCCAGGTTGGGCACACGACGGGCGAGCAATTGCTCCAGCCGACCGCATTCGGATTCCGATTCGAACGCCCGTTTCGGGAACCAGAACGAAGTGGTCTCGTCGATGAACACGAAGATGCCGTCGGGCCGGACAATGGCCCGGGGCACGCCGTCCCACGTATGCGTTTTGCTCCGGCCGTCGCTGCTCGCCGAGACAAACCCCTCCTCGTCAAACGTTGCGGTGCCGGAGCGCACGCCGCTTTCCAGATGCAGCCGGATACCCCGCAAAAATGCCCGACGGCGCGCCCGGGCACTGAAGGTCCACCACCAGATCGCACCGAAGATCGCGGGCACCGCCGCCAGGGCGAGCCACCAAAACCGGTCGCCGGCCCGGAAATCCATGATGGTGCGATAGGTCGTCAAGGCAACCGCGAGGCCTGCCAACAGCACGGTTCCAAGCTTCGCCCGCTGGTCGGTCCGGAACTCCCGCGGCAGCCGGTCGTAGGCCTCCAGGAAGTAGGCTTCATCCTCGGTGTAGGCGATGCGGATCGGGGCGAGGTCGGCCATGGCACGGCTATTTGAGTCCCAACACGTCCTGCATGTCGTAGATGCCCGGGGCCCGGCCAACGACCCACTGGGCGGCGCGCAGTGCGCCGTTGGCGAACGTCTCCCGGCTGCTGGCCTTGTGCGTCAGTTCCACGCGCTCGCCGTTGGCGGCGAAGATCACCGTATGGTCGCCCACGACGTCGCCGCCGCGCAGCGCGTGGATGCCGATCTCGGAATCCGTGCGTTCACCGGTGATACCCTTGCGGCCGTGGCGCAGGGCTTCCTCCAATTGCAGCTTCCGCACGTCGGCGAGGATCTCCAGCAGGGTCGTGGCCGTGCCGCTGGGCGCGTCCTTCTTCAGCCGGTGATGCATCTCCACGACTTCGAGGTCGAAGGAAGGCCCGAGAATTTCCGCGGCCTTGCGGGTGAGCCAGAAGAGGGTGTTTACCCCGGTGGAAAAGTTGGTGGCCCACACCATCGGGATCTTTGCCGCGGCGGCGCGGATGACCGCCTTTTCCGCCTCGCTGTGTCCGGTCGTGCCGATGACCAGGGCCTTGCCTTGGGCGGCGCAGAGCGAGGCGACGTCCGCGGTGACGTGGTGGAGGGTAAAATCAATGACCGCGTCGCAGCCGGGGAGTTGGGCGGCCAAGTTGTCGCCGACATCGGTGCCGGCCACGACCTGAAGTTCCGGCAACCGGGCGGCGCAACTGATCAGGGTCTGGCCCATGCGCCCCTTGGCGCCGTTGATGATGAGCTTTGTCATGTGCCCGACAATCATGGCGGCCGTCGAACCGGAGGGCGAGGCGAGAAACGGGTCCGTGAGTGCCTACGGCGGCGCAGCCCGGTTGCCGTGGATGGCTTCCGTGCTCTCTTGGCCCATGCTTTTGCTGCGTTTCGCCCTTGGTGTTTTGGTCGGGTTCGTCCTGGCCGCCGCTGCCCCGGCTCCTTGGCCTCAATGGCGGGGACCGACCCGCGACGGTCAGGTTCCGGGCGCCGACTGGCCGGCGGACCTGAAGGCCGGCCACTTGGATCGCATCTGGCGGGTGCCGCTGGGGCCGAGCTATTCCGGGCCGATCGTAAGCGAGGCCGCGATATTCACCACCGAGACAAAGGACAAGAAGACCGAGGTGGTTCACGCGCTGGACCGGAAGACGGGGCAGGAACTGTGGCGCCAGCAATGGGAGGGGGCGATGAGTGTGCCCTTCTTCGCCAAGTCGAACGGCGACTGGATCCGGGCAACGCCCGCGTTGGACGGCGACACCCTGTTCGTCGCGGGCATGCGCGACGTGCTGGTGGCCCTTGATGCCCGGAATGGCGAAGTTCGCTGGCGGAAGGATTTCGTGGCCGAGCTCAAGACGCCGCTGCCGGCCTTCGGCAACGTTTCTTCACCCTTGGTCGACGGGGAGGCCCTTTACGTTCAGTCCGGCGGAGCGGTGACCCGGCTGAAGAAGCAGACCGGCGAAATCGTCTGGCGGGCGCTGGAAAGCCGCGATGCGATGAACGGCAGCCCGTTTTCCTCGCCGGTCTTGGCCACCCTCGCCGGCCGGCGGCAACTGGTGGTGCAGACCCGCACGGAACTCGCTGGGCTGGATCCCGAAACCGGCGCAGTCCTTTGGCGGCAAGCGATCGAGGCGTTCCGCGGCATGAACATCCTCACGCCCACGGTGGTGGCCGACCGCGTCGTCACCTCGGCCTACGGCGGCAAGACCCACGGCTTCGACCTCATTGCGAACGCGGACCAATTCGCCGTGAAGGAAGCGTGGCAGTTCAAGGCCCAGGGCTACATGAGCTCCCCGGTGGTCGTGGGCGGGCACGCCTACCTGCACCTGCGAAACCAACGGGCGCTGTGCCTTGAGTTGGCGACTGGTGCCGAGAAATGGACGACCGGTGAAAGTTTCGGCAAATACTGGAGCCTCGTGAGCCAAGGCGACCGCCTGCTCGCGCTGGACGAACGCGGGGAACTGCTGCTGTTGCGGGCGAATCCGGCCAAGTTCGATGTCATCGACCGGCGCAAGGTCAGCGACCAGGACACGTGGGCGCACTTGGCCGTCGTGCCGGGCGAACTGTTCATCCGGGAACTCGGCGGGCTCTCTGCCTGGCGCTGGCAGGAGGCGCGTTGAACCAGGGCGCACTGCGTCCGCGTGAATGCCGATTCCGGCTGATTCCTTGACGTGCCCGCGAAATCCCCGTAGCGCCGACGGAAGTGCGGCGAACATACCAATTTGGGCTGCTGGTCCTATGCCTGATGGGGTTTCTGATCCCCTGGTTTTGGCGGCCGGATTCCGCCGGGCAAACCGGTGGGGGTGACACCTCGACCAAGTCGCTGCCGGCCGCCCCGATTGCCCCAACCGTGGCGGCGACCGCCGCGGCTCAGGTCTCGCCGTCGTCCCCAGTCCTCGCTGCGACGCCCGCGTCCGGTCAGCGGGCGTATCGCCTGATCCTGGACGGTGATTCGCTGGTGCTGGAAGCGGCCGAGGATCTCCGGGGCGAGTTTCGGCGGCGCCGGGGTCCGGCGGCTTGGTCGCCGGGCATGCTTTGTTGCCGCCTGCTGGACGCCGACCAGCGCGTGTTGGCGCAGGAGACGGTCCCGCCGCCGGACCGCACCTGCGTGGTGCTTGACCCCCACGTCACCGGTCCCGCCGGCCAGCCTCAACCGGCCGTGCTGACGGCCGATGGACCCGTGGTTTTCCAGGTGCGGTTGCCGCAGTTGGCCACCGCGACCGAACTGAAGGTCTATCGGCTGGCCGGCACCGACCCGGCCGCTTTCGACCAAGAACCCGCCGGCACGTTGCTGGCCACTTTCCCGCTCCGCCAATGAACTTCGCCCTCCGATTGCTTGGGTTGCTCGCGTTGGCGTTGGCCGCGCGGGCACAGACCGCGACGCTGATTCCCGTCGAGGAAAACGGCCCGAGGAACCGGCGCATCAACGTCGTGTTCCTCTCCGAAGGCTACACCCAGGCCAGCCTGCCCAAGTTCGCGGGCCACGCGCGGCAGGTCGTGGATTTCCTCTTTGCCCGGGAGCCGTGGCGCCAATACCGCTCCTACTGCAACGTGTATCGGATCGAGGTCGCCTCCAATCAGGATGGCTGCGACAACGGCGCTACCAGCGGGGCCGGCGGGCTGCGCGACACCTACTTCAGCACGGGCTTCAACAACGCCGGGGTGGAACAGCTCCTCACCGTGGCGGGACCGGGCTCAAGCCGCGCCTACGGCCTGCTCAACCAGCACCTGCCCGAATACGACGTGCCCATTATCCTGGTGAACGACACCAAGTATGGCGGTTCCGGCGGGCCGCTGGCGGTCGCCTCGGTCAATGGCTCCAGTGCCGCGATCGTCGAACACGAGCTGGGCCATTCCTTCGCGAACCTGGCCGACGAATACGACCTGCAGTTCACCGGCTTCAATCCGTCGGAGATGCCCAACACCACCGCGGAGACCGACCGTAACCGAATCCGTTGGCGTCACTGGGTTGCGGCCGCCACCCCCGTGCCGACGCCGGAGACCGTGGCGTTCGACAACGTGGTCGGCCTCTTCGAGGGCTCGATGTATCGCACCAACGGCTGGTATCGCCCCCACTACAATTCGCTGATGCGAAACCTGAACCGGCCGGTTGGCGCCGTGAACCGGGAGCAATTTGTCCTGAACTTCTACCAACGGGTCGGCCCGATTGAAGCCAGCGAACCAACCAGCCAGAACCGATCCGTCACCGACTTTGAAAGCCTCCGCTTCCAGGTCACGCCCAAGCAACCCGCCGTTGGTCCGTCGCTCGTCACCCGGTGGTTCGTGGATGGCGCGGAACAGCCTGGCTCCACGGCGGCCGTGTTCGAGGTCAGCTCCGAAACCCTCGGCAACGGGACCCACACTGTCACCGCCACCGTCAGCGATCCCACGGACTTCGTGCGGCTGGATCCCTCCGGGCTGCTGGCGGATTCTGTCTCTTGGACGCTCACGCTCAGCGGGCAAATGCCGCCCGACGTCGCGGCTTGGCGGGCGGCGTTTGGACCCGATGCGGCCAATCCGGCCGGTGATGGGCTCGCCAATCTCCTCAAGTATGCCCTCGGCCTGAACCCAACCGAGGTCGCCCCGGTCGACCGGTTTCCAACCCTGGCCGAGGTGGATGGCTTCCTCGCCCTGAACGTGCCCCGCCGCAATCGCCGCGCGGATGTCGATTATGTGGTGGAGTTCAGCAGCGACCTGCTGACGTGGCGGGCCGGCCCCGGGCAAACGGTGACCGTGACCGATGGGGAAACGACGCTGCTGGTCCGCGACATGGTGCCGGCCGCGGAATTGGGCCAACGCTTTCTCCGACTGAAGGTCCAGGAGCGCTGAACCGGTTACTAGGGCGCGGGCAGCGAGCGGACGAGTTGCGGGAAGCGGCAGCCGGCGCACAACGCATCGGCCCGGTCGCAGAAGTCGCGCGCAATCTGGAGCAACCCCTGTTGTGCGGCCGCGGTGCGGGGCAACCGACGCGTGCTCGCGCCGAACAGGCGGGTGCGGGTCAGCTTGAGCACCGTGTTGTCCTCACCGGCAGGCCAGGCGAAGTGGCGGCGTTCCACCTCCTGCAATACGGCCTCATTGCCACCCGCCGCGGCCCGCGCGTGGAGCCACGGTAGGACCACGTTCAAGGCAAGGTCGGTGACCCGCGGGGCGCCCAGGAGCGTTTGTGCCTGGCGCAGCGTGGGGGACCGGAGGGTCCAGTGGCGCGCCCAAAAACTGTCCGGCTCCGGCGCGGGTGCCAGCGCCGCCAGCAGGCGTTCCGCGAAGGAATCGTTGTCCACGCCTTCGGCTAGCCAGCGCTCAAGGCGCCGCGGGAGATCGCCGGCCGCAAGCCACCGGGCCGCCAAGGCGAGCCGACGTTGCGGGTGGTTGGCGGGGCGGAGGCCGGCAAACTGCCAGGTGGCCTTGGGCAGCACGTGTTCAGCCCAAGCGTCCTGTTCGCGCCACCAGATGTCCCACAGCGTCCGGGCATGGCCGGCATTGTCCCCGGGCGGCAGTTGTCCCGGCAGCAGTCCCGCGAGCCCAAGCAAGCGGGCTTCCCAACGCAGCGGATCACGGCTGGGGTCCACGGCCACTTCGGGCGGCGCGGCGGCGGTGAGTTCCGCCAACCGACGCATGGGCCAGGTGTTGTGCCGATAGCCGAGGGCGGTGAAAAGGCCTTCCCACAACGCGCGTTCCCAGCCGGCGTGCCGGGCGCGCAGGGCGAATTCGCCCGCCTTGCGCCGCAACCGAACCTGCGCGGCCTGATGCAGCAGTTCGGTGAGCGTCGCGGCATCGACGTTGGCGAGCGGGGCGCAGCATTGACCCAAGGTGTTGGCGGGCAGGGTGGTTTCCGCCTCCTCGGCCAGCCACGGCGCCAACTCGGCCAGCGGGGCTTCGAGGAAGGGGGCCAGCGCCAACACGGGCGGACGCAGGTCGCGGACCGGGGCTTCCCAGACCACATGCAGGATGACGCCGGCGTAGCGCGGGTCGCGATCATGGCCGTGCCCGTGCCAACCGCCCACGCCGAGATCAATCTCGACCTCACCGGCCTGCGGTGCGTCGGTGCCAAACTGGATGACCGCGCGCTGGAAGTCGGGACCGGGACCGCGGTTCCAGAAGCCGGGATGCAGCACGCGGATCGGCCGGCCGTCGAGGCCGCGGAGTTCGTCGCGCCGCAATCGTTGGTGCCGCCATATCTGTTGGAGCCAACGTTCCGGCAAGCCCGCCGGACCGTCGGCCAAGGCTGCCGCCGGCGCAGGGACGGATGGCCGCCAACGGAGATAGAAGTCGGAAGGCAGCCGGGGCATGACGCCGAGTGGTTTCCGGGCTTCGTTGATGAGCGTCAAGCCGGCAGTGCCGATGGGGTGTGACCGGCATGGGCGGGCACCTCCTCTCCCCGGCCCTCTCCTCCGCTTTGGGCGGAGGAGAGGAAGACGAAGGGAGTTTTGGCACGAGCCGCGCCCGATGCGGGGAAGTTTCCCGGAATCCGGCGCTGACGACGGGCGCTGGCCTGACTACCTTTCGCCGAGTGCGGCCGGCTGAAACCAACGCCAAGACGGCAGTTCAACGGGGGCTCGACCTGATCGAACGGATCGGCAACCGGTTGCCGGATCCGGCGATCATCTTCCTGCTGGCGTTGCTGCTGGCATTCGTCCTGTCCGCGGTGCTGGCGCCGGTGCGTTTCACGGAGACGGACCCGCGGACGATCCAGCGGGATGCCGCCGGCCAGGTCGTGGCGGCAACGCCGATCGCTGTGAAGAACCTGCTGACGGGAGAGAACCTAGTGCGGTTCCTGGCCCGGATGATCCGCACCTTCACCGAGTTCCCGCCGCTGGGAATCGTGCTGGTCGCGATGCTGGGGGTGGGCTTGGCCGAACAGACGGGATTCATCCAGGCCGGAATCAAGTCCCTGTTGCGGCTCACGCCGAAGTCGCTGCTGACCCCGATGCTGACGCTGGTCGCGATCGTGAGCCACTCCGCGGGGGACACCGGGTTCGTGCTGGTGGTGCCACTGGGCGGGGTGGTGTTCGCGGCGGCCGGCCGGCATCCGGTGGCCGGAATTGCGTGCGCGTTTGCCGGCGTCGGCGGGGCGCTCAGCGCGTCGTTCCTGCCCTCGGCGCTGGATCCGCTGATCCAATCGTTTACCCAGACGGCGGCGCAGATCCTCGAACCGGGGCGGACCGTGAATCCGCTGTGCAATTGGTATTTCATGAGCGCGGCGAGCGTGATGGTGCTGCTGGTGTCCTGGTTCCTCACCGACTGCGTCGTCGAACCGCGGCTCCAGGCCAGCCTGCGGGTGGACGCCGGCACCGGCGCCGGTCCGCAGTGGGAGCCTCAGACCACGGCGGAACACCGCGGTTTCCTGGCCGGCCTGGCGGGTTTCGTCGGACTTACCGCGGTGTTCGGTCTGGCGTGTGTTCCCGCCGCTTCGCCTTTCCGGGCGACCGACGGCACGCTCACGGGTTCGGGCTCGCCGCTGATGGAGTCGCTGGTGGTGCTGATCGCGCTGGCGTTCCTCGTGCCTGGCATCATCCACGGCTACGTGGCCGGCACGGTGAAGAGCCACCGCGACATCATCCAGGGCATCGCCAGGTCGATGAACACGATGGGCTATTACCTGGTGATGGCGTTCTGCGCGGCGCAGTTCGCGTATGTCTTCCGCGAGAGCAACCTCGGGGCGCTGCTGGCGATCAAGGGCGCCGCCACCCTGCGGGAACTGGACCTGCCGGGCGGCGTGACCATCGGGGGCATCATCGTGCTCTCGACGGTGGTGAACCTGTTCATCGGCTCCGCCTCCGCGAAGTGGGCGCTGCTCGGCCCCATCCTCGTGCCGATGCTGATGCAACTCGGCTACGCACCGGAATTCACCCAGGCGGCCTACCGGGTGGGCGATTCCAGCACCGACATCATCACGCCGCTGATGCCGTATTTCCCCCTCATCCTCAGCTATTGCCAGCGGTATGCGAAGCCGACTGGCATCGGCACGCTGATCTCCGCGATGCTGCCCTACGCGTTGTGTTTCCTCGCCCTTTGGTCGTTGCTGCTGCTGGCCTGGTGGGGGTTGGACCTGCCCTTGGGCATCCAGTCCCGCTACCGGCTCTGAGGCGGGCGGCTGGGACGGGATTGACGGTCCGGCCCGTCGTTTCGGCCGGATGATGATTTGGGCTTTGAGCTTTTCGGAAGGGCACCGCCAAGGTGCCGCGTTCCCATGACGCGCCCGCCGAAAGTCGCCCTGCTGATCGAGACGTCGAATGCCTACGCCCGGGAATTGCTCCACGGCGTCCGCGAATGGCTGCGGCATCACGGCCCGTGGACCATCTTCCTCGCCGAGGCCGGCCGCGGCGCCGAACCGCCGGCTTGGCTCAAGGGCTGGAAAGGCGACGGCATCATCGCCCGCATCGAGACCCCGGCGATTGCCAAGGCCGTGGCCTCCGCCCGCCTGCCCGCGGTGGATGTCAGCGCGGCCCGCCTGCTGCCGGAGCTGCCGTGGCTGGAAACCGACGACCGGGCCATCGCCCACACCGCGGCGGAACACCTGCGCGAACGTGGCTTCAGCGAATTCGCCTACGTGGGTGACGATCGCTTCAAGTGGTCGCGCTGGCGGCACGACGCCTTTGCCGAGCACCTGACCAAACACGGGCTGCGCTGTTGGGATTTCGCGAGCGTGGCCCGGCCGGTCCGCGCTGGGGCGGATGCGGACTGGGAAAACGAGCTTGCCGCGCTCATGCGCTGGCTCAAGTCGCTGCCCAAGCCGCTCGGCGTATTCGCCGGCTACGACATCCGCGGCGTGCAGGTGCTCGAGGCCTGCCGCCGCCTGGAGGTCGCCGTGCCCGACCAGGTCGCGGTGCTCGGCGTGGACAACGACGAACTGCTCTGCGACCTCGCCGATCCGCCGCTCTCCAGCGTCATCCCCGACGTGCGCCGCACCGGCTACGAGGCCGCCTCGTTGCTCGACCGGATGATGCGCGGCGAAAAGATCCGTGGCGAAGGCCGGCTGTTTGTCCCGCTCGGCGTCGCCACGCGGCAGAGCACGGACGTCGTGGCGGTGGCGGACCGACACATCTCGACCGCTGTGCGGTTCATCCGCGAGCACGCCTGCAACGGCATCACCGTCGCTGACTTGGTGAAGCAGGTGCCACTTTCCCGGCGAGTGCTGGAGACGCGCTTCCAGAAGCTGCTTGGCCGTTCGCCGCACGAGCAGATCATGGCCGTGAAGCTGGACCGGGTGAAACGGCTGCTGTCCGAGACCGACCTGTCACTGGCCGTCATCGCGGACCGCACCGGCTTCAAGCACGTGGAATACCTCAGCGTGGCGTTCAAGCGGCAGGTGGGCGTCACCGCGAGCGAATACCGGTCCGGCAAGCGGAGCTAAACCGACCGACGGTTGCCTGATGCCGCGCCGGCCTTAGCCGCGGGCCCGCGTCTCGCTCTTCGCTCCCTGCTCCTTGCTCCTTGCTCCCCGCGGCCCCTACTCCGTGAATTCCAACCAACCGAACCGGTCGGGCGTGTGGAAGTTGCCGTTCAGGACCGGATTGGAGGCGAGGAAGGCCTTATGCGCCCGGTCGATGCGGTAGAGGTTTGCCCGCCACCGCGTGCCGGCCACGGGCGGATTATCGTCGAGCGCCGCGAGCGGAATCCGCACCTCGCAGGTCCACACCTTCCGCTTCGCGTCCACCCGCACCTGCCACTCCATGGCGCTGCTCCAGCCGAAGTCGAAGTCGGGCCGGCGAATCCGCAGGTCCAGCGCCTCGTTGTTCGGCGCCCACTCGTATTCCGTGTAGTGGGTCAGCTTTGCGGGGTCGGGCGCGCAGAAGAATTCCACCACGTCCTTGTCCCAGAGCGAGGCCTTGTCGGCGACCCGCTCACCCTTCATGGGCGCTCCGAAGTCGTTCAGCTCGGTGAACGGACATTCATAGGCGAGGTAGAGGAACTTCGCCGACCAGAGCGCGCGGCAGGTCGTGCTAATTTCCGCCCGCACCCGGCCGTCCTGCGCCTGCTGCTCCAGGTGAAACGGCACGGCCTGAGCCCACGCCTTGGCCCGGAGCCGGCCGTCGGGCTTGAAGTCGCGCGCAATCCGCTTCGCTTTCAGCGTGGTGAAGGGCAGCGACCGGACGAGCAGCCGGCGCGCGTTGTCGAAGTAGATCTTCCGGAGCACTTCCGGCGGCAGGCCGATGGAGCTGATGGTCCAGTCGCCCTGGATCGGCGTCATGTGCGGCCAGTTCCGGTCGGTGGTTTCCAGCCAGCGCCACTCCTTGTCGTAGAACGCCACCGCGTCGTCGTCGGTCGGGTTCTCGCCGTCGCCGGCCGAACCAAGGGTCAGCCGGTCGTAAACCTGGAAATCAGTCGCGAACAGGATGCGGTCCTGGTGCTTCAGGAACAGGCGGCGCAGCTTCTCGGGATCGTGGCGCCCGAGCTCGGGAATCCGCGCGGCGAGGTCCGCGTGCATGTTGGGCCGCGCGTCGAGCTGGCGGTCCACCCAGTCGAGGTCCTCGGCGTTGTTGGCGAAATGGACGCACACGAAGGTCGTCTGCGGATGCCGTGCAATCACGCGGTCCAGCGCCGCCAGCAACTCCGCGCGGGCGGGAAACTGCTGGGGATCGCCGAACCACCAGCTCCGATGATCCTTCAGTTCCTTCCACCGCTCGTTCTGCTGGTCGTAAGGGAGCCAGAAGGCCCGCGGATCGGCGACGTGGATGCTCACCGGCAGGCCCAGCTCACCGCAACGCCGCCACACGCCGTCGAGCTTGGGATCGTCGATGCGCAGCAACCGGCCCTGGCCGTCGCGCAGGAACAGGCCGAGGCGCTTGTATTCCTTGAGCCCGGCGGCGCCGAGCGCGTGGGCGCGCTCCACCTGGCGGACGGCGCGCTCGGCGAAGTCGGGTTCGTCCCAGCCCGCGAAATCGAGGTTGAAGTAAAGCACCGCGCGGCCGGGCGCGAGCCGTTCTGTCAACGCGCGGTTCCGCTCGAACGCGGAAAGCTCGCCGGGCTTCGCGGTGACCGTGCCGCCGCTGAGATTCACCCCGACGCCGATCCCGGCGCGGTCCATGATCCGCAACCAGCGCGTGAGGTGTTCCTCGGTTCCGTTGACGTGTTGGTGCAGGTCGATGATCCGGTGCTCGCGGCGCCAGGCATTGCCGGGCCAGGGAATCCCCATCTTGTCCGCGGCCGCTGACAACACGCTGGAAACGCCAACTAATCCGGCAAGCGCCAAGCCACCAATACGACCACTGAGGGGGAATCGCATGGCCGAACAGGAATGCACCCGCAGCGGGCTGGCGAGCGAAAGATTGCGGCCAAGCTGACGCCGGGCGCCGCGCTCCCAAAGTGCTGCCGGCGTCTAGTCGGCGGGATAGGCTGCGTGAATCCGCTGGCGAAAAGGATGCAAACCCTTCAAATCGAAGAACAAGCTCACTGTGCCGCTCTGGGTGAAGCCGCGATAGGCTTCACCCAGAGCGGCTCAATAACATTGTTAGGCCACTTCGCACGCCGTGGAATACTACCGCATACATGCCGCGACGATGGATCCTTGCACTCCTGACCGAGAGCGCTTTGACCGTTCACAGGCTGCCTGGTGTCCAGAGTGCAGCGCCCTCGTGTCATGCTCAGGCCCGCTGACGATGCGGATTCAGGGCACACGCCTTTCGCGCAGCCCTCTGAACATGGTGAATGGATACTCCGACGTTGGTTTGATTCGCGCAGACTTGCTTGCGGCTATTCCACCGGAGGTCATCGCAGCTTCTTTGGTTGTTGGGGCGGTGCATGGCGACAACGGAAGGCCGATTCCTGAGTGGCACTGTTTCTACTCGCCGCACCGGCTCATTGTCCGAGGGTCTAGCCATGTGAGCCTCCGCCACTGCGCACGTTGTCGGCATCCTTATTACTTTGCGCGAGGCGAGTCTTACCTTTGCCCCGCACCCCGCTCAGACATCTCGCTTTTTCATCCCGGCTGGTGTGCCCTTGTTGTTGATGAGCGTGTCTTTCAGTCAGTGGCTCCAGTCATCGAGCGTCGGCTGCGTGCGGATAGGGTGCCGGTGCTCACTGAGCCAAGAGACGGACTTACGCGTGAGATTGAGTTCACATCGACAGCGGCCTCCTGAGAAATCCACATGGAAGTCATTGGGCTGGAACGAGGGTGAAGCCGAGGGCGGCGGCGGAGTGCTGGAGGCGGGCAAGCTGCTTCCGTTTCAGCCGGGCCTCCGCCTGGGCGAAGACTTCCGAGTAAGACGGCTCCCGGAACTTCAGCCGGTGCCACCGGATACGCGCCCGGTCGTGCGCCATGGCCGGTAAACCCCGCCAAATCAGTTCGGCGCCCACCCCTTTGGACTGCGGGGGCATGACCCCGCTTTTCCTTCGCCGCGATTCGTCACCTTGACGTCGAATGATCCCCTACGGTGGAGCTAAAGCGCCGTCGTGCCGGCGCAGTCCAAAGGGCCGCCGCCCAACCCCAGGTGGGGCGGCGCTGCCGCGCCGCCGGGATTCGCCCCGGGGTTTGGCCGGGAACGCGATTCCCAAGTCACGCCCAATGGCTGCGGTGCGCCTTGCCCGTGAAGGAGTGAGACTCGTGACCTCGTCGCCTACGGGTGCGGGGGCGGGTAGACCGCGTTTCAGGCCAGCACCGGCCGGATCACTTCGCCATGCACGTCGGTGAGACGGCGGTTGGCGCCGTTGTGGCGGAAGGTCAGGCGTTCGTGGTCGAGGCCCAGCAGGTGCAGCACGGTGGCGTGGAAGTCGTAGTTGGTGGTCACGTCGCGCGCTGCCTTCCAGGACCATTCGTCGCTCTCGCCGTAGGCCACACCGGGCTTCACGCCGGCCCCGGCCATCCAGCCCACGAACGTGCCGCCGTTGTGGTCGCGGCCCTCGCTGCTCTGCGCGAAGGGCATCCGGCCGAACTCGGTGTTCCACAGCACCAGCGTGTCGTCGAGCAGGCCGCGCGCCTTGAGGTCCCGCAGCAGGGCGGCAATCGGTTGGTCGGTGGCGGCGCACATGGGCGGAAGCTCCTTCCGGATGTTCGCGTGGTTGTCCCAGTTACCGGTGGGACCGCCCGCGCCGCTCCATACCTGCACGAAACGCACGCCGCGTTCCACCAGCCGTCGGGCCAGCAGGCAACGCCGGCCGAAGTCCTCGGTTACCTGGACGCCGAGGCCATAGAGCCGGCGCGTGGCCTCGGTCTCGCCGTCGAGCGCGAACACCTCGGGCGCGCTGAGCTGCATCCGCGCGGCGAGTTCGTAGGCCTGGATGCGGGCTTCGAGGCGCGAGTCGGCGGAATTCTCGGCGAGGTGCTGGCGGTTCAGCTTTTGCAGCAGCGCGAGTCCGTCGCGATCGGCTTCGGGCGTGATGTAGCGGGCGGAAGCGGGCGCGCGGAGGTCGTGGATCGGCGTGGCACCGGCCGTCGAAATGACGGTGCCCTGATGCGTCACAGGCAGGAAGCCGGCGCTGAAGTTGCCGCGCTGGTTGTAGGGCAGGCCCTTCGTGTCGGGCAGGACGACAAACGCCGGCAGATTGTCGCTTTCGCTGCCGAGCGCGTAGCTGACCCACGCGCCGAAGCTCGGGAAGCCGGGCAGCAGGAAGCCGGTGTTCATCAGGTAGCTGCCGGGCCCGTGGACGTTGGTGCGCGACTGCATCGCCATGAGAAACGCGAGGTCGTCCACACAGCCGGCGAGATGCGGCAGCAGGCTGCTCACCCAGCGTCCGGACTGCCCGTGCTGGCGGAATTCGAAGGGCGGCTTGAGCACCTTGCCCGGCTCGCTGGTGGGCGCCTCGACCCGGTCGCCGCTGCCCGGATTGAATGATTCGCCGGCGCGCCGGAACAACGCGGGCTTGTAGTCGAACAGGTCCATCTGGCTCGCCCCGCCGTTCATGAAGAGCTGGATGACGCGCTTGGCGCGGGAAGCGTGGTGGGGAAGCGGGCGAGATGCTGGATGCTGGATGCCCGATGCTGGATCGTCGGCGAGCAGATGTTCGGCGCCGAGCAACTGGGCCAACGCTGCGCCACCGAGTCCGCCGCCAAGCCGGCTGAGGAAGTCGCGGCGGGTTTGAACAGAAGGAAACGGAGAGAACGAAGAGGAGGAGGTCATGATCACGCAGCCATTGGTTTACGGAGAACCATCCGAGCCCGAAACGTGGTGGCCGAGACCACGGCCAATATTGCGCCTTCGTTCGCTCTGTTTCCATCTGTTGAATGTTCCCAACTCATGAACAGAACGAAACGGAGCCAACGAAGAGGAAGGCGTAGGAGTGATGTTCATCGGTTGGCTCCGGGTAGCAGCAAGCGGTGGACGCCATCCACCAATCTGGCTTCGTGAAAGTTGATGAGCAGCCCGAGCGGCACATTGAGCAGCTTCATATAGCTCAGGAGTTGGGCCTTGTGGATGGGCAGCACCTCTTGGACGGCCTTGAGTTCGACCAATACGCAGTCGGCCACCAGCACGTCGAAACGGAGCGATTCCTCGAAAGTGACGCCCTTGAACTCGATGCGAACAACTTTCTGGCGGGTCGTCGGCAATTGCCGGAGCTCGAGTTCCCGCAGGAGGCACCGTTCGTAAATGCTCTCCAACAGGCCGGCCCCCATCAGGCGATGGACTTCGATCGCGGCCCCGATGATCTCGCCGCTCAACTTGTCTGCCTGTGGAAACTTCGGATGCATGGTGGTCCGTTTGCGTTCTTCGTTCTCTCCGTTCCCTTATGTTCAATTCACAAACACAAACTCGTTGCTGTTGAACAGCAGCCGGCAGCAGTTCGCCAGTCCGTGCTGCCGGGCGTGCGCGGTGAAGTCGGCCAGTTCGCTGGCGGTGGCGGCGCGGCCGAGGGTGAGTTCGAAGGCGCGTTGGATTTGGGCCTGGACCGAATTCGCCTCGGATTCCAGGCGCGTGGCGAGGTGTTCGGCCTGGCGGGTAACGAAGGCGTTGTTCCAGAGCGCGAGGGCTTGCTGGACGGTGACACTGTTGTTGCGGGCCGCGGTGAGTTGGTCGCCCGCGGGACAGTCGAGTGCGTCCATGAACGGGTCGGGCAGCGTGCGGAACAGGAAGCGATACACGCTGCGGCGGCGGCCGGCGGCGGAGTCCACGTCGAACTTGGTGTAGTCCACGCGCGGCGTGACGTGGATGCCGGGCTGGAGATCAAACTGCAGGTCGCCGGGTCCGCCCATGCGCAGGTCGAGCCGGCCGCTGATCTGGAGCATCGCGTCGCGCAGGCACTCGGCGTCGAGGCGCGTGCGGTTCATGCGGGAGAGCAGGCGGTTGTCGGGATCGATGGCGGACTGAACAGAAGGGAACGGAGAGAACGAAGAAGTTCGTGAAGAGTTCCCTACTTTGTTTCCTTCGTTCCCTTCTGTTGAACGGGAGCTCTGCCGATATGTCTCGCTCGTCACGAGGAGCCGGTGGAGTTCCTTGAGGGAGCCCTTCGCCTCGTCGCGGAACCAGACGGCAAGCCAGTCGAGCAATTCGGGGTGCGACGGCGCGGTGCCCATGCGGCCGAAGTCGTTAGGCGTGTCCACCAGGCCGCGGCCGAAGTGATGGTGCCACACGCGGTTCACGATGGAGCGCCACGTCAGCGGGTTGTCGCGGTCGGTGAGCCAATCCGCGAGGGCGGCGCGGCGGGCGCCTTCCTCGGTGCCGGCGGGCACGGCGAACACTGCGGGCAGACTGGCGACGCAGGCCAAGGCGCCGGGGCCGACTTCTTCCATGGGCTTGGTGATTTCCCCGCGGCGGAGCACGTGGACGGGCCGCGGCTGGAGCGACGGACGGAGGCTGGCGTCGGGTTCAAAGTCGCTCGCGGCGGCATAAACCCGGGACGGCGGGGGCAGGGTCGCGAGTTCCTCGGCAATCCGCTCGCGCAACGCGAAGGTCGCGAGCCCGCGCCACTGCCCCGCATTGAGCTGTGCGGGCGGCGTGCCGGCCAGGCGCTCGATCTCCGCCGGGAGCACGCGCACCGGGCCCGGGGCATCGGTGAGCGCGAGGCGGAAACGTCCGACGAGGTGACCGCCGCCGTGCAGTTGCTGGAGCACGAAGGCCAGCGTGGCGCCGGGCCGGAGGGCGAGTGGTTCCTTCAGCTCGAAGACTGCCCGGTGCGGCTGGCCCTCCTGCGGATGGATGCCCCAGGCGGTCTTCTCGTTGCCGTCGAGTGCGTGCGCGATCGGCCAGCCGTCCTGATTGAATTCGGCCGTCGGATTCCGGAGGGCGAGCCGGCGCGGCGCGTTTGTGCCCGGTTCAAACAGGAGCACCTGGAATTCGCTGAGGTGCAGGTTGCCGTTCTCCGTCTGACGGCCGGGACCGCGTTTCGGCAGCGATGCGTCCGGGAGCAGTTCCAACTGGATCGCGGTCACGACGAAGTCCGGCGCGGGCGCGGTGACCGTGTAGGTGTCCCTCTCCGGCGTGGGACCGGTGGCGAGCAAGGATTCGTCCGGCTGACGCGTCATTTGCGCGCCGGCGGCGGAGACAAAGGTCTGCGCCGCGACGGTTTGCCAGCGGACCGGTGATGCGAGGTTGGCGGCGTGCCAGGCGGCCACCTCACGGCGGGTCTCGGCGGCGAAGAGCAGGTTCGTTTCGCCGCGGTCCAGTTGCCGCCGGCGGTGCATCAGCGTCTGTCGGCGTTGGTGAACCGTGGGATCGGCGTCGTAAACGCGGTTGGCCCGTTCGACACCGGCGAACACGGCCTGGAGCGCGTAGTAGTCGCCGGTGGGAATGGGATCGAACTTGTGGTCGTGGCAGCGGGCGCAGTGGACCGTGGTGCTGGCAAACACGCTCACCACCGTGCTCACCATGTCGTCGCGGTCGAGGTAGCGGCCGATCTGCCGGTCGAGCGTGTCCTCACGGATGTCACGGAGCGAACTCTCGTCCCACGGCCCGGCGGCGACGAAGCCCAACGCGACGGTGGCCTGCGGGTCGTCGGGGAACAGCACATCGCCGGCAACCTGCTCCTGCACGAAGCGCGCGTAAGGTTTGTCAGAGGTGAAGGCGTTGATCAGGTAGTCGCGATACGGCCAGGCGTTGGTGCGGATGCGGTCCTGGTCGTGCCCATGCGTCTCGGCGAAGTGCGCCGCGTCCATCCAGTGGCGCGCCCAGCGCTCACCGTGGCGCGGTGACGCGAGCAACTGGTTCACGACCCGTTCGTAGGCGTCGGCGGAAGTGTCGGCGACGAACGCGCGCACCTCCTCCGGCGTAGGCGGCAGGCCGATCAGGTCAAAGTAGACCCGGCGAAGTAGGGTGCGACGATCCGCCGCCGGTGCCGCCGGCAAACCGGCCTCGCTGAGTTTCGCCCGGATGAAGGCGTCTACCGGATTGCGGTGGACCTGCTCGGTGGCCGGCGGGTGAACGGCCCGCAACGGTTCGTAAGCCCAGTGGTTCGTGGTCGCGGCGGCAGACAGGGCGAGGCACAGCCATGCCACCAGCGCGGCGAGCCGGGCGGAGGCTGTTGCGAAGTGCCGGTTCATCATGGGAACTCCGGCAGCGTGCCGCCACCCGGCGACGCGGTGAAGCGTGGTTTTTCCAATTCACCACCGACGACTGCCACCGCTTACGGCAAACTCACCCGGGCGACGTAGACCATCGTCCTGCCCTCGTGGGACGAGTAGTAGCTGACCCACAGTTCGCCGCCGTGCCAGACGAGGCCCGGATAACTGCAATCGCCGCCGCTCGGCAGTTTCAGGAACTCGGTGAGCTTGCCGGCGTGGGCGTCCAGCCAGCACAGTGCCGTGCGGGCGCCGCCATCATAGAGACGGACCGCGGCGATCAACCGGCCGTCGGGCAGGCGCAGCAGTTGCGGCCCGCCGATGCGCACGCCGAGGTCCTGCCAGGTCCAGTCGCGGTAAGGCGGCCGGGCCTGGCCAAGCTGGCCCGTGCCCGGTTGGCCGTCCCGGCGCAGCAGGCAAAGGCAGGTGCCGTCGGGCAGGAACGCGAGGCCGCTCTCGTTCGGATTCGGCTCCGTGAACAAGGTCGGCAAGATGGTTTCAAACTGCCGCCCGTCGCGGCTGCGATAGAGCCGAACGAACCGCTCGCCGCCGGTGTCGTAACCGACGCCCAACGCCTCCGGGCCATGCCAGGCGACGCGCCACAGCCAAACGTTGGGATCACCCACGGTGGCTTCCGCGGTCCAATTCGTCCCGGAGTCGGAGAACCACACGAGCGACTGGTGTTTCACCGGTCCGGGTGCGGGCAACGCGACCGCCCCGTAAAGCATCAGGCGCCCGTCCGGCGTCTCGGCCGCATGCGGGTCACGCAGGTCGCCGCGGGTCGACGTGAGCCGCGCGGCGGACGACCAGTTCGCGCCATCCGCCGAGCTCAGCACGCGGATCGCACCGTCCGGCGAGACATGGCCCTGGCCTTCGCGGAAGACGCACCAGAAGCGGTCCCGCCACCGGACCAGGTCGGTGAACGCATTGTGCGGCGCGGCTTCGCCGACCCGTTGGACGGAGACGAGTTTCGCCTCGGCCGCCGCCGCGGAACCGGCGACCAGCAGACAGAGCAGGACCAGGATCGGCTTCATGGTGTTAGTGGCGAGCGTGCCGCCCGGGGCGCGCTTTAGCCAGTCGCCGAAATGGGCCGGGCCTTCATTCGCCGGTCGTTTCGGCGCGCAGGCTGAGTTCGCGCAGGGCCAGGGCCACGCGATGAAGGCCGGGCACTTCCCAGCCTAGGTTCAGCGTCGTCAGCCGGTAGTCCGCGGGGTCGGGGGAAGCGCGCAGGTAGCCAAGGCGACGGGCCTCGGCGAGGGCTTCGAGGAGCAACGGACGCAGGTCGCGCTCCACGGTCACCCAGGCGCCGTCGCGGAGGCGCTGGGGAGTGAAGGCGTCGGTGCCGGGATTGAAGATGAGCTTGGCCGACGGATCGGCGAAGTCGCGGTTCACGTAACGTGGTGGCTGCGCGTGGCGATCGTCGTAAAGCGGCACGACAAACCATAGGAAATCACCGTAGCCGGGTGACTCGCGGCGGGTGTTGCCCAGCGTGGCCACCAGCTGGAACTGCGCGGCGTGGAGGTCCGGCGTGTAACCCGGCGGCCGGAACGTTTCCGTCGCGGTCAGGCGGGCGCCAAAGCACAATCGCAACGCGGTCAGCTCACCGAGGCTGGGGCAATTCGTGAGCGCCTGTTCGGCGAGCAAGTGGACCCAGGGTTCGGCCGGGGAGCGGCGCAGGGTGTTCGTGTATTCGACGCGCGAGTCCACGCCGAGGGTCAGGGTCCCGTTGCTGATCACGACCCATTTCGCCGCGTTGCTGAAGCTCAGTTGCGGTCCCAGCCGGAGCGCCGGCGGATTCGTGAGGGGAACTCGGCTGTGCCACTGGTCTAGGTCCCAGGCCGGCGACCTTTCACCCGACTCGCCCGCCAACCGGCCCACCACCACCCGTTGGCCGGCAGTGGGCGCGATGACCCGGAAGCCGTCGCGGAAGCCGGGGTCGCGCAGCAGTTCCCGCTCCGCGGCCCGCCCGGTGAAGACGCCGAGCAGCAGCAGGCCGGCGAGGAAGAGTTTCCGGGGCAGACCGATGGAATGGGCTCGGCGGCGATTCATTTCCCCTGGTCGGTCAGGGCGTCCAACGTGCGTTTCAGCGCGGGTGTCAGCGGGGCCAGATGCGCCGCCGGCAGGAACGGAACGGTCCAGACCCGCTCCGGACCGAGCAACTCCCGCAGCACCGTGACATTTCCGGTCGCGGCGGTATCGGGCTGGGCCTGGGTCATGAGCACGAGCTTCGCCTGGTTGCGGCAGGGCCCGGGCAGGGCGGCGAGGGTTAGCCGGGCCTGGTTGATTGCCCCGAGGCGATTCGCGCAGACGACCAGGACGGAAGCCCGTAGGCGGGCGATGAGTTCGCGGGCCGAATAACCTTCGCCCAGCGGACTGAGCAACCCCCCGGCGCCTTCGACCACCAACGTTGGGGCGACCCTGGCGGCGGCGCGGAGGTAGGCCAACGCTTCCGCCAACGGCACCGGGCGCCTTTCCTGCCGGGCCGCCAGCAGCGGCGTCAGCGGCGCGCGGAAGGCCCAGGGATTGAGCGCGTCCAACGTAACTTCGTCGTCCTGGACGGCCCGGAGAATCTCGGCGTCGTCGCGGCCGCCGGAGCAGAACGGCTTCACCGCGAGGGCGGGCCGGCCGCGTTGGCGCAGGCGCCGGATCAGCAGCGCGGTGAGCACGGTCTTGCCGACACCGGTGTCGCTGCCCGTGATGAAAAGGGTCCGAGGCACGGCGCAGGCTTCCGGTTGGCCGGGGAAAACGCAACCGGTCGGCGCCGGGAAGAAACCTTGCCGCGCGGCGGTTTCCGGCTAAGTAGACGGCCGATACGTCATGAAAAACCTGCTTCGCCTGACCGCCGTGGCCGTGTTGGCCGGCTTCGTGTTCACCCCTGCCGCCTTGGCCGAGAAGAAGAAGGACGCCAAGCCCTATCCGCTGGAAACCTGCCTCGTCTCCGATGAGAAGCTGGGCGCCGATCCGGACATGAAGCCCTTCGCGTTTGTCCACGAAGGCCAGGAAATCAAGATCTGCTGCAAGGGCTGCAAGAAGGATTTCGACAAGGAACCCAAGAAGTTCCTGACCAAGCTGGCCGACGAGGTGAAAAAGGCAAAGAAGGACAAGAAGTCCGACAAGTAATCCGGGCAGAGTGTCCGCGTCGTGACCGTCATGAAAGCTACCTGCGCCACCTTGCTGAGCTTGTTGCTCGTGCTGGCCCAGGTGCTGTTTGTCCCGGCCCAGGCTAAGGTCGTCCCGACCGGTGCCGCGGCCGAGGTTGCGGTGGATTCCTGCTGTTCGGCTTCCCGAGCCCACCGCTGTTCCTGCTGCGTCGAGGAATCGGGGAACGCGCCGGCCCCGATGGCCGCGGTGCCGGTTCCCGGCGCCGATGATTCGCGCGTCGGCCCCCCGCTGCCGGCCCTGGCCCTTGCGCTCTGGTCCCTGCCCCTGCCCTCCCCGGGCAATTCGGCGGTGACCACCGAAGCGGCCGTATTTGGGCCGCCCGCCGTCCCGCTGTTCCTGCGGCACGGCGCCCTGCTGATCTGAGTTTCCCCAACATCCCGGAAGACGTGTGCCCGGCGCGGGCGCGCGTCCGCCTTTGCTCCGGTCCCGCGCCGAGCCTGCAAACTCCCGTTCCGATGTTGGGTCATGAAACCATTCCTCTTACCGTGCGGCGTGCTCGCCGCCTGGTTGACCGTCGCCAGTGAAACTGCGGCCCCGCCGCCGTTGACGGTCGTCACCCCCGCCCTGGTCACGGCGTATTCCGAGACGTTGCGGACCAATCATCCCACCCTGCGCGCGGCCCGCTCCCGGGTCACCGCCGCGACGTTGGAGGCGCAGGCGGTCCGCAGCTGGGACGACCCGATGGCGAGCGTCGGCGGCTCCGTCTTCAACTCGGCCTGGATGGATCCGCAGGAGCAGGGCGACCTGACCTATGGCGTCGAGCAGAAGCTGCCGGTCATGGGCAAGGAGAAGGCGATGCGCCAACTGGCCGAAGCCGAGGCCGCCGTGACCGTCGAGGCGGCCGACGCGCAGTTCCAGGAGATGCGCCGGGACTTGGCGAAGGCGATGTTCGCCGCCGCGTTGGCCGAGGAGACGCTCCGGTTGGGCGAGGAAGACCTGGCATGGGCCGGCCAGGCGGTGACCGCCGCGGAAGCGCGTTACGGCACGGGCATGGGCTCACAGTTCGAGGTGCTGCGGTTGCAGTCGGAACGGGCCCGCCGGGCGGCGCAGTTGGGCAACGAACGCAGCCTGGTCGAGGCCCGGCGCAGCGAGGTAAACCGGCTGCTGGGCCGGGAACCGCTCTCACCGCTGGCCAACCTAGGCCTGCCGGCGCTGGCCGAGCCGGTCGCGTTTTCGACCAACCTGCTGCGCTTCGCCCTGACCTACGAACCGCGGCTCAAGGTGCAAGGCCGGATGCGGCGCTCCGCGGAGGCGGCGACCGAAGTGTCCCGCCGCGCGGGCCGGCCCGACGTGAGCTTGGGCGTGGACGGCCTGAACTACAGCGGCGACGGCGGCTTCCGGCAGGGCATGTTCACCCTCCGGGTCAGCCTGCCGTGGTTCAACCGCGCCAATTACCGCCGCGACCAGCAGCGCGATCGCGCCCGGCTGGGTGCCGCGATCGAGGAGCAGGCCGCGATGACTCTCGACGTGCAGAACGAGATCCATCACCTGACCGTCGAGATCGCCGCGGCCCACCGCGAGGCCGTCGCCCTGCGGGACGAGGTGATTCCCCGCGCCGAACAGGCCTTCGCCGCCGCGCACGCCGGCTGGAGCAACGGCCGCGGCATGCTCAATGACGTGCTGGAAGCCCGCCGGATGGTCCTCGACTCCCGGCGGATGCTGGCCCGCGCCATCGCCGAGCAATGGTCCGCCATGAGCGAGTTGGTGCTTTGCTGCGGGCTCGGCGACCTCGAAGCCCTGGAAATGCTCGCCCGTAAACCGGCCACCTCCATGGAGCCGGTTCCCTCCCAACCCTGACCCTGCGTCCCGATGAAAACGTTTTCCCTGTTCCTGCTGCTCGCCCTCGCGGCCCTGGCCGGCTGGTTTGCCGGCACCCGTTCCCCTTCGGCCCACTCTGATTCCGTCGCGCCGACCGCAGCCGGCGAACGACGGCCCAAGTTCTACCAGTCGGCCATGCACCCGTGGATCAAGTCGGACAAACCCGGCAAGTGCACGATCTGCGGCATGGAGCTGACGCCGGTCTATGAAGGCGACACCGAACTGAGCGCCGCGGCCGGCCTGGTCACGCTCAGCTCCAATCAGCTGACCGTCATCCACGTGGCGACCGAACCGGTCCGTCGCGCGGCGATCGCCCGCACGCTCCGGGTCGCCGGAACCATCGACGACAACGACCAGCGCCACCAGTTCCTGTCCGCCTACGTGGACGGGCGCATCGAACGACTGTTCGT
Organism: uncultured Verrucomicrobiota bacterium; assembly: GCA_964602595.1. Classification (GTDB taxonomy): domain Bacteria; phylum Verrucomicrobiota; class Verrucomicrobiia; order Limisphaerales; family UBA9464; genus CAIWAH01. The sequence continues at coordinate 73,270 of CAZRRO010000025.1, read as the reverse complement.
GAACCAGCTCGGCGCCGAAGTCTTGGCCGGGCAGCCGTTGGCGGCGGTTTACAGCCCGATGCTGCTGACGGCCGTGCGGGAGTTCCTCGCGGCCCGTTCGGCGGCTGGCGGCGGCTTGGCGGCGGCCGCGGCGTTGCGCCTGCGTCAGCTCGGGCTAGCCGAGGAGCAGATCGCGCAACTGCCGGCGAACTTCGGTTCGAACCAACTCACGGTGGAACTGCTCGCGCCCATGACCGGCACGGTGGTGGCCAAGGAAGTCTATGCCGGCCAATACGTGAAGGAGGGCGACAAGCTCTTCGAACTCGCGGACTTCAGCTCCATGTGGTTCGTGTTCGATGCCTACGAACGCGACCTCGCCTGGCTGAAGCCGGGACTGCCCGTCGAGGTTTCGGCGCCATCGTCGCCGGGACGCGTCTTCACGAACGTCATCGCGTTCATCGATCCCAACCTCAAGGACGACACCCGCAGCGCGAAGGTGCGCGTCGAGTTGGCGAATCCGCTGGTCGAAGAGGCCGGCCAAGCTCGCCGCCTGATCCGGCACCGGGCCTTTGCCGACGGCCGGGTGCGGGTGGAAACGGAGCCTGTGCTGGTGGTCTCGCGTTCAGCGGTCCTGTCGCCGGGCGGTCAGGCCGTGGTGTATGTTGAACGCGGCAACGGCGCGTATGAGCAGCGGGCGGTCAGCCTCGGCCGGTCCGGCGACGACGTCTGGGAAGTCACGGCCGGGGTCACCGAAGGCGAACGCGTGGTCACCCGCGGCAATCTGCTGCTGGATTCGCAGGCGCAGCTCAATGCCGACGTGAGCGCGGCCGCGTCCCCGTCGGGCACGATCACGAACGCCCCGGCCCTCCTGCCGGCGCAGCAGGCAGCCGTGCGCGAGTTCCTCCTGTTGGCGGACCGTCTTCGCGACACCTTGGCGGCGGACAACCTCGCGGCCTACAACGCCGCCGGGCCGCCGCTGCGGGCCGGCTTGCCGAAGCTGGTTGCCGCGCTGCGGGAGGCGGGCGGATGGGACGTCGCCTTGGCGCGGCTCGAAGCCGCGGCCCAGCTCGAAGCGGCGCCGAGCCTCGAAGTCGCCCGGCGACAGTTCCACACGTTCAGCGACGAGGTCGTCGCGTTGGCGAAGCGGGTGCGTGCCGGCGGCGGATTTGCCGACCTGCGGGTGTTCCAATGCCCGATGACGAAGAAGTCGTTCCCCGGCGCACCGGCGAGGGCGGAGTGGCTCCAATTCTCCGTGCCGGTGCGGAATCCTTACTTCGGGGCCGAGATGCTCGATTGCGGGACGGAGGTGAAGCCATGATCTCCCGCCTCATCGAATGGTCGCTGAAGAACCGCTTCCTGGTTCTCTGCGGTTCACTGCTCCTCGTCGCGTGGGGCGTGAAGTCCGTTTACCGCACGCCCGTGGATGCGATCCCCGACCTCAGCGAGAATCAGGTCATCGTCTTCGCCGACTGGATGGGCCGCTCGCCGCAGGAGGTCGAGGACCAGGTGACGTATCCGCTGTCCGTGAACCTCCAGGGCCTCGCCGGCGTGAAGACCGTGCGCGCCACCTCGATGTTCGGGTTCTCGCTCGTGACCGTGATCTTCGAGGACAAGGTGGACAATTACTTCGCCCGCTCGCGCGTGCTGGAACGGCTCAACCTGCTCACCAGCCAGATGCCAGCGGGCGTTGTCCCTCAGCTTGGTCCCGATGCCACCGGCCTCGGCTGGATTTACCAATACTACCTGAACGTGGACCCCACGAAGGCGCCCAACGGCCAGGGCTACGACCTCGGCCAGTTGCGGGCGCTGCAGGACTTCTTCGTCCGCTACCAGCTCCAGAGCGTGGCGGGGGTCGCGGAAGTCGGGTCGGTCGGCGGCTTCGTGCGGCAGTATCAGATCGAGGTCAGCTCGACGCGGATGCGGGCGCTGGGCGTGTCGTTGCAGGACGTGATGATGGCCGTCGGCGCGAACAACCTGAACGTCGGCGGCAAGACGATTGAGGAGAACGGCATGGAGTTCGTGGTGCGCGGCGTCGGTTTGGTGAAGCAGGTGTCCGACCTTGAAGGCATTGTGCTGATGGAAAAGAACGGCACGCCCATCTACCTGCGTGACGTGGCCAGCGTGGAGATCGGCGGGGACTTCCGGCGCGGGGCGCTCGACGTGGACGGCCGCGAAGTGGTGGGTGGCATCGTGGTGATGCGGACCGGCGAGAACGCGATGGAGGTCATCCGCCGGGTGAAGGAGAAAATTGCGCAGCTCAGTCCGAGCCTGCCACCGGGCGTTTCGCTCAAGTCGTTCTACGACCGCAGCGACCTCATTGCGCGCACCATCGGCACGCTGAAACACGCGCTCATCGAGGAAGTCATCCTGGTGACGCTCGCGCACATCGTGTTCCTGTTCCACTTCCGCAGCATCCTGATCGTCACCATCCCGCTGCCGGCTTCGATCCTCGTCTCGTTCATCCTCATGGAGCAGTTCGGCATCAGTTCCAACATCATGTCGCTCTCCGGCATCGCCATCGCCATCGGCGTGCTCGTGGACGCGGGCATCGTGATGACCGAGAATGTCATCCGGCACTGCGAGGAGGCGGAGCACGCCAAGGGCGGCCGGCTGAATGCCGCGGAGACGTATGACTGCACGCTCGCCGCGGCGAAACAGGTCGGCCGGCCGATCTTCTTCGCGATGGCCATTATCGTCTTGGCGTTCCTGCCGGTGTTCGTGCTCGGCGGCGCGGAGGGCAAGCTGTTCCACCCGCTGGCCTACACCAAGACCTTTGCCTGCCTCGGCGCCACGCTGCTGGCCGTCACGCTGGTGCCGGTGCTGTGCACGTTCCTCGTGCGCGGCCCGTTCCACGCCGAGGAAGACAACTGGATCATGAAGTTTCTGCTGCGGGCCTACGATCCCGCGCTGAACTGGTCGCTCCGCCATCGCGGCCTCGTGCTCGGCCTCGCGGCGGTGATTCTCGCCGCGTCGCAGCTCGTCGCCTGGGGCCTCCCGCGTCCGGTGCTCGAACGCCTCTCCCCTCGTTACCCGGCCCTCGCCACCGCCTTCAAGGGCCTGGGCAAGGAGTTCATGCCGACGCTCAACGAAGGTTCGCTGCTCTTCATGCCTGTCCTGCTGCCGGCGACCTCGCTCACCGAGGTGAAACGCATTATGGCCTGGCAGGATCGCGTGATCGCCGCCGTGCCGGAAGTCGCCAGCGTCGGCGGCAAGCTGGGCCGCGCCGAGACCGCGACCGATCCCGCGCCGGTCGAGATGATCGAGACCACGATCATGCTGAAGCCGGAGTTCCTCGCGACGAACCGCAGCGTGCTCGGGCTGTTCACGGTTCCGTGGACCGTGCGCAACCCCGAATGGCGCTCCGGCATGAACCGCCAGAAGCTGGTCGGTGAACTCACCGAAAAGCTGACGGCCGTGCCCGGTTACGTCCCCGGCTTTCTCCAACCGATCGAGAACCGCATCCTGATGACCTCGACCGGCATCCGCGCACAACTTGGCGTGAAGCTGCTCGGCGATGATCTCGACGCGCTCCAGGCCAAGGCCTTTGAGGTGCAACGTCTCGTTGAAACCGTGCCCGGTGCGGTCGGCGTCGCGCCCAGCCGCGTGCAGGGCAAACCGTATCTGGAGATCGAGATTGATCGTCCTGCCGCGGCCCGTTTCGGCCTGAGTGCCGCCACCGTGCTCGACGCCGTGGAAGCCGGCCTCGGCGGCAAGAACGTCACCACGACCATCGAGGGTCGGCAGCGTTTCCCCATCCAGGTGCGCTTCCAGCGCGGCGAACGCGAGGACCTCGAACGCCTCGGCGACGTGCTCGTTACCAGCCCCGCCGGCCAGCATATCCCGCTCGGCCAGGTGGCAAAGATTCGGCGCGTCACCGGTCCAAACGAGATCGCCAGCGAGAACGGCCGCCTGCGCGTGTTCGTGCAGGCCAACGTGCAGGACCGCGACCTCGGCGGCTTCGTCGCGGAGGTGAAACGCCGGGTCGAAGCGGAGCTTGTTCCCGGCCTGCCGCCGGGCATGACCGTCGAATACAGCGGTCAGTTTGAGGACCTCATCCGCGCCGAACGCACGCTAAAGCTCATCGTGCCCGTGTCGCTCTTCATCATATTCCTGCTGCTCTACATGGTTTACCACTCGGCCAAGGAGGCGGCCCACGTCATCCTCGCCGTGCCGTTTGCGCTGAGCGGTTCCGTGTTTCTCCAGGCGGCGCTCGGCTACAACTTCAGCGTCGCGGTCTGGATCGGCTATATCTCGCTCTTCGGCATCGCCATCCAGACCGGCGTGGTGATGGTCGTCTATCTGGAGGAAGCCATCGCGAAGAAGCAGGCCGAACGGGGCGATGCCTTCAACGCCGCGGACCTGCTCGCCGCCATCAAGGCCGGCGCCCGGCTGCGCTTGCGGCCGAAGTTCATGACCGTGGGCACGACCATCGCGAGCCTGCTGCCCATCATGTGGAGCCAGCAGACCGGCGCCGAGGTGATGAAACCGCTCGCGACCCCGGTGATCGGCGGCACCATCAGCTCGCTGCTGCACATCCTGATCGTGACCCCGGTGATCGTGATGTGGCTGCGCGAACGGGAGCTGGCGGGACTGGCTCGACGAGCTACGATCGGATCGCCTCGTATTGGGGCCGAACCATAATGAAGATCCATTCGTTAGCCTCGCTGGCGCTGGTGCTTTTCCTGCTCACCGGCTGCGCCTTCTCCAACACCCAGGTCGTCGTCAGCCCCAAGCCGCCCGCGGGCATTGAGGCCCTCAAGTCGCCCGTCGCCGTCACGGTGGAGACGTTGAGGGATGATCGTGGCGTGGACGCCCTGCTGGTGGCAAACAAGGGCGTGGGCATGAAGACTTCGGGGAAGTATCTGTCGGCCCGCCCCGTGGCCGAAATTGTCACCGAATGCCTGCGGGAGTCGCTGGTGGCCATGAACTGCCCGGCGGGCGCGGGCAACCTGCTGCTGTCGGGCACGCTGCTGCGTTTTGATTCGGAACCCAAGATGGGCTTCTGGAGCGGTGAGATGAGCGGGGTGGTCCAGTTCAATCTGAAGCTGACGGACCGGCGCTCCGGTCAAGTGGTCTGGACTGATCTGATCACCGGGCACGCCAACAAGACGGGGCTCCAAATTGATCATGAAGGACACCGCAAGGAAGTTGCCGAGGCTGCCCTGAAAGATGCCGTCGGCAAACTGGTGACTTCGGCCGCCTTCCGGGTCGCATTGGAAGCCGGGCGCTAGTCGACCGGAAACGGAAACGGAAAAGCCCGCCGGGATCGCTCCACGACGGGCTTCTGGCTCGGGGCCGGCTCGCTTACTTGGCGAGTTCGATCTTCGCGACGGTGACGACCAGCTTCTCGCCGTCCTTCACGCACTTGCCCTCGACGTTGATCTTGGCGGTGTCACCGCAGAGGTTTTTGTGGAACTTCTGGCTGACGTCGCCCTTCAGGTAGTAGGTCGTGGTCTTGTCGCCGTTCTTCACTTGCACGACGTTCTGGCATTCCTTGGTCTCCTTGAGGGCGCACTTGGCGCACTTGCCTTCACCGGACAGCGTCACTTCCTTGCCTTCGTCGGCGCGGAGGGAAACGGTGCCGAAGGCGAGGGCGGCGACGACGGCGAACTTGAGCATGGATTTCATGATGTGTTTTTTGGGGCGGTTACGTGTTTCAGTTGTGAAGGAACTCCCGGGAGCAGTCCTTGGCAAGTCTGGTTTATGGGGTCGCTAGCCTTCAGCGGTGCCGTCCTGGCGGGTGGGCGGTCGTCGCGCATGGGCGCGGACAAATCCCGGCTGCGGGTGGACGGGGAAACCCTGCTGGCGCGTCAACTGCGCCTGCTCAGGGAGGCCGGGGCCCGGGAACGGATCGTGGCCGGAACGGCGGATGGTTGGGAACTGGAGCCGGGAATCTGCGTCTTCGGCGACCGGGAAATCGGGCTGGGTCCGCTGGCGGGCCTGGAGGCCAGTCTTAGTGCGTGCACTCACGAATGGTTGCTGGTGCTGGCCGTGGATCTGCCGGGCATGAGTGCCGAGTTCCTGCGCCGGCTGCTCAGTTCCTTGGCGCCGGGCCGCGGCGTTGTTCCGTGGCGGGACGGTTTTGCGGAACCCTTGGTGGCCGTTTATCCCAAGGCCGCGCTGACGGAAGTTACCGCGCGCCTGGACCGGCGCGAACTGGCCTTGCAGCCGCTGATCCGCGCGGGCCTCGTGGCGGGTTGGTTGCGATCGCTGCCCGTCGGTCCGGCGGACGCGGCGCTCTTCGCCAACTGGAACCGGCCGGAGGATGTGGCCGGCGGCGGTGGTTTTGGGCTTTGAGCTTTCGTCCCGCCGCTCGCACCGTGCGCCATGGCTACGCTGCGACGTCAACCCATCGCCCTCACCCTCGCCGGTTCCGATTCCGGCGGTGGGGCGGGCATCCAGGCCGACCTGAAGACCTTTGCCGCCCTGGGTGTGCATGGCACCAGCGCGATCACTTGCCTCACCGCTCAGAATCCCACGGGCGTCACGGCGGTCCACGCGGCGCCGCCGAAGTTCGTTCGCGCGCAACTGGAAGCTGTGTTTGTCGAATTGCCCCCGCGCGCGGCGAAGACCGGCATGCTGTTCAACGCCGCGATCATCCGCGAGACGGTGGCCTTCTGGAAATCGGCCGGCGGCGGGATCCCGCTGGTCGTCGATCCGGTCATGGTGGCCACCAGCGGCGCGCGCCTGCTGCAACCCGCTGCGGTCCGGGCGTTGCTGCGGGATTTGCTGCCGCTCGCCGCGGTGGTCACGCCCAATCTCGACGAGGCGGAAATCCTCGTCGGCCGGAAGCTGGAACACCTCGATGATCTGCTTGCCGCGGCGATCACGATTCACCAGCGCTTCGGCTGCGCCGCGTTGGTCAAGGGCGGCCACCTGCGGTCCTCGCGGGAGGCGGTGGATGTCTTCTTCGATGGGCGCACGGGTCTGACGCTCGGTGCGGCGCGGGTCCGGGGCGTCACGACCCACGGCACCGGGTGCACGTATTCGGCCGCCATCGCCGGTTACCTTGCGCTCGGGCTCGCGCTGGGACCGGCCGTGGAACTGGCGAAGAACCACATCACCCAGGCCATCGCGCAAAGCGTGCGGATCGCAAAGCACACCGCCCTGAATCCGTTCTGGGATTTCGCGGAGGACTGACCCCGCCGCTTGCCGAACCCGGCGGCGGTGCGGCAGGGTTGGGTCGAACGCTTCACCGCCATGAAACTCGGCTTCGTCTCCGCCATCCTCCCGGAACTTTCGCTCGACCAGGTCCTCGCGTTCGCCCGCCAGCACGGCTTCACCTGCGTCGAGGCGATGTGCTGGCCCGTCGGGAAGGCGGAGCGGAAGTTCGCCGGTGTCACCCACGTGGACGTGGCCGGATTCACTCAAGGCCAGGCGGACGAGGTCAACGCCCGCTGCGCCCACCACGGGGTCAGCCTGTCGGCGCTGGGGTATTATCCGAACCCGCTCGATCCCGATCCGGCGGTGGCGAAGGTGGCGGTGACCCATCTGAAGCGGGTCATCGTCGCCGCGGAACTCCTAGGCTTGGACACGGTAAACACCTTCGTCGGCCGGGACTGGACGCGGAGCGTGGACGCCAACTGGCCGCGCTTCCTGAAAACGTGGCGGCCACTCATCGCCTTCGCGGAGGATCACGGCATCCGGATCGGCATCGAGAACTGCCCCATGTCCTTCACCGCCGACGAATGGCCGGGCGGAAAGAATCTCTTCACGACGCCCGTCATCTGGCGCCGCGCCTTCAACGACATTCCGTCCAAAAACTTCGGCCTGAACTACGATCCGTCGCACTGCGTCCTCCAGCACATGGATCCGGCCAGTCCGCTGCGGGAGTTCCAGGACAAGCTGTTCCACGTCCACGCGAAGGACGTGAAGCTGCGCCGGGACCGCCTCAACGAGGTCGGCGTGTTCGCCCACCCGAACGAATGGCACACGCCACGCATCCCCGGCTACGGCGAGATGGATTGGGCCAAGTTCCTCGGGGCGCTCATGGAAACGACCTATCGCGGCCCGGTCTGCATCGAGGTCGAGGACCCGACCTTCGGCCAGACGCTCGCCGGCCGGCAACAGGCGCTCCGGGTCGCCGGCAACGTGCTCCGACCGTTCCTGGGCTGAAGCGAACCCTTTCCAACCTCTTCCCCAACCGACCGAATGAAATACTCCTACGAAGAACTCGCCAAAATGATCGACCACTCGCTCCTGCATCCGACGATGACGGACCAGGAACTCGAGGACGGCTGCCGGCTGGCCGCGAAATACGGCGTCGCTTCGGTGTGCATCAAACCCTACGCCGTGAAGCGCGCCGCCGAACTGCTCCAGGGCTCCGGCGTCTTCGTCGGGGCGGTCATCGGGTTTCCCCACGGCAATTCCGCCACGGAATCCAAGCGCTACGAAACCGAGCTGGCCTGCCGGGACGGCGCCGTCGAGATCGACATGGTCATCAACCTCGGCAAGGCGCTGGGCGGCGATTGGGACTATGTGGAGCGCGACGTGAAAGCCGTCTGCGACGAGGCCCACCAACACGGCGCGAAGGTGAAGGTCATCTTCGAGAACGATTACCTGACCAAGGGCGGCGCCGGTTTGGGCAGCGATGATTTCAAGCGGAAGCTCTGCCAACTCTGCGAACGCGCCGGGGCCGATTGGGTGAAGACCTCCAGCGGCTACGGTTTCGTGAAGCAACCCGACGGTTCCTACAATTACAAGGGCGCCACCGAACACGATCTCGCCCTGATGCGTGCCAATGTCTCCGGCCAGGTGCAGGTCAAGGCCGCCGGCGGCGTGCGCGACTTGGACGGCCTGATCAAGGTCCGCGACCTCGGTGGTTCCCGCTGCGGCGCCACGGCCACCGCCGCCATGATGGACGAATACCGCCGCCGCGAAGCCGCCGAGCGGGCTGGCCAAACCGTCGACGGAAAAGCGGCGTCCATCGGCGCGGGCGGCTACTGACCAGGAGCGGGCAACTTCGGGCGGGCGTTCCGCGCTTCTGCGCAACCCGCCTCTGCGCCCCTTGGACTGACACCGGAGGATCGGTGCCCGATTGCGCCGAATCCGAGGCTCCCGCGAACTCCGAAGGGAAAACGGCTACGCCGGCACAATCTGTCCCGGAAAACCGGGAGCCCGGCAGCCTGGCCCTCTTTTCATCCCTTGGCACAGGTTGGCTGGCCCGGCGACTCATCCTCGTCGCCCCAGCCGGGGCAACAGGAGCCGGCGCCGACGTAACACGCCTCGCAGAGCTTCTGGCCGGCAATCTCGCGGGCGTCGTGGGCCCCGCAGCGGTCGCAAATCGGGGGAGCGGCGTCAGTTTCGGCTTGGTCCACGCTCTCAGGTTACCCGCTTTGCCTGGCTCCCCCGCCATGGAATTCCGGCCGAGACACCACGAATAAGACCGCGGGAAGCGGGAGATAAGGCGTTTCCATGGACCTCGCCCGCCCGTGGAGACCGAAGTCAGTATGGCACGAACACCCCGATCTGGTGTGATTCGTCACCCGCATTTCACCCAACGCCCGCCATTTGGCGACAATGCAATTGACTTTCCGGGGCCGACTTCGGTAGACACCACCCCGTTCTACCCATGGTTTCACGCGAAGCGTCCTGCTTTCGCCGTCTAATTGTCTTCAAGACGGCCTAAAAGGGGTGTTTGGCGTGCGGCCTGAAGACATATAATCCTATGCGTAAACACATCCACAAAACACAGCGATTCGCAGCCGGCCTCGCCGCGCTGACCGGCGCCGTGGGCCTGTCCACGGCCATCGGTGGTGAAGTCACCTACGACTTCACGTCCGATCCGTCCTCGGTGCTCACCATCAGCGGCAACAACGATGCACCCTGGGTGTCCACCGGGGGCAATCCCGGCGGCTTCCTGGCGATGACCTACTCGCAAAACAGTCAGGTCGCCGGCCTCGTGTTCCCCAACCTGGACCCGGGCAAAGTCGTCACGGGCTTCGAGTTCACCGCCGACCTCCGCGTCGGTAACGCCCAGGGCAACGACGGCCGTCCGGCCGACGGTTTCAGCGTCAGCTTCGCCCGTGACGGGGATCCTGTCCTGACCGACGCCAGCTCCGGCTTCGCCGGCGGCATCCCCGAAGGTGGTTCCACCACCGGCATCGCCGTGTCGTTCGACACGTGGTCCGGCAACACCTTGCCCGACGGTCCCGACATCGAAGGCATCATCGTCCGCGTGGATAACGTCACCGTGAACCGCACGGGCCTCGGGACCCGCAACGGCGCCTGCGACGACAATACCTCGCTCCAGACCGGGCCCTACAATGCGGCCTACTGGACCGGCGGTGGCGATCCCCGCGATCCGGGCGCCTGGGCCGGCCTCTGCTGGCAGCCGTTCGCCATCACCATGGCCACGGATGGCAAGCTCACGGTGTCCTGGAAGGGCCGCAAGATCCTCGACGCGTTCCAAACCACCTACTTCCCGTCCGCGGGCCAGCTGGTGTTCGCCGGCCGCACCGGCGGTGCGAACGAAAACACGCACTTCGACAACATCAAGTTGAAGACCACCGCGGAAACCGTGACCGGCATCCCGGGCGCTCCGGGCAGCTTGGCTGCGGCCGAACTCGGCTCCCGCCGCGTGAAGCTCACCTGGGCCGCCGCGTCGGTGCCCGGCAACCCCAATGCGCAAATCGCCTATGAGGTGGAGCGCAACGGCGTGGTTGTCGCCCCGCTCGTGACGGTTCTCACGTATGACGACCGCGGTGTGCTGCCCGGCCAGTCCGTCACCTACAAGGTGCGCGGCAAGAACATCGCCGGCACCGTGGGTGCCGACGCGACCTTGACGGTGACCACCGCGCAGGACGTGGATGGCATCGGCTTCCCGCAGGCCGCCCAGTGGAATGGAATCGCCGGCGCCGTGGCCGTGGCCGACGCCATTGCTGATCCGCACTTCGCCGACGCGCCGGACCGCGTGCGTTACGTGAACGGCTTCAGCTTCGGTGAAACGTCGAACTTTGGTGACACGTGGGGTGAAAACCACCTTGTGCGCATCAACGCGATCTTCACCTCGCCCAAGGCTGGCAACGCCCGCTTCTTCGTCCGCTCGGACGACGCCAGCGCGTTGTTCATCAAGGCCGGCACGACCTATCCCGATCCCGCCGCGGAAGTGGCGGTCGCCATCGAGAGTGGTTGCTGCGGCGCGTTTGAGGACGTGGTGGACGGCGTGACCCCTGAGGTCACCAGCGAACCCATCGCCCTGACCGCCGGCGGCAAGTATGCCCTGTCCTACTTCGTCAAGGAAGGCGGCGGCGGCGACTGGGGCCAGGTGGCCATCCGCTTCGAAGGCGACACCACCCCTGCGGCCAGCCTCGCTCCGCTCCGCGGCGCGGTCCTGACCTCCAAGGTGGACGCCGTCGGCGCCAGCGTGTCCCTGACCAGCAGCCCCTCCGACCAGACGGTCGTCGCGAACAGCTCGGTGACCTTCACCGCGGCTGCGACCGGCACCTCGCCCTACGCCGCCGACTACGGCAGCGTGATCGCCTACCAGTGGTTCCGCGCCGGCGTGCCGATCCTCGGCGCCAACTCGGCCACCTATACCATCCCCGTGGTGCCCATCGGCGACAACGGCGTGAAGTATGGCGTCGCCGCCGGTGTGGCCGGTGCCTCCACCGCAGTCTCCGAGTTCACCCTCACGGTGAACGTGGACAACGTGGCCCCGACCGTGACCCGCGTGGGCGGTTCGGCGACGTTCAACTCCGTCACCGTCGTCTTCAGCGAGCCGGTGGCCGACGCGACCGCTCTCGACGCCAGCAAATACTCCGTGACCGGCCTGACCCTCAGCGCCCCGGTGCGGGTCAATGATCGCACGATCAAGCTGACCAGTTCGACCCAGACGGAAGGCACGACCTACAACGTCACCATCAATGGCGTGAAGGATCTCGGCGGCAATGACTCCGCCTACACGGGCTCGTTCCGCGCCTACCAGTTCAAGACCGGCCTCGCCACGTTTAACACCTGGCGCGGTCAGACGATCGGGTTCGCCGAATTCAACACCATCGCGGACACCGCTCCGACCACGACCGGCATCCTCACCGAGTTCCACAGCCCCATCAACATTGATGCGAACTTCTTCGGTCAGCTGACCGGTTGGTTCGTGCCCGAGACCACGGGCAGCTACGTGTTCCTCGGTGCCTCGGACGACACCGGTGCGCTCTACCTGTCCACGGACGCGAGCCCGGCCAACAAGAAGCAGATCGCGTTCGAGCCCTCCTGGGGCGGCGCCAACAGCTGGACCGGTGCCGGTAACGGCCGCGATCCGAATGCGGACGGCCTGTTCCTGAACCGCTCCGACACGTATCCCGCGACCGAATGGCCCACGGGCAACACGATCACCCTGACCGCCGGTCAGCGGTATTACATCGAGTATCTCTACAAGGAAGGCGGCGGCGGCGACAACGGCGGCGCGACCTTCAAGCTCGCCACGGCGGCCGACCCGGCCAACGGCACGGCTACCGCGATCCGTGGTGACCGCATCGGCACGTTGGTTGATCCCGGCACCTTGCCCCCGATCGTCACCAAGCGCCCGGTCGGCGCGAAGGTCGCCCCCGGCGCCTCCGTCACCCTGTCGGTCGAGGTGGATTCGTCCATCCCGGTTACCTACCAGTGGTTCCAGAACAAAAAGGCGATCGCCGGTGCGACCGGTGCCTCCTACACCATCCCTGCGGTCGGCGTCGCCAACATCGGTGACTACTACGTCGACGTGACCAGCGCCAACGGCTCGGCCACCAGCTTCCCCGACAACGACGTGCGCGTCGAAATGACGGGCGTCGCCCTCGTGGTTGAAGCCGAAGACTTCAACTTCGACAACGGCCAGACCGTTGCCGCAGCCAACGTGATGCCCCTCGCGTCCGACCTGTTCAAGGGTAAGGACGGCCAGCCGGGCGTTGACCTCCGCCTCAATCCCGAATCGACCGCGGACGGTGGTGCCAACGGCAACAGCCTCCGCCAAGGTTGGAACGACAACGGCACGGTCAACAACGCGCCCGAAGGTGCCAATGCGGACGTCATCTCCGACGGCAACGCGGAACGTCCGGACTTCACCCTCACCCAGAACTACAAGATCGGTTGGGGCGACAACGGCGAATGGTATAACTACACCCGCGACTTCGCGCCCGGCACCTACAGCGCCGTCCTCGGATTCTCGTGGGATGGCCGCAGCGCCCAGGGGACTCCGTTCGCGCTGGACCTCGTGACCAGCGATCCGACCAAGGGTGAGCAGACGTTGCAGCGCCTCGGCGCGGTGACGGTTTCGCAGACCGGCGGCTGGAGCTCGAACGACAACGTTCCGTTCATGAACGCTGATGGCACTGCGGTGGCTGAGTTCACCCTCGGCGCCAATAGCACCATCCGCCTCACCATCCCTGGCGGCGACATCGACTACCTGCTCTTCTACAAGAAGGCAGGTCCTACCGGCCCGACGATCACTCCGGTCGTGCCCAGCTTGCCTGGTGCCGCGCTCACCGATGTGGTCGTGAACTCCGCGACCAAGACGATCACCGCGAAGGCCCCGGCTGGTTCCAACACCGGGTTCCTCAAGGTGGACGGCGTGAGCCGCATCGTCAGTGTCACCCTCGTGGGCGACGTGCTGACGATCGTCTACGAATAAGCGTCGGTTCCCTAACGGGAATGCCGCTTAAATCACAGGGGGCCGGACATCTGTCCGGCCCCTTTTTCTTTTCCGCAATTGCCGCCCACCGCTCCGGCAACCGCTTCAGGCGGTCCCCAAGTTTGCTACCGAGGTGAAAAGGCGCCGTCCTCAACTTCTTCGGGAAGTGGATCGGAGCCCCATCGTTCGGAGCCGAGCCCCTGCCCATTTTGACGGGGTGCCGATTGCCGGCCAGCTTCCACGCCAGAACACAACCGATGCGTGCCGTGAACTGGAACCCCGTTTGGAGCCGGCTGGCTGGCTGGGCCGGACTGTCGTTGATGTCGTTGTGCCTGCTACGGGCAGAGGAGCAACCGGCCCCGATGTTGGCCGACGATGAGGCGGTTGCGGCCACGCCGACTGCGGACATTCGCCGAGATGCCACCGTCCTTGCGGTCGAACGGGTGATGCCGGCAGTCGTCAACATTGCCACGCGCAGCTGGGTGGACCGCGAGACCGCCTACGAACGTCGCCTGCGCGAGTTCTACGGCTACCAACGCCGGCCGCAAGCCAACTATGCCCGCGGTTCCGGCGTTGTTATCGACGAGGACGGCTATGTGTTGACCAATTCCCACGTCGTGGGTGATGCCGACGACATCTGGGTGCAATTTTACGACAGCGACGAGGCGATTCCGGCCGAACGGGTTGAGCTCTCCCAGAGCAAGGACGTGGCCCTCCTCCGCCTAAAACCGAAGCAGCCACGCAAGTTTCGCGCCCTCAAGTTCGCCAAGGACGACGACCTGCTCCTGGGCGAAACCGTCATTGCGCTGGGCAACCCGTTCGGTCTCGGCGGCTCGATCGCAAAGGGCATCCTCAGTTCCAAGTCCCGCCGCCCGGCCGATGCCTTGCCGGCGGGAGAATCCTTGGACATTGCCGACTGGTTGCAGACCGACGCGGCGATCAATCCGGGCAATTCCGGCGGACCGCTCGTGAACCTGCGCGGCGAACTCATCGGGTTGAACGTTGCCGTGCTTAATCCCGGCCACAGTCAGGGCATTGGCTTCGCCATCCCCATCCGGCGTGTCAACGAGGCGCTGGCCGAAATGCTGAGCGGCGAATCGGTGAACGGCTATTGGTTCGGCGCCCGGCTCAAGCCGGCGTCGCGGCCGCTCACCGTCCAATTGGTCCAGCCCGGCAGCCCGGCGGCCCAGGCGGGCCTCCAGGCCGGCGACACCATCCTCGAGGTGAATGGCCAGCCGCCGGGCAGCCTCATCGAGTTCAATCGGGTCCTCACCACCGCCAAGGACAAGCGGGAGGTCCGCCTGCGGCTGCGACGCCAGGGCGGCAACCGTGACGCCCAGCTCCGGCTGATCGACGAGCGGGTCTTCTTCAACAACGCCCTGCTGCGCAAGCGGGCCGGTTTCACCGTGCGCGAGACGCCGAACGGATTCGCCGTGGAGACGGTCGAGCGGGGCGGCCCGGCCGAGGCAGCCAAGCTCCGTCCCGGCATGCTGCTGACCGCCGCGGACGAGCAGCCGGTGGATTCACTCGTGAGCTTGGCGAAGTCCGCCTACAGCCATGCGGACGACACGCCGCTGCGCCTCGGCGTGCTCTTCCTGGAACGGGCCGGCTTCTTTGTCCGGCGCTACGAGGGCGAGGTCGCGGTGCGGCTGCGCTGATTTCCGCCCTTGGGGAGGCGAATCACTTCACAAACTCCAGACCGGCCACCTTGGGGACGATGCCCATGGCGTGACCCCGGCTGAGGAACCGCAGGATGCTGTCGCGGCCGCGGTCGCCGTAGTCGAGCGTCCAGTGGTTCACATACATGCCGACGAACTTGTCCGCGAGGTCCATGCCCATGTCGCGCGCCCACCGCATGGAGTGCGCGACCGCCTCGGGTCGGTGGTCGAGGCTGAACTGGATGCTGGCCGTGAGGATGTCGCTCACCTGCTTACGGAGCGCCGGGACATGGCGCTTGTGGATGACGTTGCCGCCGAGCGGCAGCGGCAGGCCATCGTTCTCGCGGCCCCACCAGACGCCGAGGTCTTCGCAGACCACGAGTCCCTCGTTGGCAAAGGTGAGCTGGCCCTCGTGGATGATCAGGCCGACGTCGGCCTTCCCCTGCTTCACGGCGTCGAAGATCTGGTCAAACGGCACGACAACGCAGTTGAGGTCCTCCGCCCGGCGGCCGAGCCACAATTGCAGCGCGAGGAAGGCGCTGGTCATCGTGCCGGGCACGGCGATGCGGAGCTTCCGGATTTCTTCCCGGCCGAACTTTGTCTTGGCGACGAGCATCGGGCCGTAGCCATCGCCCATGCTCGCGCCGCTGGGCAGCAGCGCGTAGGTGTCGGCCACGTAGGCGTAGGCGTGGATGCTGATGGCGGAGATGTCGAGTTCGCCGCGGGTGGCCCGCTCGTTGAGGGTCTGGATGTCCTGGAGGATATGCTCGAACTCCAGCCCCGGGGTGGCGATCAGCCCCTTGGCGAGTCCGTAAAACATGAAGGCATCATCGGGATCCGGCGAATGCCCCAGCGTCAGCTTCAGCGTGTCCATTGGCGGCGGGAAGCTACGCCACGCCCCTGCGAAGTCGAGCGGCGGCGGGACAACTTTCCCCTTTGCACTTCGCACCCGGAACTTTGAACTCCGGCCATGTCTTCGTCCGCCCCGCTGTCCGCCCGCGTGGAACGCATCCTGGCCGCCACGCCGGTGCATGACATCCACACGCACCTTTACGATCCCGCGTTCAGCTCGCTGCTCAGCTGGGGCATCGACGAACAGCTCACCTACCACTACCTCGTCAGCGAATCGTTCCGGCAGATGGATGTGCCGTTCGACCGCTTCTGGAGCGCCTCGAAGACCGAGCAGGCGGAGTTCATCTGGAACGCCCTGTTCGTCGAACATTCGCCCGTGTCCGAAGCCTGCCGCGGTGTGCTCACCACGCTGAATGCGCTCGGCATCGAGCCGCGGAAGCATGACCTCGCGTCGCTGCGGAAATGGTTCGCCGCCTGGAAACCGGCCGACTTCGTGGAACGGGTCCTCACGCTGGCGAACGTCGCCTCGATCGGCATGACCAACTCGCCGTTCGACGACGAGGAACGCGCCTATTGGAACGCCAATCTGCCGCGCGATGCCCGTTTCCGCGGTGCCCTGCGCATCGACCCGCTGATCCTCGGCTGGACCGAGGCCGCGCCGCGGCTGCGCGCCTGGGGTTACGCTGTCGGCAACGAGCTGAACCAGGCCACCGCCGACGAGGTGCGCCGTTTCCTCACCGACTACACGCGGAAATATGGCGCAAACTACTGCATGGTGTCGTTGCCGCCAACCTTCAGCTACCCGGCCGCGGGTGACACCGCGTGGCTCATTGACCACGCCGTGCTGCCGCACTGCCGCGACCACGGCCAGCCCTTCGCGCTGATGATGGGCGTGAAACGCGCCGTGAACCCGCTCCTCCGCATGGCCGGCGACGGCGTGGGCCGCAGCGACCTGACCGCACTCCAGAACCTCTGCGCGGCCAACCCGGCGAACCGCTTCGCCGTGACCTGCCTGGCGCGGGAGAACCAGCACGAGCTGGTGGTGCTCGCGCGCAAGTTCCGGAACCTGCATCCGTTCGGCTGCTGGTGGTTCACCAACACGCCGCAGCTCATCGAGGAGATCACCACGATGCGACTGGAACTGCTCGGCACGAGCTTCACCCCGCAGCACAGCGACGCTCGCGTGCTCGACCAGCTCATCTACAAGTGGCAGCACTCACGTGCCCTGATCGGCCGCTGCCTCGCCCGCAAATACGAAACCCTCGAAGCCGCCGGCTGGCCCGTGACCGACGCGGAGATCCAGCGCGACGCGACGGAACTGCTGGGGGGAGGGTTCGCGAGGTTTTGCGGGAAGTGAACTCGCTCAATCCAATGTTAGACATGCCGCACTCATGATTCTCAGAGCCGGCATCATCATGGTCGTTGTAGCAAGCGCGCTTTGCGTAGTCGCCGGGTGCAGTAAGATCGAATCACGAAAAGCGAAGATGGAGTTTCACAAGCTGAGTCGGGAACAAGAAGCGCAACTAGTCGAGCAGAGGACGCTCGTGCTTTCCGCAGTGCGTTCTCGTGCCAGCACGCGCGAGTTCACACGAACCACGAACGATCTCCCAGTGTTGCAGCGACTGATCGACGACCGCGCCTTCGACAAGACTCAGACGTTCGAGCTTCAAGCC
The DNA here is from genome assembly GCA_964602595.1 of uncultured Verrucomicrobiota bacterium. GTDB lineage: Bacteria > Verrucomicrobiota > Verrucomicrobiia > Limisphaerales > UBA9464 > CAIWAH01. The sequence continues at coordinate 55,502 of CAZRRO010000025.1, read as the reverse complement.
TTGGGAGTCGTATTCGGGGACGTCCTCGCGACTGAGTTGGGGCTGCACTGGGAGAGCGTCACGGACGAGTATGGCACTGATCCCGTGCTACGACTTGGCACATCGCAGGTCCAGGTTGCAGCACTCACAATGATTTCTAAGCGTGTCGAAGACGACAGGCAGATCGACCTCGTCGATTTAGTGGAGCGCGTCCGGGTCACACTGAAGGAAATGAAGGAGTCTGGTTACTAAAGGTGAACCGTATGCCTCCTCCCGACCATGCGCCGCAGCGAACCCAGCGGGGCGTCGCGGTTGCCATCGTTGCCTCCCGTGGGCCGGGTCGCTGAGCTTGGGTCGTTCAAAAGATTCCCCTCAAATACTGCTGCTGTTTTTCCCGGTGCTGGCCTTGTTTTTCATCGCGGTCAGGTTGGATGTGTTACGCAATGGGAATGCTCCGATGTAGGGATCGGTGCCGTGGGCATGACCGTGATGTTCCTCCTGCTGTTGGTGAAGAAGGCTTCGCTGCCACCTCCTCACTCATTTTCTGCCGTGAAAACCGCCCGCTACGTTCACACCAACCTGACGACCCGCGACTGGCGCCGGCTTGCGCGGTTCTACTGCGACGTCTTCGGTTGCGTGCCCCAGCCGCCGGAGCGCGATCTATCGGGCACCTGGCTGGAATCACTCACTGGGTTGCCGGGTGCCCACCTCACCGGCCTACACCTGCGGCTGCCCGGTCACGGCGACCACGGCCCGACGCTGGAAATCTTCAGCTACGACCAGATGGTCGAGAACACCCGCCCGGTCGTGAACGAACCCGGCTTCGGCCACCTTGCGTTCCAGGTCGCTGACGTGGCGGCCGCCTTGGAAGCCGTGCTTGCCGCCGGCGGTTCCGCGGTGGGCGGAATCAGCTCCACCGACGTGCCAGGCGTGGGCCGGCTGTGCGTTGTTTATGCCCGCGATCCCGACGGCAACATCCTTGAGCTCCAGAGCTGGAGCTGAACGAGTCCCAGACCGCGGTTGCCAGTGAGTTCAGGACCGAGTCTGCTGCGGGGCAACTTACCCGCGCATGCACCTTCGCCCCGTCTGCCGCCCGGACCGCCGCGGCTTCACGCTGATCGAGCTGCTGGTCGTCATCGCCATCATTGCCATCCTCGCCGGGATGCTCCTGCCCGCACTCGCCAAGGCCCGGGCCAAGGCCAACGAGACGTATTGCCTCAACAACCAGAAGCAGATCGGCCTCGCCGTCGCGATGTATTCCGGGGACTACGCGGCGCGCTTCCCGCTCGTGAAGAACTGGGGCCGCGCGTGGGGTTCGGACAATGCCTTGCGCACCGACGACAAATGGCTCCCGGAGCTACTGGAGCCCTACCTGACCCGCAACGGCAACAAGCCGACGAACTCCTCCGGGAAGGTGACCGCCGCGCCCAAGGCCGGCACGTTCACCTGTCCCGCCGGCATCAAGCAGAAGGACCCGGCGATCGGGATGCTGAACAATCTCCTGCGCGACAACGACCATGTGACCTACATCTGGAACCACATCTTCGTGAAGGCCGACGGCACCTACGAGACCAAGCGCCCCGTCAGCGGCCGGAAGGACAACGACGTCGCGAACCCGAGCCGCGCGGTGCTGGCGTGGGAGATTCCCTACTGGAATTGGGACAAGTCCGCCCACGGCACGAAGCTGAACCTGATCTTCGCCGACAATCACGCCGCGCCGGAGAAACGGCAGAAGGACGAATACGATTGGTGGGCCTTCCACAGCCGCCGCGGCTGGGATGACAACACGCCCACGGGCAAGACAGTGAAACAGTAGGCGACCGTCGGTGGCGCGGGGGCCGAACTGCGACCGCAATCGGCCGACAAGCAGCGCAAGCCAACGGCAGCAAGGCGCCGACAAGTTTTGTCAACGGACCGGGAGCGGGCCGCCGTTGAAGTGCGCTACAACGGTCGGACGCGTTCATCATGAACCTTCCCACCACGCTCCGCGGCCTCGGCGACCGCTCCGGCCCACTCCACACCGCCTGCGCCGCCGGCCTCCTGCTCACCGGCACGGCCTATGGCCAGTCCGCCACCAACGCGCCGGCCCACCTGCCCGACGTGGTGGTCAAGGACACCGCCGAGCCGGCCTTCAAGGTGGACACCCTTTCGTCGCCCAAGTTTACCCAGCCGCTGCTCGACACGCCGCAGACGGTGGTGGCCGTGCCCAAGGAGGTCTTCACCCAGCAGGGCGCGTTCACGCTCAGTGACGTGCTCCGCAACACGCCCGGCATCACCTTCGCCGCGGGCGAGGGGGGCAACGTGGCCTCGGGCGACTCGTTCTTCATGCGGGGCTTCGACGCCTCGAACAACATCTTCGTGGACGGCGTGCGCAACCAGGGCGCGATCAGCCGCGACGTGTTCAACCTCGAACAGGTGGAGATCGCCAAGGGCCCGGCCGGCGCCGACAACGGGCGCGGGGGCAGTTCCGGCTACGTGAACCTCGCCACCAAGCAACCCCAGCTCACGCCCGCCTACGCCGGCAGCTTCAGCTACGGCAGCGCCGACGTGAAGCGCCTGACCGCGGACTTCAACCAACCGGTCCGGCTCGCCGACGAAGGCGACTGGCTGCATGGCAGCGCAGTGCGGTTCAACGGCCTGTGGCAGGCGGGCGGCGTGCCCGGCCGGGACGTGATCGAGAACCACAGTTGGGCGATGGCGCCGTCCTTCGCGCTCGGCCTGGGCACGCCGACGCGTGTCATTGTCCGCGGTTCCTACACCGAGCAGGACAATCTGCCCGACTCCGGCCTGCCGGTGGCGGCATTGCCCGGCGGGCTGCCCACCACGCCGGGCACGGGTCCGGTGAACCAGGAGAACTACTACGGCATCGCCAATCAGGACTTCGAGGACGTGACCAGCGGCTCGGTCAACCTGACGGTCGAGCACGACGTGAACGAGAGCGTCACCGTGCGCAACCAGACGGTCTTCACCTCGACCGAGCGGGATGCGTTGCTGACGTATTTCCAGAACAGCGCGGTGGCGATGTATAACCCGACGAACGGCCTGGTTTCCCCGCGGCGCCTGCGCAACCAGACGGAAAACGAAATCCTGTCGAACCAACTGAACGCGACCGCAAAATTCGACACGGGCTTCATCGAGCACAGCCTCGTCGGCGGCCTAGAGGCGGCGCGCGAAACCCAGTTTCAGCCCACCTGGACCGCCGTGAACGGTCCCGCCACCAGCATCTACGCGCCGGACAACTTACGCCCGGTGACCGCGGCGGAGATTCCGTTCCTGGCGGCGAACAGCCCCTACGCCGACGGCCAGATCGACACCGCGGCGGCCTATGTCTTCGACACGCTGAAGCTGAACCAATACTTCCTGCTGAACGGCAGCGTCCGCTGGGAATACTACCAGGTGGATTCGGCAACCCTCGCCGGCTCGACCAACGCCGCCGCGGCGACACCGGCCGACTTGGAGACGGACGGTGACCTGGTGAGCTGGAAGGGCGGACTGGTCTTCAAGCCATTGCCAAATGGCAGCGTGTATTTCTCGGCGGCCAACTCGCTCCAGCCGCCGGGCACCACCTTCACGCTGTCGGCCAACACGAACAACGTGAACAATGGCGCGCTGTTCGACCCCGTCGAGAACCGCAACTATGAGGTCGGCACCAAGTGGGATTTCTTTCAGGGCAAACTGTCCACCAGCCTGGCGCTCTACCGCTCGGAGAACCTGAACAACCTCGTCCAGGACACGACCACGCTGGAGTTCATCCAGGCACAGGAGAACATCGTCGAGGGCGTGGAGTTCGGCGTGTCAGGCCGCCTCACGGAATCGTGGTTCGTGTTCGGCGGCTTCGGTTACGCCGACAGCGAGTTTGTCGCCCCCGGCGGCACCACCGGCGCGGGTAACAACGGCGCGGCGCTGCGGTTCACGCCCCGCTGGTCGGGCAACCTGTGGACCTCCTACAAGCTGCCCTTCGGGCTGATCCTCGGCGGCGGCCTGCAATACACCGACTCCGTGCTGCGCAGCACGGCGGGCACTCCGCCGGCCGCCACCGCCACCGCGCTGCCCGGCGTGCAGGACTACTGGCTGTTCAATGGCATGGTGGGCTACGACTTCAGCCGGAACTTCAGCCTCCGCCTAAACGTGAACAACCTGTTCGACGAGGATTATTACCGCCTTAACAACAACGGCGGCCGCTATTATCCGGGCGTGCCGCGTTCGTTCCTGCTGACGGCGAACGTCACGTTCTGAACCCCTGATCCCGCCGGCCATGTTGCTCCAGATTCCCCAGGCCCTTACCTCGGAACAGGTCGCCCAGGCCCGCCAAATCCTGGACGCCGCCGAGTGGGTGGACGGCCGCATCACGGCCGGCCACCAAGGCGCCCGGGTAAAGGACAACCAGCAGATTTCCGCGGAACATCCGGCGGCGCGGCAGGTCGGCGAAATGATCCTGCGGGCGCTGGGGCAGACCCCGCTGTTCATCTCCGCGGCGCTGCCCCTGCACATCCTGCCCCCGATGTTCAACCGCTACTCCGGCGGGCAGAACTTCGGCACGCACGTGGACGGGTCGGTGCGGCAGTTGCCCAACGGGCAACGCCTCCGCACCGACCTGTCCTGCACGCTCTTCTTCGCCGGCCCGGACGAATACGACGGCGGCGAACTCGTGGTCGAGGACACCTACGGCACCAAGTCCGTGAAGCTGCCCGCCGGCGACCTGATCCTCTACCCCTCGACCAGCCTGCACCACGTCACGCCCGTGACGCGCGGCACCCGGCTTTGCTCGTTCTTCTGGCTCCAGAGCATGATCCGCGACAACCACCAGCGCTCGCTCCTCTTCGACCTCGACGTCGCGATCCAGCGCTTCGGTCCCGAGAACGCCACGCACCCCAGCGTCGTCCAGCTTACTGGCGTCTATCACAACCTGATCCGCCTCTGGGCCGAGATGTAAGCATGAAGCCGCTCCGCAAAGTCCTCTTCTGGCTCCACCTCGTCATCGGCCTGCTCGCTGGCGGCACGATCGCGATCACCGCGATCACCGGCGCCTCGATGGCGTTCGAGAAGCAACTTATCGCGTCGGCCGAACGGGACCTTCGCCGCGTCGGCCCGCCCGCCGCTTCCGGCGCGAAGCTGTCCGTGGACGAGTTGCTCCGGAAACTGCGCGAAGCCCAGCCCGAAGCCCGTCCGATGAGCCTCACCGTTTCCGCTGACCCCGCGGCGGCAGTCGTCCTGAACCTCGGCCGCACGAACACGGTTTATGCGAATCCCTACACCGGCGAATTCCGGTCCCAAGGCGCGTCGCAACTGCGGGCGTTCTTCCAGCGGATGCTGCGTTGGCATCGCTGGCTCGGAGTGAATGCGCCACCGCGGACGGACGGTGTCCCGACCGGCGGCGAAGGCCCCGGTCGCCCGAATCAGCCCGCCGGCCCACGCCAGATCGCGTCCACCGTGGTGGGGGTCTCCGCCATCGTTTTCTTCACGCTCTGTGTCAGCGGCCTTTGGCTGTGGTGGCCGCGTTCCTGGAACGTCAACGCGCTGCGCGCCACCTCGGTGGTCAACTTGAAGCTCCGCGGCAAGGCACGCGACTGGAACTGGCACAACGCCGTCGGACTGTGGAGCGCACCGCTCATCCTTGTGATGAGCTTCACCGGCGTCGTGATGGCCTTTCGCGGTTTCGGGAACTTCGTCTATGGTCCGCCATCCGGCGGTCCTGGCCCAGGCGGCACCAACGCTCTGACCTTCACCGCGCCTGCGCCGGGCGCCCGGCCGCTGGGACCCGATGCCTTGCTGGCTGCCGTCGCCCAGGAAGTTCCCACCTGGGAGTCCATCACGTTGCGCTTCGGCCAAGGCCGCCAACGGGGTGGCGGCATGGGCCGGGGTGATGGTGCGGTCAATTCTGAGGGTGGCGAGCGACGCGAACGCGGACCGCGCAGCGAGGGAACTGGCGGCCGGGGCGGGGGCAGCCCGGCGGTCACAGCTTTGGTTCAAGTTGCCGGTTCGTGGTCGCCCACGCCGCGGCAACTTCAGCTCCACCCGTTCACCGGGGAAATCCTGAAACGCGAAGCCTTCGGCGACCAGGGCGTGCGCCGCTCCCTGCGTCAGTTGAACCGCACCCTGCACACCGGCGAGGCCGGCGGATGGCCCGGCCAGGCGCTCGCGCTGCTCGGTTGCCTGGGCGGACTCGTGCTGGTTTACACCGGGTTTGCCCTCGCCTGGCGCCGGTTCTTCCCGCGCCGTGGCCCCGTGGCTTCCGCCAGCCCCGAAGTGTCATCACCATGAATGCCTTTGCCCTGCCCGTCGCCGGACTTCCGGCCAGCAATGCGGTCCCTCGTCCGGTCATCGGCGCGCGGAATCCCGCATCCGCGGAAACTTCCCCGCTCCACGTCACCACGCTGGTGCTTTGGCTGGGTTGCCTCACCGTGGGCGCGCTGGGCCTGGCATGGACCTATCCGCGGCCGGTCGCCCCGGCCAAGGCCGCGCCGCCCGTGGTCGCGCAGGTGCTGCACGTTGAGCTTACCAACGATCCCTTGCCGCCGCCTGACATCGCGCCGGCCGGCTCCGCGCCTCCGCCGTTACTGGAACCCCTGCCCGCGGCGGCCGCCCCGGCGCTTGTGGCGGTGGCCGAGCCCCTTCCGTCCGTCGCCTTCGCGCTGCCGGTCGAGGGGCCGACCCGGATCGTTGACGTGCAGCAAGCCGCCTCCGGCCCGCAGTCCGCTCCGGCCAACCCGGTGCCGGCCGCGACCGCCGCCCCGGCCGTGGAAGCCCTGGCCTACGGTCAGGGCGAAGGCCGGCAACCGGCTCCCACGTATCCGCCGCGCGCCCGGAACGCCGGCCAGGAAGGCACGGTGGTGGTGCGCTTCTCGGTGGGCGAAGATGGTCGGGTGTTGGCCGCGGAATCGCCCGCGCCCAGTCCTTGGCCGCTGCTCAACGAATCCGCCCTGCGCGTGGTGCGCGAACGCTGGCGGTTCCGCCCCGGCCCGGTGCGGCGCTTCGAGGTCGCGATCCGTTTTGAACTCGGCAAATGAACTGACCCAACCATGTTCGCCAACGTCGTCGTCGATTATTTCCTGAAGGGCGGCCCCATCATGTGGCCGATCCTCGTCGCCCTGCTGGGCGCCCTCGTCGTGGTGCTCGAGCGTTCGCTGTGGTGGTGGAGCCTCAGGCGCCGCTCCAGTTCCGCCCGGCTGGACCAGTGCTTCGCGGCCATCGCCGACGGGGACTTCGACCGCGCGTTCACGCTGACCGCCGGTTCCGCCGACCCGCACCTCGGCACGGTCCACGAGGGGTTGCAGCACGCGCACAGCTCGCTCCTTGGCGCGATGCAGTTGCGCGCGTCGGACGAGCTGGAGCGGAGCGAGAATCGCCAATGGGTGCTCGGCACCCTGATCACCCTCGCGCCGTTGCTCGGCCTGCTCGGCACCGTCACGGGCATCATGCACTCGTTCCACTTCGTGGGGGACGACCAGCTCGCCGCCACCAAGGTCAGCGGCGGCATCGCCGAGGCGCTGATCGCCACCGCGTGCGGCCTCGGCATCGCGATCCTCTGCCTGTTCCCGTTCAACTACTTCAACCGCTGCCTGCACCGGTTCCGGGCGCAGCTCGAACGCACGATCAACCACGTCGAGCTGCTCGTGGAATCCGCCAAGCACCACGGCCACGACCTGGAAGCCTTCGCCCGGCAACGTGCCGTCGCCGCCCGCCCCAATCGCTGAGGACCGCCATGCCCGTCAAACTGGGTTACAAGCTACCGTCGCCTGCCGACGAAGCGCGCATCGAGATCGTGCCGCTGATCGACATCATGTTCTTCCTGCTCGCGGCCTTCATGTTGGTAAGCCTGAGTCTGGTGAATCCGAAGAGCGTGAAGGTCAACCTGCCCACCGCGACTACCGCCACGCCGGACACGCGGAAGGACTTCGCGAACCTTTCCGTGGACAAGGCGGGACTCGCCTACCTCGACACGAAGCCGATTGGAAACCACGAACTCGTATTGGCGCTCACCGCGCTGCAGAAGACCAACGCCGAACCGCGTGTCTTCATCAGTGGCGATCGGGACGCCCGGCATGGCGACGTGATCCGGGTGCTGGACCTCGTGCGGTCCGTCGGCATCCAGAAAGTGGCCTTCGAAATCCGCGAAGGAACGGACCGGCCGTGAACCGCGCCCTGCCCCTCCTCAACCTGCTCGGCGTGCTGCTGCTCGCGGGCCTGTGCGTGGTCCAATGGCGCGAGAACCGGCGCGTGAATCTTGAGGCGGGCGGCCTTGCCCGGGTGCGCCACGAACAGGCCGCGCAGCTGGAGGAACAGGCCCGGGCCATTTCCGGACTGACCGCCGACCTCGACGGATTCCGCGCCCGCCTTCAGGACGCCGCGGTCCTGGCCCGCGAAACCGATTCCAAGCTGCGTCCGCTCGAACGGGAAGTCCGGCAGCTCACCCAGGAGCGCGACCAGCTCAAGGCCAGCGTGACCACCTGGGCCGCCGCCGTGGCCGCGCGGGACGAGCGCCTGAAGGAATTCGCGACCCAGCTCCGGGAAGTCGCCACCGGCCGCAGCGAAGCCGTGACGAAGTTCAATGACCTCGTCGAAAAATATAACGGCGTGGTGAAGGATCTGAACGAAGCCCGCGCCCGCCTCGCCAGCCTGGCGACCAACACCCCGTCGGCCACGGTCCCGAGATAGGCCCGGCTTAACTGGTGACGCGGTCGAATTCCTCGCGCAGTTCGCGGCCCCGGTCCGGGTTCACCATGCTCACGTAGGCGATCATGCCGCCGAGCCAGTCGGCGAAGTTTTCCCGGCCTTCGCGATTGGCGGCATCCAGGCCGTGATGGCGGGCGTCGTGTAGGATCGCCCGCAGCCGGCGGACGGTAGATCGGGGAACATTGGGACGCTGGTTCACCACGATCCCGGTCACGGTCTGCTGCGTGCCCGGCCGCTGCACCCGCGTCTTCTTTTCGTTCACCGTGAGCCGTTCGTCCGCGATCAGGTGGCGGACGCAGGTGAGCAGGTAACCGGTTTTCGCGGCGGCCTCCGCGTCGCCGGAGAAGGTCAGGTCATCGGCGTATCGGGTGAAGGTGAAGCCCAGCTTGCGGGCGAGGCCTGTGAGGCGGGCATCGAGCCGGCGGGCGAGGAGGTTGCTGAGCGCCGGACTGGTGCAGGCGCCCTGCGGCAGCGCGCGGGGCCCGGCGGCGACATGCAACGTGCGCCCGGCGTAGTCCACCTTGCGCCGCGGGCTTTCGGTGCACAGCAGGCCCAGGACCGTGGCGACCGCCGGCGAATAGCCGAGGCCCTCGAAGATGCCCTTCACGCGCGGGAACGTGATCGACGGGAAGAAATCCTTCAGGTCGAGGTTGATCACCGTCGCCCGGCGGACATGCGGCACGGCATTGCTCATGGTGCCCCGGGTGCGGACGAAACCATGGGCCGCATCGTGCAACGGCAGGCGTTCCAGGACGTTGATCAGGATCCACCGCTGCGCCGTGGCCATGTCGTGGTGTGGCGCGGCCAACTCCCGCAGGCCGCCGCTCTTCTTGGGCACGGTGAAGCGGACGTAATGCGTCACCGCCGAGGCCTCGGAGTGGAAGGCCAGCCAGCGCAGCCGCGGAATCGTCAGGCCCAGCGCCTGCGCCACGTCGGCGGGCGTCGCGAGCACGGGCAGTCCGGCGGCCTGAAGTTTCTCCACGTTGGCCCGTCGGTCGGCCAGCCCGCCGGACACGCCGCGGCCGAGGAACACGATGTCGGTGTGCCGTCGGCGCGTGAGGTCCTCGGCGCATTGCTGCCGGCGGGCGGCGGCCTCCGCCTTCCGCTGGGCACGCAGGGCCTTGCGGGCTTCCTCGTCGAGCTTCACCGCGTCGGCGGCAGCCGCGTTGGCCTGCGCCAAGTCAGGCCGGAGTTCCGCCATCTGGGCCCCGACCTCGTGGATCTTCACGAGCTCCTCGGGCGTCAGCAACCCGTGGGCGACCATCGCGCGGTCGATGAGCAGCGTGCGCTCATCCGAAGCCGGCGGAATCAGGTCGCGCCGGCCAAACCAAGGGTTCCGGAGCAGGGGCCGACCCTTCGCCTGTTTCCGCACGTCGTCATCACTCAGCGCGGTGAATTGGGCGGCGTCCAACTGCAGCTTCTGCGGCGCGGGGGCCGCTTTCGGCGCCACCGGAGTGGGCGCCGGACGGCCGGAATTGGCCGACGGGGGCAACGGCGGAACCCTGACCCCCGGCGGCAAGGGCGGCGGTTTGGGCGCGAACAGGCGGCTGAGCCAGGAAAGGAGTCCCATAGTTCAGGGGCGGCGACCGGCTGGGTCGTTTTGGGCGGCGGGAAGGTAAATTGGGAAGGGGGTGCGTCTGATGACTTCACCCTCAGGACCAAGGCCGTTCACCAAGGGCCGTCGCACACTGCTGGCGGCGAAGACCCTCGGGTCGTTTTGGTTCGCCGCCAGCAGTGTGCGACGGCCCAAACGAACAACGGCTTTGGGGATGCATGGACAGGCAAACGCAACCGCGGCGGAACACCGCAGCAGGATAGGCTCAAAAGCCACGCACACCCCTTCCCAAAGAACAAAAGTAACGGCCAGCGGTCGGTTCATAGCGTCTTCGAGTTCTGCGTTCAACGGTCTAGCTATTCGATCTAATCAACCGGTGTTTCTCGCAAATCCCATTGCCCGCCGACCCGTTCTCGCACCGCCTGCCAACCGGGCGGGAGACTGGCGATCTCCAAAACCGTCGGATCAAGACGAACGATATGCTCCAAGCAGACAAGTTTCGCGTCAGCCATTGATGCGTCAGAGGTGCCGATAAATTGCCACCCATGGTCATCAGCATCGTGAGACACGAGAAGTATTGGCTCCGATCCATCCAATACCTGTCGCATGGTGAACGTCGCGCAGTTGCGCGGCTGATCGAACGGCCAAGGTTCATCGGAATTTACCTTCACTGAATATGTGTGAATGGGTTCAACCTCCCGGTTGGTTTTGCCGCCACGCCAACGCCCGCAGCGCGAGCAGGTGCCGGCACGGACCCATGCGCAGGCCCGCCTTCTGGTGATGCCCGCACAGGCAACGGCCGCGCTTGATCCGGCCGTCCGCATCGAGCAGCACCTCCACCGGCTTGTGGCCGGCCACGCCAGTGAGCACCGATCCGCCCGCCGGGGCGGTCAGGCGGGAATCCACGGTGACCTTGCCACCCCGCACGAGGTCCTGGGCGCCGACCGCTTCGGCGTTGGGCGGACCCAACTGTTCCTCGCCTAACGCCATGGGCATGATCTGGCGCCATCGTGACACCCCGCCGGCGAGGTCGTGGATCAGTTGGCCGGTGTGGGCCAACCGCCGCAGCGCCGAGGCGGCGAGCGCGGTCTGGTGACCGCATTGGGCCACAATCGCCGCGAAGTCCGCCCGCCGTGACTGCTGCATGAACCCGGCGACCTGCCGGACCATTTCCGGCGCGGCTTCCGGCACCGGCGCCAGCAGGTCGAGCGCGGAGGCGCGGGTCCAATCGTTCGTGGTCCAGCCCGACAGCCCGAGCGTGAGGGTCATTTCGCCCATCTTCGCCACCCAGAACGAAGGCAGCCCGGTGCCGAGCAGATAGACGTCGATGCGCTCGACCAGCGGCAGGACACGGGCGAGGGCGAGCAGGCGTTGCCGACCCCAGATGCGGATCGGTTCCGGGCCGAGCACGCCGGGTTCGCCGTGCAGCGGGATGCGCTCCTCCCACGGCTCGAGCACCAGTGCCGGCGGGGCGTCGGCGCGCAGCTCGAAGCGGAGCGCGCGGGGACTCTTCTGGGCCTTGTGTCGGCGCAGGAAGGCGAGCAGCGAATAGACCGCCTCCCGACCCAGCGTCAGCCGTTGCGCCGGGAGGCCCATGGCGGCCTGGATTTGCATGAAACCGCGCAGCCACCCGGCTGGCAGATCAATCTTCTCTTCCCGAAATTCCGGCCGGCCCGACGTGGCGACGCTGAAGCCCGCGGGATCAATCCGGAACCGGGTTTCACGGTAGGAACGCAGGCTCTGGAAATGGTCGAACAGGCCCCACGAGTAGTCCACGTTGGTCGTCCCGAACTTCGTCTCCGCGCTGGGTCCGAAGCCGGCGTCCCGCTCGACACTCAGGCAGCCGTAGCTGCTTTCGTCCGCCGAGAAGCATTCGAAGAAGACAACGTCGTCCGCCACCGTGATGACCGGGTCGCACGGCATCAGCTGGCGCCACAGGGCCACGTCGTGCTTGAGGAGGTAATTCGAGTAAGCCTGCCGGGCGTTCCAGTAGCGCTTCCGGCTGGCAGAGAACTGGCGTTCAAGGTCTGGCGGCAGCGGCTCGTCGCGCCGGGTTTCGATGGCCTTGACGGCCTGTGTATAGGCGTTGCTCCGCACTTCCGCGAGCCGACGGCGTTCGTTCGCCTTCCACTCCTCGTAGGCGGACTTGTCCCGCGGCTTGAACCGCAGGTCGGAGATGACGATGTCGTGCAGCGCGGACATCGCCTCGCGGAAACGCAGGGGCTGCCGGAGCGCGGCGTCGAAGGCCACGGGCTCGCGGGCGAGGTTGGGCGCCAGGTTGAGCAGCTGGGCGGACGGTCCGGCCTGAAGTTCGCTCCGTCCGAGGTAGGCAAAACGCAGGTTCACGCGGCTCCCTCCGTCCACTGCAACTCGGGCAGGACCCGGCGCACGGCCGGGGTCAGTTCGGGGCGCTGCGCGAGGAGCGCCATCACGGCGGCGAGGCCCGCGCGGGCTTCCGGCCGGCGAACCGACCGCACTGCCACCGCGAGCACGGGCAGCAGAGCCTCGGAACGGGCCGGATCGGCGCCGATCGCCTCGCCGAGCTGGCGCACCGCCTTCGCCTTCTGGCGGCCGCCGCGGTGAACACCGAGCAGCACGGAGGTCCAGACGGCGCGGAGATCGTGGGCCAGTCCGGCGCGCCGTTCGGTCTCCCGTTCGAGGTGATCCACTAGACGCAGGCGCAGGTCATCGAAGGGAGTCTCGATGAGCCGGCTCCACAGCACCGAATCGGCGAGGCCGGGCGAACCTTCGGCGACGAGCCAGGCCCACGCCGCGTCGCGCGAACCGGGGCGCAGGCTATCGAAGAAGCGGCTGACCGGCTCGGTCTGGTAATTCTCCGCGCCACCCAGAACACCCAATGCCCAGCGGGCAAGCTCACCCGCTAAGGCTTCGCACCGGGTGTCGGCCACCGCGGTGGTGGCGGACCGGTCGGCGGCCGAGGTGACCGGGCGTTCCCGCAGGAACTTCAGCGCCAGCCGGGCGACCGGAACCGGCTGGGCACAGGCCAATTCGAGGATCTGGGCGAGGGTCAGCCTCTCGCCGCTCACGTGCTTGGCGAAGAGGTCGCAGAGCGTCGCGAGGGCTTCCGGATTGCGGGTTGCCAACAGGCGCAGCCAGGCGGTGACGGGCAGCGTTGGCAGGCCCGGCGCGTTGGTGAGCAGCCGGGCGCCGAGTTGCTGGATGTCCCCGTCGTCGTGATCAAGCAACTGGAGCAGCTCGTCCACCGACGCCGCGTAGGCGGGATGTTCGCGCTCGAACGTCTGTTTCGCCCACACGCGAACCAGCCGGGATTGGGCGCGGAACAGCAGCGAAAACAGGATCGTGCCGGCGGCCGGTGTCCGCCAAGCCGCGGCGAAGGCCGGGGCGCTCGCCAGTTCGCCGAAGGAGCGGTTTTCCTTAAGGCGGGGATGGATCGGCCCGAACTCCAACGCGTCGTGTTCGCCGAAGCACGCGTGCAGCAGGCCCCAGGAATCCAGGATGTTCTCCCCTTTGGCGAAGTCGGCGTCACGATACGCGATCAACGCCCGGGAGATGGCCGCGGGGTAGGCCTCGGGCTGGCCGAAGCCCAGTTTGCGGAAATGGCGCCAGGCGCGACGTCGGAGGTAGTAGCGCGTCCGGTATTTGAAGAGCCGCGGATTTGCCGGCATGGGCATGGGCACGGGGCGGCCGGTGACCGGATCCCGCTGCATCGAACTCTGGCCGGGTATCGCATTGCGGGGCGCCGCCAGCACCTCGACCTGCAGGCCGCCGCGGAAGGAGGCGCTCCAAGTCCAGTGCTGCGTGATCACCCGGCGGACCTGTCGGTCGAAGGCCACGAGGAAAAATGCCATGAGTTCGTGGTCGCGCCGCGCCTCCGCGTGCTTGAACAGCCGCTTTACCACCGGCTGATGACCTGGGCGGTCGAAAGGCAGTTCCAGGTAGGCCAGCATCTGCTGCCGGGCCCATGGCCGGGAATCCTGCTTCCAACGGTCGGCAAAGGCCGCCAACAGCTTGGGCTGATCCACCGCGCGCAATTCCGCCACGAAGCGGTCGTCCTCCGCCGCGAAGCACTCCTCCACCAGCAGCATGGATCCGCGTTGGAGTCGGGGCTCGGGCATGAGGTGAAGTTTCGGCCGCGACACTGGAAACAATCGGGCCGGCCGGTCAAGCGCGGGCCCACCGACACGGCCGCGGACGGGACCGTGTCGTGATGAATGGCGCCGGAAGACTGCCGGGCTCGGATCGGTGAATCCGGTCCAGCCGGCGGTTCAGTTGGCCTGAAGCCGGTAGAACCAAGTGTCGTTGGTGCGGGCCGCCGGGCGAAGGGTCAGTATTCCGCCCGCGCCCGTGACCGTTCCGCCTTCGGTCCGCCAAGTGCCGGTGGTGACCATTTCGCGGGACTGCAGATTATAACGCACGCCCGGCAGGCCGAGGAACTGGATGGCGAGCCGTCCGTCCGGCGCGATGCTGACGGTGGCCACCGGCGCGGGCACGGGATCGTCATTCTGGAGCGTCACGGTCGTGACGGTCCGCGGGAGGAGTGCGCCCAGCGGCTCCAACCAGTCGAAGCCGAAGGTCTCGGCCGGCTCGTAGGTTGTGTCACCCACGATGGCGACGCGGATGCGGTTGGTCCGCTGCTGCGAGTTGAAGACCATACGTCCGGTCAGCGGCAGGAAATCCTCCCCGGCCAAGGCCGTTCCCGCCACGGTGGCAAACCCGAGCTCAACCGGGGTCTCCAGCTCGCCGTCCACCCAGACCTGGACCGAGGTGGGAACCGCGTCGGCATTGCCCTCCGGGCGATTCTCTGGGGACGTGCGGAGGTTGGCCAAATCTTCGTTGCGGATGGTCACGGTGGCACTGGCGGCGCTGGCTGCTAGGAGGCCCGGGACGACGCTCAGCCTAAACTGCTCGTCCTCCTCGACGGTCGAATCGCCTTGGATCCAGTAAACCTCGGTTTCACTGCGGCCCGCCGTGAAGGTGACCTCAAGGGTCGGGCTGAGGAGGTCGTCGGCCTCGGTGGTGATCGGTTCGGCCCGCAAGGTTATGGACAGCGTCTCCGGGGCCGGATGGGAAAGCCGGAGCATGAAGGGTTCACCGGTTTCGTTCACGGTGAGGTCGGAGAGCAGCACCACCGGGGCGGGTGGCACGGTGAGGTCCAGGTCCACTCGGGCATCTGCCGGGGTCGGATCTTCCAAGTCGGAACTGGCCCGGAAACTCAGGTGAATGGGACCCGGGGTTGCGGCGCGCAGCCGCACCGTGAGGTTGGTCGAGGGCAGCGTGAACGGCAGCGTGAACTCCGGGGAGGTTCCGGCAACGGCGGGTTCCACCAACTCAACCCCGGCAGGCAGCTCGGCCTGGATCCGGACCCGGCCAGCCAGCCAGGTGTCTGACTGACGCAGGCGCAGGGTTACGGGGAACTCGCGGCCGACGCCGGCGATGGTGGGCGTCCCGAGGGCATCCAGGCGCAGGTCAACGGCCCGAGGAGACGGCGGCGCAATCAAACCGCCGTCCGGCCCCAACGCGAGGGCTCCGCGGGTTCCTGCGCCCACCAGCGGGAGGTTGGGCCAGTGCCCCGGCACGGCCCAGACGGGCTGCCGTTGGAGCAGGTCGAACGCCTCGATCCGGCTGGAACCATCCGGCAGGATTCCCTGCCGGAATGAAAGCGCGTCATACACGGGGCGGACGAGGGAGCCGACGGGCACCCAAGTCAGTGAGGCAAGGTCGAGCGCGTCCTCAAATCCCTGCACCAGCAGTCCGCCGGAGACGGCCATGGGTTGGTCAGTGTGACGCTGATAGGCGTCGAGGTTGCGCACGAACCGCAGGCCGGTTGGCGTGACTTCGAGTTCGCGCATCTGGCCACCATTGGAGACGAAGACCCGGTTTTCCGGGCCTCCGACTGCAACCAAGCGCCTCCCCTGCCAGGCCAAGTCTGCGGTGTAGGTATCCGGGAGGCGGCGACCATTGGCGACGACAGAAACTTCCAGCTGGGAGTCGACGGTCAGCCCGAAGAGGACGAGGGCATCCGGCCGGCCGGGCAGAGTCGCGGCCGTCGCGTTGTAGCGAGCCGAGATTTGGTCGGGCGCGATTCGCAGGTCCACCAGCCCCGTTGCCAAGTCGAAGCGATCGTAGCCGAAGTCCGTTCCCAGCCACACGTGGGTGCCCTCTTGGTTCTGGAGGTATTCGCTCGCCTCGAACGGAAACGTCAGGCCGCCTAGGGGCAAAAGTGTCTCGGCATGGAGGTAGGTCAGGCCGAATTCGTCGCCAACGATCCACTGGTTCCGGGCGGGCGACCATTGGCCGCGGACAAAATCCACCGCGAGCCGAGGGAAGGCGGTGGAACCGCCGGGTTCCGGAATGTGGAGGACGGCGCGGATCCAGTTGTCGCTGCGATCCGGATCATCGACGAACAGATTCAGCGATGCCCGCAGCCCATAAAATCCCGGCCGGTCAGCGCGCAGGCGCAGGCGAATCCTTACCGAAGATTCCGGATCCAACTTCGGGACGAAGTCCCGAAGCTGGCCCTCTCCGAGACCATTCACGTCGAACCTGCCCTGGTCGGTGCCCAGCCACCGCAGCAGCCGGAATCCGCGGAAGTAGAGGGCCGGATTCGTAATCGCCGCCGGGCCGGCATTGGTCACCACGCAGAACGCATCAAATTCCGAGCCCACCGGTGGCGCGGCGGGAAATTCAATTTTGAGTCCGAGATTGGCTGGGACGGCCCGGGTCGGAAACTCGACCTGGAGCCGATTGTCCTCGGGGTGGGGATCCAGGGCCGAACCGGTGACGCCCACGTTGAACCCAATCGTGCTGTCGGTCGGGACGGCGCTGAAACGGACTTCGCGGGCTTGGCCGGCCGCCAATTCGACAACCGGAATGCGGATCGAATCCCCACCCACGACGGCCGGCACGGTGGCGCTGAGAGAGACGGCCCGCTGGGACACTGCGCTGACTTCGAACCGTTGGACGGAACCCGGACCGCGGTTGGTGACGATCACCCGGAACTCGGAGGGATACAGATAATGCGGAGTGCCGACGGGCTCGATGGTCACCGCGAGGTCCGCCAGGCCAGTGGGCACGGCGGCGGATCGAAGGCTGACGATGAGGCCGGACTCTGTCCGGAAAGCAAAGCCTTCAGCACCCCAGCGCACCTGGTCAAGGACGGCTCCGGCCCGGCTCAGCGCCGGCACGGCCGCTTCACCGGCGGGGAGGAGATTGGGGAGCGTAAGTCGGCGGAGGCGGTTGCCGGCAACGCCGAAAAACGTCCCGTCGGGCCATGGGATGAGAGGCGCGCTGCCAGGTTCCGAGTAATAACGCAGCCCGGAGGCGGGGTCGAAGACATGGTCGCCAAACCCGGCCCACCGGCCGTCGGTCGCGAACCGGTAATCTCCGTTCGCCTGGAAGATGGGCACGGTCCTGACCAAGGCGAGTCCGCCCGCGGTCTGGTTGTAGACGCGCAGCTCATTGTCGCGGGCGGTCCACAACTGGCCGCCACCGATGGCGAGCGTGCGGTTGGTGCTGGTGGTGAGGGCGAGCGCCTGAATCTGGTTGGTGCCTTCGATGACCAAGAGGCGCACCGCCTGGAGGACGGCGAGTCGTTCGCCCGGGCCGGGAAGGCTGACGAAATCGATCACTGCGCCGCCCGTGAAGGTGCGGTCGAAGTCGATGCCGTTCGCATCAAGATTCCAGCGCACCAGCCGGTTCGCACCCAGTTGCACATAGAATCCCCGGTTGTCGGCCATCGGCGCGAGGCGTCGAGGGTCGGGACCGACTTCGACCGCCCGAACTCGCTGGCCCATGGTCGGCTCCAGCCCGATCACGCCTTCGAAGCCGGATTCCAGGCCCGTGGCTACCCATAGTTCGGAGCTGTCGGGGCGCGCGACCAGGTGTCGGCCGTGGAGTGGGACAATGGCCTGGCCCGGACCTTCCAGCGGTTCGACGACGGTGGAGGCGGTCGCGGAATTGTTGCCGCGGTCCGGGTCCGCGGTCTCCGCCGTGACACCGGCAGTGACGACCGCCGGGCCAACCATGGCCGGTTCCAGCTCGCGCCGGACGACGATGGACCCACCCGGCAGGAGGAAGTCGTGGAAAGCGAAGTCTCCGTGCCCGATTTCCGTCCGCAGATTGAGGGCCACTTCCGGGCCTCGGTTGGTGAGCACGATCGTGACGGGAACGTTTCCCGGCCGGGGAGAAGACGCCGGCCAAGGGACGCGGGAGGGCAGTTCCAGCGAGATGCCGAGTTCCGCGAGCGGGGCGGAAAGCGCAGCGTCATCGACGATCCGAAGTTGGCGGGCCGACCAGGAGACCATGGCCGCCCCGCGGCGGCCCCAGGGCACCAACCGGTCGTAGGGCGCCGTGTTTCCATCCCCGGGCAGCACCAACGTCCTCGCCTCCTCGCGGGTCCCGAGGTCATAGCTCCGGAGGCGGCCGTTCTCGACGGCAAACAGCACGAGCCCGAGGTCAGGAAGCGGCAGGACCGCGGTTCTTAGCGGTGGAGTGCCGCTGAATGGGTATTCGCCGGCATCCGCGAGGGTTTCGGCGTCCACCACCAGGCCGCCCGCGAAGACGAGATTGGTGCCGACCAAGGCGGCTTGGCTGACATATCCGGACGGCACGTCGAGCAGGTTGCGATGGACGGCGGTTTCAATGCCGGAGTCGGCCAAGCGGACCCGGTAGGTGTGCTTCGACAGGGTCACGTAGAATTCCGCCGGGGTTCGTCCCGGAATGAGCCCGGGACCGTAGGGCTGGGTTCCGAGCTCAAGGACCTGGTCCAGCCGGCCCGCGTTGCGAAAGCCGACAAGCTGGTAGGGCTCGGCCGCAGAGACCCGGGTTGGAGCGGTCAGCGCCACGAAATCGTCGGTGGCGCCCGGGGACACCGCGACCAGCAGCGCGTGACGCGGGGCGTTGGTCTCCCCGAGGGCGGCTTCCCCGGCGTGGGTCCACTCGTCGAGGCGGATGCGTTGGACGGTATTGGAGAGTGACGCCAGCCACGCCACGGTGCCGGAATCGGACACCGCGAGACGATGGGCCGGGCTTGGCAGCGGGAGTTCGCGGACAATGCTGCCGGTGGCAGGATTGAGTTCCGCCAGGCGCCCCACCCAGCCACTGACCGGCGTTTCAACCAGCAAGGCGAGGAGGTTGGTGTGCCCCGGCCAGACGGCGATGTCCGCGACATTCAGGGCAGGGGCGCGGCCGGTCACGAGGCTGAGCGGATTCGACCGACCGGTGACATCCCCCCAGGTCACTTCAAGCACGGTAGCCTCACCGGAACCCTCCAGCGTCACGGTCCCGGCGAATTCCCCATTCACCAGCGGCAGCGAACCGGAGGCGGACGCCACCCGGACATCGCCAAACGTCTGGGAAACGCGGACCTGGACGTCGCCGGAGACTCGTTTGGGTCCACCGGCGACATCGCGGAGGGTGATCGAAATGGGTATCGGCCCGGGGCCGAATGCCACGCTTGGGACGACCACCGACAGGGCATCAATCCGGTAATCGTCGTCGCGCATCTGGATCGTCTTGCACTCCGCCGTGAAGTAGTCCGTTTCCGCACAGATGAGCGGCGATTCGCCCGAGTAGGGAACGGCATCGTCGGGGGCCCCAATCGAGAAGGTCACCCGGTTGGTCCCGGCCGGCACCACCAACTCCGCCGGAATCCGCACCGCCGTCCCACGGACCGACAAGCGGACGGTTACCGGGCCATCGGGCGCCGCATTGAAGATCAGGGACCCCAATGCGGATTCCCCTTCGAGGACTGACTGGGGCAGCTCAATCCGGAAGTCCGGGAATTGGACGTCCTCGATCCGGATGCTGCCGGAGTCGGTGGGCCAGCCCGGCATGGACGCAACCACGGTGTCCCGGACCGGAGGAAGATTGAAGCGCGGGTCGTCGAGCACCCGCACTGGAAACGAGGCGGACACCGCGCCTTGGGTGATGACCACCTTTGCCGGTGCCCACAGCCGCCCCGAACTCGCCAAGGTAACCTCGGTATCATGCGGTGCCGGGGCCGCGAGCGAGACCGAACCGGTTCGAGTGAGTAGGCCAACCCCTTCGCCGGCTTGACCCGGAAGTTGGACGAATAGCCGACCGGCTTCGTTGTCATCCTGGGTCAGGATCCACGAGGCCCCGACGTATCCGGGTGCCGTGGCGGTCAGCCGGATCCGGGCGCGTCCGTCGGCCCGATCATCGTCGAGGTTATGGATCGCGAATTCCGCCGAGGTCGAACCCGCCGGGATGACGACAGTGGAAGGAGCCTCAAACTCGCCGGCCGCATCGAAACGCAGGGCGACGACCAAGGCCTCCCCAAGCGTCGTCCCGGGCGGCAATTCGACTTGGGCCAGGGCAGTGCGCCCCGGGGCCGCCTCACTGGCGGCGAGGGCGCCTTCGATGAGCCGGAACGAGAGGGCGGGCGCGGGCGGCACCGGAATCGGGCCGGACTCCCACAGCAGATTGTCCGGGGAAAAGGCGCCCAAAGTCCACGGACGGTTTGCCTCCCCGGAAACGGCCACCTCGCCCTGCCAGAGTCCGTTGGTCAGGGTAATAGTGACCGGTGTGACGATGGCGGCTGTCCGGGCACCGACCCAAGGCAGCCGCAGACCGGGATTGGGGCTCCCCACCGTGTTGGTGCCCGCGACCCAATCCTGGGCGGCGAAACGATTGGCCGAACCCACGCGGCGAATGGTTCCTCCGGTCAGTCCGGCAAGGCTGACGGGCGGCCCGGACCAGCGGCGTTCGCGGCCCGATTCCAGTTCGGCAAGCAACAGTTGGTCAACCAGACGGCCCGCGGAATCCCGGATTTCGATGTCGGAGGACCGCGGCAGCGGGAATGGCTGCGGATGGCGAATCAGGGGAAACGCACCGCCCGCGTTGGTCCGGGAACTCCAGACGGCCACTTCCCCCGGCGCCAAGACGGCCGGCCCTTGGATCACATGCACCGCCGTCCCCCGCGCCTCATACCGACCCTGGCCGGCCGCGAGGATCCATCCCTCGAGGTCGACGGGATCGGAACCCGCATTGGTCAGCTCGAATTCGGTCCCGTCCAACGCGACCTCACTGACGACCACGCCGGCGGGCTGGTGCGCGTGGGCGCGGAGCGCAGTGGTGAAGGTCGCATCCGGCACCACGAGGCCGGCAGCATCCACGGCCCGGAGGCTGACCGCCGCCAACCGGCGGCCGGTGGCATCGGGCGGCGAGATGGCGGCGACTTCGATGACCAGTCGGTGGACGGTCTGGGCGTGCGCCACGGTCATGGTCAGGACGGCAAAGGCAAACGCCAGCAGGCGGCAAGCGGGGTTGGTCATGAGGTGTGCCGAAACGTTTGGCCGTCGCCGTCGTTGGGGCCAGCCTGAATTGGCCAGGATTCGCCCCCAGGTATTCGCCCAATTGCGGTGAAGTGGCGGGCCGGTGCGGGGCGGGTTTTTGGCAAAAAACTGTAAGCAGGACCGGGCGGCTGCGGTATCGTCGGCCCCGTGAATGCGACAGGATCCACTCCAACTGGACCACGCCGCTCAGGGTTTACCCTGATCGAGCTTCTGGTCGTCGTAGCCATCATTGCGGTGCTGGCCGGGCTGCTTTTGCCCGCCATGTCGAAGGCGAAGTCCCAGGCCAAGAAGGCCAACGAGATGTCGTCGTCGCACCAGCTCATGCTGGCGTGGCAGATGTATGCCGATGATCACAACGACCGCGTGCTGCCCGGCTACCGGCATGGCTTCGAGGCGGCGGACATGGATGGGCATCCGGTTCCGTTCCCCATCAACGCCCGTTACCCATGGCGGCTGTATCCGTATCTCGGCAAGAGTTTCCAGGTCATTTACGCGAACGAAAACCGCCCGCTGCTCCAGCAGTTCCAGCGGATGGAGGACAAGTCCATCGGCATCTACGCCGCCAGCGTGTTCCCTTCCTTGGGCATCAATTCCACCTTCGTCGGCGGCGACGACAACGAACTCGCGCCCGAAGGCCGGGCCCGTGAGGTGTTCGGCGACTTCTGCGTGCTGAAGACGACCGACACGCGGCGCCCCAGCGAACTGATGGTGTTCGCCTCCTCGCGCGGGCCGTTTGAGGGCAAGATCGTGAACGGGTTCTACTTGGTGCGGTCGCCATTCTTCATGGCCCGCCGTTGGTCGCAGGATTTCCACGAAGCGGACGGCCCGGAAGCGTGGGGTCATGTGCACCCGCGGTTCTCGAACCGGGCCTTGGGCGGTATGGTAGATGGCCACGTCGAGGCTCTCAGCAAACGTGAATTGCAGGACATGCGGCACTGGGCGAACCAAGCCGACCGCGACGAGTGGAGCCTGCAACGCCCCGCGAAGTAGCCGGCTGTGCACCCGACAGATGCCTCGTGGGTAGATCGGGGCTTTGACCTTGGGCGACGCGGCCCGACGTGCCGTCGGCTTCTGGCCGGCGGAACCCGTTGTGACCTCGAATTTGAGTGGTGACCGCGGACTCGACGCGGGCAGCACTTTGAGGCACCGATTTCCTCGTGGCCTTCCGTCCCTTTCGGCAACATGCTTCGATCATGATTTCCCGCGGAATGATCGCCTTGGGCCTACTGCTGACCTGGGGTGTTGCCAGCGCCCAAGAACTTACTCCCAAGCAGGGAGCCGCACTGCTCAAGACAGATCTAGTCGGCGTGTTTGCCCATCCGGATGACGAGACGGGCATGGCCGGAACTTTGGCGCATTACGCGCGGGGTCAGGGCAAGGTTATAGCCAACATTTACTGCACCCGCGGCGAAGGCGGCGGCAACATGGTCGGCACCCAGGGTGGTCCCTCTCTCGGCGTGTTGCGCGAGGCCGAACTGCGCGATTGCCTCGGCCGGCTGGGGGTTCGCTACTGCTACTTCCTGGACCGGGAGGATTTCGCTTACACGGAGAGCCTCGCGATCACGCTCGAGAAGTGGGGGCACGAAGAGACCTTGCGTCGCTTGGTTCGCCTAGTCCGGTCGCTGCGTCCCGAGGTGATGGTAACGATGAACCCGGCGCCGAACCCCGGGCAGCATGGCAACCATCAGGCGGCCGGACTGCTCGCGGTCGAGGCCTTTGATGCCGCCGCCGATCCCAACCGCTTTCCGGAGCAACTGGCCAAGGAAGGCCTCGCGGTGTGGCAACCGCGCAAACTCTACTACGGCGGTCCTGCCGGCACCGGGGCCACGCTCGACCTGAGTCAGCCGCTGCCCGACGGCGGCACCGCGGGTTCCGTGGCTGGCCAGGCGTTGGCCCACCATCGTTCGCAAGGATTCGGCGACTTCGCGAACTCACCCTGGCTGCGGCGTCCGCAAAGTTTCACGCTGGTGAAGAGTGTCGTTCCCTTCGCAACGGACGAGACCGACTTGTTCCGCGGATTGCCCGCCGCCCCTGGGGCCGGCCGGCTGCTCGCCGCCGGGGATGAATCGCCGGCCGCCGGATTCCAGCTGCGCTTCGTGCCCCGGCCCGCGGTGGACCGTTACCAACGATGGGTGGCGCAGGAACGGATCGGCCATGTGGCGGCGCGATACGCCACGGACCTGTCCGTCGTGGCCGGCCAGATCAACGACCTGTTCCTCTACACGGTGAACCCGACCACCAACGGCGTGAACACCACGGTCCGCTTCACGGTGCCTGAGGGCTGGAAGCTGAACTTCGACGAGGTGAACATGCGGTTTTCGCCGGCGCGCACCAACCTGATGCGGGTGGTGGTCACGCCGCCGGCGGGGCGGCCGGCCGATGGCGAAATTACGTCGGTCGCCGTGGTCAACGGACAGGAATTACGTTCGTCCGCGCGCCTGCACGTCGTGCCTTTGCTCAAGGCGTTGCGGGTCGCGGAGTTGCCGCTGTCCCGTGAGGATTCGCCGGCCTGGCAGCGATTGCCCGCCCAGGCGATTGCGCCCGCGCTGACCTGGCAGGGCACTGTCACCAACGCCGCCGACTGCAGCGGTGAGTTTCGGGTCGGCCATGACGGCACCAACGTGTTCGTTGAGGTGCGGGTGCGGGATGATCGCGTGGTGAGTAACATCGAACCCAATGACATCCGGGGACATTGGCGCAGCGACTCGGTGGAGCTGTGTTTCGACCCGCAGATGGGCGCCGAACACACCCTCGGGTGCTACAAGGTGGGCATTTTCCCGTTCGACACCGCCGGCCGGGTCCGCGCGGCGCGGGATGCGGATGCGAATCCCGGTGACGTCGCCGAAACCGCGCCGGGAACCCAGCTCGTTTCGTGGAAGGCGACGGACGGTTATGTGATTCGGGCGCGCATTCCGTTCGCGGAAATCGGGCTGCGCCCGACCAAGGATGAACGCCAATTCGGGTTCAACGTGCTCCTCTACGACGGCGACAAGGCGGACGCCGCCAAGGGCGAAAACATCAATCGCTCGCGCCTCGCGTGGGCACCTCGTTCCGGAGTCCAGGGGCGGCCGGAGGATTGGGGCCGGGCGAGTTTGGAATGATTTTGGAAACCAATCGGCGTTTGCCACGGCCGGCCTTGGTCGTAAGTAGGAATAGGACACAAGCTGACACGCTGGCATTGGTGAAGGACCAAGCAGGCATACCGATTCGGCAAAAATCCTTCACTGCGGCCGTCAGTTCCGGCGACTTGGATTTTTCCGGATTCAGTTTGGTCACCGACGTGGCGGACCAAACTGCCAGCATCACATTGGCTGCGATGTGTAGCCAAAGGAGGAAGGTCACGTAGCGGATAGATTTCTTCATGCGCGTCGGGTGTCATTGTCTCTACCGCGATAACTCCGTCGCTTTGAATTCGCCTCCAGAAGCTCCACTTGCCCGCGGGAAAACCGTCTGCGATTTCATCCGGCGAACATTTGAAACAATTCCGCCGCCGGCGGGTCAACTCAGCGTCCGACAGGAGATATCAACATGGCTACAATGCACGAGATCGACTTCAAGATTTACGGGGATGACATGCAGTTCGTGGAGATCGAACTGGACCCGATGGAGGCCGTCGTCGCCGAGGCTGGCGGCATGATGTATATGGAGGATGGCATCGCCATGGAGACGATCTTCGGCGACGGCTCGCAGCAGAACAGCGGTTTCCTGGGCACCCTGCTCGGCGCCGGCAAGCGCCTGCTCACAGGTGAATCCCTGTTCATGACCGTGTTCCAGAACCGGGGCATGGGCAAAAAGAAGACCGCGTTCGGCGCGCCGTATCCCGGGAAGATCGTGCCGGTCCACCTGTCCGAGTTGGGCGGCGAACTGATCGCGCAGAAAGATTCGTTCCTGTGCGCGGCCAAGGGCGTGAGTGTGGGCATCGCGTTCAACAAGAAGATCGGCGCCGGCCTGTTTGGCGGCGAAGGCTTCATCATGCAGCGCCTTACGGGCGATGGCTGGGCCTTCGTCCATGCCGGCGGCACGATGGTGAGCCGCGACTTGGCGCCCGGCGAAGTGCTGCGGGTGGACACAGGCTGCGTGGTGGCGTTCACGCCCACGGTCGATTTTGACATCCAGTTCGTTGGGGGCGTGAAATCGGCGCTGTTCGGCGGTGAAGGCCTGTTCTTCGCGACGCTGCGTGGGCCGGGCCGGGTGTGGCTGCAGTCCCTGCCGCTCAGCCGGATGGCGGATCGCATCGTGATGGCTTCGCGGGTGGCCGGCCGGGGCGGACGCGAGGAGGGCTCACTGCTTGGGGGTCTGGGGTCGCTGATCGACGGCGACAACCACTAGCCGCCCTCGACAAGGGCAACGCCCTGCTGCCAGGCGACTTCGTAAACCTTCACTGCTTGCCGGAAACCCTTCACGGTGACCGGCTCCAGCGGTTGGCACAGGCGGGCGACATCGGGCGCGAACCGTTCGAGATCCCGGAAGGTGCCTTCACCGATGATGATCCGGCTCCGCCCGGACACGCCTTCGAGCCGGGAGGCTAGGTTCACTTCCCGGCCGAAGACGGTGTAGTTCACGATGTGGGCGTCGCTGCCCATCAGGCCGACAGTGGCGGTGCCGGTGTTGATGCCGGTGCCCAACGCGAGCAACGCCAAGGCCGGGAGCGGTGCTTCGCCGCGGGAAATTCGGTCAGCGTTTGTCGCCTCGCGCCGGGCGTTTTCCTGGGCGCGCGTTTCGTTGAGCCGCTGAATGGCCCGCTGGGCATCGATGGCGGCCAACACGCCGTCCACGGCGTGGCGGGCACTGGAAGTGGGTGCTCCCCAGAAGGCCATCACGCAGTCACCGATGTATTTGTCGAGCGTGCCGCCGTGGGCCTTGATGACGTCGGCAATCGCGGCCAGATAATGGTTCACGGTGGCCAGCAGTTCTTCGGCCTGCGTGTCAAAGTAGGCCTCCTGCTCGGCGTCGGCCAGCTGGTGGGTGAGGACGTGTTCCTCCGCCGCAGCTTGGACCCGGTCGGTCATTTCCGTGAAGCCACGGACGTCCGCAAAGAACACTGTCACGCGGCGCCGCGCCCCGCCGAGGCCAAGTCGTTCAGCCTTCAGCAGTTCCTGCACGACGTTGGGCGAAACAATCTTGGCGAAGACCGACCGGACCCGCTGGCGTTCCTTCTGCTCGAACACCGTGCGGTAGGCCAGGGTCACTCCGTGGCTGAGAAGCAAGCCCGCCCCTAGCGGATGCGCGATCGGCAACCAGAGCTGGGATTCCATGAACAGTAGCACGGCCGCGACGAAATACACCGTGCCAACCCCCAGCACGGTGAACACGGCCACGCTCGTCCGGAATTTCCAGGTGACGACTCCGGCGACCAGCGCCAACAGGCCGGCGATCGCTCCCTCTTGCCAGACGTCCAGGCGGGTGATGAACCGGTTTTGGATCAGCGAATTGGCGACATTGAGGTAAACCGCCACCAAATAGTCGCGCTTGTCCAAGGGGGTCGCGCCGCGGTCAGTCAGGTTGTCGCCGGTCGCTGTCGAGCCGACCAGCACCAGCTTGTCCTTCCATCGGTCGGGTAGGTCGCTGACCTGACTACTTTGGCGCACCAAGTCGTTGGCCAGGACGTCCTCGAAGTTCCGGACCGGAACCTCGGTCGCCGAGAGGCTCCAGGAAATGAGCAGGTTGTTGGAGCGGTCAACCGGTAGGCGCAGAAGCGGACCATTGGTGGACGGAATCTCGACGAATCCGGGAACTGAGCGCGCAGCCGCTAGGTCGAGGCCTAGTCGGCTTGCTGCCATGAGTATGCCCATGTTCCAGACCCGCTGGGTCGCGAGCGCCGGAAGCTCGATTCGGCCTTTCGCGAAATTCGTGATCGAATCTTCGGCTTTGCCAATTCCAACCACGACCGTCCCGTTGGTCCCAAGGGGCAGGGAATTGGTTTCGAGCTGAAGGTGATTCACGAACTGGAGTTGGTTGCTGCCCTGCCAACGGACTTCGAGTTGTCGGCGGCTGGCGAATCGCAGCAACGGTAGGCTCAAAAGCCGGTGATCGAGGAAGGCAGGCACCCGGCGGGTAACTCCGTCGGAATCAACGGTCCGGTCAACCGCCCCCAACGTTACGCCCGAGCTTCGGAAAAGCGCTGCCGGAGGTGCACCCAAGGGGCTGGCAAGCACCGCCCGTTGGCTGGTGCGCATCTGCTCCGCAAAAAATGCGTCGGATCCCGTGAGTTGCCCGGGTGCCAATTCCACAGCGGGATGGTCGCTGCGCTCTTCAGTCAGCACGGTGTCGAAGGCGACCAAGCGGACCCCCTCATCGGCCAATGCACGCAAGGCTCGACCAAAAAGGAAACGCGGCAGCAGCAGACCGTAAGGTTCGCCAAACGGATACCCATGGCGCAGTCGTTCGATGGTTTCGTCCTGGATCGCGACCAACGCCAAATCCGGGGAGACGGGCGGGTGATTGGCCTTGGCCAAGGAAATGCGCCAATCGAAAAGGCTGAGCTCGATGAGCTGAAGCGGATCTAGGTTCGACGCCTTCTCGGTGGACAGATCCGTCGTGACCGAGACTTGGTCGTATGCCTTCCGGGACGAAATAAGCCAACCGGCCGCCAGAATCCCGACCAGCGGGACAATCAGCCAAGGTCGGCCTGAAAATCTGAACTGCCATCCGCGCATCGGAAAAGAAAAACCCGGAACAGCGTGCGCTGTTCCGGGTCTCAAAGCGAGGCCTCAGCTTAATTACCACCTGTCGGTTGCGCGGGAGCGTTAGCCGCGCCCGTTGGTGACACAAAGATCACCGGACCAGCAGCCGGCTGAACCGACTGATTGACCACCAAGATGGACGGTTGCTCCGTCCCGGCCGGAATGTCCCGAACCTCAACCAACTTCACATCGAAATACTGACCGGCCGAAACCGTATACTTCACCTCACGGCCAGTCTTCGGATCACGATAGGTGACGTCAACCACACCCACCCAGACATAGACGGTGCCGTCTTCCCAGACCGTGAATGCCGTTCCACGGATCGAAGCCGTGGCCGTCTGGGTCTTGACGATGTAGGACGACTGCGAGGAGGTCTTCTTGACGTTACCTTCGATCTTGCCCTTGTTGACCGTGAACTTGGTGCTGATCACCGGTTCGGAACCGGCAGTATCAAACGTCAGGTCGTCTATGGAAACGGAGCTGAGCTCCAAGACCTTGGCCACGGGGCCGTTCACACCTAGATCAAGGGTTACCTCGGAGGCGCCGCCCGTCACGACGACGGAACCGGGCCCGCCCACGCTGCCTAGGGTGGCGGTTTGCCCGCCGATTGTCACATTGCCCTTAACGGAGGTCACCTTGGCCGAACCGGTTTGAGGTGCTGCCGTAGCAAAGGAAGCGGCAGCCGCGGCGGCGGCACAAAGGCCGACAAGACGTTGGATACGACCAAACTTGTTCATGATAAAGCCTTTTGGAAATTCGAGTTCTTAACGCGGCGCAGCCTAGGTTTCAGGGTTTCAAAGTCAACGCCTTAATTCCCGACAACTCTGTCGGACCGTGACTCTTGTGTATCCCAGACGGCGTATCTGCTCGCATTTTGTAGCGGCTTTTCCGTCTGGTTCAACTCCGAACTTGTCGGCGGCCGGCAATTCTGCGAGTTAACTGTCCGGCGTTGGCTGGGTAATCTTGTGTCACCATGAATTTCGGCTGCTCCATCATTGAAGACCGCATCATTCGCCTTCACCGGCGCTGAACGAGTTTTCCCGAAACTGAAAACCCCGTTCCGCCCCGGCGGAACGGGGTTTTCAGTTTCTAGGCCGACCCGGAAAGCCAACGCAGACATCCTCCATGAAGTCCAAAACGGTAGAAATCTACGACACGACCCTTCGCGACGGTGCGCAGGCCGAGGGCATCAACTTTTCGCTCGCGGACAAACTGCGGATTGCCGAGCGGTTAGATCAGTTCGGCGTCCATTACATTGAGGGTGGCTGGCCGGGTTCCAATCCCAAGGACCTGGAGTTCTTTCGGCAAGCGGCGCGGCGCAAATGGAAGCACGCCCGCATTGCCAGTTTTGGGTTTACGCGGAAAAAAGGCGTTGCGGTGGAAGATGATCCGCAGGTCCGGATGCTTTTGGACGCGGATACGCCGGTGGTCACCATCGTGGGCAAGACGTGGCTTTTGCACGTGACGGAGGTTCTGCGAGTTAGGCCCGACGAAAATCTTGGGATGATCGCGGACACGATCCGCTTCCTGAAGGACCAGGGCAAAACCGTGGTTTACGATGCCGAGCACAGCTTTGACGGTTTCAAGGACCAGCCGGAATACGCCCTCGATACTTGGCTGGCGGCGGAAAAGGCCGGGGCTGATGTCATCTGCCTGTGCGACACCAACGGGGGTTGCCTTCCGGGTGAAATTACCCGAATCACCGCCGCCGCAAAGGGTCGGGTGACGATCCCGCTCGGCATTCACACCCACAACGATGCCGGCTTCGCGGTGGCTAACGCGATCGCGGCTCTGGACGCCGGGGCCAATCACATCCAAGGCACCATCAACGGTTACGGCGAACGCACCGGCAACTGCAATCTTACCAGCATCATCCCTACGGTTCATTTTAAGCTGGGGCGCACGGGCGTGCCCGCGAAGTCGCTGCCCAAGCTCAAGGAACTGTCCGAATTTGTGGATGAGATTGCGAATGTCCGGCACGACCCGCGGCAGCCTTGGGTAGGCCAGACCGCGTTTGCGCATAAGGGCGGGATCCACGTCCACGCCATCGAACGGGTGGCCCGCAGTTACGAGCACATCGTGCCCGAGTCCGTGGGCAATTTCCGGCGGGTCCTCGTCAGCGACATGTCCGGGCGCACGAACATCCTGCTCAAGGCGGCCGAGTTGGGCTTCAAGCTTGCCCCCGACGCTCCGGAAACCCGCGCCATCACGTCGCGGGTAAAGGAGCTGGAAGCTCAGGGCTACGAATACGAAGCCGCGGAAGCGTCCTTGGCCCTGCTGATCCGCGGCGTGCTGGATAACAACCCGGAGCTGCTGTTCAGCGTGGACGACTACCACGTTTCCATGCGCGGCAACGCCAAGAGCTCCACCTGCGAAGCGACCGTCAAGGTGCGGGTCGGCAAGAAGATCCACCACACCGTGGCGGACGGGGATGGTCCGGTGAACGCCTTGGACGGAGCCTTGCGGTCCGCGTTGGCCAAGTCGTTTCCCAGGCTGAAAAACATCAGCCTGACCGATTACAAGGTGCGGATTTTGGACGGCGTGGCTGGCACGGGCGCCAAGACCCGGGTCCTGATCGCCAGCACTGACGGCAAACGCCAATGGGGCACCGTCGGCGTCAGCGAAAACATCATCACCGCCTCCCTGCAAGCGTTGGTGGATTCCTTGGAATACGCCCTTCTGAAGCGCTGAAGGGCGTTAGCCTTCAAGCCCTCGGGTTCGTCCGGAGTGTTTCGGGCGAACCCGTTTTGGTTTGTGCCGGGTTTGCCCTTCAGGTGTGCCACACGGCCGGCTTTTGGCACACTTGCCGGTCTCGTGCCCCAGCGAACCAACCTCCGCATCTCTTGATTTGCTGAGGAAATTGGCTGTTTGGCCAAATCCGGTCCCGCGGCACCAGCCTTGCAGGCAGAGTGGTAACAAATTCAGAGGTAACTCTTATGGCTAAAGTATTGGGCATCGATTTGGGCACGACCAACTCCTGCATGTCGGTCATGGAAGGCGGGGAGCCTCTCGTGCTGGAAAACTCCGAGGGCAAACGCACGACCCCGTCGGTCGTTGCCTTCACCAAGAGCGGTGAACGCGTCGTCGGGGATGCGGCCAAGCGCCAGGCGGTTACCAATCCGCGCAACACGGTTTACTCCGTGAAGCGTTTCATGGGCCGCAAGTTCGATGAAATCGGCGAGGAGACCAAACGGGTGCCCTACAAGGTCGTCAAGGCGGCCAATGGTGACGCGCACATTCAGGTCGAGGAAGGTGGCCAGACCAAGACCTACAGCCCGCCGGAAATCAGCGCGATGATCCTCGCGAAGCTCAAGGCTGATGCCGAAACGCGTCTGGGCGAGACCATCACGCAGGCCGTCATCACGGTTCCCGCCTACTTCAACGATTCCCAACGCCAAGCCACCAAGGATGCCGGCAAGATCGCCGGTTTGGAAGTGCTCCGCATCATCAACGAGCCGACCGCGGCCTCGCTCGCCTACGGCCTCGACAAGAAGAAGGACGAGAAGATTGCTGTTTACGATCTCGGAGGCGGCACTTTCGACATCTCGGTGCTCGAAATCGGCGACGGCGTCTTCGAGGTGAAGGCCACCAACGGTGACACGCATCTCGGCGGCGACGACTGGGACAACGCCATCATCGACTGGATTCTCAACGAGTTCCAACGCGACCAGGGCATCGACCTGCGCAAGCAGCCGGATGCTCTCCAGCGCATCAAGGAAGAGGCCGAAAAGGCGAAGATTGCGCTGTCCAGCTCGCAGCAATACGAGATCAACCTGCCGTTCATCACCGCGGATGCCTCCGGGCCGAAGCACATCGCCCTGAAGCTTACCCGCGCCAAGATGGAGCAACTCTGCGATTCGCTCTTCGAGCGGACCATCACACCCACCAAGGCGTGCCTCAAGGACGCCGGTCTCACCGCGGACAAGATTGATGAACTCGTGCTCGTCGGCGGCATGACCCGCATGCCCCGCGTCGTGGAAACAGCCCGCGCGCTCGTCAGCAAGCCGCCCCACCAGGGAGTGAATCCGGACGAAGTCGTCGCCATCGGCGCCGCGATCCAAGGCGGCGTGCTCAAAGGCGACGTGAAGGACGTGCTCCTGCTCGACGTCACCCCGCTCTCGCTCGGCATCGAGACGATGGGCAGCGTGATGACCAAGCTGATCGAGCGGAACACCACGATTCCCACCCGGAAGTCGGAAATCTTCTCCACCGCCAGTGACAACCAGCCTGGCGTCGAGATTCACGTCCTGCAGGGCGAACGCCAGTTTGCCCGCGACAATAAGTCGCTCGGCAAGTTCCAGCTCACCGACATTCCCCCGGCGCCGCGCGGCGTGCCGCAGATTGAGGTCACGTTCGACATCGACGCCAACGGCATCCTGAATGTCAGCGCCAAGGATCTTGGCACCGGCAAGTCGCAGAAGATCGTCATCACCGCCTCCAGCGGCCTGTCCAAGGACGAGGTCGAGAAGATGCGCCGCGATGCCGAAGCCCACGCCGACGAGGACAAGGCCCGCCGCGAGGAAGTTGAACTTCGCAATGAGGCCGACAACGTCGCCTATCGCGCCGAGAAGTTCGCCAAGGACAACGGCGACAAGCTCGGCGGCGCGAAGTCTGGCATCGAAGAAGGCGCCAAGGCCATCCGTGAAGCCCTCAAGGGCAGCGATTCGGCGGCGATCCGCGGTGCGATCGACAAGCTCAACGAAACGATGCAGGCCGCGAGTGGCGATCTCTACAAGAATGCCCAGGCCAACGCCGAGCAGGCCAAGTCCGCCGGTGCCGCCGGCGGCGACGCCGGTGCGGGAGCCAAGGCCGAAGGCAAGCCGGGCGACGGCCCGATCATCGACGCCGAAGTCGTGGACGAGAAGAAGTCCTGAACTTTCCGCCCCGAGGCCGGCGCCAGCCGGTCCGGGGCACTATTTTGCCCGGCCGCGAGTGCGACGGGCACCATTAACCAAGCAGTAACACACAACACATCAGCGTAGAACCAAGTATGGCACTCAACGTGAAACCCCTCGGCGACCGCGTTCTCGTGGAACCGCAGGAAGCCCAGGAAGTCAAAAAGGGCGGCATCATCATCCCCGATTCCGCCAAGGAGAAGCCGACTGAAGGCGTGGTCCGCGCCCTCGGGACCGGCAAGAAGAACGAAGACGGCACCCTTCAAGGGTTCGACGTCAAGGTCGGCGACCGCGTGCTCATCTCCAAGTATGGCGGCAGCGAGATCAAGATCGACGGCAAGGAATACAAGCTCCTCAACAGCGACGACCTTCTCGCCATCGTCGGCTAAGCCACCCCACAACCATTTAACCAAAGACACAGTTTAGAATATGGCAGCCAAGCAATTGCTCTTCGATGAAGCGGCGCGTCAGGAACTCCTGAAAGGCGTCGAACTCCTCGCCAAGGCCGTCAAGGCCACCCTCGGTCCCAAGGGCCGCAATGTCGTCATCGACAAGAAGTTCGGTTCTCCCACCGTCACCAAGGACGGCGTCTCCGTCGCCAAGGAGATCGAGCTCTCGAACCCCTACCAGAACATGGGCGCCCAGATGGTCCGTGAAGTCGCCAGCAAGACGAGCGACATCGCGGGCGACGGCACCACCACCGCCACCGTGCTCGCCGAGGCGATCTATCGCGAAGGCCTGAAGTTCGTCACCGCCGGTGCGAACCCCGTCAGCCTCCAGCGGGGCATTCAGAAGGCCGTCGAGGCCGCCACCGAGCAGCTCGCCAAGATCTCCAAGAAGGTCAAGGACAAGGAAGAGATCAAGCAGGTCGCCACCGTCTCCGCCAACTGGGACACCAACATCGGCGAGATCATCGCCGACGCCATGGACAAGGTCGGCAAGGACGGCACGATCACGGTCGAAGAGGCCAAGACCATCGAGACCACCCTCGACGTCGTCGAAGGCATGCAGTTCGACAAGGGCTACCTCTCCCCCTACTTCGTGACCAACACGGAGTCCATGCTCGTCAAGATCGACGACGGCTACATCCTGATCTACGAGAAGAAGATCAGCTCCCTCAAGGACCTCCTCCCGGTCCTCGAGAAGGTTGCCAAGACCGGCAAGCCCCTCCTGATCATCGCCGAGGAAGTCGAAGGCGAAGCCCTCGCGACCCTCGTCGTGAACAAGCTCCGCGGCACCATCAACGTCTGCGCCGTCAAGGCGCCCGGCTTCGGTGACCGCCGCAAGGCCATGCTCGAGGACATCGCGATCCTCACCGGCGGCAAGTGCATCACCGAGGACCTCGGCATCAAGCTCGAGAGCCTCGAACTGTCCGACCTCGGCCGCGCCAAGAGCATCGTCGTGGAGAAGGAAAACACCACGATCGTCGAGGGCAACGGCAAGTCCTCCGAGATCCAGGGCCGCGTGAACCAAATCCGCCGCCAGATCGAGGAGACCACCTCCGACTACGACCGCGAGAAGCTCCAGGAGCGCCTCGCCAAGCTGGCCGGCGGCGTGGCCGTCATCCATGTCGGCGCCGCGACCGAGACCGAGATGAAAGAAAAGAAGGCCCGCGTGGAAGACGCGCTGCACGCCACCCGTGCGGCCGTTGAGGAAGGCATCGTCGCCGGCGGCGGCGTGGCCCTCCTGCGCTGCATCCCGGCCATCGAAGCCCTCAAGCTCGAGAACGTCGACGAGCAGACCGGTGTCGGCATCGTGAAGCGCGCCGTCGAGGCCCCGCTCCGCGAGCTGTCCCTCAATGCCGGCGTCGAAGGCAGCCTGATCGTGCAGGAAGTCAAGAAGCGCAAGGGTAACGACGGCTACAACGTCGCCACCGGCGAATACGAAGACCTCGTGAAGGCGGGCGTCGTCGATCCGAAGAAGGTGACCCGCTCGGCCCTGCAGAACGCCGCGTCCATCGCGGGCCTCCTGCTCACCACCGAGTGCCTCATCACCGAGATCCCGGAGAAGAAGGAAAAGCCGGCCGGTGACCCGCACGGCGGCCACGGCGGCGGCATGGACTACTAAATCCGGCCCCTTCGGAGGAACCGAAGAGAACATCCTGGCGGCGCCACCACGGTGGCGCCGCCTTTTTGCTTTCCGGCGAACCAAAGTCCCCGTGACACCGGTGTGAACCGTTGCCACGTTGCGACCGTGATTCGCCCCTTCAGCCTGCTCGCCGGAGTCCTTGGGCCATGCCTGCTCGCCGCGGCCCCCCTGCAACTCAGGGCTCCCTTCCCGCTGGCGGTGGAACTCCCGGCGCCCCCGGCGATCGTGCGGGCCGCGACGGCGGACGACGATTGGTTGGAGGTCGCCGTTGCCGGCGGGACGGAGACTTGGGAATTCAGTCGCCAGTTGGCCTTGGAGATTCTGCCCGGCGCCGATGCTGGGGCACTGGCCGCCGGGTTGAATCTGCGGTGGCTGCGGGCGGTGACGCCGACGTTGGTCCTGTTCGAAGCCAACTCACCGCGGGACGCGCTCCTCGCGGCGGCCGCGCTGGGCGAACGGCCGGAAGTTCGGTCCGCCCTGCCGGTTTGCCGGCGGCCCGCGGGACTTGGCTTCGCCTACGCGCCCGCGCCGAATGACGACTTCTTCCCCCGGCAGGTCGCGAACGTGCAGGGCCAGTGGTATCTCGAAAATCGGGATCTGGTCACCGGGGCGCCGCTGGGCGCCGACGTCAATGCGCGGTCCGCCTGGGCGCTCACGCGCGGTTCCGGCCAGGGCATCGCCATCGGTGACGTGGGCATTGAGCTGACGCATCCGGAGATCGCCGAAAGCCTGCTCGGGATGCCGCACTTCAATTTCGGCAACGGTCAGGCCAGCGGCACGCCGGTCGCCACCGGCGCCACCGGCACGCACGGGACTTCCTGCGCCGGGCTGATTGCCGGACTTGCCAACAACACCCTCGGCATGAGTGGCCTCGCCCCGGAGGCGCAACTGGCCAGCTGGGTGGTGTTTCGGACCAATGGGCGACTCGCGGCGGACGATGCGCTGGCCGCGATGTATGCGACGTCGCCGGAACTGATCGGCGTGCAGAACCACAGTTGGGGCAACGTCACCGCCCGGCAGCTCGGGCCCACCGCGCTGGAGCATACCGGGATCGCGAAGGCCTGGGCCGAAGGTCGTGGCGGATTGGGCACCGTGCTGGTGCGCATCGCCGGCAACGGACGCACCCGGGTGTTCAACGCCAACGACGACGGCTGGGCCAACGATCCACTGGCGCTCTGCGTCGCAGCGGTCGGGCCCACCGGCCGGGCGGCGAGTTACAGTTCGGCCGGTGCCTGTATCCTCGTGGCGGCGCCGGGCGGCGACTATGAAACGGGCGGTTTGTTCACGGCCGATCTCCCTGGCTTTTCCGGCGCGAATCCAATCAGCTTCTTCCCGCCTTACGAATACCTGAGTGACTTCCGGTTCAACTCGCTTGGCATGATCGGCACATCGGCGGCCGCGCCGTTGGTCAGCGCGACGGCCGCCCTCGTGCTGTCCGCCAATCCGGCGCTCACCGCGCGCGATGTGCAGCAGGTGTTGGCGTTGTCCGCGCACCACTGGGACCTCGCCGACCCGTCGCTGGTGACCAATGCCGCCGGGCTGCGCGTGAGTCACAACACCGGCTTCGGGGTCGTGGATGCCGGCGAAGCGGTCCGCCTCGCCCGGCGGTGGGTGAACCGTCCTGCCGCCACGACGGTGCGCCTGAACAACGGCACTCCTGGCGTGATTGCTGACAGCCAACTACGGGTCGAGCTCCGCACGTTTGGCCAGCCCGGCTTGGCGCTCAGCTTTGCCGGGTTGCCGGGCACGGGTCCGCAGCCGGACCCGGCGACGCCGTTCTTCAAGCTGGTTGACCTCGGGCTCGCGACCAATGCGCCGATCCCTTCGCCCATCGGCTTCGGTGCCCTGATCGAACGCGGGACCAACGATTTCTCCGAGAAGCTCGCCAACGCGGCCGCCGCCGGGGCGAGCTTCGCCGTGATCTACAACTTCGCCGAAGGCCCGGCGGATTCGTGCCCGCCCGGCGACCAGCTTTGCCCGCTCGGCGGGACCGACTTCTCGCCCATCCCGGCGATCTTCATTCGCCGCAGTGCCGGGCTCGAACTGCGCGAAAGGATCGCCGTGGACCGGTTGGCCGAGGTGCGTCTGGCGGCCGTTGGCGAGGAACGGGTTTTCGCGGTCACCAACACACTGTCCTGCGAACACGTCCAACTCCGGCTCCGGACCGACCACCCGCTGCGCGGCGATTTGCGCGTGGTGCTGACCTCCCCGCACGGCACCCGCAGCGTGTTGCAGACTTACGGCACCGACACCAACGCCGGCCCGGCCGACTGGACCTACCTGAGCACGCAGCATTTCTTCGAACCGACTGCCGGCGAATGGCGGCTCAATGTCGTGGACGAGGGCGAAGGCGCCACGGGCTCGCTGCTGGAGGCGGAACTGATCCTGCACGGCGTCCCGATCTCGGACACCGACCACGACGGCCTCGACGACGCCTGGGAACAGCGACACTTCGGCACCTTGGTCGCCACCGCCGCCGGCGATGCGGATGTCGACGGATATGGTAACCTGCGCGAGTTCGTGGCTGGCACCGATCCGCGCCACGCCGAAGACCCGCTCGTGCTGAATTTCACTTTCTGGAGCCCGACGGTCGTCCGGCTGAGCTGGCCCGGCCAGCCGGGTCGCTATCGCCTCTGGGCCGGGGAAGATCCGGCCAAGCTGACCGTGGCGTCCGAGATGGACGGCACCTTTCCGGAAAATGTCTGGCTCGCCCCCGCCACCGAGGTCGCGAAGTTCTTCCGGCTCGAGCGGCTCACCGATGTTTCGCCGTAAGCCGGGCGTTCACGGCAGCGCGACGACCCGGACAAACCGCACTGCACCGCCGCCGGCCCACGGACGGTTCACCGGCGATCCGTCCGCCGGGATGGTTACTTCGCCCACGGCGGTCCAATCGCTGAGCGCGGCGGATTCCTCCAACCGATACCGACTGCCCGCGCGGCCCGCGACCGACAGTTGCAAGTCGCCCTTCGCATCGGGTTCCAGGCCCACCTCGGGCACGCGGCTCACCAGGCTGAACTCGTCGATGAGTTGGTTGGCGCTGTCATAGGTTTCCCAGCCCAGGCGGCGGCCGTTCACCGTCATGACGTCGAAGTGGTAGCGGGTGAACTCCACCTGGACGTGCGGCCAATGGGCCACGCGTTCGGTGTCAATTGTGCCGCCACCGCCGCCGCTGACCACGTAAGTCACGCCGTCCCGCAGGCCGCGATGATAGGCGTGTTCGTGGCCGCAGATCACGAGATCGACGCCCAGCGTGCGGAAGAGTGGCACCCATTCGTTGACGACAAACGCTTCCTGCGTGTGGCCGCCGCCGTTCCAGAACTGGCTCCACGGCGGCTTGTGAAAGCAGACGACGCGGAAGGCCGCCTGCTGGGTTTCCGGCCGCGCCAGTTCCGCGGCCAGCCAAGAGCGCTGCTCGGGCGAAACCGAGCCGTCGGCCTCGGAATCGAGGAAGATGAACCGCGAGTTGCCGTAATCGAAGGCGAACCAGGATTCGTTGCCCGGCAGGGCGCTGTAGGCATAGGCCAGCGCGTGTTCGCCGTCATGGTTGCCGCGGGCGAAGACCACCGGCGTTGTCTGCGCCGCGTTGAGATGTTCGAGCGGCTTGAACCAATAGTCGTGCCATTCGCCGAGCGCGTTGCCGCTGTTAACCATGTCGCCGGCCACGCAGATCAGGTCCGGGGAATGCCGCAGCAGGTTGGCGACGTGCTGGCGCAGCGTGGCCGTGCCGTTGTGGTTGTCGCCCCACCACGCGGTGACGAACGGCGTCTCGCGCCGCGGCGCCGTGCGGAAGAAAAAGTTCGGCGAAACTGTGGCGCCGCTGCGCACGCGGTAGGCGTAGGCGGTCTCGCGTTCAAGTCCGGTGAGCGTGGCGCGATGAACGAAATGGGACGGGTCAATCTGCAGCGTCTCGACCCGCGTGAAGACTTGTTCGGCCACATTGCTCCGACCCCATTCGACGACGTGGCGCGCGAAGTTGTGGTCGGTTTCCCAAAGCAGGGTCATGGCGTCCGGGCGGACATCCTGGAGCATGGGCAGCTTGGTGATCGCTGGCTCAGTTGTGACCGGCGGCCAGGGCCGTTGCAGCCGAACGGTGAAATCGTCGGCCATGCTGTCGTTGTCCGCGTCGCGCCGGTGGCGACCGACTATTTCCAGGCGGAGTTTCCGGGTGCCGGGCGGCAGTTGGGCCACCAGCGGGCGACGCAGCCAGACGCTGTCGGCCGCGACCAGGCAACGCACTGACCCCAGGTCGCCGCCATCGGCATCGGCGAAGACGATGCGGCAGAACACCTGGTCGTCGAACGTGCCTGCGCCGTAACGGTTGCGGAGCCACGCCTCGGCCTCCACCACCACGGGGCCGGCCAGGTCTTCCGGGACGAAGCCGGCGGCCAGCAGGTCAATTTCCTGGCGCACCAACGCGTCCCCGGGCCGGTTCAGGCCGCCGTGGAGGAAGCGGTTGCCCCCGTGGGCGGCGCCCTTGGTGCCCCCAGTGACCAGCGCGACGGGCCGGCCCAGGACCACGGACCAGTCCACGAGCTGGTTCTCGAACCCACCGTTTTGCTGGAGCGGTTGGCCAAACTTAGGATTCAAGGAACCCGAGCCCGTGATCGTGAAGTTCGCGTCCGAGGTGTCGGTCACCGTGGGGTAGGCCAGCGAGGCGAGCCCGATCCTGAAGTCCTCACCGGGTGTCTGCCACGGCGGGATGGCCCAGTTGAACGACCGTTGCGCCATCGGCACTTCGCCCAAAGTCACTGGCGCGGCGGCGGCGGAAGTCAGTGTCACGCGCAGCATGCCGCCCGGATCGGTGGCGGACCAGGTCACCGGCTGCACCGTGCCGGCGGTGATCCGCTCCCCGCCGTTGGGGCGCGTCAATGTCAACGTGGGCGTGACCGGGCGCTGAATTCCAGCGGCCGCCGGGCCTCCAAGCGCAGCAATTTCCGCCGTCGCCATGGCCCACGGCCGAAGCTGCACCGCGTTGACG
Organism: uncultured Verrucomicrobiota bacterium; assembly: GCA_964602595.1. Lineage (GTDB taxonomy): Bacteria > Verrucomicrobiota > Verrucomicrobiia > Limisphaerales > UBA9464 > CAIWAH01. The sequence goes on along the minus strand of CAZRRO010000025.1, from coordinate 15,354 downwards.
AGGCCGGGGGCGTTTTCCTGGTTCTCGTCCGCGAAGAGCAGGAATTCCGGCCCCAACGACCAACGACCATCCACCGTGAGCCCGGTATTCTGTTGCACGGGTGCTCCGTTGATAAAGCTCGTCAGGGTTCCGGCCACGCAGTCCACCACCACGGCTAGGCGGACCCAGGAGCTGTCCGCGACCGTGCCGCCGTAGTTGCCGCCTATGCCGACGCCCCGGGTCGGGTTGATGAACCATTCGCCATCATCGGTGTTTGCGGGATTGGACTGGTAAAGCGCCGCCCAGCCGCTGGGCCGGCTGGGGGTATTCAGGTCGAGCAGCAGCGTGAACTGGTTCAGCCGGGAACCGCCGCCATTGCCGCCGAGGCCATGGCTGGCGCGGAAGTGCGTCCCGCGGCCAAACGAGGCGATCGTCGCGGAGCCGTTGCCGATGGCGACCGTCTGGAAGGCAACTTGGGCGGCGGTGGCGGGAGCGGAGAAACCGGCCACCAGCACCGTGCCGCCGGAAGCCGAAAGTAGGTTGCCTGCGAAATCCCATTGGGCGAATTCGGCGCCGTTCAGGCTGCTCAAACCAAGACAACAACCCGCGGCAACGACGCGACGGAAAAACGAAAAGGACATGGAGCGGGCGGGAAGTTGGTGCGGACGAGAGGACTTGAACCTCCACCCCTTGCGGGACCAGATCCTAAGTCTGGCGCGTCTGCCATTTCGCCACGTCCGCGACGCGGGGACAGCAAAGCGATGCCGTCGCTCCGGCGCAAGCCCGCGGACGAACCCGGGCCGTCCGACGCGACCGCGGGTTGGGCGTTGCGATGAACTGGCGGTTCGGGCCAGCGTGGCCGCCGCGAACGGATGAAGGAACTGCTCAATCATCGCGCCCACCTCGACCGCCTGCGCCAGTTCTGCGCCTGGCTGATACTGGTCACGCCAGTCGCCATCCTCGCGGGTTCGGCCAGCGCCCTGTTTCTGTGGGCGCTCGACCGGGTTACGACGATCCGGTGGGCACATCCGTGGCTGCTATTCGGGCTGCCGGCCGCTGGTGCGCTGATTGCTTGGCTGTATCAACGCTGGGGCGCCACCGCCGAGCGCGGGACGAATCTGGTGCTCGACGAGATCCATCAACCCGGCGGCGGGGTCCCGGGCCGGCTGGCGCCGCTGATCCTGGTGACCACGCTGCTGACCCACCTGTTTGGCGGTTCGGCCGGGAGGGAAGGCACCGCGGTGCAGATGGGCGGTGGGTTGGCGGGCAGTTTTGCCCGCCTTTTCCGGGTGCCCGAACGTCACCGGCGGACCGTGCTGCTGGCCGGGGTGGCGGCCGGCTTCGGGTCGGTTTTCGGGACGCCGCTCGCCGGGGCGGTGTTCGCGTTGGAAGTGCTGGTGATCGGACGGGCGCGGTTCGACGCGCTGGTGCCCTGCCTGCTGGCGGGCCTTATTGGCGACCTCACCTGTTCCGCCTGGGGAATCCACCACACGGCCTACGCCATTGCGGCGGCGCCGCCGGCCAGCCGATTTGGCTTCGGACACCTGGACGCCTTGCTGCTGGCCAAGTCCTTGGTCGCCGGAATCGCGTGCGGGCTGATCGCCCTGCTCTTTGCCGAGCTGACCCACGCGGTGCAAGGGCAGTTCCGGCAATGGATCGCGCGGCCGTGGCTGCGCCCCGTCGTGGGTGGCGTGGCCGTGATCGGGCTGACTTACCTGCTCGGCACCCGGGCGTTCCTGGGGCTCGGAGTGACCAGTCCGGACCCGGCGGACGTGAACATCGTGTCCAGTTTTCAGCCCGGCGGTGCGACCGGCTGGGGCTGGCTGTGGAAAATGATCTTCACGGTCATCACCCTAGGTTCCGGCTTCAAGGGCGGCGAAGTGACGCCGCTGTTCTTCATCGGGGCGGCCTTCGGCAATGTCGTGGGCCGTTGGCTCGACGCGCCGGTGGATCTGTTTGCCGGGCTGGGTTTCGTGGCGGTGTTCGCGGGGGCGAGCAAGACGCCGCTCGCGTGCACGCTCATGGGCATCGAGCTATTCGGGGCGGGGCACGCCCCGTATCTGGCGACGGCCTGTTTCCTCGCCCATTTCTTCAGCGGCCACTCCGGGATTTACGGCGCCCAACGGGTCGCGGTTGCCAAGGCCGGCGAACCCGGCGCGACCACGGACATCACGCTGGCGGAGTTGCGTCAACGCCGCGGGGCCGAGGATCCGTAGCCGGAGCCGGGGCGGGGAACTTGTTTCCTCCGGCCACTTTCGGCGCGGGCTTAGTCCGATTCCCCCAGGTTTTGGCGCAGGACAGATTGGAGGGCAGCGGGATCGAGGACGACAATTTCCCGGCCCTTGACCGTGATGAGGCCCCGGGCGCGGAACTTGGCCAGCGTGCGGGAAAGGGTTTCGCCCACCGTTCCGAGTTCGGCCGCCAACTCGCGTTTGGTGATGCCCAATTCGACGCGGCAAGGCCCGTGAGCGGCCGGATCGGGGCAGCGGCGGACCAACCAATGGGTCAGGCGGGTTTCCACGTCCCGCAAGGTCATGTCCTCGATCTGCCCGACCAGCAGCCGCAGATGAAGACTCATTGCCGCCAGCATCCGCAGGGCGAGCTCGGGGTGGCGCCGCAGCAGGTCCACGAACCCGGCCTTCTGGATGAGCAGAACTTGGGACGCCTCAATGGCCCGGGCGTGGGCCGGATAGCCCTGGTCCGTCGCCAGCGAAGCTTCGGCGAACGATTCGCCGGTGCGGAATACGTGGATCGACTGCTCCTTGCCCGCGGCGGTCACGCGGTGGACGTTGATCGCGCCGGCTTGGACCAGGAAAAAGCCCTGGGCGGGCGAGCCTTCGTGGAAAAGGTATTCGCCCTTCGCCAACGGCCGGACGACCACCAAGCCGGCCACTGCCTGGAGATCTGCCGGCGCCAGACCCCGAAAGAGTTGGCAGGAGCGCAACGTGTTTAGGATGACGGCTTCCCGGAACTCCGCAGTGGGCGAGGGCATGGGCTGGTCTTAGCCGGCGAAGCAGCCCGACGCCAGCCAGTCCGCACCAAACTGCCTTCGCCGAAGAGCGATGCCCCAGTGCTCACGGCAGTGCTGGACTTGGAATCTCCGCCGCCCCGGGGAGGGCGCAAAAAGCAAAACGGCGGCCCGAAGGCCGCCGTCGCTGAAACTGACCGGATGAAAACCTGCTTAGGCGGCCGGGGTCGCCGGCGTCGGGATACCCGCGACGACGTCCTCGATCTGGCCGTTGAGCTCGAGCCAGTCGAGCACCTTGCCGGTGAGGATGTCCTGCTGCAGCTCGGGGAACTGGTTCCGCTCCTGCAGGGTCTTCACCATCTGCTCGGGCTTCACGTTGTTCTGCTGCGCGAGCTGGAGGATGCGCTGGGTCAGCTCCTTCTGGTCCACCGAGATCTTCTCGGCCTGGGCGATCTGGTTGAGGATGAAGGCCGCCTTCACGCGGTCCTTGGCGCTGGTGTTGGCGCTCTGGAAGATCTCGTCCTTCTTGCCCTCGATGATCTCCTTGGCGACGCCGCGGCGCTGGTTCTCGTTGACGATGTTGTAGATGAGGTTGCGGGTCTCGCTGGCCACGACGCTCTCGGGCAGCTCGAAGGAGACCGGCTCCAGCAACTGCTTGAGCAGTTGGTCGCGCACGGAACGCTTCACGCGGAAATCGAGTTCGTTCTGGAGGTCGCGGCGGATGCCTTCAAGCAACTGGGCGGTGTTTTCCGCGCCAAAACCCTTGGCGAACTCGTCGTCCACGACCGGGAGGGCCTTTTCCTTCACGCCGAGGATCTCGACCTCGAACACGCCCGCCTTGCCGGCGACCTCGCTGATCACGAACTCGGCCGGGAAGGTCAGGGTGACGGTGCGTTTGTCGCCCGTCTTCGAGCCGACCAGCTGTTCGGTGAAACCGGGGATGAACTGGCCTTCGCCGATGAGGATCCACGTGTTCTGCTTCCCGGCCAGGCTGATGGCGGAGGAATTGAAGTCGGTGATGGGCTTGCCCTCGCAGGTGCCAACGTAGTTCACCACCACGGCGTCGCCGGTGGCGGCCTCGCGTTGCACGTCGTTGAACTTGGCCTGCTGGTCGCGCAGGATGTTCAGCGCGCGGTCCACGTCGGCGTCGGAGGCGTTGGCCAGCTCGCGGCGGGCCTTGAGGCCCTTGTAGGCCGGCAACGGGAATTCGGGGGCGTGCTCCAGCGTGACGGTGTAGGAAAAGGGCTGGCCCCGGCCGAAGGAAAGCTCCTCGACGTTGATGGTCACGATCACCCGCAGCTTCTGCTCCTGGGTGGCTTCCCGGTAGGATTCGTCAAACAGGCGTTTGCGCGTCTCCTCCTGGATGCGGCCGTCGAACGACTTCACGACCAGGTGGCGCGGCGCCTTGCCGGCCCGGAAGCCGGGCAGGGAGGCCTGCTTTTGATACAGCCCCGCCACTTCATCGAAGGTGGCGTTGACCTTTTCGGCCGGCACCTCGACGCGGAGGAGCTTTTTGCACGGACCGAGACTTTCGACGGAAACGTTCACAGTAACTTGCCTTTCGGAATGCTTGTTGACCCAGCCGGTCGCACCGCAGGCGACTGGCAAAGGAGCGGGAAACTAGGTTTTCCGGGCAAGTCCGGTCAAGCGGCCGCTTTGGTTGCTTCAGGGCACACCAGCGGCCCGGCCGGGAAGGGGCGCTCAATCCCGCGCCGGCGTGAACATCCGGGCCGGGGCGGTCCGGCGAAGCTCCACGTGCCCGTCGAGGAAGGCGAGGTTTGCCCGGAATTTGCCCAGCTTGCGGCCGGTGGTGACGCCGTGCTGGTCGGCGGCCTCGGAGCTCTTCTCGGACCCGCCGCTGTGCCGGTAGCAGACGTTGCCGGTGCCGGTGACGAGAGTTTGCTCGTTGGTGTCCGGATACAGGCAGGCGTCCCAGCCGTCGCTGTCGCCGAACAGGATGGTGCCGGACGGGTCGTCCATGATCCGCAGGGACATGTCGCGGCGGCCGTTGTTGATCATCCCGTTCTGCCCGTAGGCGAGGTAACCCCAGAATCCGCCGGCCCGGAGCGCCGCGCCGAGTTTCTCGTCGGGTTTGGCCTTCTGAACGCTTCCGGGACAGACGAACACGCCCTAGCCTGCGGTAGTTGCGCGCCGGCCCAGGTAGGGCTGCAACTGCCGATACCAGATCGGCGGAGGTTCGCCCTTGGCCAGTGCTTGGCTGACCCAGGTCGCGTCCGGCCAGCCGATGGGCAGGACCTTCTGCTCCTCGTCATACATCGTCGCGGCCAGGAGGAGCTGGCGCTGGTTGCTTTGGCAGGCCGCGGCGCGCGCCTTTTCCCGGGCCCGTCCGAGGGCGGGCAGGAGCATGCCGGCGAGGAGCGCGATGATGGCGATGACAACCAGCAATTCGATCAGGGTGAAGCCATGCCGGGGCGATGACCGCGGTTTGCTGCTCCTCATGCGCGCCAGTGTGCCGCGGTCCCCCGCTTCCGCCAGCGCAACTTGCCGGTCGTTGCCGTTCCCGGCGGCCGCCCCTACCGTCGGCCGGAGATGAAGCAGCTGTTCGACGACATTCCGGCCGTGCTCAACGACCTGCGCCAGGGGCGCATGATCATCGTGGTCGACGACGCCGACCGCGAAAACGAGGGCGACTTGGTGATGGCGGCCGAGAAGATCACGCCGGAAGCGGTGAATTTCATGGCCAAGTTTGGCCGCGGCCTGATCTGCGTGCCGACCAACGAGGACCGGCTGCGCCAGCTCGGCATCGGGGAAATGGTCTCGCAGAACCGGGAGTCCTTTCAGACCGCCTTCCAGGTCAGCGTGGACGCCGCCCACGGCGTCACGACCGGCATCAGCGCCGCCGACCGTGCGAAGACCATCCGGGTCATGGCCGATCCGCGCGCCGCGGCCGACGACCTGAGGAAGCCCGGCCACATCTTCCCATTGCGTGCCAAGGCCGGCGGCGTGCTGCAGCGGGCGGGCCACACCGAGGCCGCGGTGGACTTCGCCCAGTTGGCCGGGTGCCGGCCGGTCGGCGTGATCTGCGAGATCATGAACGACGACGGCTCGATGGCCCGGCTGCCCGAGCTGCGGCGCTTCGCCAAGAAGCACAAGCTCCGGCTGTGTTCCATCGAGCAGCTCATCGCCTTTCGTCGGGCCTCCGAGAAGCTGGTGGAACGCATCGAATCCATCCGGATGCCCACCGACTACGGCGATTTCACGCTGCACCTCTACCAGTCCAAGGTGGACGGCAACCACCATCTCGCACTGGTGAAGGGTGAAGTCCGCAACGAGGCCGCGCCCTTGGTCCGTGTCCACAGCGAATGCCTGACCGGCGACGTGTTCGGTTCGCGCCGGTGCGATTGCGGGCCGCAGTTGCACGCCGCGATGAAACGCATTGAGGAGGAAGGTTCCGGCGTCATCCTCTACATGCGGCAGGAAGGCCGCGGCATCGGGCTACCCGCGAAGGTCCGGGCCTACAAGCTCCAGGAGCGCGGTCTCGACACCGTCGAAGCGAACCTCAAGCTGGGTTTCCCGATGGACCTCCGTGACTACGGCGTGGGCGCCCAGATGCTGTGCGACCTCGGGCTGAATTCCATCCGGTTGCTGACCAACAACCCGAAGAAGCTGGTCGGCCTCCAAGGCTACGGGCTCAAGGTGGTGGAACAGCTCCCCATTCGGGTGAAACCCAACCCGCACAATGCGCGCTATCTCAAGACCAAGCGCGAACGCATGGGCCACTTGCTGTAGCCCCGCCCGGGTCAGGACCGGGGTTCGCTCGCGGCGGGGTCGGCGGTCAGCTGATATGCCGGAGTGCTGAAGAAAACTTCACCCGGACGGAAGTGGTTGTAGGCCGAGTTGGCCCGGCGGAAGTTCCGGATGGCTGGCCACCGGCGCCACAGGTCGGCGAGGACCGCGAAATCGCCCCGTAACAGCCGCCAGCGGCCCTTGAGTAGGTTGTTGAGGAATACCGCCGGCCATACCAGGAAGGTGAGCGGCAGGGCCCGCCATGAGAAATACTTGAGTGCGATCGCCGTGAGGTTGGCCCGCTGCGAAACGTAGCGGCGCTGGCTGACCGACATGTTCAGGCGGGCCAACGTCTGCACATTGGAGGCATTGACCGCGTGATACACCTTGGCGGCCGGCACGTGGACCGACCGCCAGCCCCGCTGCCACGCTCGGAGGAACAGGTCGATGTCCTCGTGATCCAGGAAGAAGCTGCCGTCCCAGCCGCCCAGTTCCCGGTAGACTTCGCGGTGGATCATCACCGCCCCGGCACAGGGAAACGGCACGTCCGCGCGGTCCGGCAACTCCACGTTGAAGTTCGCCGCAAACCCCGGATGAGGTGAGTTAAGCGCCCACAGGGTCGGGAAAAACCGGGTGCCGCCGTGGATCCATTCCTGGCCGTCGTAGGTCCATTGCCACGGATCGGTTGCACCAATCCGGTTGGCCGGATCAATCCGTTCCGCCAGCCGGCGGAGGCAGTCCGGATCGAACCACATGTCCTCATTGCAGAAGAAAAGCAGCTCGCCGGCGGCGGCCGCGGCGCCGGCATGATAACCCGCCACCAGGCCCGTTTCCGGCGGTTCGACCACCACCTTGAGCGCAGGATCCGCCGCGAGAATCGCCGCCGAATCGTCGGTGCTCTGGCGGTCCACGATGATGATTTCCAGGTCCACCGCCCGTTGCGCACGCAACGTCGCCAGCAGCCGCGGCAGGAACCGGGCCCCGTTGAAGTTGGAGACAATGACGGAAATCAGCGGCATGAAACGGCGACCGCAATAGCATGCCGGACAAAACGGGCGCCGTCACGGCGAACCCGTGGCGCCGGTTCCCGCGGTCAGTTCTGCGGCAGTTGGCGGAGGATCATCTCGACGGTCTTTTCGAGGCCGCCGAGGTTTTCGCGCACGACGGCCTGTCCTCGGAGTCCGAGCGCCTCGCGGGCGGCGCGATCCCCGAGCAAGTGCTCCAGCTCCCGCTCCAGCGCCGCGGCGTCCGGCACCTGCCGGGCACCGTCGTGGGCGAGAAAATGCGGCACGACCTGGGGGAAATTCTGCATGTTCGGCCCGAAGACGACCGCCTTGCCCAAGGCGGCCGGTTCAATCGGGTTCTGGCCGCCCTCGGCGGTCAGCGATTTGCCCACGAAGACCACGTCGGCGCGTTCGTAGAAGAACCGCAGCTCGCCCGTGGTGTTGACGACGAGGCACTCCAGTTCGCCGGCCGTGCGCTGGACCGACTGGGTCAGCTCGTTCCGGAACAGGAACCGCACGCCGTTGGCCGTGAATTCCCGCCCCACTTCGCCACCGCGCTCCTGGTGCCGCGGCACGATCACGGTGAACAGGCTCGGAAACCGTGTTCGCAGCCGCCGCGTCATTTGCGCGAGGATGAGTTCCTCGCCCGCATGGGTGCTGCCGGCGACGAGGACCAACGCGTCGGGACCGACCCCGAGCTGGGCCAGCATCGCCCCGACGTCGAGCCGGGCCGGGCCCTTTACCGCCGCCGCGTCGAACTTCAGGCTGCCCACGACCTCGATTACTTCGGGCCGGACACCCAGCTCCTTCAGCCGGCTGGCGTCGGTTTCATTCTGCACGCCCACACCCGTGAAGCCGGCGAACAGGCGCCGGAAGAGGAAGCCCGCCCGGCGATAACCACGGAAGGAACGATCAGAGATACGGGCGTTGACCAGGAAGTGGGGGATGCCCCGTTTTTGCAGCGTCCAGAGCATGTTCGGCCAGAGTTCCGCCTCCACGAAGATCACCGCCTGCGGATGGATGGAACCCATGGCGCGCTGGACGTGTTTCCGGCGATCGATGGGATAGTAGATCTTGCTGACGTGCATCGGCAGCTGCTTCTCCAGCTCCGCGCGGCCGGTGGTCGTGGTCGTGGAGACCACCAGCTTGTGGTTGGGCAGCCGCACTTCTAGCCGCCGGACGAGTTCGGTTGCCAAGCCCACTTCGCCGACGCTCACGGCGTGCAGCCAGATGACCTGCCGGTTGGTCAGGGACATCTTCAGCCGGCCATCGTAGTTGCCGAAGCGCTCGCCAAAGCCCGCCTGCCAGTTGCCGCGGCGCCGCATCTTCCAGAAGTAGTAGGGCGCGCTCAGCACAAAGCCGAGGTTGAACAGAATGTTGTAGAGGAAGCGCATGCCTGGGCCGTAAACCGTTCGCGGGCCGAGATTAGCGATTCCCGTGCCTCCGAAAAGACTTCTTCGTCACCCATTCGGCACCTTGCCGGGCCGACCGCCTTTGCGACCGTAAGGAACAGGCGCATGAACATCTACGCTCACCCCACCTTCGACATGGCCCAGCGGCAGTTCGACCTCGTCGCCGACGTGCTGGAAATTCCCGAGGGCGACCGCGGCTGGCTGAAGTATCCCAAACGCGCCCTGACCGTCGCCTGCCCGGTGCGGCTGGACGACGGCTCAACCCGGGTGTTTGCTGGCTACCGGGTGCAGCATCACTTCGCGCTCGGCCCGACCAAGGGCGGACTCCGCTACCATCCCGACGTCACGCTGGGCGAAGTCGCCGCGCTCGCGCTCTGGATGAGCTGGAAGTGCGCCCTCGCCGGCCTGCCCTACGGCGGGGCCAAGGGCGGCGTGTCCGTGGATCCGCGTGCGCTTTCCGCCGGCGAACTGGAACGGCTCACCCGCCGCTACACCCAGGAGATGGTCAACTTCATCGGGCCGCAGACCGACATTCCCGCGCCCGACGTGGGCACCAACGAACAGGTCATGGCGTGGCTCATGGACACGTATTCTACGCACGCCGGCCATGCCGTCCCGGCCGTGGTCACGGGTAAGCCGGTGCATCTCGGCGGTTCGTTGGGCCGCCGCGAGGCGACCGGCCGTGGCGTGGCGTATCTGGCGGGCCGCGCGATGGACACGATCGGACTCGAAGCCAGCGGCGCCACCGCGGTGGTGCAGGGTTACGGCAACGTCGGCGCGGTCGCGGCCCAGTCGCTGGTGAAACAAGGCCTGAAGATCATCGCGGTCAGTGACGTCGGCGGCGGCCTGCATAATCCCCGGGGAATTGACCTGCGCCAATTGGAGGCGTGGTTTGCCCAGCACCGCACCGTGGTCGGCTGCCCGGAAGCCGAGCCGATCGCCAACGCCGAGCTCCTGACTTTGCCCTGTGACGTGTTGGTGCCCGCCGCGCTGGAACGCCAAATCACGGCGGAAAACGCCGGCCAACTGCGCTGCCGGGTGCTGGCCGAGGGTGCCAATGGACCGACCACGCCCGAGGCCGACGAGATCCTCAACCGCCGGGGAGACATCTTTGTCGTGCCCGACATCCTCTGCAACGCCGGCGGCGTGGTGGTCAGCTACTTCGAATGGGTCCAGGATCTTCAGTCGTTCTTCTGGTCCGAGGGCGAGGTCATGGACAAGTTGTTCCGCATTCTCGAAGGCGCCTTCCAGAACACACACCAGCTCGCCAAGAAGCGGAATCTGCCGATGCGCACCGCTGCGCTGAGCCTCGGTATTAAGCGGGTCTGGGAAGCCAAGAAGAGCCGCGGGCTGTTCCCCTGAACGCCGGACCTTGCCGCGGACTGGCAAAAGAAAACCGCCCGTTGTTCGAAGCTGGGAAACGGCGCGCCCGTCGGCTAAAGGGACACTATGAACTCCACCGCCGGCTCCCCCAGTCCGCTGCCGTCCCGTCGTCAGTTCCTTCAAACTTCCGGCCGTTTCGCCGCCGCGTCGGCGCTGGCCGGCGTCGTGTTGCCGCACGTCCACGCCGCCGAACGCAACACGATCCAACTGGCCCTCATCGGCTGCGGCGGCCGCGGTTCCGGTGCCGTGGCCAACGCCATGTCCGCGGGCGGCCTCGTGCTGGGCGACCTTTCCGGCCGGCAAGCCGCGCCGGGCGAACAGCCGTTGGGCCCGGTCAAGCTGGTGGCGATGGCCGACATCCGTCCCGACCGCCTGAACGGCACCCACGCCACGCTCAAGGAAACCCTTGGCGCCGCCGTGGATGTGCCCCCGGAGCGCCGCTTCCTCGGCTTCGACGCCTACCGCAAGGCCATTGACTGCCTGCGGCCCGGGGACGTCGCGCTGCTCACCACCTTCTCCTCGTTCCGCGCCCAGCACTTCGAATACGCCGTCGAGCGGGGCGTGAACGTGTTCATGGAGAAAACCTTCGGCCCCGACCCCGGCAGCATCCAGCGGCTGCTGCGAGCCTCGGAGAAGGCCGAGCAGAAGAACCTCAAGGTCGGCTGCGGCCTCATGTGCCGGCATTCCTCCGCCCGGCAGGCCATGATCAACCAGATCCGGGACGGCCGGATCGGTGACATCCTGAACATCCGCGCCTACCGGATGGACCCCGGCTATTTCCTGCCTCCCTTCGCCCGGAACCAGAACGAACTGCTCTGGCAGCTCAGTCCGGGACATCCGTATCAGTTCATGTGGTCGTCCGGCGGCATCTTCCTGGAGTTGATGATCCACCAGATGGACGAGGTCTTCTGGCTCAAGGACGGCTGGCCTGTGGCGGCGCACGGCGTGGGCGGGCGCTTCGCGGGCAGCACCGACGCCAGCCAGAACCTCGACAGCTACTCGGTGGAATACACCTTCGCCGACGGCAGCAAAGGCATGGTCACCGGCCGCTACATTCCGGGCTGCCACTCTGACTTCGCCACCTACGTCCACGGCACCAAGGCCGCCGGCAAGTTCTCCGGCGACATCCACGCGTCCGACGGCGTCATCTACAAGGACCAACACACCGAGCGGAACAACGTGGCGTGGCGCCCGGCCAAGGAAACCGTCAATCCATGGCAGGCCGAGTGGGACGTGCTGCTCGACGCCATCCGCAACAACAAGCCGCACAATGAGGTGAAGCGCGCCGCCTATTCCAATCTCGGCGCTATGATGGGCCGCGCCGCCGTCCACGTGGGCCGGATCATCACTTGGGATGAAATCTCAAAGTCCCAGTTCCGCTTCTGCCCCGCCGCCGACCAACTCACGGAAAACAGCCCCGCGCCAGTTCAGGCCGATGCCCAGGGCCGTTATCTGGCGCCGCTCCCGGGCAAGTGGGTCGAGGTGTGAGCCGGCCCGACGCGCCGGGCGCTTTTACCATTCCGCTTTGCGGCCAACGGGCGTTCACTCCCGCCATGCTGTTGACCGAGGCGGAACTGAACTCCCTCACGCAACTCGTCCATCGCACGCCGCACTCGCTGCTCGGCCTGCATCCGTTGGGCGACGGTTCGGGCCTGGTCGGCCGCGCCTTCGTGCCGGACGCGCTCAAGGTCGAGCTCGTGCCCGTGCACGACCGCAAGCAACCCTCCATTGCGTTGAAGCGGGTCGGCGACACCGCCGTGTTTGAGGGCGTCACGACGAAGGCGACCCACGTCTACGCCTACGACCTCGTCATCACCTGGGCCGACGGCACGAAGACGCAGGGGCGCGATCCGTATTCCTTCTGGCCGACCGTCGGCGACACCGACCTGCACCTGTTCAACGAGGGCAATCATCGCCAGCTCGGTGACGTGCTCGGCGCGCATCTGACCGAACTCGACGGGGTTGCGGGAACCGCCTTCGCCGTGTGGGCGCCCAATGCCCGCCGGGTTTCCGTGATCGGCTCCTTCAACAACTGGGACGGCCGCCGCCACGCCATGCGACAGCTCGGTTCCTCCGGCGTCTGGGAAATCTTCGTGCCGGGCGTGGCGGAAGGCGCGCTCTACAAGTTCGAGATCCTCGACGCGCACGGAAACCTGAAGGTGAACACCGACCCGTTCGGCGCCTTCTTCGAGCAGCCGCCCAAGCAGGCCGCCATCGTCTGGAACACGAAAAAGTTCCAATGGACCGACACCACGTGGCTCGAACGCCGCAAGCAGACCAACGCCCTCAAGGCGCCGATGAGCATCTACGAGGTCCACCTCGGCTCGTGGAAACGGAAGTCCGGCTGGGAAGCCCTCGGCTACCGCGAACTCGCCGGGCCGCTCATCGAATACGTCCGCCAGCTTGGCTTCACCCACGTCGAGTTCCTGCCGCTCGCCGAGCACGCCTACTATCCGAGCTGGGGTTATCAGGTCACCGGCTTCTACGCGCCGACCAGCCGCTACGGCACGCCCGACGACTTCCAGTTCCTCGTCAACGAACTGCACAACGCCGGCATCGGCGTGATCGTGGACTGGGTGCCGGCGCACTTTCCGCGCGACACTTGGGCACTCGCGCAGTTCGACGGCACGGCGCTCTTCGAGCACGCCGATCCCAAGCAGGGCGCGCATCAGGACTGGGGCACGCTCATCTTCAACTTCGGCCGGCACGAGGTCCGGAATTTCCTCGCGGCCAACGCGCTCTACTGGTGCGAACGCTTCCACATCGACGGCCTCCGCGTGGATGCCGTGGCCTCGATGCTCTACCTCGACTACTCCCGCAAGGAGGGCGAATGGATTCCCAACCAGTTCGGCGGCCGCGAAAACCTGGAGGCCATCGAATTCCTCAAGCACTTCAACCACCTCGTCGGCACCGAGCATCCCGGCGTCGTCACCATCGCCGAGGAAAGCACCGCCTTCCCGATGGTCTCGCGCCCGCCGTATCTCGGCGGACTCGGCTTCAGCCTCAAGTGGAACATGGGCTGGATGCACGACACGCTCGGCTACTTCGGCCGCGACCCGATCTACCGCCGCTTCCACCAGAACGACCTGACGTTCGCGATGCTCTACCAAGGCCACGAGAACTTCGTGCTGCCGCTCTCGCACGACGAAGTCGTCCACGGCAAGGGCTCGCTCCGGAAACGCATGCCCGGCGACGACTGGCAGGCCGCCGCCAACCTCCGCGCGCTGCTCGGCTACCAGTGGCTGTTCCCGGGCAAGAAGCTGCTCTTCATGGGCCAGGAATTCGGCCAGACCGCCGAATGGAACTCCGCCACGGAACTCGATTGGTGGCTGCTCGAAGCTGGCCCCTACCACGCCGGCGTCCAAAAGTGGATGGGCGACCTCAACGCATTCTACCAAGGCGAACCCGCGCTTTGGCGCGGCGACTACGAGCAGGACGGCTTCTGGTGGGTGGACTGCGGCGACCATGCCAACAGCGTGCTGACCTTCATCCGCCACGACCGCGAATCCGGCTCCCACGTCCTCGCCGTGCTAAACCTCACGCCCAACCCGCTCACCGGCTACCGCATCGGCCTGCCCAAGCCCGGCCGCTGGCGCGAAGTGTTGAACAGCGACGCGGCGATCTACGCCGGCAGCAACCAGGGCAATCCGCTGGGCGTGACCGCCGAGGACTACGCGGTGCAGAATCAACGCTACTCCGCGATGTTCACGCTGCCGCCGCTGAGCGTGAGCGTGTTCAAGGCGGAGTGAGAGAGCGCCGCCCCACCGGGATTTGGCGGCGGCGATATGGACTGCGCCGGCACGACGGCGCTTTGGCTTCATCCTGAGGGATCGTTCGGCGTTGGGGTGACCGGATGCGGCGAAGGCAAAGCGGGATCATGCCCCCCGCAGTCCAAAGGCCGACCGGCCCCTCTTCCCGTAGGTGACGAGGTGACGAGTCTCACGATTTCAGTGACCCCCGCGGCCTTCCCGCCGTCAAGTAAGACCTCATGGGCTCGGTTGGTGATGCCCGAATAGGAGCGGGTGACTGGGAAGCCGGGCCCGCTGAGGGAAGTCCGGCCCTGTGAATGGGTCGGGCCCCCGGAAACGGACCGGAAAGGAAACCAGAGACCACCCGGAGGAGGAACCGCGGAACGGAAGCCCGACCGCCCAGGCGCCCGGCTCCGGGCGCGCCCGCGCCCTGCGCGGGGCTTACCTCAGCGAAACCAACCGAAGAAAGTAACGCCCAGACCCCGCGGCCCATTGACAACCCTCATAGGCGCTGCAGCGCATGGTTAGCCCGCATTGGTGTCGCTGTGTAGTAGCCCGGAATACGTCCCGTCCTCAATGCGAGCTACGACATCGCGGATGGGCTGTGACGAAATGAAACATGCCGTCTTTGTCCGAACCTCGTCAGTCCGGTGGCGGTAATCTGCAAGTAGCGCCTCGATGCCAGAATGGCCAGAGACCGAAAGCCCGAGCAACCCATACAACTGACCTGGCAATGAAGCGCGCTCCAACAACTCGCACAGGGAATCTGTCGCTCGCTCGGACAGCAGAAGCGTGAGAGCACGCTCGGCTGGTGAAATCTGCGCCGAAGCACCGATGCGACCAACGGAGAACACGTCGGCGCGCAGCAAGGTCAAATAAGCACGCCCCCTCACTGTGGTCATCTTCGAGAGTGTGTCGAGGAGTGGCATGGCATGCGATGCGGGCTAACGACCCAAGCTCGACGTCAACGGGTGCGGGTGAAGGGTGGGAACCATGCGCCTTTGCGCTCAATTCGTGAGTGTTTTCGGGGATTTCGGTGAGTGATACAAGGTTGAATCGCCACTGCCCGGCCACTGCCCGGACCTGCTCGGTCAGGGTGGTTTGCTGGCAGA
>CAZRRO010000024.1:0-102378 GCA_964602595.1 uncultured Verrucomicrobiota bacterium | reverse complement strand
GCGCCTTCCCCGCCCGGAGCGGAGCGGAGGGCGGCATTCCGCACCGTGGGGTGGATCGACGCCACGATGCTGGTTCCGCGCCCCGGCGCTCCGCGCGGGTCACGGGGCGGCCGCAGCGCGGCCGCCCTACCCCGATGAAAAGATGCGCCCGAAGCTGGCTCTCTGCCAAAATCGGGATGGTCGGCAAGCGCGACTACCACCAGCATTCGCGTCAGGTCATGCGCCGGGCATCGATGCGAACGAGGGGCGGCGTCATGGGAGGCATTCACGGGCTCCGTCGGCCTTCGGGTGCAATTCACTGCCCAATCCCGAGCCGGTTCATCGGGGACGCTGCTGATCCCACCCTGACCGGCGAGAACTGGCTCACCACCGGGCGTCGCCGGCGTTTCAACGGTCATTTCTCCGCCGACCTGAGGCTGGAAAGGTAAGCCACCAGCGCCTTCAGATCCTCCGCCGGAAGGGCTTGATAACGCTGCTTCCGCCCGCGGACCGCGGCCGAGATTTTGTCCGCAACGGCGCCAGTGCCGCAGATCCACTGCCGCAGTTCCTCGGCGTTCCAACGCACCCCGGTGCCATCGAGCGGGTGGCGCGGGTTGCCGCTGCCGGCGACGGAGTGGCATGTCGCACAGCCCTGCTGCCCAAACACGATCCGGCCCCGATCGGCCTCCGGTGACAGACCGGCCGGGCTGGGCTTAGGGGCTTCCGTAAGGTTCGTGGTTGACGCGCCGACCGGGAGTGGCGGCGCTGGATCGGTGGTTCCAACAACGACTCCGGGCACCGGCCCCGCGACCGCCTGCGGATTGTGACGGACAGCGAAGAGATAGGACAACCCCGCGACGACCGCGACGGTGAGCCAGCAAACGGCGAGGGCGATTTTCTGTCTCATGAAGGTTTGCCTTTCGATCAAGCCCGGCGGCTCACGGATGCCATTCGTCGGGCCTTCGGGGTCAGGCCATGTCGAACAGTTCCAAATGGATTCGAGACGACGGAATGCCCAATTCACGCAACGTGCGCTGAACCGAGTCGGTCATTGGTTTCGGTCCGCACAGGAAGAAGATCCCGCCTCGCACCTCCGCCGGAACCGCCCGCCGGATGACGTCCATCGACAGGATTCCGGCGATACCATTCCAGCCCGGTGGTGGTTCCTGAAGCACATGGGCGACCGTCAGCGTCAGCCGGCTCCGCAAGGTCTCGAGTTCTTCGCGGAAAAGCACCCGTTCCCAGGTTCCATTGCCGAAAATCAGGTGCAACGGCCGCACGTCGCCCCGGTCTGCGAAGGTGCGCAGCATGCTCATGATCGGCGCGATGCCGACTCCACCCGCCACGAAGACAAATCCCGCGGCCTCAGGGAAACGATCCGGCGTGAACACCCCATGCGGGCCATCGAGGTAGGCCGGCGCCCCCACCGGCACCTGCCCGATGGTGCGGGTGAAGTCGCCGAGTTCCTTGATCGTGAAGTGCAGCGCGGTGGGATCGCCCGCACTGCCGGAGAATGAAAACGGATGTTCCCGCGCCCGGAAGGGGCTACCGCCGAGGGTGAGCCACGCGAATTGTCCGGGATGGAACTTCGGCAACGGGTGGCCCTGGGGTTCCAGCGTCAACGTCCAAGCGCTGCCCCGCTCCGCCCGCACGCCGGTCACCCGGTAGGGGTGGCGCAGTTGCGACCAAGGCTTCACGAGGCGGACATAATCCAGAGACAGCAGCCAGATGCCGGTGTAGCCGATCCATACCAGGCGCTTCCACGGAGCCTGCGTGTAGTGGCCGAGTCCCGCGATGTGCGCCGCCGCCAGCAGCACGGCGACCACCGCCAGCAGCCCGTGCCATCGCCGCCAGCGGTCGTATTCGAGGCCCAGTTGCTTTCGCCACAGGGAACTCACCATCACGCCGACGAAGATCACTAGCGCCAGCCGCCCCGCGGTCATTGGCCATGGAGCCGTGACCGGATTCAAGGCGCCCAAGGCGTCGCCATGGCGCACCCGCAGAATGGCGTAATGCGCAACGACCAAACCAACGCCGCCAATCGCCGCCCAACGGTGGAAATAGTAGATGAGGTCCATCCCGAACGGCGCCGTCGCCCGACGAAACCGGGCCGTCAGGACAAATTGCAGACCGATCATGGCCAACCCGGAGAAACCTAGGGCCATCGAGAAATCCCACCAACGGCCACCGCCCCGCGGCATGTCCCCCACCACCAGCAGCAGCAGCAACGGAAACGCGGCGAGGAACAGGTAGAGAACGATCCAAGCCAGCGGCTGAACCCACCGATTCCCGTTCGGGGGCATCGGGGCCGGAAAAGGCGCGCGTGGAGTTCCTGGCTTCATCGTGTCCACCGTAGCCCTTGGCCGAGCGGTCCCGAAAGCCATTTGCTGCCGTAGTCGCCCCGTTTTCCGCCGGAACGGGCGGGGAAGCCGGATCCCCTGCCCGGCCGAATCGCAGAACCTTCGGCGCCCGACATCGGACCGGTAACTCAGCAGAAAAATCCCGGCTCGACTTCCCCGGCCTCCGCCTAACCTTTTCCGCCCTACATGGCTGCCGATTTCGTCCACCTGCACCTGCACACGGAGTATTCGCTGCTCGATGCCTGCTGTAAGCTCGACAAGCTGATGGCCAAGGCCGCCGCGCTGCAGTTTCCCGCGGTGGCGATGACCGATCACGGCGTCATGTTCGGCGCGGTCGAGTTCTGGCAGGCCGCGAAGAAAGCGGGCGTGAAGCCAATCATCGGGTGCGAGGTTTACGTGGCGCCCGGCAGCCGGTTGGACAAGAAGCCCGGAGCCGGCACCCGCGACCTTTATCATCACCTCGTGCTGCTGGCGAAGGACCAGGTCGGCTACCACAACCTCGTGAAGCTGGTCACTGCAGCCAACTTGGAGGGGTTTTACTACAAGCCGCGCATCGACAAGGAAATCCTTGCCCAGCACGCGCAGGGCTTAATCGGGCTGTCGGGCTGCCTCGCGAGCGAGCTTTCGGACCACATCCTCAAGGGGGAAGAACAAAAGGCCCGCGACACGGTGGACTGGTTCAAGCAGGTCCTCGGCCCTGAGAACTACTACCTCGAACTCCAAAACCACGGCATTCCGGAGCAGGCCAAAGTCAACCGCGCGCTGATTCCCTACGCGAAGGAGTTCGGCCTGAAGCTGGTCGCGACCAACGACGTGCATTACGTCGAGGGCAGCAACTGGCAGGCGCACGACTGCCTGGTGTGCATCGGGCGGCAGTCCATGCGCGACCCGGCGAAGTCGGTTTACCAGCCGCAGCAGTTTTACCTGCGGTCGGCCGAGGAAATGAAGGCGCGGTTCGCCGAGGTGCCCGAGGCGGTGCTCAACACGGTGCAGGTCGCCGAGCAGTGCAACGTGGACATCAAGTTCGGCAAGGGGGCCGAGCATTATCCGGTGTTCCAGCCGCCCGAGACGTGGACCCGCGAGGGTTACCTACGCCTCCTGCTCTGCGACGGACTGAAGAAGCGTTACGGCATTACGGCGCGGGTCGAGGGGCAGCAGATCATCGTCGAATCGGTCGGCGATCCAATGCGGCTGAAGTTTCTGTTTCCGGCCTCTGAGGCGAGTAATCAGTCTTCAGTAACCAGTGGTCAGTCGGAAGCTGCGTCGCTGGCACCGGTGGAGATCCTGGAGAAGGATGAAGCGGCCGCGGGTGAAGACGAGACGGAACGCTTCGAAGACGCCTTGGCCGAAGCCGTGGCTCCGCTCGAAGCCACGATAGAGCCCGCCCTGGCTCCGCCGACTGTCCCGCTGAACACGGATTCACGGATCACTGACCCTGCCCATCCGCACGTCCAGCATGCGCTGAAGTCGCTGCTCGACCGGCTGGAACTCGAACTCGGCGTCATTGAGAAAACGGGCTACGTCTCCTACTTCCTCATCGTCGGCGACTTCGTCCGCTGGGGCCGGCAGCACGGCATCTCGTGCGTGGCGCGCGGTTCGGCGGCCGGTTCGATGGTCACCTACCTGCTGGAAATCGCGAACGTGGACCCGATCCGTTACGGGCTGCTGTTCGAGCGCTTCCTCAATCCCGAGCGCGTCAGCCCGCCCGACATCGACATCGACTTCGCCGACGACCGCCGCCAGGAGGTGATCGAATACGTCCGCAACAAATACGGCCGCGAAGCCGTCGCGCAGATCGTCACCTTCGGCACGATGGGCGCGAAGTCGGTTATCCGCGACGTCGGCCGGGTGATGGGCCTCAGCTTCAGCGAGTGCGACCGCCTCGCGAAGATGATCACCGACGTGAAGTGGGGCCTGAAGGACGCGCTGGAGAAAAACCCCGATTTCAAGACCGCCTACCAGGGCGAAGCCGTCACGCAGGAGTTGGTGGACAATGCGTTGATCCTCGAGGACCAGGCCCGCAGCGCCGGCGTCCACGCGGCCGGTGTCGTCATCGGCGCCCAGCCTTTGGTCAACCTGCTACCGCTGAAGCAGGACGACGACGGTGGCATCGTCACCCAATACGCGATGGGGCCCGTAGGCGACTTGGGCCTGCTGAAGATGGACTTCCTCGGACTCAAGACGCTAACCGTCCTGCGCAATACCGTCGAACTCGTCCGCCGCACCCAAGGCATCACGATCGACCTCGACGAAATCACGTTGGAGGACGCCAAGACCTATAAGCTGCTGAACGACGCGCAGACGCTGGGCGTGTTCCAGCTGGAATCCGGCGGCATGCGCGACCTGTGCCGCAAGTTCCAGATCCAGTCCGTCGAACACATCACCGCGCTCGTGTCGCTCTACCGACCGGGCCCGATGGACCTGATTCCCGACTTCATCGAACGCCGGCACGGCCGCAAGGAAGTCGAGTATCCGCACCCGCTGCTGGAACCCATCTCCAAGGAGACCTACGGCGTCCTAATCTATCAGGAGCAGGTGATGCAGGCCGCGCAGATCCTCGCCGGCTACACTCTCGGCGGCGCCGACCTGCTCCGCCGCGCGATGGGTAAGAAGAAGCTCGAGGAGATGGTGAAGCAGCGCGAGACGTTCGTGAAAGGCTGCGCCGAGAAGAACCAGATCTCCGCGGCCAAGGCAAACGAGGTGTTTGACCTGCTGGAGAAATTCGCCGGCTACGGTTTCAACAAGTCACACGCCGCCGCCTACGCCGTCGTCGCCTACCAGACCGCTTACCTGAAGGCGAACCACCCGGTGGAGTTCCTGTGCGCGATGATGACGAACGACCAGGCGGACCTGGCGAAGCTCGCGCAATACATCGCCGAGGCAAAGGGCTTCGGCATCGCAGTGCTCGGGCCCGACGTGAACGAGTCCGACGTGAGCTTCGCGCCCGCGTCGCTGAGCAGGACTGGCGGCTCGTCCGAAAAAGCGGGGCAGACTTCCGTTCCGTCGGGAACGAACGAGCGCATCCGCTTCGGCCTCGCCGCGATCAAGGGTGTCGGCGAGGTCGCCGTGCAGAGCATTCTCGAAGCCCGGCAGTCCGGCGGCCGCTTCACCAGCCTGGCCGAGATGTGCGAACGCATCGACACGCGGGCCGTGAACAAGAAGGTTCTGGAGTGCCTCATCAAGGCCGGCGCCTGCGACGACCTCGGCCCGAACCGCGCCACGTTGCTGGCGACGCTCGACCAGTCGCTCGCCCGCGCCTCGTCCCTCGCCGCGGACAAGGCCAAAGGTCAGAGCTCGCTCTTTGACGCTTTCGACGCGGCGCCCAAGAAGAAGGTCGAGAAACCCGTGGTGCTGCCCGAGTGGCCCGTCGCCGAACGCCTCAGTTACGAGAAGGAACTGCTCGGCATGTATGTCAGCGGCCACCCTTTCGAGCCTTACCTGCCTTCGGCCGAGCGCTACGCCACCCACACAATCGAGGAACTCACCGCCCTGCCGAACCGCGGCATGGCCCGCGTCGCGGGGCTCGTCACCGGCGTGCAGGACGGCGTGAGCAAGAAGTCCGGCAAACGCTACGCGATGGTCACCGTCGAGGACCTTACCGGTTCGGTGCAGTTGCTCGCGATGAACGAGAACTACGACAAGTTCCGGGAACTCTTCGCCACCAACACCGCCCTGCTCGTCACCGCCGAAGTCAGCACCGGCGAGGACAAGCCGAAGCTTTTCCCACAGGACATCCTCCGCCTTGACGACGCGCCCCGGAAGCTGACCAAACAGGTCCAGCTCCGCTTCGAAACCGCCACCCTGGACCGGTCCAAACTCGAGACGGTTCGGTCCGTAATCGAGGCCCACAAAGGGTCCGTCACCCTGTTCCTCGCCCTCCGGCTGCCCGGCGGCCAGACCGCCTACATTGAGCCAAACAGCCATTTCTCGGTCGCGCCCTCCAACGCCCTGGAGGCCGCGATCACGGACACCTTCGGCCCCGGCATCTACCACGCCGTGGCTGACCGAAGCCTGCCCGAACGGGCGCTGCGGAAGTGGGAACGCCGCGGGGATGACGGTGGCAGCGAGTGACCTTTGGCGCCGGTGCGGGCGTTTTCCACCGATTCACGATGGCCCGGGTTGCCGATGCCCCGCCGGAAACAATGCTAGGCAAGGTCCCGGCGATGGCCCTAGTTTCCCGCCGCGTGTCCAAGGTAGCGAAAGCCGCCTCACCGGAGGCCGGGCTTCCGTTTGAAGAGGCCCTCAAGAAACTGGAATCCATCGTCGAGGCGATGGAAACCAGTGAACTGCCGTTGGAACAGTTGCTGGCCCGCTTCGAGGAAGGCACGCGGTTGGCGCAGCACTGCCAAACTCAGTTGGCGGACGCCGAGGTCCGGGTCCAGAAGCTGGAGAAAACCCTCGGCGGCCGGCTGGAATTGGGCCCGCTGGACGCCGGGAAAGCCGAATTGGCCGATTGACGAAGCGGTCCGGCCACTTGCAGCGGCCGAGATTTCGCCGAATTTCCACGAACAGTTAACAAGAATGAGCCGTTATCTCGACATGGTAGATCATCCGTCGCACGTGAAGAAACTCACGCCTGAACAGCTGGTGGAGCTGGCGGCGGACATCCGGACCGAACTGATCACCAAACTCGCCAAGAACGGCGGGCACTTGGGACCGAACCTGGGCGTCGTGGAGCTGACCGTCGCCCTGCACCGTTGCTTTGAGACGCCCAAGGACAAGTTTGTCTGGGACGTCAGCCACCAGGTTTACGTCCACAAGATCCTCACGGGCCGGAAAGATCGCTTCCACACCATCAGGACGACGGACGGCCTGAACGGCTTTGCCCTCCGGACCGAGTCGGAGCACGACTGCTATGGGGCCGGGCATGCGGGAACCGCCTTGTCCGCGGCCTTGGGCATGTGTGCGGCACGCGATCAGCGGAAATCGGGCGAGCATGTAGTCTGTGTGTTCGGCGACGCGGCGCTGACGAACGGAATTTCCTTCGAGGCGCTGAACAACATCGCTCACACGACGAAGAAGTTCATCGGCATCCTGAACGACAACGAGTGGTCAATCGCCAAGAACGTCGGAGCCATCTCTACCTATCTCGGCAAACTCACGACCAATCCTCGCTACAACCGGATCCGTGAAGATTTCAGCCATTGGCTGAAAAAGCTGCCGCAGGGCGATTTGGTTTCCATGCTGGGCCAAAAGGCCGAGGAGGCGCTGAAAGGCGTCGCCAACGCGGTCGGCTTGGAACAAACCGGGGGCAAAGTCGACGCGGACGGCCGCGGCGGTCATGGCTCGGCGCTGCTTTTTGAGGAGTTTGGCCTGCGCTACCTTGGCCCTATTGACGGGCACAACTTGCCGCAGCTCATCAGCACGTTGGAGTTCGCTAAGACGTGCAATGAACCCGTCGTGATCCACGTCCTGACCCAGAAAGGGCGCGGATTCGAGGCCGCCTTGAAGCATCCCGAGAAGTTCCACGGACTCGGGCCTTATGATGTTCAGACCGGCCAGACCCCGGCGCCCAAGCCAGGCGCGGCCCCGATGTGGCAGGATGTTTTCGGGCGGACGATGGTGAAGCTGTGCCAGCAGAACAAGAACGTGGTCGGCATCACGGCGGCGATGCCAACCGGCACCAGCCTCAAGCTGCTCGAACAGGCGATTCCCCAGCAATATTACGACGTCGGCATCGCCGAGGAGCACGCGGTGATTTTCGCAGCCGGCATGGCCACGATGGGATTCCACCCGGTGGTGGCCATCTACAGCACGTTCCTCCAACGGGCCTACGACTGCATCCACCACGACGTGTGCCTCCAGAATCTGCCCGTGATCTTCTGCATGGACCGGGCGGGACTCAGCGCAAACGACGGCCCGACTCACCATGGCCTGTTTGACATCGCCTACCTGCGCTGCCTGCCTGAAATCGTCGGCATGGCGCCAGCCCACGAGGATGAACTTCAGGACATGATGTTCACGGCGACGCTGCAAAACCAGCCAGTTGCCATCCGCTATCCGCGCGGCAATGCCGAAGGCGTTGCGATCAAGGAACAGCCAGCCGTCGTTGAGATCGGCAAAGCCGAGGTCGTGAAACACTTCGCGAATGGCCAAGGCCGCAAAGTGGCCATCTTCGGCCTCGGACCGATGCTGTCATTGGCCAAGCAGGCGGCGGAAATCCTAATCGGGGACGGGTTTGACGTCGCGGTGGTCAATCCGCGCTTCTTCAAACCCATAGACGCCCAGGTTCACCACTTTTTCGGCAGTTCCGCCGATTTGGTGATCACCATGGAGGATCATGTCCTGGCCGGTGGTTACGGCAGCGCTGTATTGGAGTCCTTCAATGAAGCCGGCATCAAGACGCCGGTTACCCGCGTGGCTTGGCCGGACCAGTTCATCGAGCATGCCAGCTCCGTGGACTACCTCAGGAACAAATACGGCCTGTCGGTGGACCGCGTCGTCAACGAAGTGCGCACCAAGTTCGGGAAGCTCACCCAAGACGCCTTCGGCAAGGCGTCCGTCGCGTAAGCGACTGGCTGGGCCAAGTGTGACACTGCGGCGCGTCCCGGCTGGCCGCCTTGGCACCAAAAAACTCGCTAAATTCGCTTCGGTCCCCTAAATCGGAGTAAATTTGACCGATTTGTTGAACATCCCACCGGTTGGGGTCGGTCTGAAACTTGGCCCAGCCGGTGCTTAATTGGGGCAGCGGATGGGAATCATCACCGTCATGAGCCTGACGGCAACATTCGTGCGGGAAGTTTCGAACATTTTGGCGGCACAACAAACCAAGCGAGCACACATGAAGGCTAGCGCACACATCACAAGGAAAACCACCAAGCCGGGCAAGGTAGCCCGCACACGGCGGGTAACGAGTGTCAAGGTGACCAAACGCCAGTCCAAGCCGGGCACCAGCCGTGCGCTCAAGTCCGGACGCGCTACCGCCACGCCAGTCCCGGAAGTGACGCCGAAGGCCGCCGTTCAGGCGACCATCGCCCCCAAGGGGCAACCTTTGACGATCAATCCCGCCAACGTGCGGGACGCGAATGTCGTCATCGTGCCGGATGCATCTTCCCTGGGCGAAGTGAAGCGGGATTCAACCGTGAAGCTGCCGTCGCAGATGCCCGTGCGTGAGCGCGGCACCTGGGACGAGAACACCTCCCTGCGCCTTTACCTCCGCGAGGCGGTGGAAACCGCCCTGCTGACGCCGCAACAGGAGATCGAATTGGCCCGACGCGTCCAAGCCGGCGACGAAGCGGCCCGGGAACACATGATCAAGGCCAATCTCCGCCTCGTGGTGAAGATCGCCCGTGAATACGAGGATTACGGCCTCCCGCTCTTGGATCTGATCAACGAAGGCAACATCGGCCTGATGCGCGCCGTGGAACGGTTTGACCCGACGAAAGGCGCAAAACTGTCCACCTATGCCGCTTGGTGGATCAAGCAGTCGATCAAGCGCGCGCTCTCGAATCAGTCGAAGGCGATCCGGTTACCCATCCATCTGGTGCAGCAAATTGCCCAGTTGCGCCGGGCTGAAAACCAATTTGAGGCCAAGCACGGGCGTCCGGCCCGCGAATCCGAACTGGCTGTCGTCCTAGGGGTTACCGAAGACGAGATTGCCCATTGGCGGGAAAGCGCGCTGGTCGGCACCACGTCGCTGGACGCTCCGCTGGGCAATGATTCCGATTCCGGCCGGGTCGCGGACGTCATCTCGGACGAGAACGCCCGGATGCCATGGGCTTCGGTGAGCGAGGAAACCAACGCCGAACTGATCCGCGAGTTGGTGGACACCCTAAACGCCCGGGAGCAGAAGATCCTGCGGGAGCGGTTTGCCCTCGACGGCGGCGAACCCCGGACGTTGGAGGAAATTGGCACCGATTTCGGCCTGACCCGCGAACGCATTCGCCAGCTGGAGGCGGCGGCCCTCAAAAAGCTGCGCGACCGCCTGGCCACCCGCGAACGGATGGCCGAAGAATCCTGATCCGTGCGGACGGGGCTTTCCCTGCACGGGCCCGCCTGATAGCGTTCGCCCATGCGTTCGGTCCAAGTGCCACTCGGTGACCGCTCTTACACCATCCACGTCGGCAACGCGCTGCTGTCCAAGATCGGCGACTACTGCCGGCGTCTGAAGCTCGGTGAACGCTGCGTCATCGTCACGGACTCCAACGTCGGCCCCAAGTATGCCGACCAATTGGTCCGGACGCTAAAGATGGCAGGCTTCGTGCCGAACGTCGTGACCGTTCCGGCAGGGGAGAGTTCAAAGTCCCTCAAAATCGTCAGCGATTGCTACGACCAGCTCGCGATGAAGCGGCTGGAACGCAAGTCGTTCATCATCGCGCTCGGCGGCGGCGTGGTCGGCGACCTAGCCGGGTTTCTGGCCGCCACCTACCTCCGCGGGGTCGCCTACGTGCAAGTGGCAACCACTCTCCTGGCGCAGGTCGACTCTTCCGTCGGCGGCAAGGTGGGAGTCAACTTGAAGGCCGGGAAGAACTTGGTCGGTGCCTTCCACCAACCTCGCCTCGTTCTCTGCGACCTAGACACGTTGGCTACGTTGCCCGATCGCGAGTTCAAATCGGGGCTCGCCGAAGTGGTCAAATATGGCGTGATCAAGGACCCGGAACTTTTCCGCCGGCTGGAGCGCGAATTGGACAAGATCCTCAAGCGCGACGCCAATACGCTGACCACCATCATTTCCAGGTGCTGCGCCATCAAGGCGGAGGTTGTCGGCGCGGACGAATTTGAAACCTCCGGGCTGCGTGCCACGCTGAACTGGGGCCATACCCTCGGCCATGGGCTGGAGGCGATTTCCGGCTACAACGAATATCTGCACGGCGAAGCCATCAGCATCGGTCAGGTCGCCGCCGCCCGGCTCTCGACCCGTATGCTGGGATTTCCCGAAAAGGAGGCCAACCGCGTGCACGACTTGCTCCAACGCTGCGGCCTGCCAGTGAATCTCAAGTTGCCGCCCAAGAAGCGGGACGCCCTGTTCGACGCCATGCGGCTGGACAAGAAGGTCATCCAAGGCGAGCTGAAGTTTGTTTTGGCGAACTCCATTGGCGAAGTGGTCACCGGGCAACGGGTGCCGGACGCGGACATCACCGCGGTATTGAACGGGTTGACGATTTGACCGCCGCCGCCCCACGGACCGGCTGCCGTCACCAAGACAAAATTTCATGCTCTCCGGCCCGGGATTTCGCCCGGGCCGCTTGCTTCAAGAGCCCGGCCATTCACAGACTCCCGGCCTGATTAATTCCATGGCGGAACTTCGAATGAATCCACCGGCCGGCACCCGCCTGGTGCGGCATGTCGGCGACCGATTGACATTAGAAGTGCACGGCGTTCCCGCCGGCTGGCCGGTCCGTCTGCGCACGAATTTCGGGCGGGCGGCCCGCCAAAGGGAGGAAGTCGTCAAAGCCCACTTCGAAAAGGTCTCCTTGGCCGGCGCTTCCTGGCGGGATCTTCCGATGCCAGAAACCGACGGAACGGTCCGTCGGCTCACCCTCCCGTTGGCTGAAGTCGGCTTCTTTAAGGCCAAGGCGTATGCCGTCGATCCTCGAGGCGAGCAGCACTGGGTTGGCGGGACCGATGTGGCGGTCAGCGTGCATCCCGCCTGGACCCGCACCGGCAACACCATCTATTGCGCCTTCCCGCGCATGTTCGGTCCGAACAAACACCGGCGCACCACGGTGCCGCCCGAACCGGACCCCGGGCTCGCCCAGTTGGACCAGGCCGGCTACACCGTGATTCCACCCGGCGGCAAACTGCGGGATGTGATCCGGGAATTGCCCCACATCATTGATACGCTGGGATGCCGGATCCTCCATTTGCTGCCCGTCAGCCCGGTGCCCACCACTTTCGCCCGTTTCGGACGTTTCGGTTCGCCCTACGCGCTCCAGGACCTAACCGCCATTGACCCCGCCCTGGTTGATTTCGACAAACGCACCACCGGGGCGGACCAATTTTGCGAACTGGCCGACGCGGTCCATGCGAAGGGTGCCCGGCTGATGCTGGACCTCGTGATCAACCACACTGGCTGGGGCAGCTCGCTGTGGGAAAAACATCCCGAATGGTTCCTCCGCAAACCGGACGGCGAGTTCGAAAGTCCGGGCGCCTGGGATGTCGTCTGGGAAGACTTGGTCGAACTGGACCAACGCCACACCGACCTGTGGGAACACCTCGCGGAGGCGTTTCTGATCTGGTGTCGCCGCGGCGTTGACGCCTTCCGCTGCGACGCCGGCTACAAGGTCCCGACCCACGTGTGGCAATACATCACCGCTCGGGTCCGCCAGGAGTTTCCCGACACGGTCTTCCTGCTGGAAGGACTCGGTGGTTCTTGGGAGGCAACGGACTCCCTGCTGAGCGAAGGCGGCATGCAATGGGCCTACAGTGAGCTCTTCCAGAACTTCGACGGACTTGCGCTCAGCGGGTATCTCGACCACACCGTCCGCGCGGCGGAAGCGACGGGGACACTCATCCATTACAGCGAGACCCATGACAATTCCCGCCTCGCCGCCCGTGCGATCTCGGCCGCACCGGGAACGTTGCCGAGCACACCGAACGCACTTTGGTCGCGTCACCGAAATCGGCTGTGCGCCCTGACCAGCGTCAACGGGGGATTCGCCTTCACGAGCGGGGTGGAATGGCTGGCGACGGAACAGATCAACGTTCACAGCGCCCGCGGGCTCGCCTGGGGCGACGAACCGAATCTGGTCCGGGAGCTGGCCCGGCTCAACCAACTGCTCGGTGACCATCCGTGCTTCTTCGACGGTGCCAAACTCACGCGCCTCAGCGCGGACGGCGCGGCGGTTTACGCGCTGCTGCGCCAGGCGGCGACCGGTCCGGACGAACTGCTGATCTTGGCCAATCCGGATCCGGCCAATCCGCAGGCGATCCGGTTGGATTCCCCACTGTGGGCCCGCCTCGTGAACCCAGGCCGGGATCTGTTGGCCGACGATCACACGCCGGTTTCACTGGCGACAATCCACGGCGAAAGCTGGGTCGAAGTCACGCTGGAGCCCGGCGCCGTGCATTGTTTTGCGCCAGTTGCGGAGGTCCAAGGGCTCCGCGGCCCAGCTTACCGCGAAAGCCGCGCCCGGGCCGATTGGGCCTTCGCCGCCCTGGCCGCCGGCGGAATTGGGGAATCGAGATTCCCGGTTGCGCCTTGGCCCGAGTTGGCCGCGCAAGTGGACGCCGATCCCGCTGCGGTGCTCGCCCAAGGTCTCGGTGCGGGCGACGGTTACCGGCCGGTGATCGAATGGACCTGGGGCGACCGAACCCGGATCGCCCTGGTGCCTCCCGGGCATTGGCTTTTGGTGCGCTGCGAACAACCCTTCCGGGCACGGCTGACAGTCAATGGCGATCCGCACCCGCAGAACGCCGTTTCCGTCGCCGTCCAGGGTGGTCACATCGCATGTTTTCCGCCGCGTGCTGCCGGCGCCGCTGCGGAAGCCACGCTGGACTTGGAATCTTTCGGCCCGCAGCTCGAACGCCTCCGCGCTCCCCTCCGTTTCCTGGCGGAGGAGCCGCATCCCCAATCCACCGTTCATGCGCACGCCGACGCGGTGGTGCTGCTGACCAATGGCCGAGGGGGCATGTCCCGCCTCCGGGTGGATTTGGGCAGCATCCGTTCGAAGTATGACTGCCTCCTCGGCGCCAACCTCCACGCGGGAGTTCCCGTGGACCGCCATTTCTTTGCCAAGCGCCTGCGCGCCTGGGTCAACGCCGACGGTTTCATCGCCCCGCTCAACTTGGCGAACCTCGTGGACTTTGAAGCCGGCCCACCGGCCCACTGGCGTTTCGTCGCCAGCGCCGGGGACGGTCGCTGTGTCGAACTCCACCTCCTCGTGGACCTGTTGCCCGACCAGAACACGGTGGTGATCCAGTTCTTCCGGCCCAACGGCGGACAGCGCGAGGCCCGTCTCGGCCGGCCGTTACCCCGCGATGCCCGCGTCAGCCTGATCGTGCGCCTGGATCTCGAGGACCGGAATTTTCATTGGGAAACCAAACGCAACGACGCGGCCGACTACCATTTCAGCTCCAACTGCCGGCAGGCCTGCCTCGGCCAATGCGTGCTTTCGGAAACCCAACCGTCCTTCAACGGGTTCGAATTTGCCCCGGCGGCCGATCGCCAGTTCCGGGCCTGGTCCGACCGTGGCGCCTATCACCACGCACCGGAATGGAGCCTCAACGTGCCGCACTCCATCGAGGCCAGCCGGGGCCAGGAGGGCGCTGGCGACGCCTACAGCCCGGGCTGGTTCGAGCTGCCGATGCCCGTCGGCGAGACTGCCCGGATCGTGGCCACCGCCGAAACCGTCCCGCCCGCGCCGAGCCAGGTGGAGGAATTTGTCGCCCAACGCCTGCGGCTGCGGGAACACGCGGTCGGACGCGCGACCGTTGCCGGCGCGGCGCCGGACGCCTTCACCTCGACGCTGGTGCAGGCCGTCCAAGCCTATGTGGTCCGGCGCGACGACACCAAGTCGGTGATCGCCGGGTATCCTTGGTTCCTCGACTGGGGCCGCGATTCCCTGATCGCCGCGCGCGGCCTCATCGCCGCGGGCATGCATTCGGAGGTGCGCGAACTCCTCACGACGTTCGGCCGCTTCGAGGACCGCGGCACGTTGCCGAACAGCATCCACGGCACCGACGCCTCGAACCGGGACACCAGCGATGCCCCGCTCTGGTTCGGCATCGTCTGCGAAGAACTGGCCGCCGCGGAGACCGCCGGGACGTCTCCCGCCCTTTACGACACCGCGGTGGACTCCGCGCGAACGATCCGGGACGTGCTGCGTTCCATCGCGAGCGGTTACCTCGCGGGCACCCCGAATTCGATCCGCGTGGACCACGCCTCCGGGCTGGTCTGGAGCCCCAGCCACTTCACCTGGATGGACACCAACCATCCCGCCGGCACCCCGCGCGAAGGTTATCCCGTCGAGATTCAAGCGCTGTGGATCCGATTGCTCCGACAACTTGCCCGCCTCGGCGCCGCCCCGTGGGACGGTCGCGGTGAATCCTGGGCGGATCTCGCCAAACGGGCCGAGGACAGCCTGCACCGTTACTTCTGGCTAGAGGAATGTGGCTGGTATGCCGACGTGTTGCTGGCCGCCCGCGACACGCCGGCACGGACCGCTCCGCCTAGCAATGCGCTTCGCAGCAACTGCCTGTTGGTGGTGGCGCTCGGGCTGGACCGGCACCCGCAGTTCGCGGCCCGCGCCCGGCGGATGGTCATGGCAGCGGGCCGGCACCTGGTAGTTCCCGGCGCCCTGCGTTCGTTGGCGCCGTTGCCGGTCATCCCGCCGCTGCCCATCCACGGGCACCACGGTGGCCTGCTCAACGATCCGAACCATCCTTACTGGCCACGCTACGAAGGCGATGAGGACACCCGGCGCAAACCCGCCTACCATAACGGCACCGCCTGGACCTGGACCTTCCCGACCTTCTGCGAGGCGTTGGCCAAGGCATTTCCCAGCGATCCGGCCGCCCGCGCCGCCGCCCAAGCCTATCTGGGCAGCACCGACCAACTCCTCAACGCGGGATGTGCCGGACATCTGCCCGAAATCGTCGATGGCGACGCACCCCATACGCAGCGTGGCTGCGATGCCCAGGCGTGGGGTGACACGGAAACCTTGCGCGTGTGGCGCTGGCTGAAATCGCTCTCCGGCGAAGGTTCGCAGGAGGCCCAGTAAGCGGCGCGGCGCGCGGTCAATGGCGCCGGAACCGGAGCTGGTGATCCACCCGCCGGGTCTGTCCGACCTCAAGGCGGGGCAACTCCGTCAGCGTGGGCGATTCCGTCTCGTTCAGGGTGGTCTTCGCCAGCCGCTGGAGCGCGGTCCAACGGTCCCACTCCAGTTCCGGGGAATGGACAATCTGCCGGAGCAGGCTGCGCCATTCGATGATCACCCGGTCGATGTCGCCGTCGCCAAGGAATTCGGTGACGAACCGGTGTTTATTGAGCGGATTCTTGTGCACGGCCTGCACCACGGACTCGGCGCCGGCGCCGTATTTGCCCGGCAGGCCGTTCTCCAGGTAGCCGGCCACGTTGAGGTTGCCGAACGCTTGCCGGCAGGCCACGGCGAGCCGGCCGCCGAAGCGGCCGTCATAACCGCTGAACCGGAAACCCGCGTCCAGATTGGCCAGGTCGTAGATGAGTTCCTCCAACGGGTAGGTGGCATCCTCCAAGGCCGCGGCCACGGCGAGTCCGTCGCTGCCCGTGAAGAAGCTGACCAGGCGTCCGCGCCGCGTGGGCCGGCCGTCGGCCTCAACCAACTGGAGCCGGCGCCACAGCAGGGCGGTGCCCGCGGCCGACGTCAGGGCCCGGCACGTCACCTTGAGCGCACAGCCCGCGCAGTCCTCGGTAGGCACGTCGCGTTCGCGCGGCTTGAATAGCGCCACGCCATGGCGATCCACCGGGACGCTCGTGGCCTGTTCGCCGAGGCTGATCAGGGCGAGGATCTGTTCCGGCTCCTCGATGAACCGCACCACGGGCTGCTTCAGTTCCCGGAAGGCGCGTTCGACCAACGGCACGACGAGTTCGCGCCAAACCTCCAGCCGAGTTTCGCGGCCATGCCAGTTGGTGATGCGCCGGATCCAGCGAGACAACTGGATGCCGTCGTCGCCGAAGCGTTCGGCCACCTTGACCGCCCGGCCGAAGTCGCCACTCGCGAGGGAGATCAATTCCTCCTTCTCGATGCGTTCGAGGCTCTGCCGATCCTGGAGCAGCGGCACCAGCGTTACCGTGAAGGTCGGCGGCGCGGCCGGTTCGTCGGCAGACACTGTTTCAGCGACCGGTTGCTGGGCATAGCGGGGCACGCGGATGTCGGCCAACCGCTGGTCCACCGGTGCGGGAAACCGTTCCCATTCGCCGCGCGAATTCAGCATCTCCCGGGTCTTCCGCCGCACATGGCGGGCACGTTCGGCATCGGTGTGCAGGCCGCAGGGCACGTCTGGGTGCTTCAGCGAACTTTCCACGCCGAGCACGATGGGTTTGGTGGTGAAGAGGCGCTCCTGCACCCGCACCGCTTCGTGGAACGGCCGGCGGCCCAGCGCGGCCGCGGCGTGCATGAGGCCCAGCAGGGCGCTCCAATCCACCATGTTGCTGCGCGCCAGATGCGCGGGTTGGCCGTCCCGCATCCGCAACTGGTCGGGGTCCACCAAGGCGTAGCCGGTCTCATCCAGTCCGCGCCGGCCGGCCCGGCCAAACATCTGGAGGATTTCGTCCGGCCGAATGGGAACTTCCTGGCCGTCACGCTTGAACGAATGCGCGGTGACCGCCACGGACCGGAGCGAGAAATTGATGCCGGCGGCCAGGCCCATCGTCGCCACGACCACGCGCAACTGTCCGGCCTTGGCCAGCGGCTCAATCACGCCTGCGCGCGCCGCGTAGCTGAGGCCGCTGTGATGGTAGGCGACGCGGGCTTTCAGCAGCAGGGCGAGGTGCGGGCCGACCAGATGCTTCTGCTCCTCGGTGAGGTTGAGCGGATTGGGATTCGGCAACTGCCGGGCAAGTTCGGCGGCGATGGATTCGGCCGACTGACGCCGGGGCGCAAAGAGCAACACCGGCCCCAAGCCTTCCGCGAGCGCCTTGGCACTGACGCGCGCCCAGTGGCTGCGGATTTCGTTCGGTAGATGGTAGCTCAGATCGTTGATGAACACCTCTTCGAGCGGCACCGGGCGCACTTCGTGCCGGACGAGGACGGCTTCGCGGCCCAGGCGCTGAAACCACTTCACGATGTGATGCGGGTTCGCCACGGAACCGCTCAGCAGCAGCAACTGGGTCTGGGCCGGCGCGAGGGCCATCGCCAGCTCGTAATTCAGGCCGCGGTCGTCGTCGCCGAGCATCTGGTATTCGTCGATCACCAGCAGCGTGGGACCGTCGCCGCGGATCAGGCGGTTCTTCTGAGTCTCCAACGTCGCGACGAGCACCGGCGCGTCGAGGTTGTCCGCCAGATCGCCGGTGGCGATGCCGACGTTCCAGCCGCGCCCACGCCATTCGGCCAGCTTGTCGTTCGCCAACGCGCGGGTCGGGACCGTGTAGATCGCCTGCCCCTTGGGCCGCCCCTGGTTGGACCACGCCTCGAAGACCAGCGTCTTGCCGGCGCCGGTCGGGGCCTGGACCACGACGTCCTTGCCCGCCCGCAACGCGCTGACGGCCTGCTGCTGCCACAGGTCCGGAATGGTCACCGTGTTCAACGGTGACTGGGCGGCGGCATCGAACTTTTCCCCGAGGCTCTGCACGGGCCGAGCGTAGCCGGGAACGGCGTCCGTGCCACCGACCGTTTCCGCCGGACTTCCGCGGCCGGCTTCAACGCGTTTCCCGGCGCAACGTCACGCCGATGAACCGCCAGCGGGCGAGGAATTCGTCATGCGTGAGCCGCACCTCACCGCTCAGCGGGTCGCCCACGACCACGTCGCGGTCGGTCACTTCCAGCACCGTGAGCCAGTGGTCGAGGAACAGGCCGAACTTCACGATCACCAACGTCAGGCCGGCCCCGCGCAATTCGTCCACCGACCGGAAGCGCCGCAACTCCGCGCGCAGGCCGTCGGCGCCGAAGCGGCGGTTCAACACCTGGGCGAGCACGTCCGGCGGCGTGCCCGTGGCGGTGCTGGTGCCGGCGAGCAGGGCCAACTCCCCTTCCCCGGCCTTCAGCCCGAGCCGACCCAAGGCGGTGACGGCGGCGGCGGGACCGCAGGTGTAATCCGTGCTCTGCCGGCAGATGCCGTCGGCGGGAATGCGGGTGGCGAGCGTTTCGAGGAACGGACGGTTCACCGCGGCGGCGACCGCCGGCCAAACTGAGAAATAGACCACGGCCACCGTCACGAGGAGACCCAGCGCCCGGCGTTCGCGGGCTTGCGGCAATCGCGGAAGCAAGGCGCTGAAGATCATCGCCACGACCGTCGCCATGAGGCTGAGCTTCCAACGGCCGACAAACACCCACGCCAGCAGCGGGTGCAACGCCCACTCCGGCCGGCGCACGGCAATCGCCAGCGCCACGATGACGGTGAGCGGCAGGAGATAACCCACGAGCCACCAATGCCGGGGCAACCGGGCGCAACTCCAGCCCAAGGCCGCGCCGGTTGCGGCCGCAATCAGCGTGAGGATGGCTTCTATCCAGGGAGACATGGCGGGAGTTTTGAGGACGTCGTGGGTCGTCCGACCACCCAATGGTATCTCCCACATCGTTTCCCACCCCAGGGGACGGCCCTGCCCCTCGGGGGACTCGGCGGCGCCCACCGACTCAGCGTCGATCCAATGGTTGCTGGATTCATCGGTCCACAGGTTCAACCACCGCTCGGCCAAAGTCGTCGTAGAACAGGACTTCCACGCCATTGGAGCCCTGCCGGAGGGTGTAATTGTAGGGGGAATCTTCCTCGCGGATCAGATGCTTCGGTGGCCGGCTGAGTCCGTTGGTCAGGGCGAACGGCAAGCCGCGCCGAAGGGCTTCGCGGACAGCATCCACCGTAATGGGAGCATTGGCGCCGAGTTCATCCGTTAGTGCGATCCGCACGGCGAGCTTTTGATTCCTGAAATCGACCCAGCGGGCAAAGCGTCGTTCCAACGTCACCGGGACGACTTCCAGTTGCGCATAACCGATCCCGGTGGCGACCGCGGCGAGGGCGACCGCAGCCACCATCGCTTTCGCGTAACGCGTCGGTTCCACCCCGCGCCAACGGGCGACCGCAGCCAGGCCGACGAAGAACAGGCACAAGTCGCTGCCGGTCCAATTCAAGACCGTCAACGTGGCGCCAAACTGGCTGTAACGCACGTCGCGCACTTCGCCGAAGCCGTCCCACCGGATAACCGCATCCTGCCGCATCTGCTCGGGCGTCAGCGTGCCTTGCAGGCGCGTCACGAAAGCGGCGTTTCCCGCCGCTTCCAGCAAACCCGGATGCGCAAGCGGCAGCCCTGAGATGTGCCCACCGAGCAGCACACCGTCGGTCGTGGTTTCCATGATTTGCGGACGAACGGCGTCGCGGACCTTGAAGCCCGCCACCTTCGCCCGCTCGGGGCCAAAGACGAACAGATCGACCTCCAGATTGCCGTTACCCACGCCGGTGAGCCGCAGCGGATACACCGGCTCCTTCGCCGCGAAGGTAAAGCTGAGCGGATGCAGCGAACCCGCTTCGGCAGACGAAACATCCCGGCGAACCTTGCTAGCGACAAACACCCAGCCGTCGCGCAGGTAGTCGGCGATGACCGGCTCAACTTCTTTCGGCAGCACGAAGCCGTTAGTGTTGAGCCAATCCCGCAGCGCACCCGGGGCGCGCGCGGTCAAGGTGGTGGTTTCGAAGACGCCGGCCAGTTGGCGGTCGAGGACTTCGACCTCACCTCCACC
Organism: uncultured Verrucomicrobiota bacterium; assembly: GCA_964602595.1. Lineage (GTDB taxonomy): Bacteria > Verrucomicrobiota > Verrucomicrobiia > Limisphaerales > UBA9464 > CAIWAH01. Next base: position 81,731 of record CAZRRO010000024.1, on the reverse strand, counting down.
AGTTGCCTTCACTCCCGCTGTTCCCAGAGCCGGCAACAGCATCCCCGCCAATAGCAGGGCGATTATCAGCCCGACCAAGATGGCGAACACGGATTCCTTCCCACTGCGGACTCGCGACGACGCCCAGGCGACGAAAACAAAAACCAACACCCCGATTCCGACCCCGATTGCATCGAGCAGAAACCACCCACCGCCAGCCGCGAGGCACGCCAGCCAATCGGATATTCTCATCCCCCCGCCTTTTCTGAGCTGAAACGTGAGCCAAGCCACTCCTCCGAGGATTAGCGCCCAGCCAAACCTTTCCCCGGCCTTATGAATTACCCTTGGCCTCAGCAGATGCGTCAGCGTCGGAAACAGCCCGCGGGTTGCCGCCTCGACCTTGGGCGGGGATGGCAGCGGGACGACCCAAGCGAAGTTGGTCCCCGCCCCCGTGAACCGCGTCTCGATCACCAAACGCTCAACCCCGTTCGACCAAGCCATGATCGCCCGTTGATCTGGTATGCGCACCTCGACCGGATAGGCCGTCGGCGGGAACACCTTGCCATCGGCCAGCGCTTCGTTCGCGAAACCGATCAGGCTCAGCAGCAGAGTCAACAGGCGGATTTCGGCCAGCCACCTCAACTTGCCGATCAGGCTACCGCGCCGGCCCGAAACGTCGGTCTTCCCGCCGCCCCGCGTCGGCGGCGACATGCACCCCGCGGCGGAACGGAGCGCGGTCGCCTTCGTCCGCGAGTCCACCCGGCTGGTTGCAAGGTTTCCGATCCATTTTCGCGAACGGCCGGACGTTAGCGACTTTGGCGACAGGGGTTTCAAAGGCTTGGCGCTGCGGTCCGCACCGGCGGACGAGGCCGTCCGCGCTCCGGTCGAATCGTTTCGGCTCAACGAGAAACTCAATGGGTTCATCGGTGTCACCCAAAGCGGAAGCCCGGGGTCACGGTTCCGATTCAGCCGGTTCAGCGTGCCAAAGTCCACGTCGGTTCGACCGGGCCAGCCGCTCAACGGCACGGAGGCGCACCTGTTCTTTCAGTGGCAGCGGTTTGGCGCCGTCCGGCGTCGCCTTCCAGCGGCCCGCGGCGACGAATTGTTCCGCGATCCCAAACTGGTTGGTTCCGACGTAGAGGTAACCCAGCGCCGTCCGGTTGGCGTTGGTCAGGGTGAAGGCCAGCTCCACCGGTTGACCGGCCAGCGCGTGCAGATTGGTCCGCGATTCCGCCGCCAAGCGCCGGAGCACCGGCTCCCGGGTGGCCGCGTCCACGCCGAAGAAGCCGGTCAGGCCGACCGCCCAGACGCGGCCGCGGTCGTCGCGCAGGTAAACCGAGGTGTCGCTGACGGCGCGGGTGACCGTGCCCTTGAGCCGCGGCAACGGCTCCGGCTCACGGTAACCGGCGGCCTCCCAGACTTGGTAGTAGTCCACCAACGGCCGGGCCGCCTCGCGCCGGGACCACAGCCACCATGCGGCCATCAGTATCAGGCCGAGGACGGCAGCCTTCATCAGGCGATGGAGCATCAGGAACATGGTCAGGAAGTCGGGTCCGGGTCCGATTCGGTGGCCGCCTCCGGATCCGTGCCGCGGCCGGGCGCCCCGGCGAACAGGCGGATGCGTTCGTTGCGTTCCAGCGGTGGCGGCAACGGGGCCGACGGCAAGGGCAACACCTCCGCCGGCGACGGCACGGGACGGGTGTGGGCGAGCAGGGCGAGATTCACCTCGGGCACTGGATGCGCCCGCGGCCGACGGTCGTGGTGCAGCACGAGGATGTCATAGGCCCGGACACAGTTGGCGACGTTGTTGAAGCGCCAGACTTCCCGGGCAAACGCGAGTTCCAGCCATGAACCCGGCCGGGCACAACGCATCCCGATGACAAACGCGGCCGGCAAATTCGGCCGGCGCACGCCTTCAACAAAGGCCAGCAGCAGGGCCAGCCGGCGCCACCCACGGCTCTGGCAATTCCTCGCCCAGCGGACGAGGCGAAAGTTGATCTGGGCCACGCTTCCATCGCCCATCAAGCCGGTCACCGGGCCGGCAATTTCCTCGCCCAGCACCGGCGCCCAAGTCAGGGCGGCGCCGAAGCCGACCACGATGGCCAGCGCGAAACGGCCGGCATTGACGACGTCCGCGCTGAGGTTCGCCGACGCCTCCGTGGACGCGCTCCACAGCAGCCAGACGAAGGCGCCACTCAGGACAATTCGGAGCAGGAGGAGAAGCATGGCGGTTCAGCGGTTGGCGTCGCGTTCCAGGATGGGCGCACTAGCCTTGATGCCCCGCAGGGCGAGGTCGAGCCGGTGGCGATTGACCGCGTGGGCCCGGGCCACCGTCTCCGTGACCAGTCCGGCGGCGAGCAGCTCCTGGAGGTATTGGTCGAACGAGTGCATGCCGACGTGGTTCGAGGCCTCGATGATGCCTTGCAGCAGATGCGATTGGTTTTCCCGGATCGCCTCCGCCACGCCGGCGTCGCGGCGCATGATTTCGAGGCAGGGCGTCCGGGCGCCGGCGGTGTTTGGAACCAGCCGTTGGCAGACGATGGCGTTGAGGTTCCGGGCCAGCAGCGCGCTGATGTTCGCCTGTTCGCCGGCCGGATAGAATTCCCGGATCCGCCCGAGTGCCTGGGCGACGGAATCGGCGTGCAGCGTGGTCACGACTAGGTGACCGGTCTCCGCCGCCTGCATCGCGGCCCAGATGCTGTCGCGGTCGCGGATTTCGCCGACAAACAGCACGTTGGGATCCTGCCGCATGGCGTTACGGATTCCGTCGGCAAAGCTTGGCGTATCGATGCCCACCTCGCGTTGCTCGAAATGGCTTTCGGCATCCGTGAAGACGTATTCGATCGGGTCCTCGATCGTGATGATCCGCAGGCGCCGGGTTTCGTTGAGCTGCTGGAGCAGCGCCCGGACGGTGGTGCTCTTCCCCTGCCCCGTCGGCCCAGTCAGCAAGATCAGGCCGCGCAGCTCGTTCACCAGTTCGAGCAAGGACTCGGGCAATTGCAGCTCCGGCAGCCGCAGCCGCTGCTGCGGCACGTGGCGGAAGGAGAACGATTGCCGGCCCCGTTGTTTGCTGAAGTTGGCCCGGTAACGGACCTCACCGTGGTAGAAGCTGGCGTCCACCTCGAGTTGGGTGGTGATACGCCCGACCAAGGCCGGCGAGAACGCGTCGAAAAACCAAGAAGTCAGCGTGAGATCCTCAGGCACCGGAAACAACTCCGAGGGCACCGGCGCGAGCTGGCCATCCACGCGGACGATGAACCGCTCACCGCCCCGCCCGTGCAGGTCGGAAGCTCCGGCCTGCTCACACCAACGGAGCAAGGCGGACAGTCGGCATTTGGCGGGCACGGATTCCATCGCGATGCCGAAGCATTTGTTTACATCAGTAAAAGCACAAGGCCAAACTTGCGATTCCTCCCCAAACGTAGTCCTGCCGGTCGGCCGCAAAACCGTGAGTTCCGCCGTGATCGCCGCGGGCCCACCATCACTCACACCACCTGTGATCCTGCCTGAAGTCGCAACCGGCTGGCGGGACCGCTCAGCGCCGTTTCCGGCCACCGCCAAACAGGCCGCCGAGCAGGCCACGCGTGATTTCCCGGGTGACCATGCCCGTCAGCGTCGTGGTGGCGGAACGCGCGGCCGTCTTCATCACGGTTTCGCCCAAAGACTGGACCGGACGGCCGACGCGGGCGCGTTTCGGGGCGACTTGGGGCAGCGATTTCACCGCCGGAGCCTGGACCGGCGGGGCCGCGGGAGCGTCATCGTCATCGCCGAAGAGCCGGCTGAAGAAGCCACGCTTGGGCTCGGCGACCGGTGGCGCTTCCGGCTGGGCGGCCGCCACGACTCCGGACAGATGTTCGTAGGCTGACGGCCGGTCCACGAGTTCTTCATAGACGCCGGCGACGAGGGATTCGGCCATCAGTCCGGCGCGGATCGCCGGGGCGATCGGGCCCAACTGCGAGCGGGGCGGGACGATGAAGGCCCGTTCCACCACGGCCGGCTGGCCCCGCTCATCCAGCAGGCTGACGAGCGCCTCGCCCACGCCGAGGTGAGTGAGGACTTCCTCGGTATCGAAGGCGGGGTTCACCCGGAAACTCTGCGCGGCGGCCCGGACCGCCTTCTGCTCCAGCGGCGTGAAGGCGCGCAGGGCGTGCTGAATGCGGTTGCCAAGCTGGGCGGCCACTTTGTCCGGGATGTCGCGCGGATTCTGGGTCACGAAGAACACGCCAACGCCCTTCGAGCGGATGAGGCGGACGACCTGCTCGATCTTTTCCAGCAGCGCGTCCGGGATTTCCGTAAACAGGAGGTGGGCCTCGTCGAAGAAGAACACGAGCTTCGGTTTCGGCAGGTCACCGGCCTCCGGTAGGTTCTCGAACAGTTCCGACAACAGCCACAGCAGTGCCGTCGCGTAGACCTTCGGGGAAGTCATCAGCCGGTCGGCCGCGAGGATGTTGATCACGCCGCGGCCCTGGGCGTCGGTCTGGATCAGGTCGTCCAGGTTCAGGGCCGGCTCGCCGAAGAAACATTCCGCGCCCTGGGTCTCGAGTTCGAGCAACGCCCGCTGGATCGCGCCTATGCTGGCCTTGGAGATGTTGCCGTATTCGGTGGTGAACGCGGCGGCGTTGTCCCCGAGATACCGCACGGTGGCGCGCAGATCCTTCAGGTCGAGGAGCAGCAGGCCGTGTTCGTCGGCGATCTTGAAGACGAGGTTCATCACGCCGGACTGCACGTCGTTGAGCTGGAGCAGGCGGGACAACAGCAGCGGCCCGAGCTCGGAAACCGTCGTCCGCACCGGGTGCCCGGATTCGCCGAAAACGTCCCAGAACGTGACCGGGCAGCCGGCCGGCGTGCGGCCGCTGAGGCCGAGCTCGCGGTTGCGTTCCTGCACCTTGGCCGACTGGCCGCCGGGCTGGCTCAGGCCCGCGAGGTCGCCCTTGATGTCCGCGAGGAACACCGGCACGCCCTGCGCACTGAAGCTCTCCGCGAGCGTCTGCAACGTGACCGTCTTGCCCGTGCCCGTGGCCCCGGCGACGAGGCCGTGGCGGTTTGCCATCGCAGACAGGAGGTGGAGCTCACGGGCGGCGATCTTGGCGATGAGAATGGGTGCGGCGGACATGCGGACGAAGTTGTGCCCGGACAAATGGCCGTTCGCCGGCGGAAAAGCAAACCGACGGCGGCGGGTGGCTTTTCCGGATTTCACGTTGCCACCCGAGGGCATTCCCCGGTTTGCTCTCGCCCATGAAGCTCACCCGGTTTGCCCTCGCGGCTTTGGCGTCATTCCAGATCCTCGCCGGCCCCGTTGAAGAGATGTCCGGCGCCGCGAAGAATTTCCTCGCGGCCCTCAACGAGGAGCAGCGCGGCAAGGCGTCGTTCGGCTTCGAGGCGGACGAACGCGAGAACTGGCATTTTATTCCGAAGGAACGGAAGGGCGTCACCCTCAAGGAACTCGAACCGGCGCAGAAGACGCTCGCCTTCGGCCTGTTGTCCTCGGCGCTCAGCCACCAAGGTTACCTCAAGGCGACCACGATCATGACGCTGGAACGCATCCTCCAAGACATCGAGGGGCCGAAGCGGACCTTCCCGCGCGATCCGGAGCTGTATCACGTCAGCATCTTCGGCACGCCCGATCCCAAGGGCACGTGGGGCTGGCGTTTCGAGGGCCATCACCTGTCGGTTAACCTAACCATCGTGAAGGGCGCGCTCGTTTCCGGCAGCCCGACCTTCTTCGGGACGAACCCGGCGGAAGTTCGCACCGGCGCCCGCGTTGGCCTGCGGGTGCTCGGCGCCGAGGAAGACCTCGGCCGGCAGCTCGTGCAGTCGCTGGACGAGAAGCAACGCGCCGTGGCGATCGTCGAACCAAAGGCGCCGGACGACATCGTGACCGGCAACAAGCGGGTGGCCGATCTGGGCGCCGCGAAAGGATTGCCGCTGGCCAAGCTGACCAAGGCGCAGAAGGCGACGGCCAAGCAATTGCTCAACGAATACGCCGGCCGGCTGCGCGGCGAACTGGCGGCCGCCGACCTCAAGGAGATTGAGCAGGCTGGCTGGGACAAGATCATGTTCGCGTGGGCCGGCGGCACCGCCAAGGGCGACAAACATTACTACCGCCTCCACGGTCCGACCTTCCTGCTCGAATACGACAACACGCAGAATGACGGGAACCACGTCCACGCCGTCTGGCGCGAACTGAAGGGGGACTTCGGCCGGGACCTGCTCGCCGAACACCTGAAGGCCGGCCACGGGAAATAAGCCCGATCGCTCTCCGATCATGCCGGTGCGCCAGCGCAGATTGTTTCACCGCTTCCCCCAATGCTCTGGCTGGTGGTCGTCCTCCGGGTGCTGGCGAACCCTTGTTCCAATGCCCTCCAAAAGGTCCTCGCCGGCCGGGGCATTCGCCCGTTGCTGGTCATCGGTTTCGCGCACCTCGGCCTGACCTTGCTGGCAATCCCCTGGCTCGTGCTGCATCGGCTTCCCGAGAACCCGGTGTTCTGGTGGAACCTCAGCGCCAGTGCGGCCTTGGCGACCCTTGCCAACACCCTGATAGTCTACGCAGTGCAGCGCGCCGACCTGTCGTTGGTCGGGCCGGTGAATTCGTTCAAGCCGGTCGTCAGCCTGCTACCCGGCTGGCTGGTGCTCGGGGAACGGCCCACGCTCGCCGGCTTGGCCGGGATCGCCCTCGTGGTGGCGGGCAGTTGCCTGCTTCACCCCCGCGGCGCTGAACGGCCATCCTTGCGGGGACTCTTTGCAGACCGGGGCGTGCAGCTGCGCGTCGCCGCCCTGATCCCATCCGCGATTGAGGCCGTGTTCCTCAAGCGCGCCCTCGCACAGGCGACTTCGGCCGAGGTTTTCGTCGCTTGGGCAATCCTGGGACTGGGCGCCGCCGGGATTGCCTTGGTCGTCGGCCGTGGTTTCAGGGATTTTCGCCCTCAGATGTCCCGCGGAATGTCCAACCTCCCCGGGCTCGTCGGCTTGGTCCTGACGACGGGCGTGATGCAATTCTGCACAGTGATCACTCTGGCCGAGCTGCAAGTGGGTTACGCCCTGGCGTTGTTCCAGACTTCCTCGGTGATCACGGTGCTACTGGGCTGGGCATGGTTCGGGGAGACCGATTTCCGCCGCCGGTTTACCGCTGCCGGCGTCATGGCTGCCGGGGCCGCCGTGATCGTGCTGGCCCGGTAGGAACAGATACCGACCGCTTCCCCGCTCAGTTGATCGGGATCTTGTAGAAGCACTGCCAATCTCCCGCAGCGGAGCCGAGGGAAACTCTCTTCCCGGCGAACCACTCCACGTGGCCATCCTCGAAGAGGAAGTTTCCGCCGGTGGGCGCTCCACCGCCGCCGTAGTGGTTGGGCGTCTTCCAGTTGCGGCCGGCGTCGGTGGTCACCCACTTGAGCCGGGTATCATAGATATTGGTCGTTTTCGGGCCCAAGCCCTGCAACCGGTCGATGAGCACCGGCGCGCGGGAAAACTCTCCGCCCATCTTCTTCCGGGCCGCCCACAGTCCCAGGCCTTCCGAATTGTGCGGCCAATCCTCCCCGGCCCCGACCGTGCGGCCGGGCAGATAGAAAAAGCCGGTGAGAATGGGATTCTTCTCCGAGTTGGCATCCCCGACCCGCCATGTGTCGGCTTGCCGATGCCATTCGTCCGTGGGGCAGAACAGGACATTGTTGGCGGCCTTCTTGTCTGTCTTCGTGTTGGGTTTCCCCGACTTGATCAGGTAGTTCTGCCAGAAGTTCGCGAGATTGGTGCTCATCCAACTGAGCCCGAGTCCCTGCCGGTTGTCGGGAAACAATTCCTGAAAATCGCCGGCATACATCGTGAGGGCGATGCCCCATTGCTTCTCGTTGCTGGCGCACAGCGATTTCTGGGCCGTCGCCTTGGCCTTGGCCAGGGCGGGCAGCAGCATCCCGGCAAGGATCGCGATGATGGCAATCACAACCAGCAACTCGATCAGCGTGAAGCCTTGGCGGCTGAGGAATCGGGTTTTCATGGGTCAATTCACCAACCGGCTGGTGCGTTCGCTGAGCCAGATCATGTCGCGGTTGTTGGCCGAAGCCACATTCAACGGCATGTCGTAAAACTTCACCGGCTGCACCGTGCGGCTGTCCACCCACTTGCGGATCTCCGAATGGCCGTCGGCGAAGGAGATGCCCGCCGCCCGGTTGTGATAGCTCGCCGGGTAGTCGATGATCCGCGCCTGGCCGGGGTTCTCCACCATCTGGTTGGCGAACCCGCCGGCGTTGATGCTGTCCGGATGCTCATCCAGCAGCACATACAGTTCGCTGGGACCGGCAGCGGCCAGGTCGGACGTCTTGTAGAACGTCCGGTATTTCTTCTGGTTGGCGACCATCGAACCGCCGGGCGGCAACCACTCGCCGGGTCCGCCCATCGCCTGGCTCATGCCCATGCTCCGAACCCGGCTGTATTTCTGGCCGCCGAGCTTGATCTGGCTGACGTCGGCCGGGCACTTGTAAACGGCGGTGCTTTGCAGGTAGCGGGCGAACTTCGAGAACTTCTCGTCCGTCAGCATGAGCTTGTTCGTGTTGTCCGTCGGATACGGCCCGGGCCAGCCAAGCCAGCCTCCCACCCATTGATAGGCCTCGTCACGCGCATTGCCCGGCGCGGTTATCCGCTCCTGGTTGTCCAAGGGATACATCAGGTGGGCGAGCTGCAGCTGCTTGAGATTGCTCATGCAGGAGATGCCCTGCGCCTTGGTCTTCGCCTTGCTGAGGGCCGGCAACAGCATGCCGGCCAAGATCGCAATGATCGCGATCACAACGAGCAATTCGATCAGCGTGAAGCCGGCAGTTCGGGCGGGCGGCAACTGAGTTCGGAGTGACTTCATGGGAGTGTGGTCAGGCAATCAGGGAGTTGATGGCTTCACCGTGAACGTCGGTCAAGCGGCGGTCCACCCCGTTGTGGCGGAACGTCAGTTTGGTGTGCTCAATGCCCAGCAACTTCAGGATCGTGGCGTGGATGTCGTAAACTTGCGTGGGATTTCCCCGGTCGAGCGGCTTGTAACCCCATTCATCGCTCTGGCCGTGCGTGATCCCGCCACGGATGCCGCCGCCGCAGAGCCAATTGGTGAATACAAACGGATTGTGGTCCCTGCCCTTCCCGCCCTGCGCGCACGGCATCCGGCCGAACTCGGTCGTCCACAGGATGATCGTGTCGTCGAGCAGGCCGCGCTGTTTCAGGTCCTTGATCAGGGCCGCAATCGGCTTGGCCATGCCGAGCGACAGCGGGCCGTGGTCGCGCGCGATGTCCTCGTGCGAATCCCAGTTGCGCCGCGGAAACCCGTTGTCGTTGCCCGACCAGATCTGCACGAAGCGGACTCCCCTTTCCAGCAGGCGGCGCGCAGTCAGGCATTTCCGGCCCATGATGTCCGTCTCCTCGGGCACATTGATTTCGGCGGGCCATTTCTTGGTCGTGCGGTCGATGCCGTAGAGGTCGAACACCCAGTCCGGCTCACGGGATAGCTCCAAGGCCTCCGGCGCCGCGAGTTGCATCCTGGCGGCGAGTTCGTAGCTGCGGATGCGCGCCTCCAGCCGCGAGTCGCCGGGACGTTGCGCCGCGTGAACCCGGTTGAGCTGTTCCAGCACATCGAGGCTCGCGGCTTCCGAAGCAGGTTGGATGAAACCTGCCTTGGCCGGTGGGAACAGGTCTTCAATTGGGTCCGCCGCCCCGACTCGCACCAGCGTTCCCTGATGCTGACCCGGCAGGAAGCCGGCGTCCCAGTTTTTCGCGCCGTTCGAGGGGAATCCACGCACGTCGGGCATCACCACGAACGACGGAAGATTCTCGTTCTCCGTGCCCAGCGCGTAGCTGACCCACGCACCCATCCCCGGAAAGCCGGGCGTGTTGAAGCCGGTGGCCTGGAGCAGCGTCGCCTGCGAATGCACCCCGGTCTTGCCGACGAGATTGTGGATGAACGCCAGTTCATCCGCGACCTCACCGAGCGGGGCCACGATGTCGCTGAGCATCTTGCCACACTGGCCGTAGGGCCGGAACTTCCACGGCGACGCGAAGGTTGCGCCCAGACCGTCCTGGAACAGCTCCACCTTTTCGCCCGCGTCCCACTTCTCGCCGTTCCGTTTTTCGAGCAACGGCTTGTAATCCCACATGTCCACATGGCTCGCCGCGCCCGCCATGAACAGTTGCACCACCCGCTTGGCCCGCGGACGGAACGGCGCCGGATGTGCGGAGGACGGCTTGGCCGAACCGGCTTCCGCCGCCAACAATCCCTGCTCACCCAGCAACGTCGCCAGCGCGATGCCGCCGAGCCCCCCGCCGGAGCGCCACAGAAACTCGCGGCGGGAGTGCGTCGTGGCTGCGAGCCGGCGATGCCAAGGTGAGGTGTTCATGCTTCAATCAACGAAGGCAAACTCGTTCAGGTTCAGGATCACCCGGCAGGCGTTCACCAGCCCGTGCTGCCCAGCAAATGCCGCCAGCGTCGCCTGTTCGTTGGCCGAAGGGGCTCGGCCCAGCGCTACGCGGAACGCGCGCTCAATCCGTGCTTCGGTTGAACCGGCCTCGCGTTCCATCCGGGCCGCAAAGTGTTTCGCCATGGCCACGGTGAGCTGGTTGTTCATCAACGCCAGCGCCTGAAGCGCGTTCAGCGTCTCATTGCGCCGGTCCACCGACATCGAGGGATCCGCGCAGTCCAGCACCCGCATGAACGGCTGCGGCTGCGATCGCACTAGGAACCGGTAGATCGACCGCCGCTGGGACTTCGGGTCCTCAGGATCGTGCAGTTGGTATTCGTAGTGCGGCGAGTGTTCCGGCCGTTCGAGAACAAAGTCGCGGAAGCTCGGCCCGCCCATCGTCCGGTCGAGCTTGCCCGCCACCGCCAGGACGCTGTCGCGCACCGCTTCGGCCTCCAGCTTGCGCCGGTTCATCCGCCAGAGCAGCCGGTTGTCCGCATCAATCGAAGTCGGATCGCGGAAGTCGGAACTCGGAAGCGAACCGCCCTTCCGACTTCCGGCTTCCGACTTCCCGCTTTCTGAGACTTGCCGATACGTGCTGCTTAGCACGATCAGCCGGTGGAGCGCCTTGAGCGACTGACCGCCGTCACGGAAATCGGCCGCCAGCCAGTCGAGCAACTCCGGATGCGTCGGTTTCTGGCCCATGCGGCCAAAGTCGTTGGGCGTGTCGACGATCCCGCGGCCGAAGTGGTAGTGCCACACCCGGTTGACGATCACCCGCCACGTCAGCGGATTCCGCTCGTCGGTCAGCCACTTCGCCAAGGCCACCCGGCGGTCACTTTCGGCCGCCGCCGAATCCACCGCCAAGTCGCCGCTTCCGCCGATGAACCGCACCGTCCCGGGGTCGACTTCCTTGCCCGGTTTGTTCACGTCGCCGCGGTTCAGCGCAAATATTGTCCGCGGTTTGCCGCCGTCCGGCCCGGTGCCGCGGAACGCCCCGCCGCCGTGATAAACCGTCCCGGCGTAAACCACTTTGGGCGCGGGCAGTTTCGCCAAGGCACCTTCCACCGCTTCCAGCTCCGCCTTCACCGTCGCCAACCGGTCGCGTGAACCGTCGTCCGGCACGCGCGCCAGCAGCTCCTTGCGCGCCGCCTCCAGCGTCTCCCGCTTCGGCACGAACGCCGTCTTGGTGAAGCTGTGAAAGTAGCCGTCGGTCAGGTTCTGCCGGGCCCAGCGCGGCCCAGCCTCGATGCTGTCGCTGGATGTCACCTCCGCGCCCAGGGCCAGATTGCGGCCCTCCGCATCGAACACCTGGAGCTCAGCGAGCGCGAAGATGAAATCGTCCTGCCGCGGCGCGAGCTTCGTGGCAGTGATCCGGACGTATCGAGCCGGCCGGCCGCCGACCTTCGTTTCGCGAGGCGCAATGCCGGGGTTGGGCACATCGGCCTGCGTCTGGTCTTCCAGCACGATCACGTCGCCGGCGAAACCGGCGTCGTCCGCAGCTTCAATCCGGAAGCGCACCGGAAATCCGAACCCGGCGCCGATGCCAGCGAAGTCGTCGTGACACGCCGCATAGACGAGTCGGTCGATCGGCACCGGCCGACCAAGGTCCACCTGCGCCCACTTCGTTACGTCGGCCTTCGCCTCGATCTGACTGTGCCAGCCAAACTCAGCCCGTTCGGTCCGGCCGTCGCCGGCCTTGAGATCGACGAGCAACCGGTCGAGCAATTGCAACGGGCGCCCGCCGGCGGCGTTCAGCTTCTTCTCCAACTCGGACTTCGACGCCTGAAGCTCCTGCTTACGCCCCTCCAACCGGGCCCGTTCTCGCGCTACGGCCGGATCGGTGTCGAAGCGCTTGTCGGCCCGGTCGAGCGCGGCAAACACCGCGGTCATTCGGTAGTAATCCTCCGATGACACCGGATCGAACTTGTGGTTGTGGCAACGCGCGCACTGCACCGTCGTGGCGCAGAAGGTGTTCATCACGTTCGCCACCATGTCGTCCCGATCGAGGAGCCGGGCGATCTTGCCGTCCGTTTTCGTCTCGGGCACTTCCGCGTGGCCGATCAGGTCCCACGGCCCGGCGGCGATGAAGCCGAGTGCCGAGATGCCATCCTCGGTGTCTGGCCAGAGCGCGTCGCCCGCCACCTGCTCCTGCACGAAGCGGCCGTAAGGCTTGTCCAAGTTGAGCGCGCGGATGACGTAGTCGCGATACGGCCACGCATTCGGCCGGGGCTGATCCTTGTCGTAACCATGCGTCTCGCCGTAGTGAACCACGTCGAGCCAATGCCGCGCCCAGCGCTCGCCGTAGTGCGGAGAGGCAAGCAACTGCTCCACGAGCCGTTCATAAGCGCCACCCGAGGGATCGGCGACAAACGCCTGCACCTCCTCCGGCATCGGAGGCAGCCCCAGCAGGTCGAAGTAAAGCCGGCGAATCAGCGTGCGCCGGTCCGCCTCGGGCGACGGCGCGAGTCCTTCCTGCTCCAGCCGGGCAAAGATAAAGCGGTCCACTGGCGTGCGCACCTGGGCCGCGAGCGCCGGACTGCGTATTTCCGGTTCCGCCGGCCGGACGAGCGGCTTGAGCGACCACCAATCGAAGTCATCCAGCTTCGACCTTCCCTCCGCCGCGAGCAGTCCAGCGGCCGCGAGCCAAGCCCAAACAAGGGCCGAGGCGACTTGCCGGAAGCGCAGCGATTCTCTGGTTGAACGCATGGACGGGGAACGATGACCGGCGGACAGTAATCGGACCGCCCCGCGTTCGTCATCCCTCGACTTGGTGGCGAAACGGTTTTCGCCTGGGTCGCGCGATGGCAAAACTTATTGCGGCAGGTTAGGCACCCCGCTTCACTTCTTACGCGTCCCATTTCGCCATGACCACCCGCGTTACCTTCCCAAATTGTTTACGGCTCTGCCTTGGATTGCTAACCGCCCTTCAATGGATCCGGGTTGAACTCCGCGCTCAGACCATCCCGCCAGCCATCGTCCAACAGCCGTCGGCGAAGGACGTCACCCAAGGATTGCCGATCACCTTGGAAGTGCTTGTTTCCGGAACCGAACCCATTTCCTACACATGGCGCCGCAACGGAGTGGCCATTCCTGTCGGAGGAAAATCACCAACCTATTCCTTGGCCGCTGCAAACATTCAGCATGGCGGACTTTACTCAGTTGTGGCTGCCAATGCCGCCGGCAGCGTCACGAGCAGCGTGGTGTCGCTGACCGTCGGCCTTCCCGGATCGGAGTTTATGCTTTCCCCCCGGGGCAGCATCCCGAATTTCGCACCCAAAGCCGAAACTGGTGGGGCGCCAGTTCGCTTTCAGGTGCGTGGTCGCTACGCTTATGTCGCTGCGGGCGCAAACAACAATTTCTGCGTGGTGGACATCGGAGACCCGGACCATCCGACCGTTGCTGCCAAGATTTTGGGACCTGACTTGGGTGGCAGCATTTTCGATGTAGCTCTAATCGACAATTTTGCAATAACTGCAGAACGAAACAACTGGCTTGGCATCATTGACATCAGCAACCCCCTCACTCCGGTGCGCGTTGGCCATTTCGGACCGCTGGAAAGCGGCGCAAACTCCATCGTGATCCGGAATCGCCTCGCTTACATCGGCAACGAAAGAGCCGGCGTGGTAATCCTAGACGTCAACACCCCGGACCGCCCGGTGACTCTGGGTAACGTAAGTCCGCCAACCAAAGCCAACGGACTGTATCTTGACGGCGACCGCCTTTTCGCCGCCGACTGGGACGGCGGCTTGAGCGTCGTGGACATTTCGAACCCAGTAAATCCCAGCCGAACCAGAGCATACCCCTACGCTCAACTTGCAGCTAGAGCCTTCGATGTGGTGGCCCGAGGAGACTTCGCCTACGTAGCCGACGCTGCGCGGGGTGTGGTCAGAATCGACGTGTCCGACACCAACGAAATCAGTGCGGCTTCCACCGGCGGGTTTGTTTGGGACCTGGCCTTACTCGGCCGCTACCTTTTCGCAGCAGACTTCACAACTGGGCTCCGTGTTTTCGATATCTCCCAACCCAAGACCGCGGTGGAGATTGGGAGTTATGCCGACCCGGGCGGCGCCATTGGCTGCACTGTTCGAGGAAACCGAGCGTTTCTGGGCCAGCGTCATTTCAGCTTGGTTGATCTGTCATTTGCCCGAATGGCTCCCGTCTTTTCGTCTGTGCTGGAGGAACGAAAAGTCGTTCTGGGTTCGGAGGTAACCTTGGAGGCCAACGCCACGGGTTCTGAACCACTGTCGTTTCGCTGGTTCCAAGGCAACCGCGAGATCGGCCAAGCCACCGGGCCAACATTGGTTCTCAATAACATCTCCGAGATAGCACTGGGGGAATACTCGGTCGTCGTCACCAACGCATTCGGCAACGTAACCAATCAAATTGCCCGGCTAACGGCCAACACTCGCGCCCTTGATCCGATTACCTGGAGCGAGTCAACCCCACCCGCCGGCGTATTGATCCTGTCCGAAACCAACTCCCTCAAGGCGGTCACGGCATCGAATCGGCCAGTGCAGTATTTCATCGACTCCGGGACTGCCACTGTCAGCGGCTCCACAATGAAGGCCACGTCCGTTGGCACACTTACCGTGAGGGCCCTTGCCCCGGGCGATTCGCAATACTTGCCGGCAGCTACGGTCCGCACCTTCAACGTAATCACACGCCCGCGAATCCTCGCCAATACCATCATCACCGACTCCGGCCACACCAAGTTTCGGGCATTGGTCACCCGCGGTGTGCCCTTCGTTCTAATGGCTTCGGACAATTTGGTGGACTGGTCCGAAATAGCCCAAGTGACCCCAAGCCAGGCCAATACCGAATTCACTGACCCGGATGAAATTGGGGGTATCCGCTACTACCGGCTTGAAGTTCGCTGAGCATCGTCCCGCAGCATCCGAAGCAGTTCCTTTCCAAGGACCCATTCCCTGAAATGGACGGGTTAGCGGTCAAGCACCTCGCGCAGCGCCGCAACGAAGCGTTCGTTCTCAGCCTGCGTGCCGACTGTGATGCGGAGCCACTCCGGCAACCGGTAGCTGGCCATCGGGCGCGTGATCAGGCCGCGGCGTTGCAGCTCGGCGAACATGCGGGCGCCATCGCCAACCCTCACCAGCACGAAGTTCGCGGCCGACGGGACGTATTCCAGGCCCAGCTCGCGGAAGGTCGCCTCCAGGTAGTCGCGACCGCGGCGGTTGTTCTCTCGGGTGGCGGCCAGGTGATCGCCGTCTTCGAGGGCCGCGAGGGCGCCGGCCTGGGCAATTGAGTTCAGGTTGAACGGCTGGCGAACCTTCTCGATGGCCGACACGAGCGCGGGCGCCGCGATGCCGTAGCCCAGCCGCAGGCCGGCCAGGCCGAAGATCTTCGAGAAGGTCCGCATCAGGATCACGTTCGGGTGCTTGCCGGCCCGGACCAGGGCGAGGGAGTCGAACGGCTCTTCGAGGAACTCGACGTAGGCTTCGTCCAGCGCGACGACGACGTGCGGCGGCACTTCGGCGAGCAGCTTCGCGAGGTCGGCGTGCGACGTGAGCGTGCCGGTCGGGTTGTTCGGATTGGCAAGAAACAGAACCTTGGTCCGCGGCGTGATGGCCGCCAGCAGCGCCTGGATGTCGCTGCCGAATCCCTTCGCCGGCACGGTCACCAGCTTCGCCCCGAAGAGCGCGGTCACGATCGGATAAACCGCGAAACAGTATTGCGATACCACCACCTCGTCGCCGGGCTGGAGCGCCGCGTGGCCGATGAACTCGATGATCTCGTTCGATCCATTGCCCAGCACCAAGTTGGCGGGCTCGACGCCCAGTTTCTCGGCGAGCTTGCGCTTGAGGTAGAAGGCGTTGCCGTCGGGATAGAGGTGCAGGTTGCCTAGCACCTTTTCCATGGCGGCCAACGCCTTGGGCGAAGGTCCCAGCGGATTTTCGTTCGAGGCCAGCTTGACGATGGACGCGGCGTCGAGGCCGACCTCACGGGCGACTTCCTCGATGGGCTTGCCGGGGATGTAAACGGGCAGCGTGTCGAGATTCGGATTGAGCGCGACGGAACTCATGTGCGCGCGGAGAGTTGGTCGAAGCCGGCCGGCCGGCAAGTTCGTCGGCGCCAAGCGGCGGCACAATTTGGTCTCCGGGCGGGTCGTCCGGCCGCGGGGCGCGCCCTAGGCCTACGGCTGCAGGGAGGTCACTTCGCCCCAGCGTTCGAGCGCGCTCATGATGGCCGCGGTTCGGTTCTCGACCCCCAGCTTGGCGAAGATGTGCTCCAGGTGTTTCTTCACGGTCGCCGGGGCCATGCCGAGGATCGTCGCGATGTCGGCGTTCCCCTTCCCCTCGATCAGCCAAAACAGGACTTCATTCTGGCGCTCCGTGAGGCCGAGGCCCGCCAAGTCCGAGGGCTGCGTCGGTTTGCGGGTCCCAGAGACCGCGGCCGCGATGGCTTGTTGGCGGCGGGCCAGCCGGGTCCGGATGGCGCCCAGCAGGTCGTCCACCTTCACGGGCTTGGTCAGGTAATCATCCGCGCCATGGTTCATGCCGGCCCGCACTTCCTCCCGTTCGCCCCGGGCCGTGAGAAACAGGAAAGGGATCGCGGCCGTCCGGACGTCGGCGCGGATCTGCCGGAGCACCCCGAAGCCGTCGATGCCCGGCATCATGAGGTCGCAAAGCACCAGGTCCGGGCGTTCGGCGCGGGCCAAGGCAACCCCTTCCTCGCCGCCCGGTGCCCCGAGCACGGCGAAGCCTTCGGCGCGCAGGATGGTGACTAGGTTGCGGAGCATCTGGGGTTCGTCCTCGATGACCAGGATGCGGGCGGGAGCGGGGGCATTCATGCGGGTGAGGAAAAGAGCGGGACGCGGACGATGACCCGGGTGCCGACGTTCTCGGCGCTGTCGAGTTCGATGGTGCCGTGGTGCAGGTCGAGGCAATGGCGGATCACCACCAACCCCAGGCCGGTGCCGGGCAGGTGCCGGACGTTCTCGCCGCGCTGGAAGGCGGTGAACAGCCGTTCGCGGCTCGCCGCGGGAATGCCCAGGCCGCGGTCCGTCACGCACAGGACGGCGTCGGCCCCTTCCCGGCGCAGGTCGAGCTCAACGGCCCGGCCGGCCGGCGAATACTTCACCGCGTTCGAGAGCAGATTCGCCACGACATGCCGCAGCAGGTCCGCGTCTCCACGGGCCACCGGCGGCAATTCCTCCGCGGTCAGCCGGATCGGGCAGCGTCCGTCCGTCGCCAGCGACATCTCGCCAACCCAGCGTTGGCAGGCCTCGTGCAGGTCGAATTCGCCGGGCCGGAATTCCATGCGTCCCGCCTCGACGCGGCCGAACATCAGCACTTCCTCCATCAGCGCCGCCATGCGCCACGCATGGGTCTGGATTGCCCGGAGGTGCTCCAGGCGCTCGGCGTCGGGCAGGCGGGCGAAGTAACGTTCCAGGATCTCGGCCGAGGAGTGAATGATGCCGATGGGCGTGCGGAACTCGTGCGAGACCAGCGACACAAAAGAGCTTTTCAGCCGGCTCAGTTCCCGCTCGCGCGTCAGCGATCGGAGCAACTCCTCCTCGGCCTGCTTACGCTCGGTGATGACCACGCTCAGCGACAGGATGTGGGGCTCGCCCTCCACCTCGATCGTCTCGGCGGCCAGGATCATGGTGTCGAGCCGGCCTGATTTCGCGCGCAGGGTCACCTCCATCGGGGTCACCCGGCCCGCCACCTCAAGGCGCCGGAAGAATTCGTCCCGCTGCGCGTCGACCGCCCAGATGTTCAGTTCGACCGTCGTCCGGCCGAGAATTTCCGTGCGGGAGAAGCCGGAGGTATTCAGCAGTGCCTGGTTGACCTCGACGAATCGCAGGTCGCGAACCCGGACAATCGAGACATTCGACGGGATGGCGGAAAAGGCCTTGCTGAACCGTTCCTCCGATTCCCGCAGCCGCTGCGTCCGGGCGCGCAGCTGTTCCTCCGCGCGCTTCCGGTCAATGGTCAGGGCAGTCTGCCCCGCCACGAAGCTGAGCAGGCGTTTTTCCTCCTCGCCGAACGCCGTCGCATTCACGGGGTCCTGCACGGCCATCACGCCGAACGTCCGGCCCTCGACGGTCAGGGGCACGCCCAACCAGATGGCCGCGGGATGGCCCGACTGGACATATTCGCCGGCGTCCTTCAGCCGCTGGATCTCGACCAGGTCCGCCAACGCCGCCCGGCCGGAGCGTAGCACATATTCCGTCATGCCGCGCCGCCCCGTGCGCGGCGGTGGCGGCGGATCGGTGCGGTCCCGGTGATAGGGGAAGCTGACGATGCCCGTCTCCTCGTCGAGCAGCGCGAGGTAGAAATTTTCGGCCGGCATCAGGGTGCCGATGATCTCGTGGATGCGGCCGTAGAGGCTCGGCAAATCGACCACGGCGTGGACCGCCTCGGAGATTTCGAAAAGTGCCCGCTGAACCTGCTCGGCGCGCCGACGTTCGGCGATCTCGCGCTTCAGTTGCTCGTTGGTCTGGACCAGCTCGACGGTGCGCGCCGCGATGCGGCGTTCCAACTCCTGGTTGACGTCGCGAAGGCGCATCTCGGCCCGGGCCCGCACCAGCTTGGTGGCGCAAACCGACGCGATGGCCGCCAGGATCGTGAGGTGCTCCGGCGTGAAGAAGCAGGCTTCGGGATGCTCGGAATCAATCACACCCAGCACCCGGCCGTCCGCCGTGATCGGCACCGCCAGCTCGGACAGACGCGCCTGGTCGTCCACGATGTAGCGGGCGTCCTTCCGGGTGTCGGCGACCAGCGCTGCCGTGCCGGTGCGCGCCACGGAGCCGACAATTCCCTGCCCAATGGGAATCTCGATCGGATTCAGGATCTGGCGGTCACGCGGATTCTTGGGACCAAACGCCGCGCGTTGCACCAGCACTTCACGGTCCTCGTCGCGCAGGTAGATCACGCAATCGACGAAGCCCAGCAGGTCCACGCACTGGCGGGTGATCTCCCACAGCACGTCGTCCTCTCCGTGCAACGGCGACAACGAGCCCGCGAACTCGTTCAGCCGCCGGTTCAGCTCGACGGACCGCTGCAATCCGGCCAGGGCCAGCGCTTGCCCGGTGATGTCGTGCATGTTGAACACCACGCCGGCGACGCCGGGCACCTTCAGGCAGTTCGTCATCACCCCTTCGATCCGGCGGACTTCACCGGAGGGCATCGTCAGCCGAACATCGGTGAGCCGGCGGGACCGCCCAGGCATCATCAGCGCGTCCCCATGGGCCGACCACACACGGGCCTGGTCGGCCGGGTGAAGCACCTTGGCCAGGACATTGGGGTCGGCCTCGTCCCTTCCGGCGGGCACCTCCAGGAGGCGGCCGGCGGCCGGCGTGAGGTATTTCACCCGGCCGTCCTGATCCAACACCAGCGTCGCGTCGAACGAATGTTCCAGCAGGGGACCCAGTTGCGGTGCGGACGACGAATCGGGACCCAGCCTCCGGCGGAACAGGAGGAAACTTCCCGCCGCCAGCCCAAGGCCCAGCACCAGGCCACACGCCCAGTAGCCCCAGCTGGAATCGCCCGCCGGCTCAGGGCCCATCGGCGCCGCCCAAGCCCGCAGGTTGCCCGCGAAGGTCAAACCGAACGCCAGTAACCCCCACCGGCGCCAAACTACGGCCGGTTGGGCGGGCGGGAGTTTGAACCGGACGCGCATCGGGACGGACGGCGTGATGCCTAACCGAGCCCGCCCTTCCCGTCGATACGGCGGAAGACGTATTGGACTGCGGCTTAACCCGGACGTCGCCACGTCCGTAGGCCCACGCAGCCGGCGAGAATCATCCCGGCAAACCAAGTGCCGGCTTCGGGCACCGCCGCCACCCCGTTTTCGCCGGTCAGCGTCAGCGACCAGCTTTCGAGGCGCATCGTGCCCCCGGCCGCGACATCGGCGACACTCAGATACCAGTCGCCGTTGCCGGTGCCGCCGTTGAAGACGTTGAGCAGGGCCGGTCGGAGCGCGCTGGCTGGCGAGGTGCGGCCATCGGGGGCGAATTCGCCGGTGAGGATGCCGGACACGAGGGACGCCTCGTGGATGTCGCCGCCGATCCCACCATCGGCAAGAGTGACGTTCCAGCCGTCGTAGCCGAACCCAAACGAATTCCCGGCGGACACACCAACGCGGTTCAGCAACACGCTCGTCACACTCAGATCCTTGTTGAGCGACACAACCATTTCGCCGGCAAACCCGCCGACACCGCGACCCACCAGGTGCAACCCCACCCGCACATCCGTCAGCGACACGATGGCGGAGTCGCTGATGGTCTGCTGGAAGAAGGCGCCGGGATTCACGACGTCCGCAAGGTTGTAACCCACCGCGTAGGTGCGCGTGGGTTCGGTGACGATGACAGCGTGGGCGGCTGCGGTGGCGGCGATCGAGGCAGCAACGAGCGGCAAGGTTCTCATCGTGTGTCCAATCTTCAGTAAACCGTGGCCCGTCGGGATTCCGCAGCCACGGTTCTTGATGCCTTCATTGGTCATATTGCATTCCTTCATGGCTCGGGCACCGCGCGATACAGGCGCAGCGCGTCGGGCGGATTGGGATCGGTATGGCTGAACACCCCGGCGGCACCTGTCTCCGGCGCGGTGTAAACGGCGGGCGGTTCGAATTCCCGCCACGTGTAGGGCGGAGCCACGTCCGAGCTGAACTGCACCCGGTAGCGGTAGCCCGGCACGCCGAGGAAACTGACCGAGAAGTCGTGGCCCGTGGTCGAGACCGCAACCGGATTGGGTGCACCCTCGGGTTCCGGCGCCGCGGCGACGGAGACGATGACGAAGCCCGTGGCGCTGTGGCCCCCGGGACCATCCGACAGCGTGTAGGTGAAGCTGCCCGCTCCGGCGTCCACGGCCGCGGCGGTGTAGATCACCCACGGGCCGATCATCACCACGCTCGCGCCCGCCGGCAGTGCGTCGGCGACGCCGGTCAGGGATAGCGGATCGCCGTCCGGGTCCACGTCGTTGCCGAGCAACGTGGCGACCGGAATCTTGGCGAAGAGCGCGTCGTCGAGTCGCACCACCAGATCCGTGCCGGCGACGGGCACCCGGTTGGCGACCGCAAAGCGCGGCCGGGCCCAAAGGCCGCCAGTAAGCGTGAACGCACCGGAGGTCCGTGCCGGATGGGCGTCAGATTGGCCGGCGGTGCCGTGCAGGGTGAACTGGCCGCCTGCCCCGGTCCCGCCGCCGCCGGCGACCTTGGACTGACTCACCGTGTAGGTTACCGCCTGCGCGGCCAGCAAGGCGAGGCCCATACCGGTCAGCCCAACCCCGTGACGTAGGAGACGAGGTAAAGAGGCTCTGGTCTTTCCGCGAAGAATCAGCCTCCACACGTCGGCCGCTACCCGATCTACAAATCCCCCGCTCCGCTTCATTGGCCGCCTCCCAGCTTCTCGTTTACCAAGCGCTCCAGCTTTTCCAACCGGGACTTCAGTTCAGCCACTTCGGCGTCCTTGGCGGCGAGCTTCGCTTCCAGCTTGGTGTTGAGTTCCTGGATGGCCCCGATCGCGATCGGGCCGAAGGCGTCGTAGCCAATGGCATACTGGCCGTCCTTCTCGTCCACCACCTCCGGGAAGAGGGGCAGCACCTGTTGGGCGATGAAGCCGACCACCGGCGGGCTGTCGACGGGCGCGTGGAGGTAGCGGAAGCTGACCGGTTCCAACGCCAGCACCCGGTCGAGCAGCGGCCCGAGCGGCTGGACGTCGCGCTTAAACCTGCCGTCGCTGGTGATATTGAAGGTGCCGCTGTTGCGGCTGAGGTAGGCGTAGCCGGCGCCGAAACCGCTGTCGAAAACGAGGTCGCCCGCCGCCTGCGTCTGGAGGCGCCAGAATTCACCGGACGCCGCTTCCAACTGGATCCCGTCGTTGGCCGCAGCAAAGCTGCCGTTGTCAGTCTGCTGTTTGACGTGCAGGCGCGTCGCCGGCGCGGTCGTTCCCAAGCCTACGTTACCGCCGGCGGTCAGCGTTTGGATGGTTTTCCCATCGGTGATGTTCTGGATGACCAACTTGCCCGTGCCTTCCCCGGCAGTGCCCCCGGTGGAGTAGATGAGGTAGTTCTTTCCGCCCGTGGTGGCGGTAGCATCCACGCTCACAAATGCTCCATAGGGCGCGGTCGGGGCAGCGGCGATCTTCAGTTGGGGATACGGATTCGCCGAAGTGCCTGCGACAATGGACTGGTTACCGGTGAAGAGGTTTGCGCCGGTTCCTGGCACGCCGGCCGGGGACACCGGCAGCCAGGCGCCATTTGCCGCGAAGCGCATTTCCACCGCCTGCCCGGCCCCGCCTCCCAGCGTGCGACCTGAGGTATAGATCCAATCCATGGGGAAAGCCGCGACCAGTTTGGTCCCGTCCGCCGACGAAGCGACCGCCGGCCGTCCAACGGTGCTGGGAAGCACGGTTCCACTCCAGGTGACGCCGCCGTCGGTGGAGATGCGAGTGTCGTAGTCGCCTTTGCCATATGACAGTCCGTCCACCGCGATAAAATTGGCCCCGTCCGATGACGAGGCCACCGATTCCCAGTGGCCACCGATCCGGGAGACCCAAGTCGCGCCCCCGTCGATCGAGGTGTAGATTCCGCCCGGGTAGATTACCTGCTCCGCCGCCGCGACCAGCTTGGTTCCATCCGCCGACGAGGCTACCGAAACCCAGTGACGGAGGAACCCCCGGCCGACCCAAGTGACGCCGCTGTCGGTCGAGGTGTAGGGCAGGCCGTTGAACTTCACCGCGACGAGCTTGGTCCCGTCGGACGACGAGGCGACCGAGCGCCAATCCGCGACCGACGCCCGGGCGACCCAGGTCACGCCGCTGTCCGCCGAGGTGTAGATCTGGCCTTCGAGGAAGTCGCCGCCCTCGGCCGCGACGAGCTTGGTCCCGTCGGCCGACGACGCGACCGACGACCAGTTCCGGTCGGATTCACGGGCGACCCAGGTCGCGCCGCTGTCCGCCGAGGTGTAGAGCCGGCCACCGGAGACGGCCGCGATGAACTTGGTGCCGTCGGCCGACGAGGCCACCGCCGCCCAGTTCCGGTTGGATTCATGGGCGACCCAGGTCACGCCGCCGTCCTGCGAAGTGTAGAGCGGTCCGTTCCCGGCGGCGGCGATGAGCTTCTTCCCGTTGGCCGACGAGGCTACCGAACTCCAGCCTCCGTAAATACCGCGGCGAATCCAAACCGCTCCCGCGGCCGCGCCATTGGCGACGTCCCCGGTGAGCTGCCAGTTGCCGTTGCCGACGCCGGACACCTTCACGGTGTCGCCCACGTTGGCGGTGACCGGAAGATCGATTGTGATTTCGTAGGTGCTGTTGACCACGTAGGTGGAGTTCGGCGCGGCGGCGGCGCTGTCGGTCAGCACCTGCACTGGGTTCGCGCCCCCGACGCCAGTCAACTGGGAGCCGTCGCCGATGAACGCGGTAGCCGTCACGCTGCCGCTGACCGTCTGGTTACCCGTGAAGGTGTTGTCGCCAGCGCGCCTTGCCACGCTCTGACTGAGCACGGAGTCGTTTAGCGTGCCCCCGGTGAGCAGGGGCACGTTCGCGGATAGCCGGGCATCCGGAAGGGTGCCCGCCGTGAGATTGCCGGCATTCAGCCCGGTCAGGGCCGAACCATCGCCGGCGAACGCAGTCGCGATGACCCCGCCGTTGACGCTTTGGTTACCCGTGAAGGCGTTGTCGCCGAACCGCCTTGCGACGTTCGGGCTAAGCATCGAATCGTTCAGCGTGCCCCCGGCTAGCAGCGGCACGTCGGACGACAGCCGGGCGTTTGGCAGGGTGCCAGTCGTAAGATTGCCCGCATCCAGCCTAACCAGGGCCGAACCATCGCCGGAAAACGCCGTCGCACTGACTGAGCCGATGACGCTTTGGTCGCCCGTGAAGGCGTTGCCACCGGCCCTGCGCGCCACGTCGGCGCTGAGCGCGGATTCGCTCAGCTTGCCGCCGGTGAGCAGCGGCACGTTGGCGGAGAGTCGGGCATCAGGAACGGTGCCGGCCGAGAGGTTGGCGGCGTTAAGCCCGGCCAGCTCCGATCCGCTGCCAACAAACGACGTCGCATTGACCGCGCCGACGACCGTCTGGTCGCCCGTGAAGGCATTGCCGCCAGCGCGGCGCGCAACGTCGGCGCTGAGCGCCGCGTCGTTCAGCTTGCCTGCCGCGAGTAGCGGCACGTTGGCGGACAAGCGGGCATCGGGAACGGTGCCAGCAGACAGGTTGCCCGCGTTCAGCCCGGTCAAGGCCGCGCCCGAACCGGCGAAGGAGGTGGCACTGACAGCGCCGCTGACACTCTGGTCGCCCTCGAACGAGTTGCCGCCACTGCGGCGGGCCACCGCGGCAGGCAACTGGGCTTCGGGAACCGTGCCAAACAGATTGCCCGCGTTCAGCGAAGTGAGGCCGGAACCATTGCCGGTGAAGCTGGTCGCGCTCACGGAGCCGTTGACCGTCTGGTTGCCGGAGAAGGTGTTGCCGCCGTTCAGCCGCGCCGCGCCAGACGCACCGAGCGGTTGGCCATCCACCAACACGCCGGCCCCGCCGGTCTCGAAGCGCACGCCGCCGCGGGCGCGGACGCTGAACTGGTTCTCGGCCGTCGAGAGGAAGTCGCCGCCGTTCGCGTCGGCCCACACGAAGGCGCCTCGGTGGTCGGCCTTGGCCTGCTGTCCGGCGGCAAAGCTGCGTTCGCCCGCGGCGCGGTTCTGGAGGCCGCCGGGAATGATCGCGCCCCGGGCATTGGCGGCGACCTCGTTGCGTTCGCCGCCGCCGATGAAGGCCGAGGAGGCATTGGTGCCGATAAGGTTGTTGTCGCCGCCGGCGATCACGGCATTGCGCGCATCGGTGCCGATCCGGTTGCCCGCGCCGCCACCGATCGCGGCCACGGTGGCATTGGTGCCGACCGTGTTGAAGGCCCCGCCGGCGATCACGGCGCCGTGCGCAGCCTGGGCCACGGTATTGCTGAGACCGCCCGCGATGGTCGAGAAATCGCCGCCGGCCACGTTGGGACCGCCGACGTTCTGTTCGCCCTGGTCGTTCTGCACGAGGTAGGTCCGCGCACCGCCGCCGCCGATGGTGACGCCGACCGCGTTGCCGGCCGCGCCGTTGCCCGCGTGGCCGGCGGCGAAGTTGACCGCCTGGCTCAGGCCCACGATGCGGAGGCCGACCGCATCGGAGTTGGCCGTCATCGCGTAGTTGTTGAGGACGATGGAACCGGTGATGTCGGGCACCGAGGTGAAGGTGTGCAGGTGCACCGGCGCCGCGGGCGCGGTGATGTCCCACTCCTGCAACCCCACGCCGTGGTCGGAGACGTAGAGGCGGTTGGCCGAGGCATACACATGCTGGGCATCGGCATCGGCCGGCACCGTCGCGAGCAGCGTCGGGTTGGTGGGATCGGCGACGTCGAATACGGCCACGCCGGACGGGCCGCGGGCCACGAACGCAAGATTTCCACTTACCGCGACCGAACCCGCGCCGTTCACGGTGAAGGTGGCCAGCAGGAAGGGGCTCGCCGGCGTGGCGACAGAGAAGGTCTGCAGCGCGTGGTCGCCCGCGACGAACAGCGTCGTGTTCGCCAGAGCCAGACGACGGGGATTCGTGCTGGGCGGGCCGACGACAGCGACCTTTTCCGGATGCGACCGGTCCGCCAGCGAATAGACCACCGTGTTCGGCACCCCGGCGACGTAAACGTAATTGCCATCGGTGACGACCTGGTGCGCCTCGGTATCATTGGTTTCGCTGAGGAATTCCGGCACCGCGATGTTGGTCAGGGAAAAGGTCCGCAGGCCGTTCGGACCGGAGGCGAGATACGCGTGGTCCTTGTCCACCGTGAAGCCGTGGGTCAAGACGCCTTGGTTGAACTGGGACACGAGCGCCGGCGCCGATGGGTTCGCCACGTCAAAGATCAGCAGACCCGCGTTGCCGGCGGCGATGCCCGCGTAATGGTCGCCCGCGAGGACGCTCAGCGCGCCGCCCACCACGGAGCTTTGCCCCACCAACTCGGGCATCGGCGTCAGCGTGAGGCCATTCGTGCCATTGACCACGACCGAGGCGGGCAACTGCGCCAACGGCAGCGTGCCTGTGATGCCGGTGGCCGGCACGGAATTGGCCGTCGTCGCGACCGTGGCGGTGGCCGCCGTGGCCGCGCTGGCAGCGCGAATTGCGTAGGGCGTCGGCGTGAGCGCCTGCCGCGGCGCAATTGTCGTGAAGACCGGAGCGCCCGTGGTCCGCACCTGCAACTCCAGCCACCGGCCCGGGCCGGTGAAGACACCGGCGCCCGGATCAATTGTGACGGTGAAGAGTCCGTCCGCGACGGCCTGCCCCGTGACCTCGGTGACGTTCCCGACCGGGCTGCCGCCGGTCGCGGCATCAAAGACGGTGAGGCGCAGGTCATAAGTGCCGTTGGCCGGTGTGGCCCCGTCGGCCAGCGAACCCTGATAGGTGAAGGCGGTTCCCTGGGCGATGGCGCGGCTGCCCGTCAGCAGTCCGCAGAGGACGAACAGGAGCCAAAGGTGGCGGAACGCCTGGGCGACGGACTGGGACAACTTCAAGCGGGAGCTTTTCATGGGCGGCAGTTGATTTCCTTACCGACCTCTTACGGACCGCCCGCGCAAAGTTTCGCGGGCTGTCCGGAAAATTATCTGAAGCACGAGTCAACGGAGGATACCGCACGCGGCACCTCCACGATTGACGCATGTGACGGGGGTTGCAGGGTTCGTCGAATGGCGCATCCAGTGTCGGAGGAAATCAAAGCGGTGTTGCTCAACATTAGTCTCTTCCTCGCTGGAAATTTCATTATGTGGCTTTGGGGATGGTCGGAACGTGCGAAACTGGCTGAGATTACTAAGCGCGCGACCGGTTCCTATTTCCGCCTCGACTACCGCGAAGTTCACAGCTTTCGGGTCCCAACTCCCGACGGGAGTGCTCTGATTCACACCACTGACCAAGGAGTCCTCAGCTATTGGAGGTCTGAAGTATCCAACTGCCAGGATGGCAAGTGGGTGGTCCTCCTGGTTGAAAACGTCGGTGAACCAATGGTTTGGCAAAGGGCTGCACTCGACGGTTCTGCAATCGACTTGGATTGCGACCCTTCGGTCGGAGTCACCTGTTTCATATACCCATATGCGTCGGCCAAGCATGGACAGGTCCAGTCATTAGAAGTCGAATTCCAGACCGCGGCGGGCGTGCAGGCAAAACACCGCTACGAAACCAAGCACGGCTTCCGACACCTGGCACGAATTGATCCAAGCTGATTGCCTATCGGCCTTCCCCGCCGCTTTCGCCTCCCCTCTTGGCACTCCCGAATTCGCACTCGCGCCTCCCTCTTGCTTCGCGCGGGCAACCCATACCCCGCCATCGCCATCCCTTCCGTCACCTGGTACTGATGTGTTGACTACGGCACAGCAGCGTGGATGCCCGACCACAATGACAGGATGCAACCTTTGGCAACCTTCCACTTCGCCGCCGATTGCCCTGCCTTCCACGGTCTGGTCTGCTCCGCTCTGCGCCTTGAATCGTGAACTCACAGAACTGCCGGCTGCCTTGGCCGACGCGGCCCGCTTCCGCACCACGCAGTGGTCGCTGGTAATCCGCGCGGTCGACGCGTCCGATGCCTCGTCGCATCAGGCGCTGGGGCGGCTGTGCCAAGGCTACTGGCCGGCGGTGCATGCGTTCGTCGCCCGGCGCGGCCACTCGCCGGAGGACGCCAAGGACCTCACGCAGGGTTTCTTTGCCCGGCTCCTGGAGAAGGACTGGCTGCGCGCCGCGGACGCCACGAAGGGACGTTTCCGCACCTTCCTGCTGACGGCGGTCACCCGGTTCCTGGCCAATGAACGCGAACGGGCCGACGCCCTGAAGCGCGGCGGCGGCCAAACGTTCCTGTCCCTGGATGCCGAGAACCTGCAGGGCGATTGGACACCCGAGCTGGCCGACCGGGGCACACCGGAAGCCGCGTTTGAACGCCGCTGGGCCGAGACCCTGCTGGGCCGCGTGATGCAGCGCCTGCAGGCGGAATTCGACGGCGGCGGACGGGCGGGCCGGTTCGAGGCCCTGAAGTGCTTCCTCACCGATGACCGCGGTGAAACTTCCTATGCGGCGGTCGCCGAACGTCTCGGCATGAGCGAGTCGGCGGTGCGCTCGGGCATCCATCGCCTGCGCCAGCGCTACGGCGAACTGGTGAGGGCCGAGATCGCGGAGACAGTGGATTCGCCGGCGGACGTAGAGGGCGAAATCCGGCACCTGATCGGGGTGTTGGGCGCCTAACCGTGGGAGGGGTGGAATCGCCGGCTGGTTTCCGCAGCAACTTTGGCAACCGGTTTCCGTAACTGAGGAGCGGGACGGTCGCGAAGAATGAACGAATCGGTATGCACCCAATGCGGCAACACGCTTCGGCCGGGCGTGGCGGCCGGGCTCTGCCCGCATTGCCTGATGGTCCGGGCGCTGAACCTGGTGGGCGGTGCCGCGACCGAACCTGTCCCGGAGTCGCCGGGACGGTCCGTGGGGCCTTTCGATCTGCTGGAGGAAATTGCCCGCGGCGGCATGGGCATCGTCTTCCGGGCCCGCGACCGCAGCCTCGGGCGCGAAGTTGCGCTCAAGCTGGTCCGCGGAGGCGAATGGGCGCCGGCGGATTTGCTCGAACGATTTCACACCGAGGCCCGCGCCGCCGCCGCGCTCCTGCATCCGCACATCGTGCCGGTGTATGGTTTCGGCGAGGACGCCGGGAATTGGTATATCGCCATGCGGCTGATGCCGGGCGGTTCGCTCGCCGGTTGGCGGCGCAACATCGGGGCGGGCCGCTCCCGGTCGGAACGCGATGCCGCTGACATCGTGCGCAAGTTGGCGGAGGCCGTGCATTTCGCCCACCAGCGCGGCGTGCTGCACCGGGACCTCAAGCCGGAGAACGTCCTGCTCGACGAGGCCGGCGAACCCTACCTGACGGATTTCGGCCTCGCGCGACTGGCCGAGATGGACATCCGGCTGACCCGCTCCCAGTCCTCCATCGGCACCCCCGCCTACGTGGCGCCCGAAGTGGCCCGGGGCGGTTCGGCCCAAGCCACGGTGCTGAGCGATGTCTACGGGCTCGGCGCCATTCTCTACGAGCTGCTGACCGGCCAAGTGCCGTTCACGGGCGCAACTCCGCTGGAAGTGCTCCGGCAGGTCACCGACACCGAAGTGCGGCGGCCCTCGGCTGTCCTGCCGACCGTAGATCGGGACCTCGAGACCATTTGCCTGAAGGCCATCGCCAAGGAACCGCAGCACCGCTACGCCGACTGCGCTGCGTTGGCCGGCGATCTGGAACACTGGCTCGCCGGCCGGCCGATTGCGGCCCGCCCGGTTGGCCCGTGGGAACGCGCCGGCAAGTGGATCCGCCGCCGTCCCATGATCGCGGGACTGCTTAGTTTGCTGTCGCTGGCCTTGTTGGTGATCGCAGTCGGCTCCTGGCAGGTCAGTCGGACTCGGCGCGCGACCGCCGAGTCCCAGCGGCAGGCACTGGTGCGGCTCAACGTCGAGACCGCCAGCCAGTTGGTGGCGGCGAAGGATTCCGCCGCTTCCCTGCCCTACCAGCTCACGGCCCTGCGCCTCGATGCCGGTGATCCAGCACGGGAACGGATGCACCGCGTGCGCCTCGCGTTGACCCTAGGTGCCGTGCCACAGCTGGTTCAGCACTGGCAGCATGAGGCCGCGGCCAGCACGGCGATCTTCAGCCCGGACGGCCGCCTGGTGCTATCCGCCGGGGCCGACGGAACCGCCCGCCTCTGGCACGCGGACGACGGGCGGCCCGGTCCCGTGCTGAAGCATCCCGCCGCGGTCACCCACGCGCTCTTCAGCCCGGACGGACGACGCGTGTTGACCGTCTGCCGTGACCGCACTGCGCGGCTCTGGATCACTGCGAACGGCCAACCGCTGTTTTCCCCGTGGCCGGTGCACCTCGACTACTACCAACAGCCCACCGCCCCGCCGGCCTCGTTCAGCGCCGACAGTTCCCGGGTGCTCGTGGTCGGTGATGCCCAGGCGGAAGTCCGCGACTTGGCGACCGGGGAGCCGGTCGTGGCGGCGGTCGCACTGCCCGGTGGCGGAGTGGGCGGCGCGATCAGCCCCGACGGACGCTTCGTGGTCACGGCGGAGGATGCGGGCCCGGTCCGCGTGTGGGAAATCACGGCCGGCGGGCTGCGGCAACGGGCCTTCCATCGGCACGCCTCCCGGACAACGGGCGCCAGCTTTTCCGCGGATGGACGCAATGTCGTCTCAATCGGGCGCGAAGGCCGGGCGGTCGTATGGAACGCGACCACCGGCGAAACCCTTGGCCCGCCCCTGCGCCACGATTCCGCACTGCGGGTCGGCCAGGCGACCTTCAATCCGGCGGACGGGCGCCTCTTCACGCTGTCCTTCGACAACACGGTGCGGGTCTGGGCGGGTGAATCCGGCCAACTGCTGTGCCGTGGCATCGGGCATGACATCGGCGTGAGCATGGCACGCTGGGACCCGGCCGGCCGGCGGATCGTGACGGCAGGTTTCGACGGCACGGCGCGGATTTGGGACGCGGTCCTCGGCGAAGTCACCGAACCGTGGCTGCGTCACGGGCGTTACGTCGTGGATGCCGCGTTCTCACCAAATGGCGACCAACTCGTCACGGCGTGCCAGGACGGGGGCATCCGGCTATGGCAACTCGGCCCTCGCCGGGCTCTTCGCGATGCCGCATTGGCAGGCCCCGTGAGATTTGCCTGCGCCAACCCGGACAGCTCGTTGGTCGCCGCCGGTTCCGGCGACGGCGTGGTCCGGGTGGTCAGCCTCGAATCGGGTAATTCGTTTCGCCGGGAACTGCGCCACACGAGCCACGTCCTCACCGGCGCGTTCGCGCCGTCCGGCACAGGTCTGGCCACCGCGACAGCGGACGGTCGCATCCAGTTGTGGGACCTGAGCTCCGGCGAGGTGATCGCGATCTCTGCGCCGGGAGCCTCCCCGTATCATCGTTTGGCTTTCACCCCGGACGGACGGAAACTCGCCGCCACCTCGGTGCACAACCAAGCCAGCCAACTGGTCGAATTGTCGCTGCTGGATGCCGGCACCCTCACGGCGGCGCGGGCGGGTTTCTCCACCAATGGGCTGGTCAACCACGTGGAGTTCAGCCGCGACGGACGCCACGTCCTGACTTCGGCTGCTGAAGGGTTGATCCGCCTCTGGGCCGTCGGCGCGGGGCAGGTCGCGGCCCGCGAGCTGAAGCTGGGCACCGAGGCCGGCGCCGCCCACTTCAGTTCGGACAGCCGTTGGATTGTGACCACCGCGTCGAGGGACGGGTTTGACCCCGGCGAAGCCCGCCTCTGGTCGGTTGCCGACCTGATGCCAGTCGGCGCAACCATGGGCCATCAGGACGGTGTGACCATCAGTGCCTTCAGCCGCGCCGGGAACACGCTCGCCACCGGCAGCGAGGACGCGTCCGCGCGGATTTGGTCCGTGCCCGACGGCGCCCCCCTCACTCCGCCGATGCGCCATCGCCAGAACGTGAGATTCCTCCAATTCAACGCGGACGGAACAATCCTGGCCACCGGCACCCGAGCGGGCGATGTCCAGCTTTGGGATGCCCGGACCGGGCTGCCGCTGATGGCCGCCCAAGCCGTTCCCGCGAGCATCATCAGCCTGCATTTCGTCCAGGGCGGCGCCCAATTCGTGGTGCTTGCAAGCGACGGTGGTTTGCATCGCTGGGACTTGTCGCCCGCTCCGCAACCGGTCGCCGAACTCGAGGCGTTGGCTCGCCGATTGACTGGCGGTGGCACTCCGGTCCAGCCGTGAGTGGCAGCACCCATTCCGGGTAAGCCCAAAGGCGTATGGCGCGGGACCGTCCCGTCGCCAAGGTCAGCCGCTCGCTTCACCGGCCAAAGGACGCGGGGGCGCTTCGGTTCCACCGCCCGATGGCCGCCGGTCGACCAAGTGAGTGGTGCCCGTCAGGGGTGTGGCCCTGACGGGCATTTTCGCCCCGCCGCACCGTCGGGGCTTCCAGACCGCGATTCCGCCCGGTAGCGTCGTGGCGATGAAGCCCCACTTCCGCCTCCTGCTCGCGGCGTTCGCCTGCTTCCCCCTCACGCTTCTCGCCGCACCGCTTTCGCTCCACACCCGAGCCCGGGTGCCGGCCGATGCCCAGACCAACGAATGGCGGATCGTGGAAAAGCCGGCGACTTGGGACGCGGCCCGGACCGCCGTCGTCGTCTGCGACATGTGGGACAAGCACCACTGTCCCGACGCCACCGAACGCGTTGGCGAAATGGCCCCGCGCATGAACGAGGTGCTCAAGGCGGCCCGCAAGCAGGGGGCTCTAATCATCCATTGCCCGAGCGACACGATGGATTTCTACAAGGATCATCCCGGCCGCAAGCTCGCCCAGGCCGCGCCCAAGATCACCACCGCGATCCCGCTCGAAGGCTGGTGCTCGCTCAAGCCCGACAAGGAAGCCCCGCTGCCGATTGATGATTCCGACGGCGGCTGCGACGGCTGCCCCGACTGTCCGAGTTACAAGGCTTGGAGCCGTCAGCATCCCGCGCTGGAGATCCTGGACGGCGACGCCGTCACCGATTCCGCCGAGGCCTATTACCTGATGCGCCAGCGCGGCATCACCAACGTCATTGTCATGGGCGTGCACATCAACATGTGCGTGCTCGGCCGGCCGTTCTCGATCCGCCAGATGGTCCGGCAGGGCCAGAACGTCGTGCTCATGCGCGACCTCACCGACTCGATGTATAACCACCGGAAGGCGCCCTTCGTGTCGCACTTCCGAGGCACCGGCCTCGTCGTCGAGCACATCGAGAAATATTGGTGCCCGAGCATCACCAGCGCGGACTTCCTCGGCGGCGAGATGTTCCGGTTCAAGGGCGACACCAAGAAGGAAGTCTGCTTCATCGTCGGCGAAAACGAATACCACACTTGGGAAACGTTCCCCGCCTTCGCCGCGAAGGAGCTCGCCTGGCGCGGCTACCAGCTGTCGTTCGTCACCGCCTCGCAAAACACCGAGGACTTCGACTTCCAGAACTGGGAAGCCATTCCCCGCGCCGACCTGCTCGTCATCAGCACCCGCCGCCGCGCGACGCCCAAGCCGATGATGGAAGCGATCCGCGCCCACGTGGCCGCCGGGAAAGCCGTCGTTGGCATTCGCACCGCCAGTCACGCTTTTGAACTGCGCGGCCAGCCGAATCCGGCCGACACCACCTGGACCGATTTCGACACCGACGTGCTGGGCGCGGATTACCAGGACCACTACGGCAAGGGCCCGGGCAAGGACACGGTGATTCGCCAGTTCACCGAGACCGCCGCCAACCCGATTCTGAACAACGTCGAGGCCAAGTTCCGCTCGCCCTCGCACCTCTATCGCAGCCGCAAGCTGGTGAATACCGTCACCCCGCTGCTCCGCGGCCAAACCGAGGACGGCAAATCGGAGGTTGAGCCCGTGGCCTGGATCAACACCCGTGAAAACCGCCGCGTTTTCTACACGTCACTCGGCGCACCGGAAGACTTCGCCGAACTCAACTTCCGGCAGCTCCTGCTCAATGGCATCCTCTGGGCGCTCGACGAATACATCGCGCCCGGCACGCCCAAGCCCGTGGACTATTCCGGCGCGTGGCAGACGCTCAAGGTGCCCGGCACCTGGGACGACAACTCGCAGGGCCGGCTCGCGAAGTTTGACGGCTACGCCTGGTATCGCTGCTGGGCCAAGGTTCCCGCCGACTGGCCCGCCGAAGCCCAGTTCGCCCTCGAACAGCTCGATGACGCCGGTGAAATCTACGTCGACGGCCAACGCATCGGCGCCGTCGGCACGCCGCCGCCGAACTACACCAGCGGACTCGGCCCGGAGAAAACCTTCGCCGTGAAGGTCACGCCCGGCACCTCGCACTTCGTCGCCATCCGCGTCTTCGACCACGGCGGGCGCGGTGGCTTCAAAGGCCGCGCCCCGGAACTCCGTGCGAACGGTCAGGCGCTACGGCTGGACGGCGAATGGCAGTTCCGCACAGGAGATGATCTGACATGGGCGTCGCCGAACCCGACTGTGAATTCCGCTAAGTCAAATTGACCACTTTTGTCAGCATGAACGTCTTCAGCCGTTTCGCGGCGCTGGCGGCTGTCGCTTCGGTTGCCCTGGAGCTTTCGGCCGATGCCGCCCTCATGACCAACCTTGCCGACACCTCGTCCCTGCCCCGTGGCACCGGTCTGGCGGCCAAGTTCCCCGGCGATGCCGGACTGAAGGCGGACCCACAGGTAATCTTCGCCGACAACTTTGAGGCGGGCGGACTGGGCGAAGGTTGGGACGAAGTCGGGAACAAGGGCGGCAAGGTTCTGTCGTTGGCCAATCCCGGCGCGGACCGCGAGTTGGGCCAGCGGGCGCTGCGGGTCGAGGCGCATCTCGGACAGGACACCGGCGGCGGTCTTACGCGGTGGTTCGAGCCGGCCGACACGGTGTTCGTGCGCTTCTACGTGAAGTTCGCGGCGGACTGCGACTACGTGCATCACTTCGTCACGCTGCGGGCGAACAAGGGACTGAAGGGCGGCGACAAGTGGAGCGGCTTCGGCGGGGCGGGGCTGAAGCCCGAAGGCAGCGAACGATTCTCGACCGCGCTGGAGCCGTGGGGTGACTGGGGCCGCAATCCCCCGCCGGGCCGCTGGAACTTTTACAGCTATTGGCACGTGATGACCGCTTCGCCCGATGGCAAGTTCTGGGGCAATTCCTTCGCCGTGCCCGCCGCGCCGGTCATTCCACGCGACCGCTGGATCTGCGCGGAATTCATGCTCAAGCACAATACACCGGGCCAACCCGACGGCGAACAGGCCTTCTGGATCGACGGCGTCCTGCAAGGCCACTGGCAGGGCATTAACTGGCGGAAGACCGAGGCGCTGAAGGCCAACGCGCTGACATTGGAGAGCTATTTCACCGACCGCTGGACGAAACACTCAACCAACGTCGTCTGGTTCGACAACGTGGTGATCGCCCGCAGCTACGTGGGTCCCGCCGCGAAATAGGCCGCCGGTTCAGGGGAGCTGGTCCGCCAGTTCTTCAGCGGGATAGGTCCAAATTTCCGCCAGGGTCGGATGATAATGCGGCAGCGCGGCGAGCTCGCGGACGGTCATCCGTCGGCCCATCGCGGCGGCGATCTCGTGGATCAGTTCGCCGCCCTGCGGTCCGACGCACGCGCCGCCGACGATCTCGCCGGTGACCGCGTCGGCGAGCAGCTTCACGAAGCCATCCTGGCTGCCGAGGATCATCGACTTGCCGTGGTCGTTGAAGGGATAGGTCGCGACCAAGACCTTGCGCCCCGCGGCGCGGGCCGCCTTCTCGCTCAGGCCCACGGTGGCGACCGCCGGATCGGTGAACACGACGCTCAGGAGGATACGATAGTCCATTTCCACTTGGGCCGTCGGATTGAGGATGTTTCGCGCGGCGGTTTCGCCCTGCTGGATCGCGACGTGAACGATCTCGTGGGGCCCGCAGCAATCGCCGGCGGCATAGATGTGCGGCGCCGAGGTGCGTTGGCGCGGGTCGGCCAGGACGCGGCCGGCTTCGGTCAGCACCTTGGCCCGGTCGAGCGCAAGGGAATCGGTATTGGGACGGCGGCCGAGACCGTGGAGAACGGCGGCGACGTCCACGGACTGGCTCACACCCTGGTGGTCGAACGCCAGCCGAGTGCCCGCGCCCGAACGTTCGGCCCGCACGTTTTGAGTGCCGGTGAACAGCCGGATGCCTTCCCGCCGGAGGGCCTTCTCCAGTTCGCGCGCCACGTCTTCGTCGGTGTCGCGCAGCACTTGGGCGCTGCGTTGGATCACGGTGACTTCCGAGCCGAGCCGCGCGAAGAACTGGGCGAATTCGAGCGCCACCGCGCCGCCCCCCAGGACGGCGAGCGACGCCGGCAAGGCCGGGAGACGCAAGGCGTCGTCGCTGGTCAGGTAACCTGCCTCGACCAGCCCAGGAATCGGCGGCGGCGGGACGACCGAACCGGTGGCGATCACGAAATGGGCGGCACTCAGCCGGCTGCCGTCCTCCAGTTCCAGGTTGTGCGAGTCCGCGAAACGGACCCGCGAGCGGATGAACCGAAACTTGCCCGCCTCCAATTGCTGGCGCCGGTAACCGGCGAAGTCGGCGATCAACTCGTCCTTCCGGGCCAGGAGCTTCGCCAAGTCCACCCGGACATGGTCGGCCGTGATGCCCCAGTGCGCAGCCTCGCGGAACGCGTGGCGCAATTCGGCGGCATGCAATAAAGCCTTGGTTGGCATGCAGCCGCGCAGGATGCAAAGCCCGCCCAGTTCGGGACCGCTTTCCACCAACGCGGTCCGGGCGCCGCCACCGGCCAGGGTCCGGGCCGCGGCGTAACCCGCGCTACCCCCACCGATCACCACGGCATCGTAGTCAAAGCTCATGCGGCAGCCTCGCCCGCGCGGGGCGTCTTGTCAGGCCTTCCGCGGCATTACCCGGACTGGCCGCGCCCGGGACCCGAGGCTAAAGTGGGGCATGAGCCGCGAGGATTGGGAGATGTGGAGCTACGTGGTGACCGTGATCGGCCTACCGTTTGCCATCGGCGTCTTCATCTGGGAACAGCGGAAGGAACGCGCCAACGAGGACGAGGAGGTCTACCAGCGCCTATCGGACGAATACGCCGAGTTCCTCAAGCTCGTGCTCCAGAATCCCGACCTGCACCTCACCGCGTCGCGCGTGCATGAACTCACGGAGGGCCAGCAGGAGCGCAAGCTGGTGTTGCTCGACATCCTCGTGTCGCTCTTCGAACGCGCCTACCTCCTCGTCTATGAGGAAGATATGGCGAGTCAGCAGCAACGCCTGTGGAAGTCTTGGGAGGACTACATGCGCGAGTGGTGCCGGCGGGAAGATTTCCGGGCCTTGCTCCCGCAGTTACTGCGCGGGGAGGACCCGGATTTCGCGGCCTACATTCGGCGGCTCGCCGCGGAACAGACGTCGGGCCCCGCACTTCCAGCACCGGCGCCACCGGCGGGTTCGGGTGGTGGTTGACGCAGCCCGGACCGCTGGTCTTTGCCACTCAGGGCAATCCCTCTGTGGCGAGCCGCAGGATGGCCAGCGTGTTCAGCGCGGCCTTGGGCACAAATGAACTGACCTCGCAATACTCGGGCAATTTCGAGCCGTCGGCGCTGCGTTCCGAACAATGGTCATTGTCACCGGCCGGTCCGAGGCCATCGATGGTGGGCAAGGCATCCCACAGGTAGTTGCCATCGCTCAGGCCGCCGCGGGCCTCGCCTTCGATCGCCTGGCCCAAGGATTGGCCGGCCGCCTGGAACACCGTCAGCAGGCGGTCCGTTCCCGCGTTGACCGGCCAAGGCCGGCTCTCGCTGAGAATCTCCGCCTGCACCGCGCACGGATACCCGTCCATCGGGCTGACCACGTCACCCGGCCCCGCCAGTCCAAGCACAGCGGCCTTGCCAGCGGCGTAGACCGTCGGATCAAAGGCCCGCATCTCCCCCTCCGCCACCGCCTCGTGCGGCACCCGGTTCAACCCGCCGCCACCCCGGACGATCCCGGGATTGAAGGTGAGCTCCTGCGCGTAGTCGGTGAGCGCGGCGACCCGTTCCAAGGTTCGGGCAAGTTGCACGATGGCGTTGGCGCCGCGGCCGTGCTTGACCCCGGCATGCGCGCCCCGGCCCTTGGCCGTCAGGCGCCACGTTGCCCGGCCCTTGCGGCACCGCACCAGGCGGCGGCCACCCGCCAGCTTGCCTTCCGCCTCGAACACCAGCGCCGCGAGCGCGTTCGGGCCGAAGCGGGCCCGGCACATCTCGCCGAAATCGGGCGAAAGCAATTCCTCGGAGGAATTGAGGTAAAGTTGCCAGTTCATGGCCGCGAACGCCGAGGGGACGAATTCCCGCAGGGCGTGCAGCACCAGCCACATCATCACCGTGCCGCCCTTGATGTCGTGGGTGCCGGGACCGAAAATCCGATCCCCCTCGGGCTGCCAGCGGAAGTCGTTCCGCAACTCCTCCTCGGGCGGAAACACCGTGTCGAGGTGCGAGACCATGGCCAACGCCGGTCCGCCGGCAGGCCCGCGGGTCAGCGCCAAGTGGTCGCCAAACTCGGGGTTTGTGGATGGAACGGATTCGGCCACGAAGCCCAGCGGCGCAAACGCTTCTGCGGTCAGGCGCCCGACGGCGTTCACTCCCGCTCGGTTCAGGGTCCACGAATTGATCTCCACCATCCGTCGCAACAGCTCCAGTGCGGCCGGCAGTTGGCGTTCGAGATACCCGGTCAATCGGAGGTGATCGATCACGGTGCGAGCGTGACCCGCGGCGGGAAATCCTTCAATCGGCGCGTGCGCCGCCACCCAATCCCGGGCAGGAGCGGAGCCCGCGGCCATGAATCCCCGCCCGGCGTCGGGGCGTTGGTCAGCGCCAGGTGATTTCGCTGATGTCGATGTGCCAGTCGCTGCCGTCGGTGACCCGGAGGCCATTGGCTTCCTGCCGGTAGCGGACCTTGTCCAGCTTCACCGACGGCGGCAGCACGTTGATGATCACCTCGCCGGAGACGGCGGAGACGATCCGGGTCCGGGCATCGGCCCGGCGGACGAATTGGAACGTCATCGGGTCCACGGCGTAAACGTGCCCGGTCACCCGCACCACACCGGCGTCATACGCCTCGACCGTGCCCACAAAGTGACGGTGCGGATCGTGTTCAAACAACCGGCGATGGATGATGTGAACCTTTTCGCCGGGACTGAGAATCACCTGTTTCACCGCGCGGATTCTGGGGACGGCACCGGCGCGAAGCAAAGCCCCGTTTCAACAAACGGGCGCCAAAACCACCTCCCGGACTGTGTCGGCGGGATCGAATCGCACCGGGGAAAACTCCACGGCCTCGCCGTCGGTCAGCGGCCGGTAGGCGTGGGCCACCCCGGCGGCGAGATACACCAAATCACCCGCGACCACGGTCAGGACGCTCCGCTCACCGGTGTTCCCATCCAACACCGCCAACTCCACCTCGCCAGCGATGAGGTAGAAATACTCGTGCTTGCGCCGGTGGACGTGGTTGCCGCGAACCGTGCCGGATCGCAGCTCCAGCCACGCGAGGTAACGGATCCCTTCGTCGCCGTCGTAGACTTGAGCCAGTGCGCCCTGGGGCAGCAGCAGGCGCTTCAGCAGCGGGGCGCCGGGAACGCCGGGTTCCGCGACGGGCAACGAGGTCTTCGTCACCCGGCCGGCCAAGTAGCGGACAATTTCCATGCGCTGATCATCGCAACCTCGGGGAATCCCCCGAAGCCGGCTACTTCATCGTGGGATAAGTGGTCCACCACTTCACCATCTCATCCACGCTGGCCGGCGGCTTGATCTGCCGAACCACCCGGAAGCCGAGGAACTGCGCGTCGGTCAGGTAGAACTTGGACTTGGGCAACTGCGGGTCGCGCATCTTCCAAGTCTGGTCGCTCGGCTTGCGCTGGGCGATGCGGAGCTGGTCCACTTCATCGTCCCATGAGCCGCCCCGGGCCACATGCGGATACTCGGCGAAGCCGGGCAAGGTAGGATTCTCGCCGCCGAGCGTCTTGTAGGCGTCGGCCTTGTAGCCGTCGTAAGTCCATTCGGCCACGTTGCCCAGGATGTCATGCAGGCCCCAAGGATTCGGCTTCAGCTTGCCGACCTTCTGGTATTTACCGTCGGCGTTGATGAACGACCAGGCGTATTCGTCGGCCTGTTTCGGATCGTCGCCCCAGAAGAACTTGGTCGTGGTGCCGGCGCGTGCGGCGTATTCCCACTCCGCCTCGGTCGGCAGGCGGTAGAAATGGCCGGTCTTGGCCGAAATCCAGCGGCAATACAGGAGTGCCGCGTAGTGGGTCATGCTGATCGCCGGGAACCCGTTTTTGCCCATGCCGAAGCTCATCTCGACATACGGCGTCGTCGGCCGGCTCACCGCATCGGCTTCCTTGCCCACGTAGGGATTGCCGCCGTCCTTGCCCGGGAAGTCGGTGATGATCAGCAACTCGCGGTTCACGCGTTCCGTGCTGACGTTGGCGCCCTTCTCCATGCCCGGGAACTGGAAGACTTCATACTCGTCCCAGGTCACCTCGGTCTTGCCCATCCAGAACGGCTCGACCTTGACCTTGCGTTGCGGACCCTCGTCCGCCTTGCGGCCGGCTTCCCCGTCGGGGCTGCCCATCAGGAATTCGCCGCCGGGAATCGCCACCATGTCGAACGCAACGGGCGTGCCGGGAATCTTTTCGTTGAAGGCGGCGTGCTGGACCTTCTCGGATTCCGCCTTCTGCTTGATCAGTTGGAAGAGCGCCTCGTTGACCTTGCTCCAATCGCGGTCGGAGGTCGTGGTCTCGGGCTCCCGTTGCTCCAGCTTCAGGCCGTCCGGCCAGAACGCGCCCTGCTCGATCCATTCGGCCACGAGGTCGGCCTTGGCGCGCGGCAGCGGACCGCCCTTCTTGGCCGGCGGCATCACGTCGTCGTGGTCCTTCGGCAGGATCATCGTGGTGAACACCTTCGATGCCTGGGCATTGCCAATGACGATGTCCTTGGACTTGAAGAATTCCTCCTTCACGTCCATGCGCAGGTCGCCCTTGGCGTGGCCTTCCTTGTGGCACGCCACGCAGTTGACCTCGAAGATCGGCTTCACCTGCTTCACGAAGTCCACCTTCTCGCGCTGCTGCAGCTTCAGGTCCTCCGGCCACTTGGCGCCCTCGGTGATCCACTGCTTAAGGGTGTCCTGCTGCGCCTTGGTCAGCTTGTCGCCCTTGGGCGGCATAATGTCGTCATGGTCCGGCGCCAGCGTGGTGCTGACGTAGAGCGGCGACTTCGCGGGATCGCCGGGCACCAGCGACGTGCCGTCCTCGCCGCCCTTGATCGCGTCGGCCCGGGTGACCAGCGACAGTTTGCCCTTGGGTTTTTCCACCCCGTGACACTTGAGGCAGTAAACCTCGAGGATGGGACGGACCTCTTTCTTGAAATCGACTTCAGCCAGCGCGGAGGAAAATCCGACGGCGGCAAACAGCGAAACGGCAACGATGTGCTTCATGCGCAGCAAGTGGACGGAGAGTAGCGGGGGAATGTTCGGAGGTGTCAAACTTCCGGAAACGGAGAAATCGGGGAACCCGGCGGGCAACGCCACCGCCAATCCAACCAAACACCTCCGGCAAGACCTGTCGGCGCCAGTCCGATCGGATCCATCCGGGGCCATCGCGCCCTGCAAAGTGCGCTCGACCCTGAAGCGATTCCGGCAAAATGTTTCGCCATGATCACCGCCGCTCGTTGCCTGGGCCTTGCCTTTGCCATCAGTTGCCTTGGCCGCCTGCTGGCCGCCGAAACCGTCCGCAGCTGGGTCACCACGGAAGACCTCGAACTGCGGCTGACGGCTCAGCCCGCGATCGTTTTGGCGGCCTCCCCCGCCCCGGCGGGCACGGTCATCACGGTCGACCCGGCCAAGACCTTCCAGAAGATCTACGGCCTCGGCGCTTCGCTGGAGCACACCACCTGCTCCAACCTGTTCCGCATGTCGCCCGCCGAACGCGAGCGGGCCATGGATCTGCTCGTTTCGCCCGAACGCGGAATCGGCATGAACCTCATGCGCGTCTGTATCGGC
Organism: uncultured Verrucomicrobiota bacterium; assembly: GCA_964602595.1. Classification (GTDB taxonomy): domain Bacteria; phylum Verrucomicrobiota; class Verrucomicrobiia; order Limisphaerales; family UBA9464; genus CAIWAH01. Next base: position 39,826 of record CAZRRO010000024.1, on the reverse strand, counting down.
ACGTCCGACTTCGCGGGCGAACCCTGGTATTCCTACAGCGACCTGCCGCCCGGCCAGACCGATCCCGAGTTGAAGGGCTTCAGCATCGCGAAGGATCGCGGCTACATCCTACACTGCCTCAAACTGGCCAAGACGCGGAATCCCGAACTCGTCTTCTTCGCTTCGCCGTGGAGTCCGCCCGGTTGGATGAAGACCACCGGCAACATGATCGGCGGCGAACTGAAGCGGGAATGGTATCCGGCATACGCGCAGTATTTCGTGATGTTCATCCGGGCCTACGCCGCCGAAGGCATCGCGATCGAAGCCGTCACCGTGCAGAACGAACCTGGCGTGGACCGCGCCAAGGAGAAGGACCCGAAGTGGTTTTACCCGTCCTGCCACTGGACCGGCGAACAGGAGCGCGCCTTCATCCGCGACCACCTCGGCCCCGCCTTCCGCCGCGCCGGCCTCAAGACGAAGATCTGGTGCTACGACCACAACTACAACGCCGTTACCAAGGACGACTCCGCCGGCCTGGCGCATCCGCGCGCCATCCTGAGCGATCCCGCCGCCGCCGCGTTCGTGGATGGCGTGGGCTTCCATCACTACGAGGGCAAGCCCGACGGCATGACGCAATTCCACACGGAATTCCCGACGAAGCCGATCCACTTCACCGAAGGTTCCGTCTTCTCCATCTGGGGCGGCTACGACCTGGTGGAACGCCTCCGCAACTGGGCCACCAGCTACAACGCCTGGGTCGCCATCCTCGACGAGCAGGGCCGCCCCAACAACGGCCCCTTCCCCGCCACCAAGGCCATCCTGCGCTACAATTCGGAAACCGGCCGCGTGGAGGAGATCTTCGAGTATTACAACTACGGGCACTTCATGAAGTTCATCCGCCGCGGCGCCGTGCGGATCGACAGCACGCCCAGCACCCAGGACCTCAGCCACGTCGCCTTCCGCAATCCGAACGGCGAACTTGTGCTCGTGCTGGCGAACACCACCGGCGTGGCCAAAACTATTGTCGTTTCGGTGGGTCCGCGCAGCTTCCCCGCCACCATTCCGGGCAAAGCGGTCATGACCTGCGTGTGGTAACTCAGCGTCTGCGTCGCCTCTGCCCCGGTGGCGCCTTCCAATTCCACGTCATGCGCCCTCGGCCAGCACGGCGCGCAGGCTTCGCAGTTCCTCGTCGATGGCTTCCTCCGTCGGCTCGCGCAAGGTGTCGGCCACGTGGGCGCGCAAGGCGGTGCGAAAGCGGTCCCGCAGCCGGGAGATCGCCTGCCGCAGGGCGACGTCACTCAGGCCCAGCGAGGCAGCCAACCGGTCTGGCTCGGTAATCCCGGCACCACCGGCACCGAGGCACGGGCGCAACGCCGTGAACACACCGGCGCGTCCGGTCGCCGCATAGTCGGCTTCGACCCGACGCAGGGCGCCTTCCAAAACCGTGGCCGCCCAGGTCCGTTCAAAGCGATGGACGGGTTCGCCACCGGAGGGTTCGGCGAGAAACCGGCTTTCCGCCTCCGGCAGGTCGAGAGGAATGAGCTCCGCGCCGCCGCCCCGCTTCTGGCGCGCCCGATCCCTCCGGGCGTCGGCAAGGTCACGGCCAAAGGCCTTCAACAGGAAGGAGCGCAACCGCCCGAGGGACGGATCGGCGGCGGCAAACAGGTTCTCCGCCAGCAGCGAACTGAAAAAGGACTGGGTGGCGTCCTCGGCATCCTCGGGACTCAGGCCACGCCGTCGGGCATAGGCGTAGAGCGGATACCAGTAGAGTCCGCAGAGTTCCCCCAGCGCCGCCTGGGCAGCCGCGGGGTCGCCCTCGACGGAGCCGGCGGCGGCGACGACGACGGTCCAGCGGGTGGCGGGGAACGATGAAGTCACGGCCCGGGGATTCAGCCGGCCAGGCGGCTACAGGGCAAGCCTCCCGCCGCCCGCCCCTTGGCTTTTTGCCTGTCACGGTCTCAGCCTTTCGGCGCAACCTTAACCGACACCGTGACGGACCGACCTCCAGCGCTTGAGGGCCTGAACCTTGATGGCTTGCTCGCCGAGGGACTGCGTGCGCCCGCCGGCGTCCCCGCGGCTTGGGAGCCGCCAACACCGGCCGAACTGAAGGACCTGCTGCCGCATCACGAAATCATCCGGTTCATCGGGCGCGGCGGCATGGGCGCCGTGTATGAAGCCCGCCAGGTGGACCTCGACCGTCGGGTCGCCATCAAGCTTTTGCCCCCGGCGTTGGAGGCGGATGCGGCCTTCGCCGAACGCTTCCGGCGGGAAGCCCAGACGATGGCCCGCCTGCGCCACCCCAACATCCTTTCGGTGTTCGAATTCGGGCAAAGCGCCGCCGGCCACCTCTACTTCTCCATGGAATACGTGGAAGGTGGCGACCTGGGTTCCCGAATGAAACGCGGCCCGCTGTCACCGCTGGAGGCGCTCCGGCTGGTGAAGGAGCTTTGCGCCGCCTTGGAAGTGGCCCACGCGCACGGGGTGATCCACCGGGACATCAAGCCGTCCAACATCCTCCTGACCGCGGACGGCACGGTAAAGGTCGCCGACTTCGGAATCGCCATGCTGGGCGACCGGCCGGCGGACCGGCTCACGCACACCGGCATTGCGGTGGGAACCTTCGACTATGCGGCACCGGAACAGGCCGCCGGCACGAAGGTGGATCCGCGCAGTGACCTCTACAGCGTTGGCGTGGTCTGCTACGAGTTGCTCACCGGCAGGCTGCCCCGCGGCGTCTTTGACCCGCCGTCCAAGCTGAACGCGGCCGTGAGTCCCGCGGTGGATCCCGTGGTTCACACCGCGATGCAGAACGACCCGGATCGTCGCTACCAGACGGCGGGCGAGTTGCAGCAGGCCATCGCCCATTCGGAAGCGGCACCACTGCGAACCCGCCGGGGTCCTCGACCCCTGGCCGTCGTGGTTGCCCTGCTGCTCCTGTTCGGCGTCGGGTCGGCCATTTTCTCGGCCCGCCCACGCGATGCCGCCCCGCTCGGTTTTGAAGCCGGAGCCGCCGCGGCGCTTGCACCGCTCGCCGCAAAATTGGAAGCCGACTTTGCCCGCCTGCCGCGTTCGGAAACGAATTTGGCGGCGATCCGCCGGTGGGTGATGGACTGCGATCAGTTGGGGGAAAAGCTCTGGGGCGCCACCGGGAACGTGAAGTCGCCGCTCGCCTTCTGGTCCGGCTGGATTGCCCGCCTGGAAGCGCGCACTGCCCAATTCCCGGAGGACATCCGCTGGACCGTGGCGTTGGCAGCCATCCTGGACCGACGCGGGGCCGCCCTTGCATCCGACCAGCCCGGATTGTCCCTCAAGACGTTCGATGTTGCCCTAGCCTTGCGCCGGATCGTCCTGAAGGCGAGGCCCGACGACACCTACGCCCGCTGGGATGTGGTCTCCAGCCTGTGCAAGGTCATGGATGCCCACCTGGCCTTTGCCAGTTCCCCGGAGACGATTCTGTTGGCCAGCCGCGAGTGCACCACCACTTTCGCCGGAATCCACGGCCGCGGCCCCAAGGATCTGTGGTTCGACCACTATCTCGGCACGGCGACCGCAAAGGCGCTGGAGTTCGCGCTGGAGCGTGACACGGCGCTGAAACCCGACGTGCAGGCCGCCGCCCGCGGCTTGCTGGCCGCGCTCCAGGAACCGTCGGAGGCCGTGCCGGAACCGCTGCGCACCGATACGCTGAAGACGCGCGAACGGTTGCGGCGTCTCGGGGAATAGAGCCATTTCTCGGAGGCAACCGGAGACCACCGTAGGCGAGTTGCCCTGCACCCCCGGCGGTTTCCGGGACAAAACGACCTCACATCCTTGGGTTCCCGTCATTTCAGTGGCTGCCCCAGAGTCACGTCGCGCTTCTGGGCCTCGCCCCGCGAGGGAAACAGCGAGGACCAAAAAAACTCTGACCTGCCTGTCACAGCTACCGGAAAGCGGCGCAGGAACAGCCAGCACGCCATGTTGCTGAGGCCATGGCGGCCAAGACACAGAAGCAACGACCATTCATCACTCCATGCACCCAATCAAACTCCTGAGCGGCCTGGCTCTCCTGACGGCGCTGGCACCCGTAGCCGTGCGCGCGCAGTCATTCATCAACCTGTCTCCCGCCGAGGTCATTGGCGGCTCGCCGGTGTTCTTAGACAGCAACTTCAACACCGGGCAATACCAGGCCGGCAACATTTTCAACCAGCAGACCGGGGCTGTGGACATGTCCTCGCAAGCGGGTAACGCCTGGTTCCCCTACGAATTCTCCGGTTCCGGCCTGGTGAACCGCTTCGTCACGATCGACCTCGGGACGCCGACGGTGCTCACCAACATCGAGATCTTTAACAGCAATCAGCCGGACCGGGGCACGCTGAATTTCAGCCTCAGCGGCGGCAACTCGATCCAACCCGGCGCGACGGACAACGGTCACGCGGTCGGTTCCGTCCTGAGCAGCCCGGTTTCCCTGCTTGGCTCGACTGCCCTGACCTACAGCGTCGCGAACCCCGTGACTGGGCAGTCCTTTGCGATCTCGGACCCGACCGCTTACCGCTATCTGCAGCTGGTGCTGATCGACGGACAATCCCAGGACACGCTGAGCGGTGTCGGCCTGGCGGAAGTGCGGATCATCGGCACCGCGGTTCCGGAACCTGAGGAATACGCCGCCATCACCGGAGCGGCCTTGGTCGGCTTCATGATCTGGCGTCGGCGGGCCAGCCAGTAAACCGGCCGGTCGCAGCCACCGGGAGGCAAAACGCCGGGCGCAGGACGTTCCTGCGCCCATTTCACATTCCCGGCCCGCTTCGAAAGAGTAACCTCGGTCGTGCCATCGACCAACTCCCCGCCATGTCGCCGCCGGCCTTTACCTGCCGGCGGACCATGTGCGGCGCGCGGGAAGCATGAGCTCGGTCAGGCAGCGGTCCAATAGGACCATCAGCAGAGCATTTCGGTGTCCGCGCCGTCCGGGGCGCGCTGGACCGAAGAGGTTGCCGTTGTTGGATCCGATGAGGTGCCGACCTTATCGCCTACTTCTGCTGAAACGCCGCGTCCAGTTTGTCCAGAATCGCCAACCTGTTGTTCTCCCAACACCGCGCGGCCGTGGCTTGTCACTTCGTCAATGGCCCGGTCGATTGGCTTCGGCGGCGCTTCCCCGCCACGGAAGCCGACAAGGCGGTGAGACCCCGCGCGTGACGGAAAATCCGGTCGACGCTCCTTCCGGCAGCAACCGTCGGCCGTCACCAGCCCAACCCGCGCGAATCCAATTCCGCGCGCAGCCGTTCCAGGTCCCACAGCGCGAGCACGGCATTGCGCCGCAGCAACGCGAGCTTTCGTCCGTCCGGACTGAAGGTCATGTCGGTGACGTAGCCGAGCGTGCCCGGTGGTTCCGTGAGTTTGGCGAGCAATTCGCCGTCGGTCGTGCGGACCAGGTAGGTTTCCACCTCGTTGAACACGGCCAGCAGGTCGCCGTGCGGCGACAGCGCGAAGGTGCCGTTGGCGGCCTGAACCTCCTTCGGCAAGGCCGGACCTCGGGTCCAGCTCGCCGTGCGCCACAGGTCCACGCGGTCCGGCATCGTGGCGGTGAAGAGCCAGCGTCCGTCCCCGCTCCACCTCGCGGTCGCGCCGATGCCGGCGTCCAGCGTGCGCTGAAGTTCCCCGGTCAAGGCGTCTCGCAGTTCAATCTGCCGCGGGACCTTTTCGTCCGACGTGGGCGCGGAATTAGCCGCCACGGTCCGCCCATCGGGGCTGAAGCCGACTTCGTAGGCCTGCACGGCGGGCCACTTCACCGTCGGCGCCGAACCGTCGGGCGAAAGCAGCTTGAACGCATTGTGTTTGCGGGCCGACGCGAGAGCCAGGCGGCCGGTCGGCCGATGCAGGGAACACAGGAGAAAGTCCGCTTCACCGTCGAGCAGTTCACCGGCATCGAAGTTCCAGCGACCGGCCGCATCTGCGCTCAGCCGATAGCGGAACAGCCCGTGGGACCGGCTGCTGACGAAGACCATCGCGCGGTCGATGCCAAACCGTGCGGTGAGCCAATCGCTTTGCAACGGCCGGATCAACCGGGCCACGAGCGCGCCGGTGTCCGCGTCGCGAATGTGGACCTCGTCGAGGCAGGCCACCGAAACCCAGCCGCCGTCGGGACTGAAATCCACCGTGCCGATGGCCGAGCCGACCTGGAACGACGACGCGGCCTCCGGCGGCGGCACGGCGCGATAGACGGCCGACGGTTCGAAGCGGTGTTCGCCCACTTCCAGCGCCTGCCCGGCTCCGGCCACGCGCCGGAAGTCGGCCGACACACCGATCTTCGTCGCGAGGTTCACGGGTTCGGTCAGTTCGAGTGCGACCCGCCCCTCCCGCACCGACCACCAGCGGAATACCGAGCGGCTTGAATGGGACAGCAGCCATTCGCCGGACGGATCGAAGCGCAGGTCCATCGCTGGTCCGTCCGGTGTTTCCAGACGGCGGAATTGGCGCCCCGACGGCACGTCCACGATCTCCACCCGACCGCCGCGCGCGACGGCGAGTTTTCGGCCATCGGGCGTCCACGCCAGACCGCGGGTGCCAGAGATTCCGTCGAGCCGTCCCGCCTCGGCGCCGGTGAGCGGATCGACCAGCACGACGAAGAGGTTCGAGGAGGCCACCGTGAAGTCCCCGACAGCGAGCCGATCGCCGGCCGGCGACACGGCGGCGCGTTGGGCAACCAACGGACTGCGCCAGCGCGCCAACTCCCGGCCCGAAGCGGTTTCGTGAAACGTCAGGCCGCCTTCGGGCAAGCCGACCGAGAGCCAGCGTTCCGCCGGGTCGAAGACAAGTTCATCCCCAAACCGGGTCGAGCGGGTGCGGTCCGGATACGGGCGATTGGTCAAGGCCCAGACCACTTCGCCGCCGGGCAGCGACCACACGCGAAGCGAGTCGTCGTTGAGCCGGCTCGCGAGCCAGCGACCCGAGGGCGCGAAGACGGGAAAACCCCGGACCAGTTTGCCGTCGGTCGCCAGGCGCGCCAGCGGCGCGTGGGTGCGCAGCGTCCGCACGGCGAGACCACCGCCGGGTTCCTCGGTGAGATAGCGCTCCCGGTCGAGGTCGAACAACACCCGGGCACCGACATTCGTCAGCGACCACGCCGGCGCCCGGCCGACGTCGGGCAGCGCGAGTGCGGCGACCACTTCGTCCCGGGCATCGCGCCCGGGCCGGATTCGGGCCGCGGATTCCGCCGCCTTGAGCGCTTCGAAGCGTTGTCCGGCCCGGCCGGTGAACCGGCTGGCGCGTGCCTGGGCCAGCAGCGCGCCGCGGAGCTGCTCACGCGCCTCGGCTTCCGCCCCGGCGGTCTGCGCCCGGGCCCGTTCCAGACGCCACGCCGCGAAGACGGAAATCACGGTGACGGCCAGCAGCAACAGGACGATGGCCAGCAGCGAACCGGCCAACGCCGGGTGCCGGCGCGACCAACGGAACAGCCGTTCCGCGGCCGACACGGGCCGCGCGAGGATCGGTTCGCCACGTTGGAATCGCTCCAGTTCCGCTGCCAGTTCGTCCGCGCTCGCGTAGCGGTCCGCCGGGGATTTCGCGAGGCAGCGGAGGCTGATGGTTTCCAGATCACGCGGCAGCCGCGGATTCAGCGCGCGCGGCGCGACGGGTTCCTGACCGGTCACCAGCCGCAGGGTTTCGACAGCGCTGGCGGCGCGGAACGGCGCCCGTCCGGTCAGGGCCTCGTAGAGGATCGCGCCGAGCGAGTAGACGTCGCTGCGCACGGTGACCTCGCGGAGACGGCCGAGCGCCTGCTCCGGCGGCATGTAGCTGGGCGAACCGAGCACCGTGCCGGTCAGCGTCGGATCGCCGGCGCTTTCGGCGGAACGGGCCAACCCGAAGTCCAAGACCCGCGGCGTGCCGTGAGCGTCCAGCATCACGTTGGACGGCTTGAGGTCGCGGTGCAGGACGCCATGCGCGTGGGCATGCGCAATCGTGGCCGCCAACTGCGCGACGATGCGGGCCGCTTCCGCGGGCGCCAGCGGATTGCCGGCTAGGATCTCCGCGAGGCTGCGGCCCTCGACCAGTTCCATCGCGAAGAAATGCTGGCCGTCGAGTTCCCCGACTTCGTGCACGGCCACGATGCCGGGGTGTTGCAGCCGTGCGGCGGTGCCCGCCTCTTCGCGAAAACGCCGGATGTCGGCGGCGGTCGCCAGTTGCCCCGCCCGGATCATCTTCAGGGCGACCGGCCGATTGAGGCTGAGCTGTCGCGCGCGATAAACCACGCCCATGCCGCCCTGGGCGATTTCACCGAGGATCTCGTAATCGCCAAACCGGCCGCGCAACGGCGCCGGCGCCTCCGCGAAGCCGGCGGAAACCGCCGCGATGTCGTAACCCGCCAGGCCGAACTCCAGCGCGCACGCGGGACATACGCCCCACGCGCTCTCGTGCGTCGCGGTGGAACCGCAGCGCTGACAGGCGGTCGCTACTGGCATGATTCGCTCGCGGATCCCGTCGGACCCGTTATCGGGATTAGCAGGGAAGCCGGCGGTTCGTTACGGACGAACCGCTTCATTCGCGCAAGGCGGCCAGCAGGTGCCGCAGTTCGTCGTCCACGCGCCCGGGCTCATCCACGGTCTGCGCGATCTCGTCCCGCAGCCGTTCGCGATACTGCTGGCGCAACCGGTGCACGGTAACCCGTGCCGCGCCCTCGCTCAGCCCCACTGCCGCACCCGCGGCGGCGTAACCCTGGGCATCCTCGCCGGACAGGAAACCACGCAGGCCATCGAACATGACGCCCTTCCCCGCCGCCTGCCATTCCGCCCGCAGGCGGGCGAACACGCGGTCGAGCAAGGCCAGCGCCCAGCGCCGGTCGTAGAGCTTTTCCGGCGAACGCGCGTCCGGCGGCTCGACGCGGTAACGCTCCTCGGCCGCCAGCGCATCCAGTTCGACCGGCGCCACCCCGCCGCCGCGTTTGACGCGGTTCTGCCGTTGCCAGTCGCCGGCAAGGAGGTGGTTCACGGCGGTCAGGAGATAGGAACGGAAGCGGCCCCGCTCCGGCGCAACGGACGACAGCTGGTTGTTTTCCAGCAGCCGGAGGAACACTTCCTGGACGAAATCGCGGGCCGCCTCGGGGCCATGTCCGCGACGGCGAATGTAGGCGTAGAGCGGATACCAGTAAGCCTCGTAAAGCTGCCCCAAAGCCTGGGCGGCATCGGGTTCGGCCACCCCGCCCGCCCGGAGCACCACGCTCCACCGGGTCGTCACAAACGCCGCCGCGCCGCGGTGCAACGCGGATTCAGCCGGGAGCGGTTGGTTTGTGGAATCGGCCACCGACGAAGTGTGGCGGCAAAGCCCGGCTGATGGACAATCCGAAAACCATCCGGCGGCGCGCAGCGGGAATTCACGGCCCCAGAAGCGGCGCCGGCATCAGGAAGGCATGTTGCTCCAGCAGTCCCAGCGTGCCGTTCCAGGCGAGGAATTGGGTGGCGTAAACCAGCAGCACGTAGAGACCCACGACCGGCACGAGGGCCAACCGGCCGGTCCAGCGGGCCACGGCGCTGCGGGGTTGGTCGCGACGGGTTGCCCGGGACCACGCCCAGCCGGCCAACAGGCGCGCCGGGAAAATGAAGAGCACGAACACCAGGCTGGGCAACCAGGCGAGTTCCCGCGGCGGCAGTTCGATCTTGAGCAGGTAGAGGGGCAGCGCGAACAGCAGGGTGACAATCAACGCCACCGCAAACGCCAGCGGGGCGTGACGAAACTGGCGTCGCACGGCCCCGGCTTCGAGGAACGCCCGGAAACGGTTTTCCACCGCAAATCGCACCTGCAGGAATGGCAGCACCGGCACCACCGCCGCGAGCAATCCACCGCCCAGCAACCCGAATAGGCCGCCGCCTTTCCCGGCCTCCAGTTGTGCCGCGAAGAGCAGCAGCCCCACGGGCGCCGCCAGCCACAGCAACGCGCCCGCAAAACCCCTGAAGCCCAGCCAGAACAGATAGGGCAGCCGCAACTCCGCGAAGTAACGGACCACGGCGCGGGCGTTTCCGGTCAATGGTTCCGGAGCCGCGAGCCAGCGGCAGAATCGCACCGGGGCCGGCCACAGAAAATGGGCAAGCCGTGCGCCCCGGATGCCGGCCCAGGCTATCTGGCAGATCGCCAGCACGGCGAAAATCGTGACGCCCACCTGCCACCCACGGGCCGAGGCGCCACCGGGATTCACCAGCGCGGCGTCTTCCGCCAGCCCCGCCGCCAATCGCACCGGCAGCAACACCAGCCAGACGCCGACGAGGACGTGTCCCAATCGCGCCGCCCGCCGGATGCCGACGAGTCCGGCCCGCAGGCGGCCCGTCCGCGCTACCATGGCGCTGGCGTGCAGCAGGTAGCCCAGGCTCAGGAAGTTCAATCCGGGAACCACGGCGAGGGCGGAAAGGGCGACGATCAGCGTGAGCAGCCCAAACAACCAATCCAACGCGAACGCCACCCGTAACACCGCTCGCCGCCACCACGACACAGGCCCCGTCAGCGCGACGGCCGGACCTTCCACCGGGCCTTGCCCGGGCTGTTCCGAAGCGGAACCAACGCTGGGAATCGTGACGTTCAATTGGTTGAAACCTTTCGCTGTCTCCGTCGCTATTACAACCAGTTCGCCGGCGAGAGGTTTCAGCAATCTTCCGCGGAACCCTGTGCCGACGTCACCGCTCCCAACCCGCATGAAGCCGCTTTGCCGAAACCTGCTGCTGCTGATTGCCGCCCTCGCGGTGACCGGGTTGGCCGTGGGCCGGTGGCTGCGCCCGGCGCCTTTTCCGGAACCACCGGCCGCCGGCCTGAAGCTCGCCGGTCAACCGGACTTCCAGGCGACCGTGGCGCGGGTGGACGCGGAATTCGCCGAAGCGTGGCAACGGCTCGGGCTGACGCCCGCCGCCCGAGCGGACGATCTGACGCTGCTCCGCCGGCTGTCGTTGGCGCTGACCGGCACCGTGCCTTCGGTAGAGGAAATCCGCGCGGCCGAAGCCCGGCCGTCCGGCGACCGGATCCAGTGGTGGCTGTCGCACCTGTTTGCCAACGCCCGGAGCACGGATTACCTCGCGGAACGGTTTGCCCGCATCGTGGTCGGGGTCGAGGACGGACCGTTCATCGTCTATCGGCGCCACCGGCTGGCAAGCTGGTTGCGGGAGCAAATCCGCGCGAATCGTCCCTACGACGCGGTGGTGAAGGACCTTCTGACCGCCACTGGCATCTGGACCAGCCAGCCGGCGGTCAATTTCGTCACGGCCACCGTGGACCAGAACAACGACGACGAGGGCCCCGACGAGGTGAAGCTGGCGGCCCGGGTTTCGCGGGCGTTTCTCGGGGTCCGCTTCGACTGCGTGCAATGCCATCACGACAAGTTCGGCGACCGCTGGAAACAGCAGGACTTCCACCAACTGGCCGCGTTTTTCGCCGGCACGGGAATGTCCCTCACCGGGGTCCGAGACGATCCGGCCAAGGCCTATGAGTTTCGCTACCTCGGCCGGGCTGACGCGGAAACGGTGCCGCCGAAGGTGCCGTTCCACGCCGAACTGCTGCCCGCGGACGGACCCTTGCGCGAGCGCCTCGCGACCTGGGTGACGCATCCTGATAACCGGCCGTTTGCCCGCACGCTGGTGAACCGCGCCTGGGCGCTGCTGTTCAACCGGCCGCTGGTGAAGCCGATTGATTCGCTGCCGTTGGACGATCCGTTTCCGCCGGGCCTCGAAACGCTGGCGGACGACCTCATCGCCCACGGTTTCGATCTCCAGCGGCTGCTGCGACTGATTGCGGCCACGCGGGTGTTCCAGCTCGACAGCCGCGGCAAACCGGCCAGCCCTCCGGCATCCGGAGCGGAATCCGCGTGGGCTGTGTTCCCGCTGACCCGCCTGCGCCCGGAACAGGTGGCCGGCAGCATCCTGCAGGCGTCGAACTTGCGGACGATTGATGCGGATTCACATGTGGTGGCGCGGGTGATCCGCCACTTCCAGCAAAAGGATTTTGTCACCCGCTTCGGCGACCTCGGCCGCGACGAGTTCGACGAATTCAGCGGAACCATCCCGCAACGGCTCATCCTGATGAACGGCCAACTCGTGCACGAACGAACCAAGGAAGACCTCGTCTTCAATGCCGCCACCCGCATCGGCACGGTGACGAAGAACCACCGGACCGCGGTGGAGACTGCCTACCTTGCAGTCCTGACCCGGCGGCCCAGCCCGGAGGAGCTGCGGCACTTCACCGAACGCCTTCGGTCCGGCACCGGTAAACGCGCCGAGCGGATGGCGGACCTGTATTGGACCCTCCTCAATTCGACGGAGTTTTCCTGGAACCACTGACTCTTCCACGGACCGATGAACACATCCCCACTCTCCGGCACTGGCAGCTGCGGCTCCACGGAGCATCTTTCGCGACGCACGCTGCTCAAGCTGGCCGGCTGGAGCAGTCTGGCGTGGCTGACGCCCATCGCCCGCCAGTTGGCCCGCGCCGAGGAGCGTGCTCCCCGCGGCCGTCCGGCCAGGTCAGTGATCATTCTGTGGCTGGCCGGTGGGCCCAGCCAGCTGGAAACTTTTGACCCGCATCCCGGGAGCAAGATCGCGTTCGGGACCAAAGCCACCCGCACCGCCTTGCCCGGTGTCCAGCTGGCAGACGGCTTGGGGCATCTCGCCGAAATGATGGGAGACGTGACCCTCGTCCGTTCCGTGGTCAGTCCCGAGGCCGACCACGAGCGGGCGGTTTACAGCATGAAGACCGGTTACCGGCCGGTCACGACGCTGGTGCATCCGGCCTTGGGCGCGGTGCTCTGCCACCAGATGCCCGACGAGGCGATGGACCTGCCAAGACACATTTCCATCCTGCCGGACCAATGGCCGGCCCGGGGCGGCTACCTGGGCGCGGCGTTCGATGCCTTCAAGTTGCAGGACCCCGAGGGCCCAGTGCAGGACGTCGCGGGCACCGTTTCCGCGGCCCGGCAGGAACGGCGCTTCGCCGATGTTGCGGTGGTGGAACAGGCCTTCGCGCGGGGCCGCGCGCCGGGCCTCGACGAAAACATCACCCAGCACCGGCAATCGATGGAGCGCGCCCGGCGGATCATGGGCTCGGCCCAACTCGCCGCCTTCGACGTAAACCAGGCTCCGGCCAGCCAGCGGGCGGCGTATGGCGACACGCCGTTCGGTCGCGGCTGCCTCGCCGCCTTGCGCCTGATCGAGCAGGGCGTCCGCTGCGTGGAGGTCACGCTCGACGGCTGGGACACCCATGCCAACAACCACGAACTTCAGGGCCGGCGTGTTGCCCAGCTGGATCCGGCCTTCGCGGCGCTGCTGCGGGACCTGAAGGCCCGCGGACTGTTCGAGTCCACGATCGTGCTCTGCGGCGGCGAATTCGGCCGGACACCCACGCTCAATCCCCTCGGCGGACGGGACCATTGGCCGCACGGATTTTCCGTCGCCGTGGCGGGCGGAGGCTTCCGGCGCGGGCACGTCTTCGGCGCCACCGATCCGGGCGGTGACAAGAAGGCCCCCGATCAACCGGTGAAGGTGCAGGACTTGCACGCCACCGTGCAGGCCGCGCTCGGGCTGGATCCCGAGAAGGAGCTGCAAACACCCGTGGGCCGGCCCATGGCCCTCAGCGACGGTCGGGTGCGGCAGGAACTGCTGGCGGGTTGAGGCCGGCCGGATCGGTGGGCTCCGGTTGCCGGGCCTGCCAAAGCAACCAGCCATGCAAGGCCAGCTGGACAAACGCCACCCACTGCTCCAGCCGGACGGAACCCAGCGCCGCCAGCGGGCCGTCCGCCCGCGCCCAGGCCCGGTCGCCGACCCAAAGCGCCACCGACACCGGGCTCGCCAGCCAGCCCAGTCGCGCCAGCATCCGGCAACGCAGCCACCGGAGCCGGGCCGGCGAAATCATCGGTTCTTCCCCGGATTCCGCGGACGAATCCGGTTGAGTTGAGGGGTGGTCTTGCAAAGTCTCCCGGACTCTTGGAACGCATGACGCCTGAAGCAAGCCCAACGCCGCCGGCACCGGCCAACGCCCGGCCGGCCCAGAAGGAGAACATCTGGGTCAACCTGATCTGCAATGCCATCCTGCCCGGCCTGCTGCTCACGAAGCTCAGCAAACCCGAGCGCCTTGGCCCGGCTTGGGCGCTGGTCGTGGCGGTCAGCATCCCGCTGGTTTACGGCACCTACGACCTGGTCCGGCGGCGCAAGTGGAACGTCTTCTCCGTGCTGGGCATCGCCAGCACGCTGCTTACCGGCGGCTTCGGCCTGATGAAGATCGACAACCTTTGGTTCGCCGTGAAGGAAGCCGCCATCCCGCTGCTGCTGGGCCTGGCCGTGCCGCTGACCCTGCGGACCAAACAGCCGCTCGTCCGCGAGATGCTCTACAACGACCAGGTGCTCGACACCGGCAAGATCGGTTCCGCGCTGGCGGCGAACCGCAACGAGGCCGAGTTCGAGCGGGAATTGGCCCGGGCCTCCTGGCTGATCGCCGGCTCGTTCCTGTTCAGCGCGGTGCTCAATTATTTCCTCGCCCGGTGGATCGTCACCGCCGCCCCCGGCTCCACCGAGAACGCCGAGCAACTGGGCCGGTTGAACTGGGTTTCCTGGCCCGTGATCGCGTTGCCCAGCACCGCGATCATGATGGTCGCGCTGTTCCGCCTGCTGAAAGGCGTCGAACGCCTGACTGGACTGAAGGGGGAGGAACTCTTCCACCAAAAGCCGGCCAAGTAGGCGCCCCGGCCCATCCCGGGTTGGTGGCCGTGACTATTTCGTCATGGCCGGCCGCGGCCGAGGCTTGTGCAGGGCGAGGACATCGGTTTGATGCCGCGTGCCGTGACGATTGGAGCTGCTGCGGCCGGTGAACTGGGTGTTTTCGGACGGCGTCGAAACCGGTTCGCCGGTCACGATTTCGGCCGTGAGTTCGGCCACGCTCTGGAGGATGCGCGCGGGTTGGTAAACGTAGTCGCCGACGTCCTCCAGCTTGGTGGAGCCGGTCAGCACGAGGTAGCCCAGCAGACCCGATTCCACCGCCCCGCGGATGTCGGTTTCCATCGTGTCGCCAATCATCACGACCTGTTCCACCTTGCCGAGCGAGTCCGCCAGCTTCCGCCGCGCGCGCTGAAACATGTAGCCGTTGGGTTTGCCTAGGTAATAGGCGCGGCGCCCGGTGCTGGACTCCAGGAAGGCGGCCAGCGCGCCGGCGCCGGGCCGGGTCTTCTGGCTGGAAACCGGGCACCAGTTGTCGGGATTCGTCGCCAGCAGGCGGGCGCCTTTTTCGATGAGCTCATGCGCCTTCGCGAGCTTGTCGGTCGTGGCCGAACCCTCCCCGACCACCACGTAGTCGGGGCTGATGGCGTCATTCGCGATCTTGTGCTCGTGCAGCGCGGCGACGAGCCCGCCCTCACCGACCACGAACACCGTGCAGTTGGGATGCGTCTCGCTGAGGAAATCGGCGGTGTTCATCGCCGAGGTGTAAAAGTGCTTCGGTGAAAGGCCGTGGACGCCGAGGTGGCGGAGCCGGACCGCCAAGTCTTCCGCGGTGGGTGCGGAATTGTTGGTGAGGAACAGGAACGGCGTGCCGGTCGCCAGCAGGGCGGAGACGAAGTCGGTGGCCCCGGGAATGAGCTGGTTCTCCCGGTAAATGACGCCGTCCATGTCAATGAGGTAGCCGTATTTCATCAGGTCTGGAGTCTGCCCAGCGGCGTGGAACGAGCCGAGGGTGGTTGAGTGCGCTGGCCGGTGGGCTGGGGATTTTGCCCGCCGCCGGGCGGAGTGTGCGTGCCTGTCGGCCGAAGGCAAATGGAAGATGCCACCGCGCCACCGCGCCACCGTGGCCAGCGACCCGACCGGAAACGCCAGCCGCCAGCCGCCAACGTCATCGTTGCCGGGCTGGAAAATCGGTTGAACACTCCCGCCGCCAGCCATTCACCATCCTATCAGGAACTGCCATGACCACGATGCACTCTGACCCTCCCGACGCCGGGACCAGCGCCCCCTCCCCCATCCCCCAGGAGGCGTTTGATTGGTATGACGAATACGCCCACGGGGTCATTGACCGCCGAACCTTCATGACCCGGCTATCGACCCTCGCGGCGGCCGGATTCTCCATGAGCGTCCTGCTCGGCACGCTGTTGCCCAACTACGCCAACGCGGAGCAGGTCTCGTTCAACGATCCCGAAATCAAGGGCCGCTATGTGGTTTTCCCCTCGCCAAGCGGCCACGGCGAAGGACGCGGCTACCTGGTCACGCCCACGGCACTGAAGGGCAAGGCTCCCGTGGTGTTGGTGGTCCATGAGAACCGCGGGCTGAACCCCTACGTCGCGGACGTCGCCCGACGCGTGGCCAAGGCGGGCTTAGTGGCGTTCGCGCCGGATGCGCTCCACCCGAAGGGCGGTTATCCCGGCAACGACGACGAAGGCCGCGCGCTCCAGGGCTCACTGGACAAGGCCAAGATCGAGCAGGACTTCATCGCCGCGGCGAAGTTCCTCAAGGCGCACGAGCTGAGCACGGGCAAGCTCGGTGCGGTCGGTTTCTGCTTCGGCGGCTACATCGTCAACATGCTCGCCGCCGTGGTGCCGGACGTGCTCAACGCCGGCGTCCCGTTCTACGGCACGCCCGCGGCCAAGGAAGTCCGCAAGAACATCAAGGCGCCGATGCTGATCCAACTCGCGGAACTGGACACACGGGTCAACGAAAGCTGGCCGGGTTACGAGGCCGACCTGAAGGCCGCCGGGGTCAACCACACGATGCACCTGTATCCGAAGTGCAATCACGGCTTCCACAACGACTCCACCGGCCGCTACGACGAGAAGAACGCGCAGCTCGCGTGGGAGCGGACGATTGCGTTCTTAAAGCAGCACTTGGCGTAGTGCAAGCAGCCCGCCGTTACGTGTTCACGGTTATTCGGGTTCAGGGAGGATTGAACCTTCCGCATGGCCACCGTGACGCATGGCTTCCAGTTCCTTTTTGAGCGGTTGCCAGTAAAGACGATCCCGCTCGCGCTCCTGTCGCTCTTCCAGCATCAATGATTCATCTAATTCACCGATGTTTTCGGGTGCCGCCTTTGACAGAAGCGGGCGAACTCGCGACAGACTTGCACACAGCTCGACGTGTCTTCCGGCCAGTTCAACCAGAAGCTCCGGGCTCCTCAATTCGCGAAACCAAAACTCAACCTGCTCGGATGTCGGACGCAGGCGGTGCTTGAAATAGTCGCTTTCTACCAACCGCTGGATCATCGGCCAGTCCTTGGAGCGTTGGGTCTTCTTCGCCTTCACGAGGTCAGCCAGGGAAAGCACCGCGATCTGGCCGCCTTCAAGGTCGGGAACGGTCGCCCGGCGCGACCACAGTTCATCAAAGGGAGCCACGCCGCGGAGCTTTGACATAATGTCGATGCGAAGGCCTGCGACTTCGGCATGCAGGCAGCGAAAGTGCACCGCGTGCCCCCGTGCCAAATGCTCCATGGTAAATTCGGGGACGGCGATTCGTCGCGCTTGAAGTTCCTGCAATACGCCATCAAGTGCCTGCAGGTTCTCCGGCTCCGCCAACACCACCAGATCAGTGTCACGGCTGAATTCGGCAGCCCCATACAGCACGCACGCCTGGCCGCCCATCAGCAGCGCCTTGACCTTATGCCGCTGGATCGTGGAAAGGACTCTGAGTATCGGGTTCGGGATCAAGCGAGCCTCCCAGGGCAAGATATGCCGTCCACAGTTTCTGACTTTCCTTCAGCCGTTCCAGCGGAGCAAGGCGATACCAGTCCAACCATTCGCCAGAACAGATCTCCTCAGCCGCGCAGGATTCCGATTCGGACAGGACAATTCTGTCCCGCGACGCCAGCCCGGCACTGGAGAAAAGGGGAATCGTCTGCATGTCGTTAACAGAGGTATCCAATGTTGCTCCGCACTGTCAAAGGCGTCGGATTAAGCCCACTGCCACGCCCTGCACCAGCGATTCACCGGTAAGCAGAATGTCCGGATACTTGGGATTCTCTGCCCGCAGGAGATGCCGCCCGCCTTCGATCACGTATCGTTTCAGCGTTACGTCTGTTTCCAGCAGTGCCGCCACAATGTCACCTGCCTGGTGCGAACGCTTTTCAAGGATCACGACATCACCGTCGTTGATTCCGGCGCCGACCATCGAATCACCTTCCACCCGCAGGGCAAAGGTTTGTGAAGTTGTCGGAATGCCTATGGGACCAAGGTCCATCACCAGTTTGCCCAAATCACCCTCCTCACCAGGAATGGGAGTTCCGGCCGAAATGGTCCCGGTGATGCGGTTGAATTTTTCAAAGGAAATTTCCGGCGAGGCAATTCTCCATTGCCTGGGCAGTTCTCTCAGCGGAGGCCGAATCATGCCCGCATGCTACCTCGGTAATCGTAGAACGGAAGCAAGGAACGCCTTTCCCGGTTGGCAGCCCAAGGTCCGCCAGCCCGTCTTTGGCCTTCACCACCCTGCCGCTGATGCCGATCGCAGGCACGGGGGCGTTCAACCCATGCTGACTCGGTTCATCGACAAACGATCCAGAAGGTTGGCTGAAGACAGCGCCAAACTCTGGCTCGGGCTTGACTCGTCGAGCCTTTCAAGCCCCGAAGGCGTGGCAGAACGCTGCTTTTTCGCCGCGCCCATGGCTTGGTGGGAGGGCGCATTTGCCCCGGACCGCCCCCGTGGCCACCGTCTCACGCGCCTCTGGCGCACACGAGCGAGAATGCCAGCAAACCAGATCAGCTACCTTCAACGCACCGCTAGGGTCGCCAGTTGGGTCCATGCAGGTGTCCCGGCCACCGGCGAGGCAGCCACGCACACCAGTGCCACCGCGACGAAGGCACTTGCGAAACAACGGTCGAACAGCCCTTCACCAGGAGCAGGACACCCACGCCCAGAGTGGCGACGAAGGCGCTGAACCATTGTTTCGGTGGCGCCACCGCATTCCAGTCATTCAGCGCCGGCACCCGGCCCAAGGCGGCGGAACCGCTGGACAGCGAAGCGTTCAGCGCCAACGGACGAAGCAGTTCCCGCGGGCGGCGGTAAATGACCCCGGCGAGCACAAATCCGCCAAACGCCAAGCGCCGCTGGGCGGCGCCGTGAGAAATTCCGTCGGCGCGAGACCGAAGAGCATTAGATCCGGCGGATTCACCCGGGTGGCGTTGATGTCGGTGAGGTAGCCGACGACGATGGCGGCGGCCTGTCCCGCGCCCAGTTGGCCGAGTTCTATTTGCAACCCCTGCCGGTGGCCACCAGCAGGGGTTACTCCACCGAGATCAGCCTCCAGGCAGTCATCAGGATGCCATGAATGGGGACCATCGCGTGGATCGTCGGCGTCAGCGGTCGGCCAGGAAAGCCCTGCATGTGCAGTTAGAAATACCCGAACGCGATGGCCGTCAGCACCAGTAGGATCACGGAGGCAAACGGCTCAAACAGCCGGCTGTAGCACGGAAGAACGGAAGTTCGGATGTCGGTTGAGTTCATCACACGACGGGGTTGAGGCCGGGCAGTGTGCCGTTGGCGCTTCGTTTTCGGCACCGGCTTCCGGACGCCCGGCTGGATTACGAGGCCGATCAACATCCTTGCTGGGTTAGCTTTCGTCCCCGCCAAAGGGCGCGAGACGGGAAGTCAGGGCTGCGCAGCAGCGCAGCCCCACCACAAGGTAGGGCGGAGCTGCCGCTCCGCGCACAATTCCAACCAGGACCAGCGCAGCGCCGTCGTGGATTCAGTTGCCAGACGGGCTGCCTACGCCCGTCGTTCCCGGATGGCAGCCAGAATGTCGGCGATGGCCTCGTCCTTGGGTTTGGCGCCGACGTTGCCCTTGCCGTGGAGGCGGACGCTCACGGCGCCGGCCTCGAGGTCGCGCTGGCCGACGACCAGCATGGTGTGGACCTTCGCCGTCTCGGCGTCGGCGATCTTGGCCTTCACGGGGTCGGCGGAATAGTCGCCTTCCACGC
The DNA here is from genome assembly GCA_964602595.1 of uncultured Verrucomicrobiota bacterium. Lineage (GTDB taxonomy): Bacteria > Verrucomicrobiota > Verrucomicrobiia > Limisphaerales > UBA9464 > CAIWAH01. The sequence continues at coordinate 19,974 of CAZRRO010000024.1, read as the reverse complement.
GGACGAAGTTCGTGCGCAGGGCGTGGGTGAGGCCGCGGGCGTATTCCACCAGCGCCGGGTCGTCGTTGAGCGTGAGCACGCGGACCTGCTCGGGCGCGAGCCAGAGCGGGAAGTTGCCGGCGTAATGCTCGATCAGGAAGCCGATGAAGCGCTCATGCGTGCCCAGCGGCGCGCGGTGGATGCACAGCGGCGTCTTGAGCGAGTTGTCGCGGTCCTTGTAAACGAGGCCGAACTTGGCCGGCACGGCGAAGTCCACCTGGTTCGTGGCGATGGTGAACTCGCGGCCGATGGCGCTCCACACCTGCACGTCGATCTTCGGTCCGTAGAAGGCGGCCTCGTTGGGCACCTCCACGTAGTTAATGCCGGACTCGATCAGGACGTTGCGGACCATGTCCTCGGTCTGCTTCCAGAGTTCGGGCTCGTTGACGAACTTCTGGCCGAGGCGCGCGGGGTCGTGCGTGCTGAAGCGCATCTGGTAGCGGCCGAGGCCGAAGATCTTGAAATACTTCAGATACATGTCGTTCACCTCGCGGAACTCCTCGGCGAACTGTTCGGCGGTGCAGTAGAGGTGCGCGTCGTTCATGTTCATGCTGCGGACGCGCATGAGGCCGAAGAGCTCGCCGGACTGCTCGTAGCGGTAGCAGGTGCCGTATTCGGCGAGCCGAAGCGGGAGGTCGCGGTAACTGCGCGGTTCCGCCGCGAAGATGCGGTGGTGGTGCGGGCAGTTCATAGCCTTCAGGAAATAGCGCTCAACTCCAGGTCGGTCTACGTCAAGGAACTTTCCCAAGAGAAGCCCACGCGCCAGCTCGTCATAATCAGCCTGAACATCAGCAGGAAGTTTCGCCATTTGGGCTCTGAGGTCGGTAGCCCACTTCAGCATAGCTTCAGGTCGAGTGTCACTCGGACGTTCCAAACGGAAATGTGGGGAGAACTTGTCTCTCAGTTCGCGGTAATGATCCGCGATCTTATCAGCAGCAAACAACGCAAAGTCTGAAACGACTTCAGATTCGCGCAGTTCCATCGGCGGGAACATCGACTCCGCGTAATACGGCAAATGCCCTGACGTCTTATACATCTTCTCCTTGGCGAGGTGCGGCGTCTTCACGCGCACGTAGCCGGCCTGGAATTCGGTTTCCTTCGCCAGCTTCTCCAGTTCCTCGACCAGCACGGTGCCCTTCGGCAGCCACAACGGCAGGCCCGGCCCGACGTATTCGGCGTCCATCGCAAACAGGCCCATCTCCGCGCCGATCTTGCGGTGGTCGCGCTTCTTGGCCTCCTCCTGCTGCAGGATCCACTTGTCGAGTTCCTCCTTGTTCTTGAAGGCGGTGCCGTAAAGGCGCTGGAGCTGCGGGTTCTTCTCGTTCCCGCGGAAGTAGGCGCTGGCGACGCGCAGCAGCTTGATCCCGCCGGGCTTCACGTTGCCGGTGCGCATGACGTGCGGTCCGGCGCAGAGGTCCACGAACTCGCCGTTCTGGAAGAAGCTGATGGCTTCGCCCTCGGGGATGTCGGCGAGGCGCTCGACCTTGAACTTCTGGCCCTTGCCCTCGAAGTAGGCCAATGCCTCGGCGCGGGTCTTGATGCTCTTTTCGAAGACCTGGTTCTCCTTGGTGATCTTGCGCATCTCCTCCTCGATCTTGGGAAAGTCGTCGGGCGAGAAGCGGTGCTTCAGGTCGAAGTCGTAGTAGAAGCCCTCGTCGGTGGGCGGGCCGATGTCGAGCAGGGCGTCGGGCCAGAGGCGGAGGACGGCCGTGGCGAGGATGTGCGCGCAGGAATGGCGGAGGCGCATGAGCTCGTTCATCTGCTCGCGCTGGTCGAGCGTCTTGCGCTGCACGTCGGACTTGGCGGCCTCGAAGTTAGCGGGCTGCGGCTGGGATTCGTCGTTCATGGGAAAAGGGGAAAGGGAGTTAACAGCGAAGACGCGAAGGCGCGAAGAAGGCGGGAACGGTGAATTTGGAAGGCAGGAAAACAGGAACGGAGCAGGTTTCTTCCTGCTTTCCTGCTTTCCAGATTATGCCTGCCTTACTTCGCATCTTCGCGTCTTCGCTGTTCATTCAATCGGGAAACAAAAACGCCTCGGACCGGATTGGGGTGCGAGGCGTGGGGCGTCCGGCAGCAACGGGCTGCGGACGCTAGGCGGTAGTCGTCGTGTTACGGCCGACGGAGATCACGGCCGGAGTGAAGCCGGAAGCCGGCGGAACTGGCAACGGGATTTTCCGGGCGGGAGGAACAGCGAAAGCGCGAAGACAAGAACGGGGACGAATTTGGAAAGCAGGAAAGCAGGAGTAAGACAGGGCTTTTCCTGCCTTCCTGCTTTCCAGATTAACTCAGCTTCACTTCGCAGCCTTCACTTCAGGTCCACGCGCTTGCCGGTTTTGGCGGACTTGCGCGCGGCATCGAGGATTTCGGTGGCGATCAGGTTTACCTCCAGCGAGGAAAGGCCCGACGGCTTGAGCTCCCCGCGAACGACGGCGGCCAGGTAGGAGAGCGGATCGGCGTTTGGTCCTTGCAGCGGCGCTGGTGTCTGTTCGGTCTCGGGTGTCTGGCGGGTGCGGAGCTTCAGGAGCTTGGAGTGGGGCACCATGATCTGGCCGGTCTGGCCGTAGATTTCCATGTCCTTCCGGTCGATGGGCCAGTTCCAAGAGGCCTGAATGATGCCCTGGGCGTTCGGATAGGTGAGCACGATGGTCGCCTCGTCATCCACCTTGGGATAGACGTCGGGCTTGAGGGTCTGGGTGACGGCGAAGACCGAGGTGGGCCGCTGGCCATTCATGAGCCAGGTGATGAGGTCGGCGCCGTAGCAGCCGAAGTCGGTGAGCGCGCCGCCACCGTTGAGGACGGGATCGGTCAGCCAGTTGAGGAAGTCCGAGGAGCAACCGATCTCCTTGGGCCCGCGATGGCCGTCGTGGACGACCACTTTGCGGATCTCGCCGATGGCCTTCTGGTCGTGAACCGCCGCGTATGCCGCGTGGTTGGCCGGATACCAGGTCGTCTCGTAGTTCACGAGCACCTGGATGTCGCCTTTCTTAGCGGCTTTCTGCATGGCGCGCGCGTGCTCCATACTCACCGCGAGCGGCTTCTCCATCATCACCGTGAGGCCACGTTCGGCGCATTCCTCGACCACGCGCTTGTGCTCGAAGGTGCTCGTGAAGGTGGCGACCGCCTGGATGTTGGTGTGCCGCAGTAGGTCGGCGAGGCTGTCGTGGAAAAGTTCGGGCGGAAGCTGGTAGGCCTTGGCGTAGCGTTCGACCAGCGCCTTGTCCGGTTCGACGATGCCGGCGAGCTGGATGTCGCTCCGGCCCTTCGAGGCGGGGATGAAGCCGCGTGCGTGGTCGTGCGTGAGCCCGACGATGGCGAACCGCACGGGGGACTGCGCGGTGTCAGCGGCGCGGACGCCAAGCGCCGTGACGACAGACAATGCAAGGGCGACGAAACTGGGTATGTTCATGGGAGGGGCGACCGGCGGAAACTATCCGTCGTCCGGGACCCGAACAACAACTTCGCGCCGATCGCCCATGGCCTTGGCGCGGAACCGGCCCGATGTGCTGCCGGCGTCCCGCCGGCAGTGCCGGGAAGAAACCGTTGGCCGCGACTATGAACTCCACCGCTTGGTTGTTTGCTGATGACTGCCGGCGGGATGCCGGCAGCACATTCAGTGGCCCCCTTCGCCGCCGTCCTGATCGTGGCAGATCTGGTCGATAACCACGGCGCTGGCGAGCAGCAGGACGGCGTCTTCGCCGTCGGCGATGTCCACCGCGTAGGTGTCGCGGAACGAGAACCACTTCTTGGACACCGTGGCCACGGTGCGGCCGTGGCGGCGGAAGGTGTATTCGTGGTCGAGGAAGCTGCCCTGCGCCTCGTAGTCGTCCGGGCCCGGGACATCTACGGTGAAACGGCAACGGAACAGGTTGAACAGGTCCTTGCGCACGGTGGCCACGTGCTGGCCGCCGACATGGATTTCGTAGGCCTTGCGCAGGGAGATGAACTTCTCGCGCAGGAAACCGAGCTCATTCCCGGCGGCGTCCTTGAGCACAAGCTTTTCCCGCAGGAGGGTGAAGGCGCGCCCATCGACCAGGTAGGCATTGTTGCCCGATTCATCCTGGATCCAGAAGTCGTCGCCGAAGGAGAGGAGCTTTTCGCGGATGAGGTAACGCATGACGGCGCCGACAATCAGCCGCCGGGCGATGGCGGCGAGAGGAATTCCGGGGCGGCCTTTCGAGCGGGCACGCATCCGCCCACGATCCGCCCCCACGGTGGCCATGCCCGCCGCTCCGGCGACCCGACAGGGGTCCGGGAGTTGGTTCTTGGTCGGCGCCTGATTGCCTGCCTACCATTCCGGAAGCGACGATGAAACCGAACCTCCTCTGCCTGTGTGTGCTGGTTCTGCCTTGGGCCAATGGGGCGACCGTCACCAACGGATCCTTCGAGGATAATCGCACCGACGGCGGCTCGACCTACCAACCGCTGTATGCCGGCTTCGGCGGTTTGCCGGGATGGCGGTTCAGCGCCTCGCCGGCGCCCGTGCTGATCGGCACGCCGGACGAGGACTACGCCTACAAAACCCCATTCGGACGCTGGCAACTGGACCTCAGCGGTTCCGACAACACCAGCGGCGGCTGGATCGAGACCGATGTGACTGGGCTCGCGGCCGGTTTCGACTACCGACTGACATTCTCGATCGGGACCAGCACGGGATTTCTCGCGGGCGGCGGTCCTCCGTCGGTGACGGTGTCGGTTGGGGGCACTTCAGTCGCCCTGTCGGCGCCACCGACCAGCATCATTGAATGGCTTCCCCAGTCCGTGGAATTCCGCGCCTCGTCGGCCACGATGCCGGTGCGGTTCCTGAACAGTTCGCCCGCGGGCACGGGCTTGGTCTCAATTGACGCCGTGGCCGTGAACCCGATCGCCGCCCCGCCCCAGGTGACGCTAACACCGCTGCCGGATGGCCAACTGCGGCTGGAATTCGAGGGTGTCCTCGAAACCAGCGCGGATCTCGTCGGTTGGAGTCCGTCGGACCTGACCAGCGGTTCTTTGGTCGCACCCGGGCTCGGCGCCCGCTTCTTCCGGGCCGGGGCGCCCTAATTGGCCGGCGCATTGAGCCACGCGCGGACGGTCGGCAACAGGTCGCCGAACTGGAACGGCGCCGTCTCGTGGATGCCGGTGCCGAGATGTTCGTAGGCGCTGCCCGGCCGGGCCAGAGCGTGAAGACGTTTCACGGCATCGGGCGGCGCGATCGGGTCATGATCGGTCGCCACAAACAGCGCACGGACCGGGCGTTCCGTCAGCCACCGGAGCGGGTCCAGGCCGGCGGCTTCCACGCCCACCAAACGCGGCAGCCGGGCCGCAGCGGCGCGCACCCAGAAACGCGGAATCCAGCGGGCGTAGCCATCGCGGATCGCCAGCACGGCCGGTTGCAGTTCGGCGTAGGGCGTCAGCGCCACGACCGGGCCGAGGCGCGCGTCTTCGCCGGCCCACTTCAGCGCCAAGGCGGCGCCATAAGAGGCGCCCACGACGCCGCAGGGTGGACGCAGGCGGCCCTCTCGCTCCAGCGCATCAGCCAGCTGCGCCAAATCGCGGCTTTCCTGCGCGCCGAAGAATACCTTCTTCCCGGACGATTGTCCGTGGCCGCGCAAGTCCACCAGCACGCAGCGCCAGCCGTCTTCGGCCAAGGTCAGCGCCCATTGGAGCAGCGTCGTGCCGCTCACGCCGTAGCCATGGAGGAGGAACAGCGTCCCGCGGGGCGCCGCGGTGAAGGCAGTCGTCGGACCGGGAACCGCGGCGCGGAAATCGAAGCGATAGTGGCGGCGGGCGCCATCGCGCCAGTTGGTGCTGCCGAGGTGGAACGCGTAGGCGGCGGGCTCGATGACCCGGTAGCTGAGCTTGGCCGCGGGCGGCCCCACGACGGCGGTTTCGGCGGGAAAGTTCGTCAGCCACCGGCCGGGAAAGGTGTAGTAAACCAGCGGTTCCGGCCCGAGGACGGTGGGAAACGTGTTGGGGGCCTGCTGCATCCGGCGGGCGAGCCAAGTCGTGGGCGTGCAACCGGTGCCCAGGATGGCGACCGCCGCCAGCAGCAGGACGATGAGTCCCAGCCGACCCCAACCGGGGGCTCGACGGGGCGCGGGCGTGGGCGGTAGCTTCCGGAAGACACTCCCGGAGCGTATGCAAACACCCATTCCCAGCCGGCGGCCAGGCCGCGGATTCACCCTCATCGAACTGCTCGTGGTCATAGCCATCATCGCGATCCTCGCCGGCATGTTGCTGCCGGCGCTGTCGAAGGCGAAGGAAAAGGCCAAGTCCACCGCCTGCATCAACAGCCTCCGCCAGATGGCCATCGCCCAGGCGACCTACGGCGGCGACAGCCGCGGGAAGTTCACGCCGACCTTCGCAGTCAAAGGCTCCAACGTGGAGCGGAAGGCCTGGTTCAACTTCCTCGCTCCATTCACGCAGACGACCAACCTGATCCTGTGCCCGTCGCGCACGAAGAAGTTCAAGGAACTCGTCGCCCTGTATCCGAGCGACCAGCAGGACAAGGCGGTGTCCAATTACATGATGAACTTCGGCGTCGGCGGCTGCGACTGGCCCGGCGGCTGGGAGGCTTCCAAGTATCCCCAAGTCAACGATTCCTCCATCCGCAATCCGTCCGGCACCGTCCACCTGACCGACGGCGGCAGCCAGCCCAAGGCGACCAAGGACCCGCTGACTTGCGTGACCGAGAAGTCGCCCGAGAAGGCCGGCGCCTGGGTGCTCCATGATCCGGTGAACAGCACGCCGTGCGACGGCTGCGTGGTCGCGGCGTCCACGGCGGATCCCAACTGGGGCGGCCCGCACCTCCGCCACGCGGGCAAGAGCAACGTGGCGATGACCGACGCCCACGTGGAGTCGCTCAAGGCGTCGCGCTGGTATTACGGCGGTTCCGGCTGGCTGCGCCCCGACACCGGCGGCAACTGAGCCGGCGCGCTAGCGGGTGCTCCGGGTGGAACGTTCCATCATCCAGAGCACGTCCTGGTTGTTCGGCGAGGCGATGTTCAGGGGCATCTCCACGCCCCGCTTGAGCACCGGCTTGGTGCGAGCGTCGACCCACTTCCGGATCTCCGAATGGCCGTCCACGAAGGAGAAGCCGCACGCGCCGTTGTGGTAGCTGGCCGGGTAATCGACGATCTTCCACGAGCCCGGCTTGTCCGGATAACCGGTCATGCCGACGATGAATTCGCCGTCGTTCATGCTGTCCTCGCGTTCGTCCAGGAAGAGCCAGGTCATGCTCGGGCCGGGCGTGATGACATCGCTCATGGACTTGTAGATGCGGAAGCCCGCGCCGAAGTCCGCGACATCGGTCGAGTCGAACCAGCCATTCATCGAGATGCTGCGCACGCGGGGAAGACTCTTGCCGCCAACCTTGACGGTGCTGAGGTCCGAAGGGCACTTCCAGAGCTCGGCGCTCTTGCCGCAATAGCTCCACAGCAGGCTATTGGTGATGTCCCGGGTGATGTCCCAATTGCTGCGGTTGCCCGGATCGAAGTTGAGCGAACCCTGCACCCACGCCCGCGGGCCGTAAGACTGCGGCACCTTGTCGTTGGAATCGTCCACGTAGAGCCGCCAGGCGATCATCATCTGGCGCCCGTGGGCCATGCACTTGATGCCCTGGGCCTTGGTCTTCGCCTTGCCCAGAGCCGGCAGAAGCATGCCGGCCAGGATCGCGATGATCGCGATGACCACGAGCAATTCGATGAGGGTGAAGGCGGCGTGCCGACGGCGGGAAAGTTGGAGCCACGTCATGGGCTCAGGGTGACGGCGGCCGTCCGCGTGTCGATGCCCGTATTGCGCCAGCCGGGTGACAAGACGGTGGCGTCAGGCTTCCGCCTTGGAATCGCGGCTCAGAAGGTCGGCGACGGCCTGGCGAGGGTTCTTACCCGCGTAGAGCATCGCGTGGACCTCCGTGATGATCGGACACGGGACACCGAGCTTCCGGGCCAGTTCCAATGCGCTCGCGGCCGTCGGGTGGCCCTCCACCGCGGACTGCGTGCTGGCGAGGATGGCGCCCACGGACTCGCCACGGCCAATCCGCTCGCCGAAGCCACGATTGCGGCTGAGCCGGCTGAAGCAGGTCACCGTGAGGTCGCCCAGGCCGCTCAGGCCGGCAAACGTTTCAGGGCGGGCGCCACAGGCGAGGCCCAGGCGGGTGATCTCCGCCAGGCCTCGGGTCAGCAGGGCCGCCTTGGAATTGTCGCCGAAACCGAGTCCGTCACAGACCCCGGCGGCAATGGCGATGACATTCTTCAACGCCCCGCCGAGTTCAACGCCGGTGAGGTCGTCGCTCCGGTAAACGCGGAAGGCGGGCCGATGGAACAGTTCCTGGACCTGCCGGGCGAGCGACTCGTCATGGCTCGCCGCCACCACGGCGGTCGGGATTCCCCGGGCGACTTCCGCCGCCAACGACGGCCCGGACAAAGCCGCCAACCGTGCGCCCGGCAACGCGGCCGTGATCACCGCCCCCATCGTGTGACCAGTGGCCGCCTCGATGCCCTTGGTGGTGCTGATCGCAAAACCAGTGAACCCGGCCAGCCGTTCGACCGTCGCCCGTAGCGCCTTCGAGGGCACGGCCAACAGCAGTCCATCCGCGCCGGCCGCCGCGCGCGCCAAGTCGGGTTCAAAGACCCAGTCGGCGGGCAAAGGGACCCCGGGCAGGTAGCGGCGGTTTTCCCGTTCCGCGGCGGCGGCGGCGAGGTGTTCCGCGTTGTGCCCCCACACCGTGAGGGCATGCCCATTCTGCGACAGGACAACTCCGAGGGCAGTTCCCCAAGCGCCGGCACCAACGATGGTAAGTTTCACGGCTTGGCCTCCGGCGGCGGGGTGGCGGCCGGCTTCTTGCCGATCCGGTTTTCGGTGCCGGCCAGCAGTCGCTCGATGTTCGGCTTGTGTTTCCAGATCGCGAGCAGGCCGAGCAACAGGTTCAGGCCAATGATCGGCAGCGGCTGCCGGGTGAGCACGGTCGCGACCGGCAGAATCCCGGCGGCCGCCACGCTGGCGAGCGAGACATAGCGCGATGCGGCGAACACCACGACCCAGGTTGCGAGCGTGATCAGGAAGGCCTGCGGCACCAACGCGGCCAGCACGCCGGCCGAGGTGGCGATGCCCTTGCCGCCCTTGAAGCCAAGCCAGCAGGTGTAGTTGTGGCCCAGGACCGCCACGAGGGCGGAAATCAGCTTGAGCCATACCGGATCGGCCCCGGTGCCGGCGAAAAGTCGGACCAGCAGCAGGACCGGCAAGGCGCCTTTCGCGGCGTCGATCAGCAGCACCAGGATGCCGGGTCCCTTGCCGAGCGTGCGGAAGACGTTGGTCGCCCCCATGTTGCCAGAGCCGACCTTGCGGATGTCGATGCCCTTGGCCCGGGCGACGAGGAAACCCGTCGGCACCGAGCCGCACAGGTAGGCGAGGACGGCGGTGGCGAGATAGCTGAGCGCAGCGGACACGCCGTGGTTGTAGAAGCCCGGACCGGGGGGTGGGAAGGCGGGACTTGGGCCGGGCCGACGCTCGGGGTGCCCACGGGCGAATCTAGGACCAAGCCACCGAGGCCCGGAACCGTCGGTCGGAAAACTCCCGGTTGCCAATACTACGCAGGCGTATCACTCTGCGTTCGCAATCGAATCTCACCATGTCTGACGCCGTTCCCCACCTGCCCGCCCTCCGCCTCGGCCGCGCCTACGAATCCCTCGACAAGATCGAGGTCAAGGACCACCGCACCGGCGAGGTCAAGGCTCTCGTCTCGCAGGTCAATGGCGGCATCCTCAAGCGCGACCTGGCCAAATTGGGCGCCGCCCGGGCCGCCCTGGCCAAATTCACCGTGGCTGAGCTCATGGCGCTGTCCGCCAAGGCCGGCGACCTGTTCCTCAACGGTTCCCTGCCCCTGGGCGACCGCGGCCACACCCAGTCGCCCCAGCAATACATTGAGACGCTCAGCCTCACGTCCGGCCTGCCGCACGTCATGGTTCGGCGCAACATGGGCAAGATCCACTACGCGCTGACCCATCTGGCCGAGGTCCTCAACGGCCTTTCGCGCGGACTCGACTTCACGATCATTGATCGCGGCTACGGCGAGCAGTTCGGCACCAAGCTCAGTTTCTTCCCCACCTGCCAGGCGCTCGGCCTAGTGATGCCGAGCAATTCGCCCGCGGTGAACTCGCTCTGGCTCCCCGCCGTCGCGCTCAAGACGCCCGTCGTCATTAAGCCCGGCAAGGAAGAACCGTGGACTCCCTTCCGGCTCATCCAGGCCTTCATCGCCGCGGGCGTGCCGGCCGAGGCCTTCGGCTTTTATCCCACCGACCACGACGGCGCGGCGACCATCCTCAACACCTGCGGCCGCGCGCTGATCTTCGGCGACAAGAGCACAACCGACCAATACGCCAACAACCCCGCCATCGAGGTGCACGGACCTGGCTGGAGCAAGTTCCTCATCGGCGACGACCAGATCGAGAACTGGCGCGACTACGTTGACGTCATCGCCGGCGCCATCAGCGACAACGGCGGGCGCTCCTGCATCAACGCCAGCGCCGTCGTCGTGCCGAAATACGCCGCCGAGATCGCTGACGCCCTCGCCCAGAAGCTCGGGCCCTTCGCCCCGACCCGGCCCGACGACGAGAAGGCGCGCCTCTCCGGCTTCGCCAACCCAAAGATGGCGGACTTCATCGACAGCCAGATCGAGGACGGCCTGAAGACACCCGGCGCCGAGGACGTGACCGCAAAGTATCGCAATGGCACCCGCAAGGCCGTGTTTGAGGGCGGCACCTACATGCGCCCGACCATCGTGCGCTGCGACTCTTTCGCGCACCCGCTGGCCAACAAGGAATTCCTCTGCCCCTACGCCAGCGTCGTGACCTGCCCGCAGTCCGAGATGCTCAGCCAGATCGGCTACACGCTCGCCTGCTCCGCGATCACCAAGGACGCCGACTTCATCAAGCAGCTCGAAGCCTACTCGCACATCGAGCGCCTGAACATCGGCCCGGTCTCCACCATGGCGATCTCATGGGACCAACCGCACGAGGGCAACATGTTCGAGTTCCTCTGGCAGCGCCGCAGCATTGAGCGCGCTTGGTAGCGCCGCAGGCCGGGCGGCTTCACCCCGATCAACTGCCCGATCAGTTCGGAACCCAGCCGCGGCCGGGGATGAACTCGCGGCTGCCGGAGTGGCGGCAACCCGTCGCCGCACCGCCGAGCACCGCGACGACTGCCAGCAGCAGAATCAGCTTCTTCATGGTCCGCAGCCTAAACGGGTTTGCGGCCCGCTCAAGCTTTGACCATTTTGCGCCCGCGACATGGACAAGCCTCATGCCTCTATGAAGGGACAGTTGCTGCTGGACGGCGGCAAGCTGGGGGGCGGCTGCTTCCAACGCACGGTGGTGCTCGTCTGCGAACACAACCGAGAGGGCGCCTTCGGCTTGGTGCTGAACCAACCGAGCGACAACCGCCTCGCCGACGTCTTTGACCAGGCCCTGCCCGAACGGCTGCGGGGCGAGATCCTGTTCGGCGGCGGCCCCGTCCAGCCAGCAGCGCTGAGTTACCTGCACGCCGACCAATTCCTCGGTGAACCGTCCGTGGTCGAGAACCTGCAGGTCGGCCACGACCTCGACCAACTCATCGAATTGGGTGCCGACTGGACGGCCACCCGGAAGCTTCGGGTCTTTGCGGGTTATGCCGGCTGGACCCCGGGGCAACTCGACGACGAACTCCGGCGACAGGCGTGGCTGACTTTTCCGGCCTCGGTCGAACTCGTGTTCCATGCCCCGCCGGCCGAACTCTGGCGCCACGTGCTGCGCCAACGCGGCGACTGGCAGAGCCGACTGCTCGCCGGCTCACCGGAGGACTTGGCTTGGAACTGACGCCAGAAGCCCCGGTGCCCCTGCTGGTGCTGGCCTTGCCCGAGGAATCGCGTCCGGTGTTGCGCCGGCTCGCCGACGGCCGGGGACTGCCCAAAGCTGTCCGCCGCGGCCCCGCCGGCCAGGAAGTGATCCTGCCTGGGGTGCGCGTGCTGACCACCGGGATGGGCGAACGGAACGCCCGAGCCGCCTGCACCGAGGCATTGGCCGCGGCCCGACCGGTGTGGGTGATCACCGGGGGCATCGCCGGCGGCCTGGAACCAACACTCCGGACCGGCGACGCGCGCTACGATGCCGACCCAGATTTTCCGAAGCTCGCGTCGCTGCAACGTCTCGGGCTCCTTCCCGGCCGCTGCGTGATGGTCGGGCGCATCGCCGTCACGCCAGCGGACAAGTCCCGCCTGCGCGAACAATCCGGCGCGGACCTCGTGGACATGGAGTCGGCGGCGATCCGTGAGGTTTGCCGCGCCCACGGCATTCCCAGCGCCACGCTCCGCACCGTTTCGGATGCGGCCCATGAGACTCTCCCGCTGGACTTCGGGCAGTTGGTGGATGCCAACCAGCAGCTCATCTGGTGGAAGCTCGCCGGCGCGATCCTCGCCTCGCCGGGCACGATTCCCAAACTGCTCCGGCTGCAACGCAGCGTGAACGTCGCCACGGCCCGACTCGCCGACCATCTCGCCGCCGTCCTGGACGCAGACCTCGCCTGACGGGCGGGAGCGTCACTCGGCTTTCCACGCCAACTCGACCAGTAGCGGCCAGTGGTCGCTGCCCACGCCGCCCAAGATTTCCCGGCGGACGACCCCGACCGCCGGTCCAGTCAGGCAGTGGTCCAGCGGCAGCCCGAACCATGGTTGAGGTGCCGGCCAGGAAATGCCTAGGCCCCAGCGCGGACGTTCATGGCGCAAGTCGCCGTCCCGGAGCAGGTCGCGGAAGTGCGGGCTCCAAGGCGTCACGTTCAGGTCGCCGAGCACCGCCACCGGGAGCGACTGCCGCCGACACCACGCCGCCATGGCCTGCAACTGGTCATTGCGCGCCCACGCATACGCCGGCGAACCCGGTGGCAACGGATGCGTCCCGAGAATTCGCAGGCTTCGCCCGCCGAAAGAAAAATCCGCCACGACCGAGGGAACTCCGGCTTCGCCCAGGTTCACCAGATCGGCCGACTGCGGGGCAATCCGCGCGAACAGGGCGATGCCGAAGTTGTCCTCCCGCGGATCGGCCAGGACGTGCGGGTATTCGCGGCGCAACGGTTCGAGCTCCGCCAGCCATTGCGCATTCACCTCCAGCAGCACAACCACGTCGGGATGCACCTGCCCGACCAGTTCCCGCACGAGATCGCTCCGAGTATTCGCCGTGTGGACATTCAGCGAGAGCACCCGGAGGCGGGGAGCATTCGGCGCAACGTATCCAACCGCGTTGGGCCGGGCGGCCGCCAATACGAGCAGGGCGTTGACCGCGGCCAACGCGCCCGTGCCAACAGCCCAACGTCGGCGACCGCCAAGGCCGGCGACCAGCGCCAGCACCGTCAGCGTCGCCGCCAACTGGAGCCGGAAATGCGCGGTCAGCTCCAGCAGCCAACCCCAACGCGCCAGGAAGCCGGTCAGCGTGGCGACTCCGCCGCAGACCACCGCCACTTCCAGCAGGCCCCAGAAGGAAATCGGGCGACGCCGGCGGGCTGGATCGTGGGAGATCATGCGATGAGAACTTGGACACCGCCAACGCCGGGTAATTTCGCGGCCCACCGCGAACCCGGACGCCACGCATCGTCAGGGACTGCGCGGCCCGTCCATGATGACCGCGACGAGGGCCGAGTTTGCTCCCAGTCCCAGCGCGATGGGGGAGGCGCCCCGGGGTAAACCTTGGTCGCTGGGCTGCCAGTGCTGTAAGGCCGCCTCGTAGCGCAGCAGGCGGGACTCCCCACGCGTGCCGATCAGCACCGTGTCGCCGCGACTGGCCAGGCACCAGGTCGGCGCATTCTCAGGCAGGCCGGCGCTGCCATCACGCCAAGAGGCACCGCCATCCCGCGAGAGGAAAACCCCGCCGGGATTGCGCCCGGAAAACACCGTTCCGCCGGCCACCGTCACTCGCAGCGGCCATTCCTCGGCCAGCGGATTCCAGCGTTTCGCCGCGGCGTCGAAGCGGTAGACGCCCTGGGCGTAGAGCGCCGCAATGACCGTGTCGTCCAGCCCGGCGAGCTGGAACAACTGCGCTCTCGGCGGCAATCCCGCCCCTACCTCCGCCCATTCATTCGTCGAACCATCCGTCATCCAAGCCCCGCGCAAATCGGTGCCGGCAAACACCCGTCCCGCCGCCACGGTCAGGCTCAGCACCTTGATGCCGGCCAATTTGGCCCCGGCCCGGGTCCACGTTCGCCCGTGATCCGCCGAAGCCCAGACGCCGTCCGACGTCGCCGCGTAGGCCCAGCTCCCGTTGACCGCGAAGTCACCGACTTTCAGCGACTCCGGCACGCCCCGGGTCGGACGACTCCAGGTCGTCCCGTCGTCGGTCGAAACGAACAGGCCGCGCTCCGTGCCGGCGAGCCGCAGCGGCCCGCTCTCGCCCAATGCATCCGTGCGCAAGTCGCCTGGCACACCGCGCCCGGCGACGGACCATGAATGCCCGTCGTCCGTCGAGCGGTAGACGGCGTATTCAGCGGCCATCGCCGACAGCCCCAGCGCCCCGACAACGAGGCCGATGAAAACATTGATGCCCATAATCTCCTGAAGACCGATCGGACACTCCGGCCTGCGCCCCGTTCATTCAACCTTCGCCGCCCGGGACTTCGCGCGCGCCCGGGAACGCAAATTCCTTCGCCCCGACCCGCCCCGGACCGTAGTTTCGCGGCATGAGTTTCCCGCGTCTTCTCCGCCTTGGGTGGCTGCTGTCTTCAGCGCTGGCCGGCTGCGTTTCGCTGGCGGCTGCCAGCCCGATCGGGCTTCTGCCGGCCAACCCGCGTTACTTCACCTTTCGCGGCCAACCGACCGTGATCGTTACCAGCGGCGAACACTATGGCGCGGTCGTGAATCGGGCCTTCGACTACGTCCGCTACCTCGACACGTTGGCGGAGGATGGCCTGAACGGCACCCGGGTATTCCTCGCCTATCGCGAGCAGCCGGGCGCCTTCAACATCGCCGCCAATTCCCTGGCGCCCAAACAGGAACGTTTGGTCCTGCCGTGGGCCCGGAGCACGGAGTCGGGCTACTTCGACGGCGGCAATCGCTTCGACCTCACCCGGTGGGACGAAGCCTATTTCAGCCGGCTGCGGGATTTCGTGAAGAACGCGGGGCAGCGCAGCATCATCGTGGAGGCCAACCTGTTCTCGTGCTCCTACGGCGACAAGTCGTGGGAAACTCATCCGTTTCACCAACGCAACAACGTCAACGGCGTGGGCCAGTGCGCCTGGGATGAGGCGCTCAGCCTGCGGGACCCCAAACTCGTGGGGTTCATGGACGCCTACGTCCGCAAGGTGGTGGCGGATCTGCGCGGGTTCGACAATGTCACCTTCGAGATCTGCAACGAACCCTACATCGGGGGCGTGGATATGAAGTGGCACGACCACATCGCCGACGTGCTGGCGTCCGCCCTCCGGCCCGGTCCGGGCGAAGCCGCCGCCAATCTCAGCGCCACCCATCCGACCACGCACCTGATCTCCTGGAATGTCGCCAACGGCACCGCCGTGGTGACCAATCCGCATCCGGCCCTGGCGTTGTTCAACTTCCACTACGCGACGCCGCCGGACGCCGTGAAACAAAACCGCGGGCTGAACCGCCCCATTGGCGACAACGAAACCGGGTTCCGCGGCACCAACGATGCGCCCTACCGGATGGAGGCCTGGGATTTCCTGTTCGCCGGCGGCGCGCTTTTCAACCATCTCGACTACTCGTTCGTCGCCGGGCATGAGCGCGGCGATTTTGCCTATCCCAAGGACCAGCCCGGCGGCGGTTCACCGAAGCTGCGGGTCCAACTCGGCTTCCTCGCCGGCTTCCTGCGCACCTTCGACCTCAGAAAGACCCGGCCGGACACGACCTTCCTGCGCGGCGGCGTGCCCGATGGAGTTTCGGCGGAGGCCCTCGTCGAAACGGGCCGGCGTTGGGCGGTCTATCTCCGGCCGGCCTCCTTGTCGGCGCAGTTTTCAGTCCGCTGGACCGGCACGCTGACCCCGCCCGAATCCGGCGAATACACCCTTCACACCGTATCGAATGACGGGGTCCGCCTGTGGGTGGATGGGCGCAAATTGATCGATAACTGGAGCGACCACGCCGAGCAGGAAGATTCCGCAACCGTGCGCCTGGTCGCCGGCCAGCCGGTGCCCCTGCGCTTGGAATACTTCTACGGCGGTGGCCAGGGCGTGACCCGGCTGTCGTGGACCCGGCCGGATGGCACCAAGGAAATCGTGCCTGCGTCCCGGCTTACCCGCGCCGGCGGCCAGCCTGGGTTGCGCGGCGAATACTTCTCCGGCACCCAACTGCAACTGGGCCCTCGGGTGCTGGAGCGGGTGGATGCCACCATCAATTTCCCGTGGGGCGCCGACGGCTTCCTGGGCCGCCAAGCCCGCAATCCCGCGACCCAACTGACGGTGGAACTGCCCGCCGGCCGCTACGTGGCCGAGTGGTTCGATCCCGTGGCGCCGAAGGCACTGGGCCGCGAGGAATTCAACCACCCCGGCGGCGTGCGCCCGGTCGCGGTGCGCCAGGTGGGTGAAGAAACCGTCCTCCGGCTCGAACGCCAGTGACCTCGGCCAACACGCGGCGCTCCCCCAGTCACCGATGCGCGACTGCCGTCAGGCGGGAAGTGGTGCGTCGCCAAAACGTTGGCCCACCAGAGTTTCCAAACTCAGCCGCACCGGGACCGCGAGTGACCACAGCTGGTCCGGCCTGTCCGCCAATCGCGCCTGCACCATGGCCCACAGCAAACCGGGGTGACGGGCCTTGTTCGCGTCAAACCGGGCATTCTATGCGGCCAGCAACTCGGCTGCCTCGTTCTTCGGCATCGTTGTCACTTGGAGACCTTTCGGCCCCGTTTCGCTCCCGGCACAGCCTTCCGCCGAGCGGCCGCCGGGGCTTCCACCATTCGCGCCCGCGCGAGCAAAACCGCCTCGTGCAGCTTCTTCTGCAACTGCCCCTTCGGCATCAGATCCGTCCAGTAGGACGACACGCGGATGCCGGACTTCTCTAGGTCGAGCAGTTCCACCGTCTCGCGTCGCTGGCCCGCGCAGAGGATCAGGCCGATGGGCGCTTCCTCGCCCGGCTGGCGCTCGTGGCGGTCGAGCCAGCGCAGGTAGAACTCCATCTGGCCTTTGTCGGCGGGCTTGAACGCCTCCAGCTTGAGGTCAATCGCCACGAGCCGGCGCAGATGGCGGTGGTAGAATAACAGGTCGAGGTAATGGTCCTCGCCGTCCACCGTGATGCGTTTCTGCCGTTCGAGGAACGCGAAGCCGACGCCGAGTTCGAGGACGAACGCCTCGATTTCGCGCAGGATGGCGGCCTCCAAATCCTTCTCCGCGTAAGTGTCCTTCAGCCCCAGAAAATCCAGGACGTAAGGATCGCGGAACACGAGGTCGGGCGTGAGCCTGTCCTCCTCGCGCAACGCCGCCAGTTCCTGCCGGATGAGCTGGTCCGGCTTCTTCGACAACGCCGTCCGCTCGTAAAGCATTCCGCCGATCTTCTTCTCCAGCGTCCGCGTGCTCCACTTCTCGATGCGACACATCTCGGCGTAGAAGTCGCGTTTCAGTTCATCCTCCATCGGGATGATCATCCTGAAATGCGTCCAACCCAATTGTGTCCGCAGTGCGGACACAATTCGATCGTCGGGGAAAACCTCGGCGAAACGCACCATGCGGAAAATGTTCCGAGCGTTGAACCCGCGGCCAAACTCCCGGCTCAATTGTGTCCCCAGCGCGGACACAATCTTCGTCCCATACTCCGCGCGCTTCTCCTTGAGGATGTCCTGATGCACGCGCCGGCCAATGTGCCAGTAGAGCGTGACCAACCCGGAATCCACCGCCCGCGCCACCTGCTCCCGCGCCGCGAGGATGAGACCGCGCACCTCCGCCAGCAATGGCGTGACGCCCCGCGCGGGCTTGGCGGCGGCTTTGGCGAGCGTGAGTTTCTTGGGCATGGCGAATTCAGGCTACGCGGCGAACTCCGGCGTGAACTGGCCGCGCCAGTCCCGCAACGCGGGATGGCGAAGCGTCTGGTTGACGACATCCGGTTCGCCGCCAGTGCGTTCCATTTCCGCGAGCGACCACAGCTGGTCCCGTTTGGCCTCCAACCGCGTCTGCACCTTGGCCAAAACCAAACCTGGGTGGCGGGCCTTGTTCGCGTCAAAACGGACTTTCAACGCGGCTAGCAACTCGTCGCGTTGTCTGGAGGATAATTTCTTCTTCATTTCAGCGACTTTGTCTGTTTCAGCCGCCCCATATTGCTGGCATTCAAAGCGTATGACCAAGTAGTCAGAATAGCTTTACTGCCTCAGCAATGATTCGATTCAAGTCGCTTCCGTTGGCAAAGTATCCAAGCAGGTGATTCCGATTGGATTTGTTTTCCGCGCTCGACCCGACTGCTGAGCTCCAACTTAGCCAATCCGAGCTACCGCGCCGGAGATTCTCCTCACGCAATTCACGCAAACCAAAACGCTTGTCCGCAATTTCAAGAAGCTTGGCTTGAGTGATTCGCGTTCCATCCGGATGTTCGTATAGGGCGGCAATAAGGTTTTCAACTCCTTTGACTCCCAACAAATGCTTCTCCACGATGCAACCAACCCAAAACAGTGAATATTCCGTGACCACATCATTTGTTTTCACGAACTGAAAAAGCGCATTTAACAGGGAGCTTTTGTCATCAACAAAAGATGCGAACAGAAAGACGTTTTTTGAAAGGTAAGGAAATTTCCAGAGGATTTCACTCAGATGACCGACGAGGTCGTCTCCTTCATCACGGAGGTATGCAAGAACCAAGTCTGCATCTTCTTCCGTCATCTCATTCGATTGCAGGAGGCCGAGCAGATACTCCTTTTCTGCATCCGTAACTCCTTCTTCAGTGTCCGTCGTCGATGTGTCATCATCGTCATCGTCCCCCTCCCAATAGAGCGACCGAATCGCAAGTCTTCTCCTGCGTAGCAACCCGAGTCGGACTGGAGTGATTTTGGATTCGACGGAGCTTTCCCTTGAATGGCCCAAATAGGTCTTCGCCGGATTGACCGACAGGCCGCGTTCTCCTAGCAGCCTCTGTATACGTAGAAAATCGCGTTGCAACTTGGATATGTCATTCGAGAACAGGACGAAGTCATCCATGAATCGCAGCTGCACATCAGCCTCCAGCGAAGGCTGATACTCTACAAAGTTCAGGAAGTGACTTCCGATTACTTTGCTCGGATAGATACCCTGCACTAGGCAATCAATGGATCTGCCGGCATTAATTTGTCTGAGAAATTTTCCGAAGATGGCAACATCATCATCCCCTGGGCTTAGATCGCCAAACCAAGCTGCCAAGTCGTGGTGATAGATACTATTGAAGTATGCAGCGATGTCGAACTCGGCCGTAAACTTGAACTTCTTGCCGGCCTCAACAGTCGCCTTTTTGAAATCCCGGTAATCGTCTGACGGAGATGCAAGAACACCACCCGAAAACGTATACCCAAAGCTCTTTCGCGCACCAGAACGAGGATGCCGAAACTTTGTCCTATGCCGATAGACGATTTCATAGAGGAAGAGTTCGGCAATGGGATCAAGCTTGAAGGTGCGACGAAGATGGTGGCGTTGCTTAAGTGCCGCTACTCTCTCTTGAATAAGAAAGCTCCCGCCGCCTGATTCGCCTGGAGTGATTTTTTGGTAGACGTAATCAAGGAGTTCCGCTGCAGCCCGCTGAATCAAGACCAGATTGGTCCGCAGTGGAAACAATGTGCGCGGACAATCCGTTTCGTAGAACTCAATGACTTTCGGGTTTACAGGCATGTGTCACAAGCAGCGCTGAACAAACTTACACCTTCGCGTAGACCTCCGCGCCCTTCTCCACAAACTCTTTCGACTTTTCTTCCATCCCCTTCTTCAACGCCTCTTCCTCGGCGATGCCTTGTTCGGCGGCGTATTTGCGGACGTCTTCGGTGATCT
>CAZRRO010000023.1:0-115464 GCA_964602595.1 uncultured Verrucomicrobiota bacterium | reverse complement strand
AGGCGCTCGTGAATTCCGAGTTCTGGGACCCGCTGAACCGGGGCGGCCGGTAGGCCGGCGCCCACAAATCACGCCCGTAACTGCCGCCTCAGCCGCGGTCCGGGCAATCCCTGTCTCCGTCGCCGAACAATTCCGGCAATACCGCACCCCGCCAAAATGAAACACCGCATCTTCTTCTGGTCTCTGACGTCGGCACTCGCCGGGTTCCTGTTCGGCTTCGACACCGTCGTGATCTCCGGCGCCGAAAAGACCATCCAGGCGCTCTGGCAGCTCACGCCGTTCCTGCACGGCATCGCAATGGCCTCGGCACTTTACGGCACCGTCCTCGGCTCGCTGCTCGGCGGCTGGCCCACGGACCGGTTCGGCCGGCGTCCCACCCTCCTGTCCATCGGCGTGCTCTACTTCGTGTCCGCCGTCTGGTCGGGGCTCGCGACGGACGTCTACTCCTTCATCGCTGCCCGCTTCATTGGCGGCATCGGCGTCGGCGTGTCCACCATCGCCGCGCCGTTGTTCATCTCCGAAATCGCGCCGCCGGCCAGCCGCGGCCGGCTCGCGGGGATGTTCCAGTTCAACATCGTCTTCGGCATCGTGATGGCCTTCCTCTCCAACGCCCTGCTGGCGGGCGTCGGCGAGCATGCGTGGCGCTGGATGCTGGGCGTCGCCGCGGTCCCGTCGGTCGTCTACACGCTCTTGTGCTTCGCCCTGCCGGAAAGCCCGCGGTGGCTGCTGGGCCGGAAAGGCGACCGGCCGCTGGGAATCGAAGTCCTGCGCCAGATCCAGCCCGAGGCCAAGCCGGCGGAGATCGAGGCGGAAGCGGACAGAATCATCGCGGCGTCCAATGAGGTGGGCATCCGCCGCGGCTTCTGGCACTGGAACCTGCGCGTGCCAATCCTGCTGGCGATCCTGATCGCGTTCTTCAACCAGCTCTCCGGCATCAACGCGATCCTCTACTTTGCCCCGCGCATCTTTGAGCTGACCGGCCTCGGCGCGAAGGCCGCCCTGCTCCAGTCGGTCGGCATCGGCATCACGAACCTGATCTTCACCTTCGTCGGTCTCTGGCTCATTGATCGGCTCGGTCGCCGCACGCTGCTTTACATCGGTTCGTTTGGCTACATCGCCTCGCTCGGGTTGGTGTCGTGGGCGTTTTTCACCCGGCACTACGCCATCGTTCCGGCCTGCATCTTCGCCTTCATCGCCGCGCATGCCATCGGCCAGGGTGCGGTCATCTGGGTGTTCATCTCGGAAATCTTCCCGAACCGGCAGCGCGCGGAGGGCCAGGCGCTCGGCAGTTTCACGCACTGGATTTTCGCCGCGCTCCTCACCACCTTCTTTCCCCAGATGGTTGAGTCCTTCGCCCCCGGCTACGTGTTCCTGTTCTTCTGCGGCATGATGGTGCTTCAGCTGGCCTGGGTGAAACTCATGGTCCCTGAAACCAAAGGGGTCCCCCTGGAACAGATCCAGCATCGGCTCGGTGTCAGTCGCCAATGAACCCGCCCCCCCTTGTCGTCAGCCTCGGCGAAGTGCTCTGGGACCTGCTGCCCTCCGGTCCCCAGTTGGGCGGTGCGCCCGCCAACTTTGCCTGCCACGTCGCCGCCCTCGGCGCACGTTCCAGCCTCGTGTCCTGCGTGGGCAGCGACCGGCTGGGCGACGAGGCGCTCCGGTTGCTGACGGACCGCGCCCTCGACCTGTCCATGGTCGGCCGCGATCCGCGACGGCCGACCGGCACGGTCGCCGTGGAGGTGGGAACCGACGGCCAACCCCGCTTCGATATCGTCGAGGACGTGGCGTGGGACGCGATCACGCCCGCGCCGACGGCGTTCCTGCGAGCCGCCGCGGCCGACGCGATCTGCTTCGGTTCGCTGGCCCAGCGTTCGGCCGGTTCCCGGCTGGCGATCCGGCAGTTGGTCGCGGCCAGTTCACCCGCGGCGTTGCGCGTGTTCGACGTGAACCTCCGGGCCCCCTTTCACACCGCCGAGGTGATCGCGCATTCGCTCGAACTGGCCAACGTGCTCAAGCTGAACGAAGCGGAATTGCCGGTTCTGGCCGCTCAGTTCGGCCTGGCCGGTTCAACCGAAGCACAATTGGAAACCCTCGCGGACCGTTTCGGCCTCAAGGTGGTCGCGCTGACCTTGGGGGCCGCCGGCAGCCGTCTGCTGCGCCACGGCACCTGGTCGGCGGAATCCGGCCGGGCGGTGCCGGTGAAGGATGCGGTCGGGGCTGGGGATTCCTTCACCGCGGCCCTGGTGATGGGACTTCTGCTGGGCTGGCCAACTCAGCAGTTGCTGGCCGCCGCCACCGACATCGCCGCGTTTGTTTGCACCCAAGCCGGCGCCACCCCGGAATTGCCGGCAGCGCTCCGCAGCCGGTTCGTCCCGCCCCGGGACTAGAACGTCGCCGCCCGCTCGCGCGGCACGGTGGTGGTGCTGAAGTGCGCCCAGAGCACGCGACTGGATCCGACAGATTTGACGCCAGTTCGATCCGAGAGACTCTCCCGCGGCGGTTCGCCGACCGCCCGACTCTCCGCGCATGAATGCGAACACCCCCGCCCCGCCGCCGGATTATGTCCGGCTGGGTTTCGACCAGATCGACCGCGACGTCCGTTGGCTGGCCGACAGCCTGGCCGAGGTGCTCGTGGGCCTAGGAGAACCTGAATTGGCCGCCTGGATTCCGTGGCGGGAAGCCACGGGCGCCACCGCAACCCTGCCGGCGGAGCCTCCCGCCCGCCTCGGACTTGCCCTGGCGCTCGCCTTCCAGTTGCTCAACACCGTGGAGGAACACGCCGCCGAATCCATGCGCCAGCTCCGTGAATCCGCGGAGGGCGCGGAGGCGGAACGGGGCCTGTGGGCGGATCAATTGGCCGCACTGAAGCGCGCCGCGATCCCGGCCACGACGATCACCGCGGTGCTGGCGGAGGTCGAGGTCGAGCCTGTGTTCACCGCTCACCCCACCGAAGCCAAACGGACCTCGGTGCTGGAGCAGCACCGAGCCCTGTTGCAGTTGCTCCAGAGCCGGCGCGGGGCCACCAGCAGTCCGGCGGTGAAGGCGGAACTGTTGGCCCTGCTGGAACGACTGTGGCGCACCGGTGAAATCCTGCTGGAGAAACCCTCCGTCGCCGACGAGCGGCGCAACCTACTTCATTATCTTAGGGAAGTGCTGCCGGGCGTGGTGGGACAGCTCGACCGCCGCCTGGAAACCGCCTGGACCGGCGCGGGGCTTCCCGGCGCACCCGCTTCCCGGCCAAGGCTGAGCTTCGGCACCTGGGTGGGTGGCGATCGGGACGGGCATCCGGGCGTGACCGCCGCGGTGACGGCGGAGACGTTGGAGCAGCTGCGGGCCAATTCCCTGCTCGTGCTGCATCGCGAACTGATGGCGCTCGCCGACCGGCTGCCGCTGTCCGAATGGGTCCAGCCTCCGCCGCCCGGTCTGAGGGACCTCCGGGACCGGATCACGGCGCAATTGGGCGAAGCCGCCACCGCCATCCGTCAGCGGCATCCCGGGGAGCCCTGGCGGCAGACCGCCGAACTGCTGGCCGCCCGGCTGCCGCTGGACCAACCGCCGGGCCAGCCGGCGCAGGCACATGATTCCCCCGGCCGCTACGCGAACCCGGCGGAGTTGGAGGCCGACCTGGCGATCCTGGAACAGTCGCTGGTCGAGGCCGGCGCGGGACGGCTGGCCGAACATGACGTGCGGCCCGTGCGCCGGGTCCTGAGCACGGTCGGTTTCCATCTCGCCCGGCTGGATGTTCGGCAGAACTCCGCCTTTCACGAACGCGCCCTTTGCCAGTTGCTGGGCGCCGCCGGCCTGGATGCCTCCGAGTGGGCGGAATGGAGCGAAGTGGAGCGGCTCCGGTTGCTGGAGCGCGAAATCCGGTCCCCGCGCCCGTTCCTGCATCCGTCGGTGAGCGCCGGCCCCGAGGCGGATGCCGTGCTCGGAACCTACCGCGTGCTGGCCGACCAATTGCAACGGCATGGCGCGGCCGGCGTGGGCTCGTTGATCGTGAGCATGACCCGCCGGGTTTCCGACCTGCTGGCGGTTTACGTCCTCGCCCGTGAGGCCGGCCTGCTCCGCCTGTTCCCGGAAGGCATGGTCTGCCTGCTGCCCGTCGTGCCGCTGCTGGAAACCGTCGAGGACCTTGAACGCGGACCGGAAATGCTCCGGGCGTTCCTTGAGTTCCCCGTCACCCGGGCCAGCCTCCAGTTCCACGCTGCCCGCGCCGGGCGTCCGGGCCAACCCCGCCAGCAGGTCATGGTCGGTTACTCGGACTCGAACAAGGATGCCGGCATCCTCGCCAGCCAATGGGCCCTGCAACGCGGTCAGGCCCGGCTCAGTGAAGTCGGCCGCCAGGCGGGCGTCCGGGTCCAATTCTTCCACGGGCGCGGTGGCACCATCAGCCGCGGCGCGGGGCCGACCCACCGGTTCCTGGAGGCCCTGCCGCCGGGCTCGCTCGACGGTTCCATCCGGCTCACCGAGCAGGGCGAAACTATCGCGCAGAAATATGGCAACCCCGGCACGGCCCGGTATCACCTCGAACTGCTCCTCGCGGGCGTTACCGCCACGGCCTGCCTGCACCGTGAGGCGGCCCCGTTTCCCGCCGAACTGGTTCCGCTGCTGGAACGCCTGGCGAACGGCTCCCGCCAGGCCTACCGGCAGTTGCTGGAGACGGAAGGATTCCTCCAGTTCCACCGGCAGGCCACACCGCTGGATGCGCTCGAAAACACCCGCATCGGTTCCCGGCCGTCCCGCCGCACGGGGCAGGCGAGCCTCGCGGACCTGCGGGCGATCCCGTGGGTCTTCTCGTGGACCCAGGCGCGGTTTTACCTCACCGGTTGGTATGGCGTCGGCACGGCGTTCAGCCAGCTCACCGACGCTGAGCTCGCCGTGTTGCGAACGTATCTCCAGTCCTCGCCGTTCCTCCACTACCTGCTCACCAACGTGGAGACATCGCTCGCCAGCGCCGACCTCGACATGATGCGCGACTATGCGCAGTTGGTGGAGGATCCGGGGGTGCGCGGGCGGGTTTGGGAACGGATCGAAGCGGAGTGGGGGCGGACCGGCGCGGCGCTCGCCCGGGTGCGCGGGGCGGAGTTTGGCGGACGGCGCCCTCGCCTCAGCCGCACGCTGGCCCTGCGGGCGGCGCCGCTGCGCCTGCTGCATCGGCAGCAGATCGCGTTGCTGCGCCGCTGGCGCGGGGAGCTCCGCCAAGGCAACGAGCAGGCAGCCCAGGCGGTCTTCCCGGAGCTGCTGCTCACGATCAATGCCATCGCCAGCGGCCTGCGCACGACGGGCTGAGCCAGTGGTCCTTTGGTCGGGTGCCGTCCGGTTTAGAATTCCACCGTCAGCTCGCGCGGAGTGGCGCTGTTGGCGAAGCGCACCCACAGCAGTCGGTCGGTGCTGGAGTGCGTAACGGTGGCCAAGGGTTGGTTGGCCAGGCGGACGGACTTGGGCGGGCGCTCGCAGTGCAGCAGCACGACCGCCTCGGTATTCGGCACGCCTTCAACGGTGAAGGTAACGGAGCCGTCCTCCGACTTCGCGGACAGCGTCTTGCACGCGGAAGCCAGCACGCGCGGCGCCTTCCGTTCAGCCCGTTCGAGGTCGAGCAGGAAGTGACGTGAGCCGGGCGTCAGCGTGACGGACGTCTGCACCTTCAGTTCCGGGTCGAACAGGTTCACGAACTTGCCCGTGAGCACGCGCGGTTCGCCGGCCACGGATTCGTCCAAGCCGGCCGCCACCAGATACGGACCGCGACGCAGGAGGAGGGCATTGCTTTCGCGCCAGTTCACCGTCGGGGGCGCGGCTGCCTTCACCGCGGTGACCAGTTCCGCGTCGCCGTTGGCCTGCTTCGCGAAGTCGGCCGGGTTGCGCTTCAGCCAAACCACGCGCCCGGAACCGACCTTGGCGGCGGTCGCGGAACCATTCAGGCCGAGCTCGGCAAAGAGATGCTCCCGTGGCGTGGTGAGCTGGCGGCCCTCGGAGTTCCACCAGTCGCGCACGCGGTTGTAGGGATCGCTGTCGTCGTCGCAGACCACCAGCGTGCCACCGGCGCGCACCCACGCGACGAGCGGCGGATGCACCGCGGGTTCGAGCGGCTTCTGGCCGTGGTAACTCAGGAGCAGCACGCGGAAGCGGTCGAGGGCACGCGGCACGGTGAGATTTTCCAACTGCACCGGCTGGATCGGCACGCCGCGTTTGAGGAACGGCAGCGCGAGGCCGTAAACGTGGCTCAGGTTGCCGTCGCTCGGCGTCGGATCGCCCCGCTGGAACATCAGCGAGTCGCTCACTAACACGCCGATGCCTTCGGTCGCGCCGTGCCAGTCCACATCGGGCTGGCGGAGGTCGTTCAAGGCGTTCATCACCACCTGGAGTTCGGTCGCGTAGGGCGCGGGAATGCCCTGACGTTTTTCCGCGGGCACATTTGCCGGATACTTGCCGTTGAAGATGCGTTCCGGCCAGGGCGCGACTTCGAACTGCCACACCTCGGGCTGGAAGAGCGACGCGACGAGCGTGGATTCCCAGTTCGTGCGGTAGTCGGTCCAGTCGTGGTCCGGGTTGTCCTCGATGGGGTCGTTCAGATACCAGACCGTGCGGCCGGTGGCGCGGACCAAGTTCTGCATTGCGCCGTATTCGAGGAAGGCGGTCTCGAAGGTCCGTTCGCGCCGGACGCCGCGGTAAACGTTCGGCGTGCGCGAGGTGCCAGTCCACACCTGCGCGATGTAACCGTCACAGCCGCGCAGCCGGGCGAGGCTGGATTCCGGGCTGACGATCTTCCAATGGGCGTAGTTCAGCAGGCTATGCGTGGGCACGTAGCAGCGGACGTGTTTGCCGGTCCGGTCGTTGAAGGCGTTGACGTGGTCGAACACCTGTTGGAGTGCCCGCCCGTAGAGGAAGTATTTTAGCTTCGAGGCCCGCCATTGGGCGTCCACCGAGCTGTGCGGCGGCTGCCATTCCTCGTGGTAGAAGGCCTTCCACTCGCGCTTGAAGCCGTCCGAGTAACCGCCACGGCCCCAGAACTCGGGTTCTTCCAGGTGGATCGCCTCCGCTCCGGCGTCGAGCGCGCGCTGCACGCCGACGCTGAGGAACTTTCCGAAGTTCGTGCCGGGGCACATGTAATACACGTCGCCGCCGTGGCTGATCTTCTTGCCGTTGCGGTCAGTCTGCGCCTCGTCCTCGTGGTTGATGCCGTCGAAGCGCCCGTAGAGGTAGTCCTGATACTGGCCCCACGAGACGCCGGTCATCACGTGGATGCGATAGCCGCGGTCGCGCCACGTCGCGATGCGTTCGGGCAGCTTGGCGTCGATGCCGTAAACGATCGCGACGTCGGAGCGAAGGTTGCCCGCACCGCTCCACGCCGCGCCGGTCTGGAAGCAGGTGCGTTCCTGGACCTGCGCGGGGTCCAGGGGAAATGGCGGCGGCAGTTCGGCGGCGGATACGATCAACCCCAGGGAACCGGCGGCGACAAGACGGGACAGCGTGAACACGGAAGCTCGGACGAAACGGCGGCGGCGGAAGTTCAACCGGCTTGGGGGGAAACGGCGGCGGATCACGCTTTTCCCCAACGGGCGCCTTTACCGCGGCGCGAATTCGTCTTCCGATGACCGCCCGTGACACGCACCGCAGTCCTCAATGTCGTCGGCCTCACGCGCGGGCTGATCGGCGAACACACGCCGCGCCTCCGCGCCTTCCTCCAGGCCCATCGCCATGCCGTCATTGACCCGGCCTTGCCGGCGGTGACTTGCACCGCGCAGTCCGACTACCTCACCGGCCAGCGCCCCGAAGCGCACGGCGTGGTGGCCAACGGCTGGCTCAACCGCGAACTCAGCGAGGTCCATTTCTGGAAGCAGTCGAACCATGTCGTCACCGCGCCCAAGCTCTGGGACGAACTCCGGGCTAACGACCCCAGCTTCACCTGCGCGAAGCTGTTCTGGTGGTTCAACATGTATTCCGGCGCGGACTGGTCGGTCACGCCGCGCCCCATGTATCCGGCGGACGGGCGGAAGTTCTTCGACGTCTATTCCTGGCCGGCCGACCTGCGGCCCGCGTTGAAGGCCGACCTCGGTGAATTTCCCTTCGCGACCTTCTGGGGCCCGGCCGCCGGCGTGAAATCGCCGCAGGGCGAACCGGACGCCGCCACCCGCTGGATCGCGAATTCGGCGAAGTGGGTGGAGGAGAAACACCGGCCAACGCTGAACCTCGTTTACCTGCCGCACCTCGACTACAACCTCCAGCGACTTGGCCCGAAGCATCCCGCGGTGGTGGACGACCTCCGGCGCATTGATGCCATCGTCGGCGACCTGCTGGACTTCTTCGGCGGGCGCGGTGTGCAGGTGCTCGTGCTCAGCGAATACGGCATCACTCCGGTGGACACGCCGCTCCACCTGAACCGCGATTTCCGGAAACGCGGCTGGATCACCGTCCGGGAGGAACTCGGGCTGGAGCTGCTCGACACGGGAAATTCGAAGGCCTTCGCCGTGGCGGACCATCAACTGGCGCACATCTACGTGAACGACCGCACGATCCTCGGTGAAGTGCAGGCGCTCCTGGAAAGCACGCCCGGCATAGCCGAGGTGTGGGATTTCGCCGACCAAGTGGAGCGCGGCCTGGCGCATCCCCGCACCGGCAACCTGGTCGCCGTCGCGCAGGAGAGTGCCTGGTTCACCTACTATTACTGGCTCGATGACGCGAAGGCACCCGACTTCGCCCGGTGCGTGGACATCCACCGGAAGCCCGGCTACGACCCGGTCGAATTGTTCCTCAATCCCGCCATTCCGGCCGTGAAGCTGAAGATCGCGTGGCGGCTGCTGCAAAAGAAGCTCGGCTTCCGGATGCTGATGGACGTCATCCCGCTCGACGCGTCGCTGGTGAAGGGTTCCCACGGCTGCCGTCCGACCAGCCGCGAAGACTGGCCGCTGGTGATCGCCCCCGGCGCGCTGCCAGGCGACGAACTGACCTCCACGCAGATCTATGGCGTGATGCGCGACGCGGTGCTCGGCTAAGCGACCCGGTCGTTCCCTGTTTGGAACCTCGGCCCGAAACGCAAAAACCCGCGGGGCGAAATGCCCCACGGGTTCCACTACGGCGGCCGTCCGCTGGGTTGCCCCAGCCGCAACGCTCAGTTGACACCGATGTCGATGGTCTTGGGTTTGGCCAAGATGCTCTTCGGGAGCGTCACCGTCAGCACGCCGTCTTTGCAGGCGGCTTTGATTTTGTCGGCGTCGATGGGCAAGGACACGCCCACCTGACGTTCGAAGCGACCGTATTGGCGCTCGGAACGCAGATACTCACCCTCTTTGACTTCGCGTTCCTGCTTCCGCTCACCGGCGACCGTCAGCACGCCGTCGTGGAACGTGACGCTCACGTCTTTCCGGTCCACGCCCGGCAACTCCACGGTCACGGTGACATTGTCGGCGTCTTCACGGACCTCGAGGGCCGGCGCAAAGGCCGCGGGCAAACCTTCACGCCCGAGGGCGGTGAAGGGTGTTTCCAGGAGCCGGTCAAAATCCCGGCTCAGGTTCAGCAGCGTGGCGAACGGGCTCACGGGATAGGTCTGGCTACGACGAACAGGCACATTGGCAGTCATGATATTTCCTTTCTTGTGGGTGGGTGCGCCCATCGCACCCTCTGCCATCCGTTTCGCACACCCGATGCCGGGACTCCGCAGCCGCCCATCTGCCCGATTTTCCGCGAATTTCGCGATCCCAGCCGCGCCGCCATGGCAACGGATAGTGCCCGCCCGCGACAAACTGGAGCGCAAGGTTGTGACACGCGGGAAACCGGTGGCGCACCGGCCGGAACCGGGGGCGATCGGGCGAACAAAATGCCCGGCCGTCAGCCCCGCGACCGCCGGCTGGGATCCGCGTCGGCCACGGGAAACTCGGGCTTGGAAGTGCCCCCGGTCGGCGACGCCTGAAGTCCCGTTTTACGCGGGCCGTCCGCACGGCTATTGCTTGGGCACAAGCATGGGTCCGGAATTCAAAGACTACTACGCCATCCTCGGGGTGCCCCGCACCGCGTCGGCCGATGAGCTCAAGAAGGCGTATCGGCAACTGGCGCGGAAGTATCACCCGGACGTGGCGACCGACAAGAAGGCGGCGGAAGACCGCTTCAAGGAGATCAACGAGGCCTACGAAGTCCTCGGCGACGCCGGCAACCGCAAGAAATACGACACGCTCGGCGCGAACTGGAAGCAGGGCGCCGGCTTCCAGCCCCCGCCGGGCTGGGATCCCTCCGGGACCGGCGGACGGCGACGTTCGCGGCGCCCCACCGGCGGTGACGACGCGGAGTTCCAGTTTGGCGGCACCGGCTTCAGCGACTTCTTCGAGCAATTCTTCGGCGCCCGGGGCGCGGGTGGCTTTGAACCGTTCCAAGAGGCAGGGCCAGGCCGACGACCGCAGTCCAGCCGGGGCGCCGACGTGGAGGGCGACCTCGCCGTCAGCCTCGACGAGGTGCTCAACGGGTCGGTGCGCCAGGTCTCCTTCCGCCGCGCGAATTCCCGGACCGGCGAGACCGAATCGCACAGCTTCAAGGTCCGCCTGCCGGCCGGCGTCCATGAGGGCCAACTGATCCGCGTGGCGGGCAAGGGTGAAGCCGGGGCCGGCAACGGCGGGGCCGGCGACCTGCTCCTGCGCGTGCGCCTGTCGCCGCATCCGGACTTCACCGTCCAAGGCGAGGACCTGGTTACCGAACTGGATCTGGCGCCCTGGGAGGCGGTCCTCGGCACCACGCTCAGTGTGCCGACCCTGACCGGGCCCGTGAACGTGCGGGTTGCCGCCGGCACGAACTCCGGCCAGCAGCTACGCCTGCGCGGACACGGCCTGCCCAAGGGCCAGGGCACGGAACGCGGCGACCTCTACGCCAAGCTGGTGGTCAAGGTTCCCACCCAGCTCTCCGACGAGGAACGTGGCCTGTGGGAAAAACTGGCCGCCGCGTCGAAGTTTCAGCCGCGTCTGGGGTGAGGATAACGCGGTCGAAGGCGCGCCAAAGCGGAAACCTTCAGCCGAGTGCCCTCGCCTAGCCCCCACCGTCGGCCGGTTTGGGACAGAAAAACCTTTTGACACCCCCGGGGCCCTTCCGCCATCCATTCCAGCGCCTTGGGCGACCAGGGCACTCATCCAGAGTGGCGGAGGGCACGGCCCGATGAAACCACGGCAACCGGTCGGACGGGCAGTCCGATGACCAGGTGCCAAATCCGGTCGGGGTTTCGGCAACGAAATCCCGGCGAAGATGAGAAGTGCCGGTCCTGATTTTCAGACCCCTTCTCGCTTCGCGGGCAGGGGTCGTTTGTTTTCCCCGCCCCTCTGGCTGAAGTCTTCGGCGCTTGGCGCCGATGAACGGAACAATTTTATGAGCCAGAGCCACGGATACATGAAGGCGTTGAAGTGCCGCGAGTGCGGCCGGGAATATCCCCTCGCCGCCACGCACGTCTGCGAATTCGACTTCGGTCCCCTCGAAGTCGCCTACGACTACGACCGCATCAAGAAGTCCCTCACCCGCGAGGCGATCT
Organism: uncultured Verrucomicrobiota bacterium; assembly: GCA_964602595.1. Taxonomy (GTDB): domain Bacteria; phylum Verrucomicrobiota; class Verrucomicrobiia; order Limisphaerales; family UBA9464; genus CAIWAH01. Next base: position 103,967 of record CAZRRO010000023.1, on the reverse strand, counting down.
GTTCCCGCCCGCAGACGATGTGGCGTTACCGTGAGTTGCTGCCCGTCGCCGGCGAACCGACCGTCGGCCGCCAGGTCGGCTACACGCCGCTGGTGAAGGCCGACCGGCTCGCCAAACGCCTCGGCATCCGCGAACTCTGGATCAAGAACGACGCCGTCAACTACCCGACGCTCTCGTTCAAGGACCGCGTGGTCAGCGTCGCGCTCAGCCGCTCGGTGGAGCTCGGCTTCAAGACCGTCGCCTGCGCCTCGACCGGCAACCTCGCCAATTCCGTCGCCGCCAACGCCGCCGCCGCCGGCCTCGACGCCTACGTCTTCATCCCGTCCGACCTCGAACTCGGCAAGGTCGTCAACTCGCTCGTCTACGGCGCCAACGTCATCGGCATCAAGGGCCACTACGACGAGGTGAACCGCCTCTGCGCCGAGATCGCCGGCAAATACGGCTGGGCCTTCGTGAACGTGAACATGCGCCCCTACTACGCCGAGGGCAGCAAGAGCATGGGCTACGAGATCATCGAGCAGCTTGGCTGGCGTGTGCCCGAACACACGGTCGTCCCGATGGCGTCCGGCTCGCTGCTCACCAAGGTCCACAAGGCCTACCAGGAGTTCATCAAAGTCGGCCTCGTCGGCGAGACCAAGTGGAAGATGCACGGCGCCCAGGCGACCGGCTGCTCGCCCATCAGCTCCGCGCAGAAGGCGGGACTCGACTTCTTCAAGCCGGTGAAGCCGAACACCATCGCCAAGTCGCTCGCCATCGGCACGCCCGCCGACGGCTTCTATTCGCTCAAGGTGATGAAGGAAACCGGCGGCCATGCCGACGACGTAACCGACGACGAGATCCGCGAGGGCATCCGCCTGCTGTCGGAGTGCGAAGGCATCTTCGCCGAGACCGCCGGCGGGGTAACCGTGGGCGTGGCCAAGAAGCTCATCGCCTCGGGCAAGATCGCGGCCGATTCCAGCGCCGTGCTCTGCATCACCGGCAATGGCCTTAAGACCATTGAAGCCATGACCGGCCATGTGGGCGCCACCCGGGACATCCGTCCCAGCTTGCGCGAGTTTGAGGCGTTGCTGGCCCAAGACAAACCGGAACTCGTGACCGCATAACGTATCCAGAACGCCGAGCTCGTGTTGGCCGGCATAACCGTGCGCATCCGCCATGACTGAAATAAACCGCCAGGCATTTCTAACCAGAATCGCTTCCGGTATCCAGTCACACGGCTATCACCTAACGGTTGTGGATGGCAGTCCGTCACCTCGGTTCGCCTACAGTATTGGCCTCCATCAATCTCACGGTTTCGAGCTTGTTTTCGCAGGTGGCGCAGCCTTCACGACGTTCGAAGTAAAAACGCTGTTTTCGGAATTCGTCACCCGGCTTCGTAACGGCGAAGTGCCGGACTCGTTGCAAGTCTGTATTGAAGGCATGGGAACCTTCAACCTGGGTCGCGTCGATATCTCATGGTCTAAGGTGATGCTTCTGGGAGTGCTCGACTACTTTGAGCTACCAGAGGTGAAGGCTTACCAAATTCTACCGGACGAAGATCATCACACCATTGATGTGCCCGACATGGGCGCGCGGTTTGACTCGGAAACGCAACCGATGTGGAGATGGCTTGAGCAGGACTGGTCCCTGCCATTCGATTCTAACGCAAAAGCAATCACCAACCTGACGGCGTTGCGAGGTTACGCGATCACCGAGGTCGTGCGATGGGAGGATTCCGAGTGGGAAATGTTCAGTGGTTCGGGGCCAGAGACGCCAAAGATCGAGATGCGGATTGTCCCTCTCGCCGTTCTGCTGGCCTTTGATTCGACACTAAATCCCGTCGTGAACTTGGAAATTGGTCGGGGGCTTTGGCGGGATGATCTTCAAGGAGAATGGCATCCGTGGGGCAAACCCGCACAGTCGGCCTGACGGTCCCCTTCAACGATTCAACCATCCCAGCCAGTATTCTCCTCATGGTCCGCGTTTCCATTCCCCCGACCCTCCGCAAGCTCTGCGGCGGCGAGGATACCGTGACCGTCCGCCCCGGCACCGTGGGCGACGCCATCTCGCAACTGCACGACCGCTACAACGGCATCCGGGACCGCCTGTGCGACGGCGGCGGACGCATCCGCGGCTCCGTGCTCGTGTTCGTGAACGAGGAGGACATCCGTTTCCTCCGCGAACAGGACACGCCGCTCAAGCCCGGCGACGAAGTCAGCATCATCCCCGCCTTCGCCGGCGGCTGAGCGCCCGGACAATTTGGCAGGCAGGAAAGCCGGAACCGCCGTTCCCGTTTCCTGCCTTCCTGCTTTCCCGATTCACGTTCCGTCAGCGCGCGCCTTCCCCGCGCTTGACTCGCCCCGGCCGCTTCCGGCCCACTCTCGCCCGACATGAACCGCGCGTCGTCCGCTTTTGCAGCCGCAGGCCTGGCCCTTTCGGCCCGAGCCGCCGCCGCCGCGCGTTCCGGTCGTCTGCCTCTCGCCTAGCAATCTCAACCAGCGCGAATGCAGACGGCCCGTGGGAATCCGCTTCCCGCGTGTCGGCGCGTCCGCTTATCTCCCCGCCGCAGTCCATGTCCTCGAACCGTCCCAGCTACATCGCGAACCACGTCGCCGGCATTCCCCGCTCGGGCATCCGCGACTTCTTCGAGCTCGTCCAGAACACCACCGGAGTGATCTCCCTCGGCGTCGGTGAACCCGACTTCGCCACGCCCTGGCACATCCGCGAGGCCGCCATCTACGCGCTCGAACGCGGCCGCACCCAATACACCTCGAACCTCGGCCTGCTGAAGCTGCGCGAGGCCATCTCGCGCAACGTCGCCAAGAACTTCGGCGTCCACTACGACCCCAAGAACCAGATCCTAGTGGCCGTGGGCGTCAGCGAGGCGCTGGACCTCGCCCTGCGCGCCGTGCTGAACCCCGGCGACGAGGTCATCTACCACGAACCCTGCTACGTGAGCTACTCGCCCAGCGTCGTGCTCGCCCACGGCGTGCCCGTGCCCGTGGCCTGCAAGGCGGAGGATGGCTTTGCGGTGACCGCCCAGGCCATCGAGGCCGTCATCACGCCGCGCAGCAAGGTGCTGATGCTGAATTTCCCGACCAATCCGACCGGCGGCACGATGACCCGTGCACAGTTGCTGGAGATCGCGGCGGTTGCCCAGCGCCACAACCTGCTGGTGCTCACTGACGAGATTTACAGCGAGCTGACCTTCGAAGGCGAACACGTCTCCATCGCCAGCCTGCCCGGCATGGCCGAGCGCACCATCTTCCTGCACGGATTCTCCAAGGCCTACGCGATGACCGGCTTCCGCATCGGCTACGCCTGCGGCCCCACGGACCTCATCGAGGCCATGATGAAGATCCACCAATATTCGATGCTCTGCGCCAGCATCATCGCGCAGGAAGCCGCGATTGAGGCGCTCCAGAACGGCGAATCCGCGACCACCGAGATGCGCGAGCAATACAAGCTGCGCCGGAACTACATCGTGAAATCGCTGAACGACATGGGTCTGAAGTGTCACCTGCCGCGCGGCTCGTTCTACGCATTCCCGAGCATCGAGAGCGTCGGCATCCCGGCGAAGGAATTCGCCCTCGGATTGCTCAAGGAGGAAAAGGTCGCCTGTGTGCCCGGCGGCGCGTTCGGCGCGAGCGGCGAGAAGTTCCTCCGCTGCTGTTTCGCCACCGCGTTCGACCAGATCCAGATCGCCATGGAACGCATGGCCCGGCACGTCGCCCGGGTGAAGCGCGGCTGAGCCCACCGGGCGGTGGGCTATTCCTCCACGATGCGGGGCCAGGCGCCCTTCACGCTGCCGTAATGGCGGGTGAGCAGCACGAAGTCCGGCGCGGCCGGATCGGGACAGACGGGTTGACCGGCGGCGTTGAGGTAGAAGCAGCCGAGTTCCGTGACGGGCAGGCGGGCGACGAGTTCGCGAGCCTCATGCACCGCGACCAACCACGCCTGCTTGGTGGCGACGAGGTCGATGGGTTTGCCCAGCCGCACGTCGGCCAAGTCTTCGGGGAAGAACCGGTTTCCGCGCGTGGCCCAGTCGAGAATGTATTCCGGCGTCAGGCCGGGGTCCTTGCCTCCCGCCGCCCATACGAGCGCTCCCAGATGCAGGCGGTGCTGGTGCAGGTAAAGGCAGTCGAGAAAGTCCCGGATTTTCTGCCGGCCGGCCATGGCCAGCACCTTGTTGGTGGCGGCGTCCCAGAAGTTCAGCCGCCAGCCCAGTTCGAGATCGGGTTCCACTGGGAAGAAGCGGAAGGCGGCATCCTGCACCCACTCGATCTTGGTCTGCTGGCCGCCTCGCCGGACGATTGCCCGGCGGAACTCCGGTTGCACGCGGCCAACGGGTTCAACTTCGAATCCGGCCTGCTGCAACTCCGCCGTGTCAGCCTCGTAGGCGGACAGCAGCGCTTCGGGTTGGTCGTGGAACACGTCCACGTCTTCCGAGCGCCGGGGGGAATCCGGCGACTGATGCAGCACGGTGGCCCCGGCGACGAAGCTGTCGGGATTCCGGTTGGCCGCGAGCAGGCGCAGCACTTCACGCTCGAAATCTCCTAGCGGCATAACTCGGCCACGATGCGATAGCCCCGGTGGCCACCGTTCTCCCGGAGATTGCGCATGATCCAAGGCAGATCGCTTTCCTGGACCTGATGTTCCGGATCGGACGACCAGAAACACTGCGCGAAAAAATCGCGATACGCCTGCTGCGCCAGCGCCAGCCGACGCTGCCGCGCAGCTTCGTCCGCCGGCGGGGAAAGCGTCGCGCTCATGCCGGAACCCTACCCGACAGACCGACGATGGGAAGTCCGGGAAGGGCCGGCCGATACACCGGACGCGAATCGGAATTCCGCAGACGACTCGGTTTTCAACTTGTTACCCACCAGCCTACAAGCGGTGCGGTCCTCCAACCTGCCCGCTGCGCCGGCGTTGTCCTCCGGGAACGAGACCTACTTGTCCTTGCCGAGGTTTTCGTAGTAGCGGCGCACGAGTTCCGAGTAGCGGGCGGGCACCGGGTCGCGGTCAATGGGCACGAGCGAGTCCTTCACGTCCCGACGGGCGATTTCCTCCTGCAGCTTCCGGCGGACTTCGACGAGCGGCTTCACGACCTGCAACTCGACCTTGGCCCAGTCGGGCTTGGTGCGCTCGCCCTTGAACTCCTGCCGCATCAGCCGGGCACGTTCGCGGGCGACGGAGACCTCGGTGCGCAGGTCGGGCATGTCCACCATTTCCTCGACGTCGCGCAGGCGGTCGGACCATTCGGCGAACTGTTCGCCGGTGATGGGGCCGCCGCGGGAGCCGCGGCCGTTGGCGGCCCCGCCTTCGTTGGCCAGCGACGGATCAAGGCTGCTGAGGTCGAGGCCCGGCCGCTGGCCACGTTGACCGGCCTGCTGACGCCGGTCGCCGCGTCCCCCCTGGCCGCCCTGCCCCTGGCCGGGTTGTTGGCCGGATTGCTGCCCCGGCTGCTGTCCCGCTTGGGCCGACTGTTGGCCTTGCGGGTCGGAAGGTTGACCAGGTTGCTGTCCTCCGGGCTGAGAACCCGGTTGGCCTTCCGGTGAATTCGGCTGCCCTTCGTTCCGCGCTTGGTGCGGGGTGTTTTGGTCGCCGCGGTCGCCTTGCCGGCCGCGTTGGCCCGGTTGTCCCTGCCCCGGTTGCTGCCCTTCGCCAGGTTGGTTTTGTTCGCCAATTTGCCCGGCTTGGGCCTGCTGGTTGCCCGGCTGTTCACCTCCGCCTGGCTGAGGTTGCTGTCCCGGTTTTGGCTCCCCGGCTCGGCCACCGCTGGCACGGGCCGTGGAATTGGTGCGGGAACCATCGCGTTGTCCCAGGGCGCCGGCGAGTTGGTTGGTGCCGCGTTCGCCGGGTTGGCCGGCGCCGGCGGGGCCGAGCTCGCGTTCCAACTGGCCGGCTAGGGCTTCCAGTTCCTTTTCCGCCAGCCGGAGCGCCTCGGTGTCGTCGCCCAGCACGTTTTCAGTCGCGCGTTCCACGCCCTTGCGAAGCTGGTCGAGCGTGGCCCGCGCCCGGCGTTCGGCATCGCGGGCGGGCGGGACGAAACCCTCGCGGAGGATCGCCTCGGCGGAGCCCAGGGCCTTGCCGTTCTCGTCCTTCGCCAGTTGCTGGAGGTTCTCGAACAACCCGCGGGTCATGGTGCCGCGCTGGATCATTTCTTCCTGCGTCTGCTTGAGGGCGGCGCCGTCGTCCATGGTCAGCTTGCGGACGGAGTCATAAAGCTGCCGCGAGACGAGCGGTTCAGTGGCCTCGGCCTGCTCGGAAATCTGCGCCGCTTGGTTCACCAAGTTCGTCAGCCGTTGGCGCTGCTGCGCCAGCTGGTCCGCGAGCTTCTGGCGCCGGCCATCGTCCGTGAGGCTGCGCTGTTTGTTCCGTTCGAGGTCGGCGAGCTGCTTGGCGATCTCGTCCTCCCGCCGGGCGAGATCGCGGGCTTCGGCGCGCATCTGACGCATCTCCTCGGACAAGCCGGAGGAATTTTGCTTCCGCAACTCGTCCCGCATTTCCTGCAACTGCCGTTGGGCGCGCGTGCCGGAGGCGAGGGCCTGCGGGACATTGCCCTGGCTGGCGGCCTCGCTGGCGCGCTGGAGGTCCTCGCGGGTCTGCTCCAGCTGCTTCTTCTGCTCGGCCATCTTCTGCTGGTTCTCGGGCCGCTCCATGCGTTGCTGGAGTTCGTCGGTGTCGGCGAGCATCTGGCGCTGCTCTTCCTGCAGGCGCTTCAACTGCCGGCGCAGCTCCTCCTTCTCCTTTTCCTCCTTCGCTTCCTGAAGGGCGGCTTGCAGTTCCTTGAGACGTTCGTTGAGGTCCTCCTGGCGTTGCGCGAGCTCGCGGAGGCGGTTGAGCACCTGCTGTTCTTCACGGCGCCGGGGATCCTGCTGGGCCTGCGCCTGCTTCTGCGATTCGTAGCGGTTTTCCTCCTGCGTGAGGTCGAGCTGTTCAAGCTGGCGTTGGCGGGCTTCCTCGCCTCCACCGCCACCCTGCTGCCGACGGTTCTGGCCGCGGGTCACCTGGAATTCGCGATCCCGCACCTTGAGCAAGGCCTCGTAGGCGCCCTGCTGCGCCCGGAGCGCGGTGCCCAACTGGTCCGGCGACGACTTTGCTTTTTCGAGCTTGGTCAACGCGTCCTGCATCTGCTCCAAGGCGGAGGTCCACAGGTTCGCGATGGCGGGGTCCTGCTGCTTGTCCCGGGAGGACTCAGCCTGCGTGATGGCTTCCTTCATCGCGTCGTAAACCACCTCGACATCGGCCTCGTAGCCGCCGGCGGGCGTGCTCTTGGGCTTGGTATCCACGAGGGATTGAAGCCGGCGGGCGACACCTTGGTCGCGTTGCTCGCGGGGTTCGGCGTCGGCGCCGGCGCGCTGGCCGAAGAGGGTTTGGCGAGCGACGAGCAAGTGAGCAACGCCCGCCCCCGGCTGCGTCGCCCCCGCGACCGCCGGTTCCGCCGTCTTCCAACTTCCGGCTTCCGGCTTCCGGCCTTCCGCGCCGGTGGTCGGCTTCTTGGCGTCCGGGTCCGGCTTGGTTTCCTCGGCCTTGGGCTTGGTGCCCTGCTGGCGTTGGAGTTTCCAGGTGGCGTTAATGATCTGCTTCTGGAGCTCGGCGAGCTTGGTCGTGGGATTGCCGTCACCTTGTTCGCCCTGTTCGCCTTCGCCCCCGCCGCCCATCTGTTCGCCTTCGCGGAAGATTTCCTCGAACGGCCGGACTTCGCCGAAGAACAGGTCGCCGTTCGTGCGGCGGACTTCACCGTCGGGTCCGTAGTCGTCGGCCCAGACGTGCCACGCGACGAGTTGATCGGGTTTCAGGCCGAGCTCTTCCAGGCGCAGCATGTGCGTAAAGCCACGGGTCTCCTTGGCGGGGACGCCGCGGCCGAGTTCGACCTGGGTGGGGTCACCGGTGCCCACCGCCAGCGAGAGTCCGTAAGCCAGCAGGCCGAAGTCGTCCCAGGCGGTGCCGTCGAAGGTGAGTTCCTCAAGCGGACTGGGGCGCACGTCGCCGCGGGGCGACTTGAGCTTCAATTCCGGCGGCCGGTTCGGCTGAACCTCGAACACGAACTGGGCGGGAACCTTGTTAGTGCGGCCTTCGGCGTCAACGAGTTGCAGCTCGTAGCTAGCGCTGTTGGTAAGTGTCAGCGGAGCCAGCGCGACGGCCGGTCGGTTGGTTTCGATCCGCAGGAGGAGGTTGGTCGTGCCCGCCTTGCGCCCGACGAGCGTTGCCGCGACGACGGGTTTGTTGAGCCGCAACGACAGGCTGAGCTGCGACCTTTCGACGGCGGAGACGCGACGCGTGTCGTCGATGTGCTTCGGCGGCAGCCCGGTGTAGGCCGGATAGGTGAGATCGGCGTCGGACCGTTCGAGGCGCGGGTATTCGAAGACGGTGACGCGGTAGTCGCGGGTCCGCTTGCCGGCGTAGGCGACGTGATAGCTGAAGCTGTCGGTGAGGTCCGACACGGTGACGCCAAACACCGGATCACCGAGACTGCGGACCAACGGGATCCGACGGGCTGAAGCGGCGTTGGTGCCCAGGACAAGTTCCGCGGCCTCCGGGGCTTCCGAGCCAAACCGGACGAGCACCACGAAACTGGTGCCCCGTTCCAGCGAACTGTCGCCCGGCGTCACCTCGATGCCGGCAGTCCGGGTCACCACCACGGCCGGCGCGCCGGGCGTGAACGGCAGGCGGACGGCCCACAGCGCCAACCCCAGCACGGCCAGCGCCGCGGCCTGGGCAAGATGCGCGAGGGCGAACTTCGAGCCGGGCACCGACCGGGGCCAGTTTCCCTGCAAGCTGCGTTCCGCGGCATCCTGAAGCAGAAGTTCCGCAATGAAGTTTAGGCGTCCTTCGTCGTCGGGCCGAACCTGCGCGGCGGTCAGCAGCAACCCGGCGAGTTCGGGATGCTGACGTTCAATTGCGGCCACTGCGGACGACAGGTCAGCTGGGCGCCGCCCGTGCCGGATCACGACCGCCACGGCGCCCAGCAGCGCCCCGACGCCCAGCACCGGGAACAGCCAAGGCGAACTCAGGCCAAGCCCACGAGTAAGGGCGAACACCAACCCAGCCGCGCCCGCGGCCAAGGCCCAATACGCGGCCAAGCGGCGCCACAGACCCAGCCGGCGTTGGCGGCGGGCCACCCGCTCCAGGCGGGCGGCCAGGAGCGATTGCATCATCGTTTTCATGCCATGACCTCCGTGGGGCTGGCGCGGCGGGCGGTCCAGCCGGCCAGCGCGATTTCCGCAAACAGGACTAAGAGCGTGCCGAACAGGAACCACCGCCAGAGCTTCTGGCGGGCCTCGGACTCGACGGCCTGCAACTGCGCCCGGCGCGCCGCGCGGACCTCGCCCGAGTCTGGCAGCGCCGCCGAGGCAATGCCGTAGGATTCGAAGACGTCAGCGGGGAGCGAGGCGGTGCGGCTTTCGTTCGGGTCCAGATTCACCGCGAAGGCCGTCGGCGCGCCGTCACCTTCCGCGCGGTAGAGCCCGGGCTGAAGCGTCGCGCTGAAGTTCGTCGTGCCCGCCGGCAAGTCGCTGACGCTGCCATCGGGAAACCTCAGGCGCCGCACGCCGGCCCGCAGCGCCACCGGCTCACCGACGAGGTGGGCCGCGGCATCCAGTCCGGCCAGCGCGCCGGCATAATCCAGCAGCGAGACAATCAGCGGAACGAACTTGCTCGAAAGCGCCAACTGGCTGTCGGCGGGATGCCAGCCCGTGGCGAACACCAGCACACGGCCGCGACCAAGCGGCACTTCAGCAATGGCGGGGCTGCCAGAATCGAACTTCGCGAGCACCCGAGTGCCGGCAACACCGGAAAGGTCCACCACGCGGTGTTTCCAGACATGGATCTTGGTGAAGTCGCTGAAGCGCGGATCGGCGAACGGCGCGAAGAGCGGATGCGTCAGGTCGAGGTCCGTGAGCATCGCGTAATTCCGGACGGTGGCCTCGCTCAGTGGAACGGCACCGACCCCGAGCAGCGCCGCCAGGGTTGCGCCCGCACCGGCGTTCACCGGCGCGAAGACCACGGTCTTCCCCGCCTGGGCCTGTTCGCGCAGCAGCGCGGCGACGGGCGGTGAAATGTCCCCCGTGACCACCACGAGCCCCGCACCGGCCAAGTCCGCTGGGCTGACGGTGGCAGTTGCGGGTCGGGCTTCCACTTCTAGGCGCTGGCGGGGCGTGTTTGGCAACGCGCGGCGCAGGAAGAACAGCGGCTGCCGGGAATCGCCCTCGACGTCCGCGCCGAGATAAAGCACGCGCAACGTGACCGGCGACGGTGGAATGGCGAAGGCGACGTTGTCGAACGGCTCGTCGTCCCCGCGCAGCACCACGCGGCTCGGCAAACCGGCGGCATTGGTCGCGCCTACCGGGACGGGCAAGGCCAGCACGCGGCTCTGGCCAGGCGGCACATACAACTCCAGCGGCGCGCCGAGAAACGCGCCGTTCTCCGCCGCCCAGCCGACCTGAAGCTGTTCCTTGGTCGCGTCGGGCGCGTTGCTCACCCGCACCCGCACCGCGGCGTTGGTCAGGCCCGTGTCGGCGGCCTCGGTGATGACCTGGATGCCCGCGTTGCTTCCGGCCTTCGCCTTCAGCGGCACCGCGCGCAGCGGCAGGTTCTTGGGCCATTCGAAGGCCTGGAGTTTTTCCAGCCGGGCGCCTTCCTGCACGTCGCTGATCAGGACCAACTCGCGCTGCGGCGTGGCCTGGCGAACCTCCGCCTCGGCCAGCGTCTCGGCGGCGGCGATGAGCGCGGTGCCCAGTTGGGTCGCGGCCCAGCCGGGCTTCAACGCCTCAATCCGGCTGCGGGCCAGACCGGCCCGGTCACCGGCGGGCGTGGCCTGCCAATCCTCGAACGACACCACGCGGCTGATTTCCTGGTCGAAGGCCAGGACCGTGACCTGATCGTTGGCGGTCGTCTGCGCGAGCACTTCGCCGGCCCGCGCGACGGCGGCCGACCAAAGGCCAGAGCGTTGCATCGAGGCGCTGCGGTCGAGCAGCAGGACAATCCGTTTCGGCTGACCGGCGGCCGGATCGTCGGCGAGCGGCTGCTTCAGGAACGGGCGGGCAAATCCCAACGCCAACAAGGCCAGGGCGAGACAACGCAGCAGCAGCAACAGCAGGTCTTCCAACCGGCTCCGCTGAGTCAGTCGCGGCGGGGTAGGTTGGAGGAACAGGAGCGAACTGAACGGCAGCCGTTCGCGCGTGTTGCGGCGGATCAGGTGGAAGATGACCGGCAATGCCAGCGCCAACGCCCCGAACAGGAAGGCCGGAGTCAGGAAGTTCATGCGCGTCGCCTCCCGGTTGGATTTGGAATGCACGCGCAGCCCGCGACGGATTGAATCTGGAAAGCAGGAAGCCAGGAACGCGGGCCCACGAAGCGGCGTCGGAGACGAGGTAACGAGTCTCCAATTCCTGCGGGCAGGATGAACCCTCGCGCGTCGGCTCCGACGGAGTTGCCCCTTCCTGTATTCCTGCCTTCCAAATTAAACCCCATCTTCATCGGCTCCCTCCATTCCGCGCCCGGGCGACGTGGCGGCGCTGGGTGCGTTCCTGCAGGAAGTCGAAGAGGGCAAGTTCGAGCGGTTGGTCGGTGCCCAACCGATGAAAGGTCGCGCCCAGCTTCTGGCACAGTTCGCGCACCGACTGGCAATGCGCCTCCAGCTTCCGGGTGTAGCTGGCGCGCGCCGCCTGCGGGTCCACGAACAGTGTGCGGCCGGATTCGAGATCCTCGAACAGCGTCGGCTGGTCGAAACCGAAGTTCAGCTCGGCGGGATCCAGCACCTGGAACACGGTCAGCTCATGCCCGCCGGCCGCGAGGGTCGTGAGGCAGCGGTCGAGGTCGTCCAAGGGCGCGAGGAAATCCGAGACGAGGACCATCAGCCCACGTTTGCGGACGATTTCCGCCACGCGTTTCAGCGGCGTGATCAGGTCAGTCGCGGTGCCGCCGGCTGGTTTCTCCAGCGCGAGCATCAGGTGACGCAGGTGGCCGGGCCGATGGCGGGCGGGCAGGTATTCGCGCACGCCGGCGTCGAAGGAAAGCAGGCCGATGGCGTCGCCCTGCTGGTGCAGGAACCAGGCGAGCGTGGCGCTGAGCGTGGCGGCGTATTGGGCCTTGGTGACGCCGGCCGAGGCAAAGTCCATGGACCGGCTCTGGTCCACGATCAGGTGGCAGCGGAGGTTCGTCTCGTCTTCGAACTTCTTGATGTAGAAGCGGTCGCTGCGGCCGAACACGCGCCAGTCCACGTAACGCGGATCGTCGCCCGGCGTGTATTGGCGATACTCGGTGAACTCGACGGAGAAGCCGTGATAGGGACTGCGATGGATGCCGCTCCAGAAGCCCTCCACGACGGCGCGCGCGCGCAACTCGAGGTTGCGGATGTTCATCAACGCCTTCGGGTCGATGAACTTCGTCGCGGGATTGGCGGTGGGGGCGGTCACAAGCCTCTAAATGTGGTCCGGCAAGCGTGGCAGTCGCAGTCCGTCGTCCACGCGGACACCCGAGGTAAGCCATGGCCTTCGACCCGAATCGGACTTTGGCATGACGGGCACGTTTGCGAGGATTGAACTCCGGATTGAAATTCGCTAAGGGCTGTCATCACCGATTTTTCAGGCTCGCCCCGCTTTGCAAAGTCGAAGGGAAGCGAATCCGTCTCACCCACGGGTTTGTGAGGTGACGCGTTGAATGGATGCGTAGCTTGCAAATCGGCGTTCATACCGCCAGCGGTGCCTTCACAGCCTCCAGCAGCTTGCGAACGACATCTTCCACGCGGATGCCTTCGGCTTCGGCACGGTAGTTGAGCAGAATGCGGTGGCGCAGCGTGGGCAGCGCCAGCTTCTGCAAGTCCTCGACGGTGACATGGGCGCGGCCGGCGAGGAGCGCGCGGGCCTTGGCGCCGAGCACGAGGAATTGCGCGGCGCGCGTGCCGGCGCCCCAGCTCACCCAGTCGTTCACGAAGGCGGCCGCCGTGGCCTGCTTCGGGCGCGACGCGGCGGCGAGCTGGACGGCGTAGCGGACGAGTTCCTCGGCGATGGGCACCTGCCGGACGAGTCCGTGGAAGCGCTGGATGTCCTCGCCGGTGAACAGCGCCTCGATCGGAGCCGGTTTGCCGGCTGTGGTGCGCGTGATGACCTGCACCTCGTCGGACTCGGGCAGGTAGTCCATCACCACGTTGAACATGAAGCGGTCAAGCTGGGCTTCGGGCAGCGGATAGGTGCCTTCCATCTCGATGGGATTCTGCGTGGCGAGCACGAAGAAGGGTTCCGCCAACGTGTGGCGCACGCCCGCGGCTGTGACCTGGTGTTCCTGCATCGCCTCGAGCAGCGCGGCCTGGGTCTTGGGCGGCGTGCGGTTGATTTCGTCGGCGAGGACCAGGTTCGCGAAGATGGGTCCGGGCACGAAGGTCATGCGACGACCGGCGTCGGTTTCCTGTAGAATTTCCGTGCCGGTGATATCGGCCGGCATCAGGTCGGGCGTGAACTGGATGCGGGCGAACTTCAGGTGGAAGACCTGCGCGATGGATTTCACGAGCAGCGTCTTGGCGAGGCCGGGCGCGCCGGTGATGAGGCAATGCCCACCGGCAACCAGCGCGAGCAGGATTTGGTCGATCACCTCGCGCTGGCCGATGATGACCTTGGCGAGTTCGGCCTCAATGCGGCCGCGGCCGGCGACGAGGCGGTCATACACTTCGCGGTCAGTAGGAGCCGCGGCGGCTTCGGGCGGGGGCGGAAGGGTGGGATGGCTCATGGTGGAAGGGTCGTCGCTGCGTCAGTGGGTCATCACGTAGAAGATGAGATTGATGCCGAGGGGATACGAGATCTTCTCGGAGAAATTGTGGAAGTAGAAGTCGCTTTCGCCCTCGCGCTCCCAGCCGTCGCCGTTGTCGGTATTGTGCGCGGCGAAGACCATGATCCGGCCCGCGTCGTCGAAGATCACGCGGTGATGGACTTCCTGGGCGTCGGGCCGTTCCCAAGTCACGCCGCCGTTCCATTCGCTTTCGACGCCGAGGCCGACGTTGGGCACCTGGCCCTTGGCCCGGATGTCGAAGACGCAGTGGTAGAGCGGATGGTCGAGCGGAAGTTCGGTGAAGCTGCGCTCGGGGAACACCTGCTTCATGACCTCCTCGACGTTCTCCCAGTCCCGCTCGCCCCAAAAGTCGTCGAACATCAGGAAGCCGCCGTTCAGCAGGTATTCACGGAGCCGCCGGATCTCGGCGTCGGACAGGTAAAGCGCCCCGCCCTCGACCAGGTAGAGCCACGGGAAGTTGGCGAGGTCCTCGTCGGTCAGGCCGAGCACTCGACCGTCCGGATCGACCCGCAGCGCGGTCATCTGCTGGAGGCGGAAGGAAAGGTTCAGGTCGCTGTCGGGAATGTCGGTGGACCAACCGCCCCGCCCGCCGCGTCCGCCGTGGAGGTATCGGACCCGGGCAAAGGTGAAGACATCTTTCTCGAAACCAACGGGGTTCTTCCACTCCGGGGTGCCGGTGCTGTGGGATTCCACTTCCCGGGCGGTGCGGATGTCCTCGGCGACGTTGCTTTCGCCCCACCAAGACCGGCCGCCCCGCCGCTGGGCGAAGGCAAGCGAGGCGGCAAGGAGCAGGAAAACAGCGAAAGCGGCGAAGCGGCCGGAGCCAGCCACGCGGCGAGTAAACGAATGGGGCCGCAACGGCAATTCACTCCCCTTTCCGCATTCGGAATTCCGCATTGCTTCCGCCTCCTCACGTTGACGGCCACCCAGGGGTTCCTGCGCGGCGCGTTCGTCGGCGTTGGCGGGAGCGGACTTCATCAGTGGGTCATCACGTAGTAGATGATGTTCACGCCGAGCGGGTAGGCGACCTTCTCGGAGAAATTGTGGAAGTAGTAGTCGCTCTCGCCCTCGCGTTCCCAGCCGTCGGACATGTCGGTGTTGTGCAGGGCGATCACCATCAGGCGGCCCTTGTCGTCCGCGATGGCGCGGTGATGGATCTGCATGCCGTCCTCACCGCCTTCGTGGGTGATCCCGGTGTGTTCGTTGGCGGTCCCGATGCGAATGTTGGGCACCTGCACCTTGGCCTTGATCTCAAACACGCCGTGGTAGAGCGGATGGTCGAGCGACAGTTCAAAGAAGTCGCGGTCGGGGAAAATCTCCTTCATCGCGGTGGTGCAGTTCTCCCATTCGCGGTCTCCGTGGAAGTCGGTCATCAGCAGGAAGCCGCCGTTGAGCAGGTGTTTCCGCAGCGCGATGGCCTCCTGTTCGGTAAAGTTCAGCGAGCCGGGCGCGGAAATGAACAGGAACGGGTAGTCTGAAAGCTCAACGTCGGTGGGGCGGATCAGGCGGCCATTCGGGTCCACGCGGAGGGACATCATCTGCTGGAGCCGGTAGGAGAGGTTCAGGTCGCTGTCGGGCAGGTCGGTGGTCCAACCGCCGCTGCCGCGCCTGCTGCGGTCGGGGCTTTTGTCGTAGCGGACGCGGGTGAACGTGAAGGCGTCGGTCTCGAAGCCAGGCGCATTGGTCCAGGTGGGCGTGCCCGTGCTGCGGGACTCGACCTCACGGGCGGTCTTGATGTGCTCGGGCACGTAGAGTTCGCCGCCGCCGAGGAAGCCAGGACCGCCGCCACCGCCACCGCGGCGCTGGGCGAAGGCGGCGGCGGCCAGCAGGAAGACAAGCAAGCCGACGAGCTGCATTCGCCGCAACGTGGCAAGTGACTGTAACAGCTTTGGTGCTTTAGTATTCAATTACTCCTGTGCTTCGGATGAGGCCAACCTTGCAATGTGGACAAGTCTTACCCGCCTCAGGCGCCCCTTTGATAGCTCCGACCGATTGACACGTTGGGCAAGTCACCATGGAAAGGCTGGACTCGCAGTTGACCAGTCTTGAATCGGGTTCCTGCTCGTAGCGAACTTTGAGTCCGGTTGGCTTCATGAATTGCCCGACTTTGCGTTTGCGACGCCACGAGAACAGCATGAGTTCCAACTCTTCACCCGCGCTGGGACCAAATCCGCCATTCCCCTCGAAGAACAACTGGCTGCAAGACACACAAATCAGCTTCGCTCCGCCTTCGTGGTGGCTCCACCCTGAGCAGAAATCGAATTTGCAGTGAGAGCAGGCAAAATGTTCGGACATATGCGGTGAAAAATGCCAGCCGGCTCACTCAAACGGCTGCGTGTCCGATGGCTTGGGGCCGGGGGGAAGTTTGAGCAGCAACTCCAATGCGTCCCGATGGCGGGGCGCATCCTCGAGCGCCTGGAGCACATGACGACGGGAGGCGGTTTGATCGGTCGGCTCCAACAGGCGAGCGAGCTGGAAATGGACTTCCGGTGGGTTCGGCGGATCAAGTTCGAGCTGGGTGCGCAGCGCCCCGACAGCGACCGGAACGTCACCCGTCTTCTCGGCGGCGCGGGCGAGATGCCGGTAGGGCGCGGGCACCAGCGGATTCACCGCGAGGTAACGGCGGGTGGCGTTCCGCACTTCGGTCCAGTCGCCGGTGGCGGCGCCGAGTTCCATCAGGCGCAGGTTGGCTTCCGCGGCTTCGGCGTCGTGCTCCACCCACCGCAGCAGGACTCCGCGTTCCAAATTGGTCTCGCCGAGCGAACGGTGAACCAGCGTGAGCAACCCATACGCGGAATCGCGGCCCTTCTGCGTGGGGAACTCGGCGACCAGCTTTTCCAGCGGCGCCTTGGCCTGGGCCCATTCCTTGGCCCCGACCGCCTTGGCCGCCATATATCGGAGCGCCCAGTAGTTCGCCGGACGCCCTTCGGCCCATTGCTTCATCTGGGCTTCGGAGGCGGGTCCGGCCGGGCGTTTGGGGGTGTCGTGGCCGCCGCCCAGCAGGGCACTCAGCAGGTTGGTCGCGGTGATGGTGGAAGCGCCTTCGAAATCCGGCTTGGTGAAGTCGAGTCCGGGCGCGAGGGCTTCGGCCTTGGCCCGCGCGAAGGTGGCAAACTCCTTCTCCAGCTTCGACAGCTTGGCCGTGTGCTTCTCCAAGGCTTCGTTGATGAAGATGCCTTCACCGAGGTCGCGCAGGATCGCCTTCACGCTGTCGAGGCCGTGCCGCTCGATTAGGAACTCCACGACGATGGACGCCTCGTAGTAGGCGAATTGGAGGTGCAACGGCGTCTTGGGCGTGAGAAAAGCGGCGCTCAGCCGTTCGATCGGCACCAGGTCCTTCTCCAGGATCATCTCGCGGTAACGCGGCGTGAGCCGTTCGCCCCAGGCGGGATTCGCCTGCCGCTCCTCGTAGGTCGAAATGCCTTCGCTCAGCCAGCGCGGCATCTTGTTCTTCGTGAGCGTGAGCGTGACGACGTGGCAGAACTCATGCCACAGCACCGCTTCCCAGTTCACGGAATTGCCCTTGGTCGCCGCCGGGCTGTTGGCGGTCACGACGCTGCCGAAACAGACGCCGAGGTAACCAGGATTGTCGGGCATGCCGAAGGTGCGGACCCCGAAGTCCTTCTGCGACGCGAAGATTTCGACGGTGGTCCGTTCGGCGAGCGGGAGCCCGTATTTCTCGCAGAGTTTCGTGCGGGCGGCTTCCAGCAGCTCCAGCACGCGCGGGCCGTAAATGACCGCCTCGCGGGAATCCATCCGGACAAGGAAGTGTTCGTTCGTCAGCGCGGCATACTTCCGCATGGTGTCGCGCAGGGTGACGAGGTTGAAGGCCCCGACGTCGTAGCCGTCGGCCGCATTGACCTCGTCGGCCAGTTTCCAGCCCTCGTCCTCTTGGCCCAGGCGGAGCAGGTCACTGGCGAGCTGGGACTTGGCCGGCAAATAACTCGGATCGAAGGCCAACGCCTGCCGCTGCCGGGCGGAACCCTCGGCGAACCGGTATTTCTCGGACAGCTTGCGCCCGATGAGGTGGTCCACCCGCGGGTTGTTCGGGGCGAACTTCAAGGCCGATTCCCGGGCGGCCGTCTCGGCGGCGGCATCGTGGCGAAGGTGCGCCAGCACGGCGCGGAAGGCCCACAGGTCGGGATGCCATGGATTCACCTTGGCGATCTCGTTGAGGGTCTGGTCCGCGGTGTCGTAGCCTTCGCCGTCGATGTGGTTCTCGGCGAGCAGCAGCAGCGTCGGCACGTGGCGCGGATTCGCCTTCAGGGCGGCCTCGACCGCCGCGCCCATTTCCTTGCGGTCGCCTTCGGTGTGGGCGCGGGCGAGGCCAAACAGGAGGTCGGCGTCATTGGGAACCTGCTTTAAGCCTTCCGCGAAGGCCTTCGCCGCGAGGGCCGCGTCGTGCTTCTCCAACGCCAAGTCGCCGCGGGCCAGGTAAACGTCGCGCAACTTGGGATCCGCCTGCTGGAGGGGCGCGTAAATCTTCTCCAGCACTTCCTTGGGGTCGGCTCCCAGCAGCAGAGCCGCCCGGCCAAAGGCCACCCGGCTCAGCGCGTCGCGGGAACCCATGCGGTTGCCGACCAGGAATTTTACCCGGTCGAGCATCTCGACGGCGTTGGTCGCGTCGCCATTGCTGAGAAACGCCTCCCGGGCAGTCCAGACGATGCGAATGCTCCGGCCGTTGCGGGCCAGGGCATTGGTCGCGGCCGAGCGGGCCTCTGGGTAGCGGCCCAGCGTCAGCAGGCAACGCAGGCGCAGGTGGTGCCAATCCTCGTCGCCGGGGAGTTTTTCCAGGCCGTCTTCGGCCGACTCGAGGGCCGCCTCATACTTTCCCGCCTGAAACTGGGTGTCGGCCTCCGCCAGCGACGCCGCGCGGACCGGCAGGGCCAGCGCCCACAGCCCCAGCCAGAAACCGAGGGCCACGGCCAAGCCGCGGCAAGCGGGGATTGCGGGGTGCTTCATGGGCAACTGTTCGCCGCGAACCGGGCAATTCTCAAGCCACGAACCGCGCAAACTGGTGACGCGGCAGGCGGCCCGCCGGTTTCAGGAAGTTTGGACCGGCCGCGGGCAAATTTTAGCCGCCGCGCAACCCATTTTTCCGGGCGGCACTCCGCCGTTGACCAGCCCTCGCCCGAAACCCAACTTCGCGCCCTGCTTTCGTCGCGATGAAGACGCTCCTGTTCGTATGCACCGGTAACACCTGCCGCAGCCCGATGGCTGAGGCATTGGCGCGCCGGGGCCTCGCGGGCAAGGATGGTTGGCGAGTCGTCTCCGCCGGCATTGGCGCCGTGAACGGCCAGCCGCCCAGCCGCAATGCCGTGCTCGCCATGCAGCAGGTGGGCGTGGACGTCTCCGGGCACCGTTCGCAGATGCTGACACAGCGGCTCGTGCGGGAGGCAGACTACATCTTCGGCCTCACCCACGGCCACGTGGAGGCCATCACCTACCTTTATCCCGAGGCCGGGGAGAAAACCTTCGTCCTGCGGGAGTTCGACCCCGAGCTCCAAGGCTACGAGCAGGACATTTCCGACCCGATCGGCGGTCCGCTCGACGGTTACGTCGAATGCCGCCGGGAAATCGAGGAAGGCGTCTCCCGCGCCCTCGCCGTCGTCCACGAACACACCCTTGTGACCGCCCGCACCACCTTCGCCATCGGCTCTGACCACGCCGGCTTCGCCCTCAAGCAGGCCATTGTCCCGGCCCTCCAACAACGCGGCCTGACCGTCCACGACGTCGGCACCCATTCCGCCGAGTCCACGGATTACCCCGACTACGCCCACGCGGTGGCCCACATGGTCGCCAACGGGGAGGTAGACTTCGGCATCCTCTGCTGCTCGACCGGCATCGGCATGAGCATGGCCGCCAACAAGGTTCCCGGCGTGCGCGCCGCCCTGGTGGTCAACCCCGAGGTCGCCGCCCTCACCCGCCAGCACAACGACGCGAACGTCGTGTGCCTCGGCGCCAAGACCAGCACGCCCGAACAGGCGGTGAAGATTCTCGAAGCGTTCCTCCAGGCCGACTTTGAAGGCGGCCGTCACGAGCGACGCGTCAACAAGATCGAAGACGACATGCATCCAGAACTAGCCCTCGAACAGATCGACCCCGAAATCGCGTCCGTCATTGAGCACGAACGCCGGCGCCAACAGGAAAACATCGAGCTCATCGCCTCGGAAAACTTCACCAGCCCGGCCGTCATGGAGGCCCAGGGCAGCGTGCTCACCAACAAATACGCCGAGGGTTATCCCAAGAAGCGCTGGTATGGTGGCTGCGAGAACGTGGACGTCGCCGAACAGCTCGCAATCGACCGCGCCAAGCAACTCTTCGGCGCCGAACACGCCAACGTGCAACCGCACTCCGGTTCCGGCGCCAACATGGCGGTGTATTTCGCCATGCTGAAGCCCGGCGACAAGCTCCTGACCATGGACTTGTCCCATGGCGGCCACCTCACGCACGGCAACAAGGCCAATTTCTCCGGCAAGTTCTTCGAGATCGTCCACTACGGCGTCCGCAAGGAGGACGAACTGATCGACTACGACCAACTCGCCGCCATGGCCCGCGAGCACAAGCCGAACATGATCACGGTCGGCGCCTCCGCCTATCCGCGGGTCATCGACTTCGCCCGCATGGGTGAAATCGCCCGCGAAGTCGGCGCCCTGCTCCTGGCGGACATCGCGCACATCGCCGGTCTCGTCGCCGCTGGTGTCCACCCGAGCCCCTTCCCCCACGCCGACTTCGTCACCACGACCACGCACAAGACGCTCCGCGGCCCGCGCGGCGGCCTGACGATGTGCCGGGCACAGTTCGCGAAGGCGATTGATTCACAGGTCTTCCCCGGCATCCAGGGCGGCCCGCTCATGCACGTCATCGCGGCCAAGGCCGTGTGTTTCCACGAGGCATTGCAGCCGGGCTTCAAGGAATACCAGGCCCAGATCGTGAAGAACGCCCGGGCACTCGCCGCCGGAATGCTCCGGAACGGTTTCCGCCTCGTCTCCGGCGGCACCGACAACCACCTGATGCTCGTCGATGTCGGCGCCCGCGGGCTCGGCGGCAAGCAGTGCCAGCTCGCGCTCGACGAAGCCGGCATCACCACGAACAAGAACACGATCCCGTTCGAAACGCGTTCCGTGTTCGAGGGCAGCGGCGTCCGGTTGGGCACGCCGGCCGTGACGACGCGCGGCATGAAGGAGCCCGAGATGGCCGCCATCGCCGACATGATCAGCGAGGTGCTGCTCGACATCGCCAACCCGGCCACGGCCCACAAGGTGCGCGACCGTGTCCACGCGCTGACGGCGAAGTTCCCGCTGCCGTATTGAGCCTGCCCGGGAACCACCGTCGTCCGGCAACCCATCCCGTGTCCGCCCTGCGGCACGGGATTTTTCTTCCAGATAGTTCTCGAGCCGACGGCACTGCGTCGAAAACTCTGCATCGCGGAGCACGTTCGCCTATTCAATCTCGACCAGCAGAGATCGTCTCTGCGAGGGCTCCATTTCATCATCAACGACCAAGTGCTTTATCTCACCAGTCACAATTGACCTAAACTCAAACAGTGATGCGCTGTCGTAGAAGCTGTAGAACTCTTTGATAAACAGCAACTCCTCGCTCGCTTCAAACGTCCATTGCCAATTGGTGAAACGGTTGAGGACTCGATAACGCTTCCCCGGAACAAAGAGATTTAATTGGAAGTTCATGTGCTGAATTCGGCGAAAACATCGGCTTTTGGCGAGTAGAATGCCGACCACGTTCAATCGTTCGCTCCCAGCTTGATTGTCCGGCGTGCCGACAAGCCGCAACCTTGGTCCAACTTTCGGGTTCAGATTCCCATGAAACTGGTGCTTCGCCTGCTTTCACTCGCCGCGATGGTTTACGTCGGGTTGGCCGCTTACCTTTTCGTCCAGCAACGGAAGCTCATCTACTTCCCGACCCGGCTCACCGCCGAGGAACTCGCCGTGCGCGCCGCCGAGCAGGAATTCCGGCCCTGGACCAACGCGCATGGCACGCGCATCGGATGGTGGCGGCCTGCCGACGGCAAAGCGGTCGGGACGGTGCTCATCACTCACGGCAACGCCAGCACCGCGGTCGGCCGCGAATACATCACCCAGCCGCTCCAATCCGCCCGACCGTTCGACGCGTTCGTGCTGGAGTATCCCGGCTTTGCTGACCGACCCGGCGAACCGACCGAGACTTCGCTCCTCGGCGCCGCGACGGAGGGATTCGTCCTGCTCACGAATCGTCCCGGCCCGCTGCTGCTCGTCGGCGAATCGCTGGGCACCGGGGTCACGGCCTATCTCGCGGGACAATTCCCTGAACGGGTCGCCGGCGTGTGCCTGCTGGCGCCCTACACCCGCCTGAGCGATGTGGGGGCGGCTCAGTTCCCGTGGCTGCCGGTCCGTCTGCTCATGCGCGACCGTTATCGTTCGGCGGATCATCTCCGGGCGTTTCGCGGACCACTCGCCGTGTTGGTGGGCGAAGCGGATAGCACGGTGCCCGCAGAATTGGGCCGCCGGCTCCACGCAGGCTACGACGGACCCAAACGGCTCTGGAGTTTTCCCGGCCAGGAACACTGGGAGGTCATCAAGCAACCGGCCGACGTCTGGCTGGAGGTGGTGCAGTTCCTCTTGCCGAAATAAGGACGCCTCAGGTCGGGCTGCCGAGCACGCGGATCAGGTGCGCGATCTCGTCGTCGATCTCGGCGGGGCTGCTGACCAGTTCGGCAATTTCCGCCCGCAGCCGCTCGCGGAATCGTGTCCGGAGCCGGTGCATCATGACGTGGACCGCCGTCTCGCTGAGGCCGAACCGTTGGGCCAACTGATGCGCGGGTTCGCCCCGGCTCCCGCCCCACAGCCGTTGCCGCAGTTCCGCGAACAGCCCCGGCCGGGCACCTTGATTGAACTCCGTCTCGAGTTGGCCCAGGACACCTTCGAGCAGCGTCAGCGCCCATTTGCGTTCAAAGAGGGTCTCGGCGGTGACGCCGTCGGAGGGTTCGGCCAGGTAGGCTTCCTCGGCGACCAATTCGTCCAGCGACACCACCCGGCCGCCGCCCCGCTTCTGGGCGTGGGCTCGCAGGTGTTCGTCGTGCAGGAAATTCTTGAGGGAACACAGCAAGAAGGTCCGAAAGCGTCCCTTGTCCGGTTCCGCCCGGGTGAAGAACTCACGGGCCAGGAGCCGGCCAAAGAACTCCTGGGCGAGATCCTGGGCATCCGACGCCGTGGCCCCGAATCGCCGGATGTAGGCATACACCGGGGGCCAATAGGTCTGGCACAGGGCCGCCAACGCCGTTTGCTGTGCCATTTCACCGCCGGCCCCGGCTTCCAGCACCTGCGTCCACCGCGTGGTGGCAAACACCGCCCCGGTATGGCTGGAGGGTTGGGCGGAAACCGGGTTCATCAGGTGAGGCGGGGAGGGTTTAGAATGCCCGTCTCTCCACCGCAAGCCTGCGGTCACCGGCCGCCGGTCAGAGAATGTTGGCGGCGGTTTCCGCGAGTTCGCTGCGCTCGCCCTGCGACAGTTCCACGTGCGCGGCGATGGCCTGGTCGCGGAACCGATTCACGACGTAGGTGAAGCCGTTGCTCGCGGCGTCCACGTAGGGATTGTCGATCTGGTAGGGATCGCCGGTGAGGATGATCTTGGTGCCCGAGCCGACCCGCGTCAGGATGGTCTTGGCCTCGAGCGGGGTGAGGTTCTGGGCCTCGTCCACGATCATGAACTGGTTCGCGATGCTGCGGCCGCGGATGTAGCTGAGCGCCTCGACGACGATGGTGCCGTTGCGCAGCAGGTCGGAGCTACGCCGGGATTCGTGCCCCATGTTGAGGTCTCCCAGCATCTCCAGCGCGTCGTGGATCGGCTGCATCCACGGGCCGAGCTTCTCCTCCAGCGAACCGGGCAGGAAACCCAGTTCCTTGCCCATCGAGATGGTCGGCCGGGCGACGATGAGCCGGCGGAACTCGCGGTCGCTGACCGTCCGCTTGAGGCCGGCCGCCAGGGCGATGAGCGTCTTGCCGGTGCCCGCCTTGCCCATCAGGGACACGAACTTGATCTTTTCGTCGAGCAACGCGTCGAGGGCGAAGTTCTGTTCCCGGTTCCGTGGCCGGATGCCCCAGACGTTGCCGCATTCGTGCAGCGGCACGAGCTTGGTGCCGGTGGCATCGACCCGGCCCAGCAGCACCCGCTTGGGATCGGAATCGCAGATCAGCGTGCCGTATTCGTTGGGATAACGGCGAGGCGACGCCGGCAACAGCAGTTCACCATGCGCACGGAATTCGCTCAGCTTGGCGGCCGGCAGCACTAGGTCGAACTTCCCGGTGTAGAGATCCTTGAGGTTGACCCGGTCGGTTTCGTAGTCCTCCGCCGGCAAACCCCAGGCATCCGACTTGAGCCGCAGGTTGATGTCCTTCGTAACGAGAATCGTCGGGGTCTTCGGCTCGCTGCGGCGGACATCCAGGGCCAGCGACAGGATCCGGTTGTCCACCGAACCGCCGATGGCGGCAGCCTGGGCCAACGCGGCCTTGGACTTGGCGCCGGCCAACTGGTGGGCGAACAGAATTCGCAACCGGCCGCCGTGCTCTAGCGGCACCCCTTCGCTGAGGGAGCCCTGCGCCCGGAGCTTGTCGAGCAGCCGGCTCACGGCCCGGGCATTCTGGCCCCGTTCGGTGGTCTCGCGCTTGAACTTGTCGATCTCCTCGATGACCTCGATCGGGAGCAGGACATTGTTGTCCTGGAAATTCAGAAGCGCGTCGGGGTCGTGCAGCAGCACGTTGGTGTCGAGAACGTAGTTCTTCACCCGGTTGACCGGCCCGCCGGAGTTGGGTCGCGGGCTGCGTCGGGTGGCTTTGGAAGGGGTCTCTGCCGTCATCTGTGAAAGAGCGGCGCCGGTGGCGTCCAGCACGTTTTCGAGCACGGCGGAACGATGGCCGTGCGGCGCGCTTTCTCAAGTTGAATTCCCGTAACAACCACCATTTGTGGGGGAGAGGCGGACGCCCACCCCAATTCGTGGTCTACCGGGCAGACAACCGCGCCTTGGTCTCCGCCTGAAGTTCGTCCACCTCCGGCTTCACCTCGGCCCGGGTCTCACTGTCCATCCGGTCGATGAAAAGGATGCCGTTGAGGTGATCCACCTCGTGCTGCACCGCCCGGGCCAGCAGGCCACCCGCCTTGAACGAATAGCTCTCGCCGCGTTCGTTCTGGGCGGTCACTTCCACCTCGGACGGACGGATGACGTCGCCGTAGATCTGCGGAAAACTGAGGCACCCTTCCGGTCCGGCCTCGCGTGGTCCCTGCGGCGTGATCACCGGGTTGATCAGGACCAAGGGCATGAACGAATCCGGGTCGGCCGGCTGCCCTTGGATCCAGAGCAACGACGGCCGGTCCTTCATGCCGCGCACGTCGATGACGGTGAGTTGGATGGCCCGGCCGACCTGCTGGGCCGCGAGGCCCACGCCCCGGGCAGACTTCATCGTCTCGAACATGTCGGCGATGAACTGGGTGATTTCCGGAGTGATGGCTTCGATCTTCGCGCCCTTCTTGCGCAGGACGGGATCACCGTATTTGACGACTTCGAGAATCATTGAAAGTGACAAGGGGCAGGTGGTAAGTGACAGGAAATCAAGGGTTGGCTCGCCGCCGTTCGAGGGTGGCGATCGTGTTGGTGAGGCCGCCGATGATCTGGCTCAAAGTGGCAACCCGGTGTTGGATGGTTTCCGGTGAAAGCAGGAAGCGGCAACGCTCGTAGCGCCCACGGCTTTCCCGGGCTTCGCCACGCGCAATTCGCAGGGAATATGGGAGTTCTTTGCCGAAACCTCGCCCATAGCCCTCTTCGATGTTGGCGCAGATGGAATCAAGACTCCGAACTAACTGCCGCACCAGTTCCTTGCCGCGATAATCACGACCCAAGATTTCAGAATCCTCCCAGAACTCGTCGAACAGGCGGCGGGCGGCCTGGTGAATCCCAAACGACTCCAACCGGTCAGCGGCTTTTTCCGTTTCTGGCTCAGTTTCGTTCATCGTTTGAGACCTACTCCGATTCCCTGCCACCTGTCCCTTGCCCCTTGTCACCCGTCACTGGGGCCAATTGGTCATGAGGGCGGTAAGATCCGAGACTGTCGGGCTTTCCGCGGTGCGGACGTAATGGCCGCTGGTGCTCACGCCGCAGAGCACGCTCGCGGCATTGTCGAGGCCCAACAGCTTGCCGAGGCAGAAGCCGCTGTTGAAGTGGTCGCCGGCGCCCGTGGTGATCTTGGGCTTCTTGCAGACCGGCCCGATGACCACGTCGGCCTTCCCATTCGAGACGGCGAGCGCGTAGGCGACCGGATGCACGACCAGCGTCTCCACTTGGATGCGCTGTTGGATCTGCACGCTCAGGGCGGCCAATCCTTCCCACTCCTGCGCCGCTGAATTCAGTCCGAGCACCTTGGCGATCTCGTAGGCTTCCTTCTCGTTCAGGCCCAGGATCACGTCGAACTTGGTCTGGAATTTCGCGATGAGATCCAGCGCCCGGGCGATGTCGGCCGGCGTGCGCTTCTCCGGGTCGGCCAAGTCGAAGAACATGCGGCGCCGGGCACCGGCCACCCCGGGCAGCAACTCGCCCTGAATGCTCGCCCAGATGTCGGACATGTAGGGCAGCATCGTCCAGTTCACGAAGGCGACGAGGTTCGAGCTGGCGAACTGGTGCGCGAACTTCTCCTTCCCGTAGCGGGCGGTGATGTTTTCCCACGACACCTGCTTGAGCGTGTAGTGCTTGCCCACCATCAGCTTGCCGTCCTCGAACTCGAGGGCGTCGGTCAGGCCGGGCTCGCAGATTGTCGTCACGTCGGCGCGGGCCGCGAACGGCTCGAACACCGGGTGCATGGCCGGCCAGCCGAGCGAGCCGACGTAGGTCACGCCGATGCCGAAGCGGGCGAGCGCATTGGCCATGATCGGGCCGTTGCCGCCGAGCTTGGTCATGACGTTGACCAACTCGACGTTCGTGCTCTTGCCGGCGGCGGCGGCGAGGCGCTGCGCGTAGGCGGCGATGGTGGGCACGCGGTCGTAGCGGTTGGCGTCGTAACGCTTGTCCACGACATGGAGGATCTCATCCACGAAACCGTCGAGCCCGACGAAGGCGGTGAGCGACGGAACACGGCTGGCGGCGCTGGCCAACTGGCCGGCGACGGAATTGCGGAACTCTTGGGAGGTGATCATTGGAAACCAAAAGAAAGGTCAGCAGGTCAGATTCGGGCCAAAGGGACGTGAGGATAATTGAGAATCTTGGAGTCAACTGTGACCAACTCAGCGGCCTGGAGTCGGGCAGTGGCGACGAGAAATTGGTCAGCCGGATCGCGATGAAACGGCTGCGGCAACCGGGTGGCTTCAATGGCGATCTCTGGCGTGAGGTCCACCAGGCGGACTCCAGGATAGGCGAGGGCCATCCGCACCCAAACATCCGGCGATTCCGGCAGCTCAATGCGTTTCCGTTCCACCAGCTTCGCGACTTCCCAACAAGAAACCACGCTGACACCCAAACCTTCAGCGATGTGTCCTTCGATGAATTCGGCGTGGCGCCTGGAAAGCCTTTCGTCCTCATGCACCCACCAGAGCCAGATATGTGTGTCGAGCAGGATCACCGGTTGGCTTCCCATTCGTCAGGGTCCACGGCGGGGTCAAACGGGCGGTCATAGCGCAATGGCAATCCAGCGAGCGGCCGATCTGTGCGGGCTGGTTGGGGATCGGCCTGCGGCATGACGATCACCTCCACAGCCTCACCGGCCTGCCAAGGCAGACCACTGAGCAGGATGGTGCCATCCTTGCCCACCGTGGTTTCCAAACGCATCGCTTGCATGGCGGAATATGAAGGCGGAAATCAGGCTTCGGCAAGCAGCCCTAGCTCAGCCGGTCCGGCGACGAAGTTGCAGAATTCTTGGAAGATGATCATGCAGGGGGTCGAAAAAGTGGAATGACGGGAAGACTCTGGCTGCCATTAGCACCGGGCTTCAGCCCAGTGGGGACATACGAGAGAGGCCAGCCGCTTCAGCGGTTTCGAGAGGTGGATTACATCAAACGGTCGGCACGCATTCATCACGTTAATTACCCATTCTGAGCTTCAGGGCACCGGCAAAAGATTCCGCAGCAGCCGATGAAACGAAAGCGCGCTTCGGAACGACCCAGCCATTCACGTTTCCGAACAGCACAAAAATGTGAGCTGGCGTAACAACCACATCCGTGATTGCTGAGCGCATGATCTTGCCTTCGTGAATCGTTCCGATCTGTCGAATGACATCGTCCTCAATCACGAACGTTTTGTGTCCGTAAACCCAACTGCCACTCGTGGCCAGAAACCCGCCTTGGCGAAACCGACCGTAGCCGTAAAGCCCAATCCAAGTGGAAGCCACCGCCGTCAGCATAGTTTTCCAGTCGAGTTGAAAACCTGCAATCCATGCCAGCAAGGTCGGCATTGCTCCAACGCATAGACCGACTCCAATTGCCCCTGTCCAGATTCGCCACCGTGGAGCGTGTGTTTTCAGGACACGCTGTCGGATACACCGACTGAACGCCTCGTAATCGGCCGGCAAGATATCTGCTTCGACCGTCATCATCGCCTTAATCCAAAACGACACCCAGAATCTCCAGCACCCGGTTCAACTCGTCATCCGAGTAGAACTTCACCTCCACGGTGCCTTTGCCGGCCTTGTAATGCAGCGCGACCTTGGTGCCGAGCCGTTCGATGAGCTTGTGTTCGAGATCCGCCACGTGCGGGTCGCGCGGAGCGCTGCCCACTTCAGCCTTACCACTTCCGGCTTCCGACTTGGGCGCGGAGAGCTTGGCGACGAGCTGTTCCGTCTGGCGCACCGTAAGGCCACCGGCCAAGACGCGGGCGGCGGCGCTCTGCTGCGCCGCGGGATCAGTCAGCCCCAGGATCACCTTGGCGTGACCCACGCTCAGCTTGCCCTCGCGCACCGCGGATTGCACCACGGCCGGCAGCTTGAGCAACCGCAGCGCATTGGCCACGGCGGCGCGGGATTTGCCAACCTTCTTCGCGATCTCCTCCTGCGTGAGCCGGAACTGTTCGCCCAACTGGCCGTAGCCCAACGCCTCCTCGATGGCATTCAGGTTCTCGCGCTGAAGATTCTCGATGAGCGCCAACTCCAGCACCTCGCGATCGGTTGCCGCCCGTTCGACGATCGGCGCCTCGGTCAGTCCGGCCAATTGCGCGGCGCGCCAGCGGCGTTCCCCGGCGATCAGCTCGTAGGCGCCATTGACCAGGCGCACGATCAGCGGCTGGACGATGCCCTGCTCGCGGATGGAATCAGACAGTTCCTGAAGCGCTTCCGGCGTGAAGTCTTTCCGCGGCTGCAGCGGACTGGGCTTGATCTGGCCCAACGGCACGCGCCGCACCGAGGCACCTGCCGGCGGGGGAGGCGCCGCGGGTGCGGACGGAGCGGAGGACGGGGCTGGCTTGGCGCCGCCGCCCGAGAGCAGCGCGCCGAGACCCCGACCTAGTGCCGGTTTGGACATGGGCGCGAGATTAGGAACGGGCGTCACGAAGGCAAAAGGGTTTTGGACCCCGCACGGGAAATCAGGGAACAAAAAACCCGCGGCGTCTGGCGACGTCCGCGGGCTTTTATCTTTTGGGTTGGTGGAGCCGAGGGGATTCGAACCCCTGACCCCCACAATGCCATTGTGGTGCTCTACCAACTGAGCTACGACCCCGAACCCAAAAGCGGGGCGGACAATTCGCAACCGGCGCCGGAGTGTCAAAACCTTTTCTCGGAGAACTCACTCGCGGCCGGCAACGCGGCGAGCAGATGGGCGTCGGCCGGCGGGAATTCGTAGCGGCCCAATTCGCCGGCCGTGACCCACGCCACCGCGGCGCAACCGATGGGCGCCGGCTCGCCCGCCACCAACCGGCAGACGAAGAAGCGCAGGTGAACGCACTTGCCGGGATAATCGTGGACCACCTCCTCGAACAACCGGCCGACCGCCACGCTTACGCCCAACTCTTCGGCCAGTTCGCGCTCCAGGCACGCCTCCCAAGTTTCGCCCGGCTCCCGCTTGCCACCGGGAAATTCCCAGAGGCCGGCGAGGTGCGAACCAGCGGGGCGCTGCGTAATCAGCAGCCGGCCGTCGCGAAAGACCAAGCCGGCGGAGACTTCGATGGCCGGCGGCTTCACCGGCCGACGGACTTGTAGATGAAGCCGAGCTGTTCCATCTCGGCGGGGTCGAGGAGATTGCGGCCGTCGAAGACGATCGGGGTGGCCATCGCCTTGCGGATGCGCGGCAGGTCCAGCTTCGTGAACTGCGGCCATTCCGTCGCAATCACCAGCGCGTCACAGCCCTCGGCCACGGCGTTCATGTCGTCCACGTAGGCGAAGTGCTCCGACGCCGGCAGGATCGCCCGGGCCTTGCCCATCGCCTCGGGGTCGAAGACGCGCAGCTTCGCGCCTTCCTTGAGCAGCCGCTGGCACAGGTCGATCGCCGGCGACTGGCGGACGTCGTCGGTGTTCTGCTTGAAGGCCAGGCCCAGCACGCCGATGCGCTTGTCCCGCAGCACCCAGAGCGTGTCGGTGATCTTCTTCACGAACCGCGTCATCTGCTCAGAGTTGATTCGCTGCACCTCCTTCAGCAGCCGGAAATCGTAACCGAGCTGCTCGCTGATATGGATGAAGGCCGAAAGGTCCTTCGGGAAGCAGGAGCCGCCGAAACCCAGGCCGGCGTTCAGGAACCGGGTGCCGATGCGGGCGTCGAGTCCCATGCCGCGGGTGACTTCCTGCACGTTGGCGCCGCTGGCCTCGCAGATGGCGGACAGGGCGTTGGCGTAGCTGATCTTGAGCGCGAGGAAGGAGTTCGCCGCGTGCTTGATGAGTTCCGCCGAGTTCGTGTCGGTGACGATGATCGGGGCGTTGAAGGGCGTGTAGACATCCCGCATCGCCGCCACGGGTCGCTGGCTCGCCACGCCGATGACGACGCGGTCGGGCTTCATCAGGTCGTCCACCGCGAAGCCCTCGCGCAGGAACTCGGGATTGCTCACCACGTCGAACTCGACCTTGGTCTTGGCGTAGCGCCGGATGGTCTCGGCCACTTTCTCGGCCGTCTTCACCGGCACCGTGCTCTTGTCCACGATGATCCGGTAGCCGGTCAGGCTGGCGGCGATCTCGCGGGCGACGCCCTCGATGTAGCTCAGGTCCACCGAGCCGTCGTTCTGCGGCGGCGTGGGCACGGCGATGAAGATGACCTCGGACTTGGCCACCCCTTCCTCGGTCGAGGCCGTGAAGTGCAGCCGTCCGGCGGCGACGTTGCGCTTCACCAGCTCTTCCAGTCCGGGCTCGTAGATCGGGATGCCGCCGGCCTGGAGCAGCGCCACCTTCTCCGCGTTGTTGTCCACGCAGTAGACCGTGTGCCCCACCTCCGCGAAACACGCCCCAGTCACCAATCCAACGTAGCCCGTCCCGATGATCGCAAGTTTCATAGTTTCAAAATGCAAAACGCCCGCGGTCAGGAAAGACCGCGGGCGTAGAAAAGCAAAAGTTACTTGGCCGCCGGGGGCGTCAGCACGTTCACGGCATTGGTCAGCACCGCCGGCTTGTCGAGCTCGGGGTGGGCCGTGAGCAACTGGGACCGGGCCATCATCGCGTTCTGCAACGCCACCATGCTGGACTGGCTCTTGCCGATGTCGTCGTAGAGGGCCAGTGCTTCCTTGTGCTGTCCGGCAGCCTCGTGCAGGCGGGCCTTGGCCAGCTTGGCGTGGGCGGCGGCAGGCTCGTCCTTGAACGCCGTGATCACCCGCTGGTAGGACGCCATCGCCTCGGCAGACTTGTTTTCAGCGTCCAGCGAGGCGGCGATGCCCAGCGCGGAGGTGCTGGCAAAAAAGCCTTCCGGCGCCTCGCGTTCCACCTGCTCGAACTGCGCGCGCGCCTCGGCATACTTGCCTTCGGCGTAAAGCCGGCCCGCGGCTAGGAACCGCGCCCGGCCGGCGGCGGCCCGGCCGGCGTTGTCGTCGGCCAGCTTCAGCAGGTCGGCGGCCTTCGGCGGCGTCGCGGCATCGGTGCCGCGGGTGGGCGGCGTGAGCTCCAGCAACGCCGTGTTGGCGGCAATCTCCGCCTGCTGACGGTTGTGGCGCACCACCATCATGCCGACGACGACGACGCAGACGACCCCCACGCCGGCCAGCAATGGCTTCAGGTTCAATTCAATCCAAGTCAGCAGGTCAATCTGAGGACCATCCTGCTCGGGCACGGGCCCCGGAGTGGGAGATGGCGTCGTGGGCGACGTCGGTAAACTCATAAAAAGTGGGCGGATAGTTCGGGCGAAGGCCCAAAAAACAAGCCCCATTTCCCGGCCCCTCGCCCAGACGGGCCGCCGCTTCCGCGCGCAAGCGGCCGCTGAGCCGGGCAATCTGGCCGGATGCCAGGCGCGGTGCAGGGCGCGGCGGGACACTGATTGCCCGGCAGTGTATCCGTTTGGAGCGCCGAGCATCGCTCGGCTGAGGGGAAGCGGCGTTTTCTCGCCGAGCAAGGCTCGGCGCTCCGTCGGCTGGTTCGCGAACTGATACACTACCGTTGCCTGGCAGATCCATGCGCCATCGACAAGACAACGCCGACCATCGTCCGGGGCGGGCGGGAGCGATTTCCCGAAAAAATGGTCGCAATGTTCCCCCGTCGGGCGCGCAGTGGAGGGTGCAAGTCATGATTCGGCCCAAACGTTTCCCTTGGTTCTGCCTGGCCATCGCCCTTCTCGGGGCGGATTTCCGGGCGTTGGCCCAACTGCGGATCGCCGACATCCGGCGCGAAGCCGACGGCACCGTCCGCCTCCGCGTCGCCACCCAGACCAACGCCTACTATCTGCTCCAGCGGACCCCGAACCTGCCCGCGCTGAATGAGTCGGTCGCGGCCCAGCTCGGCGCGGCCGGCGAGATCTCCTTCGCCGACACCAACGCCCCGGCGAGCACCGGCTTCTACCGGGTCCGGGAAGTGCCGCGGGACCAGGCCGAGGACACCGACGGCGACGGCATTGATGACGTTTACGAACTGGAGCGGCCGGCGATCCTGAACCCACTCACCGCGGCCGACGCCGCCGCCGATCCCGACGGCAATGGGCAGTCCCACCTCCAGGAATTCCTCGCCGAACGGACCCTGACGACCCTCGCCAGTAGTTCCCCGGCCGCGGGCGAGTCCGAGGTTTCGGTGACCCGCGAGACGGTGCTCCGCTTTTCGCAACCCCTCGCGGCCGGCACGGTGCTGGACACGTCCCGGCTCTTCGCCAGTTACGGCGGCCGCAAGCTGCTCAGCCGCGCCGAGCTCTCCGCCGACCGGCAGCACGCCACGCTGTTCTACCTCGAAAACTTGCCGGCCAGCGCGCGCGTCCGGGTTTCCCTCGATGGCACCGGCCTCAAGGATTCCCGCGGCCGGGACGTGGACGCCGACGCGGACGGCCAGCCCGGCGGCATCGGTTTCGTGGATTTCGACACGCTCGGCAACACGCCGCTGTTCGGCACCGCGGTCATCGGCCACGTCTTCGCCAGCGAGCCGCAGCCCAACGGACTGGGCGGTTTCGTCAACCGCCCGCTCGCCGGCGTCACGATCTCCGTGGACGGCGCGGAGGAAACGGTCCGCACCACGACCGATGCCCAGGGCTTCTTCAAGCTGTCGCCCGCGCCGGTCGGCCGGTTCTTCGTGCATGTGGACGGCCGCACCGCCGCGGGCAGCCAATGGCCGGACGGCGCCTACTACCCGTTCGTCGGCAAGGCTTGGGAAACCATCGCCGGCTCGGAAACGAACCTCGCGGGCGGCACCGGGGAGATTTACCTGCCCCTGATTGCCGCGATGGCTCTCCAAGCGGTCAGCAGCACCACGAACACCACGATCACTTTCCCCGCGGAAACCCTCGCGACCAACCCGGACCTGGCCGGCGTCGAAATCCGGGTGCCGGCCAACTCGCTGTTCGCCGACAACGGCGCCCGCGGCGGCCGCGTGGGCATCGCCCCGGTGCCCCCGGACCGCCTGCCGGAGCCCTTGCCGCCCGGGCTCAACCTCCCGCTGGTGATCACCATCCAGACGGACGGCCCGAGCAACTTCGACCAACCCGTGCCCGTGCGGTTCCCGAACCTGCCCGACCCCGTCACCGGCGAGCGGCTCGAACCCGGCGCCAAGAGCGCGCTGTGGAGCTTCGACCACGACAAGGGCCGCTGGGAAATCGTCGGCGCGATGACCGTCTCCGCCGACGGCAAGTTCGTGGACACCGACCCCGGCGTCGGCGTGCGCCAGCCGGGTTGGCATGGCACGCAACCAGGCTCGGAAGGCAAAGGCACCCTCGGCGAAGCCGACGGCAATCAGGCGGAGCTGATGCGCGACATCTTCGGCGGTGTGGTGCAGATCGGTTGGTCGGCGTTGGGCACGATTGGCGATCTAGGCAACATTCCCGGGCTCGGGAAATTCGTCAGTGCCGTGAACCTCGTGGTGGACACCTACAACTTCATCCAGAATCCGAACCTCACGGACTTCACGAAGATCGTGCTGGATGTCGGCGGGTTGGCCGCCCCGCCGGGCGTGGACGTGCTCATTCGCGGCGCCTCCACCGCCCTGAACGCCGCCGACACGATGAACAACGTCGGCAACATGATCGGTTCCGCCGGCCGGGCGCAGGACAACTTCGACAACCTCTATCACCAAAACGGCCAGAATCGCGGCACGCCGCCCCGACGGTCGGCTGCGGTCGCGGGCGCGACGGTCGCCCTGATTCGCTACCAAGCGCGCGACTACATTGATTTCAACGGCCAACGCGCCGCCGTGGCGCGGGTCACGGAAACCGGCCGCCGCGCCACCAACCTGATCGGGACCGAGATCGGGCCGGCGTATCGGGACCTCGATCGCCTGCTCGACCGGATGGCGCCACTCGCGGACCGTTTCCGGACAAATGCCACTCCGGGCGTCACGTCCGCCGAACAGGATACCTTCGTCGCCGACGCGGTGGCGCTGACCAACGCGATCCAGCGGATCAATTCCGCGCCGCGGCCGGACGCGCTGCTGCGAGAGTTCCTGTTCGCCTACGCCGCCTTCCAACGGGTGCTGCACGAGAACTTGGCAATGGGTTCCGTGGGCACCGTGATGTCCCCGCTCGGCAGCGGCCGCAACGCGCTGCTGAAGGAATTCTACCGGCGCGGCGTGAAACGGTCCGTCTGGCTGCGCCTGGTCGGCCCCAAGCTGGACCGCCGCTTCCGCAGCGAGGAATCCGGCGAGCTCCGGTTCATCGTGCGGCCCAACGAAGCCTACCAGCTCACCGTGCTGGATCCGGTCACCTTAAACATCGGTTCCCTGATCCTGCGTAGCGGCGCCAACGGTGAAATCTTCGACCTGCCGCCAATCCTGCTGGCCGCTGATCCATCGCCTGACGTGGACGGTGACGGCCTGGGCACGCTCGGCGAAACCATCCTCGGCACCGCGGAGGAACTGGCCGACAGCGACGGCGACGGCGTGGCCGACGGCGCGGAAATCCGGGCCGGCCGCAACCCGCTTGATACCACGCCCACGCTCATCGGCATCCTGCGCACCACGCCGCTGCCTGGCAGCGCGGTGGACGTGAATTCCGCTGGCGATCGCACCGCCGTGGCCCTCGGCAACGAAGGCGTCGCCCTCCTCAAGACCGTGCTCGGCCAGGCGCCGACCGTGACCGCGCTCGTGAACACCCCCGGCAGCGCCGCCCGGGTGGCCTTGGAAGGTCACTTCCTCGCGGTCGCCGACCGTCACGCCGGCCTGGCCGTGCTCGACGTGGAGGACGAAGCCGGTGCCCGGATCATCCACCAGCTCATCCTGCCCGGCAGTGCCCAATGTGTCGTCACCGCCGACGGCGTGGCCTACGTCGGGACCGCGGCCGGCAAACTGGTCGCCGTGGATCTCGCCGGCGGCACGGTCCTACAGACCCTCGACCTCGGCGGCAGCGTCCATGATCTCGCGTGGAGCGGACGAATCCTGCTGGCCGCGACCGCCGGTGAACTCCGTTCGGTCGGCGTCGAGGGCGACGAACTGGTCGAACTCGGCCGCCAGCCGGTTTCGTTGTTCCCGGAAGGCATCACCGGCCAACGCCGGGTCGCGGTGGCCCGCGGCATCGCCTACGTCACCAGCTACCCGGGCTTCGACACCATTGAGGTAGCCGCCACCGGCGGGCTGAAGCGGATCGCCGCCGCCCAGGAACACGGGCCCAACTCGGTCAAACAGGTGCTGCCCACCGGCACCGGCCTGGGCGTCGCCGCCGTGGGCAACAATCCCCGCAACGACGGCACCCATGACGTGGACCTTTACGACCTCAGTGATCCGACGGTGACGACCGGCTTCCTGACCCGCCTCAACACGCCCGGCATCGCCCATTCGCTGGCCTTTCATCGCGGCCTCGTCCACGTCGCCGACGGCACGAGCGGCCTCCACCTGCTGAATTACCTCGCCGCCGACACCCGCTCCAACGCGCCGTCGGTCACGCTGGTGCCCAGCTTCGCCCGCCTGCCCGCACCGCTTGTGGAGCAGGGGCGCTTTGTTGCGCTGACCGCGGAGGCCACCGACGACGTGCTGGTGCGGGAAGTCCAATTTTATCGCGACGGCCAACTGGTGGCGACCGACGGCAGCTACCCGTTCGAATACCGTTTCCGCGCCCCACTGCTGACCACTACGCAGACCAACTTCACCCTTCAGGCCCGCGCCTTCGACACCGGCGGCCGCTCGGCGTGGAGCGAGGTGCTGACCGTGGGCATCGCGCCCGACCTCACCCCGCCGAAGGGCCGTCCCGCGGGTCCGACCGTGTCCGGCTTTGCGGCTAACGCGACCGAAATCCTGGCGCGCTTCAGCGAACCGATGGAACCCGGCACCCTTTCCACCAACAGCATGTTCCTCACCGGCCTTGGCCCCGATCGCCTGCCCGACACCGACGATGATCTGCCGGTCGCCGGTTCGGTGCTCTACGACGACGCCGGCCGCCTGGTCCGCTTCCAAGCCGACGCCGTGCTTCCGCCCGGCCGCTACGTCGCCCGCGTGACCCGCGCCGCGACCGACCTGGCCGGTTACCCGCTGGTCGAGGAAGTCGTCTGGGCCTTCGAAGCGGTCAGCGGCACCGACACCGACGGTGACGGCCTGACCGACGCCTTCGAGACGGCCAACGGGCTCAATCCCGCCAACGTGGACGAGAACGGCAATGGCCTACCCGACGCCCAGGAAGACTTCGACAACGACGGCCTGAGCAACGGGGTGGAAATGCTCCTCGGCACCCATCCGCGGCTAGCCCGCACCTTCGACACCGTGCCCGACGCCCAGCGTGACCAGGACGGCGACTACCTGCCGGACTACCGCGAGCTCGCGGTCGGCTCGGACCGCTTCAATCCGGATTCCGACGGCGACCGTTGGAACGACGAGATCGAGGTCACGACCGGTGCCAGTCCGCTGCGTTTCAACCGCCTTCTGCCGGGGCTGTATTCCGCCCTCACCACGCCGACGGCGCTCGCCTATGCGCATGACCGCGGCACCGCTTCCGGCGTCAGCCACACGCTGCGCCTGGAACGCGACCGGGGCATCGCGTCGCGCGTGGAGCACGTCCTGCGCAACGGCTCGCCCAACGCCAACGGCAGCGGCGTCTACCTCGCCGAGCCGCCGGTGGACGCGCGGCCAGAGGGCATCCCGGCCAACGCGGGCGGGTTCGAATTCTGGCCCGACCTTGATCCGTTCGGCGAACGCCAGCCCGAAGCCGATCCCAACCCACTCCCGGCCGCGGCAGGTCTTTCCGTCCTCCGTCGGTCACCGTTTTGAAAAATCACCGCAGTCTTTCTCAGCCATGAAACCAAATCGAGTTCTCACCCTGATTCCACGGCTCGCCGCTAGCTTGGCCACGGCGGCTTTCCTCAACTTGGCCGCCCAGGCGCAAGGCTTCGATGCCGGCAGCAACGGCTCGCTGGGTGACGTTGTCATCACCAACGACGTGCAGATTCCCCTGCCACCGGACGGCAAGCTGCACTTCAAGAGCCTCACGGTCGTGAGCAACGCCTACGTCACCTTCACCCGGAATGCGAACAACACGCCGGTTTATATCCTGTCCCAAGGGGACGTGTTCATCGGCGGTCGCCTCGACGTTAGCGGCGGCAATCCGTTCACCGGCGGTCCCGGACTCGGCGGCAACGGCGGTTTCGACGGTGGCCGGCCCGGGGTGGGTGAAACGCCCCCCGGCGACGGCCGCGGTCCCGGCGCCGGCAAGGCCGGCAGCGGCACGGGCGGCGTCAGCAGCGAATCGTCGCCCGGCATCGGCGTCTTCCTGACGCGCGCCGTCTCGGTGAATGCCACGACCAACAGCGGTTACCCCTATGGCAACGCGGCGCTGATCCCCCTGATCGGCGGCTCGGGCGGTGGTGGCGCCTACACCGGCGGCGGTGGCGGTGGTGGCGGCGCAATTCTGGTCGCCGCGAACACCCGCATCGAATTCGGCGCGACCTACG
Organism: uncultured Verrucomicrobiota bacterium; assembly: GCA_964602595.1. GTDB lineage: Bacteria > Verrucomicrobiota > Verrucomicrobiia > Limisphaerales > UBA9464 > CAIWAH01. The sequence continues at coordinate 65,776 of CAZRRO010000023.1, read as the reverse complement.
GCAATATCTACGCCACAGGCGGCCAGTGGATCGGCGGCTACTGGAACCACGGTAGCGGCGGCGCGGTCAAACTCGTGGCGCCCACAATTGCCGGCCCCACGCGCATTGAGGTGCAGACCCGCGGCCGCGGCATCGAGGCAGGCGCCGGCCGGGTGCGGATGGATGCGATCAACTATCCTGCCAATCTCGGCCACGTGAATCCGCAGCAGGCGCTGAGCTTCGGTTCCATGCTGGCGACAGGCCTCGAAGGCACCTCGCCCCGCTTGGCCGTGATCAGCCTCGCCGGACGCGATACGACGACCAATTCCACGCCCGTCATCCTGCCCAATGGTTCTGCCCCGGAACAACCGGTCGTCATCCAGGCGGCCAACTTCGGCACCAAGGTGCCCATCTTGATCGTGATTAATCCCGACAACGGTCCCGAGGTGGTCGTCGAGTCCGAGATCGACAACACCGGCGCCAACCCGGCAACCAGGACAATCAACATCCCGATCCCGGCCAACACCCCGATCAAGCTCAACGTCTGGACCCGCTGACCCGGCCTAAATCCCGGCGCGGGCGAAGCCGCGCCGGACCGCCGGATCACTGCTCATCGTCCGCCACACGAAACCGTCGCGCAGGTTGGCGGCCATCAACGCGGTGATGCCCACGTCGATCCCGATGACATCGGGGTTCACCCAGCCGGAGTGCGGATTCCACGCGTCCACGAAACCGTAGCGCTTCCAGATCCGCTCACCGTGGACCTCGCGCTGGTGCCGGAGCGTGCGCAGGCACGCCGCCGGGAGGAACGGCAACGAACCGGCCGCCGCGCACGGGACCACGGTGCCGTCCAACGGACCGCTGTCCGGCGGGCCGCCCCAGCCGACGTAACCCCGGGCCGAGTCGCTGGAAGTCACGCCCCACAGGTCTTCGGACCACTGCGGAAAACGGCTCCGCTGCGCGAGACTCCACTGAACATGCGCCCGGGTCGCCGCGGCGGAATTGGCAAACCAATCGGTGCCCGAATCCGGCCGATTCCGGAAGTCGAACCACGCGTGGGAAAATTGGTGGACGAACAGCGGCGCCGGCGACCAAACGAAGCGTTCCCCGGCAAACTCCCGCACCGGCCGACGCCACGCCCGCCAGGTTTCCGGCGCGAGCGGATGCGTGGGCGAACCCAGGCCGAGCAGGTTGATGAGCATCAGCTCGCAGTAGTGGTCCCAGTGCGCTTCCAGGAAACCACTCTCCGGTTTCCAACCCATGGACAGTGTCTGCTTTCCGTTCAGGAACCAGGGCCATTCGGCCCGTTCAAACAGGCCCGTCGCGAGCCGGCGGATTTCCGCGTCGTCCGCGAAGTATGCCCGGGCGTGCAGCGCCCCGCAGAACAGCAGCGCGCTGTCCACCGACGACAGTTCGCATTTCCAGATGCGTTCACCGGTCCCGAAGTGGAAGAAGTGGTAAAAGAAGCCGTGCCCGTGGGCCTGCCGGTCGTGCAGCCAACGCAGCGTGCGGACGACCTGCGCCTTCAACTCGGCGCGGGGGGCGTAATTGCGTTCGTGGGCTAGGCACAGGACGGACAGCCCGAAACCCGTGGCGGCGATGCTGCCGATGGTCCGAGCGTCGGGTTCGCCATCCGCCCGCTTGCGATCCATCACCAGCCCGGTCTCCGGATGCGCCGCCTCACGGAAGAACGTCGTCGCGGTGCGTTCCAGTTCCTCCAGCAAGGCGAGGTCGCGGCCGGACAACTCCGCGCCCGGCGCAGTCGAACGCTCCCGGCCATTGCCCGAGGCGCAACCCATGGTTCCCAGCCACGCGCCGGCGCCCCAGGCGACTCCTTGCTGAAGCGCGGCACGACGGGACATCACGGAGCCGGCGGGGAATTTCATGTCCCCGTGGTTGAACGTGCCAGCCGGCCAAACGTCAAGCCGGCAGGCGCGGTAAAGTGTCCCGGGGCGGGATGGGCCAGGGCGGCGGCGCGGCTCACCGCTGGTTGCGGCTTTGGCGCCACTTGTCGAGCCCGACGGCGAGGACAATGACCACGCCGATGATGATTTCCTGCGTGTAGGTCTGCCAGCCGAGCTGGTTCGTGCCGTTGCGGAGGAGCGCCATGATTAGCGCGCCGATGAGCGACCCGCCGATGCTGCCGACGCCACCGTTGAGGCTCGCGCCGCCGATCACGACGGCGGCGATGATGTCCAGTTCCAGGCCCACCGCGACGGTCGGATCGCCCTGGGTCAGGCGGCCCAACTGGAGCAGGCCGGCCAGGCCGAACAACGCCCCGGCCAAGGCGTAGGTGCCGCCCTTCACCAATCCGACGCGGACGCCGCTGTAGCGGGCCGCTGTTTCGTTGGCACCGATCGCGAAGACGTGCCGGCCGAACACGGTCCGCCGGAGAATCAGCGCCATCACGGCAGCCAGGCCTAGCACAATCCAGACCCCCCACGGCAGCGGCCAGAATTCGGATGGGTTCACCCGGGCCATGAGGCGGTGGATCGGCGATTCGGGCGGGGCGTTGATGGTCTGGTTGTCCCCAAGCCACTTCGCGGCACCGCGCACCACTCCCATCATGCCCAGCGTGACGATGAACGGCATCATGCGCAGTCCGGCCACGATCGTGCCGTTGAACAGGCCAACCCCCGCGCCGACCGCGACCAAGGTGAACAGCGTGGCCGCCGGCGACCAACCCGCGACGAGCAACTTGGCGCCGAGCACGCTGGTGAAGGCGACGAGCGACCCGACGCTGAGGTCGATTCCGCCGCCCACGATGATGAGCGTCATCCCCAGCGCCCCGACCGCGACGATCACGGTCTGCGTGAGGATGTTTTTGAAATTGCCGCCGGTGAAAATGAACTCGCGCTCCTCGGTGAGGGCGAAGAGTCCACAGACGAGCAGCAGCCCGAGGAACGGGCCGGAGGCTTGGAGAAGGCGGGTGAGGCGGGGCATCAGGGCAGAAGGTATTCAGTCATCAGTGTTCAGGGGTCAGTGAAGCACCAGGACTCAGACTGATTACTGAGAGCACTGAATACTGATCACTCCTTCCCCGGGCTACTCCTTCAGATACTTCTTGATCGGCGGGGCGAGCAGTTCGGCAACCTCGGGTTGGGCCATGTTTTCCTTGGTCACCAGCGTCACGCCGGTGTCGATGCGCTTCTCGACCTTCTCGCCGTTGAGGTGCTGCACGACGGTCATCACGCCGAGGTAACCCATCTTAACGGGGTCCTGCACCACGAGTCCCTGCACGTCGCCGTTCCTGAGGTCGAGGACCGACTGGGTGCCGGAGTCGAAGCCGAGCATCTTCACCTTGCCGCCGGCCTGGCCGATGTCGCGGAGCGCCTTGGTCATGGCAATGGTCGAGGTCTCGTTCGCGGCGAAGATGCCGTTCACTTCCTTGCCGAATCGGTTCAGCAGATTCTGCGAAGCCTGGTAGGCCGTCTCGCGCGTGGCGCCGGCGTGCTGATCGGAGGAAATCACCTTGATGCCGGCGTGCTTGGACAGGGCGTCGAGGAAGCCGGCTTCGCGCGCCTCAGTGCTGGCGCTGCCGACCTGGTAGCGGAGCAGGATGACGTTGCCCTTGCCGCCGAGCAGCTTCGCGAGGTGGTCGCCCGCCATCTGGCCGCCCTTGAAGTTGTCCGTGGCGACGAAGCTGATCTGCTTGTCCGACTTGAGGTCAGAATCGATGACCACGGTCGGGATTTTCGCCTGCACGGCGCTGGCGACTGGCGCGACGAGCGCCTGCGAATCCAACGGCGCGAGCACGATGCCGCTGACCTTGCGGGCAGTGAAATTCTCCACCACCTGAATCTGCTGGTCGCGGTCGTCCTCGCGCAGCGGGCCTTTCCAGAAGAGCTTCACCTGGGTGCCCTTCGCGGCGAGTTCCTGCTCCGCCTTCACCGCGCCGGCGTGGATGGATTTCCAGAACTCGTGCGTGGTGCCCTTGGGAATGACCGCGATGGTGTAGGACTTGTCGGCGGCGAAAACCGCGCCGGCAAAACACAGGGCGAGCGCCAGCGCGCGAAGCGGGGAGTGCATGGGCCGAGACTAGGCTGCATCCCGCGCGGGCGGCAAGCGCGGGCACCACTGCGCCGTCAGTTTACTCCGCCGGCTCCAGCGTCGCCTGGAGCGAATACTTCTGGAGCTGGTGCACGTAGAATTCGGCCTTCTCGAAGCTCTCCCGCACGAGCACCGATTTGCCGAGTTCGTGGACTTCCAGCATGTGCTTCTCCGCCTTCTTGCGTTCCCAGCCGAAGACGGTCTGGAAGACATGGGTGACAAAGAGAACATCGTTCACCGTGTCATCCCAGGCGATGACGAGGTAGCCCGGCTCCCGCGTCAGGCGCGGGTTTTCCTTGGGCGTGATCTCTTTGACCGGCAGTGGCAGTTCCACTGGTGAAGGCATGGCGGGAACCTACGGGGCGAAGCCGTCCTGACAAGCGTGGCGCCGCGGACAAACCGGGCGCCCTGGCCACCGCTCAACCCACCCGGGCCTTGGCCACCGCCTCGGCGAGGGAACGGACGTGCAGCTTGTCGTAAATATTCCGCACGTGGGTCTGCACGGTGTAAACGGAGATGCCGAGCTGGTCGGCCACGTCCTTGGCCCGGTCCCCCTGGGAAAAGCGGGCCAGCACCTGCTGCTCGCGCTCGGTGAGGTGGTGGTCCGGCGAATCCGGGGCCGCGGCCACGGCGCCGGGTTTCTGGAAGGTGCTCACCAGTTTCCGGGCGATCTGCGGGGAAATCGGGGAACCGCCGGAATGCAGCTCGCGGACCGCCTCGATGATGCGGTCGGCCGGCATGTTCTTGATGAGGTAACCGTGTGCCCCGGCCTCCAGGGCGGCGAACACCCGGTCGGTGTTTTCCTCGATGGTCAGCATCAGGAACTGGCCGGAACACTTCTTTCGCCGGAGCTCGCGAACGCATTCGATGCCGTTCAACTGCGGCATGTTGATGTCCATGATGGTGACATCCGGCCGGGCGTTGGGGAGGTCCTCGAGGGCGGCCTTGCCGTTGGCGCAATTGGCCACGAGCAGGAATCCGGGGGTCATCCGGATGATGGCGGAAAGGCCTTCCCGCATCTGGGCGTGGTCTTCAACGATCGCGATTCTGATGTTCATCTTGGGGGGGATCCACCTTGCGCAGGACCGACGTGTCTGAGCCGTCGGCTTTCACTTCGCAGGAGACCTGCGTTCCTTCCCCCGGCCGGCTGACAATGTCAATCCGTCCCCCGATCGCCCGCATCCGTTCGCGCAGCGCTTCCATCCGCGCCAACCACTCGTCCCCATCGCCGGCCGTCGGGGCCGTCGCGGTCTTCGCGTCGTCGGCGATCCGCAGTTTTACCACGCCGTCCTGGAACCGCAGCGACACCTCGATCTGGCGTGTCGATTCCAGTGCGACCGCCCGCGCCACCGTCTCCTTGAAGGCGCTGAGCAGATTGTGCCGCACCTCGGAGCGGAGCCGCACCGGCGGCAGATCGGTCGGCAGGTCCAGCTTGAACCGCACTTGGGGCGCGTTCACGCCGTCGAGGTAGTAGCTGAGGTAGGCGGCGAAGTTGTCGAGAACGTCGCACTCCGGATTGACCGCCCAGACAACATCACGCAACCGGTCGACCAGCGACCGCGACCGCGTGGAAAACGTCTCCAGTTCACTGCGCGCGGCCCCTTCCGCCCCGCGGCTGGCGAGGTCCGCCTGCCACGCCAAGCCATTCAGGCTGGCCCCGATTTCATCGTTCAAGTCCTTCGCAATGCGGGCCCGCTCCTGTTCCAGGGCGCGATGGGACTGCCGGAGCCGGGCAATCCGCCGGCCCTGGAAAAATTGTCCGATCTGCAAGCCCACGAACACCAACACGCCGACACCCAGCGAAAGGAACAGCTTCGTCTCCCAGAAACGCGGGCTGATCGCGAAGCGGAGGCTGGTCGGGGCCAGGCTCCAGTAACCGTGGGCGTTGGCCGCCTCGACCTCGAACTCGTATTCGCCGGGGCGCAAGTTGGTGTAACTCGCCTCACGCACCCCGTCCGCGGCCCGCCATTCGCGGTCATACCCCTTCAGGCGGTAGCGGAAGTGAACCAGGTCATTCTGCGGGAATGAGGTCGCGGTGAACCGGATGCTCAGCGAGCTGGCGTCCTTCCGGGCCAGGCGCAACGGTTCCACTTCCCCCCGCAGCAACTTTTGCAGCCGGGGGGCCGGCACTTCGGCGCCGTCGATGCGAAGCTGTTCAATCAGCACCGGCGGCGGCCGGGTGTTGGCCCGGACCAATTCCGGCGAAATCTGCACGAGCCCGCCCGGGGTCGGGAACCACAGCTTGCCAAACTGGTCCCGGCACCCGGCCGGTTGGAGGCCGCCGCCAGTTTCGGAACCGATCATGCCGTCCAGGTGGTTCAACGTCAGGCACCGCACGCGCGTCATCAGCCCGCCCATCACCGCGCTCAGGTCCGTGACCGGGATGCCGTGGATGCCGCGCACGCCGGTGAGCCAAAGCCGGCCCTCGTTGTCTTCCAGAATCTGGTTCACCAAGTTTTCGGCGAGGCCGTCGTCCCGGGTGAACCGCCGCCATTGGCCATTCGCGAACAGGTGCAGGCCGGCCGACGTGCCGACCCAGACGTTGCCGCGCCGGCATTCGCAGAGGGCGAGGATCTCCCGTTCCGGCGCGCCGCCGGCCGGCTCCACCACGGTCACCTTGCCGCCGGCAACCCGCAGCAGGCCCGAGCCATGCGTGCCCACCCAGAGCGTGCCGGCATGGTCCTGCAGGACGGCCCTGACATCGTAGACCGACAGCGCGGAATCCCCCGGGAACGGTTCCAAGGACTCGCCGCGGGTGCGAAACAGCCCCGCCGAAGTCCCGATCCAAATCGCGCCGCCGCGGTCCTCGTAAAGGCAGCGGACCCGGCGGTTCCCCAGCTTCACGGACCCGGGCACCGCCTCGCGCAACGGCTGCTTGCGCACGCTGACCTCCCCGTTGCCACCCGAACTCCAGACGCGCCCGTCGCGCGCAGCGAGCACCACGGTTTCCGCCTCGCGCACGCCGGCCGGCAGCGGCAGCGACCCGGCCACCTTGCCGGCCCGCAGCCAGCTCAGGCCCCGGGTGGTGCCCACAAAGATGCCACCGTCGGCGCCTTCCGAGACCGTCAATACATGGTCGCTCGGCAGTCCTTCACGTTGGCCAATCACCTGCACGGACCGGCGCTGGAGTTGCAGCAGGCCGTCCACCGTGCCCAGCCACAGGGTTTCCTCGCGGTCAAACAGGGCCGCGCGCGAACGCCGGAGCCAGGCCGGGAAATTCGCCGTCAGCGGGCGGAACGCCGTGCCCTCCCAACGGTAAACCCCGTGCGGGACCACCTGCGCGAGCAAGCCGAAGCCGGGGTGCGCGTAAAACTTGATCGCTTCGGCCGGCTGGTCCGCCGGGAACTCCAGCATCCGGCGCCAACTCCCGCCGCGGTTCACGGAGATTCCCTCCGCGTCACCGATCCAGGAAAATCCCTCGCCATCGGCCGGCAGCGCCGTGAAGGCGCCCGCCTTGGGGAGGTAACGTTCGCGGGCCCCGAGGAATCGCCCGGTCCGCGGCTCAAATTCCTGCCAATCCGTCGCCGTCTGCACCAGCAGCCGGCCGTCCTCCAGCAGGTGCAATTCGCGGATGCCGAGGGATTGGAGTCCCGCGCCTTCGCCGAAATTCTCCGCCCGGTCGGGCCACACCCGGGTCAGTCCGTGGCTCCAGCCCACCCACACGCTGCCGTCGGGCGCCGGCAGGAGCGCGGAGATTTTCTCCTGGGGCAGGTAGGGCAGTTGCGCCGTCCCCTGAAACACCCCATGGCGATGCCGCAACAGGCCACGGGTGGTCCCGATCCAGAGGTTGCCGACATTGTCCTCCGTCAGCGCGGTGATCGCGTCGGTGACCAGCTCGGGAGTATTGAAGCGGTCGTAAACCGTGAAACGCGCCCCGTCGAACCGGGCGAGGCCAAAGCCAGTGCCCACCCAGATATACCCGTCGAGCGACTGGGCCAGGCAGGTTACCGCGTCCTGCGGCAGTCCGTCGTCACCGCTGATCCGCCGCACCGAGTAGTCCGGCGCGGCCGCCGCGAGCCGGAACAACCCGCCCGCCCCGCCGAACCAGAGGGTGCAAAGCAGCACCAACAGGAATCCTTTCCAGCCCATCTGGCCGAACGATTCCCGCCCCCCGCTTCGCATTGTCGGATGTTCTCCGCGCATCTTGCTCCCTCCCCGGCCTCCCTGCCGGGCACTGCCTAGTCCTGCGGACTTCCAGTGAGTGAACGCAACCTAACGACGTTACGATTCGCTGACACCTCCCCAAAACTCAGTAGGGAGATTGCCCTTGCCAGGCCCCGTTACTGACATCTGGCGATTTGAATGTGGGTAGTTCTGACCAAACTGCACTCGTCTTGAGTTGCTCCCGGCGACGACGGCGACAAGGGCCGCGAAGGCGGTCAGGGGGAGCAAGCCGGCGAAACTGCCGGGAGCGACTTCGGGACGGGAGAGTTCAGCGAAGCCAACTGCAAAACGGAAAAGTCATGAACAAACAGAATTCAACCTCGTGGCCCGGGACCGGTCGGATCGGTGGCTTCAGCCCGATCGAGACCGTTGGCGCGCTCAGCGTCATCGGCGCCCTCGCCGTGTCGGTGCTGCCCCCGATCTTCAGCATGGTGAACGACTCCCGCCTGAACGGCGCAGCCCAGTCCTACATGATCGTGAAGGCGGCCGCGATCCGTTACCTCGACCAGCACCTCTTCGACCACCCGACCACGGACCTGGGCTCGCTCACCGCGCAGGCCGATGCCGCCACCCGCTGGGACAGCGAAGTGCTCCGGCCGGCGGGTTTCCTGGACCAGGCCTTCACCACCAAGATATCGGAGCGGGCCCGCCTTACCATTTCCGCCTGCCCGCCGGCGTTCGCCAGCCCGACGGCGGACAACAACGCCTACAGCTTCGCCGGGTTCACCCCGACGGCCAACAACACCACCTCCGCGGGCAAGGTCGTTGTCGAGGCGATCTTCGAGGGCGTCTCGCTGAATGACGCCCGGGCGCTCAACCGGCGCATCGACGGCGAAGATTCCTCCGTCGGCGAAAGCACTCCGGGCACCGACACCGCCGGCCGGGTTAAATACGAGTTCGGCTCCGCCAAGACCGCCAATATCCGCGTCTACGTCACCCACCGCTAGCCACCCTTTCCCACTTTGGGCCCCCCCTCGCGTCTGGCCTGTCAGCCGGCCGATGGACCCGAAAACAACAGTCAACAAAACCACAAAACGCACAACACCATGAAACGCATCATCAACAACCAACGCCGCCGTTCCGGATTCACCCTGATCGAAATGATCGGCGTGCTCGCCATCATCGCGGTCCTCGCCGCGTTGCTCATCCCCCGGATCTTCTCCGCGATCAATGAGTCGCGCGTGAACGGTGCGGCCCTCAGCTACAACAGCCTGAAGTCCTCCGCGATTTCCTACTTCGGCAAGTATGGCCGCTTCGGCGGCAACGGCGGCACGAACTACACTTCAACCGAACTGAACTCGGGCGTCAACAATTGGGACCGCAACGTGCTCCTCACCGGCGGGTTCATCGAGAAGCCCTTCGAAACCAAGCTCGGCACCACCAACACCATCCAGGTCAAGGCCGCCGTCAGCGCCGCCACCGCGGCCGACGCGACCAATACGGCCTACAATCTCGACGGCGACAACACCGTTGTTAACGAGGCTTCCGGCACCCTCGTCCTCCAAGCCATCCTTACCGATGTCTCCGAAGACGACGCCATCGAACTCAACAACAAGATCGACGGCTCCACCCTCGGTGCCGCTTCCGGCGCCGCTGACCTCAAGGGTCGCGTGAAGTATGCCGCCGCCTCCGCCGGCACGACCACGGTGTATCTCTACATCGCCCACAAGTAAGCGATTCGTCCGAATCACACCCGGGCGGAGCGGCCCTCAACCCGCTCGCTCCGCCCGGTTTCCTTCCCGTCCGCCCGCCTGTCCGTCCACCACTCGTCGCCCGCGCCGCCATGAAACTCGTCGTCCGCCGTCCCCGCAGTCATTCCGGCTTCACCCTGATCGAGATGATCGGCGTCCTGGCCATCATCGCGATCCTCGCCTCGATGCTCGTGCCGCGGATATTCTCGGCGATCAACGAGGCCCGGGTCACCGGCACGGCCTTCAGCTACAACGGGCTGAAATCCGCGGCGATTACCTACTTCGGCAAATACGGCCGCATCGGCGGCAATGGCGGCACAAATTTCACCTCAACCGAACTGACCAACGGCGTCAGCAATTGGGACCGCGTTTACCTGCTGCCCGGCGGTTTCATCGAGAAGGCCTTCGAAACAACCTTGGCAGTCTCCGCCAATGTTCAGGTCATCGCGGCCCCAATCGCGGGAACGTCCGTGACCGCCAGCAACGCAGCTTACGACCTCGACGGCACCGGCGTCCTGCCTAACAACGCCACCGGTCGGGTAGTGCTGCAGATTGTCCTGAGTGGGGTCTTCGAGGAAGACGCCCGCGACCTGAACCAGAAGCTCGACGGCACGAGCCTCGGCACCACGACCGGCGCGGACCTGCTGGGGCGGGTAAAGTATGCCGCCGCCTCGGGGGGGTTGACGGACGTCTACATCTACGTGGCTCACAAGTGAGCCCGGGGCCCCCCCTACTCCAACTCCTTCCAAAGCATGAACCCCAATTCCTGCCGCCGTCGGCCGACCGCCGGTTTCACCCTGGTGGAACTTGTCGGTGTGCTCGCCGTCATCGCGGTCCTTTCCGCAATGCTGGTGCCCCAGGTGTTGGGGATCATGAGCCGGTCGCGCGTGCTGGATACGGTCGGCAGCTATGGGAGCATCAAAGCCGGTGCGATTACCTACGCCGCCAAGCATGGCTTGATCGGCGACGCCACCGGGGCCGCCCTCGATGTCGGTTCCGCGCCGCCGGAAGCGCTCAACTGGGACGGTGAAGTTCTCTTCAAGCTGCGCCTCATCGACGAACTCTTCCGGTCGCGGATCAGCACCGCTGCGTCGGTCCGCGTGCGGCCTACCGAACCGGCCACAACCGCCCCGGACGGCAGCAACGCCGCCTACAACCTGCTCGGGGCCGCATTGCCCGCCAACCAGGCCAGTGGCGCCAAGCACGTGGTCGAAGTCCGTCTCGTCGACGTTCAGCTCGACGACGCCCAGGAACTCAACCGCCACCTGGACGGCACCTCGGCGGAACTGGGCGAATCTGCCGCCGGCACCGACCTCCGCGGCCGGGTCAAATACGATTTCTCGGCCAGCCCCGTGCCGGGCATGGGCGACGTCTACCTCTACGTGACCCACCTCTGAATTTCCGATGGCGTCTTCCCCCACTGATGCAACGCAATCCCTCCAACCTCGGGCTCGGTGAACGGCTCCTCGCCGTAGGCCTGCTCACGCCCGTGCAGCTCGAACTCGCCGAATGCGAGCTCCGCCGCCGCGGCGGTGCCCTGACCAAGCTGCTGGTGGAGCTGAACCTGGTTCCGGCCGAGAAGCTGGCCGAGTTCATCGCCAAGGAGACCAAGACCCAGTTCATCGACCTGCCCCGCACCAAGATCGAGGAATCGGTCGCGCGGCTGATTCCCACGGATGTCGCCCGCCGCCTGCGCGTGCTCCCGGTGGCCCGGAATGGCGAGGTGCTGACGATGGCCATGGCCGATCCGTCGAACATCGTCGCCATCGACCAGCTTTCCCGGCTCACCGGCCTGCGGATCGAGGCCGCCGCCGCGACGGAACGTGACATCCTCAACACGATTGACCGGCTGCAGCTCAGCGGGCCGACCATCCAGCAGTCGATCGAGAAGATCATCGATGAGGAAGCCGTCGCGAAGGCCGCCGCCGGCCCCGAGAAGATCGAGGTCGCCGAGTCCGAGGAGGACGACGCGCCGATCATCCACCTCGTCAACCAGGTGCTTCAGCGCGCGGTCAATCGCCGGGCGAGCGACATTCATTTCGAACCCGAGGAAAAACTCCTGCGTATCCGCACCCGCGTGGACGGCGTGCTGCATCCCGACGTGCTGATCCCCAAGTCGCTGCAGTCCGCCGTGGCCGCCCGCATGAAGATCCTCGGCGACATGGACGTGACGGAAACCCGTGTGCCGCAGGACGGCCGGGCCTCCATCATGGTCTGCCGCCGGAAGATCAACCTGCGCGTCTCCAGCCTTCCCACCCAGTTTGGCGAGAGCGTGGTCGTCCGGATCCTCGACACCGGCTCCCAGGTCAACCGGCTATCCCACCTGGGCCTGGCGCCCGAGTTTGAGAACCGGTTGCGTGCCGCGATCGAGGCCCCCTACGGCGTGGTGATCGTCACCGGCCCCACCGGTTCCGGGAAGACGACGACGCTTTACGCGGTGCTGAACGAGATCAACCAGCCCGACCTCAGCATCTTCACGCTGGAGGATCCCGTCGAAATGCCGCTGGCCGGCATCCGCCAGACGCAGATCCGCGACGAAGTCGGCCTGACCTTCAGCGCCGCGCTGCGCTCACTGCTGCGGCAGGACCCGGACGTGATCCTCGTGGGCGAGACCCGCGACACGGAAACGGCCACGCTGATGATCCGGGCCGCGCTCACGGGCCACCTTGTCTTTTCAACGCTGCACACCAACGACGCACCCGGGGCGATTCCGCGGCTGATCGACATGGGGGTCGAACCCTACCTGCTCCCGAGCAGCCTCGTGGCGATCATCGCCCAGCGGCTTGTGCGCCGGCTCTGCCCGACGTGCCGCGAACCGGTCGCCGACCCAGAAGCCACCTTCGCCACCTTCAAGCTCACGCCGCCGCCCGGCGTGGAACCGAAACTCTGGCGCGCCGTCGGCTGCGATCAGTGTCACGGCAGCGGCTACCGCGGACGCCAGGCAGTGTTCGAGATCATGACGATGGATGAACGGTTCCACGCCCCGATCATCCGCCGCGCGGCCCATTCCGACTTCGTCCGCCTCGCCCGCGAGGGCGGCATGCCCACGATGTTCGACGACGGCCTACGCCGGGCCATGCAGGGCGCCACCACCCTGGAGGAACTCCTCCGCGTCACCCGCCCGAACGAATCATGAAAACCTTCGCCTATGTCGGCATGGATTCGCGGGGCCGGAGTCAGACGGGCCGGATGCACGCGCTGGACGAGGTTTCGCTCGAAGAAACCCTCCGGGCCAGCGGCGTCTGGCTGGTCGAGGCCAAGGCGGAGAAGGAACACAACGTCGCCGAGGAACGCTCCAATGCCGGCCGCTACGGGGCGGTCAACCGCCGCGACCTCGCGAGCTTCTGCACCCTCATGGGTTTCCTCACCAAGGTCGGCGTCCCGCTGGTGTCGGCGCTCGAGATCGCCGGGCAGGACTGCGACAAGGCGGCCTTCGCCGCGGTGCTCAAGGAAGTGAAGCGGTCCATCGAGTCCGGCCTGACCCTGGCCGACGCGATGCAGCGGTTCCCCCGCTATTTCGAGCACGGCATGACCAGCCTGATCCGGGCCGGCGAACGGAGCGGCTCGCTGCCGGAGTCCTTCGCCGAGCTGAAGCGCTACCTCGAATGGCAGGAACAGATCGCCTCCGACGTGAAGCAGGCGACGATCTACCCGGCGATCGTCATGATCACGACGGCGATCTTCGTGCTCGTGCTGTTCACCTTCGTGGTGCCGAAGTTCGTCGGGTTGCTCAAGGTCGCCAAGGTCGCCCTGCCCCTGCCGACCAAGATCGTCTTCGGTGCCAGCGACTTCGCCAAGGCGACCTGGTGGATGTGGATGGTCATCCTCGTCGTCGGCCCGCTCGCCATTCAGCTCGGCCGCAAGTATTCCAAGCCCTTCGCGCTGTTCTGGGACCGCGTGTGGATGCGCGTGCCGCTGCTCGGCGGGATGACCCACATGCTGTGGGTCGCGCGGTTCGCGCAGAACCTCGCGGTGCTCTACCGCAACGGCGTGCCGCTGGTTTCGGGCCTCAAGCTGTGCGAGGGCCTCGTGGGCAGCCCGTTGATGGGCCAGACCGTCGTGGACGTCGCCCGCCGGATCGAGGAGGGCGAGACGTTCAGCGACGCCCTGCGCCACCACAAGATCTTCCCCAATCTGCTCCTGCGCATGTCGGTGATCGGCGAGAAGACCGGCCAACTCGACCAGGCCCTGGAGAACGTATCGGGCTACTACAATCTGATCGTGCCGCAACGCATCAAGCGCCTGTTCGGCCTGATGGAGCCCGCGCTGATCCTTTTCCTCGTCACCGTGGTCGGGTTCGTCGCACTCGCGGTGTTCATGCCGATCCTCAGCCTGATGCAGGGCCTCAAGTAATTTTTCGACACGATGAAAATCCAACCTACCTCACCTTCTCCTGTCGGGCAGACGCGCCACGCCGGGTTCACGCTGGTCGAGTTCATCGGCGTGATCGCGATCGTCGCAATCCTCGTCGGCTTCTCAATCGCCGCGGTCCACAAGCAGATGATCGAGACCCGACGCGAGGCCGAGGACGTCAGCCTGAAGGGTCTGGCCGAGGGCCTCAGCAACGTCGTGCGGTTCAACTTCACCGTGCCGTCGTCAAGCACCTGGGCGACGGCGGTCGCCGGCCAGTTGAACCGCAGCCTCAACGAGATCGGCACCAACTCGATGGGCAACACCCGCGCGGTGATGGTGGACCCGACGTTCCAGATCGGGAATCCGGCGCTGCCCTTCTCCAGCCTGCCCTTCACGCAGTCCCTGGCCGGCAGCCGCCAGGTGAACAACCTGAACTATGTGCTGCTTTCCAGCCTGGCGGACCCGTTGCCGTCGCTGACCGGCGTCACTTTCTCCAACCTTTGGAACTCCGCCGATGACACCCTGCCAACCGGCTGGCCGACGTCCTGGAAGGGCAAGCCGGAGGACCTGCGCCGCGAACGCATCACCCTCACCGGCCTGTTCTACCGCCTCGTCCTCAACAACCTCGACACCACCAACACCGCGTGGTGGGGCATGGATGGCGCCGCCACCAACGTCACGCTCGCCCCCGGCGGCCGGAAGGAGGTCTGGGTCATCGACGGCACGACGCTTAACCTGTGCGACAACACCGCCGCCCTCGCGGCCCGCGACATTCTTCATGCCGACGCGTCCTACATCTTCATGAACAACCGGTGGGTGCAGAGCATCGTGCCCGTCGCGTCGGTCGGCGGCGGCACCACCGAAACGCTGGTGGAGACCGTGGATGATTTCGTCGATGCCATCGACAATACCGCGGAGCCCGGTGCCGGCGGAGGAGACGACGGCGGCGACCACTACGGCGACCACTACGGCGACCACTACGGTGACTGTGACCACGACGCCAACGGGGACGGTTGGCACGACGACGACGACGACCACGATGGCTGGGACGACCACGACTCCGACCACGATGGACGCTGCAATGACCACGACAGTGGGTGGTCAGGCTGGGGCAACAACGGCCACGGCAACAATGCAGACGGGGTGGACTCCAGCAACCCCGGCAACGGTGGGGGTGGGCCTAACGGGGAGAACGATCCTTCGGGCGAGTTTGACGACGAGATCTGGGGCCGAAATCCCACCGCCAATGCCCGAGCCGTGGTCGAGTCCTGCTTCAACTTCATGCGCTCCTATACCTCCTGGAGCAAGAACACTGGCTGTTCCAAGAACGGCAAGGCGGTCCACCAATACAACGAGGTGGTCACCCAGCGTGACCGGGTCCGCGCCACCTCCAATTCCTGCCCATGAACTCCCCGCAATCCCCACACAGCCGCGGTGGTCTGGCCACTGGCCGCGGCTTCACGCTGATCGAAGTCATCATGGTCCTCGCGGCCATGGCGGTCCTCGCCGCCGCCTTCCTGCCGGTGCTCACCGCCCAGTGGGATGACCGCGCCCGACTCCGGGAAGAGGAGACCCTGCAGCAGATGGCGGCGGCGGTGGAGAGCTACGCGGTGCGCACCCGCTCCATCCCCGGTGCGACCACCTTCGCGACCGCCCTCGCCCCAGAGCTCGGCACCTCGGCGGCGAAGCTGCTGGTCAATGACCGCGGGCTGTCGCGGGTCGTGCTGATCGACGACGCGCTGCGCATCGGCACCAACGCCACGTCCGTGCTGCCCTACACGCAGACGGCCGCCGGCTCGCTCCAGCCGGTGTCCCCGCGGCTGCTGATCGTCTCCTCGGTCGGCGTGCCGCTGCCCAGCTCCCTGACGAACGGCGTGATCGCGACGAACCTGTTCACCGCCATCTGGAACACCGCGCCGCGGCAGGTGCCCGCCGGCTGGTCCTGGGCCGGCAACGGCGCGGACCTGAAAATCCAGCGGGTCAACCTGACCGACCTGTTCGTCCAGATCGCGCTCAATGGCCAGGGAACCGCCTTCGGCACCTACACGGTCGACAACGTCACCGGCACCGCGATGAGCACGACGCCGCGCAGCCTCTGGGTGCTCAAGGGCACGCGCCTCGCCCTGAACCAGGCCGACGGTTCCACGCAGGTGGTGCTCGTCGCCAAGACTTCGCTCTCGTTCGTCAGCGACAACGGCTCCTGGCGGTCCGGCGGCGGCTCATTGGCCGGGTGGACCACCGACAACCTCGCCGGCAACGACGTCGCCCAGGCCGCGACCGCCTTCCTGTCCGTGCCTGGAAACCCCCGCACGGCCACGACCCAGGCCGACGTGGTCAACGCGTTGCAAACCTACATGCAGAGCGTCACGGCCTACGCCAACACCGGCTACACCAGCACCTCGCTCAGCAACAACGTCGCCGCCGCACGGGTGACGTTGCAGAACTCCATGACGGCGCTCACCCAATAACCCCACCCTGAGATGCCTCCCCTGCTCAAGCTGAACAGTTCCGCCGCCCCGGCTGCGCCCGCCAAGCTGCCCAATGCCACCCTGCTGGGGGTGGCGTGGCTGAATGGCCGGTTCTCCGCGATCGCCCTCCAGCGTGGCGCCCTCGGCGTCGCCTGGACTTGCCCCACCGCCGTCAACGGACCGGCGGAACTGGAGACCGCCCTGCGCGAAGCCGTGCGGCGGACTTCCTACCAGGGCACCCACGTCTCGCTGGTCATGGTCGATCCGCAATTCGCCCAGCACTGGGTCGAGGTTCCCGCCGGCAAATCTGGCCAGCTTTCCAAATACCTCCAGCGCCAGGTCCAGCAGCACAAGCCGTTCAGCGGGGCGGCCACCTGGGCCTTCCAGCTCACCGTCCCGACCAAGGCCTCCGGCGGTGCCCTGCTCCACCTGATGCCGACCGACCTCTACGAGGGCATCGTGGACGCCTGCAATGACGCCGGCCTGCACCTGACGACGCTGACCAACGGGGCGGAGGTGCTCCGGGCGCAGTTGCGCTGCCTGCCGCTGCGCGACGACGAGATCACCCTCGTGTCGGCGGCCATCGGCGCCACGACCACCGTGCTCGTGGCCCGGGGCGACTCGATGCCACTGCTGGTCCGAACGATCCAGGGCGACTGGAAGACCGACGCCGGGCGCGTGGGCGTGGACCTCAACCGCACCCTGCTCTACGCCCAGCAACAATTCGGCGTGGCCATCACCAACGCGTGGCTGAGCGGTTCCGAGGCGGAGGAACAGGTTCAGGCATTGGCCGGATTCTTCGAGGTGCCGCTCAAGGCGAGCCCGGCGCCGAACGGGGAATTTTCCTGGGCCGAGGAAGCCCTGCGCCTCGCCGGGGAGACGCCGATCAACCTGATCAGCCGCGAGCACCGCGAGGCGCCCGCGCGCCGGACCGTGATGCGCTTCAGCAGCTACACGGCGGTGGCGTTGCTGACGATTTCCTTCGGGCTCAGCGCCTTCGTCCACTTCCACTACCGCGAGGAGAAGCGGGCCATCTACCGACTGGGCAAACTGGAGAAGGAACTCCAGGAAAAGCACCACCGCCTCCAGGACTACTTCGCGGACGTCGAGCGCAAGGGCCAGTTCCTCGACACCGCCCGTGCGGACCGGCCGGATGCCATCGCCACCTGGGTGCTCGGCAGCGTGGGCGAAGCTCTGCCGGCGGACTTGGTGCTGACCAATCTCACCCTGTTGTCGGAAACCAACCAATGGCGGCTGACCCTAAGCGGCCAGATTCAGCCGAACGCCGTCGATGCCGGTCGCGAGGACGCCCGCCTGCTCGGGCGGGAATTGGCCCAGAAACTTTCCGCCGGGCCGCTGGGCCTGGAATTCGAGGGCGACCTTTCGGCGCCCATTGAGGCCGCCCCATCCGGCGCCGCCAGGCCACCCGGCGGGCTGGAGGCCGGCGCATTCAACGCGTGGAGCACCCGCCTCAAGGAGATCGCGGCCACGCCCCCGCCCAAGGCCCGTGAGTTTTACCTGCAAGGAGTCATGCGATGAATCCCCCCCCTGCCCGCCTCCTGAGCCGCCCCGGCCATTCGACCTTCAAGCGCAAGGTCCTGCCCCGGCTCGTGTTCGTGCTCCCCTTCGTGGTCAGCACCGGCCTGCTCTGGTGGTCGCTGGACAAGATCCAGCCGGTCATCCGCGAGTCGGAGGAACTGACGACGAGGACCACCAAGCTCACCCAGCAGATCGAGGAGATGGAGATGCGCCAGAAGACGCTCTCGAAGGAGAACGTCCTGGAACGTTATTCCGCCGTCATGGACCGCCATTTCACCGGGCAGGACGCCGTCGTGTCGTGGCTGGAAGAGCTGCGCGATAAGGCCATCACCCTGGCCCTCGACTTCAACCCGCGCTTCGGTGACGCGGAGAACAAATCGGTCGCCACCGAGAACCTGACGCTGATTCCGGTGACCATTGAGGTGAAGCCTGCGGCCGGCATCCAGGCCAGCCGCAATGCCTATCACCGCTTGCTGGAGTTCAACCACTTCATGGCCAACCACCCGAAGCGGGCCGACTTGCTCAAGCTGACCATCACCGGCCGCAACGGCGCCGCCGCCAAGGCCGTGTTCAACCTCAACCTGTGGGGAGTCGCACCCAAGACATGAAAAAGCTCCTTCGTAATCGGTTCGTGGTCGGGGGCCTCGTCGTGGTCGCCCTCGGGACCGTCTTCTTCAGCGTCCGCAAGGACCTCCGCCGGGCCCTCGGCCCGCGCTGGGCCGGGACCCGCCAGCCCGTTGCCAACGCGCCGGTCGAAAGCCGGCCGATGAAGGTGCTTGGCGGCGCCCCCGTCGCCGCGGCCGCCACCCCGGCGATGGTCGCGCCGGAAAAACCACTGGGCCCGCCCACCATCAAACGCGACCTGGCCCGTTCCCGGGCGACCCGATGGGTGGATGCACCAGAGCGTGATCCGTTTGCGCTTTTTGCCAGCGTGGCAACGGTGAAGACCACGCCCAAGAAGGCGGTCGCCCTCATCGTCAGCGCCATCTGGCGCCAATCCGGCCAGCAGCTGGCCGTGCTCAATGGCCGGCTCGTCAAGGAAGGCGACCAAGCCTTCGACTACACGGTCGAACGCATCGAGAGCGGCGCCGTGTTCCTGCGGAGCGCGGCGAACGGTGTCGCCCGGGCTGAATTCCCTGCCTTCTCCCAGTTTACCCACACCAACCGCGTCGCCGCGGCCGCCGCCGTGCGGACGGCCGAAGCGGATCGTCGCAAGACGGTCGAACCCGGCGGTTGAGCTCCCCCCACGAGTCCAACACCCCACACATCAGTAACCATGAAACAGCACCCCCACCCTTGCCCCCTCCGGGCCCGCCGGCTCTGGCAGTTGGCGATCACCGCGACGTTGGCCGGCCTCACCGCCGGTTGCGTCTCCACCTCGGATCCCAAGAAGAACGTTTCCCCGTGGGAACGCGAACACGGCCCGGATCGCCAGGCCGAGTTCCGCACCCGCCTGAAGGAAAACGATTGGGACCGCAGCGTGGAACGCGCCAAGGATTCGGCCGCAACCAACGCCCCGGCCGTCCTCGCGCCGTCCGCCTTGGTCGCCCCGACGACCGAGTCCGGCGTCCTCCCGGGAACGGAGGCCACCGCCGACAAGAAGCTCTACACCTTCAAGGCTGCCGACCTGGAACTGAAGTCAGCGCTCGCTCTTTTTGCCCAGGCCAACGGGCTCAACATTGTCCCGGACAATGACGTGACGGGCAGCGTAACCTTGGATGTCCGCGACCTGCCGTTGGAATCCATCATGCGCGCCCTGCTGGAGGCCAATGACTACTCGTGGACCCTCGACCAAGGCCTGATCCGTGTGCGGGCGGCCGAGACCCGGACGTTCCAGATCGATTACCTGCGGATGAACCGGACCGGCACCGGCAATAGCTCCGCCAATCTCGCCAGCGGCATGAGCGGCGGCGGCAGCGGTGGTGGTGGTGGTGGTGGTGGTGGTGGTGGTGGTGGTGGTGGCGGTGGCGGCGGCGGTGGAGCGGGCGGGGGCGGCGGCAGTGGCGGTTCCTCCGTCAACCTGACCGCGCAAAACCCGGTGAATTTTTGGTCCGAACTCCAGGGCGAGTTGGAAAAGCTCGTTTCGCCCCGGGGCAAGGACGGTCTGGCCGTCAACATGACTTCCGGAATCATTCAAGTCACCGATCGCCCTTCGGCCCTCAAGCGGATCGAGCAATACATCAAGAGCCTGGACAAGACGATCCATCGCCAGGTGGACATTGAGGCGCGGCTTTATGACGTGACCTTGAGCGATCAGTTCCAGTTCGGCATCGACTGGAATCAGGTCGCGAAGATGTATGGCTCCGGCCTGGGAGTCGGCGGCGCCGTGATTCCCACGACGGCGGCGGGCGGCTTCGACATGAAGCCCGACTCCTTCACCATGGTGTTCCAGAACCAGAACACCAAGGTGATGGTCGAGGCCCTCCAGGAGATGGGCGAAGTGCAGGTGATCTCGAAACCACGCATCCGCACGATGAACAACCAGACGGCGCTCATCAAGGTGGGCACCGAAACGCCGTTCTTCGCGAATACTCAAACCATCCTCCCGGGCCTTGCCGGTGGTAACACCGGTGGCAATAACGGTGGCAACCAGACCTTGACGACCCTTAATCAGGACCAAGTGCAAAGCATCACTGTGGGAACGATCCTGGCGATCACGCCCCAGGTGTCCTTTGACGACTGGGTGACGTTGGACATCTCCCCGGTGCTCACCAGCCTTCTGGAGGTGCGCAAGTCACCGAGCGGCTCGACCACCGCCCCGGTCCTCGACATCAAGCAGGCTTCGACCCTGATCCGGGTTCGCGACGGCTCGACCATCGTGATGGGCGGCCTCATCCAGACCTCTCAGGCGAATACCCGCCGGAAAGTCCCCGTCGCCGGCGACATCCCGCTCCTCGGGAAACTCTTTACGGGCCGCTTCGACGCGGCCCAGAAGCGCGAACTCGTCATGCTCATCACTCCGCGCATCGTCAATTGAAGCCCACATGGCGCCCGTCCCGTGGGGGGAGCCCGATACCGGACCTCGATGGGGGTCGAGGCGGTCGGTATCGGTCGGGGCGTCAACGTGCGGCGGCCCGCTGGCAGCTTGCCAGAAGCACCAGCGGGCCATTCCTCTTCTGTTCAGGTTCGGGGAAGTAGCGCAGTAGTCCGAAAAAAGAACCCCGGTCCCACAAGGACCGGGGTTTCTTGTTTGCCAGAGTGTATCGCCGAACTAGGAGCGATGCCGACGCTTCACATTCAGCTGCGTGAGCGAATTGAGCAGCGCCGCCTGAACGGTCGCGGATTCCTCCTCGGACAGCTTCTCGGACAAACGTGCTTCGGCGCGCTTGCGGGCTTCTTCGGCCTTCGTCTCGTCGATGTCGTCGGCCTTGATGGCCATGTCCGTGAGGACCGCCACACGGTCGCCGGTGATCTCAACGAACCCTTCGCCGACGGCGAGGAAGAAATCTTGGCCAGCGCGGCGGGCGACGATCTCCCCGGCGGCAACCTGGGTCATGAGCGGAATGTGCATCGGATAGATGCCCATCTCGCCCTCGACGCCAGGAAGCGTGACCATGTCGACGTCCTCCGAGTAAATCCGCGCCTCGGGGGTGACAATTTCGAGTTTCAGCGTGGCCATTTTAGCTGCGATTTCAGATTCACGACTTACGTGCGGGCCAGCAGAAGCTCGTCCTACGTAACTCGTGATTCGTAATTATTCCCGGATCTCGTCGATGCCACCCTTCATGTAGAAGTTGGCTTCGGGCACGTCGTCATATTTGCCTTCGAGGATTTCCTTGAAGCTGCGGACGGTCTCGGCGACGGGCACCTGCTTGCCGGGACGGCCGGTGAATTGTTCGGCGACCGTGAACGGCTGGCTGAGGAACTTCTGGATCTTGCGGGCGCGGAAGACGGTCGTCTTATCCTCGGGCGAGAGCTCGTCCATGCCGAGAATCGCGATGATGTCCTGCAGGTCCTTGTAGCGCTGGAGCACCTTCTGGACGCCGCGGGCGACGTTGTAGTGCTCTTCGCCGACGAACTCGGGTGCCAAGGCGCGGGAGTTGGAGGCGAGAGGATCGACGGCAGGGAAGATGCCCAACTCGGCGATGGAACGCTCGAGAACGATGGTCGCATCCAAGTGCGCGAACGTCGTGGCCGGCGCGGGGTCGGTCAAGTCGTCCGCAGGAACGTAGACGGCCTGGAAGGAGGTGATGGAACCCTTCTTCGTCGAGGTGATGCGTTCCTGCAGGTTGCCCATTTCGGCGGCCAGCGTGGGCTGGTAACCGACGGCGCTCGGAGTGCGGCCGAGGAGCGCGGACACCTCGGAACCGGCCTGCGAGAAGCGGAAGATGTTGTCGACGAAGAGGAGCACGTCCTGGTTCTTCTCGTCGCGGAAATACTCGGTCACGGCGAGCGCGGAGAGCGCGACGCGGAGACGGGCGCCCGGGGGCTCGTTCATCTGGCCGTAGACCAGGCCGATGCGGGAGCCGGGTTCGAGGACGGGCATGCCGTTCTCGCCGATCTCGGGATGGCCCTTGGAGTCCTTCTTCGTCTTGATGACGTTGGCCTCGATCATTTCGTTGTAGAGATCGTTGCCTTCGCGGGTGCGCTCACCGACACCGGCGAACATCGAGATGCCGCCGTGCAGCTTCGCGATGTTGTTGATCAGCTCCATGATGACGACGGTCTTGCCGACGCCTGCACCGCCGAACGCGCCGACCTTGCCACCCTTCAAGAAGGGGCAGATCAGATCGATGACCTTAATGCCGGTGGTCAGGATCTGCGGGTTCGTGGACTGGTCCACGAGAGGCGGGGCGTTGCGATGGATGGGGTAATACTTGTCCGCCTTGACCGGGCCCTGCTCGTCCACGGCCTCGCCGGTGACGTTGAACACGCGGCCCATGACGGCTTCGCCGACGGGCATCGAGATCGGGGCGCCGGCGTCGATCACTTCCTGGCCGCGCTTGAGGCCTTCGGTCGTGCTCATGGCGACGGCACGCACCCAGTTGTCGCCGAGGTGCTGCTGCGTCTCGAGGGTCAGCTTCGTGGGGCTGCCGCCGGGCGGGGTGAAGTCAATGGTCAGCGCGTTGTAGATCGCGGGCAGGGCGCCGGCGAATTCCACGTCCACAACAGGACCGATGATCTGGACGATTTTGCCTTTGTTCATGGGCGGTTAAGAAAAGTTGCGTCGAAAAGTGGTTTCAGGATCAGCCCATCGCCATCGCGGCGCTGGTGATTTCGAGGAGCTCCTTGGTGATGTTGGCCTGGCGGAGCTTGTTGTATTCGAGGGTGAGATCCTTGATGAGCTGCTTGGCGTTGTCGGTCGCGTTCTTCATGGCGACCATGCGCGCGGACTGCTCGGAGGCCTTCGATTCCTGGAGGAACTGGAAAACTTGGTAGTTCACGTAGTGCGGCAGGAGGCTTCCGAGGACGTTGGCTGCGCCGGGCTCGAAGAGGTATTCGCGACCACCCTTGGCCGAGAGCTCCTCGGCGGCACCGCCGCCGGCGAGATCCGCATCCAGCTTTTGGATCTTGCCGATGGGCAGGAGCTGACGGACTTCCGGCTTCTGGTTCAGCGTGGAGATGAAGTTCGTGTAAAGCACGTCCACGGCGTCCACCTGGCCGCTGGTGAAAAGTTCCTGGGCAAACTTGGAAATCGCCCGCGCTTCGCTGAAGGCCGGGATGTCCTTGTAGGTGAACTCGGCGGCGAGTTCGCGCTTCAGGCGGGAAACCCACTGGGCTCCCTTCTTGCCGGCGCAGACGTAGATGGTCGTGGCCTTGTCGAACCGGACGGCCTCACGGAGAAGGTTCGTGTTGAGCGCGCCGCAAAGGCCCTTGTCCGTGCTAATGAGGATGACAGCGCGTTTCTTGACCTCGCGCACTTCCATCAACGGATGGGAGAACTCGCCGGCTCCGGCCGTGGCGGCCGCGAGGACGTCGTTCATCAACGAGGCGTAGGGACGGCCGGCCAACGCGGCCTGCTGCGCCTTGCGCATCTTGGCCGACGCCACCATCTGCATCGCCTTGGTGATCTGGGCGGTGTTCTTGACCGACTTGATCCGGCGTCTGATGTCGCGCGTGCTGGGCATGGGCGGTTAAAGGTTCGCTTCGACGGAACGGGCGGTTCAGCGGTAGCTCTGCTTGAACTCGACGACGGCGGCCTTGAGTTCGGCGGCGAGCACGTCGGAGAAGGCTTTCTCGTTGCGGATCTTCTCGAGCACGGGGCCCTTACGGTCCTGCAGGAACTGGCCGAGCTTGTTCTGGAAATCCTTCACCTTCTCGACCGCCACGTCGTCGAGGAGACCGTTCTGCATCGTCCAGAGAATGGAGCACTGGATCTCGACGGGCAGCGGGTTGTATTGGTTCTGCTTGAACAGCTCGACGATGCGTTTGCCGCGCTCGAGCGTGGCCTGCGTCTTGGCGTCGAGATCAGAACCGAACTGGGCGAAGGCCGCGAGTTCGCGATACTGGGCGAGGTCCAGCTTGATCTTGCCGGCGACCTGCTTCATGGCCTTGATCTGCGCGGCGGAACCGACGCGGGACACCGACAGACCGACGGAGATCGCGGGACGAACGCCCTGATAGAACAGGTCGGTTTCCAGGTAGATCTGGCCGTCCGTGATCGAGATCACGTTCGTCGGGATGTAGGCCGAAACATCGCCCGCCTGCGTCTCGATGATCGGGAGCGCGGTGAGGGAACCGTTGCCATACTTCTCGGAAACACGGGCCGAGCGTTCGAGCAAACGGCTGTGCAGGTAGAACACGTCGCCGGGATACGCTTCGCGGCCGGACGGACGCTTCAGGACGAGGGAAACCTGGCGGTAGGCGACGGCCTGCTTGGAGAGATCATCGAAAATGATCAGCGCATCCATGCCATTGTCCATGAACCATTCGCCCATCGCGGCACCGGCGAAGGGAGCGAGATATTGGTTCGCGGCG
Source organism: uncultured Verrucomicrobiota bacterium (assembly GCA_964602595.1). Lineage (GTDB taxonomy): Bacteria > Verrucomicrobiota > Verrucomicrobiia > Limisphaerales > UBA9464 > CAIWAH01. Next base: position 40,614 of record CAZRRO010000023.1, on the reverse strand, counting down.
GAGTCGGAAGCGGCGGCAGCGACGACGATGGTGTCTTCCAACGCACCGGCCTTCTCCAACTCGGCGATGACGCGGGCGATGTTCGACTGCTTCTGACCGACGGCGACGTAGATGTTGTAGACAGGGCGGAAATTCTTGTCACCCGAAGCGCGGCCCACCTTGTTGTTACGGGCCTGGTTGATCATGGCGTCCACGCCGATCGTGGTTTTGCCAGTGGAACGGTCACCGATGATCAACTCGCGCTGACCACGGCCAATGGGGATCATCGCGTCGATCGCCATGATGCCGGTCTGGAGCGGCTGGCTGACGGACTTACGCTTGACGATGCCGGGGGCGATCTTCTCGACGGGATAGAATTCCGTGGAAGTGATGGCGCCCTTGCCGTCGACCGGCTGGCCGAGGGTGTTCACGACGCGGCCGAGGAGGCCTTTGCCGACGGGAACGGAAAGCAGCTTGCCCGTGGTGCGAACCTCGGTGCCCTCGCGGACGCTGAGGTAGTCACCGAGGATGATCGCGCCGACCTCGGTCTCTTCGAGGTTCAAGGCGAGGCCGATGACGCCGTTGCCGAAGTCGAGCATCTCGTTGAGCATCGCGTCGGTCAGGCCTTCGATCTTGGCCACGCCGTCGGAGATTTCGCGGACGATGCCGACGTTCTGCTTGTTGACCGACGTCTTGACGCCGGCGATCTGGGCTTCGATTTCCTGGAGGAGGTTGCTCATCGAATCAGTAGGGAGTTGAAAGTTCTAAAGGGACTGCCCGGTTTCGGGTTAAAGGCTGTTTTTGATCTCCGCGAGACGTCCGGCCACGGAACCGTCGTAGATGTCACTGCCGACCTTGATGCGGAGGCCGCCAATCAGGGCGGGGTTGACCCAGAAAGAGACGTTGAGTCCGGAACCATACTGGCGTTCCAGATTGGCCTTGATGGCCTCGACCTGGGCCGGAGTGGTCTCGACCGCGTTTTCAACACGGGCCGTGCGACGGTCGATGTCGAGCTTCACGAGCCGCTGGAACTGCTTGAGCGTGCCGACGTAGCCGCGGGGCTTCTGGGCGATCACCTGGGTGACGGCCGTGCGGACGCGGGTTTCATCCAGCAGGCCGTTAACGCGGCAGGCGCTGATCAGCGTCTTGGCGTCGCGGCGGGATTGCTTGGAGATCTTCATCGAGGCTCGGCGTCAGGAAATCAATTGTTGGCGAGCTGCTTGTTCGCGTCTTCGGCGAGGCGCTGCTTCTGTTCGACGGAAAGGATTCCACCGGTGACGGAAGCGCTGACTTCGACCACGAGACGGGTCACTTCCTTGCGAAGCTCGGCCTTCATGCGGACCAGCTCGGCATCGTTGGCCTGCTTGGCCTTGGCGATGATGTCGGCAGCGGCGGCGACTGCGCGCTGGCCTTCCTGCTCGGAAATCTTGGCGGCGGCGGCGCGGGCCTCTTCGATGATCTTGTTGGCCTGAAGCGAAGCCTGCGAAACGATTTCGCGGCTCTTGACCTCAGCATTTGCCAGCTCCGACTTGATTCGCTCAGCGTTGGCAAGGCTTTCGGAGATCGTCTCCCGCCGCTCATCCAGCATCTTGGAGATCGGCTTAATCGCCCACTTGTTCAGCGCCCAAGCCAAAATGGCGAAGCCAATGATTTGGGAGACGAAAAGTTGGAGATTAAAGCCAAACTTCTCACCAATCTCATGGGCGGTCTTGGTCAGACCTTCGGTCACGCCTTCCGCAGCGAATAGGAGTCCAAACATAAAAAGGGTTTCTTGGAGACTGGCAAACGATCTGGGGCTGCGGCATCGCAGCCCCAGATCATCGGATTAGTTTTTGCCCATCAAAATTGTGATGATGAGCGCACCTTCCGCGAGCGCGGCGCTTAGGAGCGCTTGCACGAGGATTTTGCCGGAAGCACCGGGGTTGCGGCCAACGGCTTCAGCGGCCTTGAAGCCGATGAGTCCGAGAGCAATGGTGCCACCCAGCGCGGCGCCGGCGATGGCGATATTTCCGTTCATTGTCTGTTCTTTTTGTGTTTCTACCAGCGACCCCCGCAGAACTTTGCCACGGTCCGGTCGCCAGAAATTCTTGCTCAGTGGTGCGCAGTCTCGGCCGTTTCCACATGCTCCTCGTCGTGGCGGCACATGAGCGCCGTGAACACCGCGGTCAGCAGCGTGAAAACCAATGCCTGAATGGCACCCACCATCAGTTCCAAACCGTAGAAAGGCAGCGCCGCCAACCAGCCAAAATTCCCACCAAGGTGGAGCATGGTTTCCAGCAATGTCTCACCAGCGAACACATTGCCAAATAGACGGAAATTCAGGGTGACCGGCCGGATCATGATCGAGATGACTTCCAAGAAACCCACGAGGAAGAACATCACCATGAGGAGCAATCGCAAAGGTCCGGTGGCGTCGCCGTGATAGACAAAGATGTGCGAAAAAAAGCCACCGATCCCGTTGGCCTTGATCGACCAGAATATCCAGCAAGCGAAGAACGTGATCGCCAAGGCCAAGGTCATGTTGAGGTCCGCGTTGGCTCCGCGCAAAATAGGGGAAGATATGTGATGCAAATGCCCGGTGGCATCAGGAGTTCCCCAACCGATCGTCCCCACGCCCGGCAACAGCCCAAACCAGTTGGCCGTGATGATGAACAGGAAAACCGTGAAAAAGAACCAGAAGGTCTGGCGAACCAGCTTTTCCCCCATGATCCCTGCCAAGAAACCGGAGAGCGATTCAACAATCCACTCCGCAAAATTCTGCAGCCCCTGAGGAACCCGCTGAATGTTCCGGGTAGCCATCTGAACGAAAACAATCAGCGAAAACGCCACGACCGCCATCACGAGCATTGAGTTGGTTACCTTGAACCATCCCAAGTCAAAGATGACCGGAGCCGCCAGCGGCAACCCCGCGGACTCGCCACCTTCAGCCGCCCAACCGGCAACAGGAGCAGCCAGCAAAGCGGCAAGAACCAAAAGCTGTTTGATCAAACGCATGACGCAGAAACCGGGGAAAACGCTCGGACGGAGACAACTCCGGCCATTGTGTTCCCAAAAACGGAGGCCGGATGCTGGGTGGTCGTGAAAAGTTTCACAAGCTGTTTTTCCATTCTGATTGGACCACCCGTTGGGCCCCGGAATCTGGGGCAAATTTAGCCGCCAATCGGGGGATTATCGCGGACCGACATATCCATTTTGCTCAAACCATGCCACCGCATCCGCCAAAGCCTGCACCGGGCTCGATTGCGGCAATCCCAGCTCCCGGACCGCCTTCGCGGGGTTGAACCACATCTTGTAGGCGGCCATCCGGACTCCGGCCAATGGCGCCTTGGGCGGCCGTTTCGTGAATTTCGAAAGGAATTCGTCAACATGGGCGGCCGCCAAGGCGACGCCAAAGGGCACGCGGAACTTCGGCGCGGGTCGGCCAGTGATCCGGCTGAGGTGTTCGAAGGCCTGTTTCAACGTTAAGTTGCCGTCCTGCGCCCCAAGAATGTAGCGTTCCCCAATCCTGCCCTTTTCTGCGGCCAAGATATGCCCGGCGGCAACGTCACGAACGTGGACAAAGTTCAGGCCGGTGTCCAAGTAGGCCGGCATCGCGCCCCTGCGGAAATCCAGGATCATCTGTCCCGTCGGCGTCGGTTTCACGTCCCGCGGACCGACCGGCGCGCTGGGATTGACAATGATCACCGGTGCCCCCCGCTCGGCCAGCTCACGAGCTGCGATCTCTGCCTGCCATTTGGATAGCTTGTAGGGATTGGTCATCTGGGTCGCTGAGACCGGCGCGGATTCGTCGGTCGGAATGACTTTCCCTTCCGGCGTCGCCTTCGGCAGCCCAATGCAACCCACGGTGCTGGTATAGACGATGCGTGAACACCCGGCCTTGAATGCCGCGCGAATCACTTTCTGGGTGCCCAAGACGTTGGCGGCAAACATGGGCTCGTAGTCCGGGAGCCACAGCGCGTAGCTCGCCGCCACATGGAAACACCAATCGCAACCGCGCATCATCTCGGCAAGTCGTTCCGATTTGTCCGTGATGTCACCCTCGACCCGCTCGACTTCGACACCTTGGAGCCCCCGGACATCCGCGCCAGGACGCAACAAGGCACGCACCCCGTGGCCTTGCCGGATCAGCTCATGCACCAAATTCCCCCCCACAAACCCGGAGGCACCTGTGACAAAACACTTCACGGACCGGTTGTAACCACTGGCAATGTCGGAAGAAATCAATTCCCGTCGCCCGGCTTCAGCATAGCCACCCCGGCGGGCGCAAAAGACCCAAGAATTCGCCCCCCGCACCTCCCCGCACCCAAGTGCCCATCTTGACGGTGGCAGAAAGGTCTACTATCTACCTGACCGTCATAGCGATGAACCGCGCCCGCCAAATGGTAACGATGAACCACCAGCACTGCTCCCAGTGCTGGCAGCCGATTTCCCGCTGGCACCACACAAGGGCTGCGGGCGACGTGGAGGTCACCATCTAGGACAAAGACGGCGACCAGAGTTTTAAGAGAACCCCACGATTGCCCGGCAATCGTGGGGTTTTTCTTTTGCTCACATATCTGCCCGTGCGGGACGCCCCCGAAACCCAAATTTCAATTCCAGACACCAATGACAAACGACATCAATGTCCTGCTCCGACTTGGCCGACCGCCTCAGGAGAATTCGCCAGAGTATCCTTGGAGCGTCGAAACCGAACTCGAACGGCTCAAGAGCCGACTCCTCCGCCGGATGCTCAGCGCCGTGGCGTCGCCGGCGCTAATCCCGTCGATCCGCCGCGCGGCCAACGAGGCCGCCGCACTCGCCTGGCTGGAGCCTTACCCACTGCTGGCCTTCCCCGCCCTGTTCCAGGAAATCGCCCTCACTTCGCAACGCCGCTTTCACAAGCAGATGGTCGTGAAATCGCGCTCGGCGGAGCTGCTTGCATTCGCCGCCTGAAGCAGCCGCGGGCGGGCGGCAACCGTTTGGGTTACGCTTTCGAAAACCGCGATTTTCCGAAGGTTTTGCTCACAACTGAGAACAGAGATCAGGTGTCTTCCCGCCCGCCATCATTTGACCGCGGCGTGACAATTTTTCCGTTGAAGGCTAGTCCGCCGCGGCTAGAAGTTGCGACGTTGGTTTACGGACCGGACACCGCGGTTGCAACGACTGAAGGACCGGTTCCTGCCGGCATCGACGCCGGCAAAGGAGGTTTAGTTTGGTTGTTTGGGTTAGGCGGGCACCGCAAGGTGCCCGCTTTTTTGTAGGGACGCGGACAACACGGACCGAAACGGGGTTCAAAGTTCGCTTCCGTCGACATCGGCTTCGCCAAACACCGTCTTCCCAAACTGCCCGTCCGCCCGATTCACCGGGACCAAACCATTCCCGCGCCCCAAACTTCGCAGTTGCTCCCGGGCGGGCAGTTTGCCAGCTTCCGCCTCCCTTTACCGCAGTGGTAAAGTGGAAACGGCCTTAATTGTTGCCAAGTGCGTGGGCACTAGGCGGCCACAACCACATCGGAAACAATCCGGTTCTTCCGCCGGATGGCGTCGGGCGCAGTCCCGAGTTACGTCGAAACCATCGGAAGTTTGCAGAGACAGCATGAGCAGCATCGGAATCAAGGAACTCCTCGAAGCAGGCGTCCACTTCGGCCACCAAACCCGTCGGTGGAATCCGAAGATGAAGCAATACATCTTCGAGGCCCGCAACGGCATCCACGTCATCGACCTCAGCAAGACGCTGCCCCAGTTGGACGCGGCGTGCCAATTCCTCGGCCAGACAGCGGCCAAGGGCGGAAACATCCTCTTCGTCGGCACCAAAAAGCAGGCCCAAGAAGCCGTCAAGGAAGCGGCCCTTTCCTGCGGCCAGCCCTTCGTCAACTCCCGTTGGCTCGGCGGCACGCTGACGAATCTCAAGACGCTCCAGCGGTCGCTGAAGCGGATGAAGGACATTGAGCGGATGGAGCAGGACGGCTCGATCAACCAATACGTCAAGCAGGAGCAGTCCATGATCCGCCGCGAACACGCCCGGATGCTCAAGAATCTGGACGGCCTGCGGACCATCAACACCCAGCCGGACGTGATGTTCATCATCGACATCAAGCGCGAGCACAATGCGATCGCGGAGGCCCGGCGCCTCAACATCCCGGTCGTGGCCATCGTCGACACGAACTGCGATCCTGACTTGGTGAACTATCCGATTGTCGGCAACGACGACGCGATCCGCTCGGTCAAACTCCTGCTCCAGGTCGTCACGACTGCAATTTCCCAAGGCAAGGCCGAAGCCGACGCCAAGAAGGCACGCCGCGTGAACGCACAGACGGAAGTCCCGGCCGCCGTCGAAGCTGCACCGGTCGCGGAAGCCGCGCCGGCCGCCTGAACCGCCCCGGTGCGACCTTGGTCGCACCGGACCTAACTGCCTATCGATTCTCAATTCCATGGCTGAAATCACTCCTGCACTCGTGGGCCAGCTCCGCGCCATGACCGGCGCCGGGCTGATGGCCTGCAAAAAGGCCCTTGATGAAACCAAGGGCGATCTCAATGCCGCCATCGACCTGCTGCGCAAGCAAGGCGCCGCGGCCGCCGTCAAGAAGGCGGACCGTGCGGCCAACGAAGGCCTCATCGGCCAGGCAGTCGTCAGCGGCGGCAAGGTGGGTTCACTGATCGAAGTGAACTGCGAAACCGACTTCGTCGCCCGCAACGACGGCTTCAAGGCGTTCGTCAGCGAACTCGCAGCGAAAGTCGCCAGTTCACCCGGCGTGGATCTCGAGGCGGACCGCGTCGCGGCCGTCGCCAAGATCGGCGAAAACATCCAGGTCCGCCGGGCTCAGCGGCTCGAAGTCGCCGGTGTCGGCGCCGTCGCTGCCTACATCCACACGGGCGGCAAAGTCGGCGTGCTCGTCGAGGTCGGGGCCACCAATGAGGCCACGGTCGCCCACGAGGACTTCCGCCAACTGCTGCGCGACGTGACCCTGCAAATCGCCGCGGCGAGCCCGGTCTCCGTCAGCCGTTCGGAAGTTCCGCAGGCCATCATCGACAAGGAACGCGAAATCGCCGCCCAGTCGGACGCCCTCAAGGGCAAGCCGGCCGCCGCGATGGAAGGCATCCTCAAGGGCAAGCTGAACAAATATTTCGAGACGAACTGCCTGCTCGAACAGGGCTTCGTCAAGAATCCGGACCTGAAGGTCGAGGCGCACGTCGCCTCGGTCGGCAAGTCGCTGGGCGATACCATCACGGTGCGCCGCTTCCTTCGCTTCCAGGTCGGCGAGGCTATCTGAGCGGATTCATATTTCCACGCTTCACCAAGGCGGCCTTCGGGCCGCCTTTTTCGTTTTCAACTGGCCCTCGGATGGAACTGCCGGTGCACCTCCTGCAACCGCTGGCCGGCAACGTGGGTGTAGATCTCCGTGGTGTTGATGCTCGCATGCCCGAGCAGTTCCTGGATCACCCGCAGGTCGGCGCCATGCTCCATCAGGTGAGTGGCAAAGCTGTGCCGCAACATGTGCGGGGTGACGTGCTTCTCCACGCCTGCGCCGCCGACCCAATCGGTGATGCGTTTCCACATGGTGACCTGGGCAAATGCCGTTCCCCGGCGGGTCAGGAAAACATTGGACGGTGAACGCGCCGTCAGAAGGTTGGGGCGACCGCTCGCGAGGTAGCGAGACATGGCCATCTGCGCCTTGGATCCCATCGGCACCACGCGCTGTTTGTTGCCTTTGCCGATCACGCTGACGAAACCCGCTTCGAGATGGAGTTGCTCCAACCGGAGGCCGCGCAATTCGGCCAACCGGAGGCCGCTGGCATACGCCAATTCCAGAATGGCGTGGGTGCAAAGCTCGGTCGGCGTCGCCGTGGTCGGCGGGCGCAGCAGTCGGACAATCTCATCCTCGCTCAGGGCCTTGGGCAGCGTTTTCCAGCGGCGAGGCAGCGTCAGGTTTTCCGTCGGGTTCTGGGTCACGAGACCTTCCTGCTCGGCGAAGCGGAACAACGAACGCAAGGCGGCGACGTGCAAGTAGAGGGTTGATGCGCTCAACTTGGCGCCCGTGTCCTTGTCTGGGTCCCCGTCCTTGCGGCGACGATTCCGCTGGTGCTCCAAATAGGCCATCAGGTCCGCGAATTGGACGTCCCGCCACTGAGCCAACTTCCGCGCCTCAGCCCAGTCCACGAACTGTTGGAGCGCGTGCTGGTAGGTTCTCTGGGTATGCTCCGCCTGACCGCGTTCATGCCGCAGATGGATCAGGAATTCCTCAAGGAGCGGAGCCAGCACGATGGGAGTCAGCGAGGTTCGTCATCCAACAACTGGGCGAGCAAGTCCCCGTATTGCGTCTTCAACTGGGTCCGGTCCCCCACGGCTGTGAGCGTCCGTTCGCGCACCACGGCGAATTGCTGCGCCAACGGCAGCCAAGGCCGGAGATCATCGGTGGCCAGCACCAGCGTGACGGCCCGGTTCTCCATGGCCGGGTGGCCGGCGTTCAATTGGGACAGGAAACCACGCCACCACCGGACCTGCCCCGGATCCAGGCCGGCCACCGGATTGTCGATCAGCAGCACTTCCGGTTGCAGCACCAATGCCCGGGCCAGGGTGACTCTCCGGCGCTGCGCCCGGCTGAGATGGCGCGTCACCTGCCCGGTAACGGTTCCCAACCCGCAGGCCTCCAGCAGGGGGCGGACGCGTTCCTCGGCGTCTTCCAAGTCGAGGTTATGGTGGTAGCGGACCGGCAGGGAGACGTTCTCCAGCACAGTCGCGTGCTCGAACAGGTGCCCACCACCCTCGAACAGCAGACCGACACCGCGCCGCAACGCGGCCAATTCGTCGCCCATCGTCGTGGAAATGGCCTGGCCAAACAGGCGAAGTTCGCCGGCGGCCAACGGATGCATGACGCCCATCGCCATCAGCAGGGAGCTCTTGCCGCAGTTGGGCGGTCCCGTCAGGACCCACCAGTCGCCGCGGCGGACGCTCCACGAGACGCCCCGGAGCGAGGTGTCACCCGCTGGCGTCGGCACCAAGTCGGCTTGGGTGAGCTGGATCAGCGGTTCGTCCACAGCATCAGGCTTGGAATGAGGAAGGCGCCGTCGAGCAGGCCGAACGCGACCACGCATTGCGCCACCGTGCGGGTCGTGGCGGCGGACACATCTTCGATGCGGACCGGTTGGGCCAACCCGTGATAACAGACCACCATGGCGCTCACGGCTCCAAAGCTCGCGGTCTTGGCCCCGATGAGCACGAAATCATACCACTCCAAGGCGCCGGCGATGTAGCCGAAGTATATCGCCAGCGGATACGGCAGGTTCGCCAGCACCGCGAATACCCAGCCGCTGAACAGCGTGATCAGCGTCAGGTAAACCGTCAGCGCCATCACCGAACAGGTCAGCCCAATCACGCGCGGCACCACAAGGAAATGAATCGGGTCAATGCCGAGCGCTTCCAGCGTTTCGACTTCACCGAGAGCCCGCGCGGTTCCCAATTCGACGACCGTGGCGGTGCCCACCCGCGCCAGCACCACCAACGCCGCGACGAAAGGCGCCACCTCCCGCACCACGACCATCACCAGTAAGTCACCCGTCAGGCCCACCTGCCCCACCTGAGCCAGCAGGCTGAGCGTCTGCCCCACGATGACAAACCCGACCGCCGCGCCAATGAAACCGATGATCGGCAGCAGGCGCACGCCGGCCCGGGCCAGTTGCTGCTGCACCGCCGGGAAAATGACCCGCTGGGCGACGAAGAGCTTGGTCACCGCCACGCCGAGCGTAATCAGGGAAAAGGCGCCGATGTGCTGGACCGTCGCGAAGAAACGCAGCAGCCCCAGACCGATCATTCCGGTCGTCCACTCCAAGACGGCGAGGCCGCGGCGCATGGGCCGACGCTAGGAACTCCCGCCGAAATGGCAACCGCGCGCGCAGGCCAAATGCGGCGACCCAGTCACAACGCCTCCCGGAGGCGAACCAACTGCGCCAGCAACTTCGGCATGTCCGCCAGCGGAACCATGTTCGGCCCGTCGCTGAGCGCTTCGTCCGGCCGCGGATGCGTCTCGATGAAGAGCCCGTTGGCCCCCGCCACCACCGCGCACCGGGCCAAGACCGGAGCAAACTCCCGCTGACCCGACGATTTGTCGCCCGCCCCGCCCGGCAACTGCACCGAATGAGTCGCATCAAACACCACCGGGTAGCCCAACCCACCGAGCAACGGCAGCGCCCGCATGTCGGCCACCAAGTTGTTGTATCCGAATGTCGTCCCGCGTTCCGTCAGCAGCAGCTTCGCCTTGCCGCGCGGCGCTGATTCGGCGGCCTTGGCGACCACGTTCCGCATGTCGAGCGGCGCGAGGAATTGCCCCTTCTTGATGTTCACGATCCGCCCAGTGGTCACCGCGGAGTGGATGAGGTCCGTCTGCCGGCAGAGAAACGCGGGGATCTGGAGAATGTCGCAGACCTCGCCCGCCATCTCTGCCTGCTCCTCGGTATGGACATCCGTCACCACCGGGAGGTCGAGGTCATCGCGCAGCCGCGCCAGGATCCCTAGGCCATCCGTCAGCCCGGGACCGCGGAACGACTTGCCGGAGGAACGGTTCGCCTTGTCGAAGCTGGCCTTGAACACATACGTGATCCCGAGCTGGGCGCAGGTCTGCTTCAGCTTCCGGGCGATCGTCCGGCACAATTCCTCCGACTCGATCACGCAGGGTCCCGACAGGAGAAACAGGCGGCGCCCATCGTTCAGGGCGCGCCACAATTGAGCGGAAGAAACAGGCACGGCGGGAGCGTGAAACGGGTCTGCCGCCGTGTCACCTGCGGTCTTTACGGCCGGCCGTCGGCAGGTGCGTTGACGCTACGGACCATGAACCCTACGTTGCCGGCGTCATGATTGCCGGAAAGATTGGAGCCGCCACCAAAGCTGCCGCCGCCCAGCCGAGTTTTCGCGTGGGCGACGAACGGCTGATCAAGCTCACCGGGCCCGCGGGCCACAAGGTCTCGACGCTGCTCACCAAGCAGGGCCGGCCCAGCGGCGTGCTCCGGGTGGCGGTCGTGGGCGGCGGCTGCTCGGGCCTGCAATACAAGATGGACCTGCAGGACCAACCGCAGAACCGCGACATCCTCGTCGAGAGCTGCGGCGTGCGTGTGGTCGTGGACCCCAAGAGCGCCCTCTACGTGACCGGCAGCGAACTGGACTATTCCGACGCCCTGACCGAAGGCGGCTTCAAGGTGAAGAACCCGAACGCGGCGACGAGCTGCTCGTGCGGGGAAAGCTTCAGCGCGTGAGGGGGCATACGGATGGAATCATCCCCTGCACGACGCAAACGGCGGTTGTGGTTTTGGTCGGCTGCAAGCGTGTTGGTGTTGGTTTGCTTGGGTTATGGATTTTTCCACTCCGTCTCGGTTTGCCGGCTTTGCGGTGCGAAGGAACGCAGGATGGAGCTCCAGATTCCGTTCTCACGGGTAACCCTCTTTACGTTTCGCCAGAAAGAAGAAACCGCATTTAGCCGCACAGCCTCGCAGCGAATTCGCCCCAACTGTCGTCATGATTTCCTGTTCGGCAGCGGCGGCGGCAATGGTGTGACCTGTGCAATTGGCCCAGGAAGTAACCTATACAGCATTATCGACCGGGAGAAGTGGGCGGCTTTATTGGCCAACCTTTCAGACTATGTGGACCAGACAACGGCAACTGAATACCTGAGACGGGCGCTGGACGAGTCAGGGCTCGGCTTTTCCTTTTACGCGATGATGCCGGGTTCTACCCATTTTCCTGACGTAGGATTCACCAACGCAACGTCTTTCAACACATGGTGGTCGGCCAACCGAACCGAAATTGACGGCGTGTGGAACGATCTGGTTGATCTGCAAAAGTTGCGCCACAAAGTCCAATGATTGACGCCTTCGATCTGCTTTCCGAACCCCGCAGTCCTTGGCTGGACGCCGACGCGCTCAAATCGCGTTTCCTCCCGCTTTCGACTGCGGTGCATCCTGACCGGGTTCATTCCGCCTCGGAAGCGGAGAAGGCCGCCGCCAACACCCGTTACGCCGAGCTGAACGCCGCCTACAACACGCTCCGCGAACCGCGCGACCGGTTGCTCCACTTGCTGGAGTTGGAGGCCGGCGGCAAACCCAAGGACGTGCAGCGCATTCCTCCCGGCACGATGGATCTGTTCGTTGAGGTCGGGCAGAGCTGCCGCGACGCCGATGAGTTCCTGAAGCGCAAGTCCACCGCGGAATCGCCCATGCTCAAGCTCCGCCTGATGCAGGAGGGCCTCGACTGGCTGGACCGGTTGCAGGGACTCCAAGGCCGGGTGAACGCAAAACGCGACGAACTGGTGGCCGAACTACAGCAACTCAACGCGGTCTGGACCGCCGCGCCGGCGCCAGGCTCACCCGATCGGGCCGGGGCGCTGCCGCTGGAGCGTTTGGAACAGCTTTACCGGGCCATGAGCTATGTCGCGCGCTGGACCGAGCAGGTGCAGGAACGGATCGTCCAGTTGGCGATGTAAGTCGGCACTTCGGGGACACTTCACTGGGCAAAACGCGACAGGTTGCCGCGTAATGGGCAGCCGGGCGGCCGGATTTCCATGAAAACGCCCCATAATCCGGGTTGGCATCCCTGATGCGTCCCACGGATGCGTGGAAAGAACACCTCAGCCGCAAAACGACTTCCGGTGTTACCCTCCGTCCCGGTCATCAGCATTGGGACAACAAGTCCAACCTTCCACCTCGACCGCGTCCGGCAAACAGGCAGGACGCGCCGCCTCATGACAACTGGCCCGGCGGCTGGGCTTCCCACTGGCCGCCGGGTTTTCTCTTTCAGTCCGTTTGCCCTAACCTGCCAACCCACCAACGACGACCGGGCGGCAGGATGAGCGTGGGGGCTCATCCTGCTTCCTTCTTTAGACACTGGTGACCGCTTCCCGGCGCCGCGCCACGGCCACGATTCCAATGGCCGTCAGCAGCCCGTTCAGCATCAGCAACTCGAAGCCGAACTTGTAGCCGCCAAACCAAGCCTCCGAATTCCGGTCAAGCAGCCAGCACAGCACCGGGGCGAGGAAACACAACCCCGGCACCCATCGGTCCCGCACGGCAAAGCGCGTGGTCAGGCCGAGGACAAACAGCCCCAACAGCGGCCCGTAGGTATAACCGGCCACCTTGAGCACTGTGGAGATGACCGAGGCGTCATTGAAGGCGCGGAAGCCGAGGATGACGACCAGCAGCACGGCCGCGAACCCCACATGCACCCAATGCCGACGCTTGGCCCGCGCCGCTTCGTCGAGGTCGGTCCGATCGTTGAGTCTCAGGAAATCGATGCAGAACGACGTGGTGAGCGTCGTCAGCACCGAGTCCGCGCTGTTGAAGGTCGCCGCCGTAAGCCCAAGCACAAAGACCACCGACGCGAACGTCCCCAGTGAGCCCAGCGCCAGCGTCGGGAATAGTTGGTCCGTCTTCGCCGGAATCGTGATTCCCTTGGCCTGTGCGTATTCGAACAGCAGCGTTCCAAGCGACAGGAACAGTAGGTTCACCAGCACTAGCACCGGGATGAATGCGTAAATGTTCTTCTTGGCGTCCCGCAGCGACCGGCAGCTCAGGTTCTTCTGCATCATGTTCTGGTCGAGCCCGGTCATCACGATGGCGATGAACGCGCCGCTCAGGAACTGCTTCCAGAAGTAGTTCGGTGCCCGCCAATCCCAGAAGAACGTCTCCGACGTGGGACTGGCCCGGATGCGCTCCACCAAGCCGCCGGCCCCGATTCCCAGGCCCTGCGCGATCGCTACCATCGACAAGGTGACTCCGAGCAAAAGGAACGTGGACTGGAACAGATCAGTCCACACCAGCGTCTGGATGCCGCCGCGGTAGGTGTAAACGAGCATCAGCACCAGGATCACGGCGGTCGTCAGCCAAAACGGCACGCCCAGCCGCTCGAATACGAAGGTCTGGAAGATATTCACGGCGAGGAACAGCCGCGCGGCCGCACCCAGCGTGCGGGACAGGACGAAGAAGAACGCGCCCGTCCGTTGGGTCGCCGGCCCGAAGCGCTGACCGAGGTAGGTGTAAATGCTCGTGAGATTGAGCCGGTAGTAGAGCGGCAGCAGCACCTCCGCGATCACCACGTAACCCAGCACGTAACCCAGCACGACTTGGAGGTAGGAAAAGTGCTTCGCCCCCACTTCGCCGGGCACGGAGATGAAGGTCACCCCGCTCAGCGAATCACCGATCAGCCCGAAGGCGATGAGCCACCATGGCGAGTTCTTGTTCCCAAGAAAATAACCCGCCTCGCTTGCCCGCCGGCCGGTGACCCACGCGATGCCGAGCAGCATCGTGAAATACACCGCCACGCAGACGAGGATGAGGACCGGACTCACGACCGAAGGTTGGGCGAAACCCATTCCGGAGGCGAACCCGGAGTTGGTCGTCAGCAGACTGCGAACACCGCTCCCGGCAACGGCGGCAAAGCCCCGGGCAGTTCCGCGGCCACGGCGTCCAACACCGCCGCGCATTCCTCGGCTGGCAACCGGTGTCGTTGCGCCACCGCGTCCACCATGCCGGCCACGGCGTGGGCGGCGTAGTTCACCAAACCTTGGCGCAGCGGCAGGCTGAAGACGGCCAGGGTCAACCCGTAGACCAACGGATGCCACGCCCGCGCCTCACCGGCCTCGATCGCAGCGGCGTAACGCTGGACGACTCGTTCATGTCGCAACGGCCGCAGCTTGTTCAACTGCCGCTGCCCCACCCGGAAACTGGCCTCGGCAAACTCGGCATTTCGGTGCTGCGCGGTCCATTCCCGGTCCAGCGCGACCAATTCCCGTGCCTGGCCCGCCCGCGCCAATTCCCAGGCGCGCAGGATCACCGGCCATTCCCGTCGGGCAAGCGTCTCCGCGGTATAGGCCCGGAGGAACGTGCGCAGCGCCGGCACACTCGTTACTTCGGGCAACGTCGGCGCGACCAACGTCAACGTGCCCGGCGCGGCCCCGGCCTGCTCGGCCAAGGCGCGCACGTTGCCCAGCATGGCTTCGGATTCGACCGCCAAGTCACCGGCGATTGCTTGCGTTTCGCGCATCGCGGCGACGGTAGCGTCGGGACTGGCCGGCGCGAGCGGGATTTGGTTCGCTGGCCGCGTGGCATCGCAACTTTCGCACGTTTCGCCGACCGGCGAAGCTTCCATGGTCGACGTCTCGCACAAGCCGGACCTGTTCCGGGTGGCGGTGGCTAGCGGCGAAATCCGGCTCGCCCCGGCCACGTTGGACCTCATCGAGGCCAACCACGTCGCCAAGGGCAACGTGCTCGCGACCGCCCGCCTCGCCGGAATCATGGCGGCCAAGAAGACCGGCGAACTGATCCCGCTCTGCCATCCGTTGCCGATCACGCACTGCGAGGTGAACTTTGAAATTCCCGCCACCCACGACCGCATCGTGATCACGGCCACCGCCCGCATCACGGCGCCAACCGGCGTGGAAATGGAGGCGCTCACCGCCGTAAGCCTCGCGGCGCTGACGATCTACGACATGTGCAAGGCCGTGGACAAAGCCATGGTGATTGGCGAAGTCATGCTGGTGTCGAAAACCAAGACGCCAGTGACCAGTGACCAATGACCCATGGTGGGCAGCTTTGGTCCTTGGCCATTGGTCGTTGGTGATTTTCCATCGGCAGCAGTTCGACCTCGTCTGAATGATCACCTTTCTCCACGGCAAACTTGTCGAGGCTCTTCCCGCCCACGTCACCGTCGATGTCCACGGCATCGGTTACGAGGTGCTCGTGCCGCTCTCCTCGTTTGACCGCCTGCCGGCCGTCGGCAGCGACGTGCATTTGCTGACCCACCTGGCGATTCGCGAGGATGCCCACACCCTCTACGGATTTGTCTCGGCGGCCGAACGCGACCTCTTCCGCCTGCTGATCAACACGGTTTCCGGAATCGGCCCGAAGCTTGCGCTCAACGTGCTTAGCGGCATGAGCGCCGCGGGTTTCGCCGCCGCCGTCGCGGCCGGGGACGTCAAATCGCTCTCGGGCATCTCCGGGGTCGGCAAGAAAACGGCCGAACGTATCGTCGTCGAACTGCGCGACAAGCTGGGCGCGATCAGCTTCTCACCGGGCGGGCCGGTGACGTCCGGCGCGGGCACCGTCACGCTGTCCACGACGGAAAAAACGCTGGCCGACGCCACGTCGGCACTCGTCGCGCTGGGCTTCAAACAGAACGACGCCTACACGGCGGCCCGCGCCGCGCTGTCGGTCCTGGGCGAATCCGCCTCGGTCGAACAGCTCGTCCGAGCCTGCCTCAAACGCGGCGCCTGATGTCCACACCCGCCCCCAAGGATCCGCTCGCCGCCGTTGAGGCCAACCCGGTCACCGCGGGAGGCCGGGTCGCGGCCCGGGCCGTGTGGCTGCTCGTCAACGCCTTCTCCGCCACCTTTCGCTGGAGCGCCGAGGACCCATCCGGCCTGCTCAAGCCCGGCCAGTCGCAACGGGCCATCTTCGCGCTCTGGCACAATCGCAGTGCCCTCGCGCCGGTGCTTTACCGCCGATTCGTGCGACCGCTCGGCCCGGACCGCCGCCTGACCACGATGGCCAGCGCGAGCAAGGATGGCGCGATCGCCGCCCGGGTGGTCGAGCTATTCGGGGTCCAGGCCGTGCGCGGCTCCAGCAGCCGGCGCGGGCCGCAGGCGATGGCCGAACTCATCGACGCCGCCCGCAGCGGTGCGGACCTCGCGATCACACCCGATGGCCCGCGCGGGCCTCGCTATCACGTGCAGGCCGGCGTCATCGCACTCGCCCAATACGCCGGCCTCCCGTTGGTGCCGGTCAGCTACCATCTCAGCGCCAAGAAGGTTCTCCGCAGTTGGGACGCCTACCAGGTGCCGTTGCCGTTCGGTCGCTGCGAGGTGCGCTTCGGCGAACCGCTGACGGTGCCGCGCCGCCTGGATGACGCCGGCCGCGAGGAACTGCGGGCCGAACTGGAACGCCGGTTGGTCGCGATCACCCGGGATTAAACCGGTTGCGGGGCTCAGGGCCGGCCGCTTGACGCCCCCCCCTTCCCGCCTACTTTCGGCCGCACTGTTCACATGGACTTCGAGCCTTCTGCGGCGGAAATCTCGTCGGCCCCTTCAACCGCCCTGCTCGCGTTGAAGGAATTCCGGCCGGCGGGCCGCGGACCTTGGTCCGAGGTCCCGGAGCACGAGTGGAACGACTGGCGTTGGCAGCTCAAGCACCGCGTCACGACGCTGGAGCAGTTGGAGCGTTACCTGCCCACGCTGACTCAAGAGGAGCGCGCCGGTGCGATCCTGGCCCGTTCGAAACTCGCAGTCGCGATCACGCCCCACTTCTTCAATCTCATTGATCCCAATGACCCGAACTGCCCGATCCGGCGGCAGGTCATTCCGCGGATTGAAGAGGGTAACACCGCGGCTTGGGAAACGGACGACCCGGTCGGTGAGGATTCGCACTCGCCCGTGCCGGGTTTGGTTCACCGGTATCCTGACCGCGTGCTGTTCCTCGTGACCGACCGCTGCGCTGCCTACTGCCGCTATTGCACGCGGTCACGGCTCGTCAGCAACGCCAGCGGCTACGATTTCCATCCCGAGTTCGACCGCCAGATCGCCTACATCGAGCAACACCCGGAAATCCGCGACGTGCTGCTAAGCGGCGGCGATGCCCTGCTGCTAAGCGACGACAAGCTCGAGCACCTGCTGGGCCGGTTGCGCGCGATCCCGCACCTCGAGTTCCTACGCATCGGGACCCGCATCCCCATCTTCCTGCCGCAACGAATCACGCCGGAGCTGTGCGCGATGCTGAAGAAGTATCACCCGCTGTTCATGAGCGTGCACGTGAACCATCCGAGAGAGCTCACGACCGAAGTCCGGGCCGCACTCGGGCGCCTGGCCGATGCGGGCATTCCGCTCGGTAACCAATCGGTGTTGCTGAAGCACGTGAACGACGACGTGGAAGTGATGAAGGCGCTGACGCAGAAGCTGCTAATGTGCCGCGTCCGCCCTTACTACCTCTACCAGTGCGACCTGATCCAGGGCTCGGCCCACCTGCGCGCCAGCGTGCGGAAGGGCTTGGAGATCATCCAAGGCTTGCGCGGGCACACCACCGGCTACGCCGTGCCGCAATACGTGATCGATGCGCCCGGCGGCGGCGGCAAGGTGCCGGTGAACCCGGAATACGTCCTCAGCCGGAACCATGACCGGGTGGTCATCCGCAACTATGAGGGCAAGGTGTTCGAATACCCCGAGGCGGCCGATGGCACCCCGATTGTGCTGCCTCGTGAAGAAGTGCTGCCCAACCTCGGTTTTGCGCCGACACCGGCCTCCCGGCAGTCGCGCTATTATCCGAAGTTTGCCTGAAGCGGCGTCCGGGACAGTCCGCGGACGCTCGCTCCGTCCCTAATCTCAAGCCACCGCCAGCGGTTGGTGGTGCTGGCGCTGGTGCGCGGCGGCGATGAACCCCTTGAATAGCGGGTGCGGCCGGTTCGGCTTGCTCAGGAATTCCGGGTGGAACTGCGAGGCGATGTAGAACGGATGCGCCGGCAGTTCGACGATTTCGACCAGCGCGTTGTCCGGCGTCGTTCCACTGAAGACAAAGCCGGCCGCCTCGTAACGCTCACGGTAGGCATTGTTGAACTCGTAGCGGTGCCGGTGGCGTTCACTGATGAAAAACGCGCCGTAAAGTTTCTGCGCCAGGGAGCCTTCCTTCAGTTGGCATTCCTGTGCGCCCAACCGCATCGAACCGCCCTTGCGCTTCACGTGGCGCTGGGTTTCCTGGAGGTGGATGACCGGGTCAGGCGACTGGGTGTTGAATTCGGTGGAATGCGCCTCGGCCAAGCCGAGGACGTTCCGGGCAAACTCGATCGAGGCGATCTGCATCCCGAGGCAGAGACCAAGGTAGGGCACCTTGTTCTCGCGGGCATAACGGGCGGCCTTGATCTTACCCTCGATGCCGCGTTCGCCAAAGCCGCCGGGGACCAGGATACCGCCGAGGTCCTTGAAGAGCCGTTCGCCACCCGGCTTTTCCACTTCCTCGGATTCGATCTGCTCAATCTGCACGCCGCAGTCGTTGGCCACGCCGGCGTGCTTCAAGGCTTCGTAGACGGACTTGTAGGCGTCCTGCAGCTCGATGTATTTGCCGACCACGCCGATGCGGACCCGGTGCTGCGGCGCGACGAGGCGGCGGATGATATCCTGCCAATGCCCCATGTTGGCCGGCGGCACGTCGAGGTGCAGTTGCCGGCAGACGAGGTCGTCCATGCGTTCGCGCTGGAGCATGAGCGGGACCTCGTAGATGGAGTGGTCCACGTCCTTCTCCTCGATGACGGCCTCGAAGGGCACGTTGCAGAACACACTCAACTTCTGGCGGATCTCCTTGTTCAGCGCGTATTCGGTGCGGCAGACCAGCAGGTGCGGCGCAAGGCCGATCTCCCGCAGCTTGGCGACACTCTGCTGGCTCGGCTTCGTCTTCAGTTCGCCGGCCGCCTTGATGAACGGGATGTAGGTGACGTGGATGAAGCAGACGTTGTGCGGCCCGACTTCGAGGGCGAACTCGCGGATCGCCTCGAGGAAGGGCAATCCCTCGATGTCGCCGACGGTGCCGCCGATCTCGGTGATCAGCACGTCGGCCTTGGTGTCCTCGGACAGCAGGGTGATGCGCCGCTGGATCTCGTCGGTGACGTGCGGGATGACCTGCACCGTCTTGCCGAGGTAGACGCCGTCCCGCTCGTTATCGAGCACCTGTTGGTAAACCTGCCCGCTCGTGGTGGCGTTCTTGCGGCTGAGCTTCGTGTTGGTGAACCGCTCGTAATGCCCCAAGTCCAAGTCGGTCTCCGCACCGTCGTCGAGCACGTAGACCTCGCCGTGCTGGAAGGGCGACATGGTGCCCGGATCCACGTTCAGGTAGGGGTCAAACTTCTGGAGCGCCACCTTCAGCCCCCGGTTTTCCAGCAACGTTCCGAGCGCCGCCGCGGTGAGCCCCTTGCCCAGGGAACTCACGACTCCGCCCGTAACAAAGACATACTTCATGGGATTGCAGGCTCTCCGGCCGGCAAGGGCCGACGCCAGCAGAATTTCTTCGCTTCGCCGCACTTTGCGATTGCCGTCGCAACGTCCTGCCGCCCTAGGAACAACCGTCGCCAGCCCCGCCCCGACAACCGGCCCGCGCCCCTTGACGGCGGGCTTTCGGCCTAAAGTCCAGCATGCTGCCGCCGATTAAACCTGCGTCTGTAGCCCCACAGGCAACTACGCGGTCCGCAGCGTTCAGACTC
The DNA here is from genome assembly GCA_964602595.1 of uncultured Verrucomicrobiota bacterium. Lineage (GTDB taxonomy): Bacteria > Verrucomicrobiota > Verrucomicrobiia > Limisphaerales > UBA9464 > CAIWAH01. Next base: position 20,445 of record CAZRRO010000023.1, on the reverse strand, counting down.
CCGCTGGCCCTCACGCCAGGACCCGGACCGCAGTCGTCAGTGGGGCGGCAACCAATCATCCTATGCACCCGATCAAAGCAGCCTCCTACCTGAGCCTCGCCACGCTCGCCGGCCTGAACGTTCTCGCCTGGGAACTCCCCATTGGCGGGGAAAAAGTCGATCTCCACGGCTTCGGCAGCCAAGGGTTCCTCTATTCGAGCGATTACAATTACCTCGGCAAGACCACCGACGGCTCGTTCGAATACAACGAGTTCGGCCTCAATGCCTCGATCTCCCCCTTCAAGCGCACCCGCATCACGGCCCAAGGCTTCATGTTCGACCTCGGGAACGTCGGGAACTACAAGCCCTTCCTCGATTACGCCGCGGTGGAATACACCTTCAACGACTACATCGGCGTGCGGGGCGGACGGGTCCGCCGGCCCGGTGGCATCTACAATCACATCCAGGACGTCGACCTGGCCCGCACCTCCGTGCTGCTGCCGCAGGGCGTCTATGACCCGCGCTGGCGCGACTTTTCCACCTCGGTGGACGGCGGACTGCTGTTCGGCAACGTGCCCCTCGGCAAGGCCGGCAGCCTTTCCTATGAGGCTTTTGCCGGCTACATCCGGCTCTCCGACGAAGGCGGCGTCGCGCGCCTGCTCCAGAACAGCCTGCCACCGGCCCCGATCGGCGCCTTCAACGGCATTGACTCCAGCCTGAACGTCGGGGCGCAGCTCTGGTGGAACACCCCGCTGGAAGGGCTCCGCATCGGCGGACTCTACGGCAAGGTCTTCGACTTCACCTGGCACATCGCCGTGAACCCGCCGTTCGGCCCGGGCGGCATGCGCACCGAGGCGGACATCCCCTACGGCCAGCTCTCCGTCGAATACACCTACGACGGCTGGACCTTCCAGGCCGAGTATTACACCTACAACGTCTTCCAGAACGACTTCCTCGAGGTCGGCCCCCAGATCGGGAGCAGCCGCAGCCGCACCGACGCCTGGTATGTCAGTGCTTCCAAGCGGGTCAATTCCTGGCTCGAACTCGGCACCTACTACTCGGAATTCTATCCCAACGCCGCGAATCGTTCGGGCAATTCCGACCGCTTCCAGAAGGACGTCGCCTTCTCGACCCGCTTCGACCTCACCGACTGGTGGATCTTCAAGCTGGAGGGCCACTACATCCGGGGCACCGGCCAGCTCTATAACAACGCGCTGAACCCCGTCCGGGACGACAACGGGTGGTGGATGTTCGCCGCCAAGACGACCTTCAGCTTCTGAACCCCGGAACTCCCGCTCCTCGAATTCCATGAAAACGCCCCTGCTTCGGCCTGCCCTCCTGCTCGCGGCCTTCACCCTACTGCCGTTCGCCAGCCTGGCGTTGGACGCAGTGGTCGTGGCCAACGAAAGCGTCCCGGTGACGAGCCTGGACGCCGGCGCCCTCAAGGACATCTACGCCGGCAAGACGATGTATTGGGACGGCGGTGCCGCCGTGGTCATCATTGTCGCCGGTGACCAGGCCAACGCGGCCCTCGAGGCGGCCTCCGGCATGAACCCCAGCGCCTTCAAGACCCACTGGCAACGCCTCGGGTTCTCGGGCCGCGGCCAACCCCCCAAGAAGGCCGACGACGTGGAGAAGGCCCTCGCGCTGGTCGCGTCCACCAAGGGTGCCATCGCGGTCGTCCCGGCCGGCACCGAAGCCAAGGGCGTCAAGAAGCTTGAGGTCAAGTAATCCGCCGGCTCCCCATCCTTCGCGGGCGGCCCCCGACGGCGGCCGCCCGCAGCCACCCCAAGGCAACCCCCGTCCGCTGTCCGTCCCGTCCTCCACCCCATGAAAACCGCCTCCCCCCCAAGCCAGGCTTCGCTGCGAAAGAGCTTCCGCAACCTGCGGTTGGTCATGGCCGCGCTGCTGATCTTCACCCTCATCCAAAGCGGCGTGCTGCTGCACGTCAGCCGTGAAGGCAAGGTCGCGATCCACTCGCTCGACTCCGAGGGTCTGCCCAGCCTGCGCGCCCTCGCCGCCTTGCAGGAGAGCCTCGCGCTGTTCCGGCTCCATTCCTACGAATGGCTCTTTGTCCAGGACTCCGAGAAGCCGGCCCGCGCCAAGGTGATCGCGGACAGCCAGCGCGAGATCGCCGCCCAGAGCGCCGACCTGGCCAAGCTGTTCCCGGATGGGCCGCTGCATGACCAGGTCGAGGCGATGAATGCCGCGTTTGCCCGGGTCGTGGGCACCTTCGCGAAGGTCCGGGGACTCGTTGAATCCGATTTCCAGGGCGCGATGAAGTCGCTCGATGCCGAGGTGCCATCCGCCATCGCGGCGCTCAACGAGGCTACCTCAACGCTCAAGGCGTCCTGCTATACCGTTTCTTCCGCCCGCGCCCAAAACACGCTGGAAGCCTTCGGCCACATTGAGGACAGCGCATTCTACCTCAGCCCGGCGGCCGTCCTTGCCGCGCTGCTGGCCGTGACCATGGTCACGCTGCTGGCCCGGAAAACTCGGCTGACCATGGCGACCATCGTCCATAAGTTGTCGGGCAGTTCCGATGAGGTGACCGACGCGGCAGCGCGGATGTCGGAAATCAGCGGCAAGCTGGCCGAATCCGGCGCCAGCCAGGCGGCCTCGGTCGAGGAGACCAGCGCCTCCCTGGAGGAAATCCGCAGCATAGTGCAGCGGAACTCCGAGCACGCCGCCAGCGCCAAGAACCTCGCGAACGAGGCCCGCACCTCGGCCGAGGGCGGCGCCCATGAGATGGACGAACTGTCCGGCGCGATCGACGACATCAAGGCGTCTTCCGACAACATCGCGTCCATCCTGAAGAACATCGACGAGATCGCCTTCCAGACCAACTTGCTCGCCCTTAACGCCGCCATCGAGGCCGCCCGGGCCGGTGACGCCGGACTCGGGTTTGCCGTCGTGGCCGAGGAAGTGCGCAGCCTGGCCCACCGCTCCAGCCTCGCCGCCAAGGAAACCGCCGACAGCATCGAGGAATCCCTCCGCCGCAGTCAGCGCGGGGTCGAAATCTCGAAAAGGGTCGCCGCCGGCCTCGCGCAGATCGTTGGCAAGGCCCGGCAGGTGGACGAATTGGTGGCCGAGATCGCCGTCGCCAGTTCCGAGCAGTCCCGCGGCATTGCCCAGATCAATTCGGCCATGGGCCAGATCGACCGGGCTTCGCAAAACATCGCCGCCGAGGCGGACCATAGCTCGGGCTCGTCCGCACAGTTGAACAACCAAGCGTTGGACCTGCGCGCTTCGGTCGCCGAGCTCATCGCCTTCGTGGACGACACCAAGCGGGCGTCCGTCGGGCCCACGCCGGCGACCGCGCCGACGCCGACGGAGCCACCGGCGGCAGCCACCGCGCCCGCCGAGGCCGGCCCCGCGGGGTGCGTCCGCTCGACCGCGACGCGGACGTTGCGCGCCGCGCCCGCAACGCGAGCCCACGCCAACGGCCAGGCGGATCACGCCGAGCTCTGGTAAGTCGGCGGGCACCCGTCGAATGGGGCAATGCCGGCGGGCAATCGCCGGCACGCTTTGACTTCAACCCACCCGGCGGCAAGCTCGCCGCGTGTTCTGGCGCCTCCTTTTCCTGCTCGGCGGGCTGAGCTTCGGCCTCGTTCTGCGGGCCAATTCCGCCCTCGATCCCGCGCTGGTTCCGCCCGGCACCACCAAACTACGCTTCGAGGTCACTGCCGTTCCCGGACTGCTGGGGGCGCCCGCCGAGGGCCGGCTCATCGTGGTGCTCGGCCGAACGAACGTCCCGGAACCGCGCACCCGCGTCGGTGACATTTCCCTGCAGGCCGAACCGGTGCTGGGCACTGATGTCAACGCCTTCGACGGCCGACGGCCGGCTGTGCTCGGCCAAGGCTCGGCCCTGTTCCCCCAGCGTTCGCTCACCGAACTGCCCGCCGGCGAGTATTGGCTCCAGGCGGTGCTCGCCACCAACCGCGACTTCCGACTCCTCGACGCCCCCGGCAACCTCGTGAGTCCACCCGTCCGCGCGCGGCTTGATCCCGCCCGTCGCGCCACCGTGAAACTCAGGCTGGACCACCGCCTGCCCGACGAGCCGCCGGCGGAGACCGACCTCGTGAAGTTCGTGACGCTGCGCTCGGACAAGCTCAGCCAATTCTGGGGCCGCCCCATGTTCCTCCGCGCCGGCGTCATCCTGCCGAAGGGTTGGGCCGATGAGCCGTCCCGGCGTTACCCGCTCGTGATCCGCATCGGCGGTTTCGGCACCCGCTATACCTGGGTCAGCGGCGCAATGGCCGAAGGCAGCGACTTCCGGCGCGATTGGTTGGCCGAGACCACGCCGCGTTTCGTCCTGCTCCAACTCGACGGCGCCGGCCCGCTGGGCGACCCGTATCAGATTGATTCCGCCAACCACGGTCCTTGGGGCGGGGCGCTTACCGAGGAACTGCTCCCCTACGTGGAGGCCGCCTGGCGTTGCGTTGGCCAACCGCACGCCCGCTTCACCACCGGCGGCTCCACCGGCGGCTGGGTGTCGCTCGCCTTGCAGGTGCTTTATCCCGACCTCTTCGGTGGCTGCTGGAGCGGTTATCCCGATCCCGCCGACTTCCGCGCGCTGCAGCTCGTCGACATCTATTCGGACCCCAACGCCTTCGTGAACGCGGCCGGCCTGGAACGGCCTTGCGCCCGCGAGGTGAACGGGGAAACTCGCTTCACCATGCGGCAGGAAACCCAGCTCGAAAACGTCCTCGGGCTCCACGACAGCTACGCCTTTTCCGGTGGCCAATGGGGTTCCTGGAACGCGACCTACGGCCCCCGAACCGCGGCCGGCCAGCCGGCCCTCATCTGGGATGCGCGGACCGGCGTGCTGGACCGCGACATCGCCAACGCCTGGCGCCGCTACGATCTTCGCGAACACTTGGCCAAACACTGGACCGAGGTCGGCCCCAAGCTCCGCGGCAAGATCCACCTGTGGATGGGCGACGCCGACACCTACTTCCTCGACTCCGCCGCCCGGCACCTCGACGACTTCCTGAAGTCCGCCCAACCGCCCGCCGAGGCCCGGCTCGAATTCGGTCCGCGCCAACCCCACGGCTGGGAACCCCGCACCTGGGCCGAGCTGCTGAAGGAAATGCAGGCCGCCGTGGAAACCCGTGCCCCGAAATCCGCCGCCGCCAACCACGACTACCTGAAGGCCCGTTTCGGCCACAGCGCCGGCACCTGCCCGGTGTGCAAGGGCGGACGGTGAGACTCCACGCGAGGCAGACCTGATCGACGGCTTGCCTCGGCGTCCCGACCAGCGGAGTCTTCCGGCAAGCCATGAACTCCTGTGCGCATGAAATGTAACCGCACCACGGCGGGGTTCACGCTCATCGAGCTACTGGTCGTGATCGCCATCATCGCGATCCTCGCCGGGATGCTGCTGCCGACCTTGGGCAAGGCGAAGGAGAAGGCCCGCAAGATCAGTTGCTACAACAACCTCAAGCAGATGGGCCTCGCCATGCTGCTCTATGCGGACGATTCGAACGGCCGCATCCCGCGCGGCAACCAGCCCTTCTGGTGGGTCACCTACATTCCCTTCCTCGGCGGCACCAGCGCCTCGCGCGACCAATACGGACGCATCAAGGTCTACACCTGCCCCAGCTACCCCAACAAACGCCAGGTCATGTGTTACGTCGTCAACGCCTGGCAGTTCAGCAGCCCGCGCGACACCACCGGCTCGGAGGTTACCGGTCCGACCAGCTTGAACCGTCTGCAATCGCCCGTGGAAACGATCTACTTCGCGGACAACGAAAGTGCCTCCTGGCGACCCATCTTCACAGTCACCAACATCATCGGGAGCGACGACCTGAATGACGTCTGGTCGCCGACCCACCTACCCTACGGAGCCTCCGGCCGAACCCTGAGTGGCGAACGGCGCGTGGCGGCCAAGCGGCATGGCGAAGGGGCAAACCTGATGTATTTCGACGGCCATGCCGGCTGGCTGGCCGGCCGCCGCATGCGCGTGGACGATTGGAGGGAGCAAAAACGGTGAGGCGGCTGGCGTCAGGATAACCAGGTCGACCACGGTTTTCTCCGAGGTCTCTCGGCCCGATGCCACCCACTTCCGCTTACAGCCCCCCGAAAAACGCATCGCCCAAAACTGTCAACCCAACGGGGCCAACTGGCAGGTCAGTTTCATCCCCGACCACTGAATGGGTGACGCTTGGAATGTGGCCAATATCTCACTCAAGGCGCTCTCGCTGGGAGCCGCCACGAACAGGCGGACTTGGTCGGTTGGAATCGGAGGTGAGGTGGCCGAGATCGTCCCTTTGTCATCCGTCTCGCAGAGTTGACGAATCAGGTTGGACTCTTCGAACCCCCAGCCATGGGCTGCGCAAGCGTCCCGAAGCCGGCCGATCCCTTCCGGTGCGGCTGAATCCAGAACCACCTCGAACGTCCCCAGCCCGGACGTTTGCCACAATGCCAAGACATCAAAGACAGGAACTTCGACTCCTTGCCAAACCCTGAAACCGTTCGGCACTCCGTCCCGCAGGACAATGTCACCAAAACGAAATCCGGACTCTGGCGTCGGCACATTGGCAATCTTCGCCCGGGCTGGATCAAGCGCTTCGCACCAAACCACTTCGGCTCGTCCGCGAGGATTCAGCCGGACCGGATGCGCGCCCAGCTTGAGGTTCACTTCGCAATCTCCCGGCGGGCAATCCAACCCAGTGTGCCGCCATGCTCGGCGGGCTTCGGCCCAGTGGGACAATGCGGTGGCCGCAATGCCCAGATTCCACCAGGCACCTTCGTTGTCCGGATTGAGTCGGACAGCCTGCTGATTGGCCTCCAAGCACTCACGCCATTGCGCAACTGCCTTCAGCTCCAGGCCGAGGTTGAACAACGGCGCATCCCAGCTCGCATCCCAATGAATCGCGCGGCGATACCACCGGGCGGCGGGCAACGAGCGTCCACGGTTCGCCAGCGATATTCCGAGCCGATTGCAGGCCCAGGAAATGACTCGGATGTTGGGCATGGAAATACGTCCTGCCGGCCACGCTCAGGGCGCAACCACCCTAACGCCGAGCTGTTCGCCGATGAAGGCCAGCTTGTCGGCGGCTTCCTCGATGATCTTGGCGGTGGGCTTGCCCGCGCCGTGGCCGGCCTTGGTCTCGATGCGGATGAGCGCCGGGTTCCGGCAGCCCTGCACGGCTTGGAGGCGCGCGGCGAACTTGAAGCTGTGAGCCGGGACCACGCGGTCGTCGTGGTCGGCGGTGGTCACGAGCGTGGGCGGATAGCAGGTGCCGGGCTTGAGGTTGTGCAGAGGTGAGTAGGCATGGAGCGCCTTGAACTCTTCGTCGTTGTCGCTGGAGCCGTAATCGCTCGTCCACGCCCAGCCGATGGTGAACTTCTGGAAGCGCAGCATGTCCATGACGCCCACGGCGGGCAGGCACGCGCCATAGAGGTCGGGCCGCTGCGCCATGCACGCGCCGACGAGCAGGCCACCATTGGAGCCGCCGGAGATCGCGAGGTGTTTGGGCGCGGTGTATTGGTTCGCGATGAGCCATTCGGCCGCGGCGATGAAGTCGTCGAAGACGTTCTGCTTCCGCAGCTTGGTGCCGGCCTGGTGCCATTCCTCGCCGTATTCGCCGCCGCCGCGCAGGTTGGGCACGGCATAGACGCCGCCGAGTTCCATCCAGGCGAGGTTGGCTACGCTGAAGCTGGGCGTAAGCGAGATGTTGAAGCCGCCGTAGGCGTAAAGAAGCGTGGGGTTCTTGCCGTCGAGCTTCAGGCCCTTTTTGTGCGTGATGAACATGGGCACCTTCGTGCCGTCCTTGCTCGCGTAGAAGACCTGCTTCACCTCGTAGGCGTCGGGATTGAAGTCCACCTTGGGCTGCCGCCAGAGCGTGCTCGCACCGCTGGCGAAGTCGTAGCGGTAGATGCGGCCGGGCGTGGTGAAGCTCGTAAAGCTGTAGAAGGTCTCCGTGTCGGTGCGTTTGCCGCCGAAACCGCCCACGCTGCCGATGCCGGGGAGCGCGACCTCGCGCTGGAGCGCGCCGTCGCGGGCGAAGAGCTTCACCTGGCTGCGCGCATCGCGGAGGTAGTGGGCCACGAACCGTTCGCCCACGAAGCCGACGCTGGTGAGCGTGGCGTCGCTCTGCGGGATGAGTTCGCGCCAGTCCGCCCGGTCGGGTTTGGTCGTGTCGATCGCGACGAAGCGGCCGCGCGGGGCGTTGAGGTCGGTGAGGAAGAAGAACACCGGCCCGTCGTTGCCCACGAAGTTGTAGCTGGCGTCGAAGTCATTGAGCAGCTCCACCACCTTGCTGCCGGGCTGGCCCAAGTCGCGATAGAAGACGCGGTTCTTCACGTCGGTGCCCTGGCGGACCTCGATGATCAGATAGCGGCCGTCCTCGGTGACGTCGCCGCTGAGACCCCACTTGGGCTGGTCCTTGCGTTCATAGACCAGTTCGTCGGCGGACTGCGGCGTCCCGAGCTTGTGGAAGTAGAGCTTTTGGAACTCGTTCACCTTGGTCAGCCGGTTCGCCTCGGTCGGCTCGTCGTAGCGGGAGTAGTAGATGCCGCTGCCGTCCTTGGCCCAGGCGATGCCGGAAAACTTCACCCACTTGAGCACGTCGCCGGTGTCCTGTGCGGTGGCGACGTCGCGCACGCGGAACTCCTCCCAGTCGGAGCCGGCGGTGCTGAGTCCGTAGGCCATCTTGGCGCCGTCGTCGGAGAAGGCGTAACCCTTAAGCGCGACCGTGCCGTCCGCGGTGAGCGTGTTGGGGTCGAGCAGCACGCGCGGGGCGGCCTCCAGCGACTCGGCGACGTAGAGCACGGATTGATTCTGAAGCCCGTCGTTCTTCTGGAAGAAATAGCGGCCGCCCTGCCGGGAAGGCACGCCGAAGCGTTCAAAGTTGTAGAGCGCAGTCATCCGCTGCTTCAACGGCGCCCGCAGCGGCAGCGTCTCCAAGTAGCCGTAGGTGACCCGGTTCTGCGCTTCGACCCACGCCTTGGTTTCCGCCGAGTTGTCATCCTCCAGCCAGCGGTAGGCGTCGGTGACTTCGGTGCCGTGGTAATTGTCCACGACGTTGGTGGTGCGGGTGACGGGATAACTGAGCTGGGGATGCTTCACGGTGGCGAGGGTGGCGCAGCCGGCGAGCAGCACGGCCAGGGCGGCGAAGCCGGGGAGGCGGAACTTCATGCGGGCGAAGTTGTGGCGGCGAAGGGCCGTCGGCGCAAGCGGGAGGTGCCGGCTGCGCCTACTCCGCCGCCCGGCCAATTGAGTTGGGCTCACGGCTGCGGATTACGGACGGCAAGGTCCAACAGCCGGCATTCCAGCGGGTGGGAGCAGGTCTTGCTCGCGCGACAGGCATCAAGGCGGTCCGGACCGAGGGCTTGCCGCCTTCGGCAGCCTCCCGCACCGTCCGGGCGAAATGGAGTTGTTGAAACAAGCGCTCGACATCGTTCTGCACCTCAACGACCGCCTCGACGGTTGGGCCAAGGAGTATTCCACCGGAATCTACCTAATCCTGTTCCTGATTGTGTTCTGTGAGACTGGCCTGGTGGTGACCCCTTTTCTCCCCGGTGACTCACTGTTGTTTGCGGTGGGGGCGATTGCGGCGCGCGGGTCGCTGAACGTTTGGATCGTCGCGGTCGTCTTGATCGCGGCGGCCTTCATCGGAGACAACCTCAATTATTGGGTCGGCCGCACGGCGGGCCGGGAGTTGGTCCGGCGGTTTCCCCGGCTGATCAAACAGCGACATCTGGACCGCACCCACTCGTTTTTTGAAACCTACGGACGAAAGACGATCATCTTCGCCCGGTTTGTGCCGATAGTCCGGACGTTCACGCCCTTCGTCGCGGGAATGGGGTCGATGGATTATCCGCGATTCTTGGCGGCCAGCGTCGCGGCCACCCTGCTGTGGGTAGGGTTGATCCTGCCGGCGGGGTGGTATTTCGGGAACTTTGACGTCGTGAAGAAGAACTTTGAACTGGTGGTGCTGGGGATCATTTTCGTGTCAATCCTCCCCATGGTGTTCGAGTTTTGGAAGGTCCGTGGCAGCCGCTCCGCGACCTGATCGGACTTATCTTCAAGGTGCGATGCGTTTTGTATTCCTGACCCTCGGCTACACTCCCGACCTCGATGGCGGCGGTTATCGCTATGCCACCGAAGTCGCGGAGCTGCTCGCCGCCCGCGGGCATGAGGTGCACGCGCTCTATCCCACGCCGGACGAAAGCCTCCCGGCACGCGAACGTCGCCGCGGAGTGGAACTGCACCGCCTGACGCGAGGTGAAGGTGGTTTCCTGCGCCGCTGGCGGGCAGCCAATCGGTCGGTTCGCCAGCGAGTCGTCGAACTTTTGGCAATGCCGAGCGACCCAACACTGCTGTTTTCGCATCATGCCTACTTGGAGCCCGCCCTCCGCGGATTCACTCACGCGGCCATGCTGCACGGGCCGTGGGCGTTGGAGCACCGCTTCTCACTCCAAGCGGCCCGGCGTGGGTTCGCACGTCGCTTAGTGGATGAATTGGCATTGCTCATCATGGCGCGGGTTGAACGGCGTTTCTGTGCAGGCGCCGCCCACCTCGTCGTCGCGAGCGAGTATTCCCGTTCCATGTTGTCCCGGTGGCATCCGGGGTTGCGCCTGGCCCCGGAAGTGGTAGGCGGGGGCGCCGACCTGCGACGGTTTCAGCCGCCGGGAGACCGCGCCTCGCTGCGGGCTAAATGGGGCCTAGAGGACGGCGAATTCCTCTTCCTGACCGTTCGTCGGCTGGATCCCCGAATGGGGCTGAAGTTGGTAATCAAGGCGTTCGCCGCGATCGCGAGCGACTTCCCGAAGGCCCGACTTTGGCTGGCCGGACGCGGACGCCAGGCGTCGGAATTGAACGAAGACATTCTGGCGGCGGGCTTGGGCGACCGCGTGCGCCTGCTCGGTTTCGTGCCGGAAGAAAAGCTATCGGGGCTGTATGGGGCGGCGGACTGTGTTTTGATGCCGTCGCTAGATCTGGAAGGTTTCGGCTTGGTTACTGCGGAAGCGTTGGCTTCCGGAACCCCGGTCGCCGCTTCGCGGGCCGGCGCCAACGCGGAGGTGATCGAGCCACTGTCGCCGAGCTTGCTGTTCCCGGCCGGCGACGCACCGGCGTTGACCCGGAAGTTGCGGGAACTCCTGGTGTCTCCCTCGGCGTTGCCGTCGCGCGATCAATGTTCCACTTATGCGCGCGAACGGTTTCGTTGGGATCGACCCGCAGATGCTTGTGAACGGGCGTGGAGCCGATGGGCGGTCCCGGCCCCAAAGGAGTTGCCATGAAGATCCTGGAACTCGGAAAATTCTATCCGCCGGAACGCGGTGGCATCGAAACGTTGTTGAAGGCGTGGTCCGAGGGGTTTGTGAAGCGCGGTGCGGAGGTGGATTGTGTCGTGGCCCACGGACCGCAGACACCGGGTTCCCGGTGGCAGACGCTGCGAGAAGTTCGGGCGGGTGTCCGGGTCCACCGATTACCAAGCCCGCGGGAGCTATTTGGTGTGTCGGTGTGCCCTGCCTACCTGGGGGCGGCCCGTCGTTTTGACCCGGACTTGGTCCATGCCCACTTCCCTAATCCGCTGGCGGATTTGGCCTGCCTGCTCACGCCCCGGCGAATTCCCGTGGTGCTGAGCTGGCACAGTGACATCGTCCGACAGAAATCGGTGATGGCGGTTTACCGCCCGCTGCAGCAGGCGCTACTCCGCCGGGCCACCAAGGTCGTCGTGGCGACCCCGTTTCACCTCCAATACTCGGCCTGGCTCGGTCCATTCGCGGAAAAAGTGGAAGTCATTCCCTTCGGCTTGGACTTGCACCGGTTTGGCGGGCTCGGGACCGATCAGGCGGAGGTCGAAGCGCTGCGCGCGCAGGCGGGCGGGCGGGCCATCCTCCTGAACGTGGGCAGATTGGTCGGCTACAAGGGCCAACGGCATGCGGTGGCGGCGCTTAAGGCGCTCCCCGAAACGGAGCTCTGGTTGGTTGGCAAGGGACCGCTGGAAGGTGCCCTGCGGCAGCAGGCTGCGGAACTCGGCGTGGGGGACCGGCTCAGGTTTTTTGGGGATATCGCCGATAACGAATTGCCGCGATTTTACCGGGCGTGCGATCTTTTCGTCTTCCCGTCGGAGACACCGAATGAGGCGTTTGGACTGGTTCAGGTGGAAGCAATGGCGTGCGGGAAGCCGGTCGTCGCTTGTAACTTACGGTCGGGCGTGCCATACGTTTGCCGCGACGGAGTGACCGGTCTCATCGTCCCGCCCGGCGACTGTGAACGTTTGGCATTGGCCATCCGACGCCTGCTGGCGGACAAGGAGTTGGCGCAGAAATTGGGTCAGCAAGCCCGACAGCGGGCACTGCAGGAATTTGAGGAATCGGTAATGGTGGAGCGATATCTGGAATTGTTTCGGCGCCTAATCGCCGAGGCGGCGCATGACTAGCTACAAGACATACGTTTTGGTTCTGATCGTTTCTGCGATCGGTTCCTTTTGGCTGACGCCGCTTGCTGCTCGGCTTGCCTTTCGCCTAGGGGCGATGGACCTGCCGAATGCGCGGAAGGTGCACTCGCGTCCGACCCCGCGTCTGGGAGGCGTCGCCGTGGTGCTAGGATTCTGCCTGCCGTGGTTCGTGATGTATACGTTGCGGAACCCAGTGGCGATTACCTTCCAAAACCATGAGCAACTGTTCGCGGTGCTGTTGGGCGGGGTGTTCGCGATGCTGGCCTTGGGCATCTACGATGATTGCAAAGGGGCGGATGCCTCGAAGAAATTCATCGCCCAAATCCTGATAGCGGTGGGGCTTTGGGTTGGAGGATATCGGATCGACCACATTGAGAATCCGTGGGCTGTCCAAGCTTTTGACCTCGGCCGGTTTAGCCTGCCCTTAACCGTCCTTTGGATCGTTGGGGTGACGAATGCGATCAACCTTCTCGACGGCATTGATGGATTGGTGGCCGGGGTGACCGCTTGCATTGCCCTTTCCTTGGCGGTGATCAATGCGATCTCGGGCAACATCATCGTGACGTTGCTGACCTTGGCCTTGGCCGGTGCCTGCCTTGGCTTTCTTGGTCACAATCACGCACCGGCGAACATTTTCCTCGGCGATTCGGGAAGTCTGACCATCGGATTGGTATTAGCCTGCATTGGCATCGTTTCCGTGTTCAACCAAGGGAGCGGGTCGGCGGGGCCGATCATTACGGTCCCGTTGATTTTGTTTAGCTTACCCTTGTTCGACACGCTGCGGGTGATGATCTTGCGACTTTTGCGTGGAGTTTCCATTTTTCAGGCCGACCGGAACCATGTTCACCACCGGCTGCTCGACTTGGGGATGAACCATCGTCAGGCCGCCTGGACGCTCTACGGGGTAGCCTCCACCACGGGCCTTCTGGCCATCGTCCTGTCCCTGCTCGATGCCGTCCAACAGGTGGTGGTCAGTTCGGTGTTCGCGGTCGCGTTGGGCAGCCTTTACTGGCTGTGGCGCGCACGCGCTCGGAAACTCGTCGAATCGGAATCAGGTTCGGGCAACGCCTGAACGGCCATGATTACCTTGGAAGCCGGTCGGGAACGAATGCTGTCAGTGGTTTCCGCCCTAGGCGCGGAACGCGTCGAACTGACCCAAGCCAACAACAGAGTGCTCTCGGATGGAGTTGTTGCGTCCGGGCCGCTGCCCGCTTTTGACAGTTCGGCCATGGATGGTTATGCGGTGCGATGTGCCGACGCCGTCCGCGGAGCCCGCTTGTCAGTGGTCGGGGTCGCACCGGCGGGCCGCTTATTTCCGAGCCAGATTGCTCCAGGGCAATGTGTGCGAATCTTTACCGGGTCTCCGTTGCCGGACGGGGCCGACGCGGTGGTAATGCAAGAGGACGTTCGGCCCATCGATTCGGGAAAGGCGATCGAAATTGGCGACGCTCCCAAGCCTTGGGAGCATGTTAGATTTCTGGGGGAGGATGTGCGGGTTGGCGATGCCGTCCTGCCCAGCGGCCATCGTTTGGCTCCACAATCCTTAGGACTACTGGCCGCACTAGGTGTGGGAACGGTCAACGTATTCCGCCGTCCGAGGGTAATGATCGTTCCCAATGGCTCCGAATTGGTTTCACCCGGCAGCGAACTGCAGGCGGCGCAAGTCTACGAGAGCAATTCCTCAATGCTGGCGGCCCTAGTTGAAGCGCAAGGCTGCTCGGTGGAGGTGATGCGGCCCCCGCACGACGACTTGGCTGAAGTTCAGCAGACATTGCGGGCGGCATTTGAACTGGCTGATGTCGTGATCACCGTAGGAGGGGCGTCGATTGGAGACTTGGATCTCATCCGGCCCGCCCTCCAAAACCTAGGTGGAAGGACCGACTTCTGGAAGCTGGCGATCAAGCCTGGCAAACCATTCTTGTTCGGCATCTTGGAGGGCAAGCCCTTACTGGGACTACCAGGCAACCCGGTTTCCGCCTTCGTTACTTGCGTCCTCCTCGTTTTGCCAGCCGTGCGAAAAATGGCCGGCGACCGGTCACCGGCGCTGCGGGTCACCCATGAAACCCTCGGCGAGGAGTTGGCCAACTCGGAATCGCGGCGGCATTTCTTTCGAGTGCGCACCAACGATGCGGGAGTCGTTCGTGTCAGCGGCCCCCAAGCCTCACACTTGATGCGTGGATTGGCAGTGGCGGATGGTTTGGTGGATGTTGCCCCGGGAACTTGTTTGGCCACCGGCACCCTAGTTCCCGTAATCCGGTGGTGACTGGTGGGCGAACTCCGCCAGTATCCACTATGGCGGCTACTGCCGGAATTCCTTGATCAAATCTACCTCCTCCGGACGAAGCTTGCTGACATCCACGCCCCGGGCGAGCCGTCGGGCGGCCTCCCGCTGCTCATTGGCACCCAACACCGCGGCGTAAATGGCTGCGTTCTGTGGCGTCGCTTGAACCCAACTGGGCGGCATCTTCTCGAGGCGGGCCAAGGCGGCTTGGCTCTCGCCAATGCGCAGATCGATCAGCGCCAAAGCCAGAACAGCATCTGATTCGTTGGGCTTGTCGCCGAGCAAACGTAGCAAGTTTTCCTTCGCACGCGCTGAGGTATCCTGCAGGAGGGCGCCAAGGTAGGCGTCCAAGATCGCTACGCCGCGGTCGCCAGGGAGGTAATTGGACAACTGACTCGTGCTCTCGCGCAGGGTCCGGGTGTCATTCAGTGCCGACGCCAGCCTTAGAATGTTCTGGGCAGATTCAAGCGTGGCCGGCGGCCAGCCCATGAGCCGCTTGTAGGCCGAAATCGCCGCTACCGGCTGGCCGATTCGTTCGGCGTATCCCGCCACGAATCGGAGGCGTGATGGCGCTCCGCCCGCCGCGGCTAGGGCATTCTCGAAATGCCCCGCCATCAACTGGGGTTTTCCCTCCTTTTGGGCGGCGTAGGCGCGGAGGCAATGCAACATGAACGCCTCAACCTTGGAGGTATCCAGCTCCAGGAACCGCTTCACCTCTGCGGTTTGCCCGTTCTCAAGCAATGCTTGCAGCCTTCCGGTCATGAGCACGGGATTCTTCTCCGCGATCTTCATCGGGAGGACATCCAGCACCCGAGAACCATGCTTATTGTCAGCCAGCCAAGAGGCGGCCGCCGCCAATTGAGGAACCGACCCGTCCTCGAGGACGGCCTTGACCATACCATTGACCAAGTCCGCCTCTTGGCTGGGATTCAGCTTGATCCGCAGAACGTAGGAGGTCACCAGTTGTTCCGGTCGGTTTTCTATTTGCCTAAGCAAGACCAAATTCTCGCCTTGGCTGAGCTCGGGACTCGCGGCAAGCTTCTCAACTGCGTTGGTGCTGAACCGGCTCTTCCCCAATGCCAATCCCCACAGCAATCCACGCCCTTCGCGTCGCTCGGCCGGGTTTGGACGGCCAAAAAGCAGGTTCGCCAAGGCGTTTTCCGCCTCCTCATTTCCCGGCGCCTCGGACACCCATCGCCGGGCCGCATTGATCGCCTCGTTCATGCTCCCCACTGCTTGGGAGTGAATGACGACCAGCCGTAAAACCTTCGGGTCGATCTGGTTCGTCGCGACGAGACTCTGGAGCAGTTGAGCTGAAACGTCCGTGCGACCGAGATTTACCGCCACGTTCGCATATTCATATTGATCATCCAAGGACAGTGGCTCCTTGGCTTGGACCATCTGCCAGTAATTGAGGCCGGCAGGCAGGTTTTCGTGCGAACTATACCGCGCGGCCAATCGCAGGACTCGAATTTCCTCCGGTGCTAGGCGAAGCGTCGTTTGGACAACGCGACCGACTTGAACCCAGTCATTAGTCAATGCAGCCGCCTCACCCTGGGCAACCATTGCGAGTGCCCGTTGGCTCTTGAACCAACGGTAGGCGGGCCGGGCACCAAGCAGACCGACCAAGGCCAACACACCGAGCGCGCCTAACAAGAGGACGAACCGGCGGGACGTGTCCCGGATGTCGGCGAACTGCGGCACTACCTGATCGTCCTTGGGATTGATTAAGTTCATCCGAAATGTGCTAGGAGCCTGCCACTCGGTCGGACGCGTCGCAAGCGTTGCCAAGCCGTGTTCCCGAACCCCGACTTGGGCCATAATGGCCTGCTGTTGGATTGGTGTTCACCCATGCGAATTAATATGCCGGCCCAATGATGGTAGACAAATGAGGCTCCGGACTTGGTAAGGCCGAGAGCGAAGCTGAGTGCACCGGAGGAAGCAAATCTAATGGGCGGCGCAGCGAGCACCGACGTGACCTCGCCAAACTGCAGCTGTCTAGCAGGCCAGTGAAAAGCCCTCGCCTCGCGGGTGACATTGCCTGGGGCAGCGGCCCACCGGCCTGGGAACACCCGGAGGCGGAACTCTTGGCCTGCCGTTCCGGCGCCTGCGGGTTGTGGGCGTCAAGGTTCAGCAAAAGAGGAATCAGGGAATGGGGAGCATTGATTGGGTTTAGGCGGCGAGTGCCCTTGCTTCGGTTTGGTGGACATCCACGGGGGGCGTGTGAGCTAGGATCAAGGCACACATGAACGACGGGAAGCAGGACGGTGGACGGAAGCGCTACGACGAGGCGTTCAAACGCTCGGCGGTGGAGCTGTGGCAGCGGGGCGGCAAGTCAGCGAGCCGAGTGGCGGCCGAGCTGGGCGTGAACGTCCAGAGCCTCCAGCAATGGCGGCGGCAATATGCGCTGGTGCCGCCGGCGGGAACGGAGCGCACGGTCGAGGCGCTGGAGGCGGAGAACCGGCGGCGGCGGCGGGAGCTGGCGCTGGCCTTCGAGCAGCGGGACATATTAAAAAAAACCTTGGGCATCCTCTCCGCACCGAGCGGCAGCGCTATGAACGGATCCAGGCCATGAGCGGGGACCACTCCGTGCCGCAGCTCTGCGCCGCCTTGGGCGTGAGCCGCAGCGGCTACCACGCCTGGCGGGACCGGCCGCCGAGCCGGCGGGCGCAGGGCGACGCCGAACTGCTGGAGCTGATCCGGCAGGCCCGGGAGGCCAGCCACGAGACTTACGGCAGCCCGCGGGTGACGCGCTGGGTCCGGGAGCGGGGCCAGGCCTGCGGCCGCCGGCGCATCGCCCGGCTGATGCGCGGGGCCGGCCTGAGCGCCCGTCCCCGGCGTCGCTTCCGGGTAAGCCTGACCGACAGTGATCACGATCTGCCCATCGCCCCCAACCGGCTGCGGGAACGGGCGGTGCCGGTGCAGCCCAACCAGGTCTGGGTGGCGGACATCACTTACGTGGAGACGGCCGAGGGCTGGCTCTACGTGGCCGGAGTCCTGGACCGCTGCAGCCGGCGGTGCGTCGGCTGGGCCATAGGCGACTCCCTCGCCACCACCCTGCCGTTGGCGGCCCTGGAGATGGCCCTCACGCACCGCCGGCCCCCGGCCGGCCTGGTGCATCACAGCGACCGGGGCGTCCAATATGCCAGCCTGGCCTACCGGGAACGACTGGCTCAGGCCGGGCTGGTGCCCAGCATGAGCCGCCGCGGCAACTGCTTCGACAACGCCGTCATGGAGAGCTTCTGGAGCAGCCTCAAACGCGAGCTGGTCCATCGCCGCCAGTTCCAGACGCGGGCCGAGGTCCAAGCAGCCATCTTCGAGTGGCTCGAAGTCTTTTACAACCGGGAGCGGTTCCACAGCGCCCTCGATTACCAATCCCCTGTGGACTTCCGTAAGCGTCACCGGCAGCCCCCGTTGCTTGCATAGATGTGATAGTGCAAAACTATGACATCTATGCCGCGAGGGAGCCGGGAACGGGACGGGATCTGGCCCAGTTGGCCGGGGTGATTTCGGGGACCTGGTGGTTGGTCATCGCGGGGAGCCGGGTGAGGACATCCCTGAGGTAGGCGTAGGGATCGAGGCCGCGGCGGCGGCAGCTCTCGATGACGGTGTAGAGGACAGCGCTGCGCTCCCCGGCGGTGTCCGCGCCGACGAAGAGCCAGTTCTTTTTGCCCAGGGCGGTGGGCCGGAGGGCGTTCTCGACGAGGTTGTTGTCGATCTCCACGCGGCCGTCCCCGAGATACACGGTGAGGGTGGACCATTGCCCCAGGGCGTAGCTGATCGCCTGGCCCAGCAGGCTTTGCGGCAGCGCCCGGGGTTGCAACCGGATGAGGGCGAGGTGGAGCCGCTCGACGATCATCCGACTCTGGCTGGCGCGGACGGCGGCGCGCAGTGCCGGCCCGGCTTGCTTCGCCCGCAGTTGGGCTTCGACCTGATAAAGGTGCTGGAGTTGGCGGAGGATCCAGCCGGTGAGCTTCGGCGACTGTTCCCGCGCGTCGTGGAACTTGCGGCGGACATGGGCCCAGCAGCCGGCCAGGACCAACGGCCGGGGATGTTGGCGGGCAAAGGCGGGATAGGCGGCGTAGCCGTCGCATTGCACGGTGCCGGTGAAGTCCACGGGCAGGACGTCGCCCAGGCATTCGGTGGCGCGGCTGGTTTCCCAGTGGAAGACCACGTCGCCGCGCGGCGCGGCGCAAACCCAGAGGTAACCCTGCCCGGTGCGGCCCCCGCCCGGGTCGAGGTATTCGATGGGCGTTTCGTCCACCTGCACGTAGCCGCCGGCCAGCACGCCGGCTTGGATCTGCTGATAGACGGGCCGGAGCCAGTCGGCCGCCAGTTCGACCCAGCGCGCCAGCGTCTGGCGCGGGAGGTTTACCCCGTGGCGGGTGGCGAAGATGCGTTCCTGCCGGTAGAGCGGGAGGTGATCGCAGTATTTGCTGACCAGGACGTGGGCCAGCAGGCCGGGGGCGGGCAGGCTGCGGTCTTGGAGCCGCGCGGGCAGCGGCGCGATGACCGGGGCCGCGTCCCGATCCGCTTTGCGGACATACTTGGGACGGATCAGCCGGCGCCGCAGGAAGCGGCCCGGCTCGTAGTCGAGCTGTTCGCTGACCTCTTCCCCGATGCGCCGCCATTGTTCTGGCGCGGCCTGCACGGCCGCGGGTTCGAGCACCTCCTCGATCACCGGGAGGTTCTCGGGGAGGCGCGGAGCGCGTTCCTTCCTTGAGCGCACCGGGGCGGGCGTGGGCACCGGCGGTTCGTTTGCCACCACCGGGGTCGCGGGCAGCGCCAGGAGCAACTCCAGTTGCCCGGGCGAAAGCCGCTCGCTGGAAGAGCCGAAGACCCGTCGGACCAGCCGGTCCACCTTCTGGCGGAGCAGTGTGTTCTCCGCCTGCAGCGTCGCCACGGCCGCCAACGCCGCCTCCAGCTGGCGGGTGAGTTCGGCTTCGCGGGGCGTCATGCGGCAGTGCGTTTGCAAAAGCAAACAACGTGCCGTTGTCACGTTGGAGAAGGGCTACTCCCGCTGATACCACGGCCGCAGCTTCGCCCCGCGCAGATCGACCCCGTCGGTCAGCAGCGTCAGCGCCTCCGGGGTCAGGGACAGCTTGGCCGCGCCCTCCGCGGGCTTGGGCCAGGAGAAGGTGCCCTGTTCCAGCCGCTTGGTGCAGACCCACAGCCCGGTGCGGTCCCAGAACAGGATCTTCAGCCGGGTGCGCCGCCGGTTCGTGAACACGAACAGCGCCCCGGTCTGCGGTGTCTCCTGCAGCCGCTCCGTCACCAGCGTGTGGAGGCCGTCGAAGCTCTTGCGCAGGTCACACGGGTCCAGCGCCACGAACACCTTCAGGCTCCCGGCAAAGCTCAGCATGACGTGAGCCCCCGCAGCAGCGCCACCACCAGCGGCACCTGGCCCGGTTCCGTCAGCCGCAGCCGCACCCCGCCAGGCAACTCCAATTCCAACGGAGCGGGAACCTCCGGCGTCGGCACCGCGGCTTCCACAAACCGCACCGCCGGCGCTTTCCCCGGCCGTCCGCGCCGATGCAGCCAGCCCGCCAAGGTGGGATACTTCACCCCCCCACCAGCCGCGCGAACTCCGCGGCACTCACCCCGCTCGCGTCAAAGGCCGCCAGGATCTCCGCACGCTGGGCGCCCGACCGCCGCACCCGCCCTCGGGCATCCGAACGCAGCAACGCCAACCGCCCCTTCATCGATGTCATAACCCATAGCCTATGACTTCTATGCTATCGCCGAACAGAGGCGCTATGCGGGACCCTTACG
>CAZRRO010000022.1:0-122963 GCA_964602595.1 uncultured Verrucomicrobiota bacterium | reverse complement strand
CGACGCCGATGGCCGAGGCCATGGGCTGTTCGATGAGGTAGACTTCGCGGGCGCCCGCATGGGTGGCGGAATCCTTGACCGCGCGTTTCTCCACCTCGGTGATGCCGCTGGGGACGGCAACCACGACGCGGGGGGCAATCAGCTTGCGGTGATGAACCTTCTGGATGAAATGGCGAAGCATCGCCTCGGTGATTTCAAAGTCGGCGATGACGCCGTCTTTCATCGGCCGAATGGCGACGATATTGCCGGGGGTGCGGCCAAGCATGCGCTTCGCCTCATCGCCCACGGCCAAAACATTGGTGGTCCCCGCCTGGATGGCGACGACGGAAGGCTCACGCAGCACAATGCCCTGGTCACGGACGTAAACTAGGGAGTTTGCCGTGCCCAGATCTATCCCGATGTCATTCGAGAAGAGACTCTTCAGTTGCGCGAACATGAAACGTGCTCCACGAGCACGGCCGCAAGGTGGGGAGTCGGGTCCAAGGAATCAAGCGGAAGCGTGGACAACTTGTGAACAACTGCCGGAATGGCTTCGGTTCGCGAGCCGCGACTGGAACGTTTGACGTCCCCCCCTAGCCGACCACGGCTTCGGCTATTCCGAGATTTGCCTCCGGCCTGCCTACGCGTTCCACCGCCAAACCTCCCAAACCGTCCGGCAGTGTGCAGGATTGTAGGATCTGACCAGCACAGAATGGTAGGTCATCCGGGCGTTGGAGAAGTTTGGCCATCCCAAGGCGGCCGCCTCGCAGCCGAAGTCGTTGTAGGTGGCCAAGACCGTCTCTTCCCACTTGCAAAGCAGCTACGGAAAACTCTGCGTGCGAGGTTACCTGAATGTGATTGGACTGGATCGCAATTAGGGCGCCAGCCGCGATCCGGAGCGAAAGTAGGACTAGGCCGGCGACGGATCAAAGCCGGCAGCTAATTGGCGGGGGCGAGAATGGCGGCCGCTGTTTGGGCGCGCCCAAGGCTGAAGTGACCTTGCTTTGCGCGCCGCCGAGGATCTGGTTCCCGGCGGCTTCGCGTTGAATCTGTGCGGACCGGTCACGGCCCAAAGGCCCAGATCACGGCCAAGCTGCGAGAATCTGCTCGGCTTGCGTCACCTGCTCGGCGGAGCCGGTGAAATTGAACCGGAACTTGCCGGCGCGGCGGGTGACTTCGACCTTGATGGTGTCGAGGCCGCTGTTCTTCATGCGTAGGCGGAGTTGCTTGTAGATTTCCGCTTCACCGTGTTGCTGGAGACTTTTACTCACGGTCGAGCTTCCTTGCTCCCCCATCCCAAGGCAATGTGAATCCCCGGGTATTTGCCGGCTACACATGGCTGTGGTGCATCGACGTCGGGCCGGAGGTGGTCCCAGGGGACATCCACCGTCCGGACTTTGACGGACGAGAACACGATGTTCCATGGAAACGGAGCGCCCCGGTTACGAGGGGACCGGCTGAGGTCAGGGGATGATAAAGATGGAGACTTCTAACGTCGTCGGCCTCGGATTGTTGAGGGCCCAATCGCATTCGCCCGCCCGACGCCGAAGCGATTGGGCTGGCCCGACTTCCCCCGCCCCGGACAAGCTCCGCCGCGCTCATGGGCACCCTATTTCTCTGTCCGCCGGGAATCGCAGGCTTCGATGGCGGGGCCGGTTCCCGCTATCAGGCGCGGCGCGAGGTGACCAGCTACTGGTATCCAACGTGGCTGGCGCAGGCGGCTGCCCTCGTGCCCCGCAGCCGGCTGCTCGACTGCCCGCCGCACGGGGTGGACCTCGCAGGCTGCCTTGCCACCGCGAAGGACTTCGACCAAGTCATCATCAACTCCTCGACGCCGTCCTTCGCCAATGACTGCCAGGTGGCGGAGGCGATCAAGCGCCAAAGCCCCGACACGCGGATCGGTTTCGTCGGGGCGCACGCGGCCACATTGCCGACGGACACGCTGAAGTCCTGCCGCGCGATCGACTGGGTCGGGCATCGCGAATTCGACTTCACCTGCCAGGAAGTCGCCGAGGGCCGGCCGCTCGCGGGCATCCGGGGCCTTTCCTACCGCTCGCCGGAGGGCCGCATCCTGCACAACGCCGAACGCGAGCTGATCGCCGACATGGATGTGCTGCCCTGGGTGGCGGACGTTTACCGGCGCGACCTCGACATCCGCAAATACGCCATCGGCTACCTGCACCACCCCTACCTCAGCCTCTACACCGGACGCGGCTGCCCAGCCCAGTGCACCTTCTGCCTCTGGCCGCAGACCATCGGCGGCAACCGCTACCGGGTGCGTTCGCCGCAGAATGTCGCCGACGAGATGGCCTACCTGAAGCGGCTGTTCCCGGAGGTGAAGGAATTCTTCTTCGACGACGACACCTTCACCGCGAACTTGCCCCGCGCCCGCGCCATCGCCGAAAAGCTGCGTCCACTCGGCCTGACCTGGAGCTGCAACAGCCGCGCCAACCTGAACGAGGAGACCATCCGGTTCCTGCGCGATTGCGGCCTGCGCCTGTTCCTCGTCGGCTACGAGAGCGGCGACGACCAGATCCTGCGCAACATCAAGAAGGGCGTCGGCACCGACCAGATGCGCGCCTTCACCCGGGCCTGCCACCGGGCCGGCGTGACCATCCACGGGACGTTCATCCTCGGGCTGCCCGGCGAGACTCCCGAGACCATCGAGCGGACCATCCAGTTCGCGCAGGAACTCGACATGTTCAGCCTCCAGGTAAGCCTCGCCGCGCCGTATCCCGGCACGGAACTCTACGAACAGGCCCGCGCCAACGGCTGGTTCGCGCGCCCGGACATCATCCAGGCCGGCGGCTACCAGAACTCTGCGCTCACCTACCCGGAGATCAGCCACGAGGAGATCTTCGAGGCGGTCGAACGCTTCTATCACCGCTGGTATTTCCGGTCCGGCCCGATCCTGCGCATCGTGAAGACGATGCTCTCTGACCGCGACGTGTGCGTGCGCCGCCTGCGCGAAGGCTACGAGTTCTTCCGCAGCATGAGCGAACGGCAGGGGTAGCGCTGGAAGCGAAACTGGCCCGCGACCTTTCCCATTGCCGGCATTCACCTCAGCCGGCAAACATCAAGTGATGAAGGATCCGCAATATGCCGACACCGCCGGCCGGTGGTTATGGTTTCGGCGTTTTGCAGGGGTCTCATACAAGTGCCTGCTGCTGTTGATTTCCTTTAGCGTGATATCGTGTGGTCGACAGAACGCCTACGACGCTGCTGTAACATCAGGGATTGCGACCCTCCCATGGCCTAAACAAATGGAAGTAATGTTTGGAGAGGGAGACCATTTTGTTACGCATTTTGGTTTTGATTCGAAACCAAAGCAATGGAACACGGAAGTGTATTTTGGGAAGCGATATATGCTCACGCTGCAAGTAGATGTTGTGATTAACTATTCTGCTGGCACGGTCGTGAAGACTGCGAGTCCTGCAACGTTTTATCTCACTAAAATTGCTAGAATTCAAAGACTCCCTGATGGTCGTATGTCCACGTTTCCTGGTAATGGGTGGACAGTGAACGAGGAACAGTGGTCTCAATTGGTTGCGGCAAACGGTGACTGGTCAGTGCTTGGTATTTCGTTGCGAATGGATGATCCGGTCCCTGGATTTGATGGATATGTAAAGGCACATCGCTCACCTCGGGTGCGAGTAAAATAGCACCTTGAGCCCGCCAATCGAGTCTCGTGTCCCTGAGCAGTTAATTGTGCCCCACCTTCGAGCGCATAACGTTGACCCACCCGGTCGTCGGTGGTCGCGTGAGATTTCAGGAGACGGGACACGGGCTAGTTTGTGATCGCCCGCCTGCCAACCTTCCCTGTCGGGCAAGTGTCCATCAATATCGTGAGACTTGTCGCCCGGTTTGCCGCAACCATGTATGCGTCCCGCTTAGCTACCCTGTTCAGCGATAGCGTAGCAGTCATTGGCTATGGGTTATGACATCGACGAAGGGGCGGTTGGCGTTGCTGTGGGCGGACGTGCTCGCGCGGGTGCGGCGGTCGAGGGGCCAGCGGGCGGAAATCCTCGCGGCCTATGACCAGAGCGGGGTGAACGCGGCGGAATTAGCGCTGCTGGTGGGAGTGAAGTATCCGACGTTGGCGGGCTGGCTGCATCGGCGCTGCCGGCCGGGGAAAGCGCCGGCGATGCGGTTCGTGGAGGCCGCGTTGCCGACGTCGGAGGCTCCCGCTCCGGTGGAACTGGAGTTGCCCGGCGGGCTAGCTTTTGGCTGGTTCGCTCGCACGGACATCATCCAGGCCGGCGGCTACCAGAATTCTGCACTCACCTACCCGGAAATCACTCACGAGGAGATCTTTAAGGCGGTCGAACGCTTCTATCACCGCTGGTGTTTCCGGTCCGGCCCGATCCTGCGCATCGTGAAGACGATGCTCTCCGACCGCGACGTGTGCGTGCGCCGCCTGCGCGAGGGCTACGCGTTCTTCCGCAGCATGAGCGAACGGCAGTGGTAGGAACTTGGACAGTCCGGCACCCTGTTGCTTGCTTATGGTGACTTTTTGACCGGGCGCCGCCAAGCCGCCTTGCCCTCTCCCCACGTCACCGGCAATGGCAGCCACGCAGTGACCCAGCCCAACGCCCGGACAAGCGGCCAGGCCGCGATGGCAAGCCAACAGCGCAACGGCATCCGCGCGCCGCCCCCGAGCATCAGCACGGCGCTCGCGAGCGCTTCCACGGCGATTTGTCCGAGCAGTCCCTGCCATGAGCGCGCGTCAGCGGGGTGGACGAGCACCGCGGCCAGCCAGCCGAGCAGGGGCATCACGACCAGCAGCGCGGCGAAGCTTCCCGGGCGGCACCAGCGGATGGTCCGTTGCCAGCGGTGCAAATGCCGCAGCGCCGCGCCGAGGCCGGGCTGGATCGCCGTGGTTTCGACCAGTTGCGGGCTGATGCGCACCGGCGCGAGGCGTTGGCCCAACACGTAATCGTCGGCGAGGCTCGCGCCGAGTTCGGCCCAGTTCACCCGGGCGGCAAAGGTTTCGGCCCGGAAGAGCACCGCGGCGCCGAAGGACAGCCGGACCGTTCCGAGCCGGCCCAGCAGCAGCGCGCCGGGCAGAAACTCGACGTTCACGAACAGCGCATCGGCCATGCCCGCCACGTCGGTCACCCGGCGCACGCAGTAGGCGGAGGTCACCGCGTGGACTGCGCTCCCCGCGGCCGCCAGTTCGGCCCGCAAGTCCGTGAGCAGCCCCTTCGGCGCAAAGATGTCGGCATCCGACCACAGCCACAGTCGGCCCGTGGCCTCGGCCGATAGCGCTTCGAGCCAAGCGACCTTGGGATTGGCGTGCCGCCGAGGCGTGGGCAACACCCGGACCCGCAGGCGTTCGCCGCCTTCCAGCCGACGCCATTTCGCCAAGGACACGGCCCAATCGGCTTCCGCTTCGCCCGGCACTCCGAGCACCAGTTCGCTGTCCGCATCCAGTTCGCGCACGAACGAACCCACCGCCTCGGCGATGGCCGCACGGGTGGCTTCGCAGGAAATCGGTGGCAGGGCCTTGAAGACGGTGAGGCGTTCCCGGTCTCCGAAGTGTTTGTGTTCAGCCCGGGGCATCGCCCCGTCTCCCCGCTGCTCTCCTGCGTTTGTGGCGGAGGAAAGGAAGTTCATGGGGCGGGGAGCGTTTCGCCGCGGGCGTAGGAGCACCAAACCCACGGCGAGGACCCACCAGAGCGCCGCGAGGCCGCTCCAGGTGAGCAGAATCAGATGCACAGGGTCGCTCATTCGCCCGCCGGTCGGCGGGAATCGTTCCGGGTCCGCGGATGCTGCCGGGAAGCGTCACCGGACCGAAAGCAAAACTCGCCTTGGCGGGCTGGTTTCCCGAATCGTTGGCCGCGCCCGATCCGATGCCGCAGACGCACTTCATCGCCGACGACTTTGGCCTCAACGAGGCCGTGAATGCCGCCATCGTCCGCGCCCACCGGGAGGGCGCACTCACGGGCGCAGGGCTGATGCCCGGCCAGCCGGGCTTTGCCGGGGCGGTTGTTCTGGCCCGGGAAAATCCCGGCCTTGAAATCGGCTGGCATGTCCACCTGTGCGATTCCCAGCCCTTGACCCTGCCGGCGTGGCCGTGGGGAAATTCGCCGGTCCGGGCCGGTTTCTGCCTCGGGGTCACCGCCGAGTTCCGCGCGAGTGTCCGCCGGGAATTGACCGCGCAATGGGCCGCGTTGCAGGCCACGGGGCTCCACTGCCGCTTCGTGAACGCCCATCACCACCTGCATTTGCATCCGTTCGTGCTCGGTGAAATCCGCCGGGTGGTCGGCCCGGTGTTCAGCGGCTGGCTGCGCGGCTTCGACTACCGGCTTTTTCCGCGCACGACGCCGACGGCACGGGTGACGCGGTTGGCGGGCCGTCTCCTTGAACGCTGGCTGGCCGCGAAGTGGGCCGGCCCGCGATCGGCCGCCGTGTGGGGTGTGGACCGGTTGTGCCGGATGGAGGCCGGCGAAATCGAACGCGCCATCCGGTCCGGTCCGGGCGTGGAACACGAATTCATCTTTCACCCGCGCTCGGTGAAGGCGGATGCGGACTTGGACGCACTGATCGCGCTGCGGAGGAACGCGTAGCCCTGGTGCGGAAGCATCAACTTGGGCCAAACGGGAATGCGGCCCGAAGACTTGTTTCGCGGGGCCATTTGCCGACACTGGCGGCCGTTGAGCGCTCCAGACTATGACGTGATCGTGATCGGCGGTGGGCCGGGCGGCAGTTGTGCCGCGACGTTGCTCGCCCGTGCCGGCCGTCGCGTGCTGGTGCTGGAGAAGGAACGTTTCCCCCGCTTCCACATCGGCGAATCCTTGCTGCCCTACAACCACTCGATCTTCGAGGAAATGGGCGTGCTGCCCACGCTGGAGGCCGCGGGTTTCCCGCGGAAACACGGCGCGCAGTTCCACTTGGGCAACGGGTCGAAGGGCACCGGTTTCGTTTTCCGGAACGGCCGGTTCACGCGCCACACCGAGGCGTTCCAAGTCGAGCGTGCGAAGTTTGACGACTTGCTGCTCCGGCACGCGGCGAAATGCGGCGCTGAGGTCCGGGAAGGGGTCGCGGTCGAGCGGGTCAATCCGGCAGCGGAACGGGTCACGGTGCAGACGCGCGACGAGGCAGGGGCCACCGCGGACTTCAGCGCGACAATGCTCGTGGACGCCTCGGGCCGCGGCAATCTCACCGGCACGCAGGAAGGACTGCGGGAATGGAATCCCAAGCTCAAGAAGTTCGCCGTGTTCGGCCACTTCGAGAACGTGCGACTGGATGCGGGCGAGGCGGCCGGCGACACGGTCATCATCCGGCTTGCGAACCAATGGTTCTGGCTGATCCCGCTTGCGGAAGCGAAAGGAGAGCAACCAACCAAGGTTAGCGTGGGCCTCGTGCTGGATCGCGACGATCTCGCGGCAAAATCCGCCGCACCCGAAGCTCTGTTCCACGAATTGGTGGCCGCGAATCCGGCCATTGCCGGGCGGATGCAGGGAGCGCGGCTGCTGGCGCCGTTGCAGGTCACGGGCGACTTCAGCTACCGCAACCGTCGGCTCTGGTCGCCGCGCGTCGTGCGCGTGGGGGACGCCGCGGGTTTCATCGACCCCATCTTTTCGAGCGGCGTGTTCCTGGCGATGTTCTCGGCGAAGCTCGCCGTCGGTGCGGTGCAGCAGGCCTTGGCCGACGGCAGCGATGGCGCCGCCCACTTCCCGGCCTATGAGCGCCGCGTCGCCGCCGCCATGGCCCTCTACGGAGAAATGGTCGGGCAATTCTACACCACGCCGTTCATGGAGGTATTTCTGGAGCCGCGCGAAATCTGGAACCTCGCGGCCGCGGTCAATGCGGTGCTGGCCGGCGAACTGGAAGGCGGCTGGCGGCTTCGCTGGCGGATGCGCCTTTTCTTCTGGCTCGTGAAGCTCCAGGCGAAACGACCCTTCATGCCGCGCATCAGCTTCGCGCCGGCTTCGTCCGGGAACGGCGCGTGAGAATCCCGATGCCAGCGCGTTCAAGAAACTGCGGTGTCGTAGGGGGCGAGGTAACAAGTCTCACTCTTTGTCCGCCTCCTGAGGTCCCCTCGCTTCAGAGCCCGCGAAAGCAGAACTCGCGGCCATTCGTCGTCTTGCTGGGGGCCGCATTTTTGACCGGCTGCAGCGGTCCGCGACTTGCACCCGTGGACCTCAGCGCGCCGGGTTGGCGGGTCCAGGAAGTGGCCGCGGTCTGGCGGCCGCGTCGCGCAGCGCCCGAACTCGCGGGTGAACTCCTGCTGGCGACCCACCCGAACGGCGAACGCCTGGTCCAGTTTAGCAAACAGGCGTTGCCCCTCGCCACCGCCCAAGTGGGCACGAATGGCTGGGGGCTTACCTCGTCGCTTCGCGCGGGGCGGTTCGGGGGCCGGAATCAGCCGACGGAACGGGTCCCTTGGTTTCAGCTCACTAATCTGCCGCCCGCCGAGCTGCCTGCCATCAGCCGGTGGCGGTTGGACTTCACCGCCGAGGGGCTTTGGCGGCTGACTGATTCCCGCACCGGCGAAACCCTCGAAGGAATGGTCCCGTGACCCGGCGCCATTGGGTGATTCTCGTGTGCCTGCTGCCGTTGTTGGCGGGGCTGGCACGGCTGCGCTTCGATGCCGAGATCTTCAATTTGCTGCCCGCCGAATTGCCGGCTGTGCGCGGGCTCCAGTTGCAGCAGCGCCACTTTTCGGGTTCGCGCGAATTGCTGATCACCGTTTCCGCCAGCAGTCCGGATTCCGCCGCGAGCGTCGCGAAGGGGATCGCGGAACACCTCGGCGCGCGCACCAACCTCGCCCGGGCAGCCCGCTGGCAGCCTCCGTGGCTCGAAAATCCCGCCGCCGCTGCCGAAAACATTGCGTGGCTCTGGCGGCAGCAACCGCCGGACGCCGTGGCTGCGCTCGCGAGCCGGCTGGCAACGGCCAACGTGGCCGGCGAACTCACGGCGGCGCGGGAGGCGCTCGCGACTTCCCTTGATCCGCAGGAACTTGCCCGCACCGGCTACGACCCCCTGGGATTGACCCGCCTGCCGGTCGCCGGATCCGGCGCGATGCGGTTTGACGACGGTGAAGGCATCTTTTCCGGCGACCAGGGCCGGTTCCGACTGGTGTTCGTGGAGCCACCGCGCGACGGGATGAATTACCAGCAATTGGCCCGCTGGTTGTCTGAACTTCGCGGCGAAGTGGATTCGCTGTTTTCCCAGCAACCTGGTCCGAAGCTCGCCAAGGTGAATTACACCGGCGGGCCCGCCTTCCTCGCCGAGATCGCGACCGGCATGGAGAGCGACATGCGAAGCTCGGTTCTGAGCACGCTGATCGTCATCGGCGCGCTGTTTTGGTTCGCCCACCGGAGTTGGCGGCCGCTTGGGCTGCTGCTGCTGGCCTTGCTGCTTACGTTGGTGCTGACGCTCGCTCTGGGCGGGCTCGTGTTCGGCATTTTGAATGTCGTCAGCGTGGGGTTTGCCGCCGTGTTGTTGGGGCTGACCGTGGATTACGGCTTGGTCAGCTATCAGGAATTCGTGGCGTCGCCCGGCAAGTCGGTCGCGGAAGTTCGCCACGAAGTTGCGCCCGGCATTGGTTGGTCGGCGGCGACCACGGCGGGAACCTTCCTGCTGCTGGGCCTCGCCGGCCTGCCGGGATTGGCCCAACTCGGTGCGCTCACCGCGCTGGGCCTGCTCGTCGGCGCAGGTGTGATGCTTTACGTGTTCCTGCCGCTGGTAATGCGTCGTCCGCCGCGGGCCACTTCCGACGACGGTGCGACCGCTCGCCCATGGAAACCCTCGTGGCGTCCGGCCGCGGTAGTCGTGGCGGCGATCGGGCTGGTGCTGGCGGTGCGCGGATTTCCGCCCGTCACGTCGAGCGCCGATCCGCTGCGGCCTCGGCAAAGCGGTGCCTACGCCGCGATGGACGAACTAAAGGCGCGCCTCGGCCAGACCAATGAGCCGACCTGGGCAGTCTTTGCCGGCGCGGATGTCGACGCGATCGGTGATGACCTTGAGCGCGCGGAGGCGGCCCTCAAGTCTGCCGAAGCTCGCGGTGAGGTAACTTCGTTCACGCTGCCAACTGGGTTTTGGCCGCGTCCGGGTTGGGCCGAGAACAATCGGGCCGTTACGGACGCACTGGGCAATCGCCAGGATGAAATCGAGTCCGCTGCGGTGGCGGCCGGATTTACCCCGGATTCGTTGGCGTTGACCCGTAGCGTCTTTGCCTACTGGCGCGAAACCGTCACGGAGACCGCGTCCCCATGGCCGACCAATTCCACTGCGCGCTGGCTGGTGTCGCAGATGGCGGCCCGGAGCGACGATGGCCGTTGGCTTGCGCTCGGCCTGATCCAGCCCGCGACCAATTCGCCGGCGGCCCGCGCGCGCTTGGCGGCGGCCCTGCCATCGGAAGTGCTGCTGACGAGCTGGGACTCGCTCGGGCCGGCCCTGCTGGGACACGTCTCGCTCAGGGTGGCGGTGCTGACGGGCCTGATCGCGCTTGTGCTTGCCGGTTGCCTGTGGCTTGCGTTCCGCCGCTGGCAGGAGGTGGTGCTCGGGTTCGTTGCGCTCGGATTGAGTTTCTCGCTGCTGCTCACGATGATGGCCTTGCTCGGCTGGACCTGGAACCTGCTGAGCCTGGTCGCCTTGCCGCTCCTGCTGGGTTCGTCGGTGGATTCGACCATTCACGTCCAGTTGGCCCTGCGACGGCACGGGCCGGACCTGCGCGCGCTCTGGCGCACGACGGGCAAGGCGCTGCTGCTGTGTGCCGGGGCCAACATCGCGGGTTTCGGTTCGCTGGCGTGGAGCAGCAACGCCGGACTCGCCAGCATGGACCTCATCTGCGCCGTCGGGGTCGCGTGCGTCTTCACGGTTTGCGTGGGCTTGCTGCCCGGCCTTTGGTGCGCGTGGTGCGTGGGCAAGCCAGTGTCGCCACGCCCGGCGTCCGCGTCCGCACTTTACCGGGCGGGTCTTTGGCAGGCGGGGCTGCGGGTCGCCCGGATTCTGCCGCGGGGATTCAGCCACCTCGTCGCGCGCCGCTTTGCCGCAGCCTACGCTGTGCTGCGGCCGCAGCGGTTGTTGGTGGTCGCGGCGAACCTGCGTCCGCTGGTGGGCGACGACCCGGGGGCTTCCGTTGCGGCGCACCGGAACGTCGCGGAGTTCGCGCTGAAGCTGGTCGATCTGTGGCGCTACGAAGCCGGCAGCCTCGCTGCGACGGAAGTCCGTCCTAGCGAAGGCTGGGAACATTTCGGCGCGGCGCTCAACTCCGGTCGCGGTGTCTTGCTGGTGACCCCGCACCTCGGCAACTGGGAGCTCGGATCTCTGCTGCTGCAACAGCGCGGAATCCGCCCGCTGGTCCTGACCGCTCCGGAGCCGGAGGACGGCCTGACCGAAGTCCGCCGGGCCGCCCGGGCGCGACAGGGAATCGATACGCTGGTCGTGGGCAGCGATCCCTTCGCCTTCCTCGAAGTGATCAAGCGGTTGCAGTCTGGCGGCGTCATCGCCCTCCTGTTGGACCGGCCGCCAGCGCCCACCCAGGTGACGGTGGAATTGTTCGGCCGGCCCTTCTACGCGAGCAACGCAGCGGCCGAATTGGCGCGGGCCACCGGTTGTCTGGTGCTGCCGGTTTTCATTGTCCGGGACGGCGACCACTACCGCGCGGGGGCCTTGGCGCCGGTGGCCTACGAGCGGGCCAACCTCGGAGATCGCGCGCGCCGGATCGCTTTTACCGGCACCATCCTGCGTGCGTTTGAGCCGGTCCTCCGGCAGTATCCGGACCAATGGTTTCACTTCGTGCCCATTTGGCCGGAACCGGACGTGCCGCGATGAGGGCGCCGGGAAGTTGGCTCCTCGGTTGTTGGCTGAGCCTGTCGTGCCTTGCCGGCGAGCTTTCGGCCGCGACGGGTGCGGAAGCCTTGCTCGGCACCTGGCTTGCCCGACAGACCAACATCACGAGCTGGTCGGCCGAGTTCGTGCAGACGAGGCACCTCAAGGCCCTGACCCAGCCGCTGACGACGCCGGGCCGAGTTTGGTTCGTGGCTCCGAACCGCTTTCGCTGGGAACTGGGTATTCCGCCGCAATCGGTCGCGGTGCGGGCCGAGTCGGAACTGCTGGTGCTCTCGCCCCGGCTGAAACGGGCCGAGCGGTATCCGCTGGCCGCATTTGCCGCGGGACCAATGGGCGACGCCATGGCGCTGCTCGACACGGGCTTTCCCCGCGACGCCGCCGAATTCACAAACCGCTTTGCCGTGCTGGCGCTGACGCAGACGAACGCGACCTATGATTTCCGGCTGCAACCCCGCGCCAAGTCCGTGCAGAAGCTGCTGACGGAACTGACCGTGAGCGTGACGACCAACGGCTTCCAACTGAGCGCCACCGAACTGGTTTTCCGCGACGGCTCCCGGCTTCGTAATGACTTCAGCGCCGCGCGGGAAAACGAGGCGGTCGAGGCGGCCTTGTTTGTCCCGGTGCTGGATGCGTCGTGGAAAATCTCGGACCCCCTGAACGCCCGATGAAGCCGACGGACGAGAACTTGGGCTCGGCTTTGGCCGCCCTGCCGCACGGCCCGGAATTTCGCTTCGTGGATCGCCTGCTGGCGCTGGAACCTGGCTTGAGCGGTGTGGGTGAATTCACGCTGCGCGGCGACGAGGCATTCCTGCGCGGTCATTTTCCGGGGGAACCGCTGCTGCCCGGCGTCCTGCTCGTCGAGGCGGCGGCGCAACTGGCTGGCGTCGTGGCGCAGACCGATCCCCGGCACGCGCCGCTGCCCGGCCTCAAGCTCACCGCGATTCGCGGCGCCAAGATCACCGGCACGGCCCGGCCGGGCGAAACGGTTCGGCTCGAAGCGCGAATCGTCGGCCGGATGGGGAACTCGGTTTCGGCCCAGGCCACGGCCCGCGTGGGTGAAACCGTCGTGTTGAATTGCGAAGTGACCTTGGCGGGCACCTGACCGGCGCCGCGGGTCACGGTGCGGCCAGCAGCCGTGCGCGCCACTCGGCGCGGGAGAGTTTGCCCCGGCCATTCGGGGTGAGCGTGTCTTCGAGTTGCCAGACCTTGGGCACCTGCCAAGCGGGCAGGTGGTTGAGCAAATGCTCGCGGAGCAGGGGACCGGAGAGCCCGGGGCTGCCGGAGACCACCGCCGCGATCGCCTCACCCCGGGGATCGTTCGTCGGGAGCCCGAGCACGAGGCATTCGCGCACGCCCGGATGCAATCGGAGCGCGGCTTCGACGGTTTCCGGAGCGAGCTTGCGCCCCGCAACATTGATCATATCGCCGGCGCGTCCGCGCAGGAAGACGCCGGCCAGGGTGAGTTCGGCGAGGTCGCCCGTGCGGTAACGCCCGTCCGCCAATGTCTCGTCCGGATCGGGCCAGTAGGTGGTCCCGACCGACGGTCCTTCAATTTCGAGCCGGCCGTCGGCCATGACGCCCAAACGAACGCCGTCCAACGGTTGCCCGACCAACGTGGGGTCGGTGCGCGGATCTGTGGTCCGGTCGTAGGCAATGCCACCGCATTCGGAGGCGCCAAGAAAGTTGTGAATCTTGAGCCCGCTTCGCTCGTGGACCGCCTGCTCCAGACCGAGCGGCAGCACGGCCCCGGCGGATATGGCCAGGCGAACGTTGGTCGGAATCGAGTTGGATTCGTGCCACGCCCGCCACATCGCAGGCACCGCCGGCAAGGTCAGCGGCTGATCTCCCATGCGGCGGGCGGCGGCAAGGACGGCGGCCGGCAGCGGCGCCGACGCCAGGATCAGCGGAATGCCATGGAGCAGCAGCGGCAGGACGAGATTCGAGAAGCCGTAACTGTGGGCGAGCGAGATGACGCCGAGGTTGGGCCATTCACGGCGCAGTCCCATCGTCGGGACAATGGCGTCCGCATCGGCGGCGAGTTGGGCCGTGGTGAACGCGACGCACTTTGGCAACCCCGAGGTGCCGGAGGTCAGCTTCAGGTGGCGGATGCCGGCCGGTGGACCAGGAACTGCCGGCGGCGATTGGCCGGGTTCGAGCGGGCAAACCACCGCACCCGCCCGCCACGCCCGCAACACCGCGAGGATGAACTCGGGGCCGGCACCGCTGGGGTAGGAAAGCTGCGCGTCGCCAGCGAATACCTCCTGATCGGCCGCGGCGGCCAGTTCGGCAAATGACCACGATCGTCCCGACGCCGCGTCGAGCAGCGCGGTTTCCGGCGAATGGGCCGCAACCACGGCGCGCCAGCGGGATTCGAGCATTCCGCGGCTTGTTTGCCTGCGTCGACGGATCCGAAGCAAGGCCAATGGTTGAATCGGCGCGGCGCACCCCTGCCTTGTCAGGCCCGGGGCCCGTTGAGCATGGTGCGCCGCGCACGTGATGGGGACATTCAGGCATCCGGAGGACACGCTCAGCTACCGCAACGAAACGGTCTGGAGCTACGCGCTGGATTCCGCCACCGGCCGGCAGGTGCACCAGCGCCGCGAACCGCGCCCGGAATACACGCTGCGCTGCTTCGTGCTGGCGCGGGTAGTGAAGCAGTTCCACCTCCACGCCCGTTTCGATCCCGCCAGCAAGCCATTGCCGGAAGCGGAACTCCTCCGGCGAGTGCGACAGCTGCTCGCCCGTGATGCCCGCTCCCGCTCCCCTGAGCCCCACCCCATTGTGTTTCCCGGCTTCGCCCACCTGCGGGATTTCAGTCGGACCCATGAGGCGATCCTGAAGCAGGAGGCGGGCGGCGCCTGGCAAAGTTATTTCCAGCGGGGGCATTGGCGGATGCTGTTTCCCTTCAGCCATGCCAGCCAGGCCCGAGAGGCCGAGCGTTTGGTCGCCGCGGTCCGGGCCGACACGGCTCCGGTGCTCCACGTGTTCACCATTCCGCAGCTGACCGTGAACCACGCGGTCGTGTTGTTCGACGTTCGTGAGACGTCGGCGGTGTTCCGGTTCCGCGCCTACGATCCGAACGCGCCAGACGACGTGCTGGAGCCGATCTTCCACCGCGAACGGCGGGAATTCTGGCTGCCGCCGACCGCCTATTTCATCGGCGGCTGGGTAACCGCATACGAGGTCTATTGCAGCCTATGGCGTTGAGGCGGACGGACGCGCGGGCTTCCGGCGCAGCGCGCTGAGGCTCAGGAAAAACCAGCCGAAGAAGACCATTCCGGACAGGTTCACGCCCAAGGAATAGCCCAGCTTGTAAACCCGCCCTTGGTTCAGCGCGGCGTAGATCACCTGGTCCTGCCCGGCCAGCAACGTCGGCCAGGCAATGGGCATCATGGCGCCGTGCAGCATGCCGCGGAAAAGTCCTGGTGGCGAAGTCAGCTTCGCATCGGCCCGCATCGCCGCGCCGCAGAGCCAAGCGAGGACCAGGGCGGTCACCACCGTCAGCGCGGCGCGGATGGCCCAATGCAGGCGGCGAGGTCGAGGCGGGGAGACTTGTTGCGCGGAACTCATCGGACTAGGGTCGCGACGATGTTTTTGCGCCAGCGGGCAACGCAAGCCGAATACTTCGACTGTCCCGAGCGCAACCTCGGGGAACTGCGCGCACATTACGCGATCTTGGGCCGGCTTAACCGGTTCACCCGCTTCGAACGTCCGTTCCAAATCTGGCTGCTCCGGTTGCTCGGCGCCGAAGCCTGCCGGGACCTGTCGGTGCTAGATGTCGGAGCCGGGGATGGCCTGCTGGGACGGCAATTGACGGCCTGGGCCCAATCTCAGGGCTGGCGTTGGCGGTTTACCAACGTGGACCACTGCCCGCTCACGGGACAGTTGGATGCCGACGGCGTCCACGTCGTGGCCTCGGCCACGGAACTGCCGTTTCCCGACGCGAGTTTTGACGTCGTGGTCGCGACCTCGATGACCCACCACCTAGATTCGGACGCTGACGTGATCGCCCATTTTCGCGAGGCCAATCGGGTGGCCCGCCGAGCCGTGCTGGTGTGCGACCTGCACCGTAGCGTCGCCTTCCTGGTTGGACTTTGGCTGGGCCTGTTGGCAGCGCCGCGGGCCTTTCGCGCGGATGCCCTGCTGTCGGTGCGGCGCGGTTGGCGGGTGGCCGAATGGCAGAAATTCGCCGCCGCGGCCGGGCTTAACGGGGCGCAGGTTTGGCGGGAGCATGGCACCCGCGTGCTGCTATCAGTGACCAAGTGACGGGGAGCTTGCCCGCCGGGCGCGCAGATACCAGCGGCACCA
Source organism: uncultured Verrucomicrobiota bacterium (assembly GCA_964602595.1). Taxonomy (GTDB): domain Bacteria; phylum Verrucomicrobiota; class Verrucomicrobiia; order Limisphaerales; family UBA9464; genus CAIWAH01. The sequence goes on along the minus strand of CAZRRO010000022.1, from coordinate 106,874 downwards.
CCGACCGTAGTCGCGGAGCGGGGAAATCTTGCTTCGTTCGCCGGCGTAGCGGACCTGCACGGGCACCGAGACGATCCGGTGGCCCGCCCGGGCGAAGCGGACGCACAGCTCGGATTCGATCTCGAAATGCCGGCTGCCCGGGGCAAGTGCCAATAGCGTGGAAAGGTGGGCCAACCGGAAGCCGCACTGGGAATCCGGGATCGGCACACCGGCAAGGTCGGAGACTCGCCGGCTGAGCCATTGGTTGGCCGCCCGGCGCAACCACGGCATCGCGGACGACTGATCCATGCGGTTCCCGAGCACCAAGGTTGCGAGATTGGCGGCGGCGAGGAGTGCCGGGATGTCGGCCGGGGCGTGTTGGCCATCGCCGTCCAGCATCAGCGCCCACGTGAACGTCCGGGCCTGGGCCCAAGCCCAGCCGGTCGCCAGTGCGGCCCCCTTGCCCTGAGAAATGCCGTGGCGCAGAACCGTCGCCCCGGCGGCCGTGGCAACACTCCCGGTGTTGTCACTCGAACCGTCATCGACGACCACCACGGTAGGCAGGTGCTGACGCACGGCCATCACCACCGCGCCGATGAACGCGGCCTCATCCCGGCAGGGGATGACGGCGCAGCAGTTGGCGGACGAGGGCGGCACGGCCGGGACGTTCCAAAGTCCGCCACGCAAAGTCCACGTCGTTCGCCCGCGCGGACTTTAGGCTTTGGGGTCCGGTGGGACGCCGGCTAGCGTCCGCCCGTGTCCGGAACTTGGTTTCCCAGCCCCACCGACTTGTCCGCCTGCGACGAAAAGCAGGCGGAACTGCACGCGCGCGCGAACGCAGTGGCCCGAGCGCGTTTTGGGCACCGCGCATTTGTCCGCGCCGTGGTGGAGGTGTCCAATTTTTGCCGGGAGAATTGCCACTACTGCGGGATGCGGCGGGACAACCGCAATCTCGATCGTTTCCGGGCCCGCCACGATGAATTGGCCGAACTGTTGATCCATCACCGGCCGGCGAGCATCACGGACATCAACCTGCAATCCGGCGAAGATCCTTTGGCTGCCCGCGAGGTGGTCTTGCCGCTGGTCCGCACGCTGCGCCGGGAAACGAACCTCGGAATCAGCGTCTGTCTCGGCACATTGGATGCCCGGATCACCGACGAATTGCGTGCCGCCGGGGCCACGACTTACATCGTGAAGTTCGAAATCGCGGATGCTGGCCTCTACCGCGAATTGGAGGCACCCGGTTCGTTGGCCGAACGGACGGCGTTCATTCGGGGATTGGCGGAATCAGGTTGGCGAGTGAGCTCCGGTTTCATTGCCGGCCTAACGGGACAAACCATCGAGGCCGCCCTGGAGAACCTTTGCCTCGCCGCCGGCCTGCCGCTGATTGGCTGCAGCGTGAGCCCGTTTGTGCCCGGTGACGAAACGCCGCTTTCCGGCCGGGAAGCCGCCTCGCTGGAACTCACGCTGAATTGCATGGCGGCACTGCGGCTGATGCGGCCCGACTGGGTCATTCCGGCGGTCAGCGCGCTCAATCTCGCCGGCGCCGCTCCGGGTTACGAACGTGGCCTCGCGACGGGTGCGAACCTGGTTACCATCAACCTCACGCCCGACGCCGTGCGTGGCGACTACCTGCTCTACAAGCGCGACCGGTTCATCATGACCGAGGAGCGCATCCTCGCCGCCCTCGCGGCCAACGGCCTGACCCCGTCCCAGCAGAGCCTGCGCGATCATCTGGCGACGGCCGCGCCGGTCGGGCTCCAGTGATCCCGCGGCCCAGCCCGAGAGCAGCCGTTTCGGATCGTTTCCAATCCGTTCACATCGGCGGGCCGGAGCGAACACACGTTTCGCGCTCGCGGCCCGCCGCCCGGTTCACCCGAACCGGAAAGGGCTATCCCGCCGGCCTCAGTGCGCCGGCGAGCGAAGCCGGTAGAAGCGCCCCGGGGTGTTCGGCGTCGCACTGAAGCCGGTCTCGGTTTGGTAGCCTTCCAGGCGCACCTCGCCCGCCGGCTGCCACTCTTTCAGATCGTCGCTGGATTCGACCGGGTAGATGCCGCCAGGAAATCCGTGGGCCGTCGCGTGCAGCTCGCCGCCGGCGAGCTTCGCATCTCGGAGGCTAGGGACTAGTTCCCCCAAATTCAGTCGCACGAGGCTGGGCGCGGACAGGCCGTTGACGTGTTGGAATGGGCCCGTGAGATAGAGTGTTCCGTCCGCGAGTAACGGGGTGGCTTCGGAGCCCAGTCCGACTTCGCTTCCAAGGAAGCGATCCGGACCGGTTCCCAGATCGAAACTTGGGTCAATAGCCCCGTCATCTTGGAGCAACGTGAGAAAACGCCGGCTCTGCCCGGCAACAGTGGTGAAGTTGCCGCTCACAAGCAGTCGCCCGTCCGGCAGGCAGACGAAGTCGTTGACGTCCGCGTTGGCATTTGGCGGGCGGAAGGACAGGTCATTCGAACCGTCGGCATTCAGGCGGGCCAGCTTCTTGGAGGCACGGCCACCGAGCGTGTCAAAGACTCCGCCCACGACGATCTTCCCATCGGGCTGTGGCCGGATCCGCCAAACCGGACCGGAGGCGCCGGTCTTCAGCTTGAACGTTGGATCGAAAGTTCCGTCCGGATTCAGGCGCGCGAGGTTGAGCATCGGCTTGCCATCCACCTGCTTGAAGTAGCCGCCCATGAGAATCTTTCCGTCTGCTTGGAGCGCAAGGGTCTCGATGATCACCGTCCAGTCGCTGGTCGGCCCACCGTTGGGCTGGAATGAGGTGTCCACACTGCCGTCCGCGAGCAACCGGGCGATGAACGGACGGCGTTCACCATTGATGCGCTCGAAATTGCCCCCAACCACGATGCGTCCGTCCGGTTGAATGGCGAGGCTGATTACTGCCCCGTCGAGCCGCAGGTTGGATCCGAAAGACTCATCCACCGAACCATTTGGGTGCAGACGGACCATCGTGTTGCGGGGCACACCGTTGACCCGCGAGAAGGCACCCACCAGCAGCAGCTTGCCGTCGGGCTGGACCGCGACCGAGGAAATGACGGCATTCGGGCTGAAGCTCACCGTGCCGGCTCCCAGTCCGGCCATGCGGCGGTGGCCCAGAAGTATCTCCGGCGGCTGGAACGAATCGTCCACAGTGCCGTCGGCGTTGAGCAGGGCTATGCCGGTGCGTTCATGGCCGCCCAAGCGGGAAAAGTTGCCCCAGACCAGCAGTTTTCCGTCGCCGCGCGCCTTGGCATTGAGATTGCCGTCCTGAGCAAGCTGGAAGCCTGGATTGCCCAGCACTGCGCCCACCCTCTGTGCGTCCAGAATCCGCACGGTGTTCGTTCGCGTGCCCACCACGAGGAAAAAGCTCCGGTCGGGTCCGGCCGCGAGTCGCGGCAGAATTGGAACAGCAATCTCCCACGAGGTCACCCCGGCCGTATTGGTGAGTGTGCCACCCACGGACTGATAGTCCGTTCCGGCGATGGCCGTGCCTTCCATGGTGCGATAGGGAAGAACCCGTTCGTTCTCCCCGAGAGGGCCGGCGTAGTTCACCCGAATCCGGGCTTCGGCGGCCAATTCGGCGACAGCGAGCGGACCGTCAGGGAATTCAATCTGCGAGAAGCTGGCCGGAGTGCTGGCGTCCAGGATAACGACCTCGGCGCCGCCCTGCTGGGCAATCCCGTGTTCGCCCAGCACCGTTGAGAGGCCCAACCGGAGCGTTTCCTCCCCTTCGGCGATATCGTCCTGAATCAAAGAAATCACCAACTCGGCCGTGGCCTGATTGGTGGCGAAACTGATCACCGAGGGCATTGGCCGGGTGTAGTCTTGGCCCGCCTTGGCAGGACTGGTGGTGTCAAACGTCACCGTGACCCGGGTGCTGGTGTTCAAGTCTCCGGTGCGCGCCAGACGCACCGTGACCGATCCATCCTGCTCGGCGGCAACGAAGCGCCGTTCGGCGAACCCGATGCGGCTGCGCGCCGTGCGGTAACGGGCCACGTAGGGGGCGGTTTCATTGATGGTGCGGGACCCGTCGGACGGGCGTTCAGCCTCGGCGGGAACTCCCAGCGGCACGCCATCCAGGTGGAGGCGCGGGTTGCCGTAGTAGGGGACGTAGATGCCCGGCTCGTAGGACATGATGTCCACGTAGGTCACTCCCTCCACTTCGAAACGGTGGCCGAAAACGTAGGGCTTCCTCGCGGCAAAGAAGGCTTCGTCGTTGGCAAATCGTGCATGCTCTCGATCATGAGCGCAGCCCAACAGGTGACCGAGCTCATGGGCCAACACCATGGAACCTTTTCCCATCATCGGCCGGCGGATCACGGTAAAGCCCGTGGCCTGATTCCCTAGCGGCGGGGTCAAGTCAAACGCCTGTCCCCCGATACCCTGGTTCTCCAGTTCAGTGAGCAGGCAGACCAAGTCAGCCTTGTAGTCGTTGCGCAACTGCGGCACCCGCTCCATCCCGTCCACGCCATTCGCCAGGCGGTAGTTGTCCCGTGGCAGGTCACCGGTCTCAAACGTGTTGTAGAGGCCAATGAACACCGGGTTGATGCGCACGTTGACGAGGCTGTTGGTCAGGCGGTAGTTGGTGCCATCCACCGACTCCAGAATGCGCTGCCGGATGCCCTCTTCGTTGCCTTCACCAATCACCGCCTGCGGGGTGTAGAGGAACATCACGTCCACTACCGCGGGTTCGGGCAGGGTGTCGGCCGCCGGCAATTCCACTGCCTGACGCGCCACGCCCGCCCGGGCGATGCCGCCGGCTGCCCCGGTTGCCGGCACCGGTTGCGGGACCGTGCCGCAGAAGGAGTGGGCAGCGGCGTCCGCCTTCCAGACTTCCAGGGTTTCGCCGGTCCCCACGGGCGCGAGACGGAAGGCACCCAGACCGCTCAGGCGGACGAAACCGGTGAGGCTGCGGCCTTCAAAGGTCAGCGTGACGCTGCTGCCTTCGTCGCGGGTTGCCCGGCCGCGGACAATCCGGCCCCCCGTGACAGTCGGTTCGACCGCTTCGACCGCGAGGGTGATGTCCCAGTTCTCCAAAAGGTCGAGGCGCACTTCACGGCCGGGCTGAAGCCAGTTGGCCGCGTTAGCCGGCAGCTGTGGATTGAGGCGGAGCGTCTGGGTTTGGGCCGCGGCGCGCGACGGACCGACCGCTGGCGCCGCCCCTGACTGCGGCGGGATGGGCAACAACAGAGCGGGGATCGATTCGACCGTTGCAACCTCACCTCGAACTGGTCGGGCAAGGATTGAAACACCGGCAAAGACGGCCAGCCCGAGACGTCGAACCAGACGGGACACGCTTTGGAAACGCGAGATGCGGGATAAGCGCAGTGGATTCATACACCCACTGCTCACCGTGCTTCCGGAAAAAGGATTCGCGGATTTTGCGGGAACATTCTTCCGGGGTCGCACGTTGAAACCGCCAGTCTCCACGGCGTGGAACTGATCTGTGCGCGTCGGAATGGCGAGGCGGTGGCTCACCGTAGTTGAGAGGGAAATCCACTGACGCCAGTCAAAATGCCGGCGAAGCGGGCGGAGGATAGATTCGGAGGGAGGCAATTTTATCACACCTCTTGCTTCGGAAACGATGGCGCGGGGTCACAGGAATTCTTTGGCCGATTCCGTCGGCTTCACTTCACCGCCCCGCCGAAATGAAAACGGCGGGCCGGAGCGCACATACGTTTCGCGCTCGCGGCCCGCCGTTCCGACGACGGCATTCGTCAAATTCCTGGGTTCACTGCCCGATCTCCAGCGCCTGCCAGAAGCGCTGCGCGCCGTTCGCCGGTTCGGCGATCGTGACGCGGCCCTCGGCATCCGCCACTGCGGCTCCAGCGCTCTGCCAAGGCGCACTATCCAGGCTTGGGGTGGAGAGCAGGCGATAGGTTTGGTGAGGTTTCCCTTGCCAGGTGAAATGAATGCCTGAGGCGTCGTGGGCGGCCCGCAAGGGGACGGCGGCAACGACGGAGGTTGCCGCAGCCGGCGAAAGGAAGATGCCTTGAGGTGAAACCCCGACAGCCCGTTCCCCATCCGCGGAACAGGCGATGGCCGTCCAGTTCGCTGAGGGCGAACCGGACCACCGCCACGTTTGGCCGCCGTCGTCGGACTGATGGATGACGCCGACGCCGGTTTCCGAACCATAGTCCGCCGCAAAGATTCGCTGGCCGTCCTGCGAAAGGGTCAGGGCCACCCAGTTCGCAGCCGGCGCGGGCAGCTTCTGCCACGCCAGGCTACTGGAGTCGCAGGCGTAGAGGCGCTCGCCGGCGATCGCGACCAGTCTTTGCCCGTCGCCGGAGATGTGGACCGCCCGGACGAAGGACTCCGGGAGATGGCTTGACCGCCAGGTGACGCCAGCATCCAGGGAAATCTTGATCGAGTGTCCTTCGAAGAAGTCGTGTCGGACCGCGGCCATGCTCCTCCCGTCGTCCGAGCACGTCGCGCTGCCCATGCCGTAAGCGATGAAGACATCATCGAGTTCAGCGGTCTTCCAAGTCCGACCGCCGTCACGGGAGAGCCGAAGAAAACCCCACTTTAGCGGCAGTCCAAACGGACCACTCGTGGGAATCTCCACGGTAGTGAGCAAGGTCTGTCCATCGGCCGAACTGGCCACGGAAGTGGTCCGCCAGTCAGGATCGCCATTCTCGCCCTGGTTCCATGGCGTCCACGTTTTCCCTTTATCGGCGGACCGATACCCAAAGGTGGATTGAGCCGGCGCATACGCGGAATTTCCCTGTCCAAGGATTACGCTGCCGGACTGGTGGCCGAGTTCGACCGAAGTCCAATCGGTCCCTGGCACCGGCCATGCCTCCCAGACACCTCCTCCGTCTTTTGAGGCAAACACCCCGTCCGGTGCACAGGCCACCACCCAATCAGCGGTGCCTGACAAGGCCACGGAGTTCCATGCGAACACCGGAACATTGGCCCGTGACCAGGATGCTGCATTGATCTGAGCGACTTCCGCCACGGTCTGGCCCAGCGGACTGCGGAGCCGAACCGAATACTGGCCCAGGTCGGAGGATTGAATGTTGGTGAACGCCAGCACGTTGGTGCCCGGGCCGGCCCAGGTTCCGGACCGTTCCAGCGGTAGCCCATTGAGCAGCCATTCCACCTCGATTTGACCGCCTTCTACCTGAACCTGCATCCGGGTGGAGTCGCTCGGGACGACCGCCATCCCGGGGTTGGGCTGTGAGGCGATGACCTTCGGCAACGTCATCCTGAGTTCCCCGACATTAGTGACCACCGAGCCAATGGCATTGGAGACCAGAAGGCTGTAGATGCCGAGATCGGCCGGGGAGGCGGCAGCGAGAGCCAACTCGCGCGTGCGGGAACCGGTTCGGCCGGGCCCGTCCTCCAGATTCACGTCGTTAAGACGCCATTGGCAGGAAAGCAGGCCTCCGGTTGCTTCCACCTGGAATTTAACCGGAGCGCCGTCCACCAGCGCGACGGAGCCTGTTTGGGTTGCGTTGCGGATGGTTGGCCCGTCCAGCTTCAGGGTCAGCACGTTCGCCTCCACAAAACCCTCGGCATTGGACACGACCACGGAGTAGGTGCCGAGCTCCGCCTCAGATACCGAAGTGAGCCTCAGTTCCGTGCTCTGTGTGCCGGTGCGGCTTGGGCTGTCGGTCAGAGGGGTGCCATCCCGTCGCCACTGATAGTTCAACCGGCCGCCGGCGGCCGTGATTCCCAACGTCACCGACCGGTCGCCGACCAGACCCAGATCGCCTTCCCGGCGGGTGTCCAAGACGGTTGGGGGAAAGAGCACCCCGTTGACGAGAATCACGCCGGAATCCATCGCCGCGACGTGCACCGAGCCCTCTTCGGACATCGCTACCAAGGGAACCCAACCCAAGGTGGCATCCTGCCACGTGGCGCCTGAATCGGCACTGAAGGAGATGGGTATAGGCGTGTCGATTCCCGGCCACGGCCTGTTGAAACCAGGGACTGACAGGATTTGAATGCCGTCCGGGGTGACGGCGAAAGCACTGGGCGCGTGGCTCAAGGTCAGATTTCGCCAGTTTTGCCCCCGGTCATTGGACACCAAAAGGGAACGGACATCCCCACGGTCTGGGTCCGGGACCTCTGCAACAATGCTCAATCCATTTTCGCCTGTCTCTCGAAGGGTCAAGGAATTTGGCGTCGCCGCCCCGGGCCAATTTAACCGGCTCCAAGTTGCGGCGGCATCCGTGGAAAGCAGCAGGCGCACTTCGGTGCGCCCATCGAGATCCGAGCCGCTGCCACCGACGGCGAAGGTCTTTCCATCGGCCGATACCGCAACGCACGAAATCCGGCCATCATCCCACTGGACCACGACCTTCCAAGTCTGGCCACGATCTTGGCTCAGGCAGGCCACCCCCGCCACGACCACCTGCATCTGGCGCCCATCCCGAGCGAGGGAAATATGGGTGATCTCGGGAACCGTTGGACTCCCGTCCGGAGATTGCGCGATTTCAGGCGGCAATTCGCAACGATTCCACGTCGTGCCGTGGTCATCCGCGGTCATCAATACCGCCTCGCTGACCGATGTTCCGTCAGGCCCCTGCGACCACTGGGAACCCGCAATGGCCATGAAACTGCCATCTCCGGAGAGGGCGAAGGGTTTTTCCGAGAATGGCGAGTTGTTCCATGAAACCTCGTCCGGCAACGACGATATCCAACTCCAGGTCCGACCGAAGTCCTTGGAGACGGCTCCGATCGTGTTGGGCAGACCGGACACCTCATCGTAGATAGTGCCGATGGCGGCGATGACCGACGCGTCGGACGAGACGGCGAGGTGGAACCAGTTCGCACTTGGCGAGGGGCAGCGAGTCCAACCGGCCGCCCAGTCAGTGGCCGCGGCAGCGGGGCGCCCGAAAAGGAGCAGCAAGGCAAACCACAACGCGAGCCGGGAAAGTTTCCGGTGCAAGGCAGGCTGGTGGGAGGACAGGGGTCTTGTGTTCATCACACCCACTGCTTCGGCAACGGCGCCGCAGGGTCACTGGAAATCCCAAAATGTTTCGGCTCCGGACTATCTCCCCGCGGCTGCCTCTTCCCGGCGGATCTCCTCCCATGACGGAGCGCGCCAGAGCATGAAGGTGGGCCGACTGTTGAGCTTCTCCACCACAAGACCGCCACCGGGGGACACTTTGGGAAACTGCGTGAAGCCCGCGCCCTCTGTGAGGTTGAGGAGCAGACGGTGCGATTCAAGGTCCACCACGCGGCAGCCGGAAAGCACCAGGCGTGGTTCGTTGCCCCAGAAGTCGGAACCATGAATAGCGCCGATCCCACTGGGCCGGGCCACTGTCCTCAATGAGACGGCATCCAACAGCCGGTTGTTGTCCCGGCCGTCACAGAAGGCCCAGCGACCATCCGGCGAAAAGGAGAGACGGCCCGCGTTGCGGTGGTCCAGGTCGCGACGGAAGCTCCGCCGCCGGATGGGATCGTAGCCAACGAGGTGATCGGAGAAGACTTCATAAACCACCCCCTCGTGCGCAGAGACGGCGAAACTCCGGTCCACCGGAGGCAGTGGGACCTCCCACACCCGCTCCCGCTTCCGGCAGTCCCAGAACTGGACCGTGCGATTGGTGAAGGAATGCCCACGCCACGCCACCAGCAGGCCCTGTTTTTCGAGCGTCTCCATGCGCGTGACCGAATTCGTGCCGGACACAAGCGTGCCTTCCGGGGCGTAGTCGGACAGCCGGTGGAGAGTAATGTCCCCGGATTTGCGCGCGATCGCCATGGGGCCGGCGGCGCTGATCAGCGCGCAGCCGTCGGCGTCGTCGCCCAGTTGCGGCAATGGATGGAACCGGAAGTGCGGGGCCAGGACTTCCTGGCAATCCCCGTTGGTGGTCACCACCAGCATCCCCCGGTCCCCGGGCAACCATGCCGCCCGGTGCACCGGCAGTTCCAGCTTCAGCGCCGAGCGGGGGCGGGACGGCGCCTCCAAATCCCAGCGCAGGATTTCGCCTGAATTCTTGGAGGTTAAATAGTCCCGTCCGGCTCGAGCGAACCCAGCGGCACGGAATTCGTTCTCTTCCCCTTCCGGCGCGCGTTCAAAGGCAAACTCCGGCACCCGCAGAATGGTAAGGCCCGCGAACAGCCGTTGGCCTTGGGGATCAAACCGCACGGACATCGCGCGATGATCCATATCGTGTGCGAGTTTCCCGGTGGTCAGATTCCAGATGCGAAGCTGACCGCGGTCGAATCCGCCCGACATGGCCAGCCATTTGCCATCGGGAGAAACGTCTGCGCTTTCGATGTAGTCCTGCCCCATCGGTAGCCAGAAGCGGTCCTCGCCGGTCGCGACCTCGACCACGCGGAGACCCCCGCGACGTTCCTCGGTCGATTCCTCCACGGTGACGGCGGATCCATCCGGCGTGAACATGAGCGAATGCCCGCCGGACCAGTCGGGGATGTATCGCGACTGAATGGTGCGAACCAAGGCGCCGCTCGCGACCTCGAAAACCAGGACCCGGTTGTCCCCTCCCATCGTGCTGCAAGCCAGCCGCCGTCCGTCGGGACTGACCGCGAGGTGCCGGGGGATCCATGGCATTGCCAAGGAGCGGACGACGGTGCGGGTGGTCGTGTCCCAAAGTCGCACGAAGGCATTGGTTGGGCTGCGGCAGTCGGTATAGGCCAACAAGGTTTTGCCCGGCACCGTCGCCACCCGGCAGGACGCGATGTTTCCAAGGGCATGGTTCTCATCCACGACTTGATTGATCGCTTCTGGCAACGCGTAGAGTAACCGGCCCGTCTGGATGTCCCACAGTTCGAACCCGCTCTCCTCCCGTCCCACTGCCAATTGTTTTCCATCCGGAAGCAAGGCCATGGAAGTAATCCCGCCCGGACGATGTTCACGGAACGGCACCGCAGGAGGCCGGCTCGCACCCCAAAGGTAACGCCACTCCCAGCCACGGAGGTCCGGTTCACTGGCGGTTGGCCGGGTCCGTTCCAAGATGTCGCGAATAGTCGCCCAGTCCTTTCGGGCCAGAGCCTGGTTGGCCGCGACCATTTCCGCCAGGTAGGCGTTTCGCCTCGCTTGGTCCGCGGCCCGCTCGGCCCGGCGCCCTTGCCAGGCAATGCCGGCAAACCCGAGCACCACGGCCAGCGCACACGCAGCACTCAAAGCCGCGACCACCGGGCGCCGCCGCACCCACTTCACGGCCCGTTCGCCCGGCGACAGGGGACGAATGCTCAGCGGTTCGTGTCGCAACCAGCGCTCCAGGTCCTCGGCAAGCGCGGCCGCGCTCGCATAGCGGCGGGCGGGATCTTTCTCCAGGCACTGCAGGCACACGGCTTCCAGGTCGCGATCGAGCCCGGGAACCAGCGCGGTCGGCCGGGGTGGCTCGGCATCGGCGACGAGGCGGAGCACTTCCAACGCGCTCTTGCCGAGGAACGGCGCGCGGCCGGTGAGCAGTTCGAAGAGAACCGCGCCCAGCGCGTAGATGTCGGCCGGTGTGGCGGCGTCCTTGGCATTGCCCGCCGCCTGTTCCGGCGCCATGTAGGCCGGCGTGCCCAGCACCGAGGTGCTCAGTGTCAGACTGCTATCGCTGTCGGCCAGCTTCGCCAGCCCGAAGTCCGCGACGTGCGGCGCGCCGTGTTCATCCAGCAGGAAATTGGACGGCTTGAGGTCCCGGTGCAGCACCCCGCGCGAATGGGCATGGTGCACGGCACGCGCCGCCGTTGCCAGTAACCGGGCCGCCTCGGTTGGTGTAAACCGTCGCTGCTTGAGGGCCTGCGCGAGGCTGCCGTGCTCGAAGTAGCGCAGCGTCAGGAAGTGCGTGCCGGCGTGGCGGCCCACTTCGTAGAGCGGAACGATGTTCGGTTGGTCGAGCCGGGCAACGGCCTGGGCCTCGGTCTGGAGGCGTTCGAACGCGTCGCGGCTGGTCAGGGCCGAGCCGTGCAGGGTCTTGAGCGCGACAAGGCGGTTGAGCCGCCGTTGCCGCGCGCGGTAGACGACGCTGGTGCCACCCCGTCCGATCTCGCCGAGGATCTCGTAGTCGCCCAGTTCCGCGGGCATCTCCTCGGCCATTACGTCCGCGGGCAACTCCAACGGTTCGTCGCCGAGGGCCGAGCCAAAGAGGCAGGCGGGGCAGTTCCCGCCCACATGCCCCACGGGCAGCGGGCGTTGGCAACGGGCGCATTGGGCATTCATGCGACGAAGCCGGGACGGACGGACGGTGGCTGGCGGAAGTCCATTCTTACCTGCTTCGGGAAATCGCTCGCGGGGGTCACAGGAAATCGTTCACGTGCTCAGGACGGCAAACAGGTGGCGCATTTCCTCGTCCAGATCGGCGACGCGGGGAACCGTTTGAGCCACCTCTTGCCGCAACAGCTCGCGGTAACGGAGCCGCCACCGGCTGAGCCGCATCTTCACGGCGCTTTCGCCGAGGCCCAGGCGGGCGCCGGTCTCCGCCAACGTGCCCGCCGGTTCACCGCCACCGAGAAATCCCTGCAAGGCCGCAAACAGCTCGCCGTGGCCGGCACGCTCCGCCTCCGCCCGCAGGTGCCGAAGCGCGTTGTCGAGCGTGGCGAGCGCCCAACGCCGGTCGAACTCCTGTTCCGGGCTTATGCCACCGGTGGGTTCAAACGGCCGCTCCTCTTCGGCGGCCAATTCATCAAGCGAAAGGAGGACTTCACCGCCGCCCCGTTTCTGCGCGGTCGCCCGGTCGTGCTCATCGGCCAGGAATCGCTGGAGCACCGTCAGCAGGAACGTGCGGAACCGGCCCCTCTGCGGGTTGGCGATGCCAATCAAGCCTTTGCCGAGCAGGCGGGCGAAAAAATCCTGGGTCAGGTCGCGTGCCGCTTCCGGCGCATGGCCGGACCGGCGAACGTAGGTATAAATCGCAGGCCAGTAGGCCCGGCACAGGGTTTCGAGTGCCTCCCGGGCGAGGCTGGAGTCGTCGCGGCAGGCGTGCAGCACGAGGCTCCAATGGGTCGTGGCGAACGCACCGACCGGAGCCTCGCCGAGATTGGAGCTGGGAGCTGGGGTGGTCACGCCCGGGAATGGAAGCCGAGTGATCTCCGGGCGGGTAGCGGAAATTGAAGTCGCGAGACCAAAACGCGGAGGGGAGGCAAGGATGGGCGGGTGTCACTCTTTCCGCGAGTTGCGGGCGCTCCGTTACTAAATTTCACACTGCGGTGGGAACGGGCTTGAACAATGGATTGACCTCGCCCGCCGGCGTGAACCAGGTGCGCCAGCCTTCCTTGAGTTCCAGTTTCAGCCAACCGAGCAAGCCGACCAGGGCGGCCTTGCCGGTGGAATTGTCGGGCAGGTAACCGTCGAGGAGCAGTCGCTGGTGCGCGTTCATGGCGCCGAAGGTGCCGCGCTCGCGCCGGGCCCGGGCCATGCAGGCAAGGCGGCGGTTGTAGAGCCGCATGAGGCGGAACGGAATTTCGGACGGCGCTGTGGCGAACACCGGCTGAAGCAGCGCTGCGGGGCCGAACTTGATCGGTTGCGAGACGACGCCGAGATAATAGAGCGACAGGTCGAGCCGGAAGACGGCGCGCATGAGTTCGTAGTCGCCCATCACGTCGTATTTGTCGCGGTAGATGCCCTCGAACCATCGCTCGTAGGACTGGGTCAGGATGCGGTTGTGGCTCGCGATTCGTTCTGCCAACGGTGCGCCGATTTCACCGCCGCGTTCGGCGAGGATCAGGTCAGTGATCCGGGTCGCGGTGTAGCTCAGCCAATCCATGCCCGGGCTGTAGAAAGGGTCGAGGAAGGCCGCGGCGTCGCCCGCCAGCGCAAACCCGTCACCGGCGAATTGGGTGGAAGAGTAGGGGAGATGGGCCCGCCACTTGACGTCGCCCTCGACCGGATTTGCGTCGGCCAAGAGTTCACGGGCCACCGGATGCCGCTCCGTGAGGAAATCCTTGAGGCTGGTGCCGAGCCCGCCGGTGCGCGGCCACTGGACGCGTCGTTGGTCGAAGACCACGCCGATGGAAAAGTCGCCGCCGCGGAGCGGAATCCACCACGACCACCAGCCATCGCCCATGAGGTGATTCGTCGCGGTGGCCCGCATGGTGTGGCAGGCGGCATACCACTCCGGGAACCGGTCGGCCAGTTCACGGCCATCCCAATCCTTCACGCCCTGCCAGCGGGCCCACACCGCCGTGGTGGGGTGGGCTTCGTTGCGGCGCAGCCAACCTTCTTGCCGGGCAAGCAGTGCCGCAAAGCCGCTGGCGTCGATGACCCAACGGCTCCGGATTTCCTGCCGCCTGCCGCCTTGTTCAAAGCTGACGGTCTGGCTGCCGCCGGCCTGGAGGGCGATATGCAGGGCCTTCGCGGGCCGGAAAAGAATTGCCCCGGCGGCGACCGCCCGGCGCAGGACTTCCTCGTCGAGCACGCTACGGTCCACCTGCCAGGACGGCAGGCGAGTGAGGTAGCGGCTCCCCAGTTCGGAACAATCCGCGAGCGTCCGGGTCTCGGCGTTGGCGAACCAAAAGCGCATGCCCTGCTTGGCGAGGTGGCACTCGTTGAGGTGCTGGGTCAGGCCCAGCACCTTGCCGAGGAAATAGGCGCTAATCTCTACCGTGGCCTCGCCCACGCGCCGCGGGAACCGGTCCGATTTTTCGAGGATCGCGAGGCGAAGCTGGGGGCGCGCCCGAAGCAGAAGAAGCGCGGTCGCCGCGCCCGCCAAGGAGCCGCCGCAGACGACGACGTCGTATTCGGCCGGTTCTTCGCGGGGCGCTTCCATACAGCGAGAGTCCGCGGGGCGGTTCGGCCATGCAAGCCGCCACGTTGACGGCCGGGGTTTCCTCCCTAGCCTGCGCCCACCAATGCTGTTTCCCACGTCACCCGCTCCCCCGGTTCCCCTCCGGGTCGTCGTGACCGGGATGGGCCTGGTGACTCCACTGGGGCTGGGGCAGGCGGTCAACGCCGAGGGATTTCGCACCGGCCGCTCGGCCTTTCGCCCCGTCACCGCGTTCGACGCTTCCCGCCAGCGCACCCGGCAAGCCGCCGAGGTGGATTTGCCGGCCACCTTGCCGCCCACCCGGCTGACGCCGCGCCAGGCGGGCCGCCTCGAACGGGCGGGCCGGATGCTGCTCCACGCGACGCACGAGGCGTGGACCGAGGCCCGCTGGGAAGGCGGGATGGATGACATCCCGCTCGTGCTCGGCACCACCAGCGGCGGCATGACACTGGGCGAGGATTACTACCGGCAAGCCATCGCCACGCCGGCAAACCGCCGACGGCAGGCGACGCGCGTGACTCACTACCAACCGCAGCGCCAGGCTCTGGACCTCGCCGAGGCATTTGGCTTTCACGGCCCGGTGACCATCATCGCCAATGCCTGCGCCTCGGGGGCCAACGCGGTTGGCCATGCCTTCCAACTCGTCCGTTCTGGCCGCGCGGCCCGCGTGCTGGCCGGCGGCTACGACGCCTTGAGCGAACTGGTGTTCGCCGGCTTCGACTCGCTCCAGGCGCTCTCGCCGACCCGTTGCCGGCCGTTTGACGCAGCGCGCGACGGACTGGCGCTCGGCGAAGGTGCCGCCGTGTTTTGCCTCGAATCAAAGGCCGCCGCGGAGGCGCGCGGGGCCACCGTGCTGGGTGAAATCGTCGGCTACGGCACGGCGACCGACGGACATCATCTCACCCAACCGCAGCCGCAGGGCAACGCCGCGCTTGCCGCGATGCAGGCCGCCTGTGCCGATGCAGGGGTCGGCCCGGAACAGATTGGCTACGTGAACGCGCACGGCACTGGCACGCCGGCCAATGACGTCGCGGAGGCCCACGCGATTACCCGGTGGGCCGGCGATCGCGCCGCCGCGCTGCCGGTCAGTTCGACCAAGGCGGGCATCGGACATCTGCTGGGCGCGGCCGGGGCGGTGGAGGTTGGGGTGTGCCTGCTTGCCCTGCGCGGGCAGTGGCTGCCGCCGGAATTGGGAATTGGCACGGCCGACGCCGCGTGCGGTTTCCCGCTCGTGCGGGCTGCACAGGCAGCGGCCTTCGAATATGCCCTCACCAATTCGTTCGGGTTCGGCGGAGCCAACGCCAGCCTCGTGCTCCGGAGGTTTCCATGAGCCGGATTTCCATTCATGGCGTCGGGGCGGTTTCGCCGGCGGGTTGGGGTGCCGAGGCGTTGGTGCAGGCCGTGAACCGGGGGGGGCCGTTGCCCTTGCAGCCGCTCGTCCGGCCCGGTCAGGAATATCCGCTCGCAGTGCGGCGGGTGCCGGCACCGCAACCGCGCCCCGCCTTCCTGGCGCATCCTCGGTTGCGACGGACCAGTCCGATCTCCCACTTTGCCGTGGGGGCCGCGCTGGAAGCGCTGGGCGCGGACCAGGCCGCGGTGGCCGCCGGGCAGCTTCGCCTAGGCATCATCTTCTGCGCGTTCACCGGTTGCGTGGGTTATTCGCGGCGGTTCTACGACGAGGTGCTGCGTGACCCGGCGACCGCGAGCCCGCTGATTTTTCCCGAGACCGTCTTCAACGCGCCCGCGTCGCATCTGTCGGCATTCTTCGGCACGACGGCGGTGAATTACACCGTGGTGGGTGACCAAGGCGAATTCGTGAAGTCGCTCGCCCTCGGCGCCGAATGGCTGAACGCCGGCGCTGTCGATGGCTGCCTGGTCGTGGGGGCGGAGGAGGCGGATTGGCTGTCCGCCGAAGCGTTGGAAATGCTCGAACCCAACCTGCCAGCGGCCGAAGGAGCCGGGGCCGTCTATCTGCGGCGCGAACCCGCTGCCGTTGAGCTAGTGGCCGTTACCCAGCCACAGCTTTACGTCGGCCCGAACGGCCGCGGGCGCGCCGTCGAGCGCACCCAACAGCAGTTGGCGCCTTATTCGGACCCAGCCGTGTTGCGGGTTTGCAGCAACCCAAACACACCGGGCGTCACGACGAAATGTGTCTGCCCAGCGGCCGTCCTCGGGGAAGGACTCGGTGCGGGCGCGGCGTGGAGTGTGGTTTACGCTGCCGCTCGTTTGGCCAAGGACCAACCCGGAGACGCCATCGTGGATATGCACGGCATCAACGAGCAGTCGGTCGCCGCAGTGTTTCGGCGAACCTAGGAGCGGCGTGGCTGCCCGCGGGGCCGGGCACCGGTTTCCAATCACGGCGCCGCTTCAACCCGCACGATCTGGGCGTCCTTGTTATTTTCCCAGCCGGAGCCGAATTCGATGACGTAGAGCGCACCGTCGGCGGCGAGCTTTAGGTCGGTGGGATGCTTGAACGTCTGTTCCGGCGCGAACCGTTTCAGTTCTACCCGCTCGCCGTTCGCGTCGAGTTTCACGGCCACGATCCAGTTGCGCATCCACTCGTAGACGAAAAGGCAGTTGTCGTATTCCGCCGGGAGCTTGACCGCCGACTTGAGCGTAGAATCGAAGTGATAGATCGGCCCCGCCGCGGCGGAGCGGCCACCGCTGCCGAACTGCGGGAAGCGGGATGACTGCCCAGCCGGGTAATACATCCAGGCCGGCTGCGCGGGCGGTAGTTCCTTCGGACCGGTGTTGTTCGGAGACTCGTTGAGCGGTTTGGCCGGATCCTGCGCCGGACCGGATTCCTTGGTCGCGAAGTCGTATTGCCGGTAGGGCCGGTTGTCCGCGAGCAGGAACGGCCAGCCGAAGTTGCCGGCAGTCTTGGTGCGGTTGAACTCATCGAAGCCGGCCGGACCACGTTGTTCCTTGGCCACCGGGGCATCCGGGCCCACGTCGCCGAAGTAAAGTGTCCCGGACTTCGCATCCACCGAGAAGCGCCAGGGGTTGCGGCAGCCCATAACGTAGATTTCCGGCCGCGTTTTCGCTGTGCCGGCCGGGAACAGGTTGCCGGCGGGAATCGTGGCGGTGCCGTCGGGCTCTGGATGAATGCGCAGGATCTTACCACGGAGGTCATTGGCGTTGCCCGCCGACCGCGCGGAATCGAAGAACTTTCGGCCCTCCTGGAAATCGGTCGGGGCGAAGGCGTCGCTTTCGAAGCCGATCGTATTGTCGCCCGTCGCGATCAGGAGGTTGCCCTTGGCGTCGAACCCAAGGCCGCCGGCGTAGTGGCAGCACACTTCGAGGTCCACCGGGATGGTCAGGAGAGTCTTTTCTTCAGTCAGCCCCGCCGGCGTTCCGCTCAAGGTCAAGCGGCTGACCCGGAACTCGTGGCCGGCCCTTGGGGAGTAGTAGAGATAGACCCAGTGGTTGCGTTCGAAGGCGGGGTCCACGGCAAGTCCCAGCAAACCGGCTTCCCAGGCCCCGCCGGTCGCCGGTGTGGAACTGTTGGGGCGGGCTTCGACGTCCCGCTGCCAGATCACGGACGACGTTTTCGTGTCGGGCGTCCACAGCTTCACATTGCCCATGCGCTCGGCGTAAAGCAGTCGGCCGTCGGCGAGCACCTCGACCTGCATCGGGTTTTCGCAGTCGGTGACGAGCACGGTTTTCTGAAGGCCGGCGGCCGTCGCTTCGGCGAGGGCCGCGGTCAGGGCGATTGCTGCCAGCAGTTGGGGATGCTGACGAGGGAAGGGGGAGGTCATGTGATGGGAGAAATGATGCGAAAATGGGGCGGATGAGGACAAGTCCGACTCTGTTGATGGGGGAAGGTGGTTATCTCGTAGGTGGCTTAACCGGGTTGGGCCAGTAATCCCGTTCCTGGTATTCGAACCAGTCGAAGTCCGCCGGGCGGCGGGTGCCGGACATGTCTTCGCAGGCCATGCCGACAAAGGCGCCGGTGAAGTTGGGCTGGCCGGGCGCGGAGCATTCGTCTGAGAGGATGCTGGCGTCGAAGATCTCTGGCAGCCAACGCCAGTCGGCGTCCACGCCCTCGACCTTGTAGGCGAAGTGGAGGCGCTCATGGTCCACCTCGGCCCGCAGATGCACGCGTTTGCCGGACGGAATGGGGATGGGCGGCGTGAAGGCGTCAGCCATCAGTGCATCGGGGATGCACGACATCACGCGCAGATGTTTGCCGAGCGTCTCGTCGTGGGTGACGTGGAGGTAGTGCAGCTTTGTGCTGTTGTAGTAGCAGACCAGGCCGGCCATCTGCTGGAAATGTTCCGGCTCGAACTCGACCACGGTGGACGCGCTGAAGCAGTGCGCCTGCTGACGGCGCGCGACGAGCGAATGGCGGAACAGGCTGCCCATCGATTCACGGCCGTGCAGTCGCAGGAATCCGGGACGCTCGGTCAGGCTGAAGAGTTCTTCCGGATACGGCGAACGTAGCCACTGGAAGTCCACGGGCAGCTCGGGTGAATCAAAATTCTCCCGCACGGGCTTGGCTGGAAACTTGTGCTCCGGCAACGCCGGGGCGGGTGTTTCCATCGTGGGAATTCCCTGTCCGTCCAACGTGCGCAGCCAGCCGTCCGCGCCCCAGACCATCTTCTGGATGGCGGTCTCTCGGCCCAGCGTGCAGCGGCCACGGTTCCGGAGCGGACGCCCGACCAGATACGCCATGTAGGTTTCGCCGTCCTGGGTCTCGACGATGTCGGCATGGCCAGCGCGTTGTAGCGGCGCGTCAGGCCGATGGCGCGCGGACATGATGTAGGTATCGGGATGCAGCTCGTAGGGGCCGGTGAGGTTCCGAGAACGCGCCATGGTGACGGCGTGGTTCCAATTGGTGCCGCCCTCGGCCGTGAGCAGGTAATACCAGCCGTCTCGCTTGTAGAGGTGCGGGGCTTCGGTGAGGCCGAGCGGAGTGCCTTTGAACACTAGTTGGCGTTGACCGAGAAGGCGGCGCTCCTTCACCGAGTATTCCTGGAGAACGATGCCCGCGAACCGGTTCTTCCCGGAACGATAGTCCCACAGCATGTTCAGGATGTATTTCCGGCCGTCGTCGTCGTGGAAGAGCGAGGGGTCGAAGCCGCTGCTGTTGAGATACACTGGGTCGGACCAGTCGCCGTCGATGGTCGGGCTGGTGACGAGGTAGTTGTGGAAGTCGCGCAACGACGCCCCACTTGCCCCGGCCATCGAGGAACGGCCGAAGCGTTTGACGTCGGTGTAGATCAGCCAGAACAGGCCGTCGGCGTGCGTCAAACACGGCGCCCAGACGCCGCAGGAATCGGCCTCACCCAGCATGTTGAGCTGGCTGGGACGACGCAGCGGTCGCGTCAGCAACCGCCAGTTCACCAGGTCGCGCGAATGGTGGATCTGAACGCCGGGAAACCACTCGAAGGTGGACGTCGCAACGTAGTAGTCGTCCCCGACGCGGAGGATGGATGGGTCGGGATTGAATCCGGGCAGGATGGGATTCTGGATGTTCATGCGGGTTTGACTTCAGCGGCCACAGCCGCGCGGCGGGCCAAGAGTTCGCGTTCGATCTCGTCCACACGCTTCTGGTCGAGCGGATAGACCATCAGCGCGACGGCTTTCAGGATCGCGAAGAGGGCAGGGCCGACGGAGAAGGCCAGCGTGATTCCGAGAAGGGCGTGGGCCGTCTGGCTCTCGGCACCCTTCACGTAACCGAACTTCGCCAGGAACAGCGGCACGAGGAAACCGCCGACCAGGATGCCCGATTTGATCGAGAAGAGCGACGCCGAGTAGATGAGGCCGGTTGAGCGGCGGCCATACTTCACCTCACCGTAGTCGGCCACGTCGCCATAGAGCGCCCACGTCAGCGCCGAGGTCGGGCCGGCGCAGAACTGCGCCACCATGTTTGCACCGACGAGGAGCCAGAAGTTGCCCTTGGGCACAAAGTAGAAGGCGAGGAAGCAGAGGCCGGTCACGAGGCTTAGACCGGCGGCGTAGTATTTCTTGTCCACCTTCCGCGCGATCGGACCGAGACAGATCGTGCCCAGCACCAGGCCGAGCGCACCACTCGTGAGGAAAACCGTGGTATGGTCCAGCCGCCAGAACATCGGCGTGGAGTCGAAGCCCTGGACGTATTTGAAGTAGAAGATAGTGCTGCCGGAGCGGAGCGCGGAGAACGCGTTGGAGAAGATCGAGGTCAGGAGCAAAACCACCCACGGCCAGTTTTTGAACAGTTCGCCCAATTCCTCGCGCGCGTTGGTTTTCTGCTGGGGCGGGGGTGCGACCCGCTCCTTGGTGGTGGCGAAGGTGATGAGGATCAGCGCCACAGAAACGACCGCGAAGATGGCCATCGTGAGCTGGAAGCCGCGCGACTCGTTGCCCGCGCCGAGATACTCGACCAGCGGTCGCACAAACAGCGAGATGAGGAAGGCCGCCCCGAACGCGCCGACGAAACGGCAGGTCGAAGCCACAGTCCGGGTGCGCGGCGACGGGCTAATGACGCCGAGCATCGCCGAATAGGGCACGTTGATGACCGTGTAGGCGATCATCATCAGGCCATAGGTGATGCCTGCATAGACGATCTTGCCGGTCGGACCGAAGTCCGGCCCGAGGAACATGAGGTAGCCACAGATGCCGTAGGGAACGGCACCGAACATCAGATAGGGCCTGAACTTGCCCCAACGCGTGTTGGTGCGGTCGGCGATCAGGCCCATGATGACGTCGTCCAGCGCGCCGAAGGCCCGCACCAGCGGGATCAGCCACAGCAGCACGGTCGCCGGAATGCCCCAGACATCCACATAGTAGTAGGTCAGGAAGATGTTGAAGGACTGGAAGAAGAAGTTCGACGCGGTGTCACCGAGCGCATAACCGACGTATTCGGTCGGCTTGAGGCGTTCGCCGTCTTGGGCCGGGGAAGCAACAGGTGAAGGGCTCACGATGGGGCGGCTAAGGGTTCAGGGGCGAGAGATGAGTTCGGTCACGATCCCTCCGCCGGGGTATCGCGTCGCGTCGGTCAATGATTTGAGGAGAGCAGACGTCACGGCTGGTCATTTGAAAAAGAGCTGCAACGTCTCCGCGAAGTAGTGGCGCGCGTTCATCCAGGTGTGGCCTCCGTCCGTGACGAGGCTCTGGTGGTCGATCTTCTTGTCCTTGAGGAACTGGTCGAACTCCACGGCCTGCTTGTAGAGGAAATCCTCCGTGCCGACCCCAAGCCAGAGCAGCTTCAGTTTGCGGTTGGTGTCCTCGGGCTTGGACACGAGGTCGGGGAAATGTTTGTTGCAGACCTCGGGCGTGAGATAGGCGGCGTAGGAACCGATCCAAGCGAACTGGTCCAGGTTGTTGAACGCGGTGAAGAGCGACTGGCCGCCCCCACGGGAAAATCCGGCGATGGCGCGCTTCTCGCGGTCGGCGAGGACGCGGAAGTTGGCCTCGACGAAGGGCAGAATGTTCCCGAGCAGCTCGTCGCTGAAGACGCGATACATGTCGGCGGCCTGCGGCGTGTTGGGCGCCGGCGCGCCGCCCATCATATTGCCGTAGGGCATGACGACGACCATCGGCACCGCCTTCTTCTGGGCGATGAGGTTGTCGAGGATGAAGTTCATCCGTCCGGCGCGGAACCAGGTCTCCTCCGTGTCGGTCGTTCCGCTCACGAGGTAAAACACGGGATACTTGTCCGTCCCCGCGCGGTAGCCGGGCGGCGTGTAAACCACGAGCGGGCGGGTGCGCTTAAGCGTCTTGGACTCGTAGAAGAGGTAGGACATCTCGCCGTGCGGCACGTTCTGCACGGAATGGAGCGCCGGCTGGTCGCCGGGAACGTCCACGAGGCTCGGCTTGAAGCGTTCGTTGGGGAACAGGTCCTGGTTGGCCGAGTCGGCGACGCCGATGCCGTCGATGACGAAGTTGTAGGGATACAGGTTCGGCTCGATGGGCCCGACGGTGATGCTCCAGACGCCGTTCGTGTCTTTGATCAACGGCTGGTTGCCTCTCTGAAACTGACAGCTCAGTTCGACCTTCTGCGCATTCGGCGCGCGGACACTGAAGGTCACCTTGCGGTCGGGATGGACGACAGGCGACTGGAGCTGCGGCGCGCGCGAAGGCTGGGCCTGTGCGTCGGCACTCAGGCCAAGGGCGAGACCGAGCAGAGCGAACGAAAGAAGGCGGGAGAAGTTCAGTTTCATGGGAACGAATCGGATCAGGTTACTTGCCGGAAGTTCTGGCGTCGGACTTGTCGGCGACGGGCTTGTTCCGATCTTTGACCGACTCCGCGATCAGCGTGGCGACGCCGCGCGGGTCTTCCTGCTGAGCCACGTGGCCGCCGGGGAAGGTGCGGATGGTCCAACCACGGGAGACGGCGCGCTGCCAACTCTTGTCGGTCTTGGCGCGTTCCTCGGCCGACTTGTCCTTCGGCACGAAGGCGACGTAGGTCACATTGATCGCCTTGGCGGCGGGGTTCTTGAAGGAGACGGGCTGGTTGAAGCACCTAATCGACTGTTTGACGCTGTGGGGCGGCTTGGTGTCGGCCTTGACCCACGGCACCTGCATGAAGCCGTCGGTGAAGCGCTTGGGATCCATGCCTTGGCCGCCGAAGTGGTCCCAGAGCGATTGGCCATCTTCCGGCACGGCGGCGTCGAGGAAGACGACATGTTTGATCCGCTCGGGCACGCGGTCCATGACGCCGGTGATGACCATGCCACCGTAGCTGTGGCCGGTGAGCACGATGTCGTGGAGGTCCTCGAAGAGGATGAGGTTCACCACATCGTTGATGTGGGTCTGGAGATCCACGTTCGTGCTGTTGAGGTGCATCTTCTCGCCCAAGCCGGTGAGAGTGGCGCGATAGACGGTGTGGCCGTCGTCGGTCAGGAACTTGCCGGTGCTCTTCCACTCCCAGCCTCCGGCGGTGGCGCCGTGGACGAGGACGAAGGTCTGCTTTGCGGCGGCATCAGCGGCTTTTGCGACGAAGGACGACACCAACGTGAACAAAGCCAAAAGAACGGAGAGGCGAAGCGATTGAGTTTTCATGGGGATGCGTGGAATCGGGAAAGAAAGCGACGGGTCATTGATCCTCGGGGAACATGATCTGCGTGGTCTGCCAGAGGTAACGGCGCCAGTTCTTCCACTCGTGGCCCAACGAGCTGAGCACCGAGAAGGTGCGGATGCCATGGTCGTTGAACACCGCCATCGTGCGCATGCTGTTGAGGTAGGCGATGTCCGTCTCGCCGACGCCGAAGTAGATGGGCATGCGGAATCGTTCGTTGATGTTCGTCTGGCTGAGGAGCGGCTGGATGTTCTCCTTGAACGCGGGCAACTGGTCCGGCCAGTAGCCCGAGCTGAAGACGTAGAGTTCGCCGAAGGTTTCCAGATGGGTGAGCCCGGTGTTGAGCGTGACGAAGCCGCCCATTGAAAGTCCGGCCACGGCGCGGCTCTCGCGGTTGGTGCGCGTGCGGTAACGGCCGTCCACGAAGGGCAGGATGTCCTTCAGATATTCCTGCGTGCAGGCGTCGTCCTCGCCGAGCTTGGGTGGCTTGCCCGAGACCACGCGGCCCGTGTTGGGCATGGCAACGATCATCGGACGCGCCTTTCCAGCGGCGATGAGGTTGTCGAGGATGTGGTGCGTCGCTCCCTTTTCGATCCAGTGGCTGTCGTTCTCGCCGCCGCCGTGGTTCAGGTAGAGCACGGGATAGCGCTTCGACGGATCCGCATCGTAGCCGGGCGGCAAATAGACGTGCATACGCTTCTCGGTTCCGGCCGTGGTCTTGTAGGTGACGATCTCGACCCGGCCATGCGGGACGTTGTTGCTCGCGTAAAAGGTCGTGTCCAACGCGACAGGAAGCGCGGGCAGAATCGGAACGGGATTCTTGGGCGGAGCCGGAGCGCGCCTGTCCGGAGCGCTCGGTCTCACGGCAGGCCCGTTGGTGGTTTTCTCAGCGGGAGCGGGCTGCGCAGAAACGTGGGCGAACGAGCCCAAGCCCAGAAGAGCCATCAGGGCAATAAGAGGAGTGGCGGAGCTTTTCATGAGTGCTGGCGAAGAGGAGGTCAGTTGGAGGAACGGGGTGTCATTTCGCGGCAGCATTTGCCGTGACGGAGTAGCTCTTGATCGGTTTGCCGTCCTCGTCGAGGAACCGGGCGCAGAAGTCGGTCGCGCCGCCGCCGTTGACGACCGCGCAACGGATCACGTTTGCGCCTTTCTTCAGCGTGAGCCGTTGGGAGACGCCGTCGTCGATGACCGTCTGACGATCGCCGTAGATGCCGATGACTTCCTGCCCGTTAACCCACCAGATCGAGGCGGCGTTGGAGCCGATGGCGAGGCGGACGTTGGGCATGTCCTCGGCGCAGTCCACCACGGTGACACCCCACGTGAGGATGTTGGAGGTTGGCTTGCCGAGGGCGCGGGCGAAGTGGAAGAGATTGACGTTGTAATCCTTCGTGTCGACCGCGTGCCATGTGAGTTCGGCATCGCCAACTTTCACCTTGTCGCCATCGCGCGGAACGACGGTAAGTTGGTTGGGGAAGTGCTCCTTCTTCACCGTTTCCCGGACGACTTTGTCGGTGAGTCCATTGGCGGGAATGGGTTCCAGAAGGAGCCAGCGTTGGATGAAGCCCATGCCGTTCGGAGCGTTCTGGGTTGGAGTGGCGCGGCGAAGGGACGGTGTGGTTTCAAGCACGTCGGCCGGCGTCGCCGCGATGGCCAGGAGCGCCGAAAGCGTGGCCAAGAAAAAAACCGACAATCGACGAAAAGCGGGTGCGTTCATAACGAGGGCAGTGATGAAGTCGGTGGCGCGTGATCAGGGAGCCTTGATCAACCAACGAAGCTTTTCGTCGGAGGCGCTGGGTTTGGAGAGCGTGGCGAAGCTGCTGCCGATGGCCGAGAGCGCCATGGGTTGTTTCGAAGCGGGAACAGCCTTCGGCATGAGCCGCCACGAACCGTCAGCCAGTTGGTCGATGCGCCAGAGCTGGGACGGCTCGCCAGTGAACGACGGCGTGGTCGTCAGTTCGCCTTCCGCCGTTGCGCCAAGGGTGCGATCGGTGCCGGCGACGGTGACCTTGAAGTAGGGCGACCCCAGAAAGCCGCCCGCATTGGTGAAGGCTGAGACGGTCCACTTCTGTTGCGCTTGGCAGAGGTAGTTGGCCATGCGCGTCGGAATTTCGCCGGAAGGCCAATTGGTCGAGACCTGCGCGACATCCTGCTGCGGGATGGGAACACCCGTCCCGGCGAACATGCCGCCACCGGGAGGACGCGGGGCGGGTCCATTCGTCGAGCCAGGACGCGGACCACCGCCGGGGCCACCGGGACCACCAAAACCAGGACCGCCTCCCATGCGGGCGCGGCGACCGCCTACGGGCGTGCCTTCGACCGCCAGCTCCAGTGCGGTGCCGGTGCGGAGGGATTCGAGCTGATAGGTGCCTTCCTTGAAGTTGTCGCCCGCAACCGGCCAGCCGTCTTTCCAGAGCAGCGGTCGGACATCCAAGACGCTGGCGCCGCCTCGATCGAGATCGGCTTCATAGTGGAGCGAGAACTTTTGCACGCCGGTCTCGTCTTCGATGAGTCCGAAGTGGCCGGGACCGATGAGGCGGCCGTTCGATCCGAGGAAGAGTTTGCCGCCGCCCTGAATCATGTCGATACCCTCATGGTCGAGGTAGGGACCGGTGATCTTCTTCGAGCGGCCCATGCGGATGTTGTAGCCGGAATCAGCGCCGCGGCAGCAGCTCCCGTGGGTGGCCAGCAGGTAATACCAACCGTCGCGGAAGATGACGATCGGCGCCTCGCAGTTGATCGCGATGTCGACTGGCTTGGTCGCCGGATTGATCTGCTTGCCCGTCTTGGGATCCATTTCGACCAGTCGGATGTAGCCGAAGTAGGAGCCGTAAACGAGCCACAGCTTGCCGTCGTTGGGATCGAGAAAGGCCCCCGGATCAATCGCGTTGCAGTCCTCCACTCCGTCGGACGAAGCGACCACGCCGGCTTCCTCCCACTTGTAATCGGGCGAAGCCGGGTCGAGCGACTTGCTCCAAATAAGGTTGATGTCGGCGCGTGGCTGGGCTCCGACATTGCGCGCGACATACATGAAGTAGCGGTCGCCCACGTGGATGACATCCGGGGCCATGCCGCTGCGGCCCGGAGTTGCGCCGCGCCGCCACGTCCAGCCGTCGTCGGAGACGAGCGGAGTGCCGCCGGTGCCGTAGGTGTAATACTTCCCGCCGCATCGGATGACGGTCGACGGGTCGTGGATCTGAACTTGCCCGTCGAGTGCGATCAGGGGCAGTGCGAGAGCCGGCAGCACAGCTGCCAGAAGGAGGGATTTCATGGAAACCTTACCGTCGTCATTTGGGTGCGTTGGGACCGTAGCCGAGCAACGGGAGCATTGTTTCCCCGTAGCGCCGGCCCAACTCGCGATAGCCTGCAGCGGTGAAGTGCAGCCGGTCGCCCCGCGCCGCGCATCCCGCCGAGGAAACGACGTGCGCCGTGGGAATCGTTTTCGGCAGCTCGGCGATGATCCTGTTCATGCTGGCGCAGGCGCCGTTCTGGTCGGCGTTGACCAGCTCACCGGCGATCAGGGGAACGTCGGTGGCCTTGAGGGTCAGATCACGAAGCAGGTTCTCGTAGATGCCCTTCACCTTGTTCGGCCAATCCTTGTCGTTGGTGTTGGATTCGCCCTGGTGGAGCAGGATGCCTTTGATGACGCCGTCCCGCTGGGCAAGCCGGGCCAGCTCCACGAGGTGCTGGTAGGGATTGCCGCTGTAGGTGGCGATGGTGTTGGTCATCCACTTTGGGGCGACGGCGGCGTAACTCTGATAGGAGTCTTTCTCGAACAGCGCGATCTTGCAGCCGCCGATCGAAACGTTGACGACACCCACAGTGATGTGCGGCGGCAGATTCGAGACCAACGTCCTTCCGAAGTAGTCCGCGGGCCCGAGGCCGGCAGACGGCCGGCAGAGCGGCGGGACGGCCGGATACCATTTGCCCTTCACCCGCTCCAGCTTGGGGAAATCCACCGCGGCGAGCATCTGGAAGCGCCCGTCCACCGGGCCCTTGTCCTGCTCCTCAATGCCGGGGAAGCCCTCCATGTTGGACTGGCCGAAGCAGAGGAAAACATAGCGGTTCGTGTTCTGGGCGACCGCACTCGGGCAGAACCAGAGAGCCGCGAGCAGCACGAGGCAACGGAGCGGTGGCAAACGCATGGTCAGGCAATCGGGGTTCTCGGTTCCGCCGGTCACTGCGCTGAGGCCGCCTGCCGGGCTTCACGGATCACCGCCTCAAACGCCGGCTTGGGCTGGTTGTCGCCGTCGAACACCAGGGGCTTGCCGCCGGCCCGCCAGGAGACTGCGTCGTTCACACCCCAGAACGTGACCATCTTCACCTTGTCGCGGTGCTTGAGGAACGCGCGGAACACTCCGGCATAGGCCTCGGCGAGCTTCTTGTCGGCATCGCCGACCAGCCCGCCCTGCGTGGTCGCGGCGTTGGCGGCGACGTCTGCGCCGGTGGTGCGTTGGCCGCCCTGGGCGCTGTTGATGTCGAGCTCGGTGACGTGGATGGGCAGCCCCAACTTGGCGATTTCGGTCAGCGACCGATCCATCTGCTCGAAGCCGGCGGTGGAGACGTTGAGGTGGGCCTGCGTTCCGATCGCGTGAATGGGCACCTTCTGCTCCTGCAACGATTTGATCAGCGTGACGAGCTTCTGGATCTTCACCGGGTTCTCCAGTCCATAGTCGTTGTAGCGGAGGATCGCATCAGGATCAGCCTCGTGCGCGTATTGGAACGCCTTGGCGATGAAGTCCGGCCCGATGATCTCGGACCAGAGCGACGACCGCATGACATTCTCCGGGCCGCCGTCGGCGAGGGCTTCGTTCACAACGTCCCAGACTTTGACCTTGCCCTTGTAGCGGCCAACGACCGTGTGGATGTGATCGCGCATCCGCTGGAGCAGTTCATCGCGGGAGGCGCGAGGCCCGGTGTAGCGGCCAAAGCCGGGTCCGAAGCCGCCACGGCCAAGGCGATTCGTGCCAGGTCCGTTGGTGTTCGCGGCGGCGAAGGCGGGCGGTGGATTGGTCGCGCCCGGCGGCGGTGGATTCGTGCCGGCAAAGACCCAGTTCGGCGTCTGGCTGTGCCACACCAGCGTGTGACCGACGATTTCCATCCGGTTGCTCAGGCCGAAGTTCACGAAGGCATCCGCCCCGGTGAAGTCGTAACCCTCCGCGCCCTCGCGCGGATGGATGAGCTGCCACTTCATGTCGTTCTCCGCGGTGATCTGGTTGAAGTGGCGTTTCACCAGCGCGACTTCCTGCGCGACCTGTTCGGCGCTCCTTCGGCCAGCGGTGCCCGTCGCCTCCGAGCGGTTGATGGCAGCGCCCACAGCGAAGTGTCCGGCGAACGCTTCCTTAATGGCCGGCACCTCGGCCGCCCGGGCGGTCAGATTGAAGGCGAGCAGCAACAGGAGCGGGGCAAGGGGAAGCCTGGCGGTGGAGTTGGGAGTATTCATGAATTGGGGCAACAGGGTGGAAGTGTCGGTCTCGGGGGCCTCAGGGCGACAAGCGGACTTTCACATTGCTTAGGGGTTTTCCCGCCCTGTCCGTCAGCCGCATGGCGCCCTGCCAGCTGTTCTGCTGATTGACGACCTTGAACACGAGAACGTTGAGCCCCTGCTTGAGCGTGATCTTGCCCTTGTCCTGATCGAGCGTCAGTGGGCGCGCCTCGGTGACGGCGTAGATGTCCACGCCATTGAAGTAGATCCGCCCTTGGTCGTTGCTGCCCACGGCGATGACCACG
This sequence comes from uncultured Verrucomicrobiota bacterium, assembly GCA_964602595.1. Taxonomy (GTDB): domain Bacteria; phylum Verrucomicrobiota; class Verrucomicrobiia; order Limisphaerales; family UBA9464; genus CAIWAH01. The sequence continues at coordinate 77,522 of CAZRRO010000022.1, read as the reverse complement.
TCGGGTATGTACCGGTCGCACTCGATGTAGGTCACCATGAAGCCCGCCGACTGGTCGTTCTGGGATTTCAGAACGGCGTTGAAGTCGAAGTGGTTCGTGGGGGCGGTGACGGCTTTCCAGGTCAGTTGGCGGCCGTTGACCGTCACCGAGTCGCCGGCCTTGGGCTTCAGTTTGGCCTCGTCGGGGATCTGCGAACGCAGCAACAGATCGCCGGCATCGGCGCCTTCGGGCAGCGCGATCGGGGCGAGCATGAGCCAGTCGCGGATGTAGCCGTCGCTGTCGAGGGTCGTGGTGTCCGCCGCGCGGACCGGGGAAATGGCCAGCGCCCACAGGGTCGCGAGGCCAAGGATGCAGGATAGCTTCTTCATGCTCATTCGTAGTTTTCAACCTTCCGCACCGGAACCGTGATGCCGTCCTTAGGCGGAGTCTTCAGCGTGGCAAGATAGGACAGGATGTCTTCCAGTTCCTGCTCCTTCAGCAGCGAACCCAGCGGGGGCATGGGCGAGATCGGCAGATTCTCGAAGCCCTTGGCCAACTTCGCATTGGGGTCCATGAGGCTTTCCAAGATGTAAGCCCGGTCGCCGCGGACCGCGATGCCGTCGAGGATAGGGCCGATGTCGCCGCCCTTGCCGCCGACCTGATGGCAGGCGGCGCAAGCCGCGGTGGGGCTGTTGTAGAAGAGGTCTTCGCCCCGTTTCGGATCACCGGCTGTGACCTTCACCTCATTCTCGCCAACCCCGGACACCTTGTGGATACGGCCGAGCAGCGTGACGGTGTCGTTCAGGAACGGGTCGTCGTTGTTGACGGCCGTGCGCGGCAACTGCGCGACGACCGTCTGGATTGCCGGAATCGTGGGGAACTCCAGCAGCTTCACGAACGCGGCCTGACGGGTGATGAGGTCCGGGTCCTGAATCACCGGGCTGCTGAAGAAGAGCTGCCGCCCGGCCTCGTTCGCCGGTAGGGCGCGAATGGCGTTGCGACGCAGCGCTGCGTCCTTGGACAGGAGCGCCGCCTGATGGGTGTCCTTGTCGAGGGCGTCGAGACCCTCAAGGGACCAGAGGGCGTGAATCGCACCCTTGCCGCCGCTGGCGGCGCGCACGCGTTTCTTCAGCGTCGGGGTGGCATCCGTCAGCTTGTTGTCCACGATCAGACGCTGGGCCGTGAGTGCCCAAAACTGGTTGCCGCTGTCCAGCGCCGCGACCACTTCCGGCGCCTTTGCCTGTGCCAGCGACTTGATGGAGCTCTTCGGGCCGTCCCTCCAGACCACGCGGTAAATGCGGCCGTGGCTCTGGTCGCGTAGGTCGTTCTCCGTCTTGTAAGCACCACCCCGGCCCGTCGTGGCCGTGATGCCAGCCGACTGCGGGCTCGGGGTCGGGTTGTGCTGGATGATGAAGCTGTAGAAGTCGATCACCCAGACGGCACCGTCCGGGCCGACCTCGGCAAAGATCGGCGACATCCACTCGTCAGTGCTCGCGAGGAGGTTGCCGGCGTCAGTTGCTTTGTAGCCGCCGCCGTCGGGCTGGATGTCCACGATGCCGATCAGCTTGGCGGTCGGTTCTGTCACCAGAGCCTTCCCCTGGAGACGCGGCGGCAGCGCGTCGCTGACCATGAAACCATGTCCGGCCGCGGCCGTGTAGCCGCCGAAGTTGTCCACCATGCGGACGTTCGGCGTGTTCGGATGCATCCGCATGCCCGGAGCCATCGACTTGGCGGATTGCAGCCGGCGAACATTCGCGGTGGCCCGCTCGGGCTCGTTGTTCCCGTCGAGCCGGTAGCCGGGCCGGAAACCACCGCCGCCGCGTCGGCCTGCGAAGCCCGGCTGCGTCGGGTTGAGAATGTGGGCCGGCAGGTAGCCGTAAAAGGTTGGGTGGCCATTGGCCGTCGAGCCGAAGACATCGCCCGCGGCGTTGAGGCCGAAGCCCCAAGTGTTGTTGTTGAACTGGTGCAGGAATTCGAGGACCGAGCCGTCGGCCTTGAAGCGGAAGATGCCCTGGCCGAACTGGAGGTCCTTGCCCGCGACCTGGCCGCGGAAGTTCGAGTAACCCACCGCGCCGTAGAGCCAGTTGTCGAAGCCGCGGCTGAGATAGCTCTGCATCGCGTGGGAATCGCCCACGCCCCAGCCTGGCAAAATGGCCTGGCGCACGTCCGCCTTGCCGTCGCCATCGGTGTCCTTGAGGAAAAGCATGTGCCGCGCCTCCGACACGAGCACGCCGTCGTTCACGAACACGAGGGAGGTCGCGAGGTTCAACTTGTCGGCGAAGATGGTGAACTTGTCCGCCCGGCCGTCGCCATCGGTGTCCTCGCAGACCTTGATGTTGTCGTGGCCCGGTTCGCCTTCGGCCGTGAGGCCGTGGGGATAATCACGCGCCTCGACCACCCACGCGCGTCCCCGCTCGTCCCACGCCATGTAGATGGGCTTCACCACGTCCGGCTCGGACGCGAAGAGCTGGAGTTCAAAGTCCGCCGGGACCTGCGTGTAACGCATCGAGTCCTGCGGCGAGAGCGGCGCCTGGTATTTCACGGGCTCCGGGCGGCGTTCGTAGTTGGGGACTTCACCCGTCAGACGTTGCAGCGGCGGACGTGCCTTCAGCGAGGTTTCCCAGGCGGACTTCGCCTCGTGGCTGACGCCTCCAAGCACGGCTTCGCGCAGCACGCCTTCGGCCGGACGCCGGCCATCGGCATATTTGACGAGCCCACGGCCAGACCGTTGAAAGCCGGCGAGCAGCGCCTGCTGGGACGAACCCAATTCAGCGTCGGGCAGCACCTGCACCACCGCATCGAAGTGCTTCAGATACGCTTCGGTGAGATTGGTGACATCGGCACGGTGGTTAAAGTAGATCGCCTCTGGCGCCAGGGTTTGGCCGGGCAGGTAAACGTAGTTGGTGCGGGAGCCACCGCCGCCGAAGCCGCTTCCACCGGAACTGACGGAACCGAGGTAGAGGATGTGCAGCGGGCGATCGGGGGCATCGGCCGCCGAGGCGTTGAGAGCCATCAGCCCGGACAGCAGGCCGACAAACGGCGTGAGGTGCTTCATGGATCAGTTGCCCGCGGGTTTGAAGATCAGCTGGGAAAATTGGAACAGCGCCTTCTTCCAATGCTGGAAGTCGTGGGCGTGCTCGTCGACATGCCAGATGTGCGGAACGCCCTTCTCCTTGAGGAAAGCGTGGACGCCCTGGCTGATGCGAATCAGGCCGTCCTTGTTGCCACACGAGACGTAGAGAAGTTTCAACTGGGCCTTCGCCTTGGCGGGGTCGGGGACCAGTTCGGCGGCCGGCTTCGTGTTGGGAGCGGACGAGAAGCCGCCGACCCACGCGAAGGTATCGAGGTTGCCCAGGCCGAAGTTCAGCGACTGACCACCACCCATGGAAAGACCGGCCAACGCGCGGTTCTCACGGTCGGTTTTCACGGAATACTTCGACTGGATAAACGGAATGAGGCTGCCGAGCAGGTCCTGGTCGAAGACGCCGAACGCAGGCGCGGTGGCCATCGCGTTTGAACCCGCACGGTCGTCCGCCTGCGCGCGGCCGTTGGGCATGACGATGATCATGGGCACGGCCTTCTTGTCCGCGAGCAGGTTGTCGAGGATGACATTGGGCTGACCGCCCCGGCGCCATTCCTCTTCGTCGCCGCCGATGCCGTGGAGCAGGTAGAGCACGGGATACTTCTGGTCGGCCGAGTAACCGGGCGGCGTGTAGACGAGCGCCTTGCGTTTCGTGCCAACGGACTTCGAATCGTATTCGACCATCTCCAGCTTGCCGTGGGCGATGCCGTCGCGGGCCTGATCAAAGCCGGCCGGTGCGTCCGGGAATGCGGCCTTGTCGTCGGGCCCAAGTTCAATCGGGCCACCGAATCCGCCGCGGCGGGGACGCGGCGAATCACCGGCCGCCGGAGCGGGACCGACGCGGGTGGCCAGGAACTCCTGGCTGCCGAAGTCGCCGGCCTTGCGCGTGAACTCGATGCCCCGGTCGCCGAGCTTGCCGGTGTATTCGATGCGGATTTCGTTGTCCTGAATCTGCCGCATCTCCACGAACGTGAGCGTGTCGCCTTCGAGCTTCGGCTCCTTGAACTCCACGTCGCGTTTTTCCTCGCGGGCCTCCGCCACGGCCTTGGCGGTCAACTTTCCGTCCTTCACCTGAAAATCGAACAGGTATTTCTGGATGCCGATCCGCGAATCGAATTCCCCCTGCCACTTGCCGGCCGGACTTTTGGCGGCGGACGCGGGCTTCTCCCGTTTGGCGACGAGTTCCTCCGTGGCGAAGTCACCGACCTTGCGGGTAAACTTGATCTCATCGCCCGCCAGTTTGCCGGTGTAGCTGATGGTGAGTTCGTTGCCTTGGAACTCGAACGTCTCGATGAATGTGACCACGTCGCCGACGAGCTTGCCGTCCTTGAGGTCCACGGTCCGCTTGTTCTCACCGTTGATGTCGCCGGTCGCTTTGCCGGTGACCTTTTCGCCCTCGGCTTTCAGGTCGTAGAGGTAGGTCTGTTTGCCAGGTTGCGTGTCGAACACGGCCTTCCACTGGCCAGTCAGATCGGCGGCCAGACCGGGCAGGGCGGCGAGGAGGAGAGTGAGGAATGTCTTCATGGTGGTTGCTTCAGAAAGTGCGGATCAGTTCTTGAACAGCAGCGGCGCAAACTCGCGGAGGCTGCGGCGCCAGGTCTGCCATTCGTGCGCGGTTTCCGGTGAGACGTAGAAGTGGCTGTTGACGCCCGCCTGCTTGAGGGCTTCGGCGGTAGCCTTGGGATCGCCGCCCCGGCTGTTGCCCAGCTCCTTGCTGCCGTAGCTCACGAAGACCAGCTTGTTCTTCGCCTTGAACGCGGCCATGTCCGTGATGTTGGTCACCGCGATGCTGCCGCCGCTGAAAAGCCCGATGTGCGAGAAGGTTTCGAGGTTCTTCAGGGTGATCGTCTTGGTCTCCATGGCACCCATGGAGAGGCCGGCCATCGCCCGGTTCGGCTGATCGGAGAGCGTGCGGAAGTTGGCATCGATGAAGGGGACCAGTTCCTTGACGAGGACTGTCTCGAAGGGGCCGATGTCGAAGTTCCTCATCCCGCCCATCCGGGTTTCGTTCGTCATGCCGTAGATCATCACGATGATGATCGGCCGCGCCTTATTCTCGGCGATCAGGTTGTCCATGATCTCGCGGGCGCGGCCCTGAACGCCCCAGCCATATTCGTTCTCGCCCCAGCCGTGTTGGAGATACAGCACCGGGTAACGCTTGTCCGGGCTCTGGTCGTAGCCTGGCGGCGTGTAAACGAACGCGCGCCGCATCGTGTCCGTGCTCTTGGAATGGAAGAAGAGCTCGCGAAGCTGGCCCTGCGGCACGTTCTTGAGCGCATAGAAGTCCTGATCCTTCGCCGGGATCTCGACCGCGCTGCCCCAGCGCTGGGCGCCGAAGAACATCAGGCTGTTCGGGTCCGGCACCTCCGCGCCGTCCAGCTTGATGGAGTAGTAATGGAAGCCCTCGTCCAGCGGACGGGTGTAGCCATACCAGGCGCCGTCCTCGCCCTTGGTGAAGGCGCTGCTGTCCCGGAACGTGACGCCGACGGTCTGCGCGTTGGTGGCGACGATGCGGAACTTCACGCGGCCCTCCGAGTTTACCTTCGGGTATTCCTTGCCGGGCTGGTTGGACGACGCGGGTTTCCAGTCGTCGGCCGGGGCGTTGGTTTGGGCGAGGCCCAGCTGGGTAGCCAGGGCCATGAGCAGCGGCAGCAGCGGTAGTTTCATTTTCATGCGCAAGGGGAACGTGGGGAGTGACCGGCGGGATGGGGATTTGGTTTCAGTTTCTGGCTTGGGCGGGAATTTCCGACTGCGGTCGGCCATCGGCGTGCAGGGCTTGGATTTCGGCGTCAGAGAGCGCCCGGCCAAACAGGCAGAACTCGTCCATGACGCCGCTGAAGTTACGGATCAGGAACGGATCGTTGCCCGGGAATCCGACCGCGTTCCAGTTCCCGAGCTCCGCCGTCCCGATCCGGAAAGGCGGATTGATCCGCATGGGATGCCGGCTGACCGGTTGCCCGTTGACGTAATGAACGGCCCGCTTCGCCCGACCGTCGAGCACGACCGCGAGATGCGTCCAAATGCCGAATTGGTCCACGGTCAAGACCGGCGGACTGACCAGGATCTGATGGCCCGCGTTGGGTCCGATCACGGTGAGGCCCAGCACGCCGTCGTTGCGGATCACCCAATGCACCGTGCCGGGTGCGAAGCCATCCGACATGAACAGCGAATTGATCTCCCGGTCGAGCCCCTGGACCCGGACCCAAGCCGCCAGCGTCAGCGAGTCGCCCGCGTTGGGCACGCTCAGGCGGACCCGGTCACTGACGCCCCGGAATTCCAGCGCGGGCTTCGTCGCCCAGCGACCCTCCTGCCACTGGCAGCCGACGATCGTCGCGTCGGGCAGGGTTGGACTGAGGGCCCCGGCATTGGGCAACCGCCAGTCGGACGCCGCGCCGTGCTCGAAGTCGAAATGAACCCAGAGGGAGGAATCCCGCCGGAGCCGGTCATTGGCCTGGCGCCATTGGTCGTAACGCCGGGCGTCGGCCGCGACGGACTTCGCCTGGAGGTCAAAGAGCGAGGCAAAGCCCGCCGGGTCGGCCGCCACCAGCCGGGGGGCGCTGCCAGCTTCGGCCACGGCGCCATTGCCCTCCCGCAGGTTTCGGTTCGTGGACCCACGTTCCGTCGAAAACTCGACCTCGCCGGCAAACACGTGCAACTCCGTCCGCGGCCCGGCCACATTGAGGCCGAACGCCGTGCCCAAGTCCGTGACATCCAGGCGGGGTGACACCACGCGGAAGCCCCGGGCTTCGGTTGGGACCTCCGCAGTCAGGCGGCCGCGGGCGAGCTGGGCCTCGGTTGAGGAGACCAGGCTAAATTCAGCGGGGCCCTCGAGCGCTACCCGGGCGCCATTGTAGAAGACAATCTGGGCGAGTCCCGACTCCAGCCGCAGGCGACCGGGTTCGAGCGGCGCCCCGAGCCGCGGCGCGCGGTCCGCGGAGTTCCAGCGGGCATTGACCGCCCGATTGAGCATCGCCACCGCCCGGCTGGTGGCCCCGGGCCGGGCTGGCCCCCAGCGCTGAAAGCCCCACCAGCCCCCGCCTAGCAGCAACGCCAGACCAGCGGCGAGGGCGAGGAACCGGCTCGCGGTCTGGACGGCGGTCGGCTTCGTGCGGGGCAGGGCAGGGAACGGGATCGGGGTGTCCGTCGCCGGAATGGGCGGAATGTCACGGCTGGCGCCCGCGAACAGGTCGGGGTCCGACGCGAGTCGGGCATGAAGTTCTACCCGCAGCAGATATTCATCCCGCGCCGTGGGCTCGTCGCGCAGAAGGCGGTGCAATGCCTGCAACTGCTCCTCGGACGCCGTGCCGTGGCAGACGGCCGCGACCGCCGCGTCAAATGCGGGCGACGGATAGTTCAGGCTCACGGCATGCCCCCTTCCGGTTCGGCGGCGCCCTGGATGCAGGCTTGGAGCGTCTGCCGAATCCGCTGCAGCGTCTTGTAGGCCGCGGCGACGGTTCGGCCCGACTGGCCGGCAAGGTCGGTGATTTCCTGCCGCCGGTAATAATAGCCTTCGACCAACGCGCGCTGCTCCTCGGGCAGTCGCGCCAGACAGCCTTCCAGTCGGCGCAAGCGGGCTTCCAATTCCGGCCGCAATTCCTCCCGGCGGCGGGCCAGCTCCTCCGCCAATTCGCCGTCGAGCAACGCCCGCCAGCGCTGGTGGCGTTCGACCCATTGACGGGTCTTGTTGAGGGCAAACCGGCAGGCCCAGGGCGTGAACGGCTGCGCCGGGTCATAGGCGTCGAACTTTTCCCAGAGGGTCAGCGCGGTCTGCTGCACGATGTCCTCGGCGTCGGCGACGTTCGGCACCAGCGCGGCCACGTAGCGGAAAATCTCCCGCTCGCTGCGCAGGAACAGCGAAAGAAACCGCTGCTGGGCGGCGGCGGGGTCGCTGGCAATGCGTGGCGAATCCGGGGACATCGCAATAGGAATTCGGCTTACTTCCGGCCAACGCCGGATTTTGGACAGAAAATCTTCAAAACATTTTTGCCAACGACAGTCCCGGCATCGCCGCTCCCCGCCGGAAGACGCATCGGCCGGGCAATGGGCGGACATTTCAACCTTCCCCCCGCGCCCGGATTTCGGGTTCCGTCGCCCCGTGCGAGTCATCCTGATCACGGGCGCCAATGGCGGCTTGGGGCGCGCCGTCGCCCGGGCGTTCCTGGCGGAGGCGGAAGCCAACCAGCTTTGGCTGGGCGTGCGCGACCGGCGCGACCAGGCGGAAGCGTTGGCCACAGAATTCCCCGAGCGCTGCCGGCTCGTGGACCTCGACGTCACCGATCCGACGGCATGGACGGCGGCGGTCCGGCTCATCACGGGATTGCACGGGCGCCTCGACGTGTTGGTGAATAACGCCGGCAAACACGATGACGCCCTGCTCGCGACGATGCCGGCGGCAGCCTGGTCGGGTGTGGTGGCGGCAAACCTGGACGCAGTCTTCCACGGCTGCCAGGCGGTCCTGCCCACGATGATTCACCAGCGCGCCGGCCGGATCGTGAACGTGGCCTCGCTCAGCGCACTGCTGGCGCCGGCCGGCCAGACCAACTACGCGGCCGCCAAGGCCGGGGCAGTCGCCCTGACGCAGTCGCTCGCCAAGGAAGTTGCCCGGCTGGGCATCACCGTGAATGCCGTCTGTCCCGGCTACATCGAGACCGAGGCGTTGGCCCGGATGCCAGCGGAGCGGCGGTCCGCAGCGCTGGCGCAGGTGCCGATGCGACGGTTTGGGCGTCCCGAGGAGGTCGCCGCAGCCGTCTGTTTCCTGGCCAGCTCCGGGGCCTCCTACGTGACCGGTGCGGTGCTGAAGATCGACGGCGGGATCTTCTGAGGCGTCGTGCGTGCTTTGGATTGAGCCGCGGCCTGGGTTTCCCGATGCTGGCGTCCACAACTGGATGAACCACGACGCGACGATTGCCCTGCGGACCGAACTGAAGGCCCTGATGGTCGAAACCCTCATGCTGCAGGTTTCCGCCGCCGAGATCGGGGACGAACAGCCGTTGTTTGGGCCCGGCGGATTGGGTTTGGACTCGGTGGACGCGCTCCAGCTGGTCGTCGCGCTGGATAAAAACTACGGCTTCAAGATCGCCGATTCGGCTGCCGCCAAGGAGTTGCTGGCGAGTGTTTCGACGCTGGCCGCCGGTTTGGCGAGGCATCAGGCCGCCAAGGCGATCGGGGCGTAGCCCGACGCGACTCGAACTTTGGCCCGGCGACTTGCCCGGGCAATTTCTCGGTTCATTCCGCCTCAGATTCCCGGCAGACTCCGCGACATGTCGGCTGACCGCCAATTTCGCAACCTCGCGCTCGTGGGTTTCATGGGCACGGGGAAGTCCACGGTTGGCCACGTCCTGGCGGACCTGCTGGGCTTCGAGTTGGTGGATACCGACAAGGTGATCGAGCACCGCGCCGGCAAGCGGGTTTCCGAGATCTTCGCCGCAGAGGGCGAGCCGGCATTCCGGCAACGGGAAGCCGACTTGGTGCGGGAATTGGAGTCGGCCTCCGGCAAGGTGATCTCGACCGGCGGTGGCATGATCGTGAACCCGGACAATTTGGAGAGCCTCCGGCGGCACTGTCTGGTCGTTTGCCTGTGGGCGTCGCCGGAAGTGATCTTCGAGCGCGTGCGTTACCAGTCGCACCGGCCGCTGTTGCAGACCGACAACCCGCTCGAGCGCATCCGCGAGCTGCTCCAGGCGCGGGCGCCCTACTACAAGCAGGCGGACGTGCTGGTGGGCGTGGACTTCCGGGCCCCGATCGAGACCGCCCGGTTCATAGTGGCGTCCTACCGACGGCAATGTGCCGGGCTGACAGCGGCGGCCGAAATCGCAGGGTGATCGCGGCCGCGATGAAATCCCTCGTCCAGCAGCGGGCCCGCGAACTGGGTTTCGACCTCTGCCGGATCACCACCGCCGCGCCGCCGGCGAGTGCGCCGCAGTTTGCCGCCGCGATCGCCGAGGGGCGCCACGCCGGCATGGAATGGCTGGCCCGCAATGCCGACAAACGTGCCGACCCGCAACTCGTGCTGCCGGGCGCCCGCAGCGTGGTGGCACTGGCCGTCAGCTACGCGCCATCGGCTGAAACGCCGGTTCGGGAGGGGCGGGGCGTGGTGGCGCGCTACGCCAGATATCAGGATTACCACGACGTGTTGGCGGCACCTTTGCGCGAACTATCCGCCCTGCTCGATTCGCTCGGGGGCGCCGGCACGCGCTCGCTTTGGTATGTCGACACCGGCCCGATCCTGGAGCGTGACCTCGCCCAGCGCGCGGGCCTTGGCTTCGTGGGCAAACACACGAACCTGATTTCGCGTCGCCTGGGCAACTGGTTCTTCCTCGCGGAAATCCTGACGACGTTGGAACTGCCGCCCGACATGCCGGAGTCCAACCGCTGCGGCACCTGCACGCGTTGCCTGACGGCATGCCCGACGGGCGCCTTGCCGGCGCCGTTCACGCTGGATGCACGCCGTTGCGTTTCCTACCTGACCATCGAACTGAAGGGCAGCATCCCGGAGGAACTCCGCCCGCTGCTGGGCAACCGCATCTACGGCTGCGATGATTGCCTGGCGGTGTGCCCGTGGAACCGGTTCGCGCAGGCCGCATCGTTGTTGAAGCCGCACGCCCGGAATGACTTGGCCGAACCCGACCTGCTGGAGTTGCTCGCGCTGGACGCGGCCGCGTTCAAGGCCCGGTTCGCCGGTTCGCCGGTATTGCGCACGAAACGGCGCGGCCTGGTCCGAAACGTGTGCGTGGCGTTGGGCAACGTCGGCGGGCCGGAGGCTCTGCCCGCCTTGGAACGGGCGGCGCAGGACTCAGAACCGTTGATCGCCGAGCATGCGGCGTGGGCAATCGGGCAAATTCGGCGACGGTGCAGCAGTGAGGATTACTCCGAGACTAGGCGGTAAAATCGGCCGTCGGTGTCGGTTTCCTCGAAGGTCAGGATGGTGTCGCCAGATCCGGAAGCGGCGAGGGCACGAACATTTTGCCAGCCGTCGGGTGACAGGGTGCTTGCCCGTTGAAGCCAGATTATCTTCCCCGCGGGGGCGGCGAGGCGAAAAACCAAGTTGCCCCGGGCGCCGCGGAACACCGTCGGCCGGAGGGCCTCCAGCGCATCGTGCGGATCGGTTCCGTTCACGAACTCCATGCGGTTCGTGAAACCATCGCCGTCGGGGTCACCGTCGGGACCACTATCGCTGTCGAGTGGCTCGGCGAATATCCCGGTTCCCGAATCGTTTAGGCCATGAGCGATTTCCCAATCGTTGGGCAGGCCATCCTGATCGAGGTCGGTCAGTCCAAACACGGGCCAGCGTCGACTGAATCCAAATCCATACCGACGGAGGATTCTCCCGTCGGCCACAGCTCCATCAGAAAATGGCCGAGTGTCGACGGAATCGAGCGGAATGTAGCGTGGTGAGTTGTCGTTGTTGCCCTCCGCCGGGCGCTGCAGTTCGATGGCATCACCTTCGTTGGCCAGATGGCCGCGCCACGGACCCAAGATCGGGACCGTCCGGGGAACTGCATTTCTGACGCGGAAGGCGTGTTCCGATTCCGGATGGGCTACCGGATCGAAGCTGACCAAGGTGACGCTTCCGTTGCTGGGAAGGCGCAAACCCGCGGGGAGATCCAGGGCAACATCGCCGCGAATCCGCCATGGCCGATCCGCTTGTTCAGACGAGCCGAGCGCAATCGCCACCCCGGAGTTGTTCTTCAGCACCAGGAATTCGCCCTCCTCGTTCGCCACTTCCTGGATTGGAGCCGGATCGTGCCCGATTTCGATGAAGTATACCGGTGGGGTGAGGGGGTGGTCGTTGGTGCGTCCGGGACTTGGAATCTGCGGGCGCAGCCGAACTTCCCCTGGGGGAAACGCCGAGGCACGGAACTCCGCGTTACCGGCGCTGCGTCGGACTTCGGACGCAGGATATTTCCCACCGGATATAAAACCTGTGAGCTCTCCCTCGGCATTTGCGCTCAACAGCCAGATTTCGCCGCCTTCCTCATCGAGGTAAAGCGGTTGCGGGCTAGCCTGAGCCAATTGGGATTGCCCGATGACCATGCAGCGGCCGCTGAAAAACCCCGGGGAAAAGACCGAACCGGCGGGCAGCCGATAGCGGCGCCAGTCACGCCGGTCGTCCGTGAGCCACCAGCCGGAAATGTCCTCCGGGACAAAGGGCGCTTGGCCGTCAACCGTTTGGATCAATTCGACAAATCCATCCTGATTTCCGGTCGCATAAACTTCGCTCAACCGGGCGAGTGACGACCGGTGAACGGGCCAATCTGGACTAGGGTCAGGCTGGCCAGGAGACCCGCCAAACCGCCCGCTGAGTTCCCACGAGCCGGGCTGAGCGGGATCATTGGCCGCGGCGCCATCGCCGGCGCGAACAAGTGAGAAACCGCTGCCGTCGGCCAGTAGTTGCCAGCGGTCGTTGAAATCGAAGTCGAACACGGGTTCCTGCAACGGTCCGGTGAGCGCCAACCGCGCGCCGCCGTTGCCGAGGCGGCCGGCATACTCTCCGGCGATGGGTCCGACGCCGGGATAGCGGGAGGCGAATGCGGCCGTGTTGGCCACAACCAGCACCCGGGCTCCGGGGGCAAGTTCCGTGACGGCGCTGGCCGCGGAGAACGTGTAGTCCACGCCGCCGCTGAGCCGGTAGCCGGGCAGCGAGACGGAGTTGCCGGAGAAGTTGCGGAGTTCGAGGAACTCAAATTCGTCCTCGTCCGGTCCGTCCGCCGTGGTGGGTTTGGCGGGATGGAACATGATCTCCGTCACCGCCAGCGTCGGGGCGGTCACGGTGAAGGTCGCTGCGACCGGCGCCGACCACGGGGTCGTGGCCAGCGGGCCGCCGGTCTGCCGTTTGGTGACATCGCGAGCCCGGGCGACGAGCCGCGAATTGGCGTTGATCGTGATCGGGCCCACATAGAGCAGGGCGCCGGGCGCAACTTCGTTAGTGCCGAAGGCCCGCCGCGGATCGGTTCCGTCCAACGTGTAATAGACGGTGGCTCCGGGAGCGCGGGCGATGGTCACCGTGAAGCCGGGTTCGACGCGGCCGCCCGCGGAACTAAGCGTGGGCCGGGCAGTCATCTGGCTGTCGATGTAGGTGACCCGGTTGGACAGCCAGTTCTTCATCAGGTTGACCTCAGCCTGATAGGACCCGCCGCGCGGCCTCATGAAGGCCCACTTCTTTTCCTCGCGCTTCTGCGACGGCGCAACCTGCGCCGCGAGCTGGTCAATCAGCCGGTTCATGTTGGTCCGGGACATCGCGCCGGCGCGGAACTCCTGGTAGCGGTCCACCCAGAGCTGCCAGGCGGTGGGATCGCGCAGCACCCGGCTCCACCAGGTTGCCCCGAAGAATGGGCCGGTCTGCCAGTTGCGGGGATTAACATCGCGGCCGTCCGTGGATCCGAGTGCCCGGTCGAAGTCCCAATGCGGACCCCACTTGAGCGGGCCATTGCGTTCCTTGTGGAAATAGGCACTGAGCACCAGCGAATCGACGTTGCCGCTGAGCACCTCGACAATGTGGTAATCGACCCAGTTCGTGAGCTCGATGTAGGGCAGGTAGCCGGTGGCGGGATCCCGCCAGTTGGTCGCGCTCAGCGAGCGGTTGAAGTCGGTGAGATACTTCCGGATGTAGGCCAGCTGCGGTGCGCGTTGGGACGTTTCGAGCTCGGGCTCCTTCGGGTCCACTGCGGCGACCGTGCCGCCGCCAAAATTGATGCCGCCATCGGCGGGATCGAGCCGGTCCACCTTCAGGAGGTAGCCACCGGTAACCTCGGGAACGGCGATGTCCTCCGGTTGCAGCTTGTCGATGGCCAGCCGGTTGGCGTCGATGGCGGGCTTCTCCTCCAGCACATAGATGCCCATCCACTGGTTGGTCACCAACGGACCGGAGGCGCGCTGGACGTAGAGTTCGACGTAGCGGGTCCGCGGCGAATACTGGCCGAGGTCCCGGCTGAGCTGGTGGATGAACGGATTGTGCAACATCACCGGGTCATACTGGTTGGGCGCGTAGAGGACCCACTCGGAATCTGCCGGCAGGCCGAGGATCCCGGCTTTCTTGTCCTCGTTGAATTCATCCCAGAACTCGATGGCGTAAGGGGTCTTCGGCAGGCCGGCCGAACTGGAACCGCGGATCTTGGCGCCGCCGCGGGACACGAACTGGGGCGGCAGCAGCAGCGACGCCAAGCCATCGACGGGCTCATGCAGCGAGAACTGGACCGGAGTGTTACGCGACTCGGCGATCGTAGCCGTGCGGAGCGTGCTCATCACGAGGATGGGCAGGGTGGAGGTGAAGAGCGCCTGATGGGCCGGGTCCCCGGAGAGCCGGATGTAGCCTTCGCTGTGGACGGGTCCCGGTAGCAATCCCTCGACAAAGGCCCGCGCGCGAACTTCGACCGAGAGCCCGACGGGAATTGGGGCGACGTAGATCGGCGAGGTGTTGGTCGGCACGGTCCCATTCAGCGTGTAGCGGATCACGACGTTGGTCCCGGGGGCGGACAGGCGGAGATTGAAGTCGTAGAGGTAGGTGCCGCTCGCGGCCGAGAAGGTAACTTCCGGGGCAAAACCCGCCCCGCTGCTGGAGTTGCGAGCGTTGGGCGTGGGGGTCGCAAAGTAGGCCATCCGGTCCGGGGCGTCCGGCAGGCGGCCGAACGAGACGTCGGTGCGGAGCGGCGGAAACTTCGGCGCGAACTCGGACACGACCTCGCCGTCGGGTGCGACCAGCGCGAGGTATTCGCCGTCAGCCGAGAGCTTGAAGTTGGTGTGCAACCGCGTCTTCGCGGTAACGTCGGTCTTATTCTTCTGCGAGGCGTAGACTACGAGGTAACCGTTGGCGGGCAGCGTGGCGGCGCCGAACACCCATTTGAACCGGTCGGTCGGATCGTCCGTCAACGCCCAGCCGCGCAGGTCCAGTGGCGCGTCGCCCAGGTTGGCGAGCTCGATCCAGTCCGGATATTCCCGATCCTCGTCGATCAGCGAACGGTAGTTGTCCGCCACAACTTCCGAGAGGATCGCCTTGGTGCGGTTGGCGGCGGGATTGATCTGCACGTTCCAGGTGCTCGGCACCAAGGGATTGGGCGCCGCCAATCCGTCGGTGATGCCGTGCCCATCCGAGAAGGCGAGCACGACCAAGCCGGGGGCGGGGGGCGTGAACTCGAACCGATAGTGGCCGGGAGCCAGGTGGACGACGTTGGTCGCGGGCACGCCGTTAACCTCAAGGTCGCTGGCGTCCACCCCAGTTACCGCCTCGCTGAAGATGACCTCCGCAAAGGACAAAACCTCCACCGTCGAGCCCGGCGCCGGCACCTGCGCCACCACGGTTGGGGCCAGTGAATCCAACTCGGCGTGGAGCGAAGCATTCCAGAGCAGGTTCGGAATACCGGTGGTCGTCGCGGTGACCAATTGGATCGCCAGGACGTTGGTGCCGTCGGCCAGGGCACGTGATGGGTCGCTGACCAGCACGGACTCCAACGACAACGGCTGGGCGGCCGGTTCCAGCGCGGCGGCCGTCCGCCCCAGCACGCCGTCAGGCACGTTGTGCCGGGCGACTTCTTGGCCGTTCAGCCAGGCCACAAAACCGTCCTCGGCGAGGGCGTCGAGCCTCAGTTCGCCGATTTTTCCCACTTGGTTCGCTGGGAACGACTGCCGCAAGTAAACGCTGCGGAAGGCGGTTCCGAAGCCCGGGAGGCGGGTCCCTTCCGGGCGTGTGTCGGCGTGGAGCGGTTGCGCCGCCACTGCCCAGGACGAGTCGTTGAAGGCGAGATTCTGCCAGCCGACCGGCGGCTCGGTGTCGCCGGGAAACCAACGCCACGCCGGACTGGTCAGGAGCTGGCCCCACGCGGGCAGGCACAGGAAAAGCGCGAGCCAGCCAGACCGGCGCAGAAAGGAAACAGACGGTGACTTCATCGAGGGGCGGCGGAGACGCTACGGTCCGACGCTTGGAATCCAAGCCTTCGTTCCACTCAGGCGCGGCCGGCGGCCGGGCAGAGCCCGGCCACCTCGCAAGTCGAGCACTCCGGTGAGCGGGCGGAACACCGTCGCCGGCCATGCCAGATCAGCAGGTGGCTGAAGAGGGCCCAATGCTCGCGCGGCACGAGCGGGATCAGGTCCGCCTCGATTTTCACCGGATCGGTGTCGCGGGTGAGTCCCAGCCGGGCGCTCAGGCGTCCGACGTGGGTATCCACGACGATGCCCTCATTGAGGCCGAATGCGCTGCCGAGCACCACGTTGGCGGTCTTGCGGCCCACGCCGGCCAGCGCGGTGAGTTCCGGCAACGTGCGCGGAACTTCGCCACCGTGGCGCTCAAGCAGCGTCCGGCAGGTGGCCTGGATATTTTTGGCCTTGTTGCGGAACAGCCCGATACGCCGGATGTCCTGGGCGAACTGTTCCGGGTCTGCACCGGCAAAATCGGCCGCGGACCGGTATTTCCGGAAAAGGTCCGCGGTCACGAGGTTGACCTGCTTGTCCGTGCATTGCGCCGACAGGATGGTCGCGATCAGCAACTCCAGCGGGTTGGAGAAATTCAGCTCGCAGTGGGCGTTCGGGTAGGCTTGGCGGAGCCGGCCGATGATCTCGGTGGTGCGGGCAGACTTGGCGGCCTTGGTTTCGCGGGGCACGGCCTTTTGTTAGCGCAGGGCGTTCCACCCGGCAAATGGCTGGTCGGCGTGAGTGTCCGCTGATGCGATGCGCCAACGAAACGGCCGGAACACCCCTCCCTCCGCGAGTGTTCCGGCCTGCCCCCCGAACAGATGAGCCTTCAGCGGCGCGCCCGGCGCCACAGCGCGAAGCCACCCAGGAAGGCACCGGCAACCGCGGCGTATTCGCCGGGCTCCGGCACGACCGAAAGGTTGTCAAACGTCGCATCCGACGCGCCGGTGGGCGCGGACACGGTCGTGGCCACGAGCACTCCGGAGAAGCCGCTGGCATAGGTCGCGTCGGTGGTGCTTACGGTCACTAGCGGGGTGCTCAGGTCACTGAGCGCGTAAATCTTCCCGGTCAGGGTCGTGCCAGTTCCGGAGAACACCATCCGGTAGTCCAGCGCCGGGTTGAGGGTGATCGGAGCCAGGTTAAGGCCCGTGCCGACTTCATTGTCGTAACGTCCGATGATGGCGATATCGGCGCTAGTAATGTAGGCGAACGAGTAGCCGTCGGTGGTTCCCAGACCCGGCTGCTGGACCCGGCCCACCGGACCAAAGCCCTGCGACAGGCTGTCGTTCCAGGCCACCAAGTCTACGGAGACCGTGAAATCCGTCTGGCTGGCCGGGCTGTAGGCGCCGGCCCGTCCCGGACCGACGCTGCCAGTGAACGGGGAAGACGAGGGCACGCTGACCTGGTAGGTGTCCCCACCCGGGAAGCTGTAACTGGCACCGACGCCAAACGGCGACAACGGGTTGTAGCGGGTCAGACCGGCGTCCGTGCCCGCGTTGAAGTCGAAGGTTTGGGCGACAGATGTGGCCAGCGAAGCCAGCACGGCGAGGCAGGATAGGGATCTCGAACTGAGCATAGGATTGAGATGATTCCGTGAATTCGGAGTGGTCATCGGACTGTTTCCTAACACAGGTGCGGCCGGCCCGGCATCGGATGAAGATAGGATGCGCCCCGGTGGGCACGTCACGGGCATCAACGGCCCAGGAACTTGACCACCGCTTCGGTGCGGTTGGTGACCTGTAGCTTTTCGTAGATGTGCTGGAGGTGCGTGCGGACTGTGGAGATCCCGATGCCGAGCCGGTCGGCGATCTCCTTGTATTGGCAGCCAAGCGCGAGAGCCTCGACGATCTCGCGCTCGCGGGGTGTGAGATTGGCGCCGTCGGGCGCCGCGGACTTGGCCTTGGGCGCGAACGACTCCACGACCTTGCGCGCGATCAGGCTGGTCATGGGCGCGCCACCGGCGTGCAGGTCGCGGATGGCCGCAAGCAGTTCTTCCGGCACGGAGCGTTTGAGGAGGTAGCCGGTGGCGCCGGCCTGGAGCGAGCGGAAGATCAGGTCCACGTCCTCATACACCGTGAGCATGAGGAACTGCGTGGCCGGGTGGCGGGTCTTGAGCTCGCGGACGCATTCGATGCCAGATTTGCCGGGCAGGTTGATGTCCATGAGCACCACATCCGGCGCGGAATCGGCGAGCTGGGCGAGGGCCTGTTCCGCGTTGGCAAAGGCGGCGACGCAACGGATCCCCGGCGCCCGCTCCAGCCGGGCGATGAAGCTGGCGCGGAGCCGGTCGTCGTCTTCGACCACGGCCACGCGGATCTCAGCTTGTAGGTCGGAGGCAGGCATCAGGACGGGGCAGAGTGACAATCCAAGGCGGTTTGGGACATCGGATGAATGGTGGACCCTGGTGTTCAGCTTTCGGAAAGCGGCAGGCTGAATTCAACCCGGGTTCCGCCGGTGTCCAGTCGGGCAATCAACGCCTTGCCGCCGATCCCGGCCAGTCGCTCGCCCATGTTAAGGATGCCGTCGCTGGTGGAGTTCGCGGTGGCCGGATCAAAGCCGCGACCGTCGTCCTCAACCGCGACCCGCAGCGAGCCGCCTTCGACCCGGACGCGGAGCCGGACCTCGGTGGCGCCGGCGTGTTTCACCACGTTGGCCAGGGCTTCCTTATAGGCGAGGAACAGCTGGTGGCGCCGGTCGGAGGCGATGGGCAGCGCAGATATGCCCGGGCTGATGTCGTAGCGCAGGCGCAGTCCGGCCGGGCGCAACGTGGCGTCCGCGTGGTGACAGAGGTAATCCACCAGGCCGGTGGTGGTGTCGTGCCGCGGGTTCACGGTCCAGACCAGCTCGTCGAGCTTGCCGACGATTTCGCGGGACAGTTCGGTTACCTGGCCGAGCCGCGCTTCGGTCTGGGCGCGCGCCTCCGGTTCGTCGGACGGCAGTGAACCGAGCAAGGTCAGTTGGGTCAGGGCCGAGCCCACGTCGTCGTGCATGTCCCGGGCGATGCGGGCGCGCTCGCGGTCGATGGCCTGTTGACGTTCCAGTTGGGCGAGCCGGCGGCGGACCTTGCGGAGGGAGACGAAACGGACTCCCCAGGTGCCGAACAGCATCGCGGCGGTCCCGGTGGAGCCGCGGAACCACAGTGTCTCCCAGAAGAACGGCGCCACCTGGAAAGTGAGCGCGGCCCCGGTTTCGTTCCAGACTCCGTCGTTGTTGCAGGCCAGGACGCGGAAGCGGTGTTCGCCGGGTTCGAGCCCGTCGAAGGCGGCAAAGCGTTGCGTGCCACCTTCAATCCAGCGGTCGTCCCGATCTTCCAGCCGGTAGCGGAACCGCACCTTGCCCGGCGCGGTGAAGCTGAGGGCCGTGAAGTGCAGCTCAATCCGACGGGCGCCCGGCGCAATCACCGGCAGGGCGGCGTTCCGGAGTTCCACCGGTCGGCCGTCCACCCGCAATTCCTCGATCACGACCGGCGGCGGATTCGTGTTGAGGGACATCGCGCGAGGATCGGTCGAAACCAGCCCGCGCATGGTGGCAAACCACATCCGCCCGTCCGGTGTGCGCGCGGTTTTCGCCTGGGACGAACCGGTGCCCTCGCTCGTGGCTAGCCCGTCTTCCCGGTCGAAACGATGCGAGACGATCGTGCCGGTCCGGCCGTCGCAGAACGCTTCCAGTTCGCGTCGCGCGACGCGGAAGATGCCGCCCAGCGAAGTGAACCAAAAGTTGCCCATGGCGTCTTCCGCGATGCCGCGGATCGAGCGGTCGGCCAAGCCGTCGGCCACGGTGATGTCGGAGAACCGACCGTTTTGGAACCGGGCGAGTCCATGGCCGCCGGTGCCCAGCCAGAGCACTCCTTGGGAATCGAGATGGAGCGCGTGGATTTCGCGGTGGCGCGGGCTGTCCGCCGGGTCCATCCGCCGAAAGTTTCCGTTTTCACCGCGCCAAAGTCCGTCGTTGATTGTCCCCAGCCACAGGTCTCCGTCGCGGTCGCAGACCAGCGAACTGATCGTGACTGAGTTGGGCCAATTGGTGACCACCTCTGCGGTGTCGCCCCGCCAGCGGATCAGGCCATGGCCGCCGGCCCATCCGCCGCCGGTCGGATCGTCGCACAGGGCGGTGACCCGCCGGCCATGGACGAGCCACTTCGGTTGTCCCGCCCGAAGTTCGCCGAGGCCGGCCATCAGGTCACCGACCCACAGGGTGTCGTCCGGCGCCACGTGAACGGCCCAGGGAAACGGATCAAAGCCCGGCAGGCGGTTGAACTTCCCATCCTGGAACCGCTGCACGCCGCCACCGTGCGTGCCGAGCCAGAGCCCGCCGCCGCTCGCCGCCGAAGCGGGCGCGATCGAATAGATGATTTCGCTCGGCAGCCCGTCGGCTCGGCCCAGCACCTGAAACCGGCGCGGCGTCAACCGGCTGAGCCCGCCGCCGTCGGTTGCCACCCAGACGTTGCCTTCCCGGTCCACCAGCAATTGCCGGATGTTGTTGGAGGCCAGTCCGTCGTCCCGGGAAAATTCACGTTGTCGCCCGTCCGGACCGATCCGCAGCACGCCTTTTTCCCGGAACCCGACCCAGATGTTGCCAACCGCATCCTCGACGAAGGAAGACGGCGGGTCGCCGTTCAGCCGGGGCAGAGCCCTGGCGGCGGAAATTGAACCGTCGCGCAGCAGTGCCCGCAGGGTCCGGTCCGGGTCGGTGCCCTCCAACATCCATGTCCCGCCGGCGCGCCGCGGGAAACAGATCGGCGCGGCAAATTCAATCCGCCCGCCCGGATCGGCGGCCGGGATGAAGCGCCCCTCACGTTGACGCCCGTAGCGGGTGGCCTGGGTCGCGGCATCCGTCAGGGAATACCAGTCTTCGCCGCCCGAGTCGTCCGACGGGACCAGCATCGGTCCGTCAAGGCGGGAAGATGGGTTTGCGAGCTCGTGCCTGCCCGGCGCCCAGCGGAAGTGCTGGTCCGCGCTGGTATGGATCCAAATGTCACCCGAGCGATCTTCCCGGAGCGCGCTCAAGATCGCTGGCCGGCCATCCGGTCCGGGCGGAAGCGGCACCCGGCTAAAGGTGCCCTCTGCGTGGACGATCAGCGCATGGGATTCGTTTTCGATCCACAGCCGGCCCGCGCGGTCGGCTTGGACGGAGTAAATTACCCGGGTGCCGAGTTCCGGGGTGTTGTCGGAATCAAAGCCGGCGAACCGGACCCCGTCGAAGCGAGCCAGACCGCCGTAGGTGGCGCACCACAGATAGCCCTGTCGGTCCTGGGCGAGGCTGAAGACGGTCTCGCTCCGCAGGCCGTCGTCCGTCCCGTAATTGCGGATGAGGTAATCCGTCGGTGCCGCATCCGAGGTCCCGAGCAGTGTCGCCGTTTCGGCTGCCAATAGATTGGCCAGCAGCCGAAGGAGCGCAGGTAAAGTCCGGGGCACGGCGGCGGACGCTACGGAGCTGGGAAGGTCAGGCAAGGAATTCGGTAGCTAACCACCCAGGCGCCGCTACCGCAAGCGTGGCGGCGGACCGGAATCTCCGGAATCGGTCCGCGGTCACGACGTTGGCCGGCTGGTCCGTGCGTTGCGCTGACAGGACAGCCGGGATGAGCAGACACACCGGGCTCGGGAAGTTGAGTTCGCACAGCGCGGCGGGATACGTCTGCCGCATCGGGCCGATGAATTCGACGATCCGGGTGAGCGTGGCGGCCTTGGATCCGCGCGGGAGGCCGAGAACGGGTATCGCCGACTGCCCGGCCACGCACCCGAAGGGCGGAAACCGGTTGCCGGCCCATGTCGCGCTGCCGAAGCTCACCGCCATGGACACACCTCCCTGGAGCAGCGAACCGCCGGTCGGCGGGGAGTCCGCGCTGCCGGGCTCCTGGTGGCGGCGGAGCCAGCAGTTGGCGGACCGCTTCCTCGGCGGCTGGAATCCGTCCGACGCCAACCAGGGCCGGAGGGCGCGGCTGATCGCCAACTTCGGCTTCCTGGGCTGCTTCTTCGGCTCTGTTTACGCCGCGTTCTACTTCGCCATCGGACATCCTTGGGGCGCTTGGATCATCGTGGTGTGCAGCCTCATCTTCCTGGCGATCCCGTATCTGCTGCGGGCGACACACGGCGTCACGGTCTGGGGCAACGCGGTCGTCGGCGTCATGACGGTGGGGTTCACCGCCCTCTGCGCCGTGGAAGGCGGCATGGACGGGCACGCCATCGCGTGGCTGGTCAGCGTGCCGCTGTGCGCGTTGCTCCTGCTCGGCAAACGGGCGGGCCTCGTCTGGATGTGCATCAGTCTCGTGGCGACCAGCGGCATCGTGGGGGCCCACCTGCTGGGGCTGCCGATGCCGAAACTGTATCCGGAACGCTGGCATTCGCTGGTCACCGGGGTTGGCTATCTCGGCCTCATCGGGTTCATGTTCCTGCTGGGCATGATCTTCGAGCTGGGCCGGGCGAAGGCGTTTGGCCAGATGCGCCAAGCCATGAAGGAACTCGAGGTGTCGCACGACCGGTTAGTCTACCTGAATCAGGAAAAGAACGAATTCCTGGGCATCGCCGCACATGACCTGAAGAACCCGCTGACCATCATCGTGGGCAACGCCCAACTGATGCCGCTGATTGAGGATCGCGGCGAAATCCTGGTCCTGGCCGACGATATCCAGTCGGCGGCCACGCGGATGAACCAGCTCATCAAGAGCCTGCTGGACGCAAACGCGATCGAGGAGGGCCGCTTCACCTCCAAGGTTGAACGGTGCGACTTGGCCGCCTTGGTTCAGGAAAGCGTCCGCAACAATTCACCCAACGCGCAGCGGAAGCGGATATCTATCCGGGTGGCGAACGAGCCCGGCGTGGTGGCCCGGGCAGACGCGGCGGCGGTCGTCCAGATCCTCGACAATCTGCTGTCCAACGCGATCAAGTATTCCCCGCTCGGCAGCCAGGTCGAAGTCTTCAGCCTGGCGACGGGTGATGGCGTGGTGGCGGCAATTCGCGACCAGGGGCCGGGCCTGAGCGCGGCCGACCAGGCGAAGCTCTTCCGCAAGTTTACCCGGCTCACGGCGAAACCCACCGGTGGCGAATCCTCGACCGGGCTCGGGCTTTCCATTGTGAAACGGCTCGCCGAAGCCATGGCAGGGACGGTGGAGTGCACCAGCACCCTGGGTGAGGGCGCGACTTTCGCGGTCCGGCTGCCGCGTTGGGAAACCGGCGGGGAATCGCCAGTCGGTGCCGCGACTGCGCCTCAGAACTGATACCCCGCGGTCAGTGCCACCCAGTGCAGGCCCACTTGGGTGCGGGTGCCGGAGTATTCGCCGCCCGCCAATCCGCTTGTCCCGACCACGACCGTGCTGGGCAGGTCATGCTGATACGCGCCCGCCAACGAGAAACGCCCCAGCCGCCACTCCGCACCCGCGGAGAGGGTGTGCCGGGCAATCGCCGCGGTCATTGGCGTCAACGTGGCCGCCGCCACCGGATTATCACCGAACGCATAGCCGGCCCGCAGCGTGACGGCCTCGCTGACGGCAAATTCCAACCCGGTGCGAACCGCTACCCGGTCGCGCCAGTTCAGTGGCGCGGTGTCGTCGATCGCATTGCTCCCGAGGAAGCCGTTCAGGTCTGCGTTGTTGCCGTTAGTCAGGTGGATTGGCAGTTCCGAGAAGGCTCCGCTCCAGTTGATCCACTCCACTTGGAACACCGCTCGAAGCCAGGGGCGGGCCTGCCACGACACCCCGGCGGAAACCTGCTGCGGGAAGACGTTCTCCACCGTCGCGTCGTAGCGGAAATCCGGGCGCACCCCGGCAAAACCGCCGCCGAGGCTGGTCAATTGCGCGCCGGCATTGCCGGTGGCACTGCCGTCGCTGTCCAGGCGCGACTCCGTCTGGTAGCTGAGGCTCAGACTGAGCGTGTCGTTCGGTCGCATCAGCAGGCCCACTGTGCCATTCACGCCGAGGCCGGAGGTTTCGAGGTCGAGTGCCGTCTTGAAGCCGCGGAGCGCCGGATGGCTTTGGAAGATGTAGGGCGCCCGTAGAACATTGCGGTTGTAGAGCAGGCCCACGCTGCCGCCGAGGGCGACGCGGTCGCTGAGGGCATAGCTGAACCCGACCGCGGTTCGATGCACCAGGATCTCCGAGCGGTGAAGTTGCCGCCCGTAGCTGGTCACGCCATCCAGGCCGCCGGGCGCGTCCGTGAAATTCCAGTCCACGGTCGCCGCCGCGTCCGGCACCGCCGCCAAGCCCACGGTCAGGCGGTCGTTGACGGGCAGGGACAGGCCCAACTCCGGCATGACGCCCAGCTTCTCGCGGAGCCGTCCCGCCGAGTCGGCGGCATTCGCGAAGTCACCTTCGCCCCACCCGACGACCGCGCCGAGTTGCACCGAGGTGGCCGGCGCAAGGGCCAGTTGCGCCGGGTTGCCGGCGAGGGCCTCCAACGGACCGTCAGTCAGGCCGACCGAAGCGCCACCCAACGCCATTGAGCGGGCGCCGACTCCGTTGCGGAAAATGCCGTTGGCCTGGGCCAATGGCACAGTGGCGAGCGTGGCGAGGCCGGCCAGCAGCAATGTTGGCGCTGGTGGAAACAGGCGAGCGGCCGGAGTGGGCATGGTCATGATCGGGAAAACGTTGCTCCAAATGAGTCTCCGGCAAATCGGCATTCCTACCTCCGCCTTGAGCGGAGTTCGGCGCAGGTCCGCGTTGCGGCCCCCACCGATTTCAGTCCACCGTGCCCGGGTCACGCCATGATTGTTCGCCCCGTCGCCGCCGCGTTCCGGATGTTTACCGCGATTCTCCTGCCGCTGTGGGCGGCCGTGTCCTGTCTGGCCGCTCCGCCCGCCGTAGACCCCGCCCGCATGAAACCGATCTTCGACGGCCGCACCCTCGACGGCTGGGAAGGAGATCCGAAGCTCTGGCGCGTTGAGGACGGCTGCATCGTGGGCGGTTCGTTGACGGAGACGATCAAACAGAACGAGTTTCTCGCCACGACGAAGCGGTTCACCAACTTCGTCATCCGCGCCAAGTTCAAACTCATCGGCGGCGCCGGCTTCATCAATTCCGGCATTCAGATCCGCAGCGAACGCGTCCCCAACAGTTCCGAGATGGCCGGCTACCAGTGCGACATCGGCGACCCGACCTGGTGGGGCAGCATCTACGACGAGTCCCGCCGCAACCGCGTGCTTGCCTGGTCCGACATGAAGGCGCTGGAGCCAGTGCTCAAACGCAACGACTGGAACGACTACGTCATCCGCGCCGACGGCAATCGCATCTCGACCTGGATCAACGGCGTGCTGGGCGTGGATTACCTTGAGCCCGATCCCGACATCATCGGCAGCGGCCGGATCGGTTTCCAGGTTCACGGCGGCGGCGCGGCGCAGGCGTCGTTCAAGGACATCACCATCGAGGAGTTGCCCGTGCGACCCAAGCTCCAGGGCGCGGCGGAACCGAAGGTGCCGGCCAAGGCGTCACCGCTCTCGCCGGAGGAACAGCAGGCGACCTTCAGCGTGCCGCCGGGCTTCAAGGTGGAGCTCGTCGCCGCGGAACCCGACGGCGGGAAGTTCGTCGCCATCCACTTCGACCACGCCGGTCGCATGTGGACGATGACCGCGCTGGAATATCCGCTCGACGCCAACGAGGCGGGCGCCGAGGCCAAGGCGCTGTTCGAGCGCGGCGGGCGCGACAAGGTGCTGGTGTTCGACACGCCCACGCTCCCCGGCCGGCAGACCGCGCGCACCTTTGCCGACGGGTTGGTCATGCCGCTCGGCGTGCTGCCCTACAAGGGCGGCGCCTACGTGCAATACGGCGACGCAATCCGCTTCTACTTCGACTCCAACGGCGACGGGAAGGCGGATGGTTTCACGAATGTGCTGACCGGCTTCGGCATCGAGGATTCGCATCTGTTCCCACACCAGTTCACCCGCGCACCGGGCGGCTGGTTCTGGCTCGCGCAGGGCGCGTTCAACTATTCCAAGGTCAAGACCACCGACGGCACGCAGACCGACTTCAACAAGACCAAGCTCGCGCGCTGGCGGCCCGACGGCAGCCAGTTCGAAACCATCGGCTGGGGCCCGTGCAACATCTGGGGACTCGTGCTCGACCGCCACGGCGAAGCGTTCATCCAGGAGGCCAACGACCAGGGCTGGCCCGTGATGCCGTTCCTCGAGTCCGCTTCGTATCCGCTCTGTGGCGACGACGTGCCGCGGCCCTACGCGCCGCCGTTCCCGAAGACCGGCGAAAAGGAGATGGGCGGCACCGGCCTGAGCGGCCTCGCGCTGAGCGAAGGCGCGGACAGCTTTCCTGGCGAATGGCGTGACGTGTTCTTCATCGACAACCCAATCACGCGGAAGGTGCAGGCGATCCGAATCCATCGTGGTAGCCGCCGAGGTAACGAGGCAGACGATCAGCCTGCTGGGGCCAATCCGCCTCCTCACGTCGGCGGCTACGACTATGGGAATGGCTGGCAGCTCGAACACCTCCCCGACTTCGTGCTGAGCAGCGATCCGTGGTTCCGCCCGGTGGCGATGGCCTTCGGCCCCGACGGCTGCCTCTACGTCGTGGACTGGTATAACCAGATCATCTCGCACAACGAGGTGCCGCGGAAGCATCCGGAGCGCGACAAGACCCGCGGCCGCGTCTGGCGCATCCGCCACGAATCGCAGCCCCACCGCACCGACGTGCCGAACCTCTACACCGCCAGCGACGCCCAACTGCTGGCCAGCCTCAAGGCCGCCAACACTTGGGAGGTCAACGCCGCCTGGCAGCAGATCACCGACCGGCAAGCCGTCTCGTTGGCGCCGGAATTGGCGAAGCTGCTCTTAGACGATCGACAGGTCGCTGACGTTCGCATCCGCGCGCTTTGGGCTATCGAAGGAGTCGGGAAGCTGGAGTTGCCCCTTATCGAAAAGCTCGTCCGCGCGGACCATCGGACGGTGCGGAAGGAGGCGTTACGGGCTCTGCGTTCAGGTGAGTTCGCCGGTGCTGACGTTGTCCGCCTCAGCACCTTGCGCCTCGAAGACGAGGATCGTCTAGTGCGTCAGGAGTCGTTGCGCGCTCTGGTCACTCTGGTTGGTCGCCCGCCTGAGGCCGGTCGCCCTTATTGGCCATTAGTCGGCACGGTGCTTCGAGCGGTGGCCAATGCACCGACTACTGGTGCGGGCAAATACCAAAGCTTCTTTCAGGCGTTCGAAACCTATCTCGCCAGACGGTCTTTGGAACATGAGCCCTCGGCGATAAAGGAGTGGCTGCGTAAAGACGACCATTTGAGCAACCCTCTACGTCCTTTGGCCGCGGTGACAATGGGAGGCTCTGATGGGGCAAGGGAGTTAGCCGCGTATGTTCGGTGGCTTCGTCGGCCATTTGTCGCCGAAGAAATCCTGCTGCTGGCGAGCGAGGCCAACTACCCGGATGTAAGAGCCGCGTTGAAGGCGACCCTGGGAGAGGCTGGCAACTTGAAGATGCTATACGACAACCGCGCCCGCCTGGCCAACCAGGCCGCATTCGCTCCGCTTCTTGTTGATGCTCTCCGCGCCCTCATCGCCAAAGACCCCAGCGATGCGAATCACGCGCTGCTCGCGCAGTTGGCGACTGGCTTCAAGCTGTCCGGCCTGGAGAACGAGCTGATCACCGCCGCGACCAAGCCCGGCGCTAAGCCGGACGCCCAGTTGGCCGCGCTGCGGGCGTTGCGCGAAGCCGGCTCCACGCGCGTGGATGTGCTCCGCCAGTTCGCCGTCAGCGGCAACGACGCGGTCCGCCGCGAGGCCGTGACCGCGCTGGCCGCCGCGAAGTCGGACGCCGCCACGCCCGCGTTGCTGGAACTGTGGCCGTCGCTCACCCCAGCGCTGCGCAAAACTGCGGTGGACCGCCTCGCCAGTTCGCCGGCCAGCGCGAAGCAGTTGGTCGCCGCGGTGGGCAGCGGCGCCATCGCCCGCGACGAACTCGACGGCTACACGCTCGACAAGCTCGCCACCGTGCTCCCTGACGACGCCACGGTAAAGGCGCTGGTCGCGGAGTTGGGCTCTTCCCTTCGGCCGGTGCTGCGCCTGAACGGCGACGACGGCGATTGGCTGGACACCGAACTGACGCTCGACGGCCCCTTCACGGTCGAGTGCTGGGTGAAGCTCGATCCGGGCATCGGCAATCAGGACTCCATCCTCGGTGCGCCTGGGCAGTTCGACGCCAACTTCTTCGACAGCCGTTTCCGCGTCTGGATCGCCGGCGTGAATGACATAGTGACCGCCACCAAACCCATGACCGCGGAATCGTGGACCCATGTCGCCATTTCGCGTGATGCCGCCGGCACCTTCCGCCTTTACCTGAACGGCGAGCTCGACACGACCAGCGCGGCCAAGGAACCGCGCCGCTTCGAGAAACTCACGCCGTTCCGCTCCACGACTGCCGGTGGCACGGCCGGCGAGTTCGCCGAGTTTCGTGTGTGGAGCAGCTGTCGTTCGGCGGACGAAATTCGGGCTGGGGCGAATCTCGCTTTGACGGTGAGTCTGTTTACGGCGTCGGGCGCCAACTGGGGCAAGCTTCACGGGAGCGCCAAGGTCGAACGCACAGCCGACTTCCCGCCGGTGCAGTCCGAGGCCGAAGCGAAGGCGCTGGAGGTGCGCTTCGCGAAGTTCCGTGCGCTCGGGCAGCAACCCGGCGATCGCGCCCGCGGTCAGCAGGCCTTCACCGCCACCTGCGGCGTCTGCCACGCCGTGAAGGGCGCCGGCGGCAAGATCGGTCCCGCGCTCGACGGCGCCGGGGCGCATGGCTTGGAAGCAGTGCTCCGCAACGTGCTCACGCCCAACGCCGCGATGGAAGCCGGCTACCGGATGTTCCGCGCCGAGACCAAGGGCGGTGACGTGATCGAAGGATTGCTCGCCGCGCAGGACGCTGATTCCGTCACGCTCCGCCAGCCGAACACGGAGGATCAACGCCTGCTCCGGGCGAACCTGAAGCGCGCCGCCTTCCTCCGCACCAGCGTGATGCCCGAAGGGCTGTTCGACGCGTTGTCACCCCAGCAGGTGAGCGACCTGCTGGCCTACGTGCTGACGTTGAAGTAGGGCGGGACGACACCGCAGAGCGGCGGTGACCACCGCCGTTTGATTCGTGGGTTAACGCCGCTTTCCGCGTCCGCGCCCGCGTGATTTCTCGGTGTAACTGACGGCGCGTGCGCCGGCACCCGGGGACTTCAGTTCGGCTCCGCTAATGCGGCTTTTGAGTTCGCGAATTTGGTCGCGGAGCAGCGCCGCCTTCTCGAACTCTAGGTTGTTCGAGGCCTCGACCATTTCGCCCTCCAGTTCCCGGATGGTTTCCGTGAAGTCGAACTGCTCGACGCTCTCGTGGAGCGCGGCGGCCGCGGCGGCCCGGCCCTGCGGTTGGCTGCCGAGGCTCTCGTCCACGGCGCGGGTCACGCTGCGCGGGGTGATGCCGTGTTCGAGGTTGTAGGCGACCTGCTTCTGGCGGCGATAATTGGAGACGGCGAGGAACTTCTGGATGCTTTGCGTCATCACGTCGGCGTAGAGGATCACCTTGCCGTTCAGATGGCGGGCGGCGCGGCCGGCGGTCTGGATGAGGCTGGTCGCGCTGCGGAGATAACCCTCCTTGTCGGCGTCAAGGATCGCGACCAACGAGACTTCGGGCAGGTCGAGCCCCTCGCGGAGCAGGTTGATGCCGACGAGGACGTCGAACTCGCCCTTCCGCAACGCCCGAAGGATTTCGACCCGCTCGATGGCGTCGATCTCACTGTGGAGGTAACGGACATTGACGCCGAGATCGCGAAGGTAGTCGGTGAGTTCCTCGGCGGTGCGTTTGGTGAGTGTGGTGACCAAGGTGCGCTGCCGGGAATCGGATCGCTGGCGGACTTCCTCCAGCAGGTCGTCGATCTGGCCGCCGAGGGGCTTGATGACGATCTCAGGGTCGATGAGGCCGGTGGGACGGACGATTTGCTCGGCCACGTTGGCGGGCGTGGCCCAACCCATTTCGAGCGGACCGGGCGTGGCGCTGACGTAGACGGCCTGGTTTACGAGGCCGCGGAACTCCTCGAAGTTGAGCGGACGATTATCAAGCGCACTGGGCAGGCGGAAGCCGTGCTCAACCAGGACGGTCTTGCGGGCCATGTCGCCGGCGTGCATGCCGCCGATCTGCGGAAGCGTGGCGTGGGATTCGTCCACGATGAGCAGGTAATCGGCGGGGAAAAAGTCGAGCAGGGTGCCCGGCCGAGAACCCGGCGGGCGGGCGGAGATGTGCCGGGAGTAGTTCTCGATGCCCGAGCAGAAGCCGAGTTCCTCCAGTTGTTCGAGGTCGAACTCGCACCGCATCTTGATCCGCTGGGCTTCGAGCAGCTTGCCCTGTTTCTCGAATTCCGCGATGCGCTGGCCGAGTTCCTCGCGGATCGCGAGGATGGCGCGTTTGGTTTTCTCCTCGGGGGTCGCGAACTGCTTGCTCGGAAAGATGTTCGCCGCCACGAGTGTCTCCGCGACGTCACCTGTGAGCGGATCAAAGCGGCTCATGCGCTCGATCTCGTCGCCGAAGAACTCGATGCGGAGCGCGTCCTCGGTGTAGGCGGGATGGAGTTCGATGACGTCGCCGCGCACGCGGAACTTGGAGCGGGTGAGGTCGAAGTCGTTGCGCTGGTATTGAAGGGCGACGAGCCGTTCCAGCAACTGGAGCCGGGTGATGCTCTGGCCGACCCGCAGGGGGATGACCATGGCCTCGTAGTCCTCCTTGCTGCCGATGCCGTAGATGCACGAAACGCTGGCAATGACGATGACGTCGCGACGGCCAAGCAGCGAATTCATGGTCGAGAGGCGGAGTCGCTCGATCTCGTCGTTCACCGCGGAATCCTTCTCGATGAACGTGTCGGTTCGCGGGATGTAGGCTTCGGGCTGGTAGTAGTCGAAGTAGCTGACGAAGTATTCGACGGCGTTGTCGGGGAAGAAGCCCTTGAACTCGCTGTAAAGCTGGGCCGCGAGCGTCTTGTTATGCGAGATGATCAGCGTGGGGCGGTTGGCGTGGGCGATGACGTTGGCCATCGTGAACGTCTTGCCGGAACCGGTAACCCCGAGGAGCACCTGATGCTTAACGCCCGTGGTCGCGCCCTGACTCAGCTTGGCAATGGCGGTCGGCTGGTCACCCGCGGGCTGGTAGGCGGATTGGAGTCGGAACTTCGCAGACATGGCGCGCCGCGACTGTGGCGGAAGTGGGCCGGGGAGCAATCCGGACTCCGGCGGGAATCAGCGCGCCGTTCAGAGTTCGGCGTGAACCGGCACACCGAATTCGCCGGCACGGGCCGCTTCCAGCTGCCGGTAAAGCTCGGCGACGTGCGTTTCCACGGCCCGGGCGTGGTCGGGCAACTCCTCGTGCAGCCGCTGGGCGGAGGCATTGGGCGCCACGGTCTTGGGGTCCTTGAGATGGTATCGGGCGGTCTTCGCCATGACGGCGAGCAGGTCCGAGGTGCGCGGCACCCCGAAGGCTCGCAGGACGCCATCATACGCGGCGTCGGGCAGCTCGGCGTGGTTGAGGAGATGTCCGCGTCCTTGGGCCAAGCCATCGAGGGCGGCCTGGCCGAAGGCGGCGAGGACCTTGGCCCAATGAACCGCGAACGGCCGGCGCATGATGTCGCCCAGTTCCCAGCCGAAGAGTTCCGGCTCCAGTTCGCCCGGGACCAACTGGGAGGCGCAACGGTGTTCATGGGAGGCGAGGACTTCCAGCGGATCACGGTAGAGGAAGATCCAAGGAACCTGCGGAAACGCGGCCCGGATCACGGCGAGCTGGAGAATGTGCCAGCATTCGAAGCGGACAAACAGGCGCGTCCGGTGCGGTGTGGCCCGGGCGGTGGCGAGCAGGAGCCAGTGAAGCTGCTCCTGACGCCATTCCGGCGTGGCGCGCGCGTCCCACAGCTGACACCGGAGCAGGGCGTCGATTGGCTGGAATTCGTTGAGGACCAAGTGGTCATAACTCGAGGCCAGCATCTGGGCGACCACCCCGGAGCCGCTGCGGGTCCAATGGAACAGGAATCCGGCGGGTTGGGGCGCGGCATTTTCGGCGGGTGCCTCGGCGACCTCGCGGAGAACGCTGATGGGCGTATGGAAGCGTTTGCCTTCGATCTCGGGTTCGGTGGCCGAGGTCCGAAGTGTGTCGTCGTAGAAGTTTTCGCGGATTTGCTCCGAAACCATCGGCCGCCAGACGACCGTGGGTTCGCCCGCTTCCCAGAGAATCTTGGCGGGCAACCAGCCTACGAGGTCGGACACTTGGGGTTCCATGTTCAGGGGGCCGTATCCGGCTTAAGAGACTCGTTGCCAACCGGGCTTCGGCGGCGGGTTGGACGGGTGAAACGCGGGGACGGAGGCAGTGGAGCGCGCGGCGGGGACTGAAACTCAACTTGCCGGGCGAACGGCGACCAAGATTGGTTCCACTCGTAGGCTTCGAGCCCGAACAACCGCTTCTTGTAGTCCATCGGCGAGGGATTTTCGAGGGTGTAGCCCGGGTAATAGAAGCGGTGTCCCTGCTGGCGTGCATATTCCAGTTCCAGCAGCAATGTCAGGGTTCCCAGGCTGCGGTGAGCGTCGTCCGGGTCAAAAATGCCGTAGAGACTGGCCACGGCGGTCTGGCCCAAGGCGAGGTAGCTGGCGGCGACCAGCCGGTTGTGTTCGAACAGCGCGAATTCCAGGATCGGGACCGGGTGGGCTTCCGGGGCGGGGCCGAGAAAGTCATCCAAACTCTCGGGCACGCCGTCGATGAACCGCTGCTTGTGCCGGTGAAACAGGTCCCGCTGGGCCGTCCCGATGCGGGCCGGCCGGATCTCCACCCGGAGGTCCCGGTTCTTGCGGAGCACCCGGGACTGGCTGGGGGAGTGCGCCACTTGGTCCAGGCGGACGCGAAGGTGGAGCAGGGGCTCCATCCGGCCGTTCCACGGCAGGATGCACTGCCGGAAAAACGTGGTGCCAAGGAACCACCAGGCACCGGCCCACAGTTCGTCCATCGCCGAGGGCGGCACCGACCAAGCGACGAACGTGTTCTCGAACCGGCTGCGCATGTCCGACGGAAACAGCGGAAAAAACCCCGACTCGTCAATGGCGAAGGCAGCCGAACTGCCCGTTACGCTATTCCGCGGTCCGGTATCGCCAACGGAGTGCCGGGGGGTGCACGGAAACACCAATGCCAATTCTGGCTAAATCCAGGCGACTGTAACAGGGTCCGCCGCGACGATGGCGAAGCGCGAATTTCATTTTGCCGGCTCCACGGAGCCGGAGGCCCGGCTGTTCCTGCGGCAACAGGCACTGGAGCTCAGCCTGCTGCGGTGGGTGTATGTGGAACACGCCTGCACGCGGGTAGTGGACGTGAACCGCGACGAACTGGTGTTCCCCGGGGTGACGTTTGGGCATCCGCTGCTGGAATTGGTCCTGCGGGAGGCTGGTGCGTCGTTTGATCCCACCTTGCTGGGCTGGCGGCTGCCCGCGGATTGGGAACGACGGGAGTTTTACATCTCGGCCAAGTATCCGTGGGCCCACGACCGAGTCGATTGACGGGGCGCCTGGGGCCGGCCGAGAAACTGGCGGAAGGGGAGGGATTCGAACCCCCGGATGGGTTACCCCATCTCCTGATTTCGAGTCAGGTGCCTTTAACCACTCAGCCACCCTTCCGCGACTCTGTTTTCCGATCTTTGGGTCCGTCTGACCGGCATTGCGCCGACGGAACACCGCGCTGAGGCCGAAGGTTTTCGATTTCTATTCGAGAACTTGCCGGGCCTGTTGAACCGGAGGGCAATTACTACTGGTTCGCTTGAATCGGCGGCAAGCTGAAAAAGCCTCGGGCAAGCCTTGCCGGCGCCCCTGAAGGCTGGAAAGACCAAGGCTGAACCCGTGGACGCCCCGGTTGTTGTCGCCGGGGCGGTAACGTGGCACTGGCTTGGCGCGCCGAAGCCCAGCGCCTTCGTTGGACGCACCAGCAGCGGCCGCCTTGGGCCGGCGCCGCGGCGACCAAATAGGGCGTTCCGGCCCATACTTTGGCGAGCCAAACCGGCGATCAATGACCGCGACGGTCCGCCTGAAACAGGCGTGGACCTCGGGCAAGGGTTCGCGGCATCGTTCCGGCATGAAGCCCGTCGGAATCGCCTTGGTGGTTGGAGTGCTGCTGTCGCTGCTGCCGGCCCAGGCGGCGTTTCGTGCCGGCATCGCAGTGCGGGTGGTTACTCCGGACCCGCTGCTGCCCGTTTCCGGAGGAATGGGACCCACCCATCCTGCCCGCGAGAAACGTGGCGAACTCACCGTGCGGGCATTGGTCTTCGAGAACGACGGCGTGCGGGTTGGGTTTGTGAGCGCGGATTTCCTCGGTTTCCCGGCGGTGCTCGGGGACCGGGTTCGCGCGCGAATCACCGGCCTACCGGGTGATCAACTGCTGATCGGCGCCACCCACACCCACAGTGCGCCCGAGCCGTATGCCTTCCCCGATGGCCAGGGCGGGACCACGGCCGACCTGAAGTATCTGGACTTGGTGGTGGCGAAGATGGCGGCCGCCGTTGACGAGGCCGTGGCCGGCCTCAGACCCGCCGCGCTGAAAGTCGCAACCGGGGAAGCCAAGGGGAAGATCGCCTACAACTACTACGCCCCCGACCTCTATGACCCACGGGCGAGCGTGCTCCAGGCGGTGGGCACCGACGGTAAACCGTTCGCCACGCTGGTGAACTACGCCGTGCACCCGGAGGTCATCGGCAGCGAGCGTGGTATTTGCAGTCCCGACCTGGTCGGGCCGCTCTATGACCGGATTGCGGCGGCTGGCGGGGGCACGGGCATCTTCATGAACGGGGCGCAGGGCGGCATGGTCACGGCCGACAATCGGCGGCCGGAAGGCGAGGCGAATTCCTGGGAAGAGTGCATTCGCATCGGGACGTTGCTGGCGGACGAGAGTCTCCGGTTGGTCCAATCCGCGCCGGTGCAGGCCGACCCGCGGCTGAAGGTGCTCGTCCGCGAGGTGAAATTCCCCGTGGAGTCACCGCTCATGCTTGCGGTGCTCAAGGCTTCACCGCTGGGTTACAAGACCGACGCCGACGGGCAGATCACCACCCGCCTGCACATGGTCGGACTGGGGAATGCGCAGATCCTGACCATTCCCGGCGAGGCGTTGCCCAACATCGGCTACTACCTCAAGCGCAAGATGCGCGGTGAACACAACCTCCTGTTCGGCCTGACCAATGACGCCTTCGGTTACATCCTGACCGCGGTCGATTGGAACAGCTTCAAGCGCTACGAATACGTGTCGCGCACCAGCCTGGGCGAACACACCGGGGAAATCTTCATCGCGGAAGCCCTGAAACTCGTCGACGAAGCCGGCAGCCCCGGAAAATGACCCGAAGCCAACGGAATCGGAAATGCCAAATTCCGGGTTGTCCGGATGTCCGGCCGCCGGCCCCATAGAACGCGATCAGCCAGCCCAAGGGAAAGACGCCGGGAATGAAACTCATCCAGATCGCGTGGCGGACCAGCCTGCTGTATGTCGGGGCGGGGTTGACGTGGATCGTGGGGTCGGACTGGTTGCTACCGCGCCTGGTGACGGACCCCGAGCTGCTCGCCCGGTTGGCCATGCTCAAGGGTTTTGGCTTCGTTGGCGTGACCGGCGCCTTCCTGTTTTTTGTCCTCCGGCGTGAACTGAGACGGTGGGAACGGGAAGCGGACGCGCGGGCGCGGGCCCAGACGGAACTCGGGCGTTCCGAGAACCGCATCGCCGAACTGGCACTGGCGGTGCCCGGGGCCATCTACAGTTTCCGCCTCCTGCCGGACGGCACGGCCCAGATGCCGTTTGCCAGCCCGAAGCTGGAGGAACTATTTGCGCTGAAGCCGGCCGAAGTCGCGCCGGATGTGCGCCCGCTGATCCGGATGGTCCACCCGGAGGATCGGGCCCTGCTGCAGGAATCCATCCGCGAGTCCGCCCGCACGCTGTCGCCTTGGCATGCCCTATTCCGCGTGACGCATCCGGCCCGCGGGGTCATCTGGGTCGAAGGCCGGTCCACGCCGGAACGGGAACCCGACGGCAGCGTCCTCTGGCACGGCCTGATGCTTGATGCCACGGACCGGTGGCGGGCCGAAAGTGAGCTGGCGCGCCAACGTGCGGAGCTCCAGATGATCCTCGATTCCGTGCCAGCGTTCGTCTTCTTCAAGGACCGGGAGCACCGCATGCTCCGGGTCAACGAGGAAGTCCTGCGCGTGACCGGCCGACGGCGGGAGGACGTGGAGGGGCGCACGGAGACCGACAATGGCTCGCCCTTCGCGGAGGACTATTACCGGGACGAGAATGAGGTCATCCAGTCGGGCCGGCCGAAACGGGGAATCATTGAGCGATTGGCGACCGCCCAAGGCGACCGGTGGATGCGGACCGACAAGTTTCCTTACCGCAACGAGCACGGGCAGATTGTTGGCGTGGTCGGCTTCGCCTTGGACATCACGGACCAAGTGCGGGCCGAAGCCATTGAGCGCCGGCAGAACCGTCTGCTCGGAGCGATCCGTGAGGCCCAGCTCCAATTCATCATCGGCCGGTCGCTCAAGGCGCCGCTCGACCAGTTGCTGGCCGTCGTCCTGGAACTCACCGGCAGCGAATTCGGCTTCATCGGGGAAGTGGCCGCCGATCCGGCGGGACAACCCCAGTTACGGCTTCACGCCCTGACCAACATTGCCTGGGACGAACCGACGCGGCAGCTCTTTGCCCGTCACGAGGCGGGCGGACTGGTGTTCAGCAATCTTCGTTCGCTGTTTGGGGCCGTGATGACGTCCGGCGAATTGGTGATCGCCAACGAACCGGCCCAAGACCCGCGCCGGGGCGGATTGCCGCCGGGGCATCCGCCGCTGAATTCATTCATGGGAGTGCCGCTCAAGTTGGAGTCGCGCATCGTGGGCATGATCGGGCTGGCCAATCGGCCCGGTGGTTTCGAGTCCGGCCTGCTCGCCGACCTCACCCCCCTGCTGGCCACCTGTGTCGGACTGATCGAGGCGAGCCGCGAGGCGCAGCGGCGCCGCGAGGCCCAGCTGGCACGGGAGGAGAGTGAGGCGCGGTTCCGGTCGTTGGTGGAGTCGATGGACCAGATCTTCTGGACTTCGCTGCCGGGTGCCCAGTTGGCCACGTATATCAGCCCGGCGGTGGCTGCCATCACCGGCTTTCCCGCGGCACATTTCCTGGCCGAACCCAGCGCGTGGCGGGACTTGGTCCATCCGGAGGACCGCCCGCTGCTGGACGCAGCGATCGCGGCGGAGCTGGATGGCACCCGGCAACCGATCGAATACCGGCTCATCCGGCGGGACGGAGCGGAGCGCTGGATCTGGAGCCGGGCGTTCCCGGTGCGGGACGCCGACGGCAAGATCGTGGCGGTCAACGGCATCGCGACGGACATCACCGACCGGAAGTTGGCGGAACGCGCCTTGATCGAAAGCGAGCGGCGGTTTGAACGGATCTTCGAGGCCAGCCCGGTGCTCCATTCGATGAGTTCGTTCCCGGAGGGCCAATGCCTGGCAGTCAACCGCCAGTTTACCGAACGGCTGGGCTACACGCTGGACGATCTCCGCGGATTCCCCGCCTCCAAATCCGGTCTTTGGGTGGATCCGGAGCTACGGGTGCAACTGATCCGCGACCTGGAATCCGGCCAGCCAGTATTGGCGCGGGAATGCCAGATTCGCGCCAAGGATGGAACGGAGCTGACGTTGCTGGTGTCGGTGGACCGGGTTGAACTCAACGGCCGGATCAACCTCCTCTTCGCCGCGGCGGACATCACGGAACGCAAGCAGGCGCAGGACGAGCTCGCCCGCCACGACGCCATCCTCGCGGCGGCCGAGTTCGCCGGCGAACAGTTCCTCCGGGAACAGGATTGGCAAACCGCGGTGCCAGCCGTGCTCGCGCGGGTGGGGGCCGCCGCGCAGGCGAGCCGGGCTTACCTGTTCGCGAACCACGCGGGGGCGAACGGCGAACTGCTCGCCAGCCAGCGCTTCGAATGGTGCGCCGACGGGGTCACCGCGCAGCGCGATAATCCCCAGCTCCAGAACCTCTCGTATGCCGCTGCCGGCCTTGGCCGCTGGCGCGATGAACTGGCCGCCGGCCGGCCGGTTCACCTCCCGCTCTCGCAGGCGGGGCCTGCCGAACGGGCGGTGATGGAACCGCAGGCGGTCCGCTCGGTGGTGCTGATGCCGCTGCTGGTCGCCGGCCGATGGTGGGGGCTGATCGGGTTGGACGAATGCCGGCATGAACGCGTTTGGCGCGTCTCCGAATTGGAGGCGCTCCGGGTCGTCGGCGACCTGCTGGGCGCCGCCATCACCCGGCAGCAGGCGCAGGCGCTACAGGCGGGCGAAGCCGAGGTCATCGGCATGATCGCCCGGGGCGTGGCCCTCGGTGAGACGCTGGAACGTTTGGTCCGATTGATTGAGGGCCAAGCCGAGGGGTTGCTGTGTTCCATCCTGTTGCTCGATGCGGACGGCCGACGCCTGCGGCATGGCGCCGCTCCCAGTTTGCCGGCGGAGTATAACAACGCGGTGGATGGGCTGGAGATCGGGCCCGCAGCCGGCTCGTGCGGGACCGCGGCCTTCCGGCGGGAGCCGGTCGTGGTCTGCGATATCCAGCAGGATCCACTTTGGGCCGCGTATCGGGAATTGGCG
Organism: uncultured Verrucomicrobiota bacterium; assembly: GCA_964602595.1. Taxonomy (GTDB): domain Bacteria; phylum Verrucomicrobiota; class Verrucomicrobiia; order Limisphaerales; family UBA9464; genus CAIWAH01. Next base: position 38,995 of record CAZRRO010000022.1, on the reverse strand, counting down.
GAACCATTCGGCCTGCGTGCCTGCTGGTCCACGCCGGTGTTCGATTCATTGGGCCGGGTCCTTGGCACCGTGGCGATCTATTATCGTCACGTGGGCGAGCCGCCAAGCGAACATCGGCGCTTGGTCGGCGCGGCCACCCACACCGCCGCCGTATGCATTTCCAGCGCCCGCTCGACCGAGGCGTTGCGTCTCAGCGAAGAGCGTTTCCGCTTGGCGATGACCGGGGCGAACGACGGCCTTTGGGACTGGGACCTGGAATCGGACAAGGTCTACTTTTCGCCACGCTGGAAGGCGATGCTCGGATACGCCGAGGAGGAGCTGGAGAACCGATTCGAGACGTGGCAGCAATTGGTGCATCCTGCGGACGCCGCGGCGGTGATGGAAACCGTGGGCAGGTTACGGGATGGTCAGCAGAGCGGCATGGAGGTGGAGTTCCGCCTTCGGCACAAGGATGGCCACTGGGTCCACATCCTGTCCCGGGCGACGATGACCCAGGACCTGCAAGGGCGCCCCAACCGTTTGGTGGGCACCCACGTGGACATCACCGAGCGGAAGAACGCCAAACGGGAGCTGGAACATTCGCTGTCGCTCGCCCGCGCCACGCTCGAATCCACGGCGGACGGCATCCTGGTGGTCGACCTCGAGGGCCGGATCGTGGACTTCAACCTCCAGTTCCTGGAGTTCTGGCAGTTCCCCGCGGAACTCATTCCGGCTGCCCGCCGCCGCGAGATCGTGACGGCCGGCGACGACGAACCGGCGATGCGTCACGTCCTGAGTCGGCTGGAGGATCCTGACGCATTCATCGCGAAGGTGGTCGAACTTTACGCCCACCCGGAGACCGCCAGCTTCGATCTCTTGCGTTTCAAGGATGGCCGCATCGGGGAGCGTTATTCGATCCCCCAACGGATCGGCGGCAAACCGGTTGGCCGGGTGTGGAGCTTCCGCGACGTCACCCTGCGGGTCCGGGCGGAGGAGGGGCTGAGGGCGGTGAAGGAGAATCTCGAAGGCTTGGTCGAGGCGATTCCCGACGTAATCATCTTCAAGGACGGGGAAGGGCGCTGGATGATCACCAACCGGGTGGCCCGTGAGCTGTTCCGCATCGAAGGCACCGCCTGGCGGGGCCGGACCGACCTGGAACTGGGCGCCGCCCAACCCGAGCTGGCGGACATGTATGCCGCGTGTGTCGCCGGGGACAACCAGGCCTGGGCCACCCGGCAGCAGGTGCCGGGCATCGAATGCGTGCCGGTGGCCGAAGGCCAGGTGCGTGAGTTCGAGGTGAACAAGCTCCCGATGTTTAACGCCGACGGCACCCGCAAGGCGTTGCTGGTCGTGGCCCGCGACGTGACGGAGCGCAACCGCGCCGACACGACCCGCCGGAATCTGGAGGCGCAGCTCCGCCAATCCCAGAAGATGGAGGCGATCGGTCAGTTGGCCGGAGGCGTCGCCCACGACTTCAACAACATCCTCACGATCATCCACGGCAACACGTCGCTCCTGCTCGAATCACCACGCCTGCCGCAGGATGAGGTGGGACTCGTGCAGGAAGTGCTCCAGGCGGCCGAACGCGCCGCCGCCCTGACGCGGCAATTGCTGCTGTTCGGCCGCAAGAGCGTGATCCAGGCCCGCGACTTGGACCTCAACGAACTGGTCGGCAACCTCACCCGGATGCTGCGGCGCACCCTCGGGGACGACATCGCCCTGCGGACGGTATACGCGCCCGGCCTGAAGGCAGTGCATGCGGACCCGGGAATGATCGAGCAGGTGATCCTGAACCTCGCCGTGAATGCCCGGGACGCGATGCCGGCCGGCGGCACGCTGACCCTTGCCACGAGCCTGGTGCACTGGGCTGCTGGCCAGTTGCCGCGGAATCCGGACGCGACGGCCGGAACGTTCGTTTGCCTTTCGGTTGCGGATACTGGCGTCGGCATGTCGCCGGAAGTCCTGGCCCGGATCTTTGACCCGTTCTTCACCACCAAGGAAATCGGCAAAGGCACCGGGCTCGGATTGGCGACGGTTTACGGCATCCTCCGGCAGCACGGTGGCTGGATCGACGTGGAGAGCGAACCCGGCCGGGGTTCCCAGTTCCGGGTGCACCTGCCCGCGACGGATCGGTCCTGCCCGGGGGCCGAACCCAAGAGCCGGGAACCGGAGCCGCTGCCGGCGGGCACCGAATGCCTCCTGGTCGTGGAAGATGAGCCCTCGGTCCGCCTCTTGGTCGTCAACCTGCTGCGGCGATTTGGCTACCGGGTGCTGGCGGCCGAGACCGGGGTGGAAGCCCTCCGGGTGTGGGCGGAGCATGGCGCGGAGATCGACTTGCTCTTCACGGACATCACGATGCCCGATGGCATGACCGGCCGGGACTTGGCGCGACGGATCCAAGAGCAGCGACCCGGGTTGAAGGTAATCTTCACCAGTGGTTACAGCGCCGATCTCGCCAATTTGGACGTCGGGGCCGTGGAGGGTTTAAACTTCCTTCAAAAGCCATTTTCCCCAGCCCAACTCGCGGAATCTGTCCGGAAGTGCCTGGACCAGCGGTAACCGCAGACGGAAGCCTGCGTCCAAGCTCGGCGCCGGGGCTGACCAGCGAAAACGGTGCCCGCCGCCGAGGGAAATGCGTCTGCGGGCCGCGACTCCCCGGATTAGGGCTTTCCTCGGCGGCCGATGCGGGCATACGGTCCGAATCAGATTCCCCGCAGTAACAGTGGCTTGGCCCTACCCGCAGTGCATTGCCGTGGAAGGGTGCCGCCTCCCGCTACCCGGGAAGTCCCAGCTCAATCACTGTCCCGTCTCAACCATGACTCAAATGCGAAACCTCGCCGCTGCGGTCGGATTCAGTTTCCTGACTGCCTCCATCGTGGCGCAAACGCCTCCGGGCACTCCCGAGGCAAACGGTCTCACTCCGGTGTCGGAGACCGTTTACATCAACACGATCGACACGATTAACAACAACAACACCGAGAGCATCGGCGTCGGCATCGCCCGGAACGGCAACGTGATCATCGGTTGGGAGGACGACGGGGATGGGTTATCCGACTTGGAGGCGGTGTGGACGATGTTTGATCGGGACGGCAAACCGATCACGCCGGACACCGACATCACCACGATCGACCCCAATTTTGCCGGACAGACCCTGAACTCACGTTTCCTGTCCTTCTTCCGCGCCGACGGCAGCGCGGTTTCCGGGCGGACTTCCTGGGGACCGAAGATCAAGGCCAACCTCTTCGGCGGCGGCGTGGGCATGGGCGCGACGGCCTTTGACCTCGGGATCGAGGTCACCGCGCTCGGTCCGGTCCAATTCAGCGCCGCGGGCGACAACGCGGGTGACTTCCCGGCCGTCCAACTGTTGGACGACAATGGTATCCCGGTGCGGATCCTGTCGGGCCTGACCGATGAGTTTGCCGAGCGCGACGGCGACGTCCGCATCGGCGACTGGGATTACCTGGCGAACGGCAACATCGTGATCGTCGGCGAAAGCCGGCAGAGGCCCGACCTCGCGAATGTGTTCGGCGGCGCCGCGGAGGAAAACCACGCCATCGTCCGGGTGCTGAAGGCCGACGGCACGGAGGTGAAATCCATCCAACTGGCCAGTGCCACGCCCGTGAAGTCCGAGATGTGGCATGGCGTCGGCGTGACCAAGACGGGTTTTGCCGTGCGGTTTGCGACCCCGGAAGGCGTGCGGATCCGGTTGTTTGACAACGCGGGCACCGCGGTCTCCACCAACATTGATCTCGCGACCGTCGCCGGCGACGCCGCGGCGGGCAGTGGCGGGCGGGGTGACGGTGTGGGTTTCCACGGCAACGGCAATGACGCCTATGCCGCGGTCGGCCTCGGGGCGGATACCGAGGGCAAGAAAACGGTGTTCGTCACCGTGCTGAACGCCAATGGCACCTTGCGCTGGGCAAAGAACGTGGCGGATGACGTCACGCTCAATGGCCCTGGCCGCTGCGACGTGGGCATCGACTCCCTCGGCCGGGTGGCCGTGGTGTATGACGACAGTTCCCCGACGGGCGGCAGCGCCAAGATCGTCCTAGGGCGCCTGTTCGACCAGCAGGGCAATCCGCTCGGCGGCACCTTCTACGTCAGTGAGAAGGAACTGCCGGATCCCGCGACCTTGGTTGCCCAAAGCCCCCGGGTGGCCTTCCGTAACGACACCGTGGCCGTCGCCTGGGAGAGCAACAACAGCGGCGCCCCGGACAACACCGTCGTCGCTGCCCGCCTGTTCGTCCTCCCTGTCCGCCCCGGCAGCGCGGAATCGGTCGGCCTGACCCGCATCGTGAAGGATACGCCAGTGATCAATCCCGGCCTCGACGCCCTCGGCAACTGGGAACCCTATGCCTCCGTATTGGGAACGAGCACGTTCCTCATCGAAGGCAATACGTTCGCCGACCAGACCACCGACAAGCAGCGCTTCGTCGTGGCCGCCCAGCCGGCCGCCGGCGGTGCGATGAAGCTGATTGAAGGCTTCTATGCTGACAACGGCACGCCCTTTAAGGGCGAGATCAATGCCTCCCGGCAGAACGGCAACCCCGGCCGCGTCGCCGGTGACACCCGCCCGGGCGCCAAGAACTACGTCGTGGGCGGCGAGGCCTCGCCGCACTTCTTTGAGCCATTCAACACCGGCAACCGCTGGAACACGGGCTACAACCGCACCGCCGAGAACGGGACCGAGAGCCGCTACGGCACGGTGCAGACGTTTGAGCTGGATCCCGCGACGCTCGCGACCAAGCCGCTGTCCAAGGCCTTCGATGCCGCGCACGGCCGGGTGACCACCGGTCAGGCGGCTTCCGACCAGAACACCCGCTTCGGCGGCGATGTCCTCGGGCTCGACAACGGCAACTTCGTTTCAGTCGTCGAGGACCGCTCCCGGTTGTATCGCCCCGATGGCAATGCGGCGGTCGCCACCATTTTTGCGCCGGATGGCTCGATCGTGAAGGAGACCTTCAAGGTTGCGGATGGCGACCTCTGGGCCAATGCCGCCGCGTTCAAGGGTGGCTTCGCCGTCCGGGTGGCGGGAGTCTTCTACTTCTACAACAACGTCGGCGAGCTCCTGGGTTCGGTGGACCAAAACACCTCGGGTGAAACCTTCGACCGCGGCCGCGGCGACGGCACCCGCATCGCGGGCCACATCAACAGTCCCTACGTCTACTTGACTGCCCGCGTCGGCGGAGTGGTCCGGGTGGCGGCTTGGAACGCGGTGACCCGCGAGTTCGTGGCCCTGGGTGACGCCAGCGAAGGTGGCTTCCGGGCCACGGCCGACCGCGCCACGGTGGCCGTCGATGCCTTGAACCGCGTCGTGGTGTCATGGGTTTCCCAGCCGGATGGCTACGAGCAACCCCAAGTCGCGGTTCGCGTGTTGGAGCTGGATCCGGTCGCGAAGTCCTTCCGCGGGGTGACGCCGAGCTTCTGGGCGTTCGTGAACAACCACCCGATCGGCATCAAGACGTTCCAGATGTCCCTGGCGACGACCACGAAGCAGATCCTGATCGCCGCGAAGGGTAGCATCAACCTGGAGGGCCGCCCCAACGACGGCCCCAACTCCCCGAACGAACTCAACTTCTTCACGGTGGTTTCCCACCCTGAACCGAAGGAAGATCCAACGCCCGCGGTCGGTGCGGGCGGACTCGTCGTCTCCACCACCATCCCCGGCGGCCTGAGCGGCACGCCGCTGAGCAACGTCCAGGTGGACGCCGTCAACAAAGTCATCACCGCCGAGATTCCCGCCGCGGGTGCGTCGGGCTACCTGACCATCACGCCGGCGGTGACGATCACCGGCAGTTCGGTGACGACCGTGGGGGCTACCTCCACCCTGCGGATTACCTACCGGTAAGCCGGTAGGCGCAAAGTTTCCGGCCTTGAGTGAGGCTGGGCGGGCGGGTTCGGGCGATGAAACCGTGTGTCATCCCCGAGCCCGCCGTTTTTTTTACCTCGGCCTCGGAGGCAGTCTTGAAGGCAAAACGCCGTCCGGTTAACCGGACGGCGTTTTCGATTCGGCGATATTCCCGGCGGCTTATTTCGCGGCGGCGTAGAGCGAGGCAACCGTGTTCCAGTCCACCACGTTCCAGAACGCCTTCAGATAGTCGGCCCGCTTGTTCTGGTATTTCAGGTAGTAGGCGTGTTCCCAAACGTCCACGCCGAGGATGGCTTTGCCTTCGACGCCCGAGATGGCCTTGCCCATGAGCGGGTTGTCCTGGTTGGGCGTGGACACGATGGCGAGGGAGCCATTCTGGACCACCAGCCAGGCCCAACCGGAGCCGAAGCGGCCAATGCCGGCGGCCTCAAACTTGGCCTTGAACTCGTCGAACGAACCGAAAGCCGTGTTGATCGCCGCCGCGAGGTCGCCCGTGGGCGTGCCGCCGCGATTCGGGCCCATCAGCGTCCAGAAGAAGCTGTGGTTCCAGTGGCCGCCGCCGTTGTTGCGCACCGGGCCGCGGATGGCGTCGGGCACGCTGGCGAGGTCGGCGATCAGGGCTTCAATCGACTTGGCTTCCAGCGCGGCGTTGCCGGCGATGGCCTTGTTCAAATTGTCCACGTAGGCCTTGTGGTGGCGACCGTGGTGGATCTCCATGGTCAGCGCGTCGATGTGCGGTTCGAGCGCGTCCTTGGCGTAGGGCAGGGCGGGGAGTTCGTGGGCCATAATTGTCGTAGGAGTGCTAGCTAAGTTGTGACGCGGCGCCCTCAGTGGCGGTCGCGGTGCGGCGAGACTAACCCGCGGATCGGCGCCGGCAAGTTAGCCGCGGCGTAGCCGGCGCAGGACGCCGACGGTGCCCGCCGCCCCCAGCAACGTCACCAGCGCCGAAGTCTCCGGCACCGTCACGGCTTCCACGGAGACGTTGTCCACGTAGGGCGAACCGAACGTCCCTGACTCCGTGTAGAACGCCAGGGAATAGGTCCCGCTCACGACCGGGGTCACTTCGGCGGAGAAGAGTTGCCAGACCGTCGTGTTCGGGTTGAGGGCGGAGAAGTTATTCAGCGCGCGCACGTCGATCGAACCGGACAGCAGCGAGCCCAGCGAATACTTGAGGTCCCGAGGGCTGTTGAAATCGCCGTTGTAGGCGAACGATACCGTATAGGTGACTCCGGCGCTAAGCGTGAGGTCCTGCCGGATGCCGGCGGGCAACACCCCCACGCCGCCGCCGATCAGGTCCATGTAGTTCACGCCGTCCGCCGCCGTGCCGCCGGAATACCCCACGGTCAGGATGTCGGGCGCCTGGAGACCATACGACAGCCAGCCGGTCGGGGTGGTGGCTTCCAGGTAGAAATTGTCCGGGACCACCTGGGCCTCAAACGAACCATTGGTGACCAAATTGGCGCCTTGGCCGGAAATCCCTAGCGCCAGGGTGACGGACGAACCGACGAACAGCCTCCTCATGGGTGGACGGTGACCAAACGGGATTCGGTCCGGCAATGCGTATTTATACGTAGGCCGGCGCCCGGCTCAGTGCCGCTTCTCGTCCGCGTCGATGAAGTCCACGAAGGTCTGGATATCGTCCCGGTGCCCGAGCCCCGACTCCGCCTTGCGCTGCTTGAGGCGTTCCCGGATGGCCGGATCGTTTTCCTCCCGGCCGCGGTTTAGCAGATAGGCGTTAAACTTGGCCTTGTCCGCCGCCGACTTCTTCACGTTCTGCCGCACCCAGTCGAAGACCTGGCCGTCGGTGATCGTGCCGCGGACGGCCGCGATGAAATCCTCCGCCTCGAGCCCGGCGGCTTCTAGCCAGGCGGCGTCGAAGCCCTTGTAGGCGAAGTTCGGCTGATAGTCGGCGTGGAGCTGGCCGGCGAGGTTCAGGCGGACCTTGTCGAGGAAGCGGGGCAGGTAACTCCAGCCGTCCATCTGTTCCTTCGGCGAGCGCGGATAGATCAAATCACTCATGCTGGCGCGAAGACTGGAAGGGGAGGGGCTACTTGAAAAGCGGCAATGCTGCGGCCGAAAGCCAACGATCTCGCCGCCGGCCAACCTCAGTTCCACTTTCCCCGATCGTCCCGCGGAAGTAGTGCTGGACTTGGTCCACGCTCAGCCTCAGCTGCCCATAGGTGCTCGCGGTGGACTTGCGGCTGGCGGGAGGGAGCCGGTAGTGGTTCACGGCTTCCAGACGATCCGGGCCACGGTGTCGTTGGTTGAGGCCTTGGTCGCGCCGCCATGCGTGATGAAATAGAGGGCGCCGTCCGGTCCGAGCCGGAGGGCGACCGGCCCGGCCGACGCGCCTTGCAGGAAGGCCTCGCTCTCGCCGGGCTTGCCCGTTGCCCGGTCGATCGGCGCGCTGCGAACCGATTTCCGCGCAAAGTCGGCGTAGAACAACGCTCCCTCATACTTGGCAGGATAACCGCCGCCGGTGGCAGGTGCCCGGTAGATCGTCGCCCCGGTGCAGGAGGCGCTGGTGTTGCGTTTGTAGGCGAACCAAGGGGACACGAACCCTTCGACCCGATTGGTGCGCGTCGAGGTGGACCATCCGTCGCCAAAGACCCGCGGCCAGCCGAAGTTGGCCCCGGGAACGATGCGGTTTACCTCGTCGTAGTCGTCGGTGAGATCGCCGCCGTTTTCCGCCGCCAGGATGAACCCGGTTGGAGCATCGTAATCGAGCGACCAGGGCTGGCGATGTCCGCGAGTAAAGATGGCGCCTTGGGCGTCTGGCGTCTTGGCATAGGGATTGTTTGTCGGGATCGAGCCATCGAAGCCGATCCGCAGCACTTTCCCGCGCAGGTCGCGCAGTGACTGCGCCTTGTTCTCGGGATCGTCGCAATACTGATTGATCCGGCCGTTCTGGTTGTTCTCGCCCGTGGTGACGTAGAGCAGCCGTTCGCCCGGATGAGCCAGGAGCGCGCCACCCACGTGCTGACCGGCCGGGTCCCCGACCCACTCCACCAAGGTCGTTTCGCTAGCCATGTCGAGCGAGGCCTGAGCGCCCTCGCCTTTTACGGCAAAGCGTGCGATGCGGGCCCGGTATTGGGACGGGGAATGGCTGTTCGCGTGGTAGGAAAGGAACACCTGCGGGTTGCGCGGAAAATCCGGGTGCAGGGCAACGCCATGCAATCCGCGGTCGCCGCTGACCTCGGTGTCGACGCGGCCCACCCGGTGGGAGGTCAGGGCCACCGTATCGACCCGCCAGAGATCACCAGCCCGGCCGGTGACCCATGCGGATCCGTCGGGCGCAAATGTCAGGTCCAGCGGTTCGCTCACGGCCTCGGGGCCGGCGACGACCTCGACGGCGAATCCGGGCGGCAAATGGACCTCTGCGCGCGCGGCGGAGAAACCAGTCAGGAGGGCGACAGCAGCGGCTAGGAATCGGGATCGGGAAGCCATGTGCTCCCGAGCGTGATTGAAGGCCTGCCCCCAAGTCCAGACCCAGGGATCGGGGAGTTTGAAATCGCATTGATCCAAGCGCTGATCCCCCAGATTTCAGATGGGGGCAGGCGATTTGAAACGGGAATTCGCGGCCCTCCGTGCCATTGCTGCGAACCTGCTCAAGATAGTCGTCGCGGACCTCACGACCCGGAAACTTCCCCCCGGCCACCGCCCCGAAGCGTGGCTTGCCGGGGTTCGCCCCGTGCCTAGGCTGGTCGCCTCGCATGAAGTCGTCGGTTTCCAAATCAGCTCCCGTCGCGCGGTTACGCGCGGTGGCCCGGGGTTCGCAGGGTTTTTCGCTGGCGTCGGCTGGCGCTCACGTCGAGGTGACCGCTTTGGCGCCGGACCTCTTGCGGTTGCGTGTGGCCCGCGGCAAGGCCGCGTCGACGCCTTCGCCGTCCTGGGCGGTGGTGAAGAGCGACTGGCCGGCGGTAGCGTGCACGGTGAAAGTCACGAAGACCGGGGCGTCGCTGACAACCGGCGTGGGCAAGTTCACCGTGAATCTGAATTCGGGGGCGTGGGAGGTCCGCGACGCGGGCGGGCTGCGGCTGTTCACCGCCGCCGCGGGGGCGACGGCGTTCGGCGAAGCGAAGGCCGAGGTGGCGCTGGACCTGACGCCCAATGAATCGCTGTTCGGGCTGGGCGAAACGACCGGCACCTTCAATCGCCGGGGGCAGGTGCGCGAGTTCTGGAACATCGACGTGCTCGGCCACGCGCCGGCGATTCATCCGGGCCTCAAGTCGCTTTACGTGTCGATCCCGTTTGCGCTTTCGCTCCGCGAAGGCCGGGCCGCTGGTCTGTTCTGGGACAATCCGGCCAAGCAGACCTGGGACCTCGGGCAGACGCAGCTCGACCGGTGGCAGATGTCCGCTGATTCCGGCGAAATTGACCTCTATCTGTTCCTCGGCCCGACCGCGGAAGGCATCTGCGCCCGTTACGCGGAACTGACCGGTCCGATGCCCCTGCCGCCGCTGTGGGGCCTCGGCTACCAGCAATGCCGCTACAGCTACGAGACCCGCGAGCGGCTGGAGGAAGTCGCCCGGGAATTCCGCCGACGCGCCCTGCCGTGCGACGTGCTCTACCTCGACATCCATCACATGGACGGCTACCGGGTGTTCACCTTCGGTAAGGGTTACCCCAAGCCTGCGGAGATGATGGCGAAGCTCGCGAAGCAGGGCTTCAAGGTCGTGACCATCGTTGATCCGGGCGTGAAGGATGACCCGAAGTTTGGCGTGCTGAAACGCGGCGTGAAGCAGGACGCCTTCGTGAAGCAGGCCGATGGCACGACGGACTTCCTCGGCGAAGTCTGGCCCGGCGCGGCGCGGTTCCCGGACTTCCTGAACGCGAAGACACGGGAGTGGTGGGGCGACGAGCAGCAGGCATTGCAGGCGGCCGGCGTCGTCGGCTTCTGGAACGACATGAACGAGCCGGCGAACTTCGCCCGGCCCGACAAGACGCTGGCGCCGGACGCGCAGCATCGCACCGTCGCCGGACCGCTGCCGCACAGCACCGCGCACAATCTCTACGGCATGCAGATGGCCCGGGCCTCGCGGGACGGGGCGCTGAAGCATCGCCCGGACGAACGGCCGTTTGTGATCACGCGGGCCGGTTACGCGGGCATCCAGCGGCACGCGCTGGTGTGGACCGGCGACAATTCGTCCAACTGGGATCACCTGAACGACGCCGTGCAGATGTTCCTGAACCTGTCGCTGAGCGGCGTGCCGTTCTGCGGCGGCGACGTGGGCGGGTTCATGGAGAACACCACGCCCGAGCTATTCACGCGCTGGTTCCAGTTCGCGACCTTCACGCCCTTCTTCCGGAACCATTCGAACCTCGGGACCATCGCCCAGGAGCCTTGGGCGCTGGGCGAGCAAGTGGAGCAGATTTGCCGGGACTTCCTCGGCCTGCGTTACCAGTTGCTGCCGTATCTGTATTCGCTCTTTGCCGAGGCCCGGGCCACCGGCGCGCCGATCATGCGGCCGCTGCTGTGGCACCATCAGAACGACCCGGTCGCGGTGGCGTGCGGCGACCAGTTCCTGCTGGGGCGCAGCCTGCTGGTCGCGCCGATCCTGCGTCAGGGCGCCGTGGCCCGGAGCGTTTACCTGCCCAATGACCTCTGGTATGACTTCTGGACCGGTGAACAGCTCGTGGGCGGCCGCCATGTCGTCGCCGAGGCGCCGCCCGAGATCATCCCGCTCTACGTCCGTGCCGGCACGATTCTGCCGCTGGCCGAACCGCAGCAGTTTGTCGGCGAGACGCCGATGGAAGTGGTCAACCTGCACGTCTGGCCGCACGGCCGGGGTCAGCTCGACTGGTATGAGGACGATGGCGCGACCCAGGCCTACGAACAGGGCGCCTGGTCCCGCCGGACCATTACTTCGTTCACCCGGGGCAAGACGCTGACCGTGACGTTTGGCGCCGTGTCTGGGACGTTTGAATCCCGCATCGCGGTCTGGCGGCTGGTGGTCTGGTCCGCGAAGAAGCCCGCCCGGCTGAAGGTGAACGGCCGGCCGGCGGAAGGTTCGTTCAACGCCGACACCGGCGTCTTCATCGCGGACCTGGGCAACTTTGACGGTGAATTCTTCCTCGAACTCGTCGGTGTATGAATCCGGTTTCCTCCTTGCTCCGTGGGCTCGCGACGTTCGCGGCCTTGCTCTGCCTCTGCGGTTGCTCGTCCTTTGAGCGGGAATGGGCGCGGCTCGCGCGCCTGCCGTCCCCGGCCAGCGATCCGCTCGGCGCCTGGGAAGGCACGTGGCAGAACACCAACAACACCCACGGCGGCGCGCTGCGGGCCATCCTGGTCCGCCAAGCAGAGACGAATTACGCAGCCACCTTCCACGCGACATGGGGAAAACGGAGCGGCAGCTTCACGACCCGCCTGGCGGGAACCCGCGAGGGCAGCACGCTGAGCTTCGTGGGCACCAAGCGGCTCCTGTTCGTAAAGATCCGCAACCAGGGGCAGGTAAGCCCGACGAACTTTGTGTCCACCTACGAAAGCAAGTTCGACAACGGCACCTTCACACTCCGGCGGCCGGAATCTTCGTCCCGTTAGGCGACGGCGGCCTCGGTCAGGGTGACTCGTTGGCGGTCGGAATCGAGCCTGGCGCGGATTCCCAGCGGCACGGTCCAACGCCGCGGGACATGGCCGTAGGGGACGTTTTCGAGGCACGGCCCGCGTAGGTCGGCCAGCACCTCGTCCAGCAGTCGTGACCACGGCAGGTGGCGCGGTCCGTCGCCGTGTTGTTTCCGGTCGGTGAATTGGCCCAGCAGCAGCCCAGCCGCCCGGGAGAGGACACCGGCATTGCGGAGTTGGGTGAAGAGCCGGTCGAGGCGGTGCGGTTCCTCGTGGATGTCCTCCAGGAACAACAGCGCCCCGCGCAGCGACGGAAGGAAACGCGTCGCCAGGTTGCTCACCAGCAGCGAGGCGCAGCCGCCGATCAGTGGCCCCTCCGCCAGGCCGGGACGCCGCGTGACCGGCAAATCGTCGGCGGGCACCGGCAGGGTCCGGCTCTTGGCCCGGGAGGTCAGCGCGGCCCAGAAGTCTTCCTCCGTGAACGGGTCGACGCCCGCGGCAAACTCCACGGCTGGCATCGGACCGGAGAACGTGACCAGGCCGGCGCGCCGGAGGAGGGCCAGTTGCAGGGCGGTCAGGTCGCTGTAACCGACGAGGATCTTGGGTTGGCGCCGGGCGGCGGCGTAGTCCACCCGCGGGAGCAGGCGCTGGCAGCCATAGCCGCCGCGGAGCGCAAAAATGGCGTCCACCTGCGGGTCCCGGAGCATCCCGTTGAGATCGGCGAGCCGCTCGTCGTCGGTGCCGGCGAGGCAGCCGTGGGTTTTCGCGATGTGTTCCCCGAGCTTGATCCGGTAGCCGAGTCCTTCGAGGTAACGCACGCCGGCCGCGACCCGTTCCGCCTTCGGCGGGCTAGCCGGCGCGATCAATCCGATGACGGCCCCACGGCGAAGGCGGGGCGGCTTAAGCAAGGTCACGCCGGAAGTCTGCCCAACAACCGGGCGCCGGCGCCAAGAAAACCGCCCGCCGGTTCCTTGGTCGCCGGCGGGCGGTCGTTGTTCGGTCCCCACTTAAAACTGACCGGGCGGTTTCCGGATCCCGGGAACCGCCGCGTGGACGCTAAGGGCGCGTCAGGCGGAAGAAGCCAGTGGCCCCGGCGGAATCGAGTTCCAGCGACGCCTTCCCGAGGGTGTCGGCAACGTCGTCCCATTGGCTGGCCGAGGGATCGGTGGCCCGTTGCAACCGGATGGTCGGTCCGCCGAACCACGTCAGGCGGAGGCGGCCGTCGGGGAGCGTGAGCACGCTGAGCCGGAGCGGCACGGTGTCCACGGCGCGGGGATTGGTCCCGGCGAGGAACTCCTCGAAGTTGCGCCGGCCATCGCCGTCGGTGTCGGCGAGGCCGTCCTGGTTGTCGCGCGCGTTGAACCCGGCTCGAACCTCGAATCCGTCCGGCATGCCGTCGTGGTCACTGTCAATCCGGGCGGCTCCGGCCGGCTGGGCGTTGTGCCACACGCCGGCGAGGCTGACCTGGCCATCGAAGGTCGCCGCCGGCGCCAGGGCGAGGGCGGCCCCGGTGTCGCCCTCAATGATGTTCGCCTGGGCGGGATCGAAGTTGCCGAGCACACGCAGCAGCCGGGCGGGACCACCCTTGGTGCCGTGCGTCCATAGTTCGACGCGAAGTGTTTCCGGCGACGGTTGGGCCGCTCGCTGGATGCCGCCGGAGTTCGCGCCGGCCACGCGGCCCAGTCCGCGGAGCTTGGCAGTGATCTGGCCCACGGTGATGCCGGGGCCCGGATCCAGCATGAGCCGGTCGCCGGCGAGGCGGACGTTGTCCCAGAGGAAGTCGCCTTCCGGGTTCGGGTTCACGTGCTGGCCGAAGCGCACGAAGATGCCGCCGTCGGCCACACCTTCGGGCAGGCGCACGGTAGGCTGGCTGCCGGAGCAGTAGGTGACGCTGGTGCATGCGTCCCAGGCGAAGGGATTGCCCGGCGAAAGACCGCGGTCGGAGGGAATGGTCGGGCAGCGGTCCTCGCTGATGGCGGTGGTCACCGTGTTGTGGCCATCGGCGTCGCCGCCCAGGGTGATGCTGTAAACGTCCAATAGTCCGTCGTTGTCGTCATCATCGTCGTTGCAGTCCGGTTGGCCGTCGCGGTCGGTGTCGCCGCCTTCCCACGCGGTAATTTCGGTGGTGCCGCCCGCACACGCGGTGATGGCAATGGTTTCGCTGTAGCCGACCACCTGGTAGGCGCTTTCAGTCCGGTAGTCGCGCCGATCGTGGGGGACGAGTTCATGCTGCCCATCACGCGGCACATAGAAGTTCAGGCAGCCGTCGTTGTCCTTGTCGCTGTCGCAACTGTCGCCGATGCCGTCGCCGTCGAGGTCCTTCTGGCTGGGATTCTTGGTGGCCACGCAGTTGTCGCACACGTCGCCAACCCCGTCGCGGTCCTGGTCTTCCTGCCGCGGATTCGCCCGGCGCGGGCAGTTGTCCCTGGCATCAATCACGCCGTCGCCATCCGTGTCCGGCGGCGGGAGGTAAGTGTCGCAGTCGGGGGCGTATTCGCCGACACCGACCGAGGCCCAGGCGTTGCGCACGTCGCAGACATCGGCCGCGGTGAAGCCGCCGAGGTTTCGCTCGGCCATGAACCGGGCCAGGAAGACCTCCATTTCCCGCGCCTGTTGGAAGGTCGCCGTGGACGGCAAGGCGGTCATCGCCGTGTAAAGCAGTTGCCGCGCCTTGGCCTCGCCTATCCCCGCGATGCGGACCGTCGGCTCGGCGGCATTGGTGGACGGCAGGAACGCGCCCGCGATCAGCCGGTAGGCGGCCAGATTGGCGATGCCGGAATTGATGTGCACGCCGCCTTGGTCGTTGTCGTCATCAGGATCTTCGTTCGCCCCAATTACAAACCGACGGGCATAGTGGCTCGGTTGCGGCACTCGGAGGCTGGGATTGCCGGGATTCTGGAAATCGCGCACGGGACCTGTGCCATTCAACGCATCCTCGGCGTAGGTCCAGTTGTTCGCTCCCAGTTCCCGGTCGAGCAGCATGGCCATGACATCCGCGTAATGCTCATTCAGCGCGCCGGATTCCCGCTCATACTCCAGGCCACTGGAGTATAGGACAACGCCATGCGTGAACTCGTGGGCCAAGGTCTCCCGATCCTCCCTGCCCGGCATGAACTCGATGGTGCCGCAGAAATTCACAAACCGTGCCCCGCCGCTCTCCATGTTCGAGTTCATGAAGATTTCCACCTGCGCACCGGAGCCATCGTAGGACATCCGGTTGAAGTGCCGGCGATAGAAGCTGAAGACTTCGCGGGCGCCCTGCCACAGGGTCTCCGCCTGGGGATTGCCAAGGTAGAATGGGTCAATGCCGTCCTCGTCGGCGACAAAATCATCATTCGACAGCAGGAAGCAGCCGTCGCTGATGCCGTTGGCTTCGTTTTCGGCGTCCTGCATGTCCAGGTCGAGACCATCCAACGGCCCGTCCGTCGCGCTGACGGCACGGCGGTAAAGGATCTCGCCCGACTGCGCGTCCACAAAGAACTCACGGCTTGAACCCCGGTAGGCCACGCGCCACGCGAGGCGCGGGTTCATTGGCGTGCCCTCGGCGAGCACGCACCGGTCGTAGATCGTAAGAGTGCTGTCGCGGAAGAGTTGCACCGAGGGCAGCGGCGCCCGGGCCGCCTTCACGACGGCTTCAGCCTGCTCGGCCGTGAGCGTGGGCGTGACGTCAGGCAGGCGGGCGGCCAGTTCGTCCGACGGCAGCAGGAAGCCCTGCACATTCAACGCCTCGCCGTCGGCCAGTTGCACGGCGACTTCCGCGCCGAACACGGGGACGCCCAGGTGCGTTTGCGCCAGGGTGACCTGCGACAGCACGCCGGTCTCCAGACGACGGGGCTGGAGTTCCTGGTCCGGATCGCTCACCCGTAGCAGGTGGCGGAACTCCCGGGTGAAGCTGCGGGCCTGGGCCAGCGGCGTGTCCCCGACCACGGTGATGCGGCCCTGAAGATGCGCCGGAAACCCGTCCCGCATCCGCACCGTCGCGGGCACGGTCGAGGTGCTTTGGAACTTCCGCAGCGAGGTGAACTGGGGATCCGTGGCTGAGCCGTCGGCCACATAGGTCAGGGCGCCGACCAATGTCTGATAGACGAAGCCCTGCATGGTTTCCAACGTGATGTTCCGTGGACCGGGCAGTTCCCCGGGCGGCAACGGCGGCACCACCGCGGTCAAGGTCGTGCCGTCGGCGGAAACCTGAACCGGGCGCAGGATGTTCGCATCCGGTTGACCTGGAGGTGTTGGGATGCTCACCCGCAATCGCACAGGCGGGATGCCGATTCCTTCCCGGAAGTGAAAGCCCCTCACCGTGACCAAGGCATTGCCAATGGTCGGCACAAAACCGGGCGTGCAAGAGGTGAGGCTGGCAATGCCTGAGACTCGCACGACGCCCGACTTGCTGGCGACGATTTGCCCGCAGCGGCGCACCGTCACATCGTGGGTGCCGAAATCCAGATCGGGCATCTCAAAGCGCAGTTCCGTGGGCGCCACCCAGCGGACCTCGGGCACCCGCGTTTCGCCGAACCATACTTCGTCGCCGCGGAGAAAATTGGTGCCCACCAGACCGGTTTCATACCTCTCGCCAATCCAGCCGGACATCCCCCTGATGGTCGGTTCGCCCTCCGGCGCCAGCACGGTCACGGTGAAGCGGCACTCCGTGCGGTTGCCCGCGGCGTCCGTGGCCACGCCAACCACTTCGGTGGTGCCGACGGGAAAGGCGGTGCCGGAGGGCGGCGTGCAGACCACGGTCACGTTCGGGTCGCAGTTGTCGCGCACCGGCAGCGTGAAATGGACGGGCGTGCCGCACGGCGCGTCGGCGGGCACGGTGACCGCGTCCGGGCAGGTGATCACGGGCGCCTCCGTGTCCGCGCCCACCAGACCGCTGACCGAACTCACCGCGCCGTCCTCGTCCGTGGCCGTCACCGTGAGGAGGTGCGGGCCGGGTGAAACGGGCACCGTGAAATCCAGCGCCGGCTCTGCGCCGCAGGCGTCGCACACCACGACGTGCGGCCCATCGTCCACCTGAACCGTGACCGTCTTCACCCGCTGCCCGCAGGTGAGCACCGAACCGGTGATGGGCACCGCGCTGCCGGCACAGGCGGGGATGCTCACGGTCAGGCGCAGGCAGCCTTCCACGCAGATGCGTTGCCGCGCCGGCACGTCGAGCGTGATCTCCTCCAACTGGGTCTGGCTCTCGGTGCCGTCGTCGTTGAGCACGTTCAGCGAGGGGCGCAGCCGATACTGGCCCTGCGGCAGCACCAGCGTGAGCACGCCCGTGTCGGCCGCGTCCGTCACGCCGGCGGGCAGGCCCGAGGCGGCCTCGATGTTCACCGCGTAGTTCCGGGAACGTCCCTCGAAGTCCACCCCGGAAAACGTGCCCGGCGCCTGGACCACCGTGGGGCTGTGGAAGCGGCGTCCGGGAGTGCGGAAGCGCAGGCACACCTCGCTGAAGCCGAGAGTCAGATCGTTCGTGGCGTTGAGGCCGGCTCCGATGATGAGCCGCGGCGCATCCGTCTCGGTGATCGCCAACACCTGGTTGACGTAAGGCGTGAGGGCGTTGGTCGCGGTCGAAATCGTGAGGGCGAACCCATCGCGCTGCCACACGGTCTTTTCCGAGGGGGCCTCACCATAGAACGAACTGAGCAGGAGTTCGTAGCGGCCCCGGAATTCGCCGGACGCCCCGTCGTAGTCGCCCGCGAAATTGCCGGCCGAACGCCCGCCGGCCCCGGTGAACTCCGCGCCGGGAACCTTTTCGTCCAGGCCGCGGGCGATGAGGTGCGAGCCGATCATGCCGTATTCGCCGACGTGCAGCGGCACGCCCTGGGCATCCACGCCGTAGTCGTCCGGCCGCACGATGCCGTTCAGCGCCGAGCGCGACGCCGTAGTGTCCGGCGGTCCGGCGAGCCGGATGTCACCCCAGATGCGCGTGCCTTGGAATTCGAACTGGAACCGGTTGGTGACCGTTTCACCCGCAACTACGTTAATACCGGGATTCTGCCCCTCACCCAGCGCGGGCGACATAAACCAGACGAAGCTCCGGCCGGAGCCGAGATGGTATTCCGCCTGCAAGCGCCAAGGTTGCGGTGGTTCCACCGCGTCCGACGGCAGCAGATTCTCCAAGGTGAACCATGTGATGCCGGGCGGGAGGCCATCGGGCGCCTCCGCCAAGTGAAGCCGACGGGTGCCCGCCGGTCCGGTGGCAACCATGATGGGACGACCCTTGTATCCGTTCAATGAGGACGGGCCGGTCCGCGGCACCAACGCACCCACAAATGCCATCTTCCCCACGATTCGGCCCAGCCGGGTCGTGTCGCGCAGCACCACTGGCACCGTCACCACGGTGTCGCACGGCACGTTGGTCACGAGGCTGAAGGGATGCGTGATCTGGTCCAGATACGGGTCGGTCCCGCGCTGGAGCTGGAGCGCGATGTTGAATTCCACGTCCGCCGGCACGACGTGGAAACTCTCCGTGAGTCCCGCCGCCAGGCTGAAGATCTGGCCGCGCAGTTCTCCGCCGGCCGAGACCGTGCCGCTGCCGCCTTCCACGGTGAGCGGGTTGCCGTCGGCATCCACGAACTGGAGCCGGACCAGGCCCACGCATTCGGGCAGATCCAGCGCCACCGGCGCCGCCTCGCCGAGCAGCGGCGGGGTTTCGACCGTGCGGGTGTAGAACAGCTCGCGGCCGTCCTTCAGCCCGATGACGCCTTGGACCGAATACGCGATCGCCGTGGCCGCGTTCGTGCCCGCCTGGACGGAAAGCTGGTAGGGATTGGCGAGTCGGTCCGTTGCCGGCGGGCTGACTTGGGCGCTCAGGCCCGCGTTGGGTGCGAGGCTCGTCGCCCGGACCGTCACCGTGCTCATGCCTTCGTTGCCCGGGGCGTCCAGGCGCCCGAGCACGTCGGGATTCGCGTTCGTGAACCGCACCGTGCCGGCGACCTCCCGGAAGAATCCTTCGACCGGCGAGTCGGCGGCCACCCGGAGGGGGGCCGCCGCGACGAGGGCGAAGAGGACGGACAAGGACGATTTCCAGTGTCGAATTGAAGGCTTCGGCAAAAACATGGTGCGGTTCCGAGGAGCGGCCTCCCTGCGCTGGGAAGCCGCTTCAGCCACTACCACCGGGAAACCGCGGGCCGATTACGGGAAAAATGTGCGAACTTGGGTATGGTTCCCGGGGCACCCAATGCCCGGCCAGATTCCTGCGCGGTGAAGCGTGCTTCCTGATTTCGGCCGCGGTAGGCTTTTCCCCCATGACGTTTCTTCCGGTCGCCCAGCGTGAGCTGCTCGCCGCCTCGCGGCGGCGGGTCACGTTCCGCGTCCGGGGGGCGGCCGGCATCCTCGCGGTGCTGGTCGGTTTCCTGGGCCTGCTGGGCAACGGCTCGGGCAGCGGGGCTGGGGCGCCGGTATTCCATTTCCTCGCCTACCTCGCGGCGTTCGTCAGCGCCGTCGCGGGCCTGATCCTGACGTCCAACGCCATCGCCGCGGAACGGCGCGAAGGCACGCTGGGCCTGCTGTTCCTCACGGACCTGACGGGAGCCGACGTGCTGTTGGGCAAGCTGGTGGCCGCCAGCGCGGCGGCGGCAACGGCGTTGCTGGCGGTGTTTCCGGTCATGGCCGTGGGCATGATCCTGGGCGGCGTGACGGCCGGCGAATTCTGGCGGCACACGTTTGCCCTGGTGAATTTGCTTTGGGTGTCCGTCTGCGTGGGCCTGCTGGCCAGTGTGTCCACCCGGGAAAGCGGGCGCAGTCTGGTCTATGGCGGAATGGCGCTGCTGTTGCTGACGGTCGGTTGGCCTTGGCTGGCCAGCGCGGTTCGGCAGGCGAGCCTGTTTCCGTCGCTTGATTGGCTGTGGGCGGTGAGTCCGGTGGAGGCGTTCAGCCATGCCGACCACGGTTACTTTACCATGCGACCGGATCGTTACTGGCAAGCCTTGGTCGTGTCGCATGGGGTGGGGTGGGTGTGTCTGGCAGTGGCGGCGTGGTGGCTGCCGCGGGCGTGGCAAGATCAACCCGCGGAGACCACCGAACTGGCGCCCCGAGCGCGGCGGGAATGGCGGCCGTTGGCGGACGAGCTCAATCCCGTGGCCCGGCTAGCCCGGCCCACTCGGCGCGAGCGGTTGCTGGTCTGGACGATCGCCGGCGTCTCGCTGGCGACAGCCGCCGGCTGGGTCCTGACGGGGAATTTTGGCCGGACGTTCCCGGTTTGGGGTTCTACGTGGTTCTCGCCGGCGTTCCTGTTGCTCAAGGGCGTATTCGCCTGGCGCTGCTGCGTTTTCTTCCACGGCTTGCGACACGGCGTGGGGGAACTCCTGCTGACCACCCCGCTGCGGGAAATGCAGCTCATCGGCGGGGGCTGGGCATCGGCCCGGTCGTTGGTCCAGGCTCCGCTGATTGTCCTAGTGATCGCTTACGCGTTGACCGGGATTGTCGGTGGGATCGTCGACCATCCCAGCGCCAATGGCTTGGTGCTGGCCGCCGCGGGTAACTTGGTTTTGCCCGCCATGGTGGTGAGCTCGCTGGTCCTCGACCTGGTGGTGCTGGGCTGGCTGAGCGTGCGTTTCGGGCTGAATTCGGGCAGTCCGATGGCGGCCCTGGGCAAGGCATTGGCCGTGCTCTTGGTGCCGCGGATCATTTTCTGCGTGCCCGACCTCGTGAGCGCCGGCGTGGTGCTCGCCTGGGCGCGCGGTTATATAGGCCGGACTTTTTTCCCGGGATTGACCGACATGCGCCTCGGTCCCGAAGCGGGATTGCGCGACGCCGTCCGGGGCGGTTGAACTCCGGGACACATTTTCAATGAACGAAAGCCTGCCTCCAACCTTGCTGCGGATTCTCCGGGAAACGCCCGAATTTCAGGGCGCCTTCCTCGTGGGCGGCTGCGTGCGCGACTGGCTCCTCCAGGTGCCGGTGAAGGACTTTGACGTCGAGATCTTTGGCCTCGGTTACGAACGCCTCAACGGCGTGCTGTCTCGCTGGGGCCGGACTGATGTCGTGGGCCGCTCCTTCGGCGTGGTGAAGCTCACCGTGGCGCCGGGCGAGACCTACGATTTCAGCCTGCCACGCCGCGACTCGAAGGTCGCCCCGGGACACCGCGGATTCCAGGTCCAGTGCGACCCGGACCTCTCGCCGGAGGAGGCGTCGGCCCGGCGCGACTTCACGATCAACGCGTTGATGTGGGACCCGCGCCGGAACGTGCTGCTGGACTTCAATCGCGGCCAGGAGGACCTCCGGAACCGCGTGCTCCGCCACACGAGCGACGCCTTCCCGGAAGATCCGCTGCGCGTGTTGCGCGGCATGCAGTTCGCGTCCCGCTTCCGGCTGACCGCGGTGCCCGAGACGATCGAGCTGTGCCGGAGCATCGCCGACACCTACCGCGAGCTGCCGGTGGAGCGGGTGCGCGAGGAATGGCTCAAGTGGGCGGCGAAGTCGGTGCTGCCGAGCGCCGGGCTCAATTTTCTCCGTCAAGTCGGCTGGCTGGCGCACTTCTCGGAGGTCAGCGCGCTCGTCGGCGTGCCGCAGGACCCGGAGTGGCATCCGGAAGGCGACGTGTGGACACACACGCTGCATTGCTGCGACGCGCTGGCCGAGCTGCCCGAATGGCGGGCGCTCGAGGAGGAAACCCGCATCGCCGTGATGTTCGCGGTGCTGGCGCACGACTTCGCGAAGCCGCAGTGCACCTTCGCGACCGAGAAGCACGGCCAGATGCGCATCGTGTCGCCGGGCCACGAGCCGGCCGGGGCGCCCATCGCGGAGGTTTTCCTGCACCGTATCGGGGCATCGCATTCGCTGCTGGCCCGCGTCCCGCCGCTGGTGGCGAACCATCTGGCGCATTTGCAGGAACAGACTCCGCGTTCGGTGCGCCGCCTCGCCAACCGGCTGGCGCCGGCGACGATCGAGGAACTCGCCTTCGTGCTGATCGCCGATTCCTCCGGCCGGCCGCCGCTCAAGAAAGGCTGGCCCGACGGCCTGGAACCGATGCTGACGCTGGCGAAGGAACTTCAGCTTCAGGCCGAGGCGCCGAAGCCGATCCTCCTCGGCCGGCACTTGCTGGAACGCGGCTTGGAAGCCGGCCCGGTGTTCAAGGCGATCCTCACGGCGGCGTTCGAGGCGCAGCTCGACGGCGTGTTCACGGACATCGACGGCGCCAATCGATGGCTGGATGCGTATTTGGCGGACTAGCAAGTCACTGATCCCATGACGAACACCCGCTGGAATCGTCTGCTTGTTTGCCTCGCCGGTTGCTTCCTGGCCGGCCGCATCTGGGCCGCCAACTTCGATGTGCTGATCCGCGGCGGGCGCGTTCTCGACGGCGCCGGGAATCCCGCGCAGTTCGCCGACGTCGCCGTGAAGGACGGCCGGATCGTGGCGCTGGGTCGGCCGGTCGGCGACGCGGGGCGGGTGATCGACGCCACGGGATTGCTGGTCGCGCCGGGATTCATCGACGTCCACACCCACGCCGACGAGGCGGCGGAACTGCCGCTGGCCGAGAACTTCGTCCGCATGGGCGTGACCACGGTGGTCGTGGGCAATTGCGGTTCCTCGGCGACCGACGTCGCGGCGTTCTTCCGCCAAGTCGAGGCGACCAACGTGGCGGTCAACGTCGCCGTGCTGTTGGGACAGGGCTCGGTGAGGTCGCAGGTGATGGGCGGCTCGTTTCGCCGCCCCGCGACGGCCGAGGAACTGGACCGGATGAAGGCGCTGGTGGAGCAGGGGATGCGTGCCGGGGCGGTCGGGCTTTCGACCGGGCTCATCTACCTCCCGGGCACCTTCACGCCGACGGAGGAACTCGTCGAACTGGCCAAGGTGGTCGGCCGCTTCGATGGCATCTACGCCTCCCACATGCGCGACGAAGGGCGGGAGATCCTCACCGCCTTGCAGGAAGCCTTCCGCATCGGCCGCGAGGGCGGCCTGCGGGTGCAGGTGTCGCACCTCAAGCTGAGCGGCAACGTCTCCTGGGGCCGCACCAACGAGGTGCTCGCCGCCCTCGCGGAAGCGCGGCGCCTAGGCCTCGACGTGACGCAAGATCAATACGCCTACACCGCCTCCAGCACCGGCCTAAGCCAGCTCGTGCCGGAGGAATTCCGTGAGGGCGGAAAGTTCCGCGAACGCCTCGCCGATCCGGCGCAGAAGGCGGCGATGATTGTTGCCATGAAGGAACGGATCGCCGCCGGCAAACGCGGCGACTACCGCTACGCCGTCATCGCCGACTACCCGCCAGACCGCGCGTTGAATGGCCTGAACATTGCCGAGGCGGCGAAACGGCGGCGCGGCGCGGACACGCTCGACAACCAGATCGAGCTAATCCTGGAACTTCAGTCCCGCGGCGGCGGCAGCGGCGTCTTCCACGGCATGAACGAGGACGACTTGCGGGCCTTCGCGGTCCAGCCGAATACGATGTTCGCATCCGACTCCGGAGTGCGGGAATTTGGCAAGGGCGTGCCGCATCCGCGCGGCTACGGCAACAACGCCCGTGTGCTGGCCCGCTACGTGCGCGACCAGGGGTTGCTGCGACTGGAGGACGCCGTCCGCAAGATGACCTCGCTGCCGGCCGCGACCTTCCGGCTGAAGGACCGCGGTCTGATCCGCGAAGGCGCTTGGGCTGACCTCGTGGTGTTCGACCCCGAGAAGGTCCAGGACCGGGCAACCTTCACCGAGCCGCACCAATACGCGACGGGCTTCCGGGCGGTGCTGGTCAACGGCGCGGTGGTGGTTGAAAACGATGGCCACACCGGCGCCCGCCCGGGACGCGCCTTGCGGAGGTAGGCGTCGGCGGGACCAACGGCTACAGCAGTTGCCTGAGGATTCGCCGGTGCGCGCTCGTGAAGGCGAGTTGGTCGAGTTCGGCGGGAGTTCTCCAGGCGGCGCCCGCTTCAACCGGTAGCGCCCGGCGCCCGGCTTCCGCCCGAAACACTTCCAACGAGATGCGATACCGGGTGATGCTGTGTTTCACACCCTTGAGCGCGACAAGCGAACCGGCGGGAAGGCTTAGCCAATCCCCCGCGATTTCGCGGGCGACCGCGTCCGGGGGCAGTTCGAGGTTGGGGAATTCCCAGAGCCCGCCGTTGACCGCGCCGGCCGGGCGTTGGCGGGCCAGGAAGCGGCCCTGCCGCTCTAGCACCGCGACGACAAAACGCAGTCCGGTGATTCCTGCGCGGGCTTTGGATTCCGGGAATGCCTCCGCCTGGCCCAGTCGGCCGGCAACGCACAGTGCGGCGAGCGGGCAAACGAGGCAGGTGGGTGCCCGCGGAGTGCACACGGTGGCGCCCAATTCCATCAGCGCCTGATTCAAGGCGGAGCAGGGGCCCGCGGAATGGGGAACGGGCGGATTGACGTTGGTTCGCTTCGCGGCGGTGGCGACGAATTCCTCGGCGAGTTCCCACAGCCGGGCATTGAGCTGTTTTTCCTTCGGGTCACCCCGCAGGGCACCCAAGCGCGTGAGCACCCGGATGACATTGCCGTCGAGAATTGGTGCGGGTTCGTTGTAGGCGATGCTGGCAATGGCGCCGGCGGTGTAGCGGCCGATGCCGGGCAGCGCGATCACGTCGGCGAAGTTCCGGGGAAACTGGCCGCCGTGGTTTTTCACGATGGCCTGGGCCGCGCGACGGAGGTTGCGGGCGCGGGTGTAGTAGCCAAGCCCTTCCCAGAGCTTGAGCACGTCCGCCTCGGGAGCGGCGGCCAGGGCCGCGACGGTGGGCAGGCGTTTCAGCCAGCGTTCCCAGTAGGGGATCACGGTCTTCACCTGGGTCTGCTGGAGCATGATCTCCGAGATCCAGATCGCATAGGGGTCCAGCGTGCGGCGCCACGGCAGGTCGCGGGCGTGGGCGGCAAACCACGGCAACAGGGCGTCCACGACAGAATCGGAGCTGGGACTTGCGGGAGACTTCGGACGCGGCACGGGCCAATGCTCAATAGGCGCCGGCAAAAGTTCAACGCACGCGTGCGCCGACATTGGATCGGGCGCGACTGAGCCTCGTGAATTGGGAGGGCTACCGGCAGATCCTTGAGCATGGTTGCGTCGGGCCATTCCGTTCAGCGTCGATGCGGATATGCTGCCTCCTTGAACTTTGCCGGCGGAATTCGGACCGTGCGGCCGCTTTGACCATGTTCACCACCAAGCTGACGCCGGCGCAGGCGGACACGCTGGAACGGATCGTGCGCGACGGCAGCTTCGAGCTGCGGGACGTGCCGTATGCCCGTTTCAGCGGGGCCAAGCCGGACTTCAACCTGACCTTCTACGAGTCGGGTAAGCTGGTGGTGCAAGGCAAGGGCACCAAGGAATTCGTCGAATTTGTCCTCGAACCCGAAGTCCTCGGCGAAGCCAAAGTCGGTTACGAGGAAGTCCTCAACCCGGCCTTGCTGGATGCCCGGATCGGCGTGGACGAATCGGGCAAGGGCGACTTTTTCGGTCCGCTGTGCGTCGCGGGGGTCTATGTCAACGCCCACGTAATCGCGGCCTGGAAGGACAAGGGCGTGCGGGATTCCAAGAGCATCACCAGCGATGCCCAGATGGCCAAGATCGCGGAGGTGATCCGGGAGACGCCGGGCTGCGTGTATTCGGTCGTGCCGATCGGCTGCGAGGCCTACAACCGGATGCACAAGACCACGGGGTCGGTGAACCGCGTGCTGGCCTGGGGGCACGCGCGGGTCATCGAGAACCTGATGCTGCAACGCGAGCGGATGGATCCGCCGCCGGTGCGCGCCATCAGCGATCAGTTTGCCCAGGACAAATCCACGGTGGCGAAGGCGCTGATGGAATTGGGCCGCAGCATCGAGCTGGTGCAGCGACACCGCGCGGAAGCCGACCTCGCGGTGGCCGCCGCGTCGATTCTGGCTCGGGACGAATTTGTGCGGCGCCTCAAGCGCCTGGAAACCGAATTCCATTCGCCGCTCCCCAAGGGCGCTTCGGCGGCAGTGGAGACGGCCGGCAAGGCGTTTGTGGCGAAGCACGGCGCGGCGCTGCTGCCCAAGGTGGCCAAGATGCACTTCCGGACCGCCTTCCGGGTCCAAGGACTGCCGGAGCCGCCCAAGGTGGAGTGGCAGCGGCGCAGCGCCTGAGCAGCGTGGTCACTCGCCCTTGGCAGTCAGGCGCCGCAGCGAAATCCCGCCTCCAACCGAGCGCAGCCGCAGGACCGGACCGCCGCCGTTGAGTTGGCCCTGAAGGGAGGTTCGAGAGGTCTTCTGGGCGGACTCAACGGGCAGTTCGGAGCGCACGCCGCCGCCGGTGCTTTCGGCATCCACGGCGAAGCCCAGGGCATCTGCCAGATAGACGGTGATCCCGCCGCCGGTGCACTCCAGTTTGCTGTCACCTTGCGGGGTCGCGACGAACCGGGCCGTGATGGAGCCGCCCGCCGTGTCGGCCTGGATCGGACCCGACGCCTGGTTGATGACGATGCTGCCGCCGCTGGTGTTGGCCATGACGGGGCCGGCCGAAGCCTCCACGCGGACCGAGCCACCGGCGGTGTTGGCGTGGACCGCGGCTTTCATCGTGCCCAACTTGATCGAACCGCCGGCCGAATCCGCGTTCACAGCGCCGGTGGCCGAAGCGACCGTGATGCCGCCGCCCGCGGTTTCCGCCTTCACCGAACCATCGAGGGCGGCGACGTGGATGGACCCGCCGGCGGTTTCCAGCTTGAGCCGCCCTGCGATGTCGCCCACGTCCACCGAACCACCGGCCGTGGTCAGGGTGAGGTCATACGTCTTCGGCACGCTGACAGTGTATTTCACCGTCAGGCCGGCCGCCTTGCGGCTCCAAATGGAGTCACTCTTGGGCAGCCGCGCCTTCACGGTGATCACCTCGCCTTCCTGGCGGAAATCAACGGCATGGGAGGCGAGGACTTCCCGCGCCTTCTCGTCGGTGGTGCGATTGACCTCACGCTCCACGGTGATGGAAACGGAGTTCGTGGCCGCGGTCAGCACCCGGATCGAACCGCGGTCGGCGTCGATCACCAGGTGGCCGCCGGGCTGGACGGAAAACGCCCGGTTCGTGGTGACCGTCAACGCGGTTGCCGGGTTGATCGCCAGCAGGCTGAACAGGGCGAGCACGAAGGGCTTGGCGGGGAAAAGCTTCACGGCGGGATAGCGAACGAGGGGCAGCGGCGGGAACGGTTGAAAAGAAGGGCGGCGGACGAACCGGATCCGTCCGCCGCCGATAAACTGGCAAGTCCTTACTTCGGCTCCGTTACACCGGGCTCGACCTTGGCCGGCTGCTTCGGTTGCTTCGGCTTCTTCTCGGACGGAGCAGGGGCGGGACCAAAAGCCGCCCGGATCAGGTTGTCACCGTCCTTGCCCTTGGCGTAGGAGCCGCGGGCGTCGTCGCCGGCCTTGATGTCGCCGAACGTGGCGGGTTTGCCGTCCTTTTCGAGCCGGGTCTTGGAGGTCACGTTGAAGACGCGCTGCTTCTCCTTGCCGGCGAGGGTGATGGTCATCGCCTTGGCATCGACCGACTCGACCTTGCCGCGGAAGGGCAGGGTGTTCGACGCCGGTTTCTTTTTGGCGGGCTTCTTCGGGGCCTCGGTGGGCGGGGTCGTTTCCGCAGCAGGGGGCGGCGTCACGGGGGCCACGGAAGGGGGCGGCGCAATGGGCTGAAGTGGCGCCGGGGCGGGGGATGCGGGAGGGGTAGGAGCCTGGGCGGAGAGGGACAGGGCACTCAACGTGGCTGCCAAGGTGAGGAGGATTCGATTCATGGGCGGGAGGCGTTGGATTGACATCGTCGGCGCCGGAGCAGGTTCGGCCCGGCATGCGCCGACGCTCACAAATCTTTCGGGGGCCGGCAACGGGGAGTTTTCGGGCGGCGGGCAGTTCATTCCGCGCCCGGTTGAAGGGCGAGGTGCGGCGTGAAATTGGTCTGACCTTTGGCCCGGCCGGCTTCCACTTCGAGCCGATAGGGCACGCCGCCGACCAAGGGCGTCGGGGCCCCAGCCGGGGATTTCATGCCCGCGATTTCGTCGCCGAAGGTGAAGCCTCGGACCGGTTCCGAACCGCCCTTGCTTTCGAGCACCCAGGCCACCTTGGGCCGGGCGTTGGAGATTTCGGTGAGCGGCGTGATCCGGAGCGCGGTGAGCCGGCAGTCCCGGTCGAGTCCGAAGACGAGCGGTAGCACGTCAGCGGGGCCCGGATTGGGCATGAACGGGCGTTCCACGACATTGATTTGAATTTGCTGCGCGCGGCCCAAGTCGGTGAACCGCAGCAGATACAGAGCCCCGAGCGCCAATGCGACAATCAGCATCGTCCAGGTTTGTTTCGTCATGTCAGTCGGTCTGCGACGAAAGGAACTTGGGAAGATTCGACCAAAGTTGTCCCGGCGGCGGCCGGCGGCGGTTTCTCCCGGAGTTTCACCCGCAAACGAAGATCAACATGGCGCCTATTCCCCAGAACGTTGCCCGCAACGGAACCCGAAACCGGCTTGGGTTCACCCTGATTGAACTGCTGGTAGTGATTGCCATCATCGCCATCCTGGCCGGCATGCTCCTGCCCTCGCTCGGCCGGGCGAAGGAAGCCGCGAAGCGCATTTCGTGCGTCAACCAGCTCCGGCAGTTGGGCATCTCCACCACCATGTATGCCGGCGACAACGGCGGCGAATTCCCGGACCGCTCGGCCACGAACCGTTGGTGCGACCGCCTGTTGCCGATCTACCGGTCCGTGAAACTCCTGACATGCCCCAGCGACATGGGACCGGACGGCAAGAATCGCCCCGCCTCGGCGGAGGCCAACACCAACCACCTCGCCGACTCCGCGCCGCGCAGTTACATCATCAATGGCTGGAATGACCAGTTCGCCGCCGAGATGGGCGATGCGTTCAGCATGAGTTCCATTGTGGGCCGAACCATCAAGGAATCGGTCATCCGCGAACCGTCGGAGACGATCCTGTTCGGGGAAAAGCTGTATCCCATCGGGCACTTCTTCATGGATTTCCTCGAAGGCAAGCTGGGCAACGACATCGAGGTGCTGAACCACAGCACCCACAATTCGACGACCCGGGTGGCGGCGGGCGGCAAGGGAGGCGGCTCCAATTATGCCTTCACCGACGGCAGCACGCGGTTCCTCAAGCACGGGAAGTCGCTCGCGCCGATCAATCTCTGGGCAGTAAACGAACGCTGGCGGACCAACGCCATTTCCTCGCCCCAGTAGGTCCCCGTTCGCAGTCCCGAGGCTGGCATCCGGCCTGCGGTGGCGTTCAACGCCGGCGCCCGTTTGCGCCGGCCCTGTTGGTTGGTTCTGGGTTGAACCGCCGGTTCTGCTGGGAGTCGGGACCGGCGGTTCTTTTTTGCCCGGGTGGCCGCCGCCGACACGGCGGCTTGCGTGTGCCGCCCCGGTTCCTACCTTCGCCGGCCGTGACCGAAACCCCGCATGAGCGCCGCAGTGAAGATCCCTGGCGTGTCTTCAAGATCATGGCCGAGTTTGTCGACGCGTTTGACACGCTGTCGCGCCTCGGCCCGGCGGTGACCATTTTCGGGAGCGCCCGAACGCGGCCCGAGGATGCCGGCTATAAGCAGGCGACCGCGCTCGCCGAGGGCCTGGCGAAGCAGGGGATCGCCGTCGTGACCGGCGGTGGGCCCGGCATGATGGAGGCCGCCAACCGGGGTGCCGCCAAGGTCAAGGGACCGCCCAGCGTGGGCCTGAACATTGAATTGCCCTTTGAGCAGAAAGGGAACCGCTACGCGAACGTCAGCGTGGATTTCCACTACTTCTTCACCCGCAAGGTCTGCCTGGTGAAATACAGCTTCGGCTTCGTGTTCATGCCCGGCGGTTTCGGCACGCTGGACGAGCTGTTCGAAGTGGTGACGCTGGTGCAGACACAGCGGATTCCGGCGGTTCCGATCATCCTTTTTGGCAAAGCTCACTGGCAGGGATTGCTCGACTGGTCTCGGCACACGCTGGAAGCGGGCAAAATGATCTCGCCCGGCGACGTGGACCTGATGCGGCTCACCGACGATCCCAAGGAGGCGATCGAGTGGATCCTGGAGTATCGTCGCAGCGTCGGGGTGCCCGAGGTGCCCGCCGCGTTCCGCTGAACCCCGCCCGCCTGTGTATTCTGTTACCCGTCTGGAACAGGGGTTGACCGTTGTCTCGGCGCACATGCCACACATGGCAAGCGTCTCGGTGGGTGTTTGGGTTGGGGTCGGCGGGCGGCACGAACCCGAGGAATTGGGGGGTATTTCCCATTTCATCGAACACCTGTTGTTCAAGGGCACCCAACGGCGCACGGCGGCCCAGATTTCGCAGGCGGTCGAAGGCATCGGCGGTTACCTCAATGCCTTCACCGATGAGGAGCATACCTGTTTCTACGCCCGGGCACAGGCCAGCCGGCTCGGTGACTTGGTGGATGTGCTGCTGGACATGTTCCTCGAATCCAAGCTCGCGCCGCAGGAGATCCGGCGCGAGCGGGACGTCATCCTGGAGGAAATGGCCATGTATCGGGACCAACCGGCCGAGCTGATGCATGACCTGCTGAACGCCGCCCAGTTTCCCGGCCATCCGCTGGGGCGGGCGGTGATCGGCACCGAAAAGACCTTGGCGCGGCTCCGGCGGGATCATTTCGTGGACTATCTCGCGAGTCATTACGTGACCGAGTCCACCGTGGTGGCGGCTGCCGGGAATCTGGACCACGGGGAACTCGTGGAGTTCGTCCGGCGCCGATCGCGGCAATTTCGCCACGGGCAACGTCCGGTGTCGGCGCCCCCGGCGGAACGTTCCGGCAAAGCCGCGGTCAGGCTGCACGCCAAGGCGGTCGAGCAGGCGAACGTGGGCCTCGGCTTCCGCACCTGTTCCCGGCATGACCCGCGCCGTTTCGCCCTGCGCCTCCTCAACGTCGTGTTGGGTGAGAACATGAGTTCCCGGCTGTTCCAGGTGGTGCGCGAGGAACACGGGCTGACCTACAACATCCACAGCTCGCTTTCGTTCTGGGGCGACTGCGGCGACGTCGTGATTTCAGCGGGCCTGGATGCGGGCGAACTCGAAAAGACCATCCGGCTGGTGGTGGCGGAGCTTGTTCGCCTCACCCGCCGCGCGCCGGGCAAGGCGGAATTTGAACGGGCGCGGGACTACCTGCTGGGCCAGATGGACCTGCAGCTCGAGAACACCGAAAGCCACATGATGGCGCTCGGGGAGCAATGGCTTGCCTATGGCCGCCTGACCGATCCCGCTGAATCCCGGGCGCGGATCGCCGCGGTGAAACTTCCCGAACTCAAGGAAGTGGCGCGGGCATTCTTCCGGCCGGAACGCCTGGCCGTCGCCGTAGTTAGTCCGGTCCGTCGGCCACGGCCGCTGGATCGGTGGCTCAACTTCTAGCGGGCGTCGGCTGCGTCATTGCGGCCCGTGCCTTGCCCGCCGGGGAGTCCGCCTTTACGGTCCCCGCCACTTTATGGAGAACGTCGTCATCATCGGCTCCGGCTGCGCCGGACTTACCGCGGCCATCTACACCGCCCGCGCGAACCTGAACCCCCTGCTGATCACGGGTTCAACCCCCGGCGGCCTCCTGACGACGACCAGCATCGTGGAGAATTTCCCCGGCTTCCCGGAGGGCATCGACGGCACCGAGTTGATGATGCGGATGCAGCAACAGGCGGAGAAGTTCGGCGCCCAAGTCCGCTACGGCAGCACCGTGGAGGCGGCCGACCTGTCCGGCCAGCCCATCAAGCTCGTGGTCGACGGCGAAACGATCGAGACCAAGACGCTGATCATCGCCAGCGGGGCCGGGCACAAACACCTCGACGTCCCGGGCGAACACGAGCTGGAAAAGAAGGGCGTGACGTATTGCGCCACCTGCGACGGCGCCTTGCCGATGTTCCGGAACCAGCCCCTCGTGGTGGTGGGCGGCGGCGACTCCGCGTGCGAGGAGGCGAACTACCTGACCCGTTTTGCCTCAACCGTTTACCTGGTTCACCGCCGTGACTCGCTGCGGGCGTCGAAAATCATGGCCGAACGCACGCTGGCCAACCCTAAGATCAAGCCCGTCTGGGACAGCGTGGTGACGGAAGTGCTCGACGTCGCGGCGGGCAAGGTCACCGGCGTGAAGCTCAAGAACCTCAAGACCGGGGCCGAGAGCGTGCTGCCGTGCGCCGGGCTTTTCGTGGCGATTGGCCACTTTCCCAACAGCCAGCTGTTCAAGGGCCAGCTCGCCTTGGATGACGCCGGCTACTTCGTGCTCTCCAAGGGGGCGGCGACCAGCGTTCCCGGCGTCTTTGTCGCGGGCGACTGCGCCGACTCGGTGTATCGCCAGGCAATCACCGCGGCCGGCATGGGCTGCGCCGCGGCCATTGAGGCGGAACGCTATCTCGCCGGTCTGTGCGCCTGAGGCCGAACCATGGCGCCCCTCCGTTCCGCCGGTAGCGACGGCGCCCGCCCGGTGCGGATCCGTCGCTGGCAGGCTGGCGAGGGGGCAAAGTTGGTCCGGGACGAAATCGCCTGCGAAGAACCGCTGGAATTGCGGGTCGATACCCGTTCGCTTGCGGTCGTGATGCGGACGCCCGGGCACGATGACGAACTGGCCGCCGGTTTCCTGGTCAGCGAGGGCCTGATCCAACGGAGTGACCAAATCGCGGAGCTGCGGGCGGATTCCCGCAACCCGGCTGGCAACGTCATGCAGGTGTTCCTGCGGCCCGAGGTCACGGTCGATTTCGCCCGGCTGACGCGGCACGTCTTCGCCGCCTCCAGTTGCGGCCTGTGCGGCAAGGCCAGCATCCGGGCAATTCGGTCACAGTTTCCCCGCGTCCGGCAACGGTTCCAGGTTTCCGCCGCGGTGCTGTCCGCGTTGCCGGAACGGATGGAGGCGGCGCAGGCGACGTTCAGCCGGACGGGCGGTCTTCACGCCGCCGCGATCTTCACTGCCGCCGGGGAATTGGTGGCTCTACGCGAGGACGTGGGCCGGCACAACGCCGTGGACAAGCTGCTGGGACGCGCCCTGCTCGATGATCATCTTCCGTTGGCGGGCTCGATCCTGCTGGTCAGCGGGCGAACCTCGTTTGAGATCCTCCAGAAGGCTCTGGCCGGCGGCATCGCCGTGATTGCCGCCGTTGGGGCTCCGTCCAGCCTTGCGGTCGAATTCGCGCGGGCCAACGGGCAGACGTTGGTGGGCTTTCTGCGGGCAGGCCGATTCAATGTCTACGCCGGCGCCAGCCGAATTTCGGAGAATTGAGGCAGCCGGCTTCGACGGGAAAACTAGCGGGGCGCAGGCTTTGGCCGCGGCGAATACCGCACCGCCCCGGCCGCCACGGTCCGTCCCGCATTTGTTGAGGTCTTCGGTGGCCGCACCCGTCACTTGGCGTTCCAACGACTCCGCCGAGGTTAAGTCGGGGCTGAAGGTGAGCGGAATTAATGGGCTGCCGGCAATTTGAGCCTGACATGGCTCGGGCTACCCGGCACCTCAGGGGCCGTAACGGCTGTCTCCAACGCACCACTCCCACGAACATGTTCGCCCAGCAGTCCCTTGAAGAACGCGTCCGCCTTTCCTACGTGAACCTGGAGCGGCAGCGCCGGCCCAACGGCGGCTACGTGGCCAGTCCCTATTCTGCCGAGGATGGTTCGGGTGACGCCTACAATGTGTTTTGGATCCGCGACATCATGTTCGCGACCTACGCCAACGAATACCTCGGCTGCTTCGAGAAGATGATTGAGAGCTTCAGGCTCGTGCTCGACATCTTCAAACGTTACCACCTGCGCATCATCCAGGCGTCCATCGTGAAGCCGGATGTCCACCACCAGCGGGGCGATTTCATGCCGGCCCGGGTGCATCCGACCACCCTCGAGTCCATCACCGACGACTGGGGACATCACCAGCTCGATGTGTTCGGGCTGTTCATGTATAAGATGGGCGACCTGATCCGGAAGGGCTACGGGTTCCGCTTCACCCGCGAGGACTACATGCTCATCAGCCACATCCGGAACTACATCTACAACCTTGGGTTTGAGCCGGATTTCGGAATGTGGGAGGAAGGCCCGGAAGAACACGTCAGCAGCTACGGCGCGGTGCTGGGCGGCCTGATGATGTGGCACGACCGCGGCTACTACGATTACAAGTATCGCCAGAAGATCGAGATCGGCATCCACGTGCCGGTGAGCGAACGCATGATCGCCGATGGCCGGGCGGCCCTGGCGCGGCTGCTGCCCCGGGAATCCCCCAGCCGGCCGTGCGACTTGGCGCAGCTCAGCCTGATCTGGCCCTACAGCATCGTGGACTACGATACCAAGCTGAAGATCCTCGAGCAGGTTGAGGCCAATCTCGTGGGCGAACGCGGCGTCTGCCGTTATCCCGGCGACGTCTACTGCGGCAAGGGTTTGGTCCCGCACCACGGCGAAACGGCCCAGTGGCCGCTGGGCTTCGCCTGGCTTGCGATCTGTTACGCCAAGTTCGCCGAACACGGCTTCGGCTACCGGCAGGATCGCAGCTCGTTCCCGCTCAGTTGGGACGAACGCCGGGCCTACTTTGCGAAAGCCGTCAGCTATTTCGCGCGGCTGGAGGCGGTCATGACCCCGGAGGGCTACGTCCCTGAAATGTTCGTGGGCGACCAGATGGGGCACAACACGCCGCTCGCGTGGGCGCAAAGCTTCCACATCATCGCCGCACAGATGCTGCTCAACCTGAGCCATCGGCACCCGCAGCAATGCCGGCTGCCGGCGGATATCCGGCTCGGCGCGCCCCGCGGCTCCGTGATTCCGGCGGCACTCGCCGCAGTTCGCTGAACGGTTACGGCTTCCGTTGCATTCCCTGCAGGCGCAGAGTGCCGAAATTGTTCTTCTGCGTGCGGGTGTGGGGCGCCCCCGCCCACCATTGCTCGTGCCGGAATTGGCCGAAATTGCCGGCGCCGTCCTCGGGGCGGTCGAGGTCGCCTACCGCGATGTTCAAGCCCACGGCCGCCATTCCGGTCGCGGGCGAATAGGGCTTCCCGGGAGCCAGTTCCACGCAGGGATCAAACCGCACCGACCATTCGATGACGTATCCGCGACCGTCCGGTTGCGGCCGGGCAACCGCCCGCTGGACGCCGCGTTGGATCCAGTCGCGGTAAGTGTTCCAAGCCGTCGGCTCGCTGCGCGGTTCGCCCTCCAGCAGCCCGCCGACCCCGACTCCGCCGAGCCGCGACTTGGTGAGATTGCAGACCATTTGCCATGAGGCCGCGCAGCCTTCGGCGCTCTCGTCGCCGGTCCAGCGGTGGGAACCATTCAGCAGGAGCTCCAGCTCGTCACCGAACCAAGGGAATCCCTCCCGGCTCAGTTCGTGGGCCCGGGGATTCTCCCGCGGCAACCACCGTTCGGTGGCGAGCCCGTAGAGTCGGTCGTCCGTGATCTCAAAGGCGAAGTGAAGCCACTCGGCGTCGTGTTTCACCCAGCCGCGCAACGCGAGGTCCCGCTCATCCGTGACCGGTGAAAACTCGGCCACCCAATCGCGGACACCGCCAAATTCCGTGGCGTCCGACCATTCGCCGGGAGCGATCACGCCATCCAAAACGGGTGTCGTTCCGAACCACGACACCAGCTCCGGGCGGCGAACGCCCGGGGTGCCTACCGCGTGCGGTTGGATACCAGTAGCGCAGCCAACGAGGAGCCAAACCGCCACGGCACCCCAGGGCACTACCCGCCGTCCGGGAACTGGTCGGTTAGCCGGCATCGGACTCAGCTCAGGCTCCACCCCG
Organism: uncultured Verrucomicrobiota bacterium; assembly: GCA_964602595.1. Taxonomy (GTDB): domain Bacteria; phylum Verrucomicrobiota; class Verrucomicrobiia; order Limisphaerales; family UBA9464; genus CAIWAH01. The sequence goes on along the minus strand of CAZRRO010000022.1, from coordinate 2,976 downwards.
GCCGATATTCGCGCCGGATGAACGGCGCGGCCTCGGGCGCATTGGTGGCCCGCAGGTTGGCCGAGTCCCATTCCAGTTTCTTGCCGACCCGGTAGGCGACGTTGCCGAGGTGGTTCGCCTCGGTGAGCCAGCCGGCGTAGTCGAAATTGCACGTCGTCGGCGCGCCCGTCTTGCAGGCGTGGATCCATTCGGCGTGATGGCCGAGCGACTTCGGGATGAACGGTTCGGGCGGCTTGAACCCGGCAAACTCCTTCTCGGGAAGCAGCAGGCGTTTGTCGTAGCTGGCGAGCAGCATCCGGCCCTGCGTGCCGATGAAGAGAACCCCGCTGTCCCATTGCGGGATGCCGCCGCGGGTCCAAATCTCTGGTTTGTCCTCGCCCTGATGCCACGTCAGGCGGACCGGCGGCAATTCGCCCCGCGCGCCGTAGGTGTAGGTGGCGTGCATGGAGGCCGGGGCAATTTCCGGGTGCGGCGGCGGGCCGCCGGGCTCAATGGTCAACGGCACCTGGAGCTTCAGCGCCCAGAAGGGCAGGTCGTTCCAGTGCGAACCTAGGTCGCTCATCGTGCCGTTGCCGAAGTCCCACCAGCGATACCATTTCGGTCCGGGATAATAGACTTCGTGGAACGGCCGGAACGGCGCCGGTCCGAGCCAGAGATCCCAGTCCAGTCCTGCCGGCACGGGCGACGTGCCGGCCGGGCGTTCCTGCGCGGTGACGATGTCGTGATTGCGCGCGGCGGCCTCCGCCGACTGGCGGCCCCAGGCGCGTCCGACCCACACGTGAACCTCGCTCACGGGCCCGATGGCGTTGCCCTGGATGAGTTCGACCACCCGGCGGTAGTTGTCACCGGCGTGGATCTGCGTGCCCATTTGCGTGGCGACATTTGCCCGGGCCGCCGCCCCGCGGATCGTGCGGGCTTCCCAGATGTTGTAGGTCAACGGCTTCTCGCAATACACGTGCTTGCCCAGTCGGAGGGCGGGCAGCGTGGCAAAGGCGTGGGTGTGTTCGCACGTGCTCACGATCACGGCGTCGAAGCGTTTCTCCGTGTCGTAGAGCTTGCGGAAATCGACGTAACGCCGGGCGCCCGGATGCCGGCTCTGCGCGGCGTCCAGCGAACTGCCCGCCACGTCGCATACGGCCACGATGTTTTCGGTGCGCGCCACCTCGGCCAGATTGCCCGCGCCCCGTCCGCCCACGCCGATCGCGACGACGTCGAGGCGGCTGTTGAGGTTCTGGCCGCGCAGCAGGACCGGAACGGAAAGGGCAGCCGCACCAACGGCGAGGCATTGGCCGAATTGGCGACGGGACATTGGCCCGGGCTGGGAAGGCGACGGGCGGGAAAAACGGGGACGGCTCATGCGATGGAGGGAATGGCGTTCAGCGCGGCGGTGGAACGGCGGCAGCATGCGCTCGCGCCCGGCGAGCGCTCAACCTGGAATCCACGGCCGGCGAAAGCACCCGCCGTTCGCGAAATACCGGTCCCGTCGGCCGGGTCAGGCCCGAAGCACCTTTTCCAGCGCTTTCCCCTTGGCCAATTCATCGACCAGTTTGTCGAGGTAGCGAATCTCCCGCATCAGCGGTTCCTCGACCGTCTCCACGCGGACACCACAGACCACCCCCTTGATCAGTGACCGGGCGGGATTCATCCGGGGCGCCTCCCGGAAGAACGTTGCGAAGTCCGTTTGCTTCGCCAGTTGTTCCGCCAACCCCGGCGCGTCGTGGCCCGTCAGCCAGCAGATCACGGCATCAACTTCCGCGCGGGTGCGGCCCTTCCGCTCCGCCTTGGCGACATAGAGCGGATAGACGCTCGCGAAGGGCGTGGTGTAGAGGCGATGTTGGGTGCTCATGCGAAGGGGAAGTGGCTTGGGCTGGATCCGGTGCGGGTCACCGGCGCAGTCGGCTGCTGGGCAACTGCAACCGCCGCCAGCGCCGTTGGCAAGCCCGGCGCAATTCTCGGCGCGGCGCACCGGCCACGATGGAGAAACGGCGTCCCGGGAAGCGGCGCCGTTTTGGACTGCGCCGGCACGACGGCGCTTTCGCTTCAACGGTAGGGAACATTTGGCGCCGAGTTCACTGATTGCGGCGAAGGAAATGCGGGGCCATGCCCCCGCAGTCCAAAGAGGTTGGCGCCGAACTGACTTGGCGAGGTTTACCGGCGATGGCGCACAAGTTGGCGCGTATCCGGTGGCAAGTGTTGAAGTTCAGGGAGCCGTTCAACCCGGAAGTCGTCGCCCAGGCGGAGGCCCGGCAGAAACGGAAGAAGCTCGCCCGCCTCCAGCACTCCGCCGCCGCCCTCGGCCTCACCCTCGTTCCGGCCCAATGACTTCCACGGGTAGTTTCTCAGGAGGCGGCATGGTGCGCCCTTTCGATAAGAGTCCTCAGGAATGGCCTGACTTGGTGTGCCTCCCACCGCCCAGCAAGCCAACAACCCAAAGCAACAAACAGAATCGTAATAGCCATGCTCAGCCAAAATGAAGCGGGAAGCGCGGTGACCTTCGGAAGCGTCCGGCCCAAGGCAATGCTGCTAGAGAATATCGTCGCGTGAATCAAGACTGGGAAAAAGAAGCGCCATCGAGGAAACGCCTCCCGGCAAGCCTGATGGAGGAAACGTATCTGCTCATCCTTTGAAAAGGCAGAAAGTTCTCGAAACGAACTCGGGCCGACGAATACTGCTGCATTTCCATCTAATGAAACATGTCTCCCCCACTGCAACACCGGAAAGATAAACACCGCGCCCAGAAAGAATGGCCAGAAGTCGCTGAAGAAAATTTGCAGTGCGTTCATAATCGTTTCATGCGTGTGCTGCCGCCTAACGACCCAAGCTCGACGTCAATGGTGGCGGGTGAAGGGTGGGAACCATGCGCCTTTGCGCTCAATTCGTGAGTATTTTCGGGGATTTCGGTGAGTGATACAAGGTTGAACCGCCACTGCCCGGCCACTGCCCGGACCTGCTCGGTCAGGGTGGTTTGCTGGCAGA
>CAZRRO010000021.1:0-123333 GCA_964602595.1 uncultured Verrucomicrobiota bacterium | reverse complement strand
CGTTTTGGTGTTATGAGCGTGAAAGGCAGGGTTCCCGGCCGGTTAGCGGGTTCTGACGGAGTGTCGGGGCCGTGGTGGCGGGGTAGTCCCGCCCGGCATCCCAATACTGTCAAAACTGCTGGCAACGGCCCCCTTCGCCGCGTGCACACCGTTGTCATTCAGCCACTTGGGACAACCGGCTAACGACCCAAGCTCAGCGACCCGGCCCACGAGACGCGCCGATTGCAAACTGCGACGCCATGCCGGGTTCGCTGCAGCGTATGGTTAGGCGGCATCATCGTCATCTTTCACTTTTTGGCGGTGCGACAATCATGACACTCAACCGCTCTGGCATCAACGTGGCCCTTGGCCTCTTCGTAATACCACTTCTGGTCTTTGGCCTTCCAAATCTCTCTCTTCCCGCACTCGCGACAAGTAAACGGCTGGTCTAAATAAAACTCCGGCAAGCTCGCGTATGTGTTGGTGTGTGAAAGCTTGCTGTGATCGGCTGGCACAGCCGATGGATGACCTCGCTGCTGAATCGGCGTGAGGCTCAAAACTCTCTCCGCCTCGCGAATCTCCGTCTCGGTGGCATCCCGGCCGGTCTGTGTGTGCCTGCTCATGCTCGTGGTGCGCGCTGCCGCCTAACAATTAAGTGAGCCGAACTTTTGCGGCTTGATTGTTTATTCCGTTTTTTTGGCTCCACTCAATTTCGTTGTCGAGTAGCGACTTGCCGGGACGTGCCCGTTTTCCGGCTACGCAAACGCCGAAATCGCCTTACGCCTTGCCGGTCTCCTTGGCCCAGGCGTCCTTGAGCGGAAGGGTGCGGAGGTAGGCGGGTTGGCCGGGCCGGGAGTCCACGGGATCGGGCCAGAAGTAGCCGAGGCGCTCGAACTGGTAGCGGTCGCCGGGCGCGGGGTGGGCGAGGGCGGCCTCCAGCTTGGCGGCAACGGTCTCGAGGGACTTCGGGTTCAGCACGGTGCGGTAGTCGCGGCCGTCTTTTTCCGGTTCGGCCTCGGTGAACAGCCGGTCGTAGAGGCGGACCGGGGCGTCCACGGCGTGGGCGGCGCTGACCCAGTGGATGGTGCCCTTGACCTTCTTGCCGGCATTGGGGCCGCCGGAGCGGGTGTCGAGGTCGGCGGTGCAGCGGAGTTCGGTGACCTGGCCCGCGGCGTCCTTGATGACCTCGTCGCAGCGGATGATGCAGGCGTATTTGAGGCGCACCTCACCGCCCGGACGCAGCCGGAAATACTTCGGCGGCGGGACTTCCATGAAGTCGTCCTGCTCGATCCAGAGCTCGCGGGTGAACGGAAGCTTCCGTGTGCCGGCGGCGGGGTCGGTGGGGTGGTTGGCGGCGTCGAACTCGATGACTTCGCCGGGGGCGAGGTTGGTGAGCACGACCTTGAGCGGCCGCAACACGGCCAGGCGGCGCAAGGCGCGTTGGTTGAGGTCCTCGCGGATGGCGTGCTCGAAGACGGCGATGTCGGTGGTGCTGACGAACTTGGTGACGCCGACGCCGATGGCGAAATTGCGAAGTGCCTCGGCGGTGACGCCGCGGCGGCGGATGCCGGAGATGGTGGGCAGGCGGGGGTCATCCCAGCCGGTGACGATGCCTTCGTTGACGAGCGCGATGAGCTTGCGCTTGGAAACGATGAGGTGGGTGGGGATGAGCTTGGCGAACTCGAACTGGTGGGGCAGGGGCCGGGGCAGGCCGAGGGATTCGAGAATCCAGTCGTAGAGCGGGCGGTGGACCTCGAACTCCAGCGTGCAGACGGAGTGCGTGATACCTTCGAGGTAGTCGCTGAGGCAGTGGGCGAAGTCGTAGAGCGGATAGAGGCACCACTTGTCCCCGGTGTGGTGGTGCGCCACGTGGCGGATGCGGTAGATGAGCGGGTCGCGCAGCCAGATGTTGGGCGCGGCCATGTCGATCTTGGCGCGGAGGGTCCGGGCGCCGTCGGGGAATTCGCCGGCCTTCATGCGGGCGAAGAGGTCGAGGTTTTCGGCGACGGAACGGTCGCGAAAGGGGCTGTTGGTGCCCGGGCGGTCGGGCGTGCCGCGGAACTTGTCGGTGTCCTCGGCGGAGAGGTCGCAGACGTAGGCCTTGCCCTTTTCAATGAGCTGGACGGCGTAGGCGTAGAGTTGGTCGAAGTAGTCGGAGGCGTAGAAGGGCTCCGTGAGTTCCGAATTCCGAGTTCCGAGTTCCGAACTGACAACGGCTGGCAGGTGGAAATCGGGACGGCCGTCGACGGTCTTCGTCTCGGGGGCCTTGCCCTTGGGCTTAAGGCCGAGGCAGTGGTCGGCCCAGCCGGCGATGAGCCACTTCACGTCGGCGAGGATGGACTCGACGTATTCGACGTCCTCCTTGGCGGGATTGGTGTCATCCATCCGCAGGTTGCAGATGCCGCCGAACTGGCGGGCAATGCCGAAGTTGAGGCAGATCGACTTGGCGTGGCCGATGTGCAGGTAGCCGTTGGGCTCGGGGGGAAAGCGGGTGTGGATCTGCTGGTGTCGGCCGGCCGCCAGATCGGCGGCGACGAGGTCGCGGATGAAATCGCTGGGCGCGGCGGGCGCGGTTTCCGGAGTGGCGGATGAATCAGACATACGAACGAAACAAACGGCGCGAATTGATACGGGGCAGGGCGGGGGAAGTCGAGGGCGGGCGAAGCCGGCGGCGGGCGCGTAACTGGGCACGGCCCGCAAGTGACTCCCTCGCCCTGCGAGGCACGAGCGGCGCGAGGGTGGGGGATAGGGGCCATCCCACCCGGGCGCAGCGCCTCCTCTCCCCGGCCCTCTCCTCCCTCCTTCGTCGGGAAGAGAGGGTGAGAAAAGCCGACGCCCCACGGGAGCCCCTTCGTCGACTCCAAATTGGCGACAGGAAGCTGGGAGCACGACCCAGACGCGCCCGGGCAGGCGCGGCGCTGGAATTGCGGCTTGTTTCCGGGGGCGGATTCCCGGGACAAAAGGCCATGCGTTTTCCCCGATTCCGGCTTGGCTTGGGCTTGGCCGTCACTGTCGCCGGCCTCGCCGGTTTGCTGTCCCAGCCCGGTTGTGCGCTGGCGCCCTATGCGGAGCGGCCCGGCACCGCGGGCAATGGCAACTTCACGGTTGGGCCGGAGTATCCGATTGATCCGGACCTGACGGACCGCGGCAATCCCAAGGGTCGTTCGTTCGAGTTCACGCTGCGCCTGGCCGACAGCAAGATCTTCCGGGGCGATGACCCGACCTTGGAGCCCGCGAAGAAGGCGGTCCGCACGGAGCGGAAGATTTTCGTGTATGTGCCGGCCGCCTACCGGGACGGAACGGCGGCGCCGGTGCTGGTCACGCATGACGGACCGAGCCAACTGAAGCTGGTCGCCCATGCGTTGGATAACCTGACGATTTCACCGGACCCGGAGCGCCGGCTGCCGGCCTTCCTCGTGATCGCGGTGGAGAATGGCGGCAACGACGGCAAGAACAGCGAGCGCGGGCTGGAATACGACACGATGTCGGACCGGTTCGCGCGGTTCATCAACGACGAGGTGTTCCCGGCGGTGCTGGCCCGCCCGGAAATTCGGGCGGCGTATCCGCGCCTGGCAATCACGGCCAATCCGTGGGGCCGGGCGACGATGGGATGCAGCTCCGGCGGCGCGGCGGCGCTGACCATGGGCTGGTTCCGCCCGGACCTTTTCCGCCGGGTCATCGCGTATTCGGGCACCTTCGTGGACCAGCAGGACGACGACGCGCCGGAGGAGGCGAAGTTCCCGCTGGGCGCGTGGGAATACCATTCCTCCATGAAGCTGATCCAGGGCGGCGAGAAGAAGCCGCTCCGTATCTTCCACCATGTCTCGGAGAATGACCTGCGGGCAAAGGACGCGGAGGAAACCTATCACAACTGGGTGATGGCCGGGAAACGGACCGCCGAGGCGTTGCAGGGGAAGGGCTACAATTACCGGTTTGTCTACAGCCTGAAGACGGGGCACTGCGATGGCCGGGTGTTCCAACACACGCTGGCCGACACGCTGGTCTGGGTCTGGCGGGGTTACCACGCGGACTGAGGCGGAGTTTGCGGGTGAAATGGGCGGAAAACCCGCGCTAAACCGTGGGCGGACGATGCAGGTTTTTCACAGGCTGCGTTTTCGTGTAGCTTGCCCCCGCGGTCGCCGGCCGGTTAGGTGTCGCCGGTGACCGCTTCGGGCCGCTGATTCCTCCTCATGCAAACGCAACTTTCCGCCAATGCCGAGATCCGTCATCTCAACTTCAAGCTCGCCGAACTGGGCCTGCCCGCGTTCGAGCCCAAGGTAAATCCGGAAGCCGCGGCGATTGTCGCCTCGTTCATCGCCCGGAGCCGCGAGAAGGACCGGCTCCTGGCCAGTTACCAGTGTCCGCCGGACGCCCGCATCCAGTCGTTCCTCTACGATTACCTCCACGACAGCGGCGGGGCGCCGAAGTTGCCCTCGCGAACGCTGATCCTCGACCGGCCCGGGATGGCGCGGGTGGCTTCGCTGCCGCCGGACCGCGACGAATTCCGCAGCGACATCATCCACAGCTACCGGGTCGCCAATGGCGTGCTGCACAATCCCAAGTCCGACCGGCGGACCACGGCCGGGATCTTCCATATCGCGGAGGGCGGCCTGCCGATTCCCGACGACAAGAAGGCGGTGCCCAAGGCGGTGTTTGGTGGCCTCCTGCGCCGGGCCTTCAACCCGCCGACGGGGCTGATGCGCCTGCCGTTCACGGCCTCGCAGGAACAGCAGGCGGAATGCTGGGTGTCGCTTTACCTGCGTCCGCTGGTGTGCCCGGAAGTGCCGGGCTACATCGCCGCGCACCGGATGGAGACGCGCTTCTTCGCGCCGGGCAACCTGGTGAGCAACTTGGACTTCGTGGAGACGATCTTCGGCAACGCCGGCGATCCCTACCTGCCCGAGAACGACGCCGGCCTCGATGTCGAGCATTGGTCCGGCCACACCGGCTGCATCATCCTCGCACCGCACCTCGTCGGCGCGGTGACGAAGCAGGAGCTTGGCCTCCCGCGCTGGGAAGAGGCGACCGAACGGCAGCGTCGCGACGGCATGTGCTGGCGCGACCCCGCGGAGACCTACAACGACGGCGTGGCCTTCAAGGTCTGTGCGCGGGACGCCTCGGGCGTGATCGTGACGATCATCGGCGACAACTACTTCGGCTACTGCAAGAAGGAGGTCAAAACCCAGCTCTCGTTTGCCGCCAATCTCTTCGGCCTAGCCGAGGAGGAGCACGCGGGCGGCGCGCTGGTATTCCCGTGTTACGACTTGGCCGGCGAATACGACGCGTCGCAGCACCTCCACGATTTCCCACATACGTTTGCCGAGGTGGCGGAGCGGTTTGCCGACCAATTGGACGTGGAGCCGGAGGGTTACGCCGTGGACCGGCAGTTCACCAACCTGTTCTACGTGTCCGAGCACGCGCGATTCGACCTGGAGAAGCAGACCATCTCCTGGGCGCAGGACGGAACCCCGCGGCAAATCCGGCTGCTGCTGAACCACTATTATTTCCTGCCCAGCGGCTTCCGCATCCATCTGGAGAAGCCGGTCGGAAACCGCGCCTGGCGCCTCATTGGAACCAAACCCGAACCCACGCTCTGCCACAAACCCTGCACGGTCAGCGGCGGCGGCAAGTCGGAGATCTCCAAGCCGATCACCGACGCGATTATCCACGGCCCCGTGTTCGTGGCGGACTTCAAGGCCGACTTTGACCGCGTGGAAGAGCTCCTGTCGCGCGACTACTCGACCCGTTTCCGTGACGTGTCCAAGCACGGGCGCGACCAACGTTCGTTGCTGGCCACGACCCGTTCGCTCGGCAGCGTGATCAAGCTGCTCACACCCAGCGCGGAGGATTACAGCGAGGAATACAACGCGTGGCTGGCGACCGTGCCGCCGCACATCAAGGAACTGGTCTTCGTCGTGAAACGGTTCTGGAAGCCGGACTGGGGCACGAACTGGCGGGAACAGTTCTCGGTGGACATCATCAACGGCGAACCGTCGAACGAGCTGCGGCTCGGCCGGAAGAAGCTCGCCACGCAGTTCCTGCGGGTCGGCTACGACCTGGAGGGTTCGTGGCGCACATTCGGGCTGCGGAAGGATTTCCATCCGGCGACCAAGGTGCAGGCCGAGGACGACATCACGGCCAGCGTGACCGTGCCGCGCCAGGCCTTGGTCGGGCTCGACGAGGCCACCAGCCGGCAGCACTCGGTGAAGTTTGTCCGCAACTGCGAGAACCGCCTGTTCCAACGTCCGGACGACGCGATCATCCGCGGTTACGACCACATGGCCGAACGCGAGTTCGCCGAGCCGGGCAACTTCTTCTCCAACTACGAGCCGTTGACCCGCGAGTTCGCCGCGAAGCTGGCGGAGGACGCCATCGGGTTCAGCCAATTCACCAGCCACTCGCAGGGGCTGATCGAGCAGGTGGTGGCGGACGAGACGAAGAAGTTCTTCGTCAGCACCGCGTTCCCCCGGATCGTGGACGGCAAGCCCTCCAAGAATCCGCGCTACCTGCAGCTGCGCCCCGACCTCCGCGATCCGCGGCTGTGGCGGATGGCGGAAATGGGCCAGCGGCTCGCGCGGCGGCTGCCGTTCGAGGACGCGTTGCACACGCCGGTCACGAGCATCCTCGCCGGTCGCCGAAACAACCCGGCCGAGGCGGGCGTCCGTTCGCTCGCGTGCTACGGGCCGATCCATTACATGGAGTTGCCCGAGCTGTTCATGGAGTTCATCTCGTCCATGACCGGCAAGTCGCCGTCAACGACCGGCGCCGGCAGCGAAGGCGCGCTGACCAAGGGACCGTTCAACGCCTTGCCGCCGATCTATGACCTGAACGCCGCGCTCCTGAGCTACCTCGTGAGCGGTTACGAGACGTTCCTGACCAGCGCAGGGTGCCTGGGACCGAAGACCCGCGTGGACCATGACATTTCGCTGCTGGTTCCTGAAATCTGGTGCCGGCTCGGCCACGAGGAACGTGATCCGCGCTGGCTCATCGCCAACGGCATGCTGGAGCGGCTCAGTGACTTCGAGCACGGCGGCCAGAAGATCCTCGCCAGCCGCCTCGGCTACCGCATCACCCACAAGTTCGTCACGTCCTTCTTCGGCCGGATCTTCAACCACCCGCACGCGGTGCTCACGGAATCCATGCTGCGGCCGGAATTGCAGGACGCCGCGGAATTTGCCGACGCCATCAGCAACATCGTCGCCACGCACCGCCGGGTGGCGGAGCACTATTTCGCCGACGGCTCCATCGAGGAGGCCTGTCCGCCGTTGCGGGCGTTGCTGCACATCATGCGCGACGGGCACCACGACGGCCGGACGCTGGATCACCCGGAGATTCGGGCGCTGTTCGACCGCGAAAAGGTTCTCGCCAGCGAATGGTATGCGGACCGGCTCAAGGCCAAGCAACGCATTGACCGCCACCGGCTCCAGCAGGCCATCCGCTACGGGGAGAAGTTTGCGACGACGCCGGCCTATGCCGACGAAACCGAACGGCTCGCCATCCGGAACCGCATCAGCGCCGCGCGGGTCCTGCTCGAACGGACCAAGCGCGCGGAATACGTGCACCACCTGGTGGGCACGACCGGCGCCGAACCCTCGCTGGCGGTCTGACGCCGCCCGGGCGGGTCACATCCGGCCGTGCCGGATGATCGACCACAGCAGCCAGAGCCCGAGCACGCCGGTGATCACGAAGCCCACAAGGCCGATCACCGGCACGCCGTGCCACAGGGGCGGCATGCGCGAGTGAATGATCAGCGCGTTGCTGACGATCAGGGCCGCCAACACGATGGCGAAGGCCACGCGGTTGGTGACCTGATCGAGCGAATGACGCAACGGATCCAGCCCGTCATGGCGCATGATGATCCGAGCCTCGCCGGCCTTGAAACGAGCCATCAGCCCACGGAGGTCGCCGGGCAGGGTGCGCGCGAAGTCCGCCAAGTCCTGCCCGAAGTTCAGCAACCCGTCCGCGAGTCGGCGGGGCTTCAGGCGGGCAAGCCGGGCCTGCTTCAGGAACGGCGTCGCCTGGGCGATGAGGTCGTGTTCCGGGTTCAGCGACTTCACCAGGCTTTCCATCTGCCCGAAGGACTTGAGCATCAGGAGCAGGTCGGAGGGCAACCGGAGGCGGTGACGGTTGCAGAGTTCCACCAACTCCTTGATCAGCCCGTCGAACCGGACTTCGCGCAGCGACGCCGGAAATTGCCGATGCATGAAGCCGGCGACGTCGGCCTCCAGCGTGTCGAGCACCGGCTCGGATTCGTCGGCGGAAAGGCGGAGCAGGGCGTGGGTCGCGCCGACTTCATCGCGTGTCGCCAGGCCCCAGACCAAGTCGGCGAACATCTCCCGCTCCCGTTGGGTAAGGAAACCCATCATGCCGAAGTCGAGGAAGCAGACGACGCCGGTGTCGAGAATCTGGATGTTCCCGGGGTGCGGATCCGCGTGGAAGAAGCCGTGGACGAAGATCTGCTTCAACACGAGGTCGCCGACCCGGCGGCCCACCTCAGCGCGGGTGCGCGGACTGCGTTCGGAGCGGACAAACTCGGCCGCCTTGGTGCCGCCCACGAACTCCATCACCAGCAGGCGCGGAGTCGTGTATTCGCGCCACACGCGCGGCAACAGCAGCGTGGGTTCGGCGGGAAACTGGGAGGCGAACCGCTCTAGGTGGCTGGCCTCGATGGTGTAGTCGAGCTCCTTGGTCAGCGAGCGTCGGAGGTCGTCCACCACCGCGGTGGGACGATGGTGCCGCCAGTTCTCCAGTTGCGACTCCAGCGTGCTGGCGAGTTGCCGGAGGATGTCCAGGTCGGTGCGGATCGTCTTCACGATGCCGGGTCGCTGGACCTTGATCACTACATCTTGCCCCGCATGCAGCCGCGCCCGGTGCACCTGTCCGATCGAGGCGGAACCCAAGGGCTCGGCCTGGACCTCGGCGAACACCTCGGCGATGGGCCGGCCCAGTTCGGCGGTCAGGATCGCCTCCACCTCGCTGAAGGGCATCGGCGCCACCGAGTCCTGCAACTTCGCCAGTTCGACCGCGTATTCCTCCGGCAAGGTGCCGGTGCGGCTGGAGAGCAGTTGGCCGACCTTGACGAAGGTGGGACCGAGTTCCTCGAAGGCCGCGCGCAGTTTTTCCGGGTTCGACAGGTTACGAACGGATTCCGCCTCGGCCCGCAACTGCCGCGTCGGCAAACCGAGCAGGCGCGGCAGGTGCAACCGATGGGCGAGGTCCTCGTAGCCGTATTTGAGGAATACGCCGACGATTTCCCGGAACCGTTGCAGGTTCTGGATGGTCTGGCCGAGCTGGCGAAGTCGCTGGGCAAACATGCGGGCGCCACACTAGCGCCCGGCCGCCGGGCCGACGAATCGTTTTCCGATTTCCGGGACGAGGAACCTCCGGCGGCAGATGCCGTCGTCCAACGGCCCGTTTGGCCCCGGGGTGGCCGGCGCTATTTCACGTCGATGGCCGCCCGGACCGCGTTGAAGCGGGGGTCAGTGCCGTAAACCGCCCGCAGGTCGCGGGAGGCCGGGTTGGTTGCCTTGCGGGCGTCGCTGAGGCGGAAGGCATTGGCCAACGAAGCGCTGGCGTCCGCGGGCTTGCTCATGGCCGCCTGCAACGCGGCGAGGTCAAACCAACCCTCGGGTGCGTCGGGCGCCTTCTTGACGTATTGCGTCAGGGTTTCGGCCATGCGGTCCGCGCGCATCATCTGGCGGTAGCCTTCCGCCAGGTTGAGCAGGGCGTTCGCGTCGGTGCCCGGATTCGTCATCATCGCGTCGAGCACCGAGATGGCCTCGTTCGACCGGCCCATCTGGTAGAGCGAGCCGGCGATTTGGAACGCATTGGTGATGTCCACCGGATTGGCCCGGAAGTCGGCCGCCAGCTCGTTGATGGACTTGTTGGCGGGCAGGGAACCGGCGTTCTTGCGCAGCTGGTCCAACTGGCGGGCCAGGTCGGCGACGCCGGCGTTGTCCCGGTCGAAGGCGTAGCACGTCTCGGCGACATGATAGGCGTCCTCGTAGCGGCCCATGCCGGCGAGCAGGGAAGCGTAATTGAAAACCGTCTCGGGGCTGTAGGGACAGAACGCGAACGCCTGCTTGAGGGCGAACTCCGCCTCCTTCAGGTAGCGTTGGGCGTCGGTCCCATTCTTGGCATGGTGCTGGGCACGCCAAGCGTAGATGGACTTGCCGATGGCATTGCGCAGCTTGCTGAAGGCCTTCTGGGCATTGTCATCCCGGACGAACGTCGGGTCGCCCTTGAAGCCGGTGAGATCGCGCAGCTGGTAGGTCTTCAGCGCGAAGTCGCACACCTCCTTGGGCGTGGTGTCGTAGGTGATCCAGTTGCCGATGAAACGTTCCGAATACTGGCTCCAGTATTCGTGGTCGCGCCGCAGTTGCTCATCGGTGAGCTGGGCCTGCGGCTCGCGCTCAATCTTCATGATGATGCCGTAGGGCACGAGGTGCGGGTGCATCCACTTCAGCGGGAAGCTTTCCTCGATGTAGAACTCGTGGTTCGGATTGGCGTCGAAGATGACCTTGGTCAGCAGACCGTTGATGTTCATGACCGCGACCTGGCCCTGCACGGAGATGCGGCCGTCGGGCAATTGCATGACCTGTTCGCCCGGATCGAGCTGGCCAAGGCTGTAGCGGCGGGCGGCGTCCTGCGAATAGTCGGTGAAACTGCGCGATGCGTCCTCAACCGTCGGGGTGATGATTTCGCGGTCGGGATAAAGGCCGCCCGCGCTGGGCTTGAACGCACCCGGATAAGCTTCCTCCAGCAGCAGCCGGTTCAGGCGGATTCGGTTGAACGTGGGCGGGTTCTGCTGGGCGAACTTCTGCACGCGGTCGCTGAGTTTCACGCCGGCGAACCGGCTGGGCTCGAAGATCGACGGGCCCTCCAGGAGACGATTAAGCCCGGCGGCGAGCGCCTTCGCGTCGCCGGACGCGGCGGCGCCGAGGGAATCCTTGAGGAACTTGGACAGCGGATCCGCCGCGGCGGTGAGCTTGCCCAAGAAGGCGCTGAGGTCGGTGAACTGGTCCGGTGCAAACAGCGAGCTGCCCGCCCGGCGTTCCTTCTCGATGCCGGCGCCGAGCTTCGTGAAGAACTGGTCCAGCGGCGTGGCCAGCTGGGCCAACTGGTTGGTCCGGCCGCGCTGCGCCGACTTGGTGTCGTTCAGCATGCCATTGAAGAACGGTGGATCGACCTGGGCGCTCTTGTTGTAGTGGGCGCGGATGTAGTCGAGGTAGGTGTTGTCCGCGAGGGCGTTCTGCGTGATCAGGACCACGTCACGGCGGTCGAACTTCGGGTTCAGTCGCTTCTCAGGTGGGATGAAGCTCTCGCAGAAAATCATGTAGGTCGGGCAGAAACGCCCCGGGTCGGTGCCGCCGAATAGGACGGCATCCCGCGCCATTGAGGGGTAAAGCGGCTGGCCGTCCTTGCCCTTGGGCGCGGGCCGGCCGGCATCCATGCCAGGCTCAAACATGTCGTGGCCGAACCAGTAGCCGTAGAGGTGCCCGCGCTGCTCGTTGTCCGACCAGTGCGAAAGGATCGAGTCAAACGGCACGAGCGAGAACACGAGCAGGAACGGCGCGAGCGCCACCCGCTCGCGCTGGACGAGCACGAGCGCGACGAACCCGGCCGACAGGAGTAGGCTCAGCGCGGCGGCGGCGCGCAGGATGGTGAAGACGGTCTCGTTCCAGACGACCACCAGCTCGAACAGGTTGAAGGCGCACGCCACGGCCCCGCCGATCATCAGCCAGAACCGGGTGTTCTGATATTGGGTGAGCAGCAGCGCGCCGATGATCGACAATCCGTAGCCGACGCCGAGGGCGATGATGGTGTGGGACGACGTGAAGAAGACCTTCACCAACTCGCGGTCCTGGCGGGTGATGCCAGGGTTGAGCAGGATGAGCAGCAGGAAGGCCAGCGTGACGTAAATGCCGGTCAGGCCGATCAGCCAGCCCCGTTCGCGCGACTTCATCTGGGTCAGGAAGCCGAACGGCACCAGGGCCACCAGCAGGTTCGCCCAATTGAACTCCTCCTTGGCGCCCTGGAAATACATCGAGACCTGCTGGATGAGGATCAGCGGGTTAGTGCTCGGGTTGGTCTTCTCGTATTGACCGCGGGTGAAGGCGTGGATGAAACCTTCCCAGGTGCGCGGGTAACCCCAGTTCATGGGCGGGTTGGTCATCGAGGCGAGCGGCATATAGAAGTAGAACGCCGCGCCCAGCAGGAAAATCACCCCGGACAGCAGAACCGGCTTCCATTCGGACAGCAGGCGCCCGGAACGCTCGGTATTGTAGGACACCGCGAAGATCGCGATGAGGCCGGCCAGCGACACGTAGCCGAGTGTCGGGATCATCGCCGCCGCGAATTCCTTCGCCCCCTCGAGGTTCCGGGCGAGGTCGGAGGCGTTCTTGCCCTCGGCCACCGCCTGGGACAGCGCCGCGGTCAGCGACACCACGTTCCCGTCGGCGGTGATCAGGACCGTGAAACCCAGGAGCGCCACGACGCTGGCGGCCCCGACCGCGAGGTTCCGGACCGACTGTTCCAGCTTGCCTGAGTAGGCGAAGGCAACGACCCACGACGCCAGGCCGATGAAATTGAAGACGTGGAAGACGCCCACGTTGTCCGAAAGCATAGCGGTCTTGCCGTGCGCCCGGCCGAGCATCACGAGCGTGTAAACCAGCGCGTTGGCGAAGAAGAAGTCCCGCCCCAGGCGCCGGTCACCCATCAGCGCGAGCACCTCGATGCCGATGGCGGCCACAATCAGCGTCTGGTGGTTGCAGAAGCAGAGGCCGAACATGAAGAACGCCCAGTAGAGATAACGCCGCTGCTGGGGCGCATAGAGCCAGCGCATCAGGAACGCCAGCATCGCCATGAAGGTCAGCACCGCGAGCGTGTAGACCTCCACGATCACCGCCTGGCTCCAGATGAAGCCGTTGAAACCGATCAGCAGTCCGCCGGCGAGGCCCGACACGAGGCACAGCGGGTTCTCCCATTTCCGTTCCAGCG
Organism: uncultured Verrucomicrobiota bacterium; assembly: GCA_964602595.1. Classification (GTDB taxonomy): domain Bacteria; phylum Verrucomicrobiota; class Verrucomicrobiia; order Limisphaerales; family UBA9464; genus CAIWAH01. Next base: position 110,355 of record CAZRRO010000021.1, on the reverse strand, counting down.
CCTTGAAGCTGTCGATGCTCTCCAGGATCAGCGAACTTCCGCGGGAAATCAGGAGCCCGACCAAACCGGCCGAAAACGCGGCCGCCACGGCGGACGAGACGGCGACCCGGAACGCGATGTTGGAGATGGGCAGGAACTTGGTGAAGGCCCACGTGTAGATCGTCCACACCGGATACCCCGGCGGATGCGGCACGCCGGCATACATCGAGCCGACCGCCAGCTCGCCGGAGTCCTCGAGGGTCAGGTCCGGGGCGATCGTGTAGAGGTAACCGACCAGCACCAGCAACGTGGTGAGGCAAAAGGTGAGCCAATCCACGGACCGGTAAAGTTTCGCCACGGGCGCGGGTTCCGGATTCAGCGGGGGCGGGGTGGGGGCGGCCGGCTTGGGGGCCGGTTTGGCGGACGGGCTGGTCGGGGCGCCAGCAGGGGGCTTCGGATTGGCCATAGCGATGACTTCGGAAAATCGGGGCCGGCGGGTTCAAAGACCGCCGGCGGAGGCGTTAGTGGAGGGGGCGAGGGCGGCGTTTGTCCAAGCAAAACAGGCCACGGGCAGGGCGTTGTTGGCACATTGCCGGGACGAATGCCGGTAGCACATGGCGGCGGCGTTGGTCCATTGGCCGGCCGAGCGCACGGCGCTTTCCAGCCGGCCGGGGTGGAGCACGAACGCCAAGGCCAGCGCCGCGGCGGCGAAGGCCGGCGGCGCAAACTGGAACCACGACAGCGGCTGGGCGGCCGCGGCCGGCGCACCGAACAAGTGTCGCCTAAGCGCCGGGGACGGGCGGCGGGGTGTCCAGGTTGAAATCAGGGTCTCCAAGGGATCCGGCGAGTGCATGTTCGGTTTCGGGCAGAGGTTCCCGCAGGCAAGTGCGCAGTTTTTGCAGGCCGTAGCGGTAACGGCCGGCGGCGGTGTTCGGCGAAAGTTCCAGCAGGGCGGCGATCTCCTCGAACGTGTGGCCGTGCCACAGCTTCAGGACGATCACCTCGCGCTGCTCCGGCGGCAGGGTGGCCAGGCAACGCATCGCGGCTTGTTCCCGGGGCGTCTCGCCCGGGTCGCGTTCGAACCACCGGCTGGCTTCGAACTCCCGGGCGACCCGGCGCCAGAGCGACCGGCGGTAGTTCAGGGCGCGATTCCGGAAAGCGCGGACGAGGTAATGTTCCGGTTGCTGCGGCACCTCGGCTCGCTTGAGCAATTCCCGGAAAACGTCCTGCAAAACGTCCTCGGCCTCGCCGTGGCTTAGGCCCAAGGCCCGGCCATACAGCACCAAGGGCGTAGCCTGCGCCTCGTAAAGCGCCTCGCACCAAGCCGTCGTTGGCGGGGAATCCTGCACTGCGTCTGACCGGATAGACACTGCCAGCCGGGAATTTGTATGTCCCGCGGAACTTTTTCCGCGGCGGGGTCCCCTTGGTGCCCCGGGCGGCGCAGAGGTTCGGGCTAACCGGCGTCTGGCGGATACACGGTCACCGCCAACGTGGCACCCAGCCGGGCGACGCGGCCAATCGTATCCGGTCGCAGGATGAAGCGGGCAGCTGGATGCCCTGGGGTAGGTTGAGCGTCGTAGCCGACGTCGAATTGGCGGACCGTGGCCGAATACCAGAGGGCCCGGCCCGCTGGGCTGAGCGCTTCAATCACACCACAGAGGTCGTGGATCACGGCGTCCGGCCCGTGGGCGGTGTCACAGTCGAGGGACTCTAGCCGAACCATGCTCAGCAGCTTTTTGCCGCGTCCGGTGGAGCCCGCATGCAGGATCACTGTCCCCTTTTCCAGCTCCGTGGCCAACCGGGTGAGGTCGGTAGCGGACTCGATATCCAAATCAACGTTGAGGAAATGCCCACAAACCATGTCGTGGCACCTCATTCAGAAGTCGAACTGGTCGATGTTGTCCTTGGTGAACTTGAACGGTTCCCCGAGCAGGACGTTGTCCCCGGCGATCTTGAACTCACCCAGCTTGCCGGCCGTGAAGGCGGTTGCGCCGGCCTTGAGTTCGCCCTTCGCAAGCGCGGTGGCGGTCTGGATGGCGAGATAGCCGAGGTCCACGGTCTTCCAAAGGATCACGGTGTCCGTGACGCCTTCCTTCACGTAACGCTTGTTCTCGTTGGGCAGCCCGAGGCCGATGAGTTTCACCTGGCCCGTCTTGCCGGCCTGCTTGATCGCCTCCGCCGCGCCCGGAACGGCGGGCGAGCAGATGGCCATGATGAGCTTGAGGTTCGGATTCGCGCTGAGCAGCGCGGTGGCCTCGCTCTGGGCCTTATCCTTGAGGTCGTCGCACGGCCGCAGGGCGACCCGCTTGAGGTTCGGATACTTCGCCGCATTTCGTTTCTCGATGGCCTGCTGCCACGCGATCATGTTCCCGGCGGTCAGGCTGGCAGTGATGATGGCGTATTCGCCAGCACCGCCGAGCAGACGGGCGGCCTCATCGGTGAGTGTGTTGCCGATCCCCTCGACGGTCGCCTGGTTGACGAAGAACTCGCGGGCGTCGGGTTGGGCGTCGGCGTCATAAGTGACGACCTTGATGCCCTTGGCCCGGGCCTTCCTCAGGGCGGTGGAAATGCCGTCACGATTCTCGCAGGCGACGGCGATGGCATCCACGCCGAGGTTGATCCATTGCTCCACGATTTCGTTCTGCTTGGCCGGATCCGGATCGGTCGGGCCGTCGAAGATCAGCTCAATGCCCAACTCCTTCGCGGCCGTCTCCGCGCCCTGGCGGCACGACATGAAATAGGCGTTGCCCTTCGACTTCGGCATGAAGGCCACGGTGAGTTTCGGGCTGCCGCCGACCGCCGCCGGCCCCTCGGAAGTGGGTTTGCAGCCGAGCAGCAACGCGAGCACGGCCAAGGCGGGCAGGGAGAGAAAACGGTGCATGGGGGCGAGGATAGGGCAGGGGCTCGCCCGTTTCTAGCGCCGGTTTCGGACCGTCCGGAAACCGTGGACGTCCGCAATCCGCATCGCCCGGAAGTCGCTTCAGTTGGGCGAGACCTCGGAATTGTCGAGGGCCGCGTTCCCGACCGGGGCATCCCAGCGTTTGCTGGTGTTGGGAATGACCGTGCCGCTGAAGACGCCGTAGAACTGGCCCCAGATGAGCTGGCTGGGCTTGGAGCCCGCGGAATGGCCGTCCACGTAGACGATGTTGACCCGGGTGTTGTGCTTCCGCATCTGCGACTGGAAGCGGAAGTTCTGGTTGCCCTTCGGCGTCGTCTGCTGCGGGAAGGAGCCGCCGGCCCAATAACCGTCAAGCCACGCCGCGTCGGCCTTTTCGTTGCCGATGCCGCCGCCGATCTGCTTCGGATCGTCGGTGCCGTTGACCTCGGTGACGGCGATCACCTCGGTGGGGCGGGGAACGCTGGACTGCTTGAACGACCGGCCGCTGTCGCCACCGAACACGCCGAGGTAATTGAAACCGTATGACAGGAAGCCGGTGATGGACGGATCGAAGTCGCCGCGCTCGGTCTTGTAGGTGATGCCCCGTCGTTTCTTGGGGCACACCCAGACCTTGGGCGCACCCGTGTAATTGGAGAGCGAGCTCGCCGGGGTGCGCAGCCATTCGCCGCCGCAGTTCAGCCCGCGCGCATTCTTGTAGGGGCCCATCGCCCACCATTGGTTCGGAAACGTCTCCCGGTTGTCGTCCGCATACATCTGGATCGCGAGGCCGATCTGCTTGGTGTTGCTGAGGCAGGCAGCGGACATGCCCTTGTCCTTCGCCTTGCCCAGCGCTGGCAGCAGCATTCCGGCGAGGATCGCAATGATCGCGATCACCACCAAGAGTTCAATCAGCGTGAACGCGGCGGCGCGAGGGGAGCGCAAGGCGGCGCGGGCCGAACCTACCGGGGAGTGCATGTCCGTGGATTGCGAATCCGGACGGATTTGGCCAGCCCGGAATTGCCGGGGCAGGGACGGCGCGCCGTTCGCGCGGCCCATTTCAACGACGGCCCGCCTGGAATCGCCGCCAGCCGAGCCAGCCAAGCAGTGCCGCCAGTGCCGGCACCGACACGGTCGCCTCGGGAACCTCGGCGAACGCCATCGCCGTGGCATCGCGATGCGGCCCGACACTGAGCTGGGCCGTGGCGGCGGTGGCCGGGTTCACGGAATAGAAATGGCGGTGAAACCACGTCATCGCGTAGAGCGTGCCGCCCGCGCCGAAGTCGATGTCACTGACGTAGCTGGCCCCGTCACTGTGGAGCAGGGTGCCCACGAGCGACACGCTTGGGGTCGGCAGCAGGTCCACGCGGTAAAGTTGATCCGTGTTGAGCCCTTGATTGGCGCTCAGGAAGACGTCGCCGGAACTGGGTTGATACGCCACGCCCGTGACTTGGTAGCCGGCCAAGACGCTGAAGTTGGCCGAGTAGGTGACCGAGGCGCTCCCGAGGTTGAAGAAGAACAGGTCCTGCGTCGCGTTGCTGAAACCCCAGAGCCCGCCCGGGGCGAAGTCCAGGTCGCCAATCTGGGTGTAGCCCGACGGTCCCTTGGGAATCGGCCCGGTCGCCGTGAGGTTAAAGATCATCCCGACCTGGTCGGCGCTGTAGTATTTGCCGGCCGGCGTGATCGCGAGGCTGTCCGAGGCAAACAGCGGATTGCCGAACTGGGAGTCGGCATTGGTCAGCGGATCGACCTGCTCGATCTGGCCCAGCCCGTTGAGCACGCCCAACGAGCTGGCCGCCAGCGGAATGACGCTGCCCAATGCGAGCGCGAGGCAGACGGAGCGGGGAAACATCTTCATGCCTCGAACGTGGGGGAAGGGTTGTCGGCCGCCAATCCGAATTCCGGCCCCCTTAACCTTGGGGACTTATCTGGGCACTGCTCCCGAGTGACTCCCTCGCCCTGCGAGGCACGAGCGGGGCGAGGGTAGGGGAGAGGATAGGGGAGAGGGGCCGTCCCAATCGGCGTGTAACGCCTCCTCTCCCCGGCCTTCTCCTCCACCCCAAGTGGCGGAGAGGGAGTCGCCCCTACCTCGCCGCCAAGTCCACGCAGACCATTTCGCGGTCGTTGCGGACATACACGCGGCGGTTGGCGAAGGCCGGATGCACCCACACCACTGGCCGGCCTGGATCGGGGTTCGCCGGTTCGAGCAGGTTCGCCCGGCTGATCTCCTCGTAACCCTGCGGTGACAGCTTCGCGATGATCAGGTCACCCTTCTCGCTGAAGAGGAAGAAGCGGTTGCCCTGCTTCACCGTGAAGCAGTTCCCCCAGCGCTCGGACTTGCCGCTCGACGGCGCGAAGGTCTCCCAGAGCCGCTCGCCCGTGTCGGCGCGCAGGCAGCGATACTGCCCGTAGCTGCATGCGCCGTAGATGTGGCCGTCCTCGATGAACGGCGTGTTCATCGTGCAGTTCAGGTGCGCCGTGTCGCGTTCGCTCATCTTCGCCGTGCGCCAGGCGACCACCGGCGCGTCCTTGCCGGCCTCGAAGCGCAGCATCAGCGAGCCGTTGTAGAAGCAGCTCAGGTAAAGCTGCTCGCCCAGCTTGCGCGGCGTGGCGATGGCCATGCCGTAGTTCAGCTTCCACGGTTCGGTCCACAGCACCTTGCCAGTCTCCGGTTCGAGGCCGTTCACCGCCTCCGCGTGCCAGAGGATGACCTGCCGCTTGCCGCCGAACTCGTAGATCATCGGCGGCGCGTAGCCCGGTTCCTTCGCCGACAGCGCCCGCCAGAGTTCCTTGCCCGTGTCCTTGTCAAACGCCACCGCCACGCTGCCTTCGCCGCCGACCACGCAGATGAGCTTCTGCCCGTCGAGCAGCGGATTCGCCGACACACCCCAGTGCGGAATCTTCAGGCCAAAGTCCTTCTGGAAATCCCGCTCCCATACCACGCGCCCGGTGGCGGCCTCCAGGCACTTGAGGTTGCCCATGGTGCCGAGCGCGAACACACGTCCACCGGCGACCAACGGCGTGGTGCGCGGCCCGGCGGCGTAACTCACGTTGTAGGGACAGTCGTAGGCATGCTGCCAGAGCAGCTTCCCGTCCGCCTCGTTGAAGCACAGCACCCGCTCGTTGCCGGGAATCTGCGACGCCTCGAACACGCTCTTCGGCTTCGGCGCGTTGGTCGGCACGAGCCGGTCCATCACGAACACCTTGCCGCCCACGACGGCCGGACCCGAATAGCCTGCGCCCAATTCCGTGCGCCAAAGCCGTTTTGGCCCACCCTCGGGAAACTTCTCCACGATGCCCGTCTCGCGCCACACGGCGTCCCGCTGCGGCCCCAGCCACTGCGGCCAGTCATCGGCGGCGGCGGAAGCCAAAGCGGTGATTGCAATCCACGTCATGGCGCGAGCACAGCAAGCGCGAAGAGGTTTCATCATGGCTCACTGTGCCCGAAGACGTTTGGGTAGCGCAATCATCTCGCTCCATTCGTGCCGGCACGTTGCTGCCGCGTATCACCCGGGATCAAAGACGACTCCGAATCCGTGGTTGTCTGGCCCTATGCCACGGTCTAAGAAACGCCGGTGAGAGCATCCGTGCCGAAAGCTGTTTGGCGCATTTCGTGGCGGGCATTTTCGCCTCGATGCTGGTTGAAACCAAACCGCTCTGGCGGCCTGGCGCTGCTTCTCGAACCAAAACGCTTTGGCTTCCACTGCCCGTCGCAACCGCGGGAATCGACCCGGCAAACGGTGGCGGCAATCGCGGTGTGGATGGCATTTCTGACTCCCGCCATGGTGGCCCAAGCAATTTCGGAAACATCGGGCTTGCTCGAATGTTGGGGAAAACAGGGCAGCGTCGCTGGCAAGCCGGCCGGTGAATTCGTGGCAATAGCGGCCGGTGGCTACCATAGCCTAGCCCTGCGGGCGGACGGCTCGCTGGCAACTTGGGGAAGCCTCCCACCCTACTTGAGTTCAATGCCCGCGATTGGCGACCGCGTCGTTGCGGTTGCGGCCGGACTCTCGCACAGCATGGTCCTCAAGCGCGACGGGACGGTCATCGCATGGGGCGACAACAGCCAAGGCCAAGTCGCAATCCCAGAAGGTTTGCAGGACGTCATCGCTATCTCCGCGGACGGTTTTCACAGTCTTGCCCTGAAGCGGGACGGAACTGTCGTGGCGTGGGGCAGCAACATATTTCGAGAGAGTTCGGTTCCTCAAAACCTGAACGGAGTAGTGGCGATATCCGCAGGCGACGGCCACAATCTTGCGTTGAAGAGCGACGGAACGGTCGTGGCATGGGGCTCAAATGTGTTCGGTCAAGCCACGGTGCCCCCGGACCTTGGCAAGGTTCTCGCCATCGAGGCAGGCTGCTACCACAGCCTAGTGCTCACGAGTAAGGGAAACGTTGTCGCGTGGGGCTGGAACCATGATGGCCAGGCGAGTGTTCCGGACGGGCTCGATCATGTCGTCGCAATTTCCGCCGGTGGCTTTCACAATCTTGCGGTGAAAGCCGACGGGGCAGTCGTCGCTTGGGGACGAAACCTGAATCACCAATGCGAAATACCCGCGAACGGCAAGAAGCTTAGGGCAATCGCAGCCGGCGCTGAGCATTCGGTGGCAATTTCGGCAATTGATCCCGGAATTCTAAGGATAGATCGCTCGTCCGACGTCTGGCTGCTGAATTGGCCCGACACCGAAACGGATAGCGTTTTGGAAGGTGCGACCAGTCTCCTACTCCAAGATTGGAACACCATTCCTCAGTCACCGGAACGGGTCGGTGATCGTTTTCAGGTTCCTGCGCCAATTTACCCTCACGGTCAATTCTTCCGGCTGCGCAAACGATAGCCCACGGGCAGGCGGAAGGTGTGCTGGGAGATACTGGTCGCAGCTTGGCCGTGGCCTAACTGGTCTTTTGTGCCAGAACACCGGAGGCGTTGCAGCCATTAGCCGGGGGTGAGCCCAACATTCCATGGCGAGGCGACACCCCGGGACACGAATCGCCCCATTCCGCATCCTGAAGGGATTCCAGACATCCGCCAAGACCGGCGCAAGCCGCTGACACTCCTTCAGAGTGCATTCCGGTTTGTGGCAAACCGGGGGTGTCGCTGGCGCTTACCCCCCGGCCAATCGCTGCCAACCCGCTGGGTTGCGAGACGCCGGCGGCTCAACCCTTGGTGAACTCCAATTCCTCCTCCCAGCCCGGGCCAACCTTCACGGAGTCGCCGGGCTTGAAATCGCCGGCGAGCAGGCCTTAGGCGAGCGGGTTCTGCTGCTTGTCCGAGATGGCGCGTTTGGACGGGCGGGCAAGGCAGGCGTTGCCTCCACCAACGGGCCGCCTTAAGGTCGGTCCATGTTGGACTGGCATGAATGCCCTGGGGTCGAGCAGGTGCCCGGGAAGGTGAGCGGTGCGTGGGTCTTCACCGGCACGCGGGTGCCGGTGAAGGCACTATTCGAGAACCTCGAAGCCGGTGCGCGGCTGGACGATTTTCTGGAGTGGTTCCCCGGCGTCGCCCGGGAGCAGGCGGAAGCCGTGCTGGAACATGCCAGCCGCAGCTTGGCCGTGGCTTGACGGACGGTCTCATGCACGTCCTCTTTGACCAAGGCACCCCCGCTCCTTTACGCCGCGCGTTGGCGGACCATGCCGTTTCAACGGCCTACGAGATGGGTTGGTCGAATCTCCAGAATGGCGACTTGCTCCGGGCTGCTGAGGCAAACTTCGATCTGCTGGTCACGACCGACCAAAATCTTCGTTATCAGCAGAACCTCAAAGACCGACGGCTTGCCATCCTCGTGCTGCCGACGACGAGCTGGCCGAGGATTCAGGCGAACCTCGCCATCGTAGTCGCAACTGTGAACGGCATGAATTCGGGTGAGTATCGGGAAATGGATTTCGAGTGAGTCAACCTCCCGTCTCCCCGCGCTGAGGTTTACCCCTTGGCGAAGACCAATTCCTCCTCTCGGCCCGTCCCGACCTTCACCGTGTCGCCGGGCTTGAAGTCGCCGGCGAGCAGGCGTTGGGCGAGCGGATTCAGGAGCTTGTCCTGGATGGCGCGCTTGAGCGGGCGGGCGCCGAACTGCGGGTCGTAGCCTTCGCGGGCGAGCAACTGCTTGGCGGCGGCGTCCACTTCCAGCGTGAGGTGCTGGTCGGCGAGGCGTTTCACCACGCGGACGAGTTGGATGTCCACGATCCGGGTCAGCTCGGCCTCGTCGAGGCTGTGGAAGATGATCGTGTCGTCCACGCGGTTGAGGAACTCGGGCCGGAAGTGCCGCTTCAGTTCGCCCATGACCTTGTCCTCCATCGCCGAGCGCGCCCCTACGGTCGTGCGGCCGTCGAGGAAGTATTCCTGGATGATCGGCGAACCGATGTTCGACGTCATGATGACGATGGTGTTCTTGAAGTCCACGGTGCGGCCCTGGCCGTCGGTGAGGCGGCCGTCGTCGAGCACCTGGAGCAGCACGTTGAAGACGTCGGAGTGGGCTTTTTCAATCTCGTCGAAAAGCACCACGGAATACGGCCGACGGCGGACCGCTTCGCTGAGCTGGCCGCCTTCCTCGTAGCCGACGTAACCCGGAGGCGCGCCCACGAGCCGCGCGACGGTGTGTTTCTCCATGTATTCCGACATGTCGATGCGGATCATCGCCTGTTCGTCGTCGAACAGGAATTCGGCGAGTGCCCGGGCCAGCTCGGTTTTGCCGACGCCGGTCGGGCCGAGGAAGATGAACGAACCGATGGGGCGGTTGGGATCGCCGAGGCCGGAACGCGCGCGGCGCACGGCATCCGAAACGGCCTTGATCGCCTCGGCCTGGCCAATGACGCGGTCGGCGAGCCGGTGCTCCATCTTCACGAGCTTCTCGCGTTCGCCTTCGAGCATCTTGGTCACGGGAATGCCGGTCCACGAGGCGACGACCTTGGCGATGTCCTCCTCGGTGACTTCCTGGCGGAGCAGGGCGTGCTTGCCCCCGGCGCCGTCGGCTTGTTTCTCGACCGCCGCGAGCTTCCGTTCGAGTTCCGGGATCTTGCCGTATTGCACTTCGGCCGCCTTTTGCAGGTCGCCCTTGCGGCTGACCTGCTCGAGCTCGGTCCGGGCCTGCTCCAGTTGCGACTGAATGAGGCTCACGGCGTTGATGGCGGCCTTCTCGTTCTGCCATTGGGCGGTGAGCGCGGCGGACTTTTCCTTCAGGTTAGCCAGTTCGCCGTCGAGTTTCTTGAGCCGTTCCTTGCTGGCGTCGTCCTTCTCCTTGGCGAGCGAGGTGCGCTCGATCTGGAGCTGGAGAATCTGTCGGTCGAACTGGTCGAGTTCGGTCGGCTTGGAATCGAGCTCCATCTTCAGGCGCGAGGCGGATTCGTCCACGAGGTCCACGGCCTTGTCGGGCAGGAACCGGTCGGCGATGTAGCGGTGCGACAGCGTCGCGGCGGCGACCAGCGCGGCGTCCTGGATGCGCACGCCGTGGTGTGTCTCGTAACGCTCCTTGAGGCCGCGCAGGATCGCGATGGTGCTCTCGACGCTCGGCTCGGCGACATAGACCGGCTGGAAGCGCCGTTCCAGCGCCGGGTCCTTCTCCACATGCTTGCGATACTCGTCGAGCGTGGTTGCGCCGACGCAGCGGAGTTCGCCGCGGGCGAGCTGCGGCTTGAGCATGTTGGCCGCGTCCGCGGAACCCTCGGCCTTGCCCGCACCGACGATGGTGTGAAGCTCGTCGATGAAGAGGATGATCTTGCCCTCACTCGCGGTGACCTCCTTGAGGAAGGCCTTGAGCCGCTCCTCGAATTCGCCGCGGAACTTCGCGCCGGCGACCATGGCGCCGAGGTCCATCGCGATGACCCGCTTGTTCTTCAGCGACTCCGGCACGTCGCCGTCCACGATGCGTTTGGCGAGCCCCTCGACGATGGCCGTCTTGCCCACGCCCGGTTCGCCGATGAGCACGGGGTTGTTCTTCGTGCGGCGCGTGAGCACCTGCATGACCCGGCGAATCTCGTCGTCACGGCCGATGACGGGATCGATCTTCCCCTTGCGGGCCAAGTCGGTGAGGTCCTTCCCGTATTTCTCCAGCGTCTGGATCTTGTCCTCGGGACTCTGGTCGGTGACGCGCTGGTTGCCGCGCAGTTCGGCAAGCGCCTTCAGCACGGCGTCGCGTTTGAGGCCATGCTTGGCGAACAACTTCTTCAGCGAATCACCAGCCTTGTCGAGCAAGGCGAGCAACAGGTGCTCGGTGGAAACGAAGTCGTCCTTCAGCGTCTTGGCCTCCTTGGGCGCGGCGTTGAGGACGTTCTGGAAGTCCTGCGAGGGATAGACCTGCGAGGCACCCTGGACCTTGGCGCGGCGGTTCAGCTCCGCGTCGAGGTCGGCGGTGAATCCACCGGCCTTCACGCCGAGCTTCTGGAGCAGTTGCGGCACGAAACCGTCCTCCTGTTCGGCCAGCGCCAGTGCGAGGTGCTCGCCGTCGAGCTGCTGGTGCGAGCGTTCCTGCGCCAAATTCTGGGCCGTCTGGAGGGCTTCCTGCGCCTTGATGGTCCACTTGTCGAAGTTCATGGGGATTGGTCTGCACGGTCCGTGCCGGGTGTTCCGGGGTGATTGGGCCGAAACGCGTGAGCCTTTCCGGTCGGCTGTGCCGGATAGAGCCAAGACGGCGTTGGGACTGCGCCACCGGGTGGCGCGCCCGGCACCACGACGTCCGGCCGGAGGGGCGGGTTCAGTAGCGCGGCGTTTTAGGGTCCACCTCCAGGCTCCAGCGGTCGATGCCACCGGTTAGGTTGATGAGGCGGGTGAAGCCGAAATGGCGCAGGATGCCGATGGCGTGTGCGCTGCGGACTCCGTGATGGCAATACACCACTATCTCCCGGTCGCGCCAGTCGGCCAGTTCCTCGCCGCGTTCCGCCAGTTCGCCCAAGGGCAGCAGCCGGGAGCCGGGCAGGGCGCAGAAGTCGTGCTCGCCGGGTTCGCGGACATCGAGCAGGGCGGGCGCGGTCGGTTCCTTCAGCCAAGTTGCCAGTTCAGCGGGCGTGATCGTCATGGGAACGAGGATGGCGGGTGCCCGGGTGGTCGGCAATTCGCCGAAGGGCATGGGAGCTTGCCAAGGCCCGACAGTTCGGGACTCTCCGGCCCTCCCCATGAGTTTTCTCGACCGGAAGGCGACCGTTGCCGGTGCCGGATTTTCGCGGTGGCTGGTGCCCCCCGCGGCCATTGCCGTGCACATGTGCATCGGCGAGGTTTACGGCTTCAGCGTCTTCAATGTGCCGCTGACCCGCTTGCTGGGCCTGACTGAATCGTTGGTCGGGGAGGACTGGACGATTCCGCAGGTCGGTTGGATCTACTCAATTGCGCTGTTCATGCTGGGCCTGTCCGGCGCGGTGTTCGGAAAATGGATCGAGCGGAATGGTCCGCGGAAGGCAATGGTCGCCAGCGCAGCCTGCTTCTGCGGCGGACTGCTGGTGTCCGCCCTTGGCGTGAAATTGCATCAACTGTGGCTGATCTACTTCGGCTACGGGTTCCTGGGGGGCATCGGGCTCGGACTGGGCTACATCGCGCCCGTGTCGACCCTGATGAAGTGGTTTCCGGACCGGCCGGGCATGGCGACGGGCATGGCGATCATGGGCTTCGGCGGCGGGGCGCTCATCGGCTCGCCGCTGGGCGTGCAGCTCATGGAACGGTTCCGTTCGCCGGCTTCCCTCGGCGTGGCCGAGGCGTTTGTCACCATGTCGGTGCTCTACGCATTTGCGATGCTCTTCGGGGCGTGGCTGGTGCGGGTGCCGGCCGACGGGTGGCGGCCGGACGGTTGGACGCCGCCGACGCAGACGCGGGCCATGGTGACGCGGGCGCACGTGGGAGTGGACACCGCCTGGAAGACACCGCAGTTCTGGCTGCTCTGGGTCGTGCTGTGCATGAACGTCAGCGCCGGCATCGGCATCCTGGGGCAGGCCTCGCTGATGTGCCAGGACCTGTTCAATGTCAGCGCCGCGGTGGGCGGCGGCTTCGCGGGCCTGCTGTCCATTTTCAATATGGGCGGGCGCTTCGTGTGGTCTTCGGTCTCCGACCTCACGGGGCGACGCGCGGTATACTGCATCTTCTTCCTACTCGGCGCCATCCTTTACTGCCTGATCCCGTTTGCCCAGAAGACCGGGCAGCAGGCGCTGTTCGTGGCGGTGACGGCGGTGATCATTTCGATGTATGGGGGCGGCTTCGCCACGATTCCGGCCTATCTGCGCGACCTCTTCGGCACCCACCAGGTGGGGGCCATCCACGGCCGGCTGATCACCTCCTGGTCAATTGCGGCGGTGGTGGGACCGTCCCTGATCAATTACCTGTCGACCGCCCAGAAACAGGCTGGGGTGCCCAAAGCCGAAGCATATAACCTGACCCTTTACCTGATGGCCGGGCTGCTCGTGATTGGCTTGGCCGCCAACCTGATGATCCGCCCGGTCCACGAGCGGCACCACCTCGGGGAAACTCCTGCTGCCTGAACTGTGAAAACCGTCAAACTGGCCCTCGCTTGGTTGATCGTGGGACTCCCGCTCGCGTGGGGAGTCTTCCACTCGGTCAGGAAATCGCTGCCCCTGTTCAACCACACGGCCGCGCCGGCGCCGGTAGTGGCCCCACGTTGACCGGCCAGGCCCGGCGCGAGGGTATTGCTTACTTGGCTGCCACCGGTTCGGCCTCGCCGAGCTTCAACGTCGGGACTTTGGCCTCTTCGCTGACCTTGAGGGCGAGCCAGTGGCCGTTCACGGCGTGGGCCGGGAAACCGCACGCGAACACGTAGTCTCCGGCCTCGTCGGGCACGAAGCTGAACTCCGTCCGCTTGAGGGCCATGCCGACGGCCGGATTGGGAACCGACGCTCCGGCAAAGGCGGGCTGGCCCATCTGGAACTTCCGCACCATCTCCTTCTCCACCACGATGACGCTGTGGGGCACCGGGCTCGGATTGATGAAGGTGACGTCCACGCTCCAGCCCTTGGGGATGGTGTAGGTCGCCTTGCCCTTGGAGTAGCCGTTGAAGTTCATGCCGTAGTTGTCCTGCGTAAACGCGGACACCAGCGTGACCTTCACCGAGTTGGGCTTGTCGCCCAGCTTCAGGAAGTCGGCCTGCGTGATGCCTTCGATGAGCTCCTTCTTGATGCCCGAAGCGCCGTGACCGGCGTGCGGGTCGGCGGGTGGCGGAGCGGACGGGGGGGGCTGGTCTTGGGCGAAGGCGAATAGGCAGACGGCCAATGTGAACAGCGGGCGGGCAAGCGACTTCATTGGAATGGGTGTGGCGAGTGGAAAAGAACCACGGGCGCTACCTCTCAACCTCGTAGATTTCTGAGAAATCCTGCTCGGAGGGAGTCTCCTCGTTCAATCCAGCACTCAGCAAGGGTGAGGAGTCTGGGTGCGGGTGGACAAACCATTTCCCGTGGCGGTCCTTGATAACCAACGTTCGGTTCAAAAAGCGTCCTCCCTCGTGCAAGTGGGCGCCCACGTCTACAAACATCACCTCCTGAAACTCGAACGCCGCATAGCCCCATGATGCGGGTCCGTTTCGGCTCAGATGGCGGGCCGCATAAACCTTTCCAATGGCTTTTGGGCCTCTCGGAGCGTCAGTGCGCTTGGCCTCATCTCTAATGCCTTGTTCGGTCTTCTGCAGGAAGTCGGCATAGTCCGAGCGTGACTGCCCAGAACCGAATAGGCGGATGCAAGTATTGGTGAAGAGCACCGCGTCATTCTGGATGAATGAACGTGCCAAATCGCACGCAACACCCTCGGGAGTGTCATGCCCGCTGGGGAATCCGTCGGCTAGCACCTTTAGTTTTGGCCTGGCCGATTTCGGAGCATCGCCCTCCCTTCCGGCGGGTTTGCAGGAAAGCGCGACTAACACACATGCAAATAATGCGAGCCACTTCATGACTTCCTGCGACCCCCAGCTTAGCGGCGCGTTCAAAGCCGCCTACTTCTGCAACGGAGCCACCGTCGCTCCGGCCGGAACCTTGTCCGCCGCCACGATCTTCCACACGGCGCCCCGCTCGCTGGTGTAGGGGTCCACCGGGCCGCCGTAGTTCGCGGTGGCGTGGGTCACGTAGAGGTTGCCCTCGGGATCTTCGCCGGCGCCGGTTGGGCGCAACGGCGTGTCGAGGTCGAGCAGTTCCTGCATCTGCCATTTGCCCGCCGCGTCGCGCTTCAGGCCCCAGACCTTGCCGGAGCCCCAGTCGGCGGTGAAATAGACGCCGTCGAGCGACGGGTAGTCCTTGCCGCGATACACGCCGAGGCCGATCACGCAGATGCCCTGGTCCACATGGCTGTATTCCGCGATCGGCAGCACGCCGACGCGGGGGGCGCCTTTTTCCAGTTCGATGGGGAACGGATGGCTGCCGCCCATCAATTTCCAACCGTAGTTCTCGCCACCTTTGCTGGCGGCGGGCTGGAAATTGATCTCCTCCCAGTGGTTCTGGCCGATGTCGGCGATGTAGAAGTCACCGGTCTTGCGGTCGAACGAGAAGGTCCACGGATTGCGGAGTCCGTAGGCCCAGATCTCGGGCTTGGCCTTGGGATGGATCTTGGAGAAGGCCAGTTCGCTCACCCCGAAAAGCACCATCTGCTGGGGCAGGGTGATGAACGGGTTGCTTGCCGGGATGTTGTAGGGGCGGTCCGGCGTGCGGGAGTTCACGTCGATGCGAAGCATCTTACCCAGCAAGGTATGCAGGTCCTGGCCGGCGCTGATCACGTCGCCTTCCCAGCCGCCGTCGCCCACGCCGTGGTAAAGGTAGCCATCGGGACCAAAGGCGATCTTGCCGCCATGGTGGTTGCAGTAGGGAAAGTCCACGTGCTGGATCACCCGGGCGCTGTCCATGTCGGCCTTGTTCGGGTCGTCCTTCGAGACGCGATATTCGATGATCAGCGTGGCGCCGTTGAACCAGAGGTCGGCGTAGCTCACGTAGAAGAGGCCGTTCTCCTTGAACTTCGGATGGAACTCGAGGGCATAGAGACCCTCCTCCAGAAAGGAGCTCAGCGTCTTGTCCTTGAGGTCAAGGAACGGCTTCTTGAGCACCTTGCCGTCCTTGATGATCTGCACGACGCCGGGACGCTCGCAGACGAAGAGGCGGCCCGAGCCGTCATTCGGCGCGGAGACGTGGACGGGATCCACCAGACCGTCGGCGACCTTGACGAGCTGGATCGCGACGTTGCCCGAGAGTTTGCCGCCCGGCTGAACCGGTAGGGGCTGGGCTTCCTGTGCAAACAGGGCGGCGCAGGCGAACAGACTCGCCGCGAAGGCAGACGTGGGCAGGGTAGGGAGTGGCTTCATAGGAAACGGGGAGCGGCGCGGAGCAGACTCAACCCGTTCGCCCGCGGCAAGCAGCAAACGCGGGCCTGGCCCAGGCCCATTGGGCACGCGCTCGGGGGCGAGTCGATGGGGCTCGCGTGCCTGTGCCTTGGTGGGCCACCGGTCGAAGTTCGTGACCGAGGGCCAGCATGGTCCGCGTCGAGTGTTCCCGAGTTATTGGGCGCGAAAACGTGAGTGTTTCGGTCGAGCCCTGTCGGATTGAGCCAAGACCGCGTTGGGACTGCGCCACCGGGTGGCGCGCCCGGCGCGGCTGGACTGGACCGCACAAACCGAAACGCTGCCCAACCCGATGGAACCCAAACCTCGTTTCCGCCTGCTGTTGCTCTTGGTGGCAGTGGTCGGGCTAGTCGGCCTGATTTGGCTGGTGGATCGCGAGCCCCGAAAAGACGTGAGCTACTATTTCCCCGGCTGGGTCGGCCCCTCGGTGTCGTCCGGCGACTTGGACCGGCGCTTCCGGGACCTGACGAATTCGTCCGCCGGGGTGGAAATATTGTTAGAGGCCTCGCGGCTGGAGCCGACCCCAGCGGGCCTGCTCTGGTGCCGGATCGTCGAGGAATTGCCCGCCGGCCTGGTCCGGCACCTGCCGCATTACGTTTTTCCCGATTCCAGCCGGGCTGGTCGCTGGCTGTTTGACCACGCCCACGAGGCGGCAGTTGCCCGGGAACTGGAGCGGCAATGGCCGGCGCTGGATGACCGGTCGCGGGCCGATTGGTTTAGGTGGGTTTCGCGGTCGGCGGTGCGGTCACAGCCGGCTTACGTGAGGTTTGCGCTGGCGACCCCGGAATCCGGTGATCCGGAAACGCGGGTGGCAGCGGCGAGGCTGTTGGTATCCGCGGAATCGTTCGGGGCGGCCGAGGCGGACTTTGTCGCCCGGGTCTGCGGTGACGTGGGTTCAATCGCCCGGGCCTCCAATCACCGGGCGAACCATCTCTTCGGCGACCTGGTCCGATTTCACCGGGCGAACCCGGCGATCGTCGGTGCGCTCGCAAGTCTGGCGACGAACATGAACTCGTTTGCCGGACCGGCCGTCCTGGCCTTGGCCGCGCTGGAACCCGCCGAATTGTCCCACCGCCCGCGCCTACGTTCCGCTTTGGACCGGCTGCACCACAACTCACCCATGGCGAACGAACACTTCGCCGACATGTTGACCTGGCCCGAATTTGGCGCCGTCCTGGGTTCCGAATGGGGCCTGGGGCTCCTTGCCGACAAATTGGTCATTTCCCGAAAGACCAACCCGGTGGCGGGCACCAACCAGATTCGGGTTACGGGCCCCGATGAACTCTGGCTGCGGGTGATCGATTCGCTGGGAACCAACGCGGCGCCGCTTTCAGGGCGCTTGCTGGACTTGGTGCTGCACGAACCGGAAGGCCCCAAGGCGCGCCTGGCGGTGACCTTTGCCAACGTGGCCCCGCACACTCCGGAACACTTGGCGGCGGCGATCCCCTTGCTGTCCGACCATGAGGCGGTGGCTCCGCTGCTGCTGTGGCTCGGCGGGGCCGGCACCGCGGCCGAGTGCGCGGTGTCCGCCGTGAGGGCCATCGCGGACGATTCGAAGCACTACCCGCCGGAAGCTGGGACCTGGGAGCCAGTCCTTCGGATGGATGGAAAGTCGTTTGTGATGCGCCGGGGTTCCTGCACAAACGACAGATGTTAATTCTGAGGTCGTGCTTTCAGAATCATCACGGCGATATCACCCGGTGGAAAAAGCGTGGGCTGCCTGACTTCATCTGATGGCAGAAACGCCAAATAGAAAATGTGTGACGTTTCGGGAACGCTTTTGCCCCGCAAACTCACCATCAGGAGCAACCGTCTAGAAGGAGAAGGTGCTGGCGTGAAGGTGAGGGCCGGCGTGAAATCTCCATTCCCAGGAAGAAGGGGAGGAAAGAGAAAACCGAGAAGTGTTCCGCCAAATTCGTCTCGCTGGCGCCAGTTCGAGTCAACCCGCATGTCAATCTCTCGTCCGGGATCATCACCCCTGAGCACAAGGGTTTCAATTCGGGCGGCATCCACAGTCAACGTGGAGTCGTCGACCTCCTCATAGCGGAATGCCGAGTCATTGATAGCGACGAATTTGATTGCTGCGTTGGTCCGGCCAGGAGGAACCCATACCACCAGAGTCGCCACGGAGTCTGGCGCTTGGGCTTTCGGGCCACGTTGGACGAACAGAAACGAATTGGTGAGCAGCAAGTTTGTCGCACCGGAATCCGTAGTTCGCACGCCGAGGACCAGGTGTGGTTTGCGTGAACGCAGTTCAGAAAACGTGCGCCCCAAACAAACCAGGGTGCCAGGAACGAGAACTGCAAACACCAGAAAGTGGCCACTGACTTCGTTCTGTGATGATTGAGGAGCCACAAGCGCAGAGCCAATGCGCTAAATAGGAGTCCGAGGAAAAGACACAGGAAAGCGGTGTAACTAGAAAGGATCCCGAATAAGGCGAAGAATGAAGCCGCGGCGCCCTCAAACAACCGGAGCTGAACAGACCTCGACTCAGTGCCGGCCCGCTTCCTCGTCTTGTGGATCGTCGACGAAGGTGCCCCTTTAGCTTGGGTTTCAGATGTCGGCAGCTGTTGGTCCGGGTCCATACCGTCTAACCGAAGACTGGAGGGATGCCCATTAGCTCGTCCAGATACCATTCACGTGATTGCACAATGTTTGTTATATTCACATTGTTGACCCCGTGAATTGACCTGCGGTCCGGGTTTGAGCGCTGCCCGGCTCCCTGTTACCAACGGCCGTGCCTTGGCTACTCGATCTGGATGTCGCGGCCTTCCGCTTCATCAATCAGACGCTCGCGAATCCGGTGTCCGATGTGGTGATGCCCTTCCTTAGCGGCAACGTGCTGGTCGGACCAGCCGTGGCGGCTGTCCTGGGCTGGCTGCTGTGGCGTGGCGGCGCCAAGGGACGCGCCTTCGTGACTGTGCTGGCGCTGACCCTGGCCCTGAACGACGGGCTGGTGATCAATCGCCTGAAGAAAGCCATCGGCCGGCCGCGCCCGTTTGACGTCCAGCCTGAGGTGCATCTGCTCGCCGGCAAGGGTTTGGCCAAGTCCATGCCGAGTTCCCACGCGGCCACCACAGCCGGAGCGGCCATGGTGGCTGGCTTGTATTTCCGGCGTTCGCGTCGGTTCATGATCCCGATCGCAGCCGCAGTCGGGATCTCCCGCGTCGCCGTCGGGGTCCATTATCCGTCCGATGTGCTGGCCGGATGGGTGTTGGGCGCGGCCGGTGGCTGGGGTTTTCCGCGGCTGTTCAACGCCCTGTGGGGATTCCTGGGCCGGCGTTGGTTCCCGGCCTGGCACGCGGCCTTGCACAGCCTGTTGCCCGACACTTCCGGCCAGCTCGCGGTCCAACCGGTCGTGGCGGACCCCGGATTGGCCGAACGCCAGTGGCGAGCCCTGGGATATGGGTTGATCGGCACCCTGCTCTGCCTCCGGCTGGGCTACGTCGGGTCGAACATCATCCAGCTCAGCGAGGACGAGGCGTATCAGTGGCTGTGGGCCAAACATCCGGCGCTGTCCTACTACAGCAAACCGCCGTTCATCGCCTACGCGCAGTGGATCGGCACGCACATGTTCGGCGACACGCAGCTGGGAGTCCGGTGTCTGGCGCCGGTGATTGCGGCCGGGCTGGGCGTGATGCTGTTCCGGTTTGTGAGCGGCCACCTGGGCGCCCGGGCCGGATTCCTGTTCCTGGTTTGCGTGGCCGCGGTCCCGTTGCTTTCGGTGGGCAGCACCATCATGACCATCGACCCGCTGACGGTGCTGTTCTGGACCGGCGCGATGGTCGCCGGTTGGCGCGCCATCCACTCGGACCAAACCCGCGATTGGCTGGTCGTGGGCCTGTGTTTCGCCGGCGGCTTCCTCAGCAAATACATCTCGCCGCTCCAGTGGCTTTCGTTCGCGCTGTTCCTCGTGCTCTGGCCGCCGGCCCGCCGCTGCCTGCGCACGCCGGGCCCGTGGCTGGCCGTCGGCCTCAACGTGCTGGCGACGATCCCGGTGATCGCCTGGAACCAGCAACACGACTGGATCACAGCAACGCACCTCAAGGAACGCGGCGGATTGGACCAGGTTTGGAAGCCGACCCTGAAGTTCTTCGGCGAGTTCCTCGGCGCGGAATTCGGGTTGCTGAACCCGGCATTCTTCGTCGGCCTGATCATGGCGTTGGTGCTGTTCTGGCGGCACGACTGGCGCCGGCGGGCGGTTGAGCCCGAAGCGGTGGCACTGCGACTTTATCTCTTTTGCCACGGCGGAATCGTGCTCGGGTTTTACCTGCTCTACACGTTCAAGACGCGGGTGCATCCCAACTGGATCGCCACCAGCGTGGTGCCCCTGCTCCTCTTTGCGTTCTTCGTCGCCCACGACCGTTGGCGCGCCGGCGCGCAATGGCCGCGGCGAATGCTGGTGACCGGGCTGTCGCTCGGCCTGCCGTTGGTCGTGCTGATGCACGACACCAACCTAGTGACCAAGGCGACCCGCTTTGTCATTCCGTCCAAAATGGACCCGCTGATGCGCGTGCGCGGCTACGACGCAGCCGTGCGGTTGGTCAGCGAACACCGGGATCGCCTCGCCGCGGAAGGCCGGCCGGTGTTCGTCATCACCGATCATTACGGGCTCTGCGGGCACCTCAACTTCTACTGGCCGGAAGCAAAGGAACGCGTGACCACGAATCCGCTGGTCACCGTGATCAGCGCGGACCGGCCGCAGAACCAGATCTGGTTCTGGCCCCACTTCCGTTACGACCAGCGGAAGGGGCAGACGGCGCTCTACGTCCAGAACGCGAAACACTCGTTCCCGGTGCCGCCGCGGCTGAAGGAGGAATTCGGCTCGGTGACGGACCTCGGGGTCTTCGAGGTGGAATATCGCGGGCGGGTGGCGCACCGGTATCAACTCTTTGCCTGCCGTGACAAACGCTGACGCCGTGGCGGCCGCCCCCTGCTCCGCCACGTTTGCCCTAAGCGACTACGACCTCGCCGCCACGCTCGGTTGCGGCCAGGCATTCCGCTGGCGGTCGGTCGGTAATGCTTGGGTCGGTGTAGTGTGCGGCCGCTGGGTGCGGCTCCGGGCTGAAGGCGCGGTGTTACACGCCGAGACCGGCGAGCCGATTGCCGATTGGACCTGGCTCACCGAGCACCTGCGACTCGACGAAGATCTTGGTGCCATCCTCGCCTCGTTCCCGGATGACCCGCCTTTGCGGGCTGCGGTCCAGGCCTGCCGCGGCTTGCGCCTGCTGCGCCAGGAGCCTTGGGAATGCCTCGCGAGTTTCATCCTCAGTTCGACGAAACAGATCGTCCAAATCCAGGAATGCGTGCGGCTGTTGTGCGCCCGGTTTGGTGAGCCGATTCCAACCGCGGACGGCACCCCGGCGTTCAGTTTTCCAACGGCGGAACGGCTCGCGGCGGCCAGCGAGGCGGAACTTCGGGCCTGTAAACTCGGCTTCCGCTCGAAATACCTGCTGGGAACTGCGCAGCGGGTGGTGAGCGGGCAGTTGAACCTCGCCGAGGTCGCCGCCCTGCCCACGAGTCAGGCCCGCGAGGCGCTGATTGAATGTCCCGGCGTCGGGCGCAAGATCGCGGATTGCGCACTGCTGTTCGGCTGGGGGCGACAGGATGCCTTTCCGGTCGATGTCTGGGTGCTGCGTGCCTTGCGCGAGCTGTATTTCCCGCGTCGCCGACCCAAGCCCGCCCGCCTGCTGCGCTTTACCGAAACCTACTTCGGCCCGAATGCCGGCTACGCCCAGCAATACCTGTTTCACTACATGCGGACGCGGAAAACGGCTTGAACCCGCGCTAAAGGCGGCGCCCGGATACTTACTGCCCGGAGAGCGTGAAGGTGCCTGAGAAGGCGAACGGGCTCGCGGTATACGCCGTGCCCGTGAGCGTGCCGGCCGTCGCGGAATCGAAGTTCAGCCGGATCGTCATCGCCACAAGGTTGGAATACTCGATGGGCCAAATCCGGCCGACATACGCCTCCTGATCCCATTCGTAGTTAGTGATCGTGCCGTTGGCCGGGTTCCCCTTCGAATAGTTGTAAGTCCCGCCGTTGGCGCCGGTGAATTGAACGGTGATTACCCCGAGGTCCGCGCCCGCACCGTTCCGCAGATTCATGGTCAGGGTGCGGCCAACGACGTTCGGTGGCGCCAGGGTGGACTCCGCGTATTGCACCTGCGCGACCCGGAAGAACTCCGTCGCGTTGGTCGCCGTCGTGGAAACGCCGCCCACCAAGGGCGAATCCAGCGTGATGCCCAGTTCCTGGGCACTCCACGTCGTGAAATTCGTCGACGAATAGAGGCGGGTATCCACGCGGGGACCTCGGCCGATCAGCAGGTTGGCATTGGTGTCGTTCAGCGTCGCGGTAAAGGCCGGATTGCTCAGCGTCGGCAAACCTTGGGCGTGGATGTCGAACGCCTGGGCCGCGGTGCCGATCCGGCGAATGCCCACGGCCTCCAATACGACATTGGTCCGTGGCCGGTCGCTGGTGGTGGCCACGCCGTTGATGTTCATCACGACGTCCAGGCCGCCGACCACGCGGCCGAAGACCGTGTGGACATCATTGAGCCAGGGCGTCGCGGCGGCGGTGACAAAGAACTGGGCGCCGTTTGAGTCGGTTCCCGAATTCGCCATGGACAGGACGCCTGCCGCGTCGTGCCGGGCCGTCGGGCTGAACTCATCGGTGAAGACATAGCCGGGGCCGTCGGTCCCCTGCCCGTTCGGTGAGCCGCCCTGGTTCATGAACCCCTTGATGACCCGGTGGAAGATGAGCCCGTTGTAGAACGGATTGGTGCGCACCAGGCCGGTGTTCAGGTCGAGCCAGGCGCGCTCGCCGGTCGCCAGCCCGATGAAATTGGCCACAGCCTTGGGCGCAACCGCGTAGTCGAGCCGGCAGGTGAAACTGCCCATGCTGGTCCGGAAGTCGGCGAAGATGCCGTCGGTCTGGGCGGCCAGCCGCAGGTTGCAAGCGAGGATCAGCCCGAGCAGGCCAAGCAATCGTTTCATCGCGGGCAGCAAAACGGTTTCAGGCCGCGGACTCAAGCTGACGTCGCAGCCGGCCGTTCGTGGCGCACAGGCCGAAGACGTGTTCGCCGGGAAGCTGTTCCTTCCAGAATTCCCCGCCGGCGCACTCGATGATGAGCGCCCCCGCCGCGACGTCCCA
The DNA here is from genome assembly GCA_964602595.1 of uncultured Verrucomicrobiota bacterium. Taxonomy (GTDB): domain Bacteria; phylum Verrucomicrobiota; class Verrucomicrobiia; order Limisphaerales; family UBA9464; genus CAIWAH01. The sequence continues at coordinate 87,056 of CAZRRO010000021.1, read as the reverse complement.
GAGGCGGATGCCGCGTTCCACGTAGGCGTCGAAGCGGCCGTCGGCCACGTAGGCGAGCGCGAGGGCGGCCGAACCCATGATGCGGAGCTTGCGGACGCGGTGGGTCAGTTGCTGCGCGTGCTGCTGGAAACGTTCGAGGCTGTCGAGGCTCTTGGCGAAGCCGACGCAGACCATCGCTTCGTCGAGCCGGCGCCGCGGGCTGACCTGGATTGCCTTGCCGTTCAGCTTGGCCGACTGGCCGCGGACGGCGGAGAAAAGTTCGCCGACAAACGGGTCCAGCACGACACCGACGACGGTTTGGTAACCATCCGGATAGTCGGCGGCCTTCGCAGTCGCCGCCCGGACTTGGAGCGCAATGCTCACGGCCGCGTGCGGAATGCCATAGGCGAAGTTGACCGTGCCATCGATCGGATCCACCACCCAGCGGGCCGGTGCCTGGGCGACGGATTCATCTTGCCCTTCTTCGCCGAGCACGGGGATCTCGGGAAACGCCTGCGCGAGCACCCGGGTGATGACCTTCTGGCACCGGACATCGAGCTCCAGCTTGATGTCGTGCTGATGCGACTCGTTGACCTTCTTGGTCCGGCGCAGGTTGGTCTTCATCAGGGCGCCGGCGGCATTCGCCGCGTCGGTGGCGGCGGTGAGGGCCCGCCGCAGTTCTCGCAAATTCATCGGGCGGCAACATGCCGTGGAGCTCGCCCGAAGTCCAAAACGCAAAGCGTCGGCCAGATCAACGTGGCGCCGGCTTCCAGCCGGCGGAAGCAGCGGTTAAATCCAGCGGAAGCGCCTAGCGCTCGGTGCTCGACGAAGCCCGGAGTCGCTGCCCTGCCGGCAAGATGCCGGCAGCACTTTCCCGGTGCCATTCCAGCCCACCGGGTCCAGCGAGGCCGGCCTATTTCTGCGGCTGCGGGTTCTTCCACTCGCGGCCGTCGTTGGCGAGCAACTCGTCGGCGGCGGTTGGACCCCAAGTGCCCGCGAGGTAGAATTCGCGGTTGGTCAGCGGCCTGGAAGTCCAGCTGTTGCGGATTGCGTCCACGATACCCCAGGCGGTTTCCACCTCGTCGCGCCGGATGAACAGCGTCGCGTCGGCGGCGATGGCTTCGAGCAGCAGCCGTTCGTAGGCCTCGGGCGTGTAGGCGCCGAACTCGCTGTCGTAGCTGAACCGCATCCGCACGGGCTGCAGCTTGGTCGCGGCGCCGGGCACCTTGCCGTTGAAACGGATCGTGATGCCCTCGTTCGGCTGGAGGCGGAGCGTGAGCGAATTGGGGTCGAGTTTCACCCCGGACTTGGCGGCGAACAGGATGTTTGGCGCGGGCTTGAACTGGATGCGCACCTCGCTGGCGCTGACCGGCAGGTTCTTGCCGGTGCGGATGTAGAACGGCACCCCGCTCCAGCGCCAGTTGTCGATCCACAGCTTCATCGCCACGAACGTCTCCACGTTCGACTTGGGATTCACCTTGGGTTCGCTGCGGTAGGCCGGCCGCGCGTCACCGTCCACGTCGCCGGCGAAATACTGCCCGCGCACGATGTTCTTCGCGATCTCCGCCGGCGTCATCGGGCGGATGGACTTGAGCAGCTTCACCTTCTCGTCGCGGACGCTTTCGGCCTCCAGCGAAACGGGCGGTTCCATGCCGATCAGGGAGAGCACCTGGAGCACGTGGTTCTGCACCATGTCGCGCATGGCGCCGGATTCCTCGTAATAACCGCCGCGGGAGCCGACGCCGAGCTTCTCGGCAACGGTGATTTGCACATGGTCCACCGTGTCGCGATTCCACAGGTGCTCGAAGATACTGTTCGAGAACCGGAACGTAAGGATGTTCTGGACCGTCTCCTTCCCGAGGTAGTGGTCGATGCGGAAGATCTGGGTTTCGTGGGCGTGCCGGATGAGTTCGGCATTCAGCTCACGGGCGCTCGGCAGGTCGTGGCCGAAGGGCTTCTCGACGACGAGGCGCTGCATGCAGCCGCCCTGCTCACACTTCTGGAGCAGGCCAACTTGGCTGAGGTGCTGGGAGATTTCCCCGAACTGGCTGGGATTGGTCGCCAGGTAGAACAGCAGGTTCGTCTTCAGCCGCACGTCGCCGGACTGGTCGATCAGCGCCTTGAGCTTCTGGTAACCGGCCGCGTCGGCGATGTCTGCCTGGCAGTAGGAGAGGTTCGCGGCAAACTTCGACCAAACTTCCTCGTTCACCGGCTTGGTGCGCGAGAACTGGTTCAGGGCTTCCCGCAGTTCGGCACGGAAGGAATCGTCGGTCTTGTCACGCCGGGCGAACCCGATGATGCGGTAGGGCGTCGGCAGGGCGTTCTCGAGCGCGAGGTGGTAGAGCGCCGGAATGAGCTTGCGGGCGGTCAGGTCGCCCGAGGCGCCAAAGATGACCACGGTGCAGGGCTCGATCTGGCGGCGATGCGTTTCCCGGGTAGCCAGCAATTCGTCGAGATTGGTCGACTCGTTCATTTTTCGGAGGCGGAGACTGGGGAGGCGGTCAGTGGGGTTCAATGACGGTTTGCACCGTCAGCCGGCAGCCCATTCATCCACAGGATGAGTAGGATGACGCCGACGGCGGCACAAGGGACCCTTGGGCGAAATCCTCAGGCGGCTTCAGTGCCGACCCAAACCTTCCCGTCGCGCACGAGCGTTGGATAGCTGCGCAACGGCTTGTCCGGATTGGTCAGGCCGGCGCCCGTGCGGACATCGAATGCCCAGCCGTGCAGCGGACAGAACACCTCGCAACCCTGGAGGAAGCCACCACCCAGCGGCGCGCCGCGATGAGGACAAGTGTCGTCGACGGCGTAGAATTGTCCTTCTACCCGGGCCAGCAACAGCCGGCGCCCTTGCACTTCGACCGTGCGGCAACTGCCTTCGGCCAAGGAATCCACCGGCGCCACGGCACTCAATTTCAAATCAATCGGATCCATCGGGGGCAATCGTTCAGTGGGCGGGCGGCGGGCTGGTGGGCTTGTTCTTCTTCCACGGCTGGTCCGGAAACTTCTCCGGCAGCTTGAACGCCTGGGCCTTGGGTTGCGCCATCTTCAGCTCGTCCTCGGCGGGTTCGCCTCCTGCTGGTTGTCCGGCCGGGGGTGGCGCCATGTTTTCCTTCCACGAGGCGATCCGGGCCTGCAATCCGTGATGCTCGGCGGTCTTCTTGTCGCCGGACTTCATGTAGAATAGCGACAGGTTGGTGTGCACAAGCTGCTCGTTGGGCTTCAGGGTCTGCGCCTTGTGCCCCTCGGCGATGGCGGTGGCGTAGTCGCCCTTGCGGTAGTGGCACATGGCGATGGCCAGTTGGGCGTCAAATTGGCCTGCCTCCTCGGCCAGGATACCCGCTAGCTTGGCGATCGCGGTGTCGTAATCACCGGTCGAGTAGTCGAACATCGCGTCGTCGTAGATGGCCTGAAGATCGGACATGGCGGCGCCAAGGTGGCGGGCGACCCGCAACGGGGCAAGGTCGGCGCCGTATCGGCGACCCATACCACGGTCACCGCCCTGCCCCGCATGGCCATGCTTGGCACCCGGGCCGATGTCCGCCACCTTCCGCCCGCACGATGCCAGCCGACATTCGCCTCATCTCCACGGACTTCGACGGAACCATTCACGAGGACTTCGCCCACGCGGCGATTCCGCACGCGTTGCAGGACAAGCTCGCCGAGTTGCAGTCCGCGGGGGTGTGCTGGGTAATCAACACGGGGCGCGACCTGTCGAGCCTCATGGAGAGCCTCGGACGCGCCCATTGCCGGGTGCAACCGGACTACGTCGTCACGGTGGAACGCGAAATCCACCAGCACGTCCGCGGCCACTACCAGGCCGTCGAACCGTGGAACACCGAATGCACGCGCGACCACCTCGCCATTTTCACCCAGCATTCGGCCGAACTGGACGCGCTCATGGCGTCGCTGGAGGAGCGGTTCGACGCGAATTTCTACCGCGATGGCTGGTCGCCGCTGTGCGCCATCGCCCGGTCGAATTCGCAGATGGACGCCATCCAGGCCGAATTGGAAACGTTCTGCGCCGCCGTGGGTGAACTGGTCCCGGTCCGGAACGACGTCTATGTCCGGCTGAGCCACCGGCGCTACAGCAAGGGCACCGCGTTGCAGGAGATCCAGCGCCGGCTGGGACTGACCGCCGCGCAGACCTTGGCGGCCGGCGATCACCTCAACGATCTGCCCATGCTCCGGCGCTCCGTGGCCGAGTGGCTGGTGACCCCGGTGAACGGACTACCCGAGGTGAAGGCCCAAGTGACGGCGGAGGGCGGATTCCTGGCGTCGAAGAAATGTGGCGAAGGCATCCTGGAAGGCCTCGCCCAGTTCGGGGTCTAAGTCCGAGCGGCAGATAACGCGGTGCCGTCTGCGAAATCTCCGACGAAGAACCCGTCGACCACATATCGTGGGATCGCCAAAGCCGCAGGTGCTGTGGATTGTGGTGGGTGGTGGCCCTAGCCATTCTCGTCCGCGGCGGGCCTAGGGACAGGGCCCGGAAGTGCGCCCCAACCGCAGCAGGAAGAACTGGCCGGTGGGATCGTTCCACGAGCCGCCGAAGAGCAAAGCGGGGTTGGCTCCGCCGTTCACCGCCAGGAAGGGGCTGGTGATTCCGCGCAATGCATCGCCCGGTCCTTCGCGAAGGTTCTCCCAGGCCGCGCCGTTCCAGCGGGTCCAGTTTGGGCCGTCGCGGTTGCGGACGACGTAGAGGGCCGGACCGAATCCATCGTCGAACGCGCCACTGCACGGGTGGGGTGAGCGAGTTGGTGCCGCAAGGGTATTCATGGAAGTCACCGAACCGTGTTCACCGTCCCAACACCACCTCCACCGTGCCGGCGATGCCGAGCAGCACGAGATCAATCTTGCCGTCGCCATTCACGTCGGCGATGCGAGCGGCGAAGGCTTGGGTGCTGAGCGCAAACTCCGAGAACACCTCGTAGCGTTGCCGGGTGTCATTCCACACCAGCACCTGCACCATTTGGCGGCTCTGGTCAGGCATCACGATCTCGCTGCGGCCGTCGCCATCCAGATCGCTGACGGCGAACTGCGGGATTGAGCCGACCATCTGGCCGTCGTAGGCCGCGAACGACGGATCGAATGTGAGGTCGCCGTTGCCCGGGAACACGCGCACGAATCCGCTGTAACCGCTCACAAACAGGTCGGCTTTGCCGTCCGCATCGAAGTCGCCGAGTTCCATGATGCTGGCGCTGCCGAAGTCCGCCGTCCGGTCGAAATCCGCCGTCAGGTCGGGATCGTTGTGCGCGTGCGTGGAGAGCAGTTCGCCCAGCCGGATGAGATCCTTCTGGCCGTCGCCATTGAGGTCCGCGAACTCGACCAGCTTGGTGTCGTTGCCGGTCGGCAGCAGTTCCTGGCTGCCGGCAAAGTTCAGCGTCCCGGCCGCATCCGAGGGCACGAGGTGGGCGCGGCCCTGCGCGAAGGCGAGGTCGTCGCGGTGCGCCCCGTTGAACTCCCCGAGCGCGATGCCTTCGGCCGCGGGCACGAGCAGGTGATCCGTCGGCGCCGCAAACTGGCCGTTGGCGGTGCCCTTGAGCAAGGCCAGATGGCCCTGTTGCCCAAAGAACGTGGTGAAGACCCACGCGGCGGCCAAATCCCGGTGCGCGTCACCGTCGAGGTCCCCCACGACTAGCTTGCCGTTGGCATGGACCTGGCCCTGCCCGAGGACATGCCGCCTCACCGCGTTGAAACGGCCCGTGCCATCGCCGTGCAGGATGTGGACGACTGCCTCCGTGCCATCATCGCCCGCGACGGCGAGGTCGGGCTTGCCGTCGCCGTTGAAGTCGCCGTGCGTGAAACCGCGTGCGTTGAAGTTCGGGCCGAGCGGACCGGTGCCGGTAATGGGGTTCGGGTTGAAGCAGCCGCCCACGCACGGCACCCGCGCCAGCCGCAGCACCGGCGCGACGGTGCGTGAGAGCGGCGTGACGGTCTGGTTGCCGGCCGCCGGATGCAGTTCCACGGCGAGCACGTCGCGCGCGGCGGTGGTGGCGACGAAGCGGTTGGTGTCCACGTTGATCAGCGCCATGCCGTCGGCGCGGCCCAGCGGATACGCCGGCCCGGACGTGCCGCCGTTGTAGGGATCCAGCTGCTGCAACACGTCACTGCCCGCCGCGCCGGCCAGCAGGGCGAAGGGACCGGTCGGCCAATTGAACGCCAGCGCCTTGATGGCGGTGGGAGCTTGGGCCGCCGGCAGGAAGACTCGCACCAGTGGCGAGTCGATCGGGTTTTGGAAATCCAGGTGGAAGGTCTGGCCGACCACGTTGGGTGTCGTCATCACGCCGCTGATGCGGCTGCCCTGCACCGGAGACGGGTCGTAGGTCAGCGGCCCGGCGTGGACCGGCAGCGTGAATCCGCCGAGGGCATTCGCCGAACGGAAGTGGCCGCGCTGGGTGAACTTCAGCGTGCCGTCCGCGTTGACCAGCGCACGGAAGTCGCGCACGGAGTTCCCCGTGCCTGGCGGCGGCGGCGGGATCGCTCCGGCACTGAAGCCGACCACGCCGCCTCCGCTGCTGCCCGGGCCTCCGGAGGACACCCCGCGCAACGGACCGGTCGGCGGTGTGCCGCGTGGAGACAGCACCGAGCCGGCCCACTCGAACAGCTCGTCGCCCTGCGCGAGATAGAGCGTGCCGCGCGGATCGAACACGATGCCGTCGCCCACGTTGCGCGGCAGCCGGCCGAGCGCGCCGAGGCGGCCGGTGATCGGATCGAACAGAGCCAGCAGCATCTCGCCGACCGCGTTGTCCACCACCGCGAACAACTCGCCATCAGTGTAGGAGAACGCGGAGGAACGTCCCTCCGTCGGCGACTGGTTGCGGTAAACTTCCAGGCTGTCCCACAATCCGTCGCCGTCGGAATCGGGATTCGTGGGCAAGGTCCCCAGGGCAATTTCCACGTTGTCCGTCAGCAGATCGCCGTCGCTGTCGGCGCTGCGGGGATTGCCGCCGTTCACCAGTTCATCAAAATCGCCCAGGCCATCGCCATCGGTATCCGTCGCGGCGGGGTTCGTGCCGAGTGCCGCTTCGTCGGCGTCGGAAATCTGGTCGCCATCGGTGTCCGGGCCGCTGAGGAACGCGACTTGGCGGTCGAGCAGGTGGTCCTCCGCCCCCCCGAGCACGATGCTGTTGGCACCCGGAAACAGGATCAGGTTCACGCGGAAGCCGGGACGCGCGGGATCACCGACCTGATGGAAATAGCAGCGGCGCGACTCCGAGCCGTCGGCCCGGCTCACGACGACGTGCGGGCGGTTGGGATCCAGCGAGAGACCGGGCCGGCCGTCGAAGGCAAAGAACTCCGGCGCGCGGCGCGGTTCGAGCGTGAGCACGCCCTGCGAAACGACACCGTTTCGGAGCCGGACTTCGTCAAAGAGGGCGCCCTCCACCACGTTCATGCCCTCGGGCCTTTCCGGATCCTCCACGTAGGGCACTTCGGCCTGGAGCCCGAAGCCAATGCCCTCGATCCGCGTGGCGATGCCGCCAAAGCCCACGCGCCCGTTGCGGGCCTCCGTGGCGCCGCCGGCGATGAGCAACCCTTCGCCCGCGAGCGCGCGGATCGCGCCGGCACCACCGCCGCCGCCGCCGCCGGCACTGACCGCAAAGCCACTCACCCGGCGCTGGTCCCCGTTGCCGCCGGAACCGCCGTTGGCCTTCACGTTACCGACCAGGGTGAGTCCACGGGAGGAAAGCAACCGGATGGCCCCGCCGCCTTCGCCGCCCGCGCCGCCACCGAGCCGCGAATTCGGATCACCGAAAAGCAGTCCGGACTGCCCGCCGCCGCCGCCGCCCGAACCGGGGCCGAACCGGCGCGCCCAACGAAGGTTGTCGCTGACCGGACCGGAAGGCGTGCGGAACCAGTGGGTCGGCGCCCCCGACCAGAGGCCGGAAGCTCCGCGCCGTCCGTCGGGCAGCAGCGCCAGCAGGTCGCGCAAATCGCCGGGCGCCTCGTCGAGTTCGTCAAAGGGATCCTCGCGCAGGTCGTCGAGGATTTCGTCGAAGCACGCTTCGGCCTCCGCCCCAAGGCAGCCCGACACGCGCAGCAGCGCGCTCCAATCGTCCAAGTTGGCTCCGGCCACGCCGCCGTAGCCGATGCGAGTGTGACGCGACGGCAGTTCGTAGAGCGCCAGGAAGGCGGCGTCGGCCCCGTCCGGGGCGCCGCCCCCGCCACCCGAGCGGAACCGCCGCGGCGGCCGGGCCGCACCGGAGATCGCGCCGATGCCGAAATTGCCGTCCGCCCCGGAGACATTCACGTCTGCCAGCACGCGCACTTCCCGGGTGGCCCGCAGTTCCGTCACGTCAAAGGTGGACCGCAACGCGGCGCTGATCTCAACCCGCGAATACAGCCGCGAAAAAGTGCCGTCGGGCGGCGCGACGGCGAGGTCCGCCGCGCTGAATTCGGGCAGGCCGCTCAATTGCAGCGGGAACAGCGCGTCGGGATGGCCGGGCTTCCGCACGCGGATTTGCAGCGCGAGGTTTTGTCCTTCGACCAGCGCGGGCAGCACGGGGCAGTCGAGCAGGAAGGCCGCGCGCGTGCCGTCGTCCACGCCAGCGCCGTCCCGTGCGCGAACGAGCGGCCCGAGCACGAGACCGGGCATCAATGAACCGTCGTCGCGGACCACGGCCAGTGCCACCGCGCCGTCGAGGTTCGCGCCGTCGAGGTAGATCGGCCGGAGTTCGCCTTCGTAAATGAAGACCGGCGTCACGGCGGTGATCTGTGGCGCGGCCGCGGGAGCGTGACGGACCGGTGATCTTGAACCCGGCAGGAGCCGACGTGCGGAGGCTCTGTTCTCCTGGGCAGCAGTGAGACTCGTTACGTCGTCCCCTACGGGTGACTCGCCGGTGGCCGGCGCGATCAGGCCGTGCAGCGAAAAGTGGCTGACCTCGGCACGCGCGCTCTGGCCGTCGGGCTCGACGACGGCGAAGACGCCTTCGTCCACCCATGCGCTGGTGGCGGGATTCCAGCGCTGGAGCGGGAGCGATTCGCCGGCCGGCAGCGAGCGCGTGAGCGGCACGAACACCGCGACGGTCGTGGAGAACTGCGCTCCGTCCGGTCCGAGTTCAACGAGGCCCAACAATTCGGAGCCCGCGGGCGGCGTGGGCCGCAGGTCTTGCGCGGGGACGCTGACGGAAAGCGTGGTGTCCGCCGCCAGCGCGCCGGGCGGCACTACGGCGCGGGCGAGCAGGTTGTCCGACCACACCGCGCCGCCCGTGGCCGCCGCGATGCGGTCCGAGCCGCGCGCGACCGGCGCGGGTTCGACGGTGACGAGCGTGGTGGCGGTGTAGCTGGCGCCGGCCAGCGTGACGTGGGCGGTCACGGTGATTTCGCCGAGTTCGGTCCGGTCAGTCGGGGCGCGGAAGAGGCCGTCGGCGCTGATGCTGCCTCCGCCGGCGACGGACCAGAGGACGACCGCGCTCGCGCTGAGCGGGCGGTCGAGCCGGAACTGGAGCGCCTGGCCGGCGAGCGCGTGCGCCGTGGCCGGCTCGACGTTCGGCGCGGCCAGCACCGTGAAGTTCGCCTGCCCGATGGCCGTGCCCTCCGGCGCGGAAATGTCCACCAGGCCGCCGGCCGTGCCCGTCGGAATGATGACACGCAGCACGCCGTTCGCGGCGTCCAGCACCGTGGCGCCCCGGCCGCCGATCCGCACGCGCGTGCTGTCCGGCGAGAGGTCCGCGACGTTGCCGACAGTGACTTCCACCACGTCGCCGGGAACGCCGGTCTGGGGAACGATGTTGTGGAGGAGCGGGGCGGCGACGGCGTTGCCGGGCACATTGTCGCCGAAGTTCAGGCGCGCCGTGCGGGGGCCGGCGGAGTTGCCCGCGCGGTCGAAGGCCGTGACCGTCACGTCCCAGTTGCCGACCAGAGAATCGCGCCGAAAGGCCACGGGGTAGAGGAACAGGTCAAGCTGGCCCGTGCCGGTCTGGCTGACGGGAACGATCTGCCCAGTGGTCGTGCCGGCCGGATCGGTGAAGGTAAGTTCCACGCGCGCGAGGTCGCCGTCCGGGTCCAGCATTCCGAGATAAAGCTGGGGGCGCACGGTCGCGAGATTGTTGAAGGGCCGGCGCGCTGCACCGCCGGGCGGACCCCAGACAGTAAAGCCGAGCGACGGCGCCTGGCCGCCGGTGTCCGCCGGCAGGTTTGGAATTTCGAACGTCACCAGGCCGCGGCCGGCGCCGGTGGCGCTTTCCAGCCGCGCCACGACGCGCGGCGTGCCGAGCGGCGCGTAATCGCCATCGAGGAAAAAGCCCAGCGTGCCGTCGGGCTGCATCAGTAACTCAGCCGGGATTCGACGTTCATGGCTCAGGCCCGCGGTGGTTTCGGTGACTTGCAGAACGTCGCCCGGCGCTGGTGGGCCGCTGAAGTTCAGCTCAACGAACAGCGTGGCCCCGGGCCCGAGCTTGTCGGCCCGCGGCGTCGCGCCGGTCAGCCGCGCCACACCGCCACGACTGATCAGCCGGAAGAATTCCTGCACGTTGGTCACGGGCCGGGTCACGCGGTTCTGGCCGGCGTTCAGCACGGGCGCGACCGCGAGATCGAGCCAGGGCGCGGAGTCCAGATCGGCCGCCGCCTGGAGCGCGAAGGTGCCCGCCAGGTTCTCCCACTGGAGCACCACTTCCTCACCGACCGTCAGTGCCAGCAGCGGCGGGGGCGGCACCGCCACGCCGCCGTTCCCCGAGCGCGTGAGGATGCTGAAGGTGCGCCGGGCGCTGCCACCGAGCGCTTCGCGAACCTGCACGGCCACCTCGAACACGCGGTCCAACTGGGCCGGCGTCGGCGTCCAGGTGAGCAGGCCGGACTCCGAAACGGCGAGTCCGGCCGGCCCCGAAATCACCGAAAAGGCCAGTTCCTGGGGCGGCAGGTCGGCATCGGTGGCGACAAGTTGAAGCGCGAGCGGCGTGCCCTCCTCCACCACCAGGTCCCCGGGATCGGCGAATTCCGGCAGGGTGTTCGCCTCCGCGACCTGCACGGTGAAGCTCACTTCGTCCGACTCGGGCGGGTTGGCGTTGCTCGTGGCGCGCACGGTGAAGGACCGCGTGAGGCCGCCTTCCAGTTCGCCGGGCGACCAGGCGAATTCGCCCGTCGTGGCAATGAGCGCTGCGCCGAAGCTCTCGCCCACGAAGGCGAACGCCAGCGTCCGGCCCGCGGGCAACGCGGCGACGGTCGCGACCCGTAAGGCGACGGCCTGCTGTTCGCGGCCGTTGACCGGTGCGACGGACGCGAGCCGGAATTCCTGCTCGGGCACACCCGCGGGAGTCACCGAGGCGAAGGTCGTTCCCACGCGCAGTTCGTCCGCGCTCCAGGCGGCGGCACTGGTGAAGGCGAGGGCCGAGACGAGGCCGAGGTCGAGGTCGGATTTGAGGGCGCTGGCGGTGGCCGGCTCGGCCCCGAGAGGCGGATTGATGAAGAGCGACACGCGGTCGGGGCCGTCGCGGAACTCGAACTTGAGCACGAGCAGGGTGATTTCGCCCACCACCACAGATTTGCTGGTGGCGCGTTGAGACGTTCCGCCCGAGTTCTCCAGCACGTAGCGGGTGGTGCTGCCGCCGCCGGGTTTGCCCACGAAGAGGTCCCCGCCCTGGCTGCCGAGCGCGACCAGACCGAAGTAGCCCGCAGCCGTCACCGAGTTGTCCGGCCGCACCAGCAGGCTCACGTAGCGCACAGTGCCTTCCTCACCGAACGGCAGCGTGGGGATGCGCTGGAGCGCCTGCGCGCCGGTGGCTGGCATTCGCAGCCGGGTTCCTTGCAGCGCAAGCGCGCCAAACGGCAGGTTCGTCGTGCCCGTGCCAAACGAGCCGCCGCCGGTGGTTCCGGGAATTCCCGCGGTCCAAGCTCCGGCAAAGCCCTGACCGCCGTTCTTGCCGCTCAACGAGGTCGGCGAGGCGCCGTAGTCGAACGGCTCGTAGGCTAGCAGCCCCTCCGGCGGTGTCGGCAACACGGTGAGGTCAAAGCTGGCGCTCACCGCGGCGCCGCCGGGTGGCGTGAGCGTGGCGGTGACGGTGGTCGCGCCTCCGAATCCCGCCGGCGGGCGGAACGTGACGCGGCGGTTCACCCCCGTGCCGGAGACGACAATGCGATCTGGCGGCAATAGCGTGGAATCAGCCGCGGTGACGGCGAAGGCCAGCGTCGTCGCGTCGTCGTCGGGCCACGCGTAGGCCAGGGGCAGCGTGAGCTCCGCACCGGCGGAGACGCGCTGGGAGCCGGGCCGCGCCCAAGCGAGCCCGGGCCCGGGCACGAACGGCGTGACGTCGGCGAAGTTTTCTCCCAAGCGGATCTCGTCCACATCGATGATGGCGGTCGAGTTGGCAACGGCGGGGCCGGACTGGACCCGCACCCGGTCAAACTGCAGGTCCGGGCCGGTGCGGGTAGCAGCGGGCACGGTGGGCGTCGCGCCGGACGGCGGATTGACGTAGAGGTCCACGCGGTCCTGCGTGCCGTTGACTCCGAACGTCAGGTGCAGCACGAGCAGCGTAGTCTCACCCGCGGCGACCGGTGCGGTGGAAGGGGTCACCACGGCGCCCGGCGTGTATTGCTGAAGGGTCCAGTGGGTTGCCCCTGAGGGCGTCCCGATAAAGATCTTTTCGGTGTTCCCGTTGAACAGGGACACCCCGCCCCAACTGTTGGCCGGAAAACCGGGCGCCCGGCGGATCAGGAACGAGAACCACAGCTCGGTGCTGTCGAGGCCGAACTTCCCGTCGGTGCGGAGCCCGGCAAAGCCGGTCGTGGTGAGGGGACGAAACGCTCCGGACGCCGTGCCGGCGAACCGCAGCGAGTTCCCCGCCGTCATCAGGCCGGGCCGGGTCAACCCCGGCGCGGGCACGGTGCCCCCGCCAGCCCAACCCGACTGCCATCCGGTGCCCCCGCTCGCGTTGTTCACGGCAGCGTTGGCGGCATACCCAAAGCCCTCATAGCTGATGAGCGCGGCGCGGAGGGACAGGGGCGCCAGCCAGACCGCAAGGAGGACAAGGGCGGCTTTGAGGAGATTTCCTGGACGGCTGAGCGACGACTCAAACCCAATTTCCAGGACCGAAGTTTCCGAGAAAACAACCGGAAGGGGGGCACTCATGGACTTCACCCCCACAGGATGACAGGCGGAACCTTAAACGGCGGTTAACCCAACCTTAAATCCCTTTAAGGAAGCGCACCGACGCGCGGCAATTCCACGTTGAAGGTGCTGCCCACGCCGATCTCGCTCTGCACCGCGACGGTGCCGCCCTGGGCTTCGATCAAGGTCTTCACAATGGCCAATCCCAGGCCCGCACCGCCTTCCACCCGGCGGCGAGCGGCGTCAACGCGGTAGAACCGGTCGAATAGCCGCGGCAGGTGTTCCGGCGGGATGCCAATGCCGTGGTCGGTGACGGACAGCCGGAGCCGATCCTGGGTGGCCGTGACAGCGACGCGCACCGTGTAGTTCGCCGGGGAATGCTTCACCGCGTTCTCCACCAGGTTGCGGATGACCCGCTCCAAGGCGACCCCATCGCCCCTCACCACCGCGTTCTCCGTGCCCTCACCGACCTCGGCCTCCAGCCGGACCCGGTGTTCAGTGGCCAACGGTTCCAATTTCGCGAGGACCGAGCGGACCAATGGCGCGAGCTCCACCGGTTCGTGGACGACCAGCGCCTGCCCCGCATCGGCGCGAGCCAAGGTGAGCAGGCTGTCCACCAACCGGCTCAGATGAACGGCCTCGTCGAGGCTGCTGCGCAGGGTCTCGACAAGGAACGGCTGGTTCTTCGGCTCACGCAAAGCAACCTGGATTTCGCCCCGCAGGATGGTCAAAGGCGTGCGCAATTCATGGGCGGCATCGGCGACGAAACGCTGCTGCGCGACGTGGGCAGAGGCCACCTGGTCGAGCAGACGGTTGCACGCCTGGACGAGCCGCCGCGCCTCAGGGTCGTCGGGCGGTTCGGGCAGCCGCGTCACCGCGAGGCGATCGAGCGGGATTTGTTCGGCGAGTGCCGCGGTGGCGTTCAGTGCGCGGCTCTGCTGCGAGCCAGCCCACAGGAGCCCCCCGAACGCCGCGACCACCGTGATCGTGCCTAACAGCAGGCGTCCCCAGCGCTCGCGCGCGGGCCGCTCAATCTCGGCCAACGACACCGCGGCCTGGATCCAGGCGCTCACAAACGCGCGCTTCTCCTTGGCGTCGTAGTCGGCCACCGGTGTCGTGGCCACGAGCCACGGCTCGTCGGTCCGGGTCTTCATCACGGAGATCCAGGCTCCCCCCACCACGTTGCTTGAGAACAGCCGGTTGCGGAGTGGCTGTCCGGCGAGCAATTCCTCAATCTGCGCTTCGGTGTGTGGCGGCAACGGGCTCTCACCATGCTTCGGGCTCAGCAGGCCGGGCCAAGCCAGCCGCGCCGCGTTCTCATTCAAGAACAAGGCGGGGTAGGTGCCGCGCGGGCGCCCGATCTCCCAGCCGGACAGATCGTAGAGCAAGATCCGGATCTGGATGCGCTGGTAGTTGAGGAGCCGGAGCAGGTCGGGATGAAGCTGCGGTTTCCAAGCGTCCACCTGATGGGACATCCGCTCCGCCTCCAGCGCGAGCACGTGTTCCTCCCGCTCGCGGTCGCGGCGGTTCGACTCCTGCGTGAGCCACGCGCTCCGAGCCAGCAACACCAACGCCAGCAGCCCGCAGCCGAGCAACATGAGGTGGCGTGTCATGGTGCCTCCTTCTCCCCGCGCAGCACGTAACCCACGCCGCGCACTGTGTGGATCAGGCGCGGGCCGGAGCCCCGGTCCACCTTCTCGCGCAGTTGGTGCATCGTGACGTCAATCACGTTGCTGAACGGATCGAAGTAACGGTCCCAGACGTGTTCCGCCAGTTCCGCGCGGCTTACGACCTCGCCCGCCCGGCGCAACAGCAGGTCGAGGATGGCAAAGGGCTTGGCGGCCAGTTCGATCGGTTTGCCGCCGCGGCGCACCTTGCGGGTCCGCGGGTCCAGTTCCAGGTCGGCATGGCGCAACAGCAGCGGGGCTTCCGTCGCCGCCCGGCGCAGGAGCGCCCGCACGCGCGCCAGGAATTCGTCGAGATCGAAGGGCTTCACCAGATAATCATCCGCGCCGAGATCCAGGCCCCGCACGCGGTCCGCCAAGCCGTCCCGGGCCGTCAGCATCAGGACCCGCGTCGCCCGCCGCGCGGTGCGCAATTCGCGCAACACGCCGAAACCGTCCCGTCCCGGCAGCATGACATCCAATACGATAAGGTCATACTCGTGGTCACCCGCCAGTTGAAGGCCGTCCTCACCGTCGCCCGCCACGTCGACGGCATACGCCTGTTGCCTCAGGCCCCGCTCGATAAAGCGCGCGACCTTCGGTTCGTCCTCGATGACGAGAATGCGCACGGCTCCTTATAGGAGAGCTCACCTTAAACGACGATTAAAACCTGCAATCCCGCCCCGCCGAGGGCGAGACGGAATGTCACCTTGGTCCAATGGCGAAGCGAACCCGCCGAAGAGACGCAGCTCACGCCCCCCCGAGCGGCCCCAATCCAAGGCTTTCGGGACGGCGCAGTGACTCGCCGGGCCCGCCGGGACGCCTCCGCCACTTTGGTTTCTAGGTCGGTTTGGTCACCGTAACCGCGGGCTGCTTCAGCTGGGTGCGGCCGGGCGTGGCTAGGTAGACCAACCCACCAAGGACGCTCCAGAGCAGGTTCAGCGTATAGCCAAGCAGGGACAATGACAGCGCGGCGCCGGGCTTCACGCCCAGGGCGGGCACAGTCAGCAGCCAGACAAACATGTTTTCGCGCACCCCGAGGCCGGCCGGGGTGATGGGCAGGGCCGCCACGCTGACAATTGCCGGCACGAGATACCACAGGGCGACCGGACTGATCTCCACGCCCAGTCCTTTCGCCAGTGAGGCGAACGCGCCGACGATCGCGATGTTGACCAAGACGGACCAGGCCGCCATCCGCCAGAGGAAGCCGGGCTGGCGTCCCAGGGCGCGGCAGCCAGAAAGGGCCTGGGCGAACGAATCGCCCCGCGGCAGCCTTCGCACCCAACGCAACACCGGGCCGTCGTGCCGAAGGGTTTCCGTGAAGAACCCGAGGACGATCATGACGCCGCCGACTCCGAGCATGCCCAGCACTGTCAGGGCGGTCGCCAAGTGGCGTTTGTAGGTGGCGAGCAGGCTGAGGTTCGGGATCAGCATCAGGGCGGTAAACAGCAGCAGGGCGAACATGCCCAGCAGACGGTCCACGAAGACGCTGAACACCGCGTCCGCCTCGCGCTCCGGTGCGGCCTTGGCGGCATACCACGCCTTCATGACGTCGCCGCCGGCCGTCCCGAGCAGGAACGCATTGAAGAAATGGGCGACGAAAGAAATACGGAGCACCGGCCCAAGCGCGAGCGGGATTCCCTGCGCCCGCAATACCTCGCGCCACCGCATTCCACCCAGCGCCACGAGGAGTCCGCAGGAGCCGAACGAAACCGCGAGGCTCCGGGCATCCAACTGGCGAATGGTCGCCCAGACCCCGGCCGGTCCCTCGGTCCACGCCAGCCGGCGTTGCTCCCATTTGCCGAGTGACTCCCAAGCCCGGCCGTCGCCTGCCGCGAGCCGGAGTTGAACCTCATTGCAGAAGATGACGTGGAAAATGACCGCCAGCAGGAGCAGGCAGGCGGCGAAGCGGGCAATACTGAGCAGACGGGCGCGCGTCACGGACTGCCCCTTACTCCGGTCCCCACACCGATTGGATGTGCGCAAAGCCCTTGGCCACCTCGTCGGAGGGCAGGCCCGGGCTCATTTCCAGCACCTTGATGTGGGTCGGCTTCACCATCGGCTTAAGGGCCGCGTAGTCGATCATGCCCACGCCCGGCGGACAGTGGTCATGCATGCCTTCCTCGTTCTGGAGGACATCATGCACGTGGAGGCCCGCGAGCCGCCCGGAAAGGTTTTCGAGGTGCATCGCGTGGTTCACGATGAACCCGAGGTTCTCCTTGATCTGCGCATGCCCGCAATCGTGCCAATAGCAGACGTTGCCGGGGAGATCGCCCAGGAAGTCCGGCAGGTCGTGGTCGAACGGGATCTCCTCGACCGCCTCGCGGTTTTCAATGCCCAAGAGGAGTCCCTTTTCGCCCGCGGCTTCCGCCAGTTGCTTGATCATCTCGCTGGAGCGGCGCATCGGCTCGGCCTTCCGTTTCTCGCGACGTTCCTCCAGTTCCTCCATCAGCTTGCGATACTTGTCGGAGTCCTTCTTCCCGGCCAACGCGAGTTCCTCCAGTTTGTCCTGGTAGTCCACGTTGCGGGAAAAGAGGGAATTAGATTTCAGGTCCGCGCTGCCGGAATGCAGCACGATCAGCTTCGCGCCGACCCGGTGGGCGGTCTCAATGGTCTTCAGGGAATGCTTCAGCGCGCTGTCCCGTTCGCGGCGGTCCTCGGCGGAGAACTTGAACAGGTTGGGGGCCGGCCAGCTGATGCCCATCGGCAGCGGGCAGAAGTTGTGCAACGTGGAAATCTTGATCTCCCCGGCGTCCACCGCCTCCAGGATGCCCGGCAGCAGGCTGATGCGGATGCCATGGCTGAGCTCGGCATACTCGAAGCCGAGCGCGCGGATTTCGCGCAACATTTCGCGGCCACAGGTGTGGCGGCCCGAATTCCAACAGGTCGAAAGCGAATACATGAAAAGCAAAACGCCGGATGCGTTCCGTGAGGACAGCATCCGGCGCGTGGAAGTGCAACCCGCGACGACGAATTAAACGTCGGCGTAGCGGCGGGCCAGCATCGCGCTGAATTTGGCCACCTTCATCTTACGACGACGGCGCTCGGTCGGCTTCTCGTAATGCCGCTTGGCGCGGACATCGCGCAGCGTATTCTCGCGATCGACCTTCTTCTTCAACCGGCGCAACGCGCGGTCGATGGGTTCACCCTTTTTGATTCTGATTTCGCTCAAGTCACTTTCACTCCTTCCCTGCAACGCGGTCCCGGACTGCGAACAGCCCTGACTCCGCGTCCGGCCAGGTTCGAAACCCAACCGGAGTGCAAGACGGATCCGTTGCCGGAGCCGTGGCGGGCGGCTGAGATACCCGATTCCCACGCCATCGCAAGCCCACGTTTCAAAGATTTTCCGCCAGCCACCGGTCAAACCACCCCGTGGTCTGGTCCCACATTGCCCGCGTGTAGACGTGGCCCAAGCCGGCAAACACCTCGCTGCGGAACCGTTCACGCGCACCGAGAACGCTCCAGCCAGGGGCCACCGCCGCCTCGATCCGATGGATTCCGGCCATCGGCGATCCCACGTCCTGGTCCCCATTCAGGCACAGCAGCGCCCGGGGCGCGCAGGCCGCCACGACCGCCTCCGTGTCGAAATGGCGCAGCATTCCCGGCACGTAGTAGTAGATTCCGTGGTGCTTGAGTCCGCCGGCCGCGATCAGTTCTTGGTAACGGGTGAGACAGGCCACTGCCACTCCGGCCTTGATCCGCTCGTCGAGCGCCATCAGCCACCATGTTCGGGTCGCCCCCATGCTCATGCCCATCGCGCCAATCCGGTTCGGGTCCACCTCCGGGCGCGACGCCAGATAATCCAGCGCGAGCTGGTCATCCCGGACGATCCGTCCCCACAGCGTCCGCCCGGACCAGAGGTCGAGCTTCGCCGCGGACATTTCACCGGCGCCACCCCGGAGTCCGTCGGCCCCCTGCCCTTGCCGCTCCCCGAAGCACGCCGCGTCGATGGCCAGCACCACGAACCCACGCTCGGCCAGCGCAGGACCCGGCGCTACCGGAGTGTGATTGGTCTCAAAGAGCTCGATCTTGCCCCGGTCGTATTCGCCGCCGTGCCAATGGTGATACAGGATCGCGGGCGACCGGCCCTTGGTCGCCTTGGGCAGCAGCAGCACCCCGGGGACTCGATCACCAAGCCCATTGGCGAACTCGAATCGCTCCAGCGAATAGGTGCCCCGGTCTTCTCGGGCCAACACCCGCACCTCGGGAGCGGCCGGCCGAGCCGGAAACTCCCCAAGCAACCGAGTGAGCGTCACCCGGATTTCGGTTTGCCTGCTCCGCCACGCCTGTGGATCGGCCGGAATGTGCAAAGCCGGGACCGGCGGCAAAGAGGCCAGCAAAGCGGCAAAGTCATTTGAGCCAGTGGCGGACATAATCTGATTCGGCGCCCACGAGGTAATCACCACAAGCAGGAAGAGCCGCAGGCCTTTCATTCCGTCAGTGAGCCTTAAACCGGAGCCGGCGACAACCGGGCAAACGCTCACCGGCAGGGCGTCATTCCGGCCCGCAGTGAAGCCCAAGGTTCCTGCGTGGAGACATCGACCATGGAAGGCTCGGCCGCTTCCGCTGGCGTGAGGATGGCCAGGAATACGACCGGCTCCCGGAACGGATTGTAGGTTCCATGCACTTCGCCCTTGGGGATGAGCACCATCTCGCCGGGCTTCAGGACCCGAAATTCCCGCCCGCACCATTGTTCCGCCTGTCCGCTGAGGACGTAGATGATTTCCTCCCGGGTCGGATGGTGATGAAACGCATGGCAGCGGCCCGGCTCCATGGTCGCCCGGACCATGAGCAAATCGCGGCACGGCACGATGTCGGGGCGGCACAGCCACGCATTCAGGGTGAACGGCGATAACTCGGTGACGCTATCTGCCGCCGTGACAAACCGACGGTCCGCAATCTCGTTCATTTCGTAGGTGGAGGGCTTCCCCGTATTCGTCGGAATGCCGTCAAACCTGCGTCCGCAGCGATTTCCACGGCTCGTCGCCGCTCACGTCGACGAGGAACGACCCCTGGGTCGCGGCCGGCGACAAGATCGCCAAGATCACCGCATCCTGCGCCGAGGCATTGAACGTCGCATGCACGATGCCCTTGGGAATGTGCGCCACCTCGCCGGGCTTCAGGCAGCGCTTCTCCCGCTCTACCCACTGCTCCACCTCGCCTTCCAGCACGTAGATGATCTCCTCCAACTCCGGGTGAGTATGGAAATTGTGGCCTTCGCCCGCCGGCAGCACCGCGCGGCAAAGCTGCAGGTCCTTCGCCTCGCAAATTTCCGGCCGGCTGAGCCAGTAGTTGGTCCGGCCCTTGTAGTCTTCCTTCAGGGCTTCGGCGGTGGTGATGAAACGATTCGGCGTGCTCATGCGGATGCCGATCTCCCTACCCCAGACCGCCCCGGGAAGTCGAACAGGGAATCCACCACCTCGGAGTGAAGGTTCGCCTCCTCCCGGGAGGCTGCCTAACTGGACCCGACTGGGAATCAAGATTGGGCCGGCTTGCGTTGACCAGCCGGATGATGAACTGGAATCGCCAGCCAGTATGGTCTCGGAAATCGGCGACACGGGGCGGGCTCCTTGGACCGAATCCGGGACCAGAATGCGGCGACGCATTGCAGCAACTCCATCACTTCGCAAGCTGACGGGGAAACCGGTAGATGGCGCGATTCATCCGTCCCCACACGGTATCCCCGGCGATCTGGAGCTGTTGCACCGTCGTGTTGTTCATCATGCACCGCCGCACGACCGAGCGGGTAGGCAGATCGAGAATGAGCAGGTAGCACGGCCCGCCGACCCACAAGCGGTCGCCATCCAGCGCCAACGCCGTCACCGAGGGAAAGGGAAGCCCGTCGCGGGTGCCGAATTGGTGAACGTCTCCCGTCCGGCGCGACGCGATGGTCAGGACCTGCAGTCGTCCGGGCTCAAAGAAGTGCGGTGATTCGCCCGCGATTAGCCAGTCGGCGGAGGCGGTCAGCAACTCGATCTCCCGGCTGGTCAATTTGGGAGCCGAAACCTCCCACTTCTCCGCGCGGGCATCGAATGCCTGCACCCCGACCCCATCCACCGCCACCGCGATCTGGTGGTCGCCCATCCCGGCAAACGACTTCACCGGGCGGGCCGGCGCCTTAAGCCAGTCCGGTTCCGCTTGGTTGAACGGGTTTCTATCCAACTGTTCGCGGGCTTCTCCTAACGGCGGAACAAAGGACCGGATACTCATGTCCCGCAGGGACAGCAAAGATACGCCACCAACCCAACGATGGTCCGACTGGCGCTGGACGCCGAGACCGATCCACAGCTGGCTCCCGTCCAGCCACAGGGTTTGCACCTCATCCAGGAGCAGGCCGTCCGCCTTGGTCCAACGGCGGACTTCCTGGGTCAGTTTGTCGAAACGGATCAGCCCAAGGTCAGTTCCGATCCATAGGGCATTCGCGGTTTGCTGCAGCGAAGATGGTTTCAGCCAGGACTCGGGGCCGATGAGATTGGTGGCCGAGTTGCCCCCCGCGACCGGCACGTTCCAGACGCGGTTCGCGTTGACCATCCAGAGCTGTTCGCCGTCGGGAACGAAAAGGACGGGCAGTGCCGGGATGTTCACCGGCTTGTCCAGCACGAACCCATTCGGCTCCGGATCCATCGGTTCGCCCAGCTTCTTCTGGTTCTGGCGTCGCACGGCATCGCGCATGATCCAACTTGGATACCGCCCCCAGGGACCGGCGCCGCTCATCTGGACCACCTCATGATCCATCAGCCGCGTGGCGGCGATCGCATCGCGCGGCCGATCGGCGTAGGAATAGGCCAGCACCACGCGCATCTGGAATTCGGGTTCAAAGTCAAACTTCACGCCGGCGTTCCGGGCCGCGAGGACAGTGTCTGCCATCTGGGCGGCGAGAGGGTTGAGCTTGTGGTCGAAGGCCCACCCCAAGGCATCCCAGCTTAGCCGGCTAAAGTAGTTCGCGGGGGCCAGGAGATTGGTTGGGCCTCTTTGAAGCGATTGGAGCGAGGCCTCAAACTTGGCCAAGAAGGGATGGTTGGTCGCCGGCCAATGCCGCAGGAGCAGTGTCAGCAGGTGCGGCTCCAGTTCCGGGGCGGCCGATAGCAGTTGCGGCACCAACGCCTCCAGCCGGACCAAACGTTCCGCCGCCTGTTCCTTCGGACCTGCGAGAAAGTCGCTGAGCACGGGGCTGTCCCCATAGTGGCCGAATTTCTTGGCCTGCTCCAGCCATGCGCCCATGGATTTCAGCGCGGCGGCTTCGCGGTCCGCCCACTGCACCGGGTCACGGTTCTGGTCCCGGGTCCGCTGGGAAGCGTGCTCCAGACGTTGCCGGAGGCCCGGCTTCAACAAGTCCGGAGCGCGGGACTCCAGTTCGCGGAATGTGGCGACGGCCTGGTCAAAGTCGCCGTAGGCTTCGAACGACGCGCCGAGCGATTCCATGGCGGTGCGGACGACCAGTCCGCTCTTGTTTTCCAGCAGCTCCCGATAAAGGCCCCGCGCTTCGGCCGGTTTGTCCATGGCGGGATCCACCAGGCAGCGAGCCAGAAACAGTTTGGCCATGCCGTGTCCGGGATCGAGCAGGAGCACAGTCTCAAAGGACTGCGCCGCCGCCATCAGGTGTTCACGGCGGTCAGCCATCTCCTGCTCATTACGACTCCACCGATTGTTCCACCACATGCTCCATGACCAGGACTGCAAACTCTCATCGGTAAACCGGGCCCGCTCCATTCCCTTGGCCAACTGGGCGCGAATTTCCCCCTTTCTCGTGACCGGCTGCACGGATGGCGGGGCGTTGCGGAGCAGCTCCCGCAGGGCGTTGGCAGCGGCAGATTCAAGCGCGGGGCCCCGCTTCGCCCGGAGATTGCGACGCTGCACGGCACCGCCGATCCGCGAGAGACGGAGGTTGAGTTCCACGTCGTCACCCACGCTGTCCAGCGCCTGCCAGAAGCCGTCCACCAGCCAGAAGGCCGTCTGGAGCCGTGGCAGGGCCGCGCCGGTTTCCACCAGCCCAGCCTGTTGCAGGCGGACTTCCTCCAGAAGCAGCGTGGTCAGCTCGCGCTCAAGCTGAACATAGTTCGTGCCGGGCAAGGCAGAGACGAGATGGGCGCGCAGGTTCCGCTCCAGGTCCGCGAACCGCGGGCTGATGCCGACGTCGGCAAAGCCGCCGACGGCCACGAACTCCGGGCCGATCACCGGAGTGTTGGTCGAACCGCGGACCTGGCGGATCAGTCCGGCCAGGGTCCCGGCGAGGAGGTCCGGGGCGGACTGCCGGACCGGGATGACGCTCAGGTTGAGCATGATCCCCGAGGCCGCCTCCACGAGCCGGACGACGGCGTTCGTCGCCGTGGTGCCGCGGTAGGTTGCGCCCAGCAGGAACCAATCGGCCTTCACCAGTTTGCCCAATCGCAGGGCATCGGCCGACTTCACGGCACCCGCGGCGCTGAGCTCGATCTCGGCCATGAGCCGGACCAGTTCGCGGCGCTCGACCAGTTGCAGGCCCGGCTCCCCGGACAGGGTGGCGGTGAGCAGGTCGGCTACGTCGCCCTCGGTCTGCGGCGAACCGAGTCCCAGCGGTCCGACCGCGAGGCGGACCGGCCCATCGCGGCGGACCGGAGCGGCATTGGTCTCCGGAAGGTCTCCAGTGATCCGGGCCACCTCGTCACCGAACTCGACGTGGGTCGGCTGCCGGCTCGACCACCATTCCACGCCGAGCCAGCCACCGACACCGGACAGCAGTAGGACGAGCAACGGAAGCAGGCGCTTGCGGGAGGGGGTCATCGGGTAGGAGTGGCTGACTTGTTGGGCGGTTGGGCGGAAGGCGGGGCAGCCTTCTCAAGGGCCTCCGCCCGGCGAAACCAAGGACGGGCTTCGTCCGGGTCCGGTTGTCCATTGACGCCTTGTTCCCAGAACTGGCCGATTCGGCGCATGGCCGGAGCACTGCCCGCGCGAGCAGCCTCAAGATACCAACGCAACGCATTTGTCCGGTCCGCGCCAACCACCGAATTCCCCGTCCAGAATAGTTCCGCCAACTGGAGCCGCGCAGGTGCGTTTGGAACCAGAGTTGGATCGTCCGGCAGGCGGGCACGGGTCGTCGCCGGGGCTGGCATCAATTCGCCACTGGCATAGATGCGGATGATGGATTCCATCGCCGCGATTCCGGTCGGGGTCGGAGCTTCCACGGATGAAGTTCCAGCGGACATGGCATACTCTCCCAGGGCCTTTTCCAAGTTTCGTTCAGCACCCTGTCCCGTCTCATACATCTGTCCCAGCTTGAATCGGGCTGCGTGATTACCGCGGTTGCCGGCAGCGATCAGGTCATACTCCGATGGTCGGTCGACAGCTGGATTTCCGGCACCAGCCTTGCCAGACGAATCCACCGGATCCGATTGAAGCTCCCCCGCGTCCGGAAACGGAAGCTGACCGGCGAGAACCAGGCCGGCCATGTCGTGCCCGGCCTCCGCCGATTTTCGCAGCCAGCGGCGGCCTTCGGTGGCGTTTTTCGCCACGCCAAAGCCCCGATGGAATGCTTGGGCTAGCTCGAACTGCGCATCGGCGTCGCCCTTTTCCGCCGCCAGGCGAAACCAGTGCGTGGATTTCTCAGGCTGCGGAGCCAGCTCGGTGTTCTTCTCCGGCGTGTAGATCTTGAAGAGTTCTCCCAACTCCCGCATCGCTTTGGCCGAGCCAAGGTCCGCGGCTTGCTGATACCATTTTTCCGCCTGCGCGATGTCGTGTTCTCCGAGCCTGCCGGTATAGTGAAATTCACCAAGCTCCAACATTGCCTTGATGTGCTTCTGGGCGGCGGCCTTCTCATACCAGTCCCGAGCCGATTCGTAGTCGCCGGTGATCTCTCCGCCATCGTCACCGGCCGGCCATTGGTTCGCCGTAAGATAACCCATGAGATATTGGCTGTGAGCCAGACCTAACTCTGCAGCCTTTTCGACCCGGCGCTTCGCCTGGTCAAAACGGATTGGGTTTGCCTCCAAATCGCGGCGCGCCAGCGCCAAGTAGGCCTCAGCCTCGCGAGGCGCAGCTTTTTCCAACTCCGCTTCGGAGAGCCTCTGCCAGCGCGCGGCAGGGCGTCCAATCGCCCGATAGAAATAGCCAGCCTCTCCGCGGGGCCGATCATCCGAAATGTCTCCGCGCGAGTCGTCATCAGCACCATGCAAACGCCAGGCGAAGAAAAGGCAGAGCGTCAGACTAAGTATTTGCCTCATGGTATTGCTTGGTAGTCGTTGGTGAGAACGGTCGGCGGGCGGAAACCCGGCGTGCGGGGATATGGTCCTCCGGTCCGGCGAACGATCATTTGCAATTCGGCGGCCGTCACCCCGGTTGCCCCGGGGCGTTTGCAGCACAACTGATGAAGCCAATCGCCAATTGTGCCACGGAATCCACCGGGGACCGGATGTTGCGCCAGTTGATCGGGCTCCAGTTCGGCGAGGACGGACAATTCCCTCGGCTGAAGCTCGCTGTCCTGGTTTTCATCATGGCGCTCGAAGATTTCCCTGAGCCGGATGTCTTCGCTTCCGGTTCCGGGCAGGGTTCTGGCAGCCAGCTTGGGGCGAAGGTTTTCAGCACGCTGGCTGCGCCGCACGATTTCAGCATACACGCTTTGGGGCTGGTTACGCAGCAGTGCTTCCTCATAAGGAGCCCGCTTTGCCTGCTGGCTAAGGCCATGCTCGTCATGCGCGGCGGCAAGCAGGCAAAGCGACTCGGCATCAAGGTCCTCAACAGGTTTGCTTCCAAGGGCGGTGACCAACGGCTGAGGATCACCCCGCAGAAACGCCCGCCGAATCCGTTGGGCCTTGGGCAAGGCCGCCTCGCGACGGGTGGATTCCTCGTTGGAAACCCGGGACGGCACCCAGCGCTCTTCCGGAACCGCCAGCACCGCGCGCTTATCCAGGCGCGCCAGCACCGACTGGCCTGGCAAGCTTCGCTGGCTTGAGGTTCCGATCCAAACCGCATCGTGGGCGACATGAAGGGACGTGGGCCACGGATGCAGCTCGATCCGTCCAAGCCAACGATGGCTGGGAACGTGCAACACCATCAGATGCCCGCCGTAGCGATTGGTGGAACGCACCAGATCGTTGACGGCCACCCAGATAAAATCTCCCTCCACCGCCAAAGCCTGAACCGCTCCAGGAAGCCGGCCGACATTTCGGCCCATCTTGCGCACATTGAGCCGGGAGCGGATTTGGTTCAATTCGTCTTCCGAAAACTCCTGTGCGGGATTCCACGGGCGGATGTTCGAAGGTGGCTGGCGGGCCCAGAATGGGTCGCGGCGATAGCCCAGCAAAGGCGTCACCGGGGCGCTCCAAGTATTTGTTCCCGACGCTTCCCGCCAGAACAGGCCGGCCGTGGTGGCGAACCAGAATCCAGTGCGGTCGGCAACGGCGAGAACTGGTTGACTGTCCGACGACTGCGCATCAAGGCCCAGTTCGGACAATGGAATCTCGGGCCACCCGAGGTCGGCCATTCGTCCGACTCGCAGAGGCCCGGACTGAAAAGCTACCAAGTTGCCTGCCACCGCCAGCCGGCGTGCCGAGGGATAAACCTGCACGAATTTCCGGGGCGACACATTGGTGACTTCCGACCAGCGGACAGCCGCATCGTCGAAGCGCATCAGCCGGTCAGCGGCGCCAACGAGCAGGTTCTCGCCGGCCGCCAGCACCGCAACACTGTTCCCGTCCGGTTGA
This sequence comes from uncultured Verrucomicrobiota bacterium, assembly GCA_964602595.1. Classification (GTDB taxonomy): domain Bacteria; phylum Verrucomicrobiota; class Verrucomicrobiia; order Limisphaerales; family UBA9464; genus CAIWAH01. The sequence goes on along the minus strand of CAZRRO010000021.1, from coordinate 60,699 downwards.
TCATCCGGTTTACCCGAATTGGACCTCGCGGCGGTCGCCCGCTCAAGGGACCGGTTCAGTCCAGCCGAACGGTCCTGTGTCCGTCCAGTGCGGGGCTCGATGGACACCACGCCCCCTTCCCGGAGTGCTACCCAAAGTTCACCCGCGTGAACGGCCAGAGCCTGGGGTTGCAATTCTCCAAAACCATTCGTCCAGCGAGCAGCCGCAAGTGTCGCCGGATTAACGCGCCACAAACGGCTGATCCGGTATTCCGGACCTTGAAGCTGCTCACCCAAGTTGCCATCCCGGCTTGATTGACGGACCTCCTCGTCTCCCGAGGCGATGCACCATAATTCTCCCCCAAGCGCGACGATCTGCCCTGGTTCCTGCGGCTTCGGCTGTGGAAACTGGACGATCTGCGGTTGAACCAAAATAGCCTCCGGCAGGTAGTCGACCTCGCCCGAATCAAGAGCCGGGCGGGCCGCCAATGAGTCGAGCGCGCTGATGCGGGGCAACGGAACGTTGCCTACGGTAGCGACGGGAATCTCAAGTAGCCGCCGCTGTGCCCGTTCCAGATCGGCCAGCCACTTTTCGGCCCCGCCCTCTCGCGCCGCCGCCCTGAATGCCTGCCGGACACCTTGCAGCATCGCGGGATCGGAACGCCGTTTTTCGTAGGCCGCCGGGTCGGCAGCGATGGCAGGAAGAAGTTCGCTCAGCGCCTGGACGGTTGGCTCAACCGGTTCAGGCGAATCATAAGCCAAATAGTCCAGGCAACGGCCCAGCACGGGTTTGATCCCGGGTTCGGCCTTCAATCGCAGGACCAGTTCAGCCAGCCAACGCTTTTGCTCGGCGTGCCAGCGCGCCGCAACCGCCTGCGGCACGTCGAACGGTTCACCGTCGGCGAGCTTACCGCCCGCGCGAGTAAAGCTGTCGATGGCGCACTGCAATACCTGTTCAGCCGCAGGATTCCCCTGTTCACGTTGCCGTTTGTCGCCCGGCCGACCGCCGGCGAGTCCGAAGCGCAGAACGTGCTGATGCCAGGCGGAGGCCGCCCCCCGCCGGAAGGAGAAACGCTGTCGGTAGGCGTATTCCACCATGCGTCCCCAGCGTATCTTCAGCAACGCTTCACGGGCTTCGATGTTCCCAGGATTCAGGAACAGCGCCGCTTCCAAAGCTTCAATCAACTGAAACCATCGCTTCTGTCCGTCTTCGTCCGAGAGGGACCAATCAGATTGTGCCGCGGACAACGCCAGCGGATGCCACACTGAATCGGCTACCGCCCGTTGCCATTGGTTGTCGCTGCCGCCTTGAGTTCTGCGCCGAAGCGCACCGGGCGCGCGTTGATGGATCCAGGCCACCGCTTCGTCTGCTGCCCGGCTGTGAAGAGCTATGTTGGTCAGACACGTGGGCATCTCGTGCCCATCCCAAACGTAGGCAGCAATGCTTCCGGCACTGGCATTCGTTTCGATCGGGGCGCCGACCCAGACGAAGAAATCTGCCAGCTCACGCCACGCAGCCGGATTGCCCTCGCTCAATCCGGCCAGTGCGAGGTCTGCTTCGTCCATGGACCGACCGGCCCGGCTCAACCGGACCAGATGAAGCGATTCGTGGCCTTTCGTTTCCTCGACGCGGGTCCTGACTGTCTCCAGCAACTTGGTGCCGGCGGCGCCGGCGGTTTGGTAAGTGGGGATGACTGCCACCCGGATCCGCTCGTGGCCGGTCAACCATGACGAACGTTCAGCCCGCAGCAGTTCACGCAATTTCCCATGCACCTGGTCCACTTGCGCCGGGTTTACCTCCAACCGGCTTCGCTCGGGAACGGTGAGCACCAAGGTGGCTACGCCGAGCGCTTCCGCGTGACGAAGATTGACGAGTTCTAATTGCAGCGACCGCTCCGTGCCACGGTTGGTGGAGAATCGGCCGAACACGCTCCAATCCGCCCGGAGGAAACGCCCTGCCCGAAGGCATTCACTGCGGGAGATCAATCCCAGTGACGACAACTTAAGCTCGGTTTCAGCCTGTCGAAGCTGGCCTCGTTCTATGAACTCGAACTCATCATCATTGACCAACTGAGCCTGCAAGGCCGCGGTGAAATCACTGGCTCCTTGCCAACTGCGGTAACTGACGTCGTCGCAGGTGAAATCCATCACTGCCACACGGATCGGCGCGGCGAGGGAGGTGAGATTCAAGACCCAAATCGCGCAGCACAGAACCCAGAACCCGGGTCGGTTGGACTGAACTTTGCCCGTATATGGCCACGGCACATCTCTGGGGCTGAGCGTTGCTGGATGCTCTCTCGCTGGACCACTGCTTTGCGCACGCGGTTTCGGACGTTGGGTCCGGTGATGTGAATTTCTCATGATCGTTTCATTTCACCACCTTGGGAATAATCCGTTCCGCCAGTTCCGCGCCCGCTTCCTGCAGGGCGCGTTTGGCGGCGATCTGCTCGCCCACGTCCACGGCGACGGTCATCTGCCGTTCCGCGAGCAACACCTTGCCGGTTGCCCGGTCACGGACCTTGATCTCCACCCGTGCGCGGCAGGAGACAAGTCCGGCCCGCCGCAGGCCGACTTCGCTGAAGGCTTCGCCGGTGATCTCCAGCTCCGCGGGCTTGGCGGACTGGTCATCGGCCAGTTCGCAGCCGACTTCCTTGAACAGCAGCGCGAGCTCCGTCTGGGCCGCCGGATCCACCGCCGGCGTGCCGAAGTGAACCTCGGGAATCTTCACGGAAACGCTGGGCCGGCGTTCGGTCTTCAGCGCGGCCTTCAGGGCGGTCACGCGGTCGGCGCGGGTGACCACGTTGGCGACGAGCGAATCGGCCTTGGCCGTGACGGTGGTGGCGATCTTTGCGGCGAGTTCCTCCGCCGGCCCGGTGACCGGCGCATCCTTGGCCGCCTTGGCAACCTCGCCATAGACGCGGCTGGTCTCGGTGCCGATGACCTTGGCGACGAGGAGCAATTCGTTGCCGGCCCGGAAGGCCCGGCCAGTGACGAGCACCTTCGCGCCGGTGAACTGGCCGACCTTGGCGGCGGTCGCAGGATCGGCGAGGCCGCCGAGGCCCAAGGCCTGTTCGGCCAGCAGGCGGTCCAGCTCAGCCCGCTCCACGGTCCAGATGGCCGGATTGCCAGACAGATGGGCGGACAGCAGTGTGGCGACCTCCTTGCCGAAATCGCGGCCCAAATCTTCCCTCGCCTCGAAGTCAAACACGGCAACGGTCAGCGGGGTTGGATTGGCCGCGGGAGACGCGACATTCGTGTCGGCCGCCCGGGCGAACGTCGCGGCAGAAAGGCTCCAGACGAGCGCGAGCACGATCATCCAACTGTCGGTGCAACGGGCTCGCCGCAGTTGAGTTGAGTTGCAGTTCATAGAGTTACTTCCAGTGCTTGGGCCGAAATGTGGTGCCGGCCCGGCGCCGCCGGCCAGGCGGTGGATTCGCCGGCGACAATGATTGATCCCCGGGAGTCCGTCAGCACGTCCCAACTTTGGTCGCCCAATTGGACCGATTGACCGCTGAACGTCAGCGCGGTCCGGCAGCTGCCCGCCGCGCACTCCCGCACGAGCAACGGAGTTTCAACCGGGAGATTCGCCTGCTCGGCCAGGATCAGCCGGAGTCCACCGGGTTCGAAGATGATCGCCCGGACCTGATGGGGAAAGAGGGCGGTCACCTCCCGCCAGACTTCCCGGTAGCCCTGCAGTTCACCCCGCGAGAATTCCGGCCCCGCTGGACCGCCAGGGCGACGCCAAAGAATTGGGCCGAAGCCGAGCGCCAACACGGCCACCCCCCAGGCGAGGCGCCACCGCCACACCGGGAACAATGTTCCGGGCCGAGCCGGCTCCGAGACTTTGGCAACCCGCGCGAGCCGGCATTGAACCTGCCCTGGAAACTCGGCCCAGTAGCTATCCGTCCGCACCGGCTCGGGAGCCGCCCGAAGCAACCGGTCCAACTCTTGGTCATTCATCGGAATCCTCCTTTCTTCGGCGCCAAATCCGCGAGCCACACCCGTAATTGTCGGCGCGCCCGCCAAATCCGCCACGACACGGTGGTTTCGGCACATCCGAGGGTCCGGGCTGCCTCGGCGTGGTTCAGCCCTTCATAGACCGTCAGGACCAGTGCGGCCCGGTATTCCGGTTCGAGCCGCTGGAGCGCAGCGACCACCCGTTCCGCCCCGGCCCCGATTGATTCCCCTTCGGAATCGTGGGAATTCTCGGCACCCCACTGGTCGTGGAGCCGTTGACGGGCCGTTGAGCCGGCCCGCCAGTTGAGCGCCAAGCTGACCGCGATCCGGCGCAGCCACGACGCGAAGGCGCAGTCGCCGCGGAAGCCACCCAGCTGTCGCCAAGCCCGCAGGAATGTCTCCTGCGCGAGGTCGGCCGCATCGGCGGCGGACCCGGTCAGCCGGAAACCAAGGGAATGAATCATACGCTGATGTTGCTCTACCAGTTCGCCGAAAGCTGCTTCGTCGCCCGCCTGCGCACGGCGAAGCAACTCCGCCTCGGGGGCGGGGCTGCGATCGGATGCGGTTCGGCGGGCAGCAAGGGACATCGGCCTTTTCGGAAGGGTGGACCGCCCCCACGGAAGAATCCTTGGAAAAATATTACCCGCTCGCCCGCACCCTTCGGGCGATGAACCGGACGGTCGAACTTCGTTTTGCCTTTCCGTCCCCTGCCCCGCAGCTTTCGCCGCGTTCATGGATTCTTCGCTCAAGGTTCTTTCCCCGGAGACGTTCCCGGCCTGGCGCGCGGCGCTAAGGCTGGCCGGGCGCAAGCTAGTCGTGACGAACGGCTGCTTTGATCTGCTGCATGCCGGCCATGTGACCTATCTCGAAGGGGCCCGCAGCCAGGGGGATGCGCTGCTGATCGGGCTGAATGGCGACGACAGCGTCCGGCAGCTCAAAGGGCCATCGCGGCCGTTGAACACCGAGGCGGACCGCGCCCGGGTCATCGCGGGCTTGGGCTGCGTGGATGGCGTGCTGGTATTCCCCGAGATGCGGGCCACTCGCTTTCTCGCCTTCGCGCAGCCGGACATTTACGTGAAAGGCGGCGACTACACGCTAGACACCATTGACCAAAACGAACGCCAGGCGGTCGAGCAGGCGGGCGGTCGGATCGTGTTCATCCCTTTTGTCCCCGGAAAATCCACCACGGGGCTCGTCGCCAAAATCCAAACGCTGTAGCCTCCGCTTCCGATGTCCGCTCCGTCCGTCACTTCCAAGCCCGCCGCCGGCGCCGAATTGCGCGCCCTCAAGGCCCGGGCCCAATGGCTGCAACCCATCCTCAAGATCGGCAAGGCCGGCCTGACCGATGCGTTCTATGCCGCCCTGGAAACCGTCCTGCACCAGCATGAGCTGGTGAAGCTCAAGTTCGACGACTTCAAGGAGCAGAAAAAGGAGCTGGTGCCCCAATTGATCGAACGCTCCGGTGCGCAGTTGGTCCAGCGCGTGGGCAATGTCGCCGTGCTCTTCAAACGGCGCCCGAAGTCGGCGGCCGAAGAATAACCTGAGGCGCTTGGGCGCGAGTCTCAGCTCCCCGGCCGAATGGAAACGCTCAGCCAACTCCGCACCCAGCTCGAACGCGTCGAGACGCTTTACCGCGTCAGCCAGGTCATCCACTCGACGCTCGACCTCCGGGAATCGCTCCAGCGCATCGTCGAGGAAGCGGTCCGGCTGATGCGGGCCGGCAGCGGTTCGGTGGTGATGCTGAACCCGACGACCGGATTCCTCGACATTGAGGCCGCCCACGGCCTCCCCCCCGGCGCCCAAAAGATGAAGCTACGCGTGGGCGAAGGCATCACCGGCTGGGTGGCGCGCCATGGTCGGGCGGCACGGGTGGGCGAGGTCGCGAGTGATCCCCGCTACTTCGCATTGCGGGCGGGAGTCCGCTCCGAATTGGCGGTGCCGCTGCTGGTGGGCGACGAGGTTCGCGGCGTCATCAACGTGGATTCCGACCGCGCGGACGCCTTCACCGAGGCGGATGAGGAATTGCTGGGCGAACTCGCGAAGCTGGCCGCCCCGGCGATCCGTAACACCTGGCTTTATGAACAGGCCCGCTCCAAGGCCCGGCTCCTGGAATCCCTCGCCAAGGTCGGCCAGATCATCAATTCGCCCCTCGCATTGGACGACACCCTGCAGGTGATCGCCCGTGAAGCGCGGAAGCTTCTGTCGGCGAAAATGTGCTCGCTGATGATGCTCGATGACGGCGGCAAACTGCTCGTCACCCGCGCCAGCGCCGGGGCGGGCAAAGCTTACCTCGCGCGCCCGCCGGTGAACGTCGAGGAAAGCTTCGTCGGCATCGTCCTGCGCCGGCGCAAGGCGATGCAGTTGGAGAACGTCCAGTCGTCCGGACGTTACCAGAACGTTTCCGTGGCCCGGCAGGAGGGCTTGGTTTCACTGCTCAGTGTGCCGCTGCTCTTCGGTGACACGGCGACCGGCACGCTGAACCTCTACACTGGCGATCCGCACACCTTTTCCGACGAGGAAGTCCGCGTCGCCTTGGCCTACGCCGAGCTGTCCGCCCTCGCCCTGGAGAAGGCCCGGCTCTACGAACGCATCGTTCGGGTCGAGGACGAGCTGCGCCAAAGTGAGCGGCTGAGTGCCCTCGGTTTGCTGGCTGCCGAGGTCGCGCACGAGATCCGGAATCCGCTGACGGTGATGAAGATGCTGCATCATTCGCTGAACCTGGAGTTCCCCGCCGGCGACCCACGGAACACTGACGTGCGCATCATGGGCGAGAAGATGGATCACCTCGCCCGCATCGTGGAACGGGTCCTGGACCTCGGCCGTAGCCAGGAGCCGCAGGTGGCCGACGTGAACGTCAACCGCCTGCTGGCCGACCTGACCATACTCACCCGGCACAAGCTCAAGGCCTCCGGCGTGACCCTCGCCCAGCAACTGGCGCTTTACCTCCCGGAGATCCGCGGCGACGCCACCCAGTTGGAGCAGGTGTTCCTCAACCTGACGCTCAACGCCGTCGAGGCCATGCCGAACGGCGGGCTGCTCACGATCCGGTCGCGCGCCCTGCCCCTGACTGCCCGCGACACGCCGCCAACCCACGTGCTGGTGCGATTCAGCGACACGGGCGTCGGCATGAGCGAGGAGCATCGCCGGCGGGCATTTACCTCGCTCCTGAGCAGCACGAAGCCCAAGGGCACCGGCCTCGGCCTGGCGATCGTGGCGCGCGTGGTCGAGACCCACCACGGCGAGGTGCGGGTCTGGTCCCGCCTCGGACGCGGGACCACGATCTCGGTGGTCCTGCCGGTGGGTTGAAGGAAGGCGCTCCCGGACAACCAAGTTCGCCCCAAGACCTCAGTGCCCCGCCGGCTTCGGTCCGCTGCCGACGAAATCGCCTCGGATGAACTTGGTGGCAGCCAGCAGCAGCAGGCCACCGCCAACCACGTAGGCCGCCGCGCTGTAGGCAATGAAGTGGCTCATGTTCTCCGCCTTGCCACCATAGGGGCCGTGGTCGCTATACCAGCCGGTCAGCAGCGGCCCGAGCGAGCCCAACCCCCAGCCCACGGTGTTCATCAACCCGGCGGCCGTGGCCCGCGAGCGCGGCGGCACCACGTCGTAGAGGGAGGCAAAGATGCCGGCGTCGTAGAACCCCTTGCACACGCCGAAGACCACCATGCTGGCCAGCAGTGCCCCGACGCTGGTCGTGGATCCCACCAGGAACACGAAGGGCGCGCCGAGCAGCAATCCGCCCGCTTGCGCGGTGATGCGCCCACCCGGGCCGCGCGTCGCCAGCTTGTCCGCGACATATCCGGCCAGCGGCACCGCCAACGCGCTCGCGATCTGGATGAACGCCGCGCCCGAAAGCCCGGCGGCGGCCAGCTTGAAGTTGAACTTGTTCACCAGGAACGTCGGCGTCCAGGTGAGGAAGATTGTCGCCACGAAGTTCGCCAGCACGAACACCAACATGAGCACCCACGCCGTGGGCCGGCTCAGGACATCCCGCACCGCGACCAGGAACGGGACCGGCGGTTCAACGGTTTTCGCGACCACACCTTCCGAGGCGCCGCGGATCGGTTCACGCAGGAACGCATACAGCACCAGCGCCAGGACCAGTCCGCCGCCGCCGAACAGGTAGAAGCCCCAGCGCCAACCCCAATGCTCGGCGAGCAACGCACCCACCCACGACCCCAAAATCGTGCCCGCGTAGACGCTCGACTGGTGGATGGACATCGCCCGGGATCGCGTTTGCCGCGAGTGATAGTCGCTCACCAGCGACATGGAGGCCGGGAAGTAGAAGGTTTCTCCCAAGCCTTCCAACGCGCGGACGCTGACGAACTGCCACGCCTTGGAGCACCAGCCGGTGGTGATGGTGACGAAACTCCAGAAGATACATCCGCCGAGGATCAGGTGCCGCCGGGCCACGCGGTCGCCGATGTAGCCGGCGAACAGGGCCCCCGCCCCATAAACGTAGCCAAACGCCGAACCGATCCCGCCGAGCTCGGTGTCCGTGAATCCGAACTCCTTCTTCAATGCCGGAAACACGGCGCTGATGGCCTGCCGGTCGGCGTAGTTGAACAGGCAGATGAACCACAGCATCCCGACCACCAGCCAAGGATAATGCTTTGAAACGGGGCGACTCATGGGAGCGCGCCCTTGTTCGCAGTTGCCGTGGCCCGCGGCAATCCCGATTCCGGGTGAAGGCATCCCCGGGGCCCAGTGTTTCCCGCCTCTCCGTTCACCTCTGGCCCAAGGCAAAAACGATTTCAGGTCGCTGCCAGGCACTAACGGCGCTGGCCACCGAATGTCGGCGGCGGCGTTCCGGCGGGACCCTTTCGCGGCAGCGCCAACCTAATCAGCCCAGGCCTTGGAACGGCCCAGGGCCTTGTCCCAGCCGGCGAAGAGTTGCTTGCGTTGCGCGGGTTTCATGGCGGACTGGAACTTCCGGTCGGCCTGCCACTGCTTCGCAATTTCCTTCCGGTCCTTCCAGAAGCCCACCGCGAGGCCGGCGAGATAAGCGGCGCCCAGCGCGGTGGTTTCGGCGACCTTGGGCCGAACCACCGGCACGCCGAGGAGGTCGGCCTGGAACTGCATCAGGAGGTTGTTGGCACAGGCGCCGCCATCCACGCGGAGTTCCTTCAGCTTGATCCCGGCGTCGCGCTGCATCGCGTCGAGCACGTCGCGGACCTGATAGGCGATGCCTTCGAGCGCCGCGCGGGCGACATGGCCGGCGGTGCTGCCGCGGGTAAGGCCGGCCAGGATGCCGCGGGCGTATTGGTCCCAATGCGGCGCGCCCAGTCCGGCGAACGCTGGCACGAGATAGACTCCGCCGTTGTCCGGCACGCTGGCGGCGAGCGATTCGACCTCGGCGCTGGACTTGATGATCCCGAGTCCGTCGCGCAGCCACTGCACGGCGGCGCCGGCGATGAAGACGCTGCCTTCAAGGGCGAACTCGGTCTTGCCGCCGATGCGCCACGCCACGGTGGTGAGCAGGTTGTTCCTCGAGGGAATCGGTTTCGCGCCCGTGTGCATCAGCATGAAACAACCGGTGCCGTAGGTGTTCTTCACCAAGCCGGGCGCATGGCAGACCTGACCAAACAACGCGGCCTGCTGGTCGCCGGCAATGCCCGCGATGGGCACGGGCACGGAATCAAGAATCGCCTCGCCGCAAATTTCGCTGGAGGAACGCACCGCGGGCAGCAGCGAACGCGGGATGCCGAAGAGCTTGAGCAGTTCGTCGTCCCAGTCGCCCGTGCGCAGGTTGAAGAGCATCGTGCGCGAGGCGTTGCTGGGATCGGTGACGTGGACGCGGCCGCCGGTGAGGTTCCAGACGAGCCAGGTGTCCACGGTGCCGAAGGCGAGTTCGCCACGGCGGGCTTTGGCCTTCGCGCCGGGAACGTGCTGAAGGAGCCACGCGAGCTTGGTGGCACTGAAGTAGGCATCAATCACCAGGCCGGTCTTCTGGCGGATCTTCTTCGCGAGGTCGCGGCGCTTGAGTGCGTCGCACATCGGGGCGGTGCGGCGGTCCTGCCAGACGATGGCGTTGTGGATGGGTCGGCCGGTCTTGCGGTCCCAGACGAGCGTGGTCTCGCGCTGGTTGGTGATGCCGATGGCGGCGACCTCCTTCGCCGTGATGCCGGCCTTGGCGAGGACGCCTTGGGCGACTTCCCACTGCGACGACCAGATGGCGGCGGGGTCGTGTTCCACCCAACCGGGCTTCGGGAAGATTTGGGGAAACTCCTTCTGCGCGACGGCGACGACGGCACCGGCGTGGTCGAACAGGATGGCGCGCGAACTGGTGGTGCCCTGGTCGAGGGCGAGGATGTAGTTCATTTCGGAAGGGGCGGTGGAGAAGAGATCTCGGTGATGAATCTCGCACGTTGTTTCAACCACAACTCTAAGCGGCACAACTGGCCGCTATTCGCTCGGTATTCCAGCAGCACTCGTTCACTGAAAAGGTGCTTGGTTAGCTCAGCTTTCGTCACCGACCTACGGTCAATCCGATGTTCAATGTCGTTCGCGTATCCAACGGCAGCGAACAACGACGAAGTCCGAATCCAAATCTCACTGTCTGTGACGGTCACCTTTAAGCAGCGCGCAGCACCTCCGCGTCTTGTCATCCAGTTCTTGAGTGATCGCCCCGACGCATAATCCTCATGAAACCTGATTTGATCCGAGTTCAGTTCCTCAAACTTGATCCCGAGGCGCCGATGACGCCTCACCAGCCAAACGTGGCCGACAACATTGACTACAATCGCCACCACGAATAGCCACGGGATATACGGCCCGATCGGGGTGAGTAATCGTTGGAGCAGATTCGACGCCCAATCGGGCAAAGGAAGTGACTGGGCCATTTAAGGGTTCTTGTCAGTTCGTAGTCCAAAGCGACCGATAAACCACCGCCCCAATCACCCCGCCAATGATTGGCCCCACTACCGGCACCCACGCATACCCCCAATCCGACCCGCCCTTCCCCGGGATGGGCAGCAGTGCGTGGGCAAGGCGCGGGCCGAGGTCACGGGCGGGATTGATGGCGTAGCCGGTCGGGCCGCCGAGGGAGAGGCCGATGGCCCAGACCATCACGCCAACCAGCGCCGGGGCGAAGCCGGTGTCGAAGCCGGAATTCGGCACGAGGTTCTTCGGCGAAAGGATGGCCAGCACACCCAGCACGAGCACCGCGGTGCCGATGGCTTCGCAGATCAGGTTGGCCAAGGGTTGCCGGATGGCGGGGGCGGTGCAAAAGACCGCGAGTTTCCCGCCTTGGTCCTCGGTGGCGCCCCAGTGCGGCAGGTAGGCGAGCCACACCAGCACGGCCCCGAGGAACGCCCCGACCATCTGGGCGGCGAGGTAAGCTGGCACCAGCGCGGCGTCGAACTTGCCGATGGCGGCGAGCCCTATGGTCACGGCGGGATTCAGGTGGGCGCCGCTGAACGAATTGACGCAATAGACCGCGAACGTCACCGCCATCGCCCAACCGGCGGTGATGACGATCCAGCCGGAGTTGTGGCCCTTGGTCTGCTTGAGGACGACGTTGGCGACGACACCGTCACCGAACAGCACGAGGATCATCGTGCCCAGGAGTTCCGCGACAAAGGGGCTCATAGGTTGGACCGGCGGGGGATTCGGCCGGCAGGCTACGAATCGGCCGCCCCTTGTCGATGCCCGGTTCAGAGGAACTGGCTAGTGGCAGGCTCCTGGCCGTGCCCCGCCTATGGGGTGGGATTCTGGAGGTAGGCCAGCAGGTCGAGGATTTCGTCTGCCTGGAACGGATTGAGCATGCCCTCGGGCATCGGTGAGAGGGGCGAGGGACGCCGTGATTCGACCTCGGCCGACCGGAGTTCGACCGTGGTCGCCTTGAGCGGATCCGTCAGCACGGTGATTTTGCCACCGGTATCCGCGACGATCCGGCCGACCACATCCTCACCGTCCTTCAAGTGCAGGATGGAAAACTGATATTGCTCGGAGACGGCTGCGCTGGGTTCGGTCAGCGATTTCAGCAAATCCGCCGGGGCGAACCGCGCACCGACGCCCGTGAGGTCGGGCCCGACGGCGCCCCCTGCCCCTTCGAGCCGATGGCACCCAGCGCACTGGGCGGCCGCGTAGATTTCCCGGCCGCGCTGGCGATTGCGTGGTTCCGTCAGTTTGCCGAGCAACGGCGACAGATCGTCCGTCTTCCACTCACGCACGGTCGGTCGCACCGTCGCGGGCGCGGCAGCCGCCCCGGCGGGAGCGCGGCCGGCGAGGATCATGGTGATGTCGGCCAATTCGGCGCCAGGCACGTCCTGCAAGGCCAGGCTCCGGATGTTTTTCAGGAAGTTCTCGTAGCTGGAGCCGTTGTTCACCTTTAGTCCGACATCGCCGAACCAGCGCGCAAACTCCGGCGGATGGTCCGCGCGGCGGGACCCCGTCCCGGGTTGGTCGGCAAACCACCGGAAGAACCGTCGCCGCAGTTCGGCCGTCCAGCCTTCCTTCAAGCGGCAGAGCGCGATCTGGTAGTGGAGCTGCTCTTCCTGCGTCGCGGCGGCGTCACGCAGGGCGAGGGTTTTGCCCACGAGGTCCGGCGCCTCCAACGCGACCAACAACTGGATCAACTCGCGGTTCCGTGGCCAAGTTTTCGCCGGATATTGCGCGCCCAGCTTCTCCAGTGCCCGGGGACGCATCGCCGCCGGGATGCCGTGGCGGGCAAAGCTGACCTCGATCACGCGCAGCTTCAGCAGGAAGTCGTCCTCGCCGAGGGAATCCAGCGGCCAACGGGCCAAGGCTTGCACCAGCGGAAGTTGCCGGTCAGGACCGCCGACCCGCGCCAACGCCAGGAGGGCGGTCAGGCCGCCAGTCGCATTCGTCTCCGCGAGCGCCTTGTCGGCCCAAGTCTCGACCGGCTGGTTTTCCAGCGCCACCCGGGCGGCGAACCGCAGATGGCGATCCTCGCTCCGCAGGGCGGGCCAGTAGGTGGCGACAAAACGGGCGTCCTGCTGGGTGTGGAAGAATTCGAGCTGCGAACGATACGGTAACCGAGCCAGACTGGAGGGCTCGATGACGTTGAGCTTGGGTGTGGTCGGCGCCGGCAGCGGGGTGGTGGGCTCCGACCCGACGTAGGAAACCCGGTAAAGTCCGGACTGGGTGCCACGCCCGCCGGTCGTGAAGTAGAGCGCCCCGTCCCGACCCACGTCGAGGTCGGTAACGTTGAACGGTTTGCCCTTCAGCAAGGTGTCAAAGGCGCCCGTGAAACCCGAACCGTTCGGCGTGAGGTGGACCGCGAGGATGCGGCCATAGCTCCAGTCCAGCGCGAACAGCGCCCGCTGGAACTTGGCGGGAAACTTTGCGCCGGTCCCGAACTTCACGCCGGTTGGCGAGCCGACACCGATGTTGACGGCGGCGGGCAACGAATCGGCGTAGAACTCCGGCCATTTTCCCGAACCCTCGCGGAAGCCCTGCTCGCCGCCACTGACGATCTGGTAGACGCGGGTCGGCCGATACCAGGGCGTGCCCCAGTCCCATTCCATGTCGGAATCGAAGGCAAAGAGTTCGCCCGTCGGACTGAAATCAAAGTCGTAGGTGTTGCGCTGGCCGGCCGCGAACAGTTCGGCATGCCCGCCGTCCCGATCCATCCGGAGCACATAACCGCCCGGCGGCTTGCGGCCGGCACCGAAACCGTTGCCGTCCTCCAACCGCGGGAGAACCAGATCTTCGGCGTAGTTACGGACCGGGGAATTCGTGGCCACGTCGTCAGGCACGTTCACGAAGTTGCCGTTGATGACGTAAAGCCGGTCGTCGGGCCCCTTCACGATGCCGTGGGCGCCGTGTTCACCACTGCCGCCGTTCCACCGCCGGAGCAGTTCGTAGCGGTCGTAGGCATCGTCGCCATTCGAGTCGGTGAGACGATAGAAATGGTAGCCTTGGGGACCCTGCCCGTTCACGTAGAGCGCGCCAAACGCATGGAGCAAACCCATGGCGGCCCGCACCGGCACGTTGATCGGTTCCTGGGCCAGCACCCGGCCCGAATCGTCGAGCGTCAGGCGGAGCATAGGCTCGTTGCCCTGGGGACTGATGATCAGGCGCCCGCGGTCGTCCACGGTCATTGACACCCACGAGCCGTCGCCCGCCCCGGCCGAACGGACGAGCTCAACCCGGAAACCAGGCGCCACTTGCAAGGCGGACACCGGCGTCGCGACGGGCGGTTTCATGACTTCACCCCACGGCGCCATGCCATGCTGCCCGAGGCTGGTCGCCCGGACCCAAGCGGGACCACTCGGCGGATTCGTGGCCCAGCCGGCCGTTGGCGTGCGGGTGGTCAGCCAGGAGGCGTCGGTGACCAGGTTGGTCTTTTGCTCATCGCCGGCGAATTCGATGCGGACCAGCAATCCGGCCGCGCCGTCGGTATTCTTGGCAACGACCGCGAGGGAGTTTTCCCCGCGCGCCAACCGGCCCAATAGGCTCGCCCAGGTGACCTGCCCCGGGTCGGAATTCTTCGCCACCCGGCGCCCGTTCAGGAACACGTCCGCCTCGTTGTCCCCGGCCACCGCCAACACCGCGCGGCCGGCCCATTCCGGGACGAAGAAATTCTTCCGGAAGTAACGGGTCTCGGCGTTGGTGGCGGCGCTACCCCAGATCCATTCGGGCGTCTGGCCCACGACGGCGCAGCCCAACCCGGCCAGCAATCCGGCAGCGACGAGCAATCGGCGGAACATTCCGGCTGTCTAGCCGAAGTGCCGGCCGGCGGGAAGCTCGGTCCCGGACATTTTTGGACCGCGCGCCCACTGCGCTATTTCCCCGGCGGCTTGGGCGGCAGCAGCGCGAGGAGATCCTGCTGCTTGAGATACCAGTCGCGCAGCGTGCGGGAGAGCATGGAGTCCTTGAACTCCTTGAAGTTGGCGATGTTCAACGCGCCCTCGATGTCTTCCTTGAGTTGCTTGTTCAGGTCGCCTTTCGCGTCGAGCGCCCAGCCGCGGAAGGTGCCCACCTTGTCGTTCAGCGCCTTGGCGGCGGCGAGGCGGGTCTCGTGGTCGTATTTGAAGTCGATGATTTCGACGAGCGCTTTGTCCACCTTGCCCTTGAGCCGCTTGGTGTCGTCCTTGGCGGTGAGGATAAGCTTGGCGAAGTCCACGACCCGCTGCTCCAACTTGGCGGCGATGTCACCGTCCTCCACGGACTCGTTGGCCAGCAGGCCGAGGTCGCGATTGGCGTTTTCAAGGCGCTGGCCGACCTGCTTCACCAGCTCGGTCTCAAACTCGGCGAAGAACTTCTCACCGCGCTTGAGGATTACTTCCTTCTCGGAGGCGGTGAACGTGTATTTCTTCTCATCGAGGCCCACGAAGTTGGTATAGGCCGGGGCTTCCAGCAGCTTCTTGAGGCGGGTCTGGAGATTGGTGGCGCTGACCTTCTCCGCGACGGGGGCGCCCTTGGGGGCGTCCTTGAGTTCGAGCTTCAGGTCCACCGGCAGGAAGCTGAAGAGGGCGCGGTCCACGCCGCCGATGCGTTCGAGTTGGTCGTTGAGGTCCTTCCAGTGGGCCTTGGCGCGGTCGCGCTCGTTGAGTTCGCCGATGAACTCGAACTGGTTCTCGACGCGCAGCGAGCGGGCGTTGGCGCGGAACCACGACAGCATGCCGACAAACTGGCCCGCCACCTGGCCGGCGTTGCGGGCCGGCGACAGGTTGACCTCGGCGACCGGCGTGCCGTCGCGCGGGTCACGGGGCGCCTTGGCCGCGATGAACGTCTCGATGACGGTGTTTGGCAGGAGCCGGATCGCGTCGGCCAGCTCGGAGTAGGCGCCGACGACGGGCTCGACGCCCTCGTCGAACCGCTGAAGGTCGCCATAGGTGCCGACCAATTCGTCGGAGCCAAAAAGCAGCTTCTTCTCGCGCGGTTCCTGGCCGCCGAAGTAACCCCACTGGATCGCGGCCTTGTCGTGGGGCAACGCCTCGGGCTGCGTGCGGATGAACCAGCCGACCTGCACCGCCGACTTGAAGACGGTGTATTCCATGATTGAGGACGACGCGTAGCGGTTGGTGAAGGCGGCCAGGCTGTTCGTCGGGTTGAGATAGGCGCGGAACCAGTCGTCGAGTTCCTGGCGATTGAGCGTCGCCGCCAGGCTGCCCGCAAAATTGTGCCGAAGGCCGAGAACGTGGCCAACTTCGTGGGCGACCACTTCGCGAACGTAGTCCTGCGAGGCGCGCAAGGTGGCCTCGTCCGTCAGCGTTTCGTTCGACAGCAGGTCTTCCAGGCCTTGGGCGTATTGCTGGGCGAACTCCACGGCGCTGATGTGGCAAAGCCCGTTGGCGGTCATCCACGGGAACCCTTGGGCCGCTTCCCCGCCGCTGGTTTGGGTGGCCGCTCCCTCCTTCTTGGCGACGATGTCCCGCATGGACCGGAGCAGAGCCCGGGCCCGGGCCTTGCCGCTGAGCGCAAAGACGCTGGTCATGTAGGCCTGCCCGTGCTGGGACTGGCCGTTGCGCGGGTCGATCAGGATATCGGCGTAGGCGAAGCCCGCGTTGTCCCACGGAACCCATTGCACGATGTTGTAGCGCGAGTCGGGCGCAGTGACGCCTTCGGGAGCCTTCTCGGCGCGGACCAAATTCGTCGCAAAGGCGCGGTTCCAATAGAGGATGCCATCCTTTACCGCCTGCACATAGGCTTCGGGCGTGTTGGCGCTGTAGTGGAAGACGATGGGTTTCGAGGCATCGAACCGGGCCATCTTGGGCGACGGCCGGCCGGTGGTTTCTTCGAGGCGCGACTGCGTCTCGAAGAAACGGGCATAGCGCAGGTCGGCGGCCGGGGCCTCCTTGCCCTCGTAGCCACCGGCAAAGTAGGGCGCGAAGAAATACCGGACTTCAAACTGCTGCTCGACGTTCGCCAGCGACTCGCGGTCACGCACCTGCACGCTTTGGCGGATCACCACCTGATCGCCGTTCTTTTCCGCCTGAAACACCCGGGACTGCGGGATTTCCAACGTCTCGTCGCGGGACAGAGCGTTGAAGCCCCGGCCGCCGCCATACCAAATCTCGGTGTAGAGGCGGCGCATGCCTCGGTTGAAGTCGATGACCACCTTGTTGGCGTCCTGCTCGACGATGGGAAACGTCGTCAGCAGGCGTCGTGCGGGCAGGTCCTTGGTCACGACCAGTCCGTCGGTGGATTCGTAGAGGTCCACGCCGTCGTGGAAGAATTCAAACTTCACGATCTTGCCCGACAGGCCGGTGGAAGTCGCCGCCAGCGACTGCGGGATGCGGGACGCCGACATCAGGTGTTCCTTGCCCAGCGCCGAACGCGGGATGACGAGCGTGTTGTTGGCCCCGACGGAGATTTCGAGGGCCGGCTTCTTGGTCCCCTGAGCGAGCGCCGGCGCCACGGCCAGCAACCAGAGGGAGAGGAGCGGGAGCAGGTATTTCGCGGGCTGCGGGGCGAGCAACGGCGCCGACGGAGTATGCTGTGTCATGAATTCGCTTCGAGCTGCGGCGAATGAAAGCGTCCCGCCGGAATATGGCAACGCGCGACTGACATTCACCGCCGGGCCAGTCGGTTCAACGGAACAACTCGGCGAAGAATCCGCGCAACGCCTCCCAGGAACGCCGGTCGGCGGCCTCGTGGTATAGGGCGCCCTTGATGGCGCCGGTCGCGCCCCAGTCCGTGAAGCTGTGGACCGCGCCGCCGTAGGCGACGAACTGCCAGTCGACTCCCGCCGCGCGCATCTCCTGCTGGAAACCGGCCACCTCGTCCGCCGGGACGAACGGGTCGTCCGCCCCGTGCAGGGCCAGCACGCGGGCCTTGGAATTCCGGGCATCCTGGGGTGTGGGCGAGGCCAAGCCGCCATGGAAGCTCACGACCCCGAGCGTGTCGGCGCCGCTGCGGGCGAGTTCCAGCGCCGCCGTTCCGCCAAAACAGTAACCCATCGCCGCGGTCTTCCGGGCATCGCATTGCGGCAGGGACTTGAGCTTGGCCAACGCGGCGGACACCCGCCGGCGCAGGAGCGGTCGATCCCCCTTGAACTGCCCGGCCAGTTTGCCCGCCGCCTCGGCGGTGGCCGGCCGGATGCCCTTGCCGTAGATGTCGGCGCAAAAGACCACGTAGCCGAGCTCCGCGAGCATCTGGGCGCGCTTTTTCTCGTAATCACCCAGGCCCCGCCATTGATGGACGATGACCACCCCGGGACGCGGTTGCGACTTCGCATCGTCGTAGGCCACCCATCCTTCGAGCGTCGTGTCGCCTTCGGTGTATTCGATGGCTTCGGTGCGGATGGCGGCGGCGACCGGGAAGACCAGCAGCGGGAAGGCCAGGAACAGCAGGAGTCGTTTCATCGCGGCCACGATACCGGGAACCAGGCGATTGCCAATTCGCGTGGGCGGCGGGCGCCCGGGCATCGGTGCCACTACCGATGCCAGTTCGGTGTAACTACGGATGCCGAAGCGGGGGAATCGGTGGGCAAACTTGTCCGCTTTGGCCGTCTGGCATGAACTTTATGATCGTAGATGACTCGCCCGCGATGCGCGACCTGATGCGCGACGTCGTGGCTCCTTGGGCGGATGGCGTCGTGGAGTGCGCCGACGGCGAGCAATGCGTCGCCCGGTTTGAATCCGCGCGGCCGGACTGGACTCTCATGGATGTCAGCATGCCCCGGATGGACGGGTTGGACGCGACCCGGGCAATCCGGGTGGCTTGGCCGGACGCGCGCATCCTGTTGGTCACCCAGCAACCTTCGGTCGGCCTGTCTGATGCCGCCCGGGAAGCCGGCGCGATTGGCTGCCTGGCCAAGGAACACCTCCATGAGGTGCCCCAACTGCTTGGCCTCCGCGGTCCCGTCGTTCCTTCGGCACCGGCGCCGGGATTGGGCTGACGCCAGGCCGCGCCGGACCGCGTGGTTGAATCCGCGGGCAACCGACCTTGGTTCACAGGCCGTCCGAAAACAACCGGCTCAAGATTTGACGTCCCGAATTCCCCTCCACATCGTCGCGCCCGTGAAACGCCTGCTGATTACCCCGCTCGCCCTGCTGGCCACCCCGGCCCTCGGTGCGTTGCTCTACGATCCGACCTCCGGCCAGTTGCCGAACAATTACACGCCGAATCCATGGAGCTACGGCCAGCTTACCTCGGGTTTCGTGTCCAGCACGGTGGTGGCGACTCCGGTCAGCGCCGGAATTAGCGGCGGACTTCTGAACTTCGACACGACCGCCGCCACCGTCCGCGCCGGCTGGAGCAGCACCGGCGGCACCATGGATCGCACGACCGGCTATACGCTGAGCTTTGATCTCCGGATCAATTCGGAAACGCATACGGGGAACGATCGGGCCGGATTCTCGGTGATCGCCCTGTCGTCGGATCTTCAGGGCGTCGAACTCGGGTTCTGGAGCACCGAAGTGTGGGCGCAAAACGTCGGCTTCACCCACGCGGAAGGCACGACCGCCTTCAATCCCGCCGCTGGGGTCATCAGCTACGACCTCACCATCCAAGGTTCGAGCTACACTCTCAAAGCCAACGACACTCAGGTGCTCACTGGCAGCCTGCGGAACTACTCGGCCAGCAACTTTCCCTACACGACGCCGAACTTTGTCTTCTTCGGCGACAACACCTTCTCCGCGGCCGCGAACAGCGACCTCGGCGCCGTGGAGTTCACCGTGGTGCCGGAGCCCGGCGAGTGGACCGCCTTGGCCGGCGCCGGGTTGCTGGGTTTCGCCGTCCTTCGACGTTGGCAACGCACCCGCTGACCATGAAGACCACCCTCGCATCCTTCCTGTTTGCGGGCTGCCTGCTGCCGGTTTTCGCGGCGCTTGAATTCAAGCTCGACGGCCATCAGTTGGTCCTGCCGTCGCCGATCACTTTCAAGGCGGACACGGCCGAACTCGACGAGCCGTCGAGCAAGCCGGCCCTGGAGCACATCCGGCAATACCTCGCGGCGAAGACTTACATCAGCAAACTCCGGATCGAGGCCCACACCGACTCCGGTGGTGACGCCGCCGCGAACCAGCGACTGACCGAGCAACGCGCCTTGGCGGTCGCCCGCTGGCTCAAGACGCAGGGAGCCGATTGCCAACGTCTCCTGGCTGTCGGGTTCGGCGGCACCAAACCCGTGGCGGACAATTCTTCCGCGGCCGGCCGGGCCGAAAATCGCCGGATCAGCGTTGTGAATGCGGAGCTCCGCGGTCGCGCGATCGGCGGCCTGCCGACCGACGGCGGCGGCCGGGTCGCGGGCAATCCCTGTGATTGACGGAAGGGGGATCGCGCTGAGCTTGCGACTAATTGCGCCTGCCAAATGAGATTGGCAGACCGCCTGCTGAATCCGCCGGCAAGAGGTAGAACGTCGTGACCAACGCGGCAGCGCAGGCCGTGGTCACCGCCCGGCGAACCCGCCAGAGTGGGCCGCCGACCAGGCGAGGTCATGACGCACTCCCCACCCAACGCCATGTGCCGGGACAACGAGTGGAAATCGTCGCGCAGGATGCACTCGCCCCAATCACACCCCATGCAATCAAGCCCCCAAAAGACCCTGCGAAGCATCCTCTGGCTCAATTCCACCCACGGCCGGCGCAAGGCCGAGGCGGTCATGCTCGGCGCCGAACGCGTTGTCGCCTGCATCAACGATCTCGAACCGGACGTCCAGCGGTTGGCCCTGGAGTTCGTATTCGACGCCTTCGAGGACGCCCTGCTGAGCCGTCCGTCCCGTCGCTCCGCATCGGGTGTCCCGTGAGGGCGGGGCCCGCCGGCCTCCCCCGCCCGGCGGGCCCCCATTGCCGACCATCGACCGATCGGGGAGTCTCCCGCCAATGATCCGGCTCCCCTGCGCTTTAGTTCTGATTGGCCTTGGTTGCGGCGTTACCGCCCTGTCCGCCCCCAATGCGGCCCCCTTCCCCACGCCGGCGTCCAAGAAGGGACTCCAAGTCCAGATGGTGGACGACGCACTGGCGCTGGGCGTGAAACACGCGGCACTGAACTTCAACCTCGCCCAACTCGTGGACCCCCGCGGCGACACGAACAACCCCGCATGGCAGTTTGAAGGCCGCACCTACCGCTTCCAGCGCGGTTATCTCGAAGCGATGGACCGCCAGATCAAACCGCTCTCGGATCACAACGTGGTCGTGTCGCTCATCCTGCTCAACTACGAGAGCGGCGATCCGGAACTCCGTCGGCTCCTGCTCCATCCGCGCTACAGCAAGGACTGCCCGAATCACCTGTCCGCCTTCAACACGGTGACGCCCGAAGGCCGCGCCTGGTATTCCGCTAGCCTGGAATTTCTCGCTGATCGTTGGTCCCGGCCCGATCAGCAATTCGGCCGGGTGTGGAACTGGATCGTCGGCAACGAAGTAAACTCCCACTGGTTCTGGGCCAACATGGGCCACGTCACGATGGAGGAATTCGCCGACGATTACCTCCGCACGGTGCGGCTGACCCATACCGCTGTCCGCAAGGCTTCCGCCAACGCCCGCGTCTATCTCTCGCTCGAACACCACTGGAACCTCCGTTACCCCGGCGGCTCCGCGACCCAGGCGTTCCCGGCCCGACCGTTCCTCGACTACTTCAACCTGAGCGCCCAGGCCGACGGCGACTTCGACTGGCACATCGCGTTTCACCCGTATCCGGAAAACCTGTTCGAACCGCGAAGCTGGAACGACAAGTCCGCCCTGCCCGACTGGAACACGACGCCCCGGATCACTTTCAAGAACCTTGACCAGCTCAACGCCTACCTCGCCCAACCGGAGCTGCTTCACGATTATCGCCCGCGCCACGTCATCCTGAGCGAGCAGGGCTTCCACACGCCCAAGGGCGCCGACGGCGAAATGATCCAGGCCGCCGCCTACTGCTACGCGTGGAAACAGGTCGAACGCCTGCCGGGCATCGACTCGTTCATCCTCCATCGCCACGTGGACCATGCCCAGGAAGGCGGCCTGATGCTCGGCCTCCGGAGCCACAAGCCGGGCACCGTCGCCGATCCTGACCGCCACAAGCTCAGCTACGAAGTCTTCCGCCTCGCCGACACCCCGGAATGGGAATCGGCTTTCCGTTTCGCCCTCCCAATCATTGGGCTGAAGGGCTGGGCGGAGTTGGGGACGCCACCTTGAGCCACAGCGCAGCGACTTCCGCCCGCCAGCGCTCTGGCTGCCCGGCAAGATAGGACTCATGACCGAGTCCGGGGAAAACCACGAAGCGTCCGTGCGCTCCGAGCTTCGCAGCGATTTGGCCGGCCTGGCTCAACGTAACCCGCCGGTCACGGTCTCCCTGAAAGAGAAGCGTGGGACAACGCACAGAGGCTGCGTAATCAGCCGGATTGTGGGCCAAGCCGTTGAAGCCGAGTTGAGCGCCTCCCCAAAACACGAGGAGGTGGGCGAGCGGGAACGCCGGCAGGTGCATCAGTTCGAAACGATTGCCCGCCGTAGAGAGCAACCGGTCGAACGGACACTCTAGAATCATGCCGTCTGGACTGACCTGTCCGCGGTGAACCGCATGCAACGCGGCTGCCGCCCCCATGGACGTGCCGAACAGGATTACCGGCCTCGAGCTTCCCTGGGTCGCCTGCCGGACGGCGGCCGCCACATCATTCGCCTCGTGAAAGCCGATGCTCGTCACTGCGCCAGACGATCCGCCGCAGCCTCGAAAATCCACCAGCCAGACCTCGGCTCCCATTTGACTGAACTCCCGCGCGACCGGCAGTAACCCGTCCTTGCTGCCGCCGTAACCGCCGAAGGCCAGCACGAGCGGACCATTTGTCGCGGCAGGGATTCGCCAGGCCTCCACCTCAACACCCGATTCAACAGGCACCCGGATGGTCTCGAAGCTCAGCCCAAGTTCCGCCGGCGTGCGCCGATTGACGGGCCGCGGCAACGACACCCCGGTGAACAACACCTTCAACCTCGACCAACGGGAAAGTTCCTCCGGAGCCTCCGTGCGGCTGCCCGCCGGCGCGAAATGGCTCATCGCCCAAGCGTGGCGAAACGCGAGCGCATTCAGCGCCACGTAGCCAGTGGCCAACACCACCAACCATCGGCGCAACCTCCCGAAGTGTTGTTTCGCTTTCACGACGCCCAACCGACCACGAGTCGAAGGATTGGTTCAACTCGCAAGCAACAGGAAGAGGCTCGCCTCCCCTCCGAACCGCCGCAGCTTGCGACCGGCAGTAATCCCTCGTCATTTTCGTGCGTCATCGCCTTTGCCAATGTGGCGGGCCGGATTTTCAATTCGGCCCGCCATCCCCACCTGTGCGATAGCCAGCGCCGTCAGAACCGCATGAAACCTTCCCGCAACTATCCGCTGCTGCTGCTGAGCCAGTTTCTCGGCGCGTTTGGCGACAACGCCATCCTCGCCGTCATCGTCGGTCAGCTCACGCTGCTGGCCAAGGCGGGACAGATCACCTCCGAGGAACTCCGCACCCGCAGCACCATCTACACGAGCATCCTCTTCATCCCCTACATCCTGCTCGCCCCGCTCGCCGGCTTCCTGAACGACCGTTACGCCAAGACCTCGTGGCTCGCCGGCGGCAACCTGCTCAAGCTCCTCGGCACCGCGATCTGCGCGCTCAGCATCGGGTTCGGCTACATCTGGCAGGCGCCCGGCTACTTCATCGTCGGCATCGGCTCCGCATTCTACGGACCGGCGAAATACGGCATTCTGCCGGAAATCCTGCCGCGGGAACGCCTCGTGAAGGCCAACGGCATGGTCGAACTGCTCACCCTGCTCGCCATCCTCACCGGCGCCATCGGCGGCGCGGTGATCGTGGACCGACTGCCAGTCGCCGCCTGCTACGCGATCGTAGGTGCGATCTTCGGCGCCTCGTTCCTGCTGAACCTCGTGATGACCCGCACGCCGTCCGATCCCGCCGTCCGCCTGCGCCAGAGCGTAGGCGAGTTCTTCGGCCACTTCGGCGGCATGTTCCGCGGACCGCGCCTTGGCAAGGTGCTGATCGGCACCGCGCTGTTCTGGGTCTGCGGCGCCGCGATGAAGATCAACTTCCAGGCCTGGGGACTCGACGTCCTCAAGCTCCCCAACAACACCCAGATCGCCCTGCTCGGGCTCTGGCTCAGCGTCGGCGTGATGGCCGGCAGCCTCGCCGCCGGCAAATTCTACCGGGTTAGCGACCTGCGCCACGCCCGGCCCTACGGCTTCCTCCTCGCCGGCACGTTGCTCGCCGTATTTGCCGTCGAGCCACTCGGTTTGCAGGAACTCGGCCGCAAGGTGATCGAGTCCGCCCAAGCCGATGGCACCAAGTCCGTCGCGCTCGTCATCCTGCCGGCGGTCATGGCCCTGCTGGTCGGCGCCGGCATCGCGGCCGGACTTTTCCTCATCCCGCTCAACGCCGCGCTCCAGTCCGAGTCCGATCCCAACAAGCTCGGCAAGACCATCGCCGTGCAGAACTTCTGCGACAACGTGGGCATGATCCTCGCCGGGGGACTGGTCTTCGCGTGCGTGAAGCTCGGCCTGTCCGCCTCGCAGGTGTTCCTCGCCCTCGCCGGCCTCGTGGTCGCCGTGGTGCTCTGGCTGCGCATTCCGAAGCTGATTGGCGAGCAATCGAAATGATCCAACCAATCACGAAACGATGGCGCTAGTCCCTATGGCAAGCCGGTTCCTCACCGAAGGCAGCCTGACTGTCGGCTGGGTCATTCAGGACCGAACTATCAGCCGTAGCCGACGACGTAAGGAGGCGGACCCCGTCCATGCCAAAGCCCAATCCGCCCCCTCACGTCGGCGGCTACACAACCGCTGATCGGCCATGAACACGACCACCACAGCCCCCCCCCCGGTCTTGGAGGCCTCAGCGCCAGTCCAAAGGCTTCGGCTGTGGCAATCCGCCATTCTCGCCGTCGGCGCGGTCGCGTCATTCCACCTCGCGTTCATGGTTCCGGCTTTGTGCTGGCTAGCGCTGGCGTATCTCGGCTGCCTGTTTGCGTTACGACGGCTGGCGACGGCGCGACAGGCATTCTACGTCGGACTCGCGATTGGCCTGGGTGTGTTCGTTCCGCAGATGGGCTTTCTCTGGACCATCTTCCAGGCCGCCGCGATTCCGCTCTGGCTGATCCTCGCGCTGTTCCACGCCGCGTTCCTGCTGCTGCTGAACCGCGTCGAATTCCGACTGGGAACGAAGTGGGCCGTGATCCTCGCTCCGGTGCTGTGGTGTGGTATCGAGTATTTCCGCAGCGAGGTTTGGTGGCTGCGGTTTGCGTGGTTTGCATTCGGCTCGATGACTCCACTTGGCTTAGCTGGTTACTACTACGCCGGGTTGCTCGGATGTATTGCGGCGGCCTGTTTGATTTCGGTCGTCGAACACCGGTTCCGGAAAGCCTGGCCTTATCACGGCGTTGGACTGTCAGTCATAGCGTTGGGGCTCGCTTGCTTCCTCGAACTCTCTTTTGCCATCGGCGGCAAGATGGAGCCCCGAACCATGCTCCGCGTCGCCGGCCTGCAGCTCGAATTCCCAGCCGTCCCCGACGTGCTAGCCGGCCTCGACAAGCTGGCCAAGGCGCATCCCGACGCCGAGTTGCTGATGCTCAGTGAATACACCTTCGCCGACGGCCCACCGCCTCCGTCCGTTAAGGCGTGGTGCCAGCGAAACGGCAAGTGGCTGGTCGTCGGAGGCAAGCAACCCATCGAGCCCGGTAGCCGCCAAGGTGACGAGGCGGATGCGCCAGCCCATGCGCCGCTCCGCCTCCTCACGTCGGCGGCTACGAAGGAGCGTTTCCACAACACCGCCTTCGTCATCAGCACCAACGGCGAGGTTGTGTTCACCCAAGCCAAGTCGCGCCCGATCCAGTTCTTCGCCGACGGCGAGCCTGCACCGTCGCAGCGCGTCTGGGATTCGCCGTGGGGCAAGCTCGGCATCGCCATCTGCTACGACGCCAGCTACCGGCAGGTGACAGACGAACTCATTCGCCAGGGCGCAGTGGCGTTGCTCATCCCTACCATGGATGTGACGGAGTGGGGCGAATACCAACACCGCCTCAACGCCCGCATAGCCCGCATCCGCGCCGCGGAATATCGCGTTCCCATCATTCGCGTCGCCAGTTCCGGCATCTCCCAGATCATCGACCGCACCGGCCGCGAAATCGCCACCGCCCCCTTCCCCGGCCAAGGCGAGATGATTGCCGGCGAACTACGCTGGTCGGCCAAGGGCGGCACCGTGCCGCTGGATGCCTGGCTCGCGCCGGCCTGCACTTGGGCCACCGGCGGAGTCATGCTCTCGCTAGGTGCGCTGGCGTGGCGCGACCGCCGCGGGCGAAAGGAATCCCGATGAACGCGCCGCGCCTTTCGATACCCGTAGGAGACAAGGTAACGAGTCTCACTCTCTCCTCAGAGCTAGAGCCTCCTTACGTCGGCTCCTACGAACGGAGTCCAGGTGGACGCCTCGCATGCAGCTCGCCCTTCACCCCTTTGATCTTTCAACCCACTCTCCCTGCAGCCACCCGATGAAACTGCTCTGCCTCCTGTTCGTGCGCCTCTGGTTCCGGTTCCGTGCTTTCAACGTGGAACCGCTCCACACGCCCGGCCCGGTCCTGCTGATCCCCAACCACGTTTCCTGGCTCGACTGGCTGTTCCTCATCGCCGTGCTGGATGACGACTGGCGCTTCGTCACCAGCTCGACCACCGCCGAGACCAGCTGGGTTCACAAGAAGCTGATGGTCAACCGCCGCACCTTCCCGGTGGACACGTCGTCGCCCTACGCCGCCAAGCGCATGGCGGAATTTCTCGCCACGGGCGGTCGGCTGGTGCTCTTCGCCGAGGGTCGCATCACGCTCACTGGTTCGCTGATGAAGCTTTTCGACGGCACCGGCTTCCTCATCCACAAAACCGGCGCGAAGGTCATCACCTGTTACCTGCGTAACGCCCGCCGCGTGCCCTTCGTGCGGCACACCGGCTGGACCCGCTGGCGCCCGCGCGTCACCGCGCACTTCAGCGATGCGCTCTCCGCTCCCGCGCTACCCGACGGCACACCGAATAGCATTGCCCGGCAACGGCGCTCGACGTGGCTGCGCGACATGATGGTCCGCCAACAGTTCGAGGCTGAGACGGAACTCGGCGCCCAGAACGTCCTGAACGCCGTCGTTGAAACCGCAGCGCTCCTGCCCAAGAAGGTCATCTTCGAGGACGTCTCCTTCACCGAACTCACCTACCGCCGCCTCATGGTCGGCGTGGATGTCTTGGCCGGCGAATGGCGGCGCCGGCTCGGACCGGCCTGCCACATTGGCGTGCTGCTACCCAATGTGAACGGCACACCCGTCACCCTCCTCAGCCTCTGGGCCACGGGTTACGTCCCGGCGATCCTCAATTTCTCCACCGGCATCCCCACGATGCTGCAATGCGCGCAACTGGCCGGACTCAAACACGTCATCACCTCGCGATTGTTCGTCCAGAAGGCGAAGTTGGAACTGACACCGTTCCTCGACGCCGGCATTGAGCTGATATTCCTCGAAGACGTCCGTGCCGGAATCTCCGGCCTGACCAAGCTAACCAAGCTGGTGAAGCATACCTTGGCGTGCGGAGCCGGACTCCGAGTTCAAATTTCTGCGACAGGGGCCGGCGGCTCCTCCATTCCGCAATCCGCAATCCGCAATCCGCATTCAGACACCGCCGTCATCCTCTTCACCTCCGGCTCCGAAGGCATTCCCAAGGGCGTCGAACTCACCCACGGCAACCTGCTCGCCAACATGCGCCAGCTCATGGGCGTGCTCGACGTCACGGATCACGAGCGCTTCTTCAGCGCCATGCCGCTGTTCCACAGCTTCGGGCTCATGGCCGGGCTCGTCGTGCCGCTGACCAACGGCTTCTACACCTTCCTCTACCCGTCGCCGCTGCATTACCGCGTCGTGCCCGCCGCCGTTTACGACAAGGCCTGCACGGTCATGCTCGGCACGAACACGTTCCTCAACGGCTACGCGCGCCGGGCCAATCCCTACGACTTCAACTCGGTGAAGTTCCTCGTCGCCGGCGCCGAGAAGATTCAGGACGCCACGGTGCAGACCTGGGCGAAGAAGTTCGGCGTGCGCATCCTCGAAGGTTACGGCGCGACCGAGTGTAGCCCGGCCATCACCATCAACTCGCGGTTGGAACCCAAGTCCGGCTCCGTCGGCCGCTTCCTGCCCGGCATGGAGTGGAAGCTGGAGCCCATCGAGGGCGTCGCGGAAGGCGGCAAGCTGTTCGTCCGCGGCCCGAACGTGATGCGCGGCTACCTGAATCCCGACGCCAACGCGAAGTTCCAGGCGCTCGGCGGCTGGTATGACACCGGCGACATGGTCCGGGTGGACGACGAGGGCTTCGTCCACATCCTGGGCCGCCTGAAACGCTTCGCGAAGATCAGCGGCGAAATGGTCAGCCTCACCGCCGTCGAAGACGCGCTGGCGGGCGCCTTCCCGCAGCTCGGCCTGAAGTGCGAGATCGCCGTCATCGCCGTGCCCGACGAGGACAAAGGCGAAAAACTCATCGCCGTCACCGACCAGCCCAAGCTCAACCTCGACGACATCCGCGGCGTCATCCGCGGCAAGGGCATGACGAACCTCTGCGTGCCCCGCGAGGTCATGGTCGTGCGGGAGATTCCCAAGCTGGGGACCGGTAAGGTGAATCATCGGGAGCTGCAGGCGCACTTGAATGCGCCGAAACCCGTCGCCTCGTGAAACATCTCCGTGAGTTCATCAAGATACTGCTGCTCTGCATTGGCGCGGCCATTGCCTACGGCGTCGTTCACGACCAAATCACAGCGCGCATCTGCGTTGAGTATTTCACGATCGCGCATCCACCAGTCTTCAACACGGACTCGCCGACGCTGCTCGGCTTGGGCTGGGGAGTCATTGCCACCTGGTGGGTAGGTGCGTTCCTTGGAGTGTTGCTGGCAATTACTGCGCTGGCTGGAAAGTGGCCAATCGTGCCTGCATCCCAACTCCAGCGCCCGGTCAGCCATCTGTTGTTGAGCATGGCGATCGGAGCCCTGGTGAGTGGGTTAACCGGTTATCTCCTCACCAAGCAAGGCACGGTTGGAATAGGTGGCTGGGAAAGCACGATTGCGGAATCCAAGCGCAATGCGTTCGCCGCAGATATGTGGGCACACTCGGCGAGCTACCTGGTCGGATTTGTCGGAGGATTGGGATTGGCGGTTCGCACTCTTTGGCGTCGCTGGCGACGGTCCCACGGTTCTGTGATTTCGAAGCAACTCTAGCATGAGCCTCCTTACGTCGTCTGCTACGAAGGCCCGCCCTCACCCCGGTCCTCTCCCCCGAGGAGAGGGGATCGCCCGCTACGCCGCGGCAACTTCACAGACCGGACTGACGAGGACAGTGCAGCGTCTGGCTGGATCAAAGGCGGATGCGTGTGGAGTCCTGATTGGAAGGGACATTCTCCCTCTCCCCAAGGGAGAGGGCCGGGGTGAGGGGGAACCGGGCTCGAAATCCAACCGCCGCGCATTACGCATCCTCCGGGAGCCACGCTACCGCCTGAGCCGACGATGCTCTCTTCTCGATAATCAATTCACGTTCCTCCCGACACTTCCACCAGACTCCCAGCCATGAAAGCCACCGACATCCGGAAGATTCGCGAGGCCGGCTTCATCAACGAGGCGCAAGAACACGCCATCGTCGAGCACTTCAAGCTCGACCGTGAAGGCAACCGGTTCCTCGCCATCGTCGGCATCATCGGCGCGATCCTCGTCAGCGCCGGCATCATCCTGCTCATCGCGTCGAACTGGAACGATATCCCGCGGCTGCTCAAGCTCGGCGTCGGCCTTGCACTTCTCCTCGGCACCCATGCCGGCGGTTGGGCGCTGGGCCGTTCCGGGCGCCATCCGGTAATGGCCGAGGTGCTGCATCTGATTGGTTCCGCCATGTTCCTCGCCAACATCGCGCTCGTCGGTCAGATCTACAACCTGTCGTCCCGCCCGCCGAACGCGATCCTGCTGTGGCTCGCCGGCGTCGCGCCGCTGGCGTGGATTCTCCGGTCCAAGACGCAGCACATCCTCTCGCTCTCCATTTTCGGGATCTGGCTCGGGCTGGAGCTGAACCAGCGGGACAGCTGGCTGTTCTTCGCCGGTGAGGGACGCCAGTTCATGCTCTACGCGCTGCTGGGAATTCTCTTCGCCGCGCTGGGCCTGCTGCTCGGTCACTCCAAGTTCCCTGAGTTCGGTCCGCCCACCGAGAAGTTCGGCCTGCTGGCCACGCACATCGCATCCTACCCGCTCACGCTGGGATTCTTTTACGGCTCTGGCCAAGTCGCGCCGGCAGCTTGGGCCATCACGGGCGTGCTCTCCGGCCTCACGCTCGCGTTGTGGTTGCTGGCGGTGCCGCGGCTCGGTGTGATTCCGGACCGGCAATGGCGCTGGGTCTGGGCCGCCGCCCAGGTTGGACTCATCGGTCTCGTCTGGCTCGGCCTGACGGTCGAGGGGCGTTACGGTGGCTGGGAAACGCACCGACTCGTCGGCCCGCACTGGATCGCCGTGCCGGCGCTGTTTTTCTTCTGCCTGCTGCAGGCGCAGGTCGGCCTGATCCGCCGCAGCAAGTGGCTAGTGAATCTCGCGATAGTCTTCATCGGTCTGCACATCGTCACCGCCTACTTCCAGCTCTTCGGCTCGATGCAGACCACGGGCATGATGTTCGTCGTCACCGGCCTCTTCCTGATCGGCCTCGCCGTCTATCTGGAGCGCAAACGCCGGTCGCTGATGAAGCGCATGGCCGAACCCACCGTCCTCACCCCTGCCTGATTCCTCCCATGAAAACCAAACTCCTCAGCCTCGTCGTCGGTCTGCAAGTGCTCTGGGTCATCGGAACCGTCATCGTGCAGGAAACCAAGCTCAGCCAAGGCACCGTGGTGCGACTCGAAACCCGCCCCGTTGACCCGCGCGACCTGTTGCGCGGCGACTATGTGATCCTCAACTACGACCTCAGCACCCTCGACGCGAAGCTCTTCGCCGGCGGCCTGACCAACCGCCCGCCCGCCGGCACGCCCGTGTTCGTGAGGCTGGAACGCCAAGGTGAGTTTCACCGCGCCGTGGAAGCCTCGTTCGCTGCGCTGGCCCCCGACGCAGACCGCCCGGTTCTCCGCGGCAAATCGGAAACCACCTGGGCGTGGTCCTCGGACAACCCTCCCAACCTCCGGGTCGAATATGGCCTCGAACGCTTCTACGTCCGCGAAGGCACGGGCAATCCGCAGGGCAAGCTGACCGTCGACGTGGCAATTCCCAGTTCGGGCAATGCCATCATTCGCGAGGTTTACCTCGACGGAGTGAAGTATGCCGAGGCGATGAAACGCCAAAACCAGTGAGGAGTCCCCTTGGTCTCCGTTCCAGCGTGCCCCAGCCGGTTACGGGTGACAGGCCGGCCCCGCAGTCTCCCCGATCAACAGTTCAGCCGCAGCAAAGCGGTCAATTATCGCCATTGCAGATCGGAACTCGGGCCGCCGCGGCACCTCAACTGGAGAATCGACGCCGTGGAGTAGGAGGCGCCCACGCTCGCTCCACCGCCTACCGCGACGCTTCCCCACGAACCGACGCTTTCCGGCGCGGGTCGGCTGCCGAGGTCCGGTAAGCGGCCATCGGAGGTGAGAACACCCCGCGCGCTGCATGGGCGCATTGGGAATATCAATTAACGCTGCCGCGAACCCGCGTTGCAGGGTCGGAACATGCGATTCAATCACACACAAACCGCCACCTTATCTTCTCAACCCGAGCCCGCAGCTTCGAAGCCGGGGTTGCTTCTTCCGCTCGTCTTCACCCTGCTGCCCCCCTTGCTGCTGATCTTCCTGTTCCACACGGCGATGCTGCCGCTCCTTGGACCGGGCGTGCTGCTCCTTCCGGCGCTGCCGCTCTTCCCCGTTGGGGCGGGAGTCATCCTGGGGTGGCGCACGGGCAAATCGTTGCCGGGGAAAGTGCTGCACGCCGTGGCATGGATTCTGGGATGCTCCGCCGTCGCCGGCTCCTTGCTAAAGCTGGGGCTTTACTTCCTGTCCAACTGACTCGCAGCGCTTCCCGGCCTCCGTTGCCTTGCAGCCATTCGGCATTAACCAACAGTATCGCTGTAATACCTCCATGGACTCAACTCCTCCCAATCGCGGCTCCGGCCTCGTGGTCATCGCGCTGCTGCTGATCCTCGCGCCGGGCGTAGGCGCCCTGGTCGGCACCATGCTCAATTCCGAACAGGTCACCGTCGCGAATCTGGTGCTGTCGCCTGCGCTCGCCCTCGCGGCGGGAATCCTGCTCGGCATCCGCACGGGCGACTCCGTCGGAGCCAAAGTGCTTCACAGCCTGCTCTGGGCGCTGGGCGCGATGGGAGTTTCCCTCGGGCTCCAGTTCATGGGCTGCAATGCGGTCAACTATCGCTTCTGATTTTCGCTTCTCATGGAACCGACCGATTCTCAACGGCGCTCAAGCGCCAGAGTCTGGTGGGCGCTGGCGTTGACGATGGCGCCCGGACTGCTGGCCGCTACCGGATCGGCAAATGCGATTGGCCTAGCCCTTTGGACTTGGCCTTTCGCCAGCCTTCTCGCCGGCGCACTTTTGGGACGCCATACCGGGAAACCGGATGGTTCCGACGTCCTTCATGGCATTGGCTGGGCCCTCGCCTGCGGCATCTTCTCGCTGGGACTTCAATTGGCCGGCTGTTCCATCAGCGGCTACCAACCAAACCTCCATTGAACCTCACGCTTCACGCCCATCCGCCGCGCCAGCTCCTCAAGCGCACCCAAACCCGCTGCCCCTTCTGCCATGTCGCCCTTCCCGGCGAAGTCTGGAAGGAAGGCGTCGCGCCCGGGCGCGTCATGCTGCGGCGCACCTGTCCGCAGCACGGCGAATCGTCCGCCAGCCTCGCGACCGACGCGCGTTTCTATTGGCTCGCCCAGGGCAATCCCGAGAACTCCGGGTGCTGCTCTCCGGGCTCCGGCTGCTGTTCCGCCGAAGGTTCCGCGCCGGCTTCGCTCGGGCGCAATGCCGCCGGACACGGCGAGCAGCCGTTCGAGACGCTCTCCACCTGTCTCGCGCTGATCGAGATCGTCCGCTCATGCAACCTGAGCTGCCCGACCTGTTACGCCGACTCGCCGCTTGGGACCGGCGGCAAGGTGGACGCCGTGCCGCTGCCCGAACTCAAGGCGCGCATCGAGGGCGTCATCGCCCGCAAGGGGAAGATCGAGATCCTCCAGCTCTCCGGCGGTGAACCGACGCTGCATCCCGACTTCTTCGAACTGCTCGACTGGGTCCAAAGTCATCCGCAAATCGACTACGCGCTGATCAACACCAACGGCGTTCGGATCGCCCACGATGCGGAATTCGCCGCCCAGCTCGCCGTCGCTGCCAAACGCCGCAAGCTCCAGCTCTACCTTCAGTTCGACGGCGTGCAGGCCGCGGCCCAACACTTCCTGCGCGGCGCCGATCTTCGGGCCACCCGCGAACGCGCCCTCGCCGTCTGCGCCGAAATCGACCTGCCCGTGACGCTCGCGATGACCGTCACGCCCGACAACCTGCCGCACGTCTGGGAAGCCATCGAGTTCGGCCTCGCCCGCCCCATCGTCCACGGCATCACCTTCCAGCCGATGTTCCGCAGCGGCCGGCGACCGGACAATGGCAGGTATCTTCTCCCTCGCCCCGCGAGGCACGAGCGGGGCGAGGGCCGGGGAGAGGGGCAGCTTTCCTTTACACCTACGAACGCACGGAGCACCACCTCTCCCCAACCCTCTCCCCCATCCTATGGCGGAGAGGGAGTCCAGGCATTCCGCGCAGCGACGGTTCCCAGCACTGTCCTTGACGCCGGTGAACGCCTCAACGCCGCCGACATACTGTTCGCCGCGCTGGCGCAGAGTTCCGGCCGGCTGAAGCGCGACGACTTCACGCCCCTGCCCTGCGGCGATCCCAACTGCGCGATCATCGGTTACCTGCTGCGCCTGAACGGCCAAGTGCATTCCGTGAGCGAGTTCCTCGACTTCGCCCGGTTGCAGGGCTTCCTCCAGAACAAGATCCAATACACCGTCGCCGACCTCGCCCGCTGCGGCTGCGAAACCGAACCGCTCGGCGCCCTGCTCAAGGACCTCGAACTCAAGGGCAGCGTTGCGTTCCGCATCATGGTGAAGCCGTTCATGGACGCGTGGACCTGGGATCAGGACCGCATCGACCGTTGCTGCACCCACGTCATCCGCCCGGACGGACAACTTGATTCGTTCTGCCGGTATTACTCGGGGTTTCCCGATACGAACCAGAGGTTCAACGGCAACGTTAGCGCCATAGTCCCATGTGCATCGCCCTCCTAATCTTCACCGGAATCCTGCTTGTCGCCGCCGTGTGGACGGCGTTCATGGCGACTAGAAATGCAGAAAAGTCCGAAAGCCTCGGACGCCTATCCACCTGGTTGTTCCTCGTGCTTGGAATCGCCCCGACGCCACTTTTCCTCTTGGAGGATGACTCCTTGCAACCGCTCATCGTCTATGTTTCGGCCGCTTGCTGCTTAGTTGCTGGTTACGGGTTACTCAGAAAAACCCAGACGTTACTCGCCCGCCTTCCCCTTTCACTGCTGCTGTCAGTGGGGTTCGTCATGCTGAACATGTTTCTGACCATCGGCCTCGGATGCATAAATGCGGGGCGTCAAGCCCCATGAACTCCGAACCCCGCCCCTACGCTTGGCTCATGCTCGCCGGCATCGGCGTGAGCCTCTTCCTCTGGTATCGCCTCGCCCGGCGCGATGCGCGGCTGGTGCCCATTTACCTCGGCGGACTCTTCGGCGCGGCCATCGGGGCCAAGTTGCTCTACCTGCTCGCCGAAGGCTGGCTCGACTACGGCCAACCCGACCAATGGCTGCGCTGGGCCACGGGCAAGACGGTGCTGGGCGCGCTCGCAGGCGGTTACGGCGGCGTCGAATTGGCCAAGCGCTGGGTGGGTTATCCGCAGGCGACCGGCGACCTGTTCGCCAGCGTGGCGCCGGTCGGAATCATCCTCGGCCGCATCGGCTGCCTGCTCCAGGGCTGCTGCCTCGGCGCGGTTTGTGAACAGCCCGCGTGGTGGACCTTGGCCGACCGTCACGGCCATCCGCGGTGGCCCGCGGTGCCCGCCGAGATTGCCTTCAACGTCACCGCCCTCGCCGCGTTTGCCGCGCTCCGCGCGCGTCGCCTCCTGCCGGGCCAGCATTTCCACCTCTACCTGATTGGCTACGGCGCATTCCGGTTCGTGCACGAGTTCTGGCGCGACACGCCTCGGATCGCGCTCGGGCTGTCCGGTTACCAGTTCGCTTCGCTGGCGTTGGTCGGTTTCGCCGCGTGGCGCTTCCGCCAGCGATCGCGACTCGCCATCTCTTCACCTGGATGAACACCCCGCACCGTAGCCGCCGAGGTCAGGAGGCGGATTCACCCAAAGACATGCCTGCGCCCTCCGCCTCGTCACCTCGGCGGCTACCTCGCTTGCGTCGACTCCTTCGGTGGCTCGTGGGCGTATTCGCCGGCGGAGTGCTCGCCCTCGTCGGCGGCTGTGTCCTGTTTCACTCCGGTCCCTACCGCCCACCGAAGCCTCTGCCCCGGCCGCCGGTCATTGACCTGCACGTTCACACCGCGGGCATCGGCGCGGGCGACAGCGGCTGCTTCATTTCCAAGGAACTGGAGCAGAGTTGGAAGTTCGGCATCTACCTCAAGGCCTTCGGCACGACCCGCGAGGAACTCGCTGCCAAGGGCGACGCGCTGCTCCTAGACCGGATTGCCGCGCAGGTTGCCGGCAGCACGAACCTCACCCACGCGGTCGTCCTGGCGATGGATGGCGCGGTGAACGCCGCCGGTGAATTGGACCGTGCCGGAACCGAGATTCACGTGCCGAACGAGTTCGTCGCCCGCGAGGTTGCCCGACACACCAACCTCCTCTTCGGGGCGTCCGTAAATCCCTACCGCAAGGACGCCCTCGCCCGGCTCGACTGGTGCGCGATGAACGGCGCCGTGCTGGTGAAGTGGATTCCCAGCATCATGCACATTGATCCGGCCGCCGAAAGGCTCATCCCGTTCTACGAGCGGCTCAAGTTCCACCGGCTTCCCCTGCTCACCCACGCCGGCCAAGAACGCTCCTTCACCCACGCCGACGACCGCTTGGCCGATCCCGAGCGACTGCGGCTGCCGCTGCGGCTCGGTGTGACCGTCATCGCGGCCCACATTGCTTCGACAGGCGAGAACGGAGGCGAACGCGACACCGATCGCCTCGCCCGGGTAATGGCTGAATTTCCAAACCTTTACTCGGAGATCTCCTCGCTCACCCAAGCGAACAAGCTCGGCTACCTCAAGGAAGCCCTGAGTCGCCCGGAGTTCGATGGCCGGCTGTGTTACGGCTCCGACTTTCCGCTCATCAACACCGCGCTCGTCTCGCCGTGGATCTTCAGCCTGAACCTCACCCGGGAGCAGATGAACCGGCTCTCCGAAGTGGCAAACCCATGGGACCGGGACGTGCAACTGAAGCAGGCGTTGGGCGTGCCGCCCGAGGTGTTCGCCCGCACGGAAACCCTGCTGGCGCCGCGGCTGAACCGGCTCCACCTTGGACGGCAATGAGTTTGCCTTCATCGCCGGAATCCACCGCGCCGGAGCCGTTGGCGCCGCGCATGGCCTGGGTTCGGAACACCTGCTCAGCCTTGGCGGTGGTAGGCGCAGCCACGCCGTTCATCGCCCTGCTCCGGGGCGCGGGGCCCATGGGCGTCTCCGGCGCGGCCTTCATGATGATGGCCATCTGGGGCGCCTTGCCCTTCGTGCTCGCTCCCGTTGCCGGCCGCCTTGCCCGGCGAACGGCGACGTGCGTTGCCGCAGTCGGCTTCGTGGCGCTCGCGACGCTCATCGGTGTGTTGGGCCATTTCGCGGGTCTGGTGCCCAAGGTGCCGAACGCCACGGACTCGCTCGCGTTCATCTTCATTCCCGTTTGGCAGTGGCCTGTGCTGTTGCTCGCCGCCGTGCTGGCCCGGGTTGCACCGGCGCCCAAACCGCAGCCGTGAATCCACAGGTCGAATCGGTCCCGCCATTGCCGACCGCCTCCGTCCAAGGAGACCCGGGCGGGTCAGTGCTCGTCTATCTGCCCGGCGTTCACGGGGACGACACGCTGCTGGGTTCCTTCCGGGCGCAGGTGGGCGAGGACATCCGGTTGGTGGCCTTCACCTATCCGCTCTCGACGAACGTCAACCTCCCGGATCTGGCGGCGGGCGTCTGGACGCAGCTCCGGTCCCTGACGGATCAACCGGTCTGGCTACTCGCGGAATCGTTCGGCTCGCAGGTCGCTTGGGCGATGCTTGCGCAGGCGCGGTCTGCGCCGGACACTACGCTCCCGGTGCAGGGCGTGATTCTGGCCGGCGGCTTTGTCCGACACCCGTGGCCGTGGGCCGTCGCTGCGGTGCGCTGGCTACTCGGCAGCCTGTCGCCGCGGGTGATCCGGGTATTCTTCCGAATTTACCCCGGGTGGGCCCGCTTTGCCTACTGCAACGCCCCGGAAATCCTGGCGTCGTTGCCCGAATTCGTCGCCCGCCGGCGCGAACCGGCCGACCAGGCGGCCATGCTCCACCGGTTGCTCCTGATCCAGTTGGCCGACCTCCGCGGCGTTGCCCGGGATACCGGTCTGCCGGTCTATCAGCTCACCGGCCTCTGGGACCCGGTCGTGCCGTGGCCGTGGGTGCGATCCTGGCTTCGGCGCCATTGCCCCGGGTGGCGGGAAACCGCCGTGGTCACGGGGGCCGACCATGTGGTGCTGGGCACCGGCACCGCCTCGGCCGTCGCGGCCGTGCGACGCTGGCTGGCGCTCACGCCACCGTCAGCGGACCGTCAAACACGGTAAGGCTGATGACTTCGCCGCGCGCCTCATGGGGACCGTGCCGGACGCCCTTGGGTGCGAAGAAGCAGGTGCCCGGACCGTAGGCGACACCGTCCTCAATCCAATCGCCGTTGAGCACGTAAACCGTCTCGTTGGCGAGCGGATGCGTGTGCGCCGGCACGGTGACGTCCGCGTGGAACTTCCGCAGCACGGTTACGCCGCCGGTCTCGGGGTTGCGTTGCAGCACGCAGAGTTCGACGCCCGGATAGGGCCCGGGCTGCCAAGGAAGGTCGGCCGCCAGCGAAACATGCGGGAACATGGAACCATGGTCGATGACCATCGCCCGTTGGCAAGGTGCGGTTCCGTGGCCGCGAGTCCCATTGAGTTCCCGGCGGTTCCCGTCACAGTCCCGGCCGTGCTAGGCAGCCTTGCGGCAACGTTCTGGGAACTGATCCGGACTCCGTTCCTGAATCCGGAACTGATCTGGGGCATCGTGCCGCTCTATTTCGGCTGGATCGTCAATGAACTCACCTCCAGCAAGGCCAGCTTCGGCACCGCCATCCAGACCGGGTTTGCCCTGCTGTGGGCCGTGGCCCAATGGGTCTGGCAGGCGTTCCGCGACCACCCCACCAAGCTCGCCAACGCGGCCGACGCGCTGCCCGCCGTCAACTGGGCCGTCAACGCGGTCGTGCTGGTGTTCGGCGCCATGGCGCTGTGGGCCGGTTTGCGGAAGCGTTACCCCCGCGGCTGGAAGTTTCTCGGGCATACCCGGTTCGCGGGCTACTTCATGATCGCGATCTTCCCGATCCAGGCCGGCTCCCTGCACTGGAACTGGGAACGACTCGGCGCGGTGGCGACTTTCGCCCTGCCGGTGTGGCTGCTCACGCACCTGATGCTTGTTCCGCTCCGGAGGTAACGTCTCATTTCAAGCCATGCCCCGGAAAACACTCATTTCAGCGGCCGTCGGATTCACCGTCTTGATCGTGGCTACTCTCCCGTTTTTCGCGAGCCGTCCCATAGTGCCGCCGGCAGT
Organism: uncultured Verrucomicrobiota bacterium; assembly: GCA_964602595.1. Lineage (GTDB taxonomy): Bacteria > Verrucomicrobiota > Verrucomicrobiia > Limisphaerales > UBA9464 > CAIWAH01. The sequence continues at coordinate 22,064 of CAZRRO010000021.1, read as the reverse complement.
GGTGAGCCTGATTGGTTTCACCAACTCCCCTTCTGGCGGCCGCATAGCGCGGTTCCAGATCCGGAACCAATCGAAGCTGCGGATCGCCCGCAATGGCTATTGTCGGCTGGACCGCCAGGTCGTCGACATTCCTCCCACCAAGACCTTGGAGCCCGGGGACGCTGAAATCGTCGAGTTGCCACTCGTTTCGCGCTCCGGCGGGACAGTAGAGGTAGTCCGCTTCAATGGTGTCCGGGATTTCATGTCATTGGAGTTGGCGATCAGCAACGTGGAGGATTGGCTGAAAAAGCAGGGTTGGAACGCCGCTTGGCTGGACACGGCGGAGCGCAGACGCTGGGAGGTTGGCGTGGAATTTCGCCTCGACACTCCCTCCGCTGTGCCCAGCTCCGTCGAGTGATCATCGCGGCAGCCAGAAGCATAACTCCGGAAATGAAAAATCGCCGGCTGTGGCCCGGCGACTCCGCAGATTCAACAAGCTGGGAGGCAGCTTCTACGCACCCATGCCGTCCTCGAAGCTGCCGGCGGCCTGCGGGAAACACAGGTTCTTCGCGACGTAGCCAATGCCGTCGGCCGAGCAGAAATCGAGCTCCTTGTGGGCCGATTCCGCCTCGACGACGAGCGGGGCCGATTCGCAGCCGTGCAGCTTGCAGTAGCGGTCCTGGTAACCGACCGCGAGGAGCAGCTCGGCGTAGCGCTGCATGTTCAGGTCGCCCGAGCCGAGGTCGGTGAACTGCATGGCGCGCCGGGTCCAGTTCGATTCCATCGCACGCAGCGGGAAGCCGGGGCGGATCACGAAGTTCTTCACGTGGGCGGCATAGATGTAGGGGCCGACCTTGAGGAAACGGCTCTCCCACGATTCGCCTTCCCAGCAGTGGCTCGGATCGGCGTTCACCGCGAGGCACGGATCGTTGTCGCAGATCTTCACGAGCATCAGGAAATCGTCGGCGCACATCGCGGCGGTGCCCGGATGGATTTCGTGGCAGAGCTTGATGCCCAGTTCGTTGGCATGCTTGCGCAGCTTCGCGGTCTTTTTGACAAACCGTTCCTGGCCTTCCTTGACGAGGTCAAAACCGCCGCCGGCCCAGAAGCCCCACGGATAACCGGTCGCGAGTTCCCAGCCGAACGCGACGCCCCAGAACATCGGCATGGACTTCACTCCCAGCTCGGCCGCGAGGTCCATCAGCTTGAGCAGGTAACTCTCGTGCCACTTCTCGATCTTGTCGGGAGGCAGCTTGGCCACGTCCGGCGCGATGAAGGGATTGCCGGACTTGGTGCCGGTCCACGCGCTGGTGTGCACCCAGAACGGGCAGTGCGAGCTGATGCCGTCCAGACGCATCCCACGGGATTCGAAGGTCTCCTTGATTTCCTTGGCCTTCAGGAAGCCGCCCTTGCCGTTGCCGAGCATGTAGTTGCTCGGCTGGGCACCGGCCGCACCGGCGGCCTTGGCGTAGTCGAGGAACTGCGGGAGCGACTTGGCGCCGTGCTGGGCGCCTTCAATCGAAGCGTGGTAGGCGTTTTTGGCCATGGTATGTCCGTATTGAGAAAGTGACTGGAACGCCGCATCGTTTACCGGCGCTCCGCGTTGAAGGCAAACGGTTTCCGCCGTTGGGCCCGGGGAAATTGGCGAAACGGCCCAAGGCGGGTGCCAATGGCGCCGCAAAGCTCCTTCAGCCGACCCATCGGCGAATTCAGACCGGCTTGGCAAACAGGCTGCCGATGGGTTTCCCCATTCCGTCACGGGTCACGTAGAACGGCCGCTTCTCGATCTCGTAGGACAGCTTGGGCGAAATGCCGAGCGCCCGGTAGATCGTCGCGTGCAGGTCTTCGATCACCACGCGGTCCTTGAGCGTCTTGCACGGGCGCTCGTCCGCCGTAACGCCGTGGAGATGACCCTTCTTCATCCCGCCGCCGAAGAGCAGCACGCACCCGGCGTCGGTGAAATGCCGGTGCATGCCGTAGTGCGTCAGCGACTCGATCTTATCCGGGACAGGCACCTGGTCTTTGATCGGTTTGTCGGGCTTGCCCTCCTGCATCATGTCGCGGCTGAACTCGCTCGCGACGACGATCAGTGTTCGGTCGAGCATCCCGCGCTCTTCGAGGTCGAGGACGAGTTGGGCAATGGCGCCGTCGATGGCCAGCTTCATGTTCGTCAGCTTCTCGTGGCCATGCTCGTGTGTGTCCCAGTTCAGGAACGGGATGTATTCCGTGGTGACCTCGATGTAACGCGCCCCAGCCTCGGCGAGTCGCCGCGCGAGCAGGCAACCGAGCCCGAAGCGCTGGATGTTCGCCTTCTCGTAGGTGCCCTCCCGGTTCTGGTCTCCACCGAGCCGCTTCGTGAAGTCCCAGCCGCCGGGGACGTATTTCGCGATCGTCTCGGGTTTCTCCAACGTGAGGTCGAACGCCTTGGCCGCCGGGGACGCGAGCAGCCGATGCGCGTTGTCCAGCGAGCGGATCAGCGAATCCTTCTGGTAGCCGCTGCCGAGCTGGCCAACCGGCGAGGCGGCCGCCAGCTTGCGGTAGAATTTGTCCCGGTTCTCGAAACGTCCCGGGCTCATGCCGCCGGGCGGCGTCACGACGTCCTTCGCCGCGTCGGGAAATGGCACGTTGAACGGTCCGAACTCGCTGCCGAGGAAACCGGCCGAGGTGAACGCCTTCAGTTCCTCCCCTTCGCCCACATCCAACCGCTGGCCGATGTTGATGAACGCGGGCACCGCCGGGTTCTTCGGCCCGAGCGTGCGGGCGATCATCGCCCCAATGTGCGGACACGCGACGGTCTGCGGCGGCGCGTAACCCGTGTGCCAATGGAACTGGTGCCGCGAGTGCAGGATGAACCCAAGGTCACCCGCCGTGTAGCTGCGGACCAGCGTGCCGCGGTCCATCACCTTCGCCAGCTTCTCCAGCCCCTCGCTGAAACGGATGCCGTCCACCGCCGTGGGGATGGACGGGAACGTGGATAGCACCGTGTTGGGGTTCATCCCTTTTTCAAACGGTGTGTAGCGCTTCGGATCAAAAGTCTCTGTCGCGGCCATCCCGCCACCCATCCACAGCACGATGACGGTGTCGGCGGTTGGCGTAAGCTTCTCGGCGGGTTCCCCGGCCAGCAATTGGCGCGGATAACTGGCGGCGAGCGCGCCCAGCGTGGCCGCGCTCAGGCGCTTCACAAAATCGCGGCGGGTAAAGTCGGGAGTGTTCATGGCTTTTCGGGATGATTGCTGGGTGACGGCAGGCGCAACATTTGGCCGACCTGGAGGCGTTTGGGGTCCACGCTAGGATTGGCCGTCTGAAGCGATTTCAGGGACAGGGCATGTCGGCGAGCGATTTGGCTAAGGGTGTCGCCCGGTTTCACCCGATGGGTTTTGGATGCGACCGGCTGATTTTCCACCCCTGATCCCGCCTCCGTTTCCAGCCTTGCCGCGAATGCGTTCTCGGCCTCCGCCTGGACCTCTTTCCAGAGGTTAGTGCCATGCCGCTCTTCGATGAAGCGTCTGCTTACCTCCGAATAACCGTCGGCAAAGGCCACCAAGCCGTCGGAGACCAGGCAACCACCCAGCCCGAAGCGGCCGATCTGGTATTTCTCCTCCAAGATCCGGTTGAACTCGCCCGACCAAGTCGCCGGTAGCCCATACATCGGCAGTCGAACCACTCCGTTGGTCAAATCCCGGCGCGCCTCGCTGCGCCCCAGTTCCGCGGCCAACACGGAGTTCGTGGGATACCCAAACGAATCCAACTGCTGCTTGGAAAACTGGGCGCGGGTCACCTCGCCGCCAAAAAGGGGCGATTTCAGCAAAGGCAGACCCAGCGCGAACAGAAAGGAGGCCAGCTTCATCTCAGTAGGTCAGTTGGAATTCCGGCAGCATGGCGACGCTCCAGAGCAAATCTTCCACTCCGTCAGTCTTCGGCCTGAGGCCAACCAATTCGACGGCAAGGCTGAGTTCTTTGCTCGTGGGGCGACGGCACAACGCCTGCCGAAACACACGGTCGGCGAGCGTGCGGCCATCGGTGTTGGTGGCGACCAGTTGCTCGGCGCCACGCTTCAGAAGCTGGGCCAACGTGTCGCCGTTGGTGAGTTCGAGCGCCTGGATCGTGGTCGCGGTCGATTGCCGCACGGTCGTGACCTGTTCGCGGTTGGGCCGGCCCAACGCGAGCGCCAGCGGATCGGCAGCGGTCAGCGAGGACCGCACGCTGCCGTAGATCGGCTTGCCGGCGACGGCAGACGCCAGCGCTTCGGCCACGTTCCACGGCGCCAGGCCAGGACCGCCCAACACGTGGGCGGCGGACCACTGCTCGGTGAAACCGGCTTCGCGCCACTTGCCGGTCGGTTGGGTGCTCGCCTGCCACGAGGCATCGGTGGCGAAGTCCAGCACGCGTTCCTTGCCTCCGGATTGCTGACGTAGCTTGGCGTAAACCAGCACGCCGGCCGGATTCGGTCCGTCACCGCCATTCACGGCTTCAACGGCGATCACGTTCGTGCCACCACGGAACAAGGCGCGAGCGTCATACACACCGGGCTGGCTCCAGTCGGGCGCATCGGCGCCGCGGACGCGCTGGCCGTTGACGAAGACTCGCGCCGAATTGTCGGCGTGAACGATCAGGGTCGCCTCGCCGGGAATGGCGTCGAGCACGACCACCTTGCGGAAACCGTTCGTGCCGGGCGGCACACCCGTCGCGCCGTGGGCGTCACCCCACACCCAGAAGGCCTCAGCCGCGGGCGCCTTGCCTTCCACACGATCCAGCAACAGCCGGTCAAGGCCGCCTTCGGGCTTGTCCTGCCAGACGCCGGTGAGTGACCCCAGCGCGTCTCGGAACTGCTCCGCCGTCAGCCGCCGCACGCCCGGGCCGGTAAAGGTGAACATCGGCTCCGGTTTGTCCGGAAGGTTCACCGACGGCAATTGGTAGGCCCGCGACGTCAGGATCAGTTCCAGCGTGCGTTTGAGATTCCATTGATGGGCGACGAGGTCCTCCGCGAGCCAGTCGAGCAAGTCGGGGCTCCATGCCTCGTTCTGCATCACGTCGAGCGGTTCCACGAGGCCATGCCCTAGCAGCTTGGCCCAGAGTCGGTTCACGACGGTGCGAGACAGGCGGCCGTTCTCGCGGCCCGTGATCAGCGTCGCGAGCTGGGCCAGGCGGTTGGTCTTCGCAGCCGCGGCATCCACGGCACCGAGTTCCGGGAACAGGAATTTCAGCGGGGCCGTCTTCCCGGTCGGCTTGTCGCACAGGACCATTTCCAGCGGGCCGTCGGCGTAGATGCCGGCCAACCCGTAGGCATCGCTGAGCTGCCAGTCGTCGATGAAGGAATCGTGGCAGGACGCGCACTTGAGGTTCACGCCCATGAGCACCTGGCCGATGTTCTGCGCGGCCTGCATCGGCGGGGTCATCGAGGCATTCACGGTGCCACGCCAGACGATGCCCTTGGTGAAACCCTCGCTGGCCTCGGTCGGATTCACGAGTTCCCGCACGAACTGGTCGTAGGGCTTGTTGTCGCGCAGCGCCGCGTAGAGCCACTGGCTGATCTGCTTGCGGCCGCCGTCGATGTAGCCCGTGCCCTTGTAGTCGTTACGGAGAAGATCGTTCCAGAACGTCAGCCAGTGCTGGGCATAACGCTGGTTGTCGGCGAGCAGCCGGCGCACAAGCCGCTCCCGCTTGTCGGCGGAGCGATCCTTCACAAAGGCGTCCAGTTCCTCCGGCGCGGGCAGCAAGCCAACGACATCGAGATACACTCGGCGAGCGAAGAGGCGATCATCCACGGGCTTCGCAGCCTTCACGCGATGCTGCTTGAAGTAGGCTTCCGCCAGCCGGTCCACGGGATGCGCCGCCTTGCCGGCGGGCAACTCCGGCTGACGCGGATGCAGATTCTTCGGCTCGGGCTTGGCAAAGGTCACCTGCGGGTCCCATTTCAGGCCCTGGTCCACCCAGGCGCGCAGCACGCCGACCTGTTCGCGGGTCAGCTTCGTGCCCTTCTGCGGCATGACCGAATCCGGATCAGTGCCCGCAACAAGGTGGATGAAATGGCTCTTCGCACTGTCGCCCACGATCACCGCCGGGCCGGACTCGCCCGGCTGCAGGAACGCCTCGCGGGTATCGAGCTTCCAATCGCCCTTCGCCTTGCCGCGGCCGTGACATTTCACGCAGCTCGCCTCGAGGATCGGCTGCACGTCACGGCGGAAATCCACAGGCTGCGAAGCGGGCGGAGGCAGTTGCCGGATTGCTTCCGCCGAGGATTCGGCCAGCGCCAGAGATGCCGGACCCAGCCAAGCCAAGACACCCAGGAGCCAAACTGCTGGAAGCGGACGGGGAAATCGCACGCCGACGAAGTAGTCGGCGACAGATTTCGGCGCGAGCCAAAAGGGACTGATTACTGCGAAAGCGCCTCCACCACGTCCCGCAGTTCGCGCCGTGTCATCAGGTCACCCAATCCTTCGGGCATGGCGGAGAGGACGCTCGCCCGGGATTTCACGTCGGATCTCCGGACCACGACGCGTCCCGCTTCGGGCGAAATAACGACGAGTTCGTCGGCCTTGTCCTCGCGGAGCACGCCGATGACCGTGCTGTCGTCCTTCAGTTCGACCAACACCGATTCGTAGCCGGCCGCGATCTCTGAGTTCGGGTTCACGATGGCGCGGAGCAAGTATTCGCGACCCTTGGCACGACCGAGGCCGGTGAGGTCGGGTCCGACGTCGCCGCCCTCGCCCTGGAGCTTGTGGCAACGCTGGCAACCCCAGTCGGCGCGCTCCGCGAACAGCTTCCGCCCGTTGACCGGATCGCCGCCCTTCAAGGTCACCCGCAGCGGCGCCAAGGGATCGTCTTTCGGCCACGAATTGGTCCAGGCGGTCAGCGCCTGCGCGAGGGGTGCCGCCCGCGACGAACCCGCGACGAGGCCTTGGATGCCTTGGGCAGCGTCCCAGACATCGGACTGGAGTTCGCTGGGAACCTGACCGCCGGCGAGCCGCCCGGCCCAGTCGAGGATGGCCGAAACCGCCTTCGGATCCTTGGCGGAGGCTAGCCGGGCCAGCGCGCTTTGCTGGGCGGGAATTGGTGCCTTGCCCAACCGGCCGATGAGATCCTCGACGGTGACCTTGCCGGTCAGCTCGCGAAGCCGGAGCAACTCGGCCTGCACCGCGGCGTCGGGATGGGCCGAAAGCACCAGCATGGTCTCGGGCAGGACGGCGAGTTCGAGCGCCAGTCCGGCCTTGAGGGCGGCCACCGTTAACGGGCCGCTCGCGGTGGCGCCGGTGACCCGCGACCAAACTCCCAGCAGCGCGCGTCGGGCCACTTCCGGATCGCGTCCGGGCAGGGGCCGGTGCAAGCCCACGACGCGGTCGCGCCGCGGCGGCTGCGCCCAGGCGGCCAGCAGTTCCAACGCCTCCAAACGCACGGGCTCAGGATTGTCCGCCCGCGCCGCAAACTCCGCGATGGCCTTCGCGCGGGCTTCGCCGCCCAGCCGGAACGCCGCATTGACCGCGCGCCGAAGCACCCACGTGCGCCATTCGGCCTGGGTGAAGTTCAGCTGGGCGGGCCAGTTCGTGGCTGTGCCGGCCAGCAGCGGCGTCCGGGCCAGGACCAGTTCGGCCAGCCGGGGCAACCCGTCGGCGAGGGGCAAGTCATGGATGGCGCGGGCGGCTTCGAGGACGAGCTGGGGCGCGGGGTCGTGGAGGAAGTTGGTGACCGCCAAGGCGCCTTGTTGGCGCAGGGCCACCAGCACCGCGAGCCGGACGCGGTCCGAGCCGTCGCGGGCTGCCGCCAGCACCCGTGGTCCGTGGCGGGGACTGCGGAGCACCTGGGACAGGGCGTCCGCAGCGGCGGCGAAGAGAACCGGGTCGTGGCCCGAATCGTCCCGCAGGGCCGTGAAGATCGGCTCCACGGAAAACTCGGGCACGGAGCTTTCCGACTTCCGCCCCAGCAACGTCCCCAGACCGGACGAGTTCGCCGCCTTGAAGATCGGCGCCACGCCGTCGGGATTCTGCAGCCGGCCCAATTCCCGAACCGCCGCCGCCTGCACCGGCCGGGACGGGTCGGACGCGGCCAGCGTGGCGAGCTGCGGCAGCGCGTTCAGCAGCTTCCGGCCGCCCACCGCCCGAACGGCTTGGAGGCGAACTTCGGCATCGGGATCGGCCAGCAGCGGCAGGAGCTCGACCAACGATTGGGCTGGGTCCAGCCGGGCGATGTGCGCCAGCGCCCACACGGCATGGATCCGCGCCAACGAGGATTCCTTGGACCGGGCCAGCTTCCCGAGCCGCGCGACAAGGTCCGACTTGGCCCCGAGCGCAAGATGCCGTCGGGCAAATTCCCACTGGGCCTCGAGCCGGACCCGTTGGTCGCGATCGCCGAGCAGCGTTGCCAGTTCCTTTTCCGGGCGCCCGGCCATGCCACCGGCGAGAAGCCGCGCGACCTCCGCGATTCGCGCGTCGCCGCTCATGGCAGGGTCCACCACGTGCCAGAGCCGGCCCTTGCCGGTCTTTTCCCAGCCTTGCACCCAGTCGGCGACGATCATGCCGCCGAACGGCGGAAACGTGACGTCCACCGGCGACAGCTCCCACAGCACCTTGCCGGTCTGTTCGGCGGCGGAATTGTCCTCCAGCCACTTCCAAGAATCCCCCGCCCCGTCGGCTTGGACCACGCGGAAGAACGCCCCGTCCGGTTCAACTCGGAAGTGCCGGATGCCGCCGGGGAAGTCCGCGTAGAAAAAATGTTCGTGGAAACGGTCCCCTAAGCCCGTGCCCGGGTAGTAGGCGATGCCGGCCGGACCGTGGCCGATGTTGGCGATCGCGGGCACCTGCGCCGCGGCCGTGTTGCTCACCCGCGGATGCCAGAGCCGTTCTGAGTTCCACGCGCCCATCTTCGGTAACCACTGCCAGCCAAGCGTCCAACCGTAGTCCGCACCCTCCAGGAGCAGGAGCCAGCGGGCCTTGTCGCCGCCGTCGCCGTTGTTGTCGGCGGTCCAGAGGTCGCCGCGGGCATCGAAGGCGAGTTCCTGCGGATTGCGCAGCCCCGTGGCAAACACCTCGAAGTTCGCGCCGTCCGGTTCGCACCGGAACACCGCGCCGGTGTCAGGCACCGAAATGACCTTGCCCTCGCGGTTGGTCACGCAGGTGCCACGGTCGGCGATGCTGAAGTAGATCCGCCCATCGGGTCCCTTGATGAGCCCGTGCAAGTCGTGACCGCCAAAGGCGATGTGGACCCCGAAGCCGTCGAGCACCGGCCCGGGCGAACCGGGCCGACCCGGGCCGAAGGGCGACAGTGGCGCGCCGTTGGTGCCCGGCACCGGAAAGCGCCACAGCTCGGGAATGTTGGCGAACCAGACGTTCGTGCCTTCCGCCAGGACCCCGGCCGCGACGCCGCTGACGATCCCGTTGAACCCCTCGGCGAAGGTTTCTGCCCGGTCCGCCTGGCCATCGCGATTCGTGTCGGTCACCAACCGGACCCGTTCGGCTTCGACTTCGAGATCGCGGCCGTCGAGCACGCCGTCCTGGTTGAAATCCTGGAAGCCGCCTTTACCGCCCTTGTGGACCGCTTCGAGGAACGCCGGGTAGTTGGTGTTGCCGGGCGTCAGCACCCGGCGCAGGAACTCGGCGCGGTCGGCCGCGGTGCGGAGGGCGAAATCATCGTCCAGCCAGGGCTGGAGGTTCCGCACGTCGTAGACGCTGGTGCGCCGGCGGCCGGTCTCCACGACGTAGGCCCGGCCGAGATGGTCGTAGCTCACGCTGGTGAGGTTCTCGATCAGGGGTTCGCTCGCCCACAGTTGGAGCTTGAGTCCCGGGGCCACGCGGAGACGGGCCATGGCGCTGACGGCATCGGCGGGCGCCTGGGTCACGGTCACCGTCCCGGCGGGATCGGCGAAGGCGATTCCGGCGAACAGGACCAGCGCGGCCATGAAGCGGTGGAGAGGCATTGCGGGGCGCACTTTCGCCGGATTGGCCGACGGTTCAAGCACCTGCGCTGGCTTGGATAGGACGGATGTTGGCCTCGCCTGCCGGCCAAAGCTGCGGCCAAGACGAGCCAAGGTTGGGTGCCGACCCGCCCGAGGCTGACGCTTCGTTCCAGCGCCCGGCGGGGAATATTCGCGGCGCAGTGGGTGAACTTGCCCTGAACGAATCCGACTTCCGCATTGCTCCGGACGGGCCAATGCCGCTACGCCTCGCCGGATGAACGACGGTTATTCGCGGTCCAACGCTCCCCGCTACCCTTCGCGCCCCCGCTCCGAGGCGCCGGCGGGAGCCTGGTCGCGGCCCGCCCCTCGCCCGCCCGGCATCCGCCCGAAGGCCGCGCCGGAAGGCAGCGAGCACTGGCCCAAGCCATGGGTGCAAATGAAGACTTTCAGCTACGCGCCGGCCATCTATCCGGCGATGGTCGGGGCCGTATCGCCCGACGCGAAGCCGGGCGGCCTGGTGACCGTCATCGACAAGAACGGTCGGCCGTTCGGCCACGGGCTGTTCAATCCCCTCGCCCGCGTGCCGCTCCGGGTCATCCACCACGGCGACGACGCGTTCGGCGAGGCGGACTTCTTTGGGCTGATCGACCGGGCGCTGGACCTGCGGCTCAAGGTGCTGGATCTGCCGGCCCAGACCGACGCCTTCCGGGTCATCCACTCCGACGGCGACGGCCTGAGCGGGTTGGTCGTGGACAAGTTTGCCGATGTGCTGAGCGTGCAGGTCCACAGCCTCGGCATCTGGCAACGCCTGCCGAAGTTCCTCGAACACCTGAAAGCCCGCCTCGGCACGACGAAGACGGTCATCGAGGTGGATCATCCGGTGGCCAAGCACGAGAGCATCCGCGTGGGCGAAATCGCGTCCGACGAGGTCCGCACCGTGAAGATCCGCGAGCACGGGATCCGTTACGAAGTGAACTTCGCCACCGGGCACAAGACCGGGTTCTTCTGCGATCAGCGCGATAACCGCCGGGCGCTGACGCGTTGGTGCAAGGACGCCACGGTGCTGGACCTTTGCTGCTACACCGGCGGCTTCGCGCTCGCGGCCAAGCTGGTCGGCGGCGCCACGGAAGTCACCGCCGTGGACCTCGACGAGGAAGCCATCGCGCAGGCCCGCCGCAACGCCAACCTGAACCAGGCCCGCGTGGATTGGGTGCATTGCGATGCCTACAGCTACGCCCGCCAGATGCGGAAGGACGGCAAGAAATTCGACGTGGTAGTGCTCGACCCACCCAAGCTGATCGACGGCCGTGACGAGGAGGTGTTCGCCGAAGGCATGCTGAAATACGAGGACCTCAACTCGCTCGGAATGGTCATCACCAAGCCCGGCGGCCTGCTCGCTACGTGCTGCTGTTCCGGCCAACTTGGTTCCGGCGAATTCGAGCAGATGGCCATCCGCAGCGCGCATCGCGTCGGCCGCAAGCTCCAGTTCCTCGACCGCACCGGGGCCGGTGCGGACCACCCGGTCATGTCGAATTGCCTCGAAAGCCGTTACCTCAAGGTGCTCTGGGCGCGAGTCTGGTGAGGGCGGGCGGTGGCCCTGGAAGAGTGCTGGAGCCTACACCACTAAGCCCTCTGTGCCATGGCGTCGGCCTCACCCGTTTGGCGGCCACCCACAGCGGAATGATCCTCTGCCCGGGACCGATCCGGTTCCTGCTTTCCTGCCTTCCAGATTCGCCGCTCGTTCACCCATCCCTTTCGCCGGCTTGTCTTCCGGCCCGTCCGCTTCCCTAATCGCGCCGTGCCTGCAATTCGTCCGCTGCGTCTCGGAGTCCTCGGCTCCGGCAAGGGTTCCAATTTCGTCGCCATCGCCGATGCGATCGCCGCCGGAAACGTCCCGGCCGAAGTCGCCCTCGTGGTGAGTGACGTGGAATCCGCGGGCGTCCTCACCCATGCCCGCGAACGCGGATTGCCCGCCCGCTACCTCCCGCCGGGGAAGTTCCGCACCAAGCTCGACGAGGAAGCCGAGGCCGCCTACCTCGCGGCTCTGCGGGAGGCTCAGGTGGACCTCGTGGTGCTGGCCGGCTTCATGCGCATCCTTAAGGGTGAGTTCCTGCGCGCCTTCGAAGGCCGGGTCGTGAACATCCATCCGTCGCTGCTGCCGTCGTTCCCGGGCCTCGCCGCCTGGAAACAGGCGCTGGATTACGGGGTGAAGTTTACCGGCTGCACCGTGCATTACGTCGATCAGGGCGTGGACACCGGCCCCATCATCGGCCAACGCGCCGTGCCCGTGCTGGACGGCGATACCGCCGAAACCCTCCACGCCCGCATCCAGGTCGCCGAACGGGAACTCTATCCCGCCGCCGTGGCCGCCATCGCCCGGGGCGACGTGAAGGTGCGCGGACGGCTCACGGCGGGGTTCTCGGCCTGATGCCCACTGCGTGACGCCACGGATTGGGTGCCGGTGCGGCGCACCTTGTCCCGCCAACGTTTCGCCCGTGCCTTGCCAAGCCGCCGGCCGGCGCCGCATCCTCCGCCCTTCCGCATGAAGCGCGTCGTCCTGCTTGGCAGCACCGGTTCCATTGGCACCAGCACGTTGAAGGTGGTCGAGGATTTGCCCGACCAGCTCCGGCTCATCGCGCTTGCCGCCGGTGGCAACGCCGACCTGCTGGCCGAGCAGGCGCTGAAGCATCGCCCCGGCATCGTTTCCATCCACGATCCGGCGAAGGCAGCGGCCCTCCAGGCGAAACTCGGGGACGGCGTGAAGGTCTGTTGCGGCGCCGAAGGATTGCTCGAACTCGCCACGCTGCCCGAGGCCGACATTGTGCTCATCGCCATCGTCGGCACCGCGGGATTGGCCCCGGCGCTCGCAGCCATCCGGGCGGGCAAGGACATCGCGGTCGCTTCCAAGGAAATCCTGGTCATGGCCGGCGAGACCGTGATGGGCGAAGCCCGCAAACACGGCGTGAAGGTCCTCGCGGTCGATTCAGAACACTCGGCCATCTTCCAGTGCCTCGACGGCAAGCCGCCCGCATCCGTCCGCAACCTGTGGCTCACGGCCTCCGGCGGACCATTCCGCGACGCGACGAAGTGGCCGAAGGAAATGCTCGCCGGCATCACGCTCGAACAGGCGCTCAAGCATCCGTCGTGGGTCATGGGCCGGAAGATCACGATCGACTCGGCCACGCTGTTCAACAAGGGCCTGGAGATGATCGAGGCGCGCTGGCTGTTCGACATCGAGATGGCGCGCGTGCAGGTGGTCGTGCATCCGCAGAGCATCGTGCATTCGATGGTCGAGTTCGTGGATGGCTCGCTGATCGCGCAGCTCTCCACTCCCGACATGTGCCTGCCGATCCAATACGCGCTCTGCTACCCTGACCGCCAGCGCAGTGACCGCGTGCAGACCAACTTCGCCAAGATCGGCACCCTGACTTTCGAGGAACCCGACACCGACCGATTCCCCGCCCTTCTCCTCGCCCGCCGTGCCGGAGAAGTCGGCGGCACGCTGCCCGCGGTGTTCAACGCCGCCAACGAGGTCGCCGTGGAACAGTTCTGCCAGCGCCAGCTCAGCTTCACCGACATCACCGAGAAGGTCCGCCGAGTGATGGACGCCCACCTGGTGGTCGAACACCCGACGTTGGAGCAAATTCTGGCCGCGGATCGCTGGGCGCGGGACGAGGCAGCCCGGTGAGGCAGTGCCCGTCATCACACCCTACCCCGGCCGTCCTTCTCCACCTTCGCCGCCTGAGTCCATGGGCGAATTGAACTCACGCCCCCTCTGCCGCCGCTGCCATCGCCCCGCGACGGCCTGCTGGTGCGCCGGCCTGACTCCGATCGAGACCGCGACCCGCGTCGTCTTCCTGCAACATCCGCGCGAGGCCAAGGTCGCCATCGGCACGGCCCGCATCGCCCACCTCGGCCTGGCCGGGAGCGAGCTGCACGAAGGAGTCGACTTCGCGGAGCATCCGCGCGTCGCGGAACTCGTGGCCCGCCCGGGCACCGCCCTGCTCTTCCCGGGCGAAGGCGCCGTCGCCCCGGACACGCTGGAACACCCCCCCGAAACGCTGCTGGTCATCGATGGCACCTGGCCGCAGGCGCGAAAGATGATGGCACGCAATCCGGCGCTGCGTGCCCTGCCCCGGATCGGTTTCCTGCCCCGCAAGCCGGGCAACTACCGGATCCGCCGCGAACCCGCCGCCCATTGCGTCGCCACCGTGGAAGCCGTGGTCGAGGTGCTGACGGCGTTCGGGCTCACGGATTCGCAACTAGCGCCCTTGCTCGGTGCGTTCGACTCGATGGTGGAGCGACAGCTCGCCGCCTCCGCCGCGCGCGTTACACCCCGCCGCCAACATGCCCAGCCCTGTGATCCATGGTGGACTTCAGCCGCGATGCCGGATTTCGAGGCCCTCTGGCCCGAGCTGGTGGTCGTCGCCGGCGAGGCCAACTCCCATCGGCGCGGCAGCAACGTGCCCGGCCTACCGGAGCTCATCCAGCTGGCCGCCACCCGCCCCGCCACAGGCGAAACGTTCTACGCGTTCCTTGCCCCTCGCCGGCCGTTGGCGATCAACGCGGCCCGTCACCTGGAGGTGCCGGTGGAATCGCTGCTGGGCGGTCGCGCCGTCGAAAGCGTGCTCGCGGAATGGGATCGGTTCGTCGGCCCCCAAGGGCGCCTGGTCGGCTGGGGCGACTTCAGTTGGAGATTGCTGGCGCAGGAGGGTTGGCAGCCGGCACAGGCTCCCATCGACCTCCGCCTCGTCGCCGCCCACCGCCTGAAGCGCCGGCCCGGAGCAGCGGATGAAGCCTTGCGGGCCATCGGCGGAAGGCCCGACGGGATTCCAACGGCACCAGGTCGTGCCGGCCGTGTGCTGCCAGCCCTTGCCGGATTCATCCGGAAATTGTTGGCGGAGAAGGACGCCGCCCTGGCGACGCCCGGTTGAACGGGCGTCCCCGGGGCACGACGGACGTCTTAACCGCGGGTGGTGGTCACCCGCCGCCCTTGCCTTCCTAGGCAGCCAGCTTGGCCAGCTCCGCCTTGACCCACGCGATGACCGTGGCGGCGGCTTCCTCGACCTTGATCGATTGGAGCGCACCGCCGCGGGGCTTGAACTCGACTTCGCCCTTCGCCAGCGATTTCTCGCCGATGCCGACGCGCAGCGGGAAACCGACCAGTTCGCTGTCCTTGAACTTGCTGCCCGGCCGTTCGTCGCGGTCGTCGAGGATGACCTCGATCCCGGCGGCGGACAGTTCGGCGTAAAGTTTCTCGGCCAGCTCCATCGGGGCGCTGCCGGGGGTGACCACCAGCGGCGTGAGGCAAACCTGATATGGGGCGACGCTGACCGGCCACAGGATGCCGTCCTTGTCGTTGCCCTGCTCAATGACCGCTTGGAGCGTGCGGGTCACGCCGATGCCGTAGCAGCCCATGACGACGGGCGCGCGCTGGCCCTGGTCGTCGAGGAAAGTGGCGTTGAGCTTCTCGCTGTATTTCGTGCCCAGCTTGAAGACGTGGCCGACCTCGATGGCGCGACGGATCTTCAGCGCCTTGGCGCACTTCGGGCACGGTTCGCCGGCGGCGACGGTGCGCAGGTCGAACCAGTCGGTGACCTGGATGTCCCGCTCGATCGACACGCTGCGGAAGTGGAAGCCGTCGTCATTGGCGCCCGTGGTCATGTCATTGGCGCCGCGCAGCCGTTCGTCGGCCAGCACGCGGACGCCCTTGGGCACATTCACCACGGCCCCGAGCGAACCCGGCTTCGCGCCGAGCAACGCCACGATTTCGTCCGCTGTCGCGGGGCGCGCGGCCACCGCGCCGGTGCGGGCCATGAACTTCGCCTCGTTCAACTGATCGTCACCCCGGATGAGGATGATCACCGGATTGCTGTCGGCGAGGTAGACCAGCGTCTTGATCTGGCGGTTGGCCGGCACCTTGTAGGGCTCCTTGCTCAGGGCCTCGATCGTGACCACGCCGGGCGTGGCGAACTTCTCCGGGGCGGCCCCGAGTTCGCGCGGCGCGGTCTTCGGCAGGCCGCTGGTCGCCTTCTCGATGTTCGCGGCGTAGTTGCACGCCTCGCAATACACCACATCGTTTTCGCCCGTCTCGGCCGGGATCATGAACTCGTGCGAATGGTTGCCGCCGATCACGCCCGTGTCGGCTTCCACCGCGAACGACCGCAGGCCGCAGCGGGCGAAGATCCGGCCGTAGGCGTCATACATCTTCTTGTAGCTGGCCATTGCGCCCTCGTCGGTCGTGTCGAAGGAATAGGCGTCTTTCATCACGAACTCCTTCGCGCGCATCAGGCCGAAGCGGGGCCGGATCTCGTCCCGGAACTTCGTGCCCACCTGGTAGAAGTTCTTGGGGAACTGCTTGTAGGAACTCAGCTCGTTCGCGGCGAGGGTGGTGATGACTTCCTCGGCGGTCGGGCACAGCGCCCATTCCTTCTGCGCCCGGTCCTTCACCTTGTAGAGCGCATCGCGCATGGCCTCGTAACGGCCGGAGGCCTGCCAAATGTCCACGGGCTGGAGCAACGGCATGGACACCTCGATGGCGCCCGCGCGGTCCATCTCCTCGCGGATGATGTTGGCGACCTTGGTCAGGGCGCGGAGGCCCATCGGCAGGAAGGTGTAGAGCCCGCCGGTGAGCTTGCGGACGAGGCCGGCGCGCAGCAGGAGCTGGTGCGACACGATCTCCGCGTCGGCCGGGGTTTCCTTGAGGGTGGGAATGAACGTTTTGGACCAGCGCATGGGAAAAATGAGGTTCGGGAAACAAAGAGGCGCGGAGGTCGCTCTGAGCGGCACCCCGCGCCTGAAATGGAAGGTGAGGGTTATTTCACCGTGTTGACCAACGGCGCGAGGTTCTGGATCCGGACTTCCAGCCGGTCGCCCGACTCGATGGGGCCGATGCCGCTCGGCGTGCCCGTCAGGATCACGTCGCCCGGCAGCATGGTCATGTTCGTGGACACGAAGCTCACGATGTCGAAGCAGTTGAAGATGAGCTGGCTCGTGTTGCTGTTCTGCCGCAGCTGCCCGTTCTGGAAAAGCTGGATGCTCAGCGTGTGCGGGTCGATCTTCGTCTCGATGTAGGGCCCGAGCGGCGTGAAGGTGTCGAAGGATTTGCAGCGCGCCCACTGGCTCTCTGCGTTCTGGATCGTCCGGTCCGTGATGTCCTGCGCGGCCGTGTAGCCGAAGATATAGCGGGCCGCGGCGGCCGGCGTGACGTTCCGCATCCGGCGGCCGATGACGATCGCCAGTTCCGCCTCGAAATCCGTGCGGTGATTGCCGAAAGGGATCTCAATCTTCGCGCCGTCCGGGATCAGGGACGTCGTCGCCTTCAGCCACATCAGCGGCTCCTTCGGCAGCGGCTTGCCGGTTTCCCGGGCATGGTCGGCATAGTTCAACCCCACCGCGATGATCTTCGACGGGGTGACCGGCACCAGTGTCTTCACGCCCTTGAGCGCGGTTGCCTTTTTTTCAAAGGACGGGGAACCAAAGACGTCTCCGATCAGCTTGAACAGCTCGCCGTCGACGACCTTGGCGTAAAAGATTTCGTCCCCTTTTTGGAAACGTCCTATGGCTGCCATGTCGGCGATATGCGTAACAAATCCGCGCTTGACGGGGCAAGGTGAATCGCGTCCGGCACCGGGTATTTGATTCCACCTTGTCGCGCCGACGCCCCTGCCTAACCTCCCCGCATGGCGAATCAGCCCGCAAAAAAGGCCGCCCCCGGCCCCAAGGCCCTCCTCGTCGGAATCGGCCTCGACTCCGACGGTCACAAGCGTGTCACGACCGGGAAGAACTTCGCCCTCGTCGGCGGGTCCAAGGAAACCCACGAGGAAATGACCGAGAAAGCCATCAAGGTGAACGAGAAGCTCGCCCAGCGCGGCAAGGAACTCCACGAGGTCAGCCGGGCCGAATTTGACGACATCGCCCACTCCGTCGGCCTGAAACGCCCCGCCCCCGAGCGGAACTGACCCCGTCCCGGCTCCCCGGCCCGGCTATGCCGCCGCCAGCGAGGCCAGGTCGATCACGAAGCGATACTTCACGTCCGCCCGGGCCAGCCGGGCATAAGCCTCGTCCAGCCGCTGGATCGGGATCACCTCGACGTCGGCCGTGACGTTGTGCCGGCCGCAGAAATCCAGCATCTCCTGCGTCTCGGCGAGACCGCCGATCAGCGAACCTGACAGGCGCCGCCGGCCGAAGATCAGCGAAAACGCCGACACGGGCATCGGTTTTTCCGGCGCGCCAACCAACGTCAGCTCACCGTCGTGCTTCAGCAGGTTCAGGTAGGCGTTCAGGTCGTGCTCGGCCGAGACGCAATCGAGGATGAAGTCGAGGCTGCCCGCCTGCTGCGCCATCGCGGCCGCGTCGCGCGTGACCACCACCTCGTCCGCGCCCAGCCGCAGCGCGTCCTCCCGCTTGCCGGGCGACGTGGTGAAGACGACCACGTGCGCCCCGAAGGCCGCCGCCAGCTTCACCCCCACGTGTCCCAGCCCGCCCAGGCCCACGATGCCCACCCGCTTGCCCGGGCCCACGCCCGCCCGCTTCAGCGGCGAATAGGTGGTGATCCCCGCGCACAGCAGCGGCGCGACGCCGGCCAGGTCGAGGTGGGCCGGGAGGCGCAGCACGAAGTGTTCGTCCACCACGATCGCCGCGGAATATCCCCCGTAGGTGACCGGCGCGGTGCCGTGCGCATCCGGCGAGTTATACGTGAACGTGCCCCGCGCGCAGAGCTGCTCCAGGTCGATCCGACAGCACGGGCAGGTCCGGTCTGACGCCACCAGGCAGCCCACCCCGACCAGGTCGCCCACCCGGTGCGCCGTGACCGCGGCGCCGACCCGCTTCACCCGGCCCACGATCTCGTGCCCCGGCACGCAGGGATACGTGGTCTGCATCACGCTGCTCCACTCATTGCGCGCCGTGTGCAGGTCCGAATGGCAGATGCCGCAGAACAGGATCTCGATCTCCACGTCGCGGGCGGTCGGTTCGCGGCGCGGAATGGTGAGGGCGGTGAACGGCGAAGTCGCGCTGGCGACCCCGTAGGCGGGAGTTGGTTTCATGGCAAACAGGCGGACGGGTGGCTTCGCCGACAGGTTGGCAGCCCCGGCCACCGGCGTCCCGCAAATCGCGCCCCGCGATCAGGGTAGCTCCCGGCCGCTGAAGCCAACCCGCCGGCACCTCATTGCGCCGCCGTGGCGGCGGCTCCGGGCCCGCCGATGATCCGCACCGGAATCACGGCGCGAAACCTCGGGGCACACCGGCGCACCAGGGATGGAGTCCAGCCCGCTCGACCTTCCGCATTCGTCATTCGGCATTCGTCCTTCGACATTTCTTCCCCCTCTCCGCCTCGGCCGGGAGAGGGCTGGGGTGAGGTGTCGATTCGCCCGCGCGACCTTTCGCATTCGTCAGTCGCCCTTCGCCGCGCCTCTATCTCCGCCGCCACCGGGAGGGCGCCAGCCGGATTCATCCGCCCCGGACCGTCGGCAGTTTGGGCGCAGATCCGTAAGCCCGGCCGGATTCGGTCGGATTTAGTCGGATTGACCCGGGCGCCGACCGGGATCGCCCCAGTTTCCCTTCGTCGCCCCATGCTCCCGCCCCGGCGTCCTCGCGGTTCGGATCGGGGGAAATGGATTCGGTCGGCCGAGACGGAAACAAATCCACGTCCCCGTCAGCGGGGATTCCCCGGTCGCCTCGAAGGTTCCGCCGGCTCGGTCCGGGCACGGCGTCGGGCCGCCCTTCCCCGGCCGGAGCCGTCGCCGATTCCGCCGGCGGCTCAGCGGTCGCCGGCGACGCGGGTGGGCCAGCGGGAGCTCCCTCGCGCGCGGGCTCCGGCCCGCCGGAGGCCGGTTCTGCACCATCCCCATGGCCGAAGACGGCCCGCAACCGCCGCCGTTTCTGTTCCGCCGAAAGGTCGGAGTCGGCCAGCACTTCCCGCAACGGGGCCGCGGTGGCCCATTTCACGAACACCTCGAGCAGCTCCGCCTCCGAACGCTCCCGCTCCCGCTCGCGACGCACCTGTTCCAGCTGCAGCCGGGCCGCGCTGTGGTCGCCCCGCCGCAGCTCCACGACATCCGCGCATAGGGCCCGCAGCCGGCGCCATTCCCGGGGATCGCCGTTCCCCGCCCCCTCCCGGCTGCGGTGCAGCTCGGCCGCCAGCCTGGCTTCCACCACCACCGCCAGATGATCCGCCAGGGAACCCGCGGCCGACCGCAGTTCCTCCGCCTCCTCCGCCAGCCTCCGCGCCTGCGCCAGCAAATCCTGCTGCGCTTCCCAGTCGCGAAACCCGCCCGTCTTCCATTCCGACAGGTTGTTCTCCGTGATGGGCCGCCCGGCGAACTCCCGCGCCAGCGCTGCGTGGACCTCCGGCAGCCCGTTCAGCCACGTCACCAGCCGCCTGCCCGGTTCGCCTTCGGCCAGCCGCCGGTTCAGGGCGTCGCGCACCGCCTTGGGCAACCGGGCGATTTTTCCGTTCCGGGTCATGCGGATTCTCCCGGACCTGGGATTCGCCCCGCCCCATCCGCCCGGACGGCAGGCGCTGGCTGGGGGCCGGGGTCGGGCGGCGACCCCCACTCGTCGCCGAAGATCGCCCGGCCCAAAAACTCGAGCCGGACGGGATAGCCGGCCTGCTCGGCCGCCTCCAGGCGTGCCTCCAGGCGTGCCAATGCCGGTTGCCGCTGCCCGCCTCCCCGGCGGCCCGCGCCACGACGCCCACGCTCAGTCCTGCGGCTCATGCCAGCCGGCGGTAGGCATACCGCCCCCGGATGTTCCGGTGGTGATACCGCCCCTTCGACGCCGCCCGGAGCAGACTGACATACTCCCCCTCCGGCACCGCCGAGTAGGCATACACACCTCCCTGGTGGAACGCGATGCCGAGCACCGCCCGCTCCCCATCGTAGGCCACCGCCCGCAGGTTCGAGGAATTCACTCCGACCCAGTTCATGGCCGCTCTTTCCGCCCGTCGGCGAAAGTGCCGGGGACATCCGTTGGTTTGTTCACGTCCTCCAGCTATGGCGGGCCGCCCCGCCGGTCAACCCTGCCCCCGCCCTTCCCGGCAGATGGAGTCCGCCTGGCCCGCACAGCCCGCTGGGTCCGCACTGTCCGCCCAACCGGATTAGTCAGCGCAGTCGGCGCCGCGCTCCGCCAAACATCCCGGCGCATCAGCCCGGCTGCTCCGGTCAGGAGCCCGTCCAGGGGGCTTACCGCCGACTCAGCGCCCCCCCCGCCGCCGCCGCCCGATCCATCGTGGGCGAGCCAGCCCTGGCGCCTCCCGGCCCCGACCGGCGGGCCGACGCGGCACCCCTTGGCTTGCCCTCCGGGCGCTGCGCCGCCGAGTCTCCGCCGGTGAACACCGCCCCGCGGCCCGTTTCTGCCCCTGCGGCCAGCCCCATCGGCCGGCGTTCCGCCCTTCCGATCCTGCGGTGGTTGCTGGCGGCTTGGCTGTTCGCCGCGGCGGTCCACGCCGGCCCAACCCCGAACCCGACCGCACCGGCCGGCGGCAAGCCCAACACCGCGGTGATCTCGGTGCCGGGCGGCGGCGATACCTGGCAGGCCCGGCACGAGGCCATCAACGCCCGGGCCCGGCAGGGCCACGTGGACCTGATCTACCTGGGCGACTCGATCGTCCGCAGCCGGATGTGGGATGGGGAACCGGTGTGGAACCACTACTACGCGCCCCGCCACGGGCTGATCGCCGGCATGACGGGCGACCGGACCGAACAGGTCCTCTGGCGGCTGCAGCAGGGCAACCTCGACGGCATCTCGCCCAAGCTGGCCATCGTGATGATCGGGCAGAACAACGGTCCGTTCGTAAGCGTCATGCATAGCCCCGCTGTTCGGCGATAGCGTAGAAGTCATAGGCTATGGGTTATGACATCTACGAAGGGGCGGTTGGCGTTGCTGCGTGCGGATGTCCGTGGACGGGTGCGGCGGTCGGGCGCCCAGCGGGCGGAGATCCTGGCGGCCTTTGACCAGAGCGGGGTGAGCGCGGCGGAGTTCGCGCGGCTGGTGGGGGTGAAGTATCCGACCTTGGCGGGCTGGCTGCACCGGCGCGGCCGACCGCGGGGGGAAGCCGGGCCGGGGAAAGCGCCGTCGGTGCGGTTTGTGGAAGCCGCGGTGCCGACGCCGGAGGCACCCACCCTGTTGGAACTGGAGCTGCCCGGCGGGGTGCGGCTGCGGCTGACGGAACCGGGCCAGGTGCCGCTGGTGGTGGCGC
>CAZRRO010000020.1:0-131730 GCA_964602595.1 uncultured Verrucomicrobiota bacterium | reverse complement strand
TCGGCGGCGGCAGCCCGAAGAACTTCATGCTCCAGACCGAGCCGCAGATCCAGGAGGTCATGGGCATCCAGGAGAAGGGCCACGACTACTTCCTCCAATGCACCGACGCGCGCCCCGACACCGGCGGCCTGAGCGGCGCCACGCCGGCCGAAGCCGTGAGCTGGGGCAAGGTCGATCCCGACAAGCTGCCCGACAGCGTCGTCTGCTACACCGACAGCACCATCGCGCTGCCGCTGCTCACCGCCTACGTCACCGCCCGGGTGAAGCCCCGCAAGCTCAAGCGCCTCTACGACCACCGCGACGCCATCCTCGAAACCGTCCGGAGCAAGTATCTCAAGACCGGCACCGTCTCGAAGGTCCTCACCAGCCGGAAGGTGGCGAAGCGCGCCAGCAGCATCGGGCTGAAGAAGTAGCCCCGCCGGGGAAGCGGTGATCCGCCGCGGGCGCCGATTCCGCCGCTTGGAAGCGTGAATCGGCGTCCTCCGCCAAATCGGCGGAAGTTGCGCCTTGCTCGCTCACCGCCTCGAACGAGCAGAGGGCTGGGGTGAGGAGCCGAACCGGAATAACGTAGGGCAGGCTGCCAGCCTGCCCGCTGCGCCGGAAGGCGCGAAACGGCCTGCTTCCTCCGGTTCGCGGCCGCAGCGGGCCGTTAACTCCGTCGAACGATGGGGCAGTCGGGCAGTTCCAATCCGGGTGCCAGCTTGCGTGCCAACGCGACGGCTTCCAGATAAGTCGCCCGATCCGCGATGTGCTCCAGCAAGCCTGATGCTTCGACGCCGTAGAGTCCAAAACCCGGCGGCCCGAACTCATCATCGCAGACGTCGTCCGACGTGGTGAACGCTTCCACGCTGTCGTCGTCGATCGGACGGCGGAAGGTGTGGATGCGAAATGCCCGAAATCCGGACCCGCTCACCGGGTTCTGGGCGCTGACGCACACCGGGACCGGCAGCTTTCCGTCCGCTCGCAGCGGGAGACCAAGCCGCCACGCCACGCGCAGGCAATCGGCGTCTTCGAAACTCGCCAGCGCCTCGGCTCCCATCGTTGCGAGACACGCGGCGCCAAAGCGGTCTTCCAGATCGTAGGGCCAGACTTCTTCGGTTGCCTCAAAGACGACGTGAACGCAGGCCCACTCCTCGAATTTGCGCCCGATGCGCATCACGACCCGCATGAACTCGTCCCCGCCGTTGTAGGCCTCGCTGATGTTGAAGTCGGGATTGCGGGACCTGTGCTCGTGAACCGCTTCCCACAATGAAAGGGCGGCGGCAAAGACGGCGGCGGGATCGGCCTCGGAAGGGCCGGACAGGGGTTCGCTGGTCATATTCCGGCGAAACTACCTGGCCAGGTTTGTCCCCAGCGGCAAGTGCGAAGTTGCAAGTCTGTCTTGCTGTGGGATGGCGCATTCAG
Organism: uncultured Verrucomicrobiota bacterium; assembly: GCA_964602595.1. Classification (GTDB taxonomy): domain Bacteria; phylum Verrucomicrobiota; class Verrucomicrobiia; order Limisphaerales; family UBA9464; genus CAIWAH01. The sequence continues at coordinate 130,326 of CAZRRO010000020.1, read as the reverse complement.
GCCCAATCACGTCACTTAGCACGATGTCCGAAGCTTGGTCACATGAAGAAGTGGAGGCCGCTGTCGCGGACTACTTCGACATGCTAACCAGCGAGCTCCGGGGAGAGCCTTTCAACAAGGCCGAGCACAACCGACAGCTCCAGCAGCTTCTCCGAAATCGGCCTCGCGGTTCCATCGAGAGAAAGCACCAAAACATCAGCGCAATCCTGATTGAGTTGGGCTACCCCTACATCGACGGCTACAAGCCGCTTGGAAATTATCAGCAGCTTCTTCGTTCTGTTGTTGAATCCAGATTGTCCGCTGCTGCGTCGCTACATCAAACAGTCGCCACGGTTGTAGCGGCCAATGTGGATAGCATTCCTGTGGTCAGCGACATTCTCTCGATTCAGGTAGATCCCCCCACGCGGGAGCAGAAGGAGTCTCGACTATACGAAGGAGCGACGACTCCGATCGCACCAACTCGGCGGAACTATCTTGAGCTGGAGGCACGGAACCAGTCCCTCGGGCTCGCCGGCGAGGAAATGGTAATTCAATTTGAGCACAAACGCCTTTGGCAAGCTGGCCAACGAACGTTGGCGGATCGGCTTGAACATGTGTCGCGGACTAAGGGCGACCATTTGGGTTACGACATCCATTCATTCGAAACCGATGGACGGGACAGATTGATTGAGGTCAAGACCACCCGCTTTGGGTCAATGACGCCATTTTTCGCCTCCCGAAACGAGGTCGGCGTTTCCGAGGAACGCGAACGCGAATATCAGCTCTATCGACTGTTCAATTTTCGGGAGCAACCCAAGTTGTTCGTTTTGGCTGGCTCGCTTCGCAACACCTGCGAGCTCGCGCCGGTGAGCTTTTCGGCACTCGCCAAGTAGTCCGTCCTTCATGTCGCAGTGTTGGGGCACGACGCCTTGGGGTGTCGATGATCTGGCTCACCACGTTGTAGCCAAGAGGGTTCTCCAAGGTATCCATGATGATGGCGAACGTTCGGCCTTGGTCGTGGCTCTTCAGGTTCTTCACGTTCTCCAGCACGAACGCGGCGGGTTTGTGGTAGTTGAGGATCTCCGCGATGGAGAAAAAGAGGTTGCCTTGCTTTTCGTCCTCAAAGCCGTGTTTGCGCCCGAGGCTGTTCTTCTTCGAAACACCCGCGAGGCTGAAGGGCTGGCAGGGAAATCCGCCGCAGAGGATGTCGAACTTCGGAATGTCGGCCACGGCCACGGTGTGGATGTCGCCGTGGGGTTTCTCGCCGAAATTGGCCGCGTAGGTCTGCTGGCTGAACCGGTCCCAGTCGCTGGAGAACACACACTGCGCGCCGGCCCGTTCGAAGGCGAACCGGAACCCGCCGATGCCGCAGAACAGGTCGATGAAGCGCAGGGGCGCACCCCGCTCCCCGGCCCTCTCCTCTCCGAGGGGCGAGGGTGAAGAATCGGCGCGGTAGGGCGGGGCGGGTTCCTGCACCCGCGAGGTGGGGCGAGTCTCCGTCGAGCCCGGTTTGCCGCCCGCGGCGGCGCGAGCGGGGCGAGCTTCTTGGGACGGCCGTGATTTTGTCGGTCGGCCGGCGGATAAGGAGATGCTCGCCGGGCTCGCCTCGCTTCGCTCGGGGGTCGGCTCGACGGAGTCTCGCCCCACCTTGGTCTTCGCGCGGCCGCTCATGCGTCGACTCCTTCGCAGAGCTGGGCGGTGGTGAGGCGGAGGGCCTTGGCGAGTCGGGCGACATTCAGGATGCCGGGGTTGCGCAGGCCGCGTTCGATGCCGGAGATGTAGGTGGGATCGAGCCCGGCCTGCTCGGCGAGCTTTTCCTGGGTCAGGGCGCGTTCCTCGCGCCAGCGGCGGACGCTTTGCCCGAGGGCGGCGAGGACCGGGCGGCGGCGGGGTCGGGCAGGGAGGTCCGCGCTCCCGGCGGGGAGGACGGAGTCACGTTTCGGCATGACGGATAGTCCATGCCGGATCGCCGGGAACTGCTATGGACGATCAGCCAGGTTGGGAGGGGGCGTTGACCGTTCCGCGTTCGCGGGGGGGTGGACCGGGACACTGCCCGGTCTCCCTCTCTTCCACTCGGAGTGGAGGAGAGGGGCGGGGAGAGGAGGATTCCCGAAATGTTCGCGGCCACTTCACGGGCAACCCCTCTCCCCGGCCCTCTCCCCGCGCTTCGCCGCGGGGAGAGGGAGCACACCTGCGGGCTGTGTTCAGCTACGCCCAATCCTACTTCGACGACTGTTTCCCCTCCGCCAGCGCATTGATCACCGCGGCGGCGGCGGCGAAGCCGAAGGTCCCGGTCACGTGCGTGGCGGAGCCGAAGCCCCAGTCGCAGTTCAGGCGGCGGGATTCGCCGGGTTCGGCGGGCGCCTCCGCGGCGGGGCAGACGGAGCCGTCTTTCTGCGGGAAGACCGGGATTTCGGCGGAGCAGATGCAGTCCACGCCGAACTTCTTTCCGGCCGGCGGGAAGCCGTGCTCCTTGCGTAGCCGCTTGCGGACCTCGCTCAGCAGGCGGTCGTGCGTCGCCAGGGAGAGGTCGGCCCGGCGGATCTGGGTCGGGTCGCGCCGGCCGCCCGCCCCACCGCAGACGATCACCGGCAGCTGGCGCGCGCGGCAAAGGGCGATGAGCCGGCACTTGTTGGCGACGGCATCAATGGCGTCCACGACGAAATCAACCGGGGGATCGGTGGGGGCGAATCCGGACGTTGGCCCGGGGCGGACTCCCTCGCCTTGCGAGGCACGAGCGGGGAGAGGGCCGGGGAGAGGGGCCTCCCCTCCACTTGAGGTGGCGGGGAGGGAGTCGGGGGCAGTGTCCGGTTGCGACCGGTCGATGGGGCCGAGGAGGCGTTCGGCGCTGTCCTCGGTGAAGAATTCCTGCCGCGCAAAGATCCGGCAGGCGGGGTTGATGGCGCGGATGCGTTCCGCCAGCACCTCGACCTTGGCCCGGCCAATGGTGCCGTCGAGCGCGGGCAACTGGCGGTTCACGTTGCTGACGCAGATCTCGTCCAGGTCCACCATGGTGATGGTCCCAACGCCGCTGCGGGCCAGCGCCTCAACGGTCCAGGAACCGACGCCGCCGACGCCGACCACGAGGACGTGGGCGGCCCGCAGGCGTTCCAGGCCGGCCCGGCCGTATAGCCGCGCCATGCCGCCGAATCGAAGTTCCGCATCGTTGACCATCTGCGCGCCAAGCGTGCCGGAGCCGGCCGCCGCCTCCAAGCCTCCGGGTGGCGGCGGTTTAGCCGGACGGCGAACCGGCGGGCGGAGCTTTTTCATTCAGCCGCGGCGCGTTTTCCCGGAAGCTGGCCGGGTGAACCGCATCCTCGTCCTGTTCGATTCGAAGTCCGGCAACGTCGCGAAGATGGCCCAGTTGGTCGCCGACGGCGCGGCGCAGGTGCCCGATACCGAGGTCCGCCTGCGCTCGGTGGACGACGCCCTGGCCGCCGACGTGGTCTGGTGCGACGGGTTGGCGGTGGGCAGTCCCACGAACATGGGCCTGCTGTCGTGGAAGATGAAGCGCTTCTGGGACGAGACCATGGGTGAGCACTGGATGCAGCTCGACGGCAAGGTCGCGTGCGCCTTCAGCAGCGCCGGCGGCTGGGGCGGGGGCATGGAGCTCGCCTGCCAGTCCATCCTCACGGTGCTGATGAACTTCGGCTTTTTGACCTTTGGCGTGACCGATTACGCCGGCAAGAAGATGACGCTCCATTACGGCGCCGTGGCGGCGAAGGAACCGCGCGAGGAGGAAACCCAGGAATCCTGCCGCATCCTGGGGCGTCGTCTGGCCGAATGGACTGCCGTGATGGTCCATGGCCGGGCGGACCAGCACCCGGCCCGGAAAACCACCCCGCGCATGCCGCCGGGCTGATTTCGAGGGGACAGGGCGGCGCCAATTTTCGCCGCGGAATTGTCAACAAGCCCGGCTTGCCTGGCAGGGGTGCCCGGTTAGGGTGCGGACGCCTTGGCGGAGTTCCACCCGCGCGAGGCAGTCGCACTCATGCCGGAGAAACCCGCTTCCCTGAACCGACGCACTGCCAGGGCCTTTACCCTGATCGAACTGCTGGTCGTCATCGCCATCATCGCCATCCTGGCCGGGATGCTCCTGCCGTCGCTGTCCAAGGCGAAGGCCAAGGCGCAGTCGATCCAGTGCCTGAACAATCTCCGCCAGTGGGGTTTGGCGCTCCATGTCTATTCGTCGGAGAACCTGGATGCGATTCCCCGCGACGGCACCGATGACGGCGGCCAATACGGCGCCTTCACCGGCAAGACGATCGGCCCGGGCAGCCCGAACGACCCGTTTGCCTGGTTCAACTTGCTGCCGCCCAGCGCGGGTGAGCGACCGCTGTCCAACTACTGGGCCGACGCGCAGGGCAAGGTGGCCAAGGACGTCCTCCCGTTCCCCGGCGGCAAGGGCAAGTTCTGGCACTGCAATTCCGCCAAGATCAAGGATGCCGAAATCCCGGCGATGCCCGCCCGCGGCAGCTTCGGCTTCTTCAGCTACGTGATGAACATCGACCTCAAGCTGCGGACCTCGGTGCGCAACGGGGTAGCGGGCAATGACTTCTCCTATCCGGGCATGCCCAAGCTCGGGGGAATCCAGGTCCCCTCGTCCACCGTGATGCTCCTCGACGGCGTCTTCAATCCGGTGACGGAAGCCTACGGTGATCCGTCCCCATCCATCGGCGCGATGCCCGCCGCCCGGCATAACCGTTTTGCCGCGCGCCACGGCGGTCCCGGCGCCGGTGGCGGCGGCAACATCATGTTCATCGACGGCCACGCGGCGTTCTTCAAGCGCAGCGCCGTTACGAACGGCGGCACCGGCCGCGAGGAGAAGTTCTCCGCGGACCTGATCTGGAATCCGAACCGCGAGATTAACTGATTCCCGATTCCCGGGCCGTTCACCCGACTTTCCCGTGTCCTGTCCCCCCTGTTGAAACCGTTAGCCCTCCAAGGATGAAACCCATTGTCTCCCTGCTGGCGACCGCCCTGCTCCTGGGCTGGACCGCCTTTGCCGACACCATCGCCGAATGGAACTTCAACAATGCCGCCGCCCAGACCACGCCGAGTGCCGGCGCGGGCACGCTCGGGCCCATTGGCGGCATCACCGTCTCCGCGGCCGCCAGCGGCGTGGGTTCCTCCGACCCGGAAACGGCCGCCGGCGCCGACAACGCCTACCAGACGACGGCCTATCCCGCCGCTGCGGTCGGTGACCGGACCGCCGGCATCGAGGTGTCGGCCAGCACGGTCGGCTACAAGAACGTGACGGTCCGCTTCGATTACCGCGGCTCGAACACGTCCAGCCGCAAGCTCGCCGTGCTGTATTCGCTGGATGGCGCCACCTTTCTCGAAGGCGTCGTCGCCGACATCCTGGCCGGCGGCGTCTTCACCAACGGCATCACCCTCGACCTGACCGCCGTGCCGGGCGCGAACGAGAACCCGAACTTCAAGGTCCGCATCGTCAGCACGTTTGCCGATGGCGCAGCCTACGCGGCGATCTCCGGCAACTACGGCACCGCCGGCACCGCCCGGTTCGACATGGTGACCGTGGCCGGCGAGCCCTCCAGCAGCGAGCCGCGGCCGCCGGTGATCTTCACCCAACCGGTGGACCGCACCGCCTTCGTCGGCTCGACTGCGACCTTCAGCGTCGTGGCCGGGGGCAGCGCGCCGCTCGCGTATTTCTGGGAAAAGGACAAGCTGGACGGCTTCGGCACCTGGGAACTCGTGGAGGGCGGCACGGGCGCGACGCTGTCGCTGCCCAACGTGCAATTTGCCCAGGCCGGCACCTATCGGGTCACCGTAAGCAACGCGCTGAACGTCGTGCGCAGCGTGTCCGCGCAACTGACCGTGCAGGAAGACCCGGCCAACGTCGTCAGCACCATCGCCCAACTCCGCGCGAAGGTGGATCCGGCGACCCTCGTGCCCACCAATACCACGACGGTTTACAAGGCTGAGGGCATCGTCACGACCCACATCAACATCACCACGGCGGGCAACCACTTCTTCTACATCCAGGACGCCACCGGCGCGATCGGCGTGTTTGTTTCCGGCGCGACCGGTGAGGTGCCGCCGGCCGGCGCCAAGGTGCGCGTCACGGGACCGCTCGCCCATTTCAATGGACTGCTCGAACTCGGCCTCGCCGGCGCGAATACCGCCCACAAGGTGGAGATTCTCTCGACCGGTAATCCGCTGCCCACACCCACGCCACTGAACTACGCCTGGCCCACGGGCGTCTCCGCCGCGGACGACGTCAACGTGCTCGATGCCGAGGCGAACGAGGCCAAGCTCGTCATCGCCAGCAACGTGGTGATCGACCCGAGCTCGGGACCGACCTTCACCAGCGGCTCCAATGTCATCATCTCGGACGCCGCCGACCCGACGAAGACGTTTACCCTGCGCATCGATTCCCGCGTGATCGACATCATTGGCCAGCAGAAGCCCACCGGCCCGGCGACGATCGTCGGCGTGCTCGGCCAATTTGACGGCTCCGATCCCCGCGCCGGCGGCTACCAGTTGTTGCCCACGCGGTTTGCGGACATCGAGAGCGCCTTCAAGGCCGCGACCATCCGCTTTACCAACACCCTCTCCAACCTGGTCCGCCCCGGCGACCAGCTCACCAACACCTTCGCGGAACACGCACTGCGTCCCGGCGAATCCATTTACATCGGCTTTGAGATCACCGACCCGGAGAATCGCCCGGTGACGGTGACGCTCGGCAATGCCATCCCCGCGGGTGGCGAGTGGAGCTTCGGCAGCCTGAGCGGCACCAAGGTCAACGGGGCCTTCCGTTACACGGCCACGGCCGCCGCCGCCGGTCAGGCCTTCGACGTGGCGGTGACCGCGGACAACGGCGCGACCAGCTTCACCCAGACGATCCGGCTCTACGTCCCGACCGTGGCGGAGCAGCAGGTGGTCATCACCGAATTCTACGCCAACCCGGCCTCGACCAATGCGGTGGCTTGGTTCAATCCGCTGAACCGTGCCGAGCTCCTGCCCGGCGGCACCGACGCCAGCCCGGCCAACCGCGACGAGTTCGTCGAGCTGGTGAACCTCTCCGGCGAGTCCATCGACCTGACCGGCTGGATGGTTTCCGATGCCCTGCTACGGCGCGCCTACATCTATCCCGGGACGGCCGGCACGACGCTGGCGCCGTCCAATTCGCTGATCGTCTACGGCGGTCCGGCGTTTGGTTTCGCCCCGCAGCTCAGCGTCCCCGCCATCGCGGCCGAGGTCGGGCCCGGCGATGCCTTCAGCACGGCCGGCCTCGCGCTGAACGACGGCGGTGACACGATCATCCTGCGCAACGCGCAGTCGAACATCATCTCCCGCATCCTCTACGCGCAGAGCCAGACCAGCACCAACGGCTCGCTCGTGCGCTTCCCGACGGACCGCGACGGCTTCGTCGCCCACAGCGGCACCGGTGCCCGCTACTGGTCGCCCGGCACGCAGCCCGACGGCAAGGCGTGGACTGAGGCCCAGCCCAACGCGGACGTCGCACCGGCCATCGTCACCCCGCCCGTCAGCGTGACGGTCGCGGCCGGCATTCCGGCCACTTTCTCAGTCGTGGCTACCGGCGTTCCGGCGCCCACTTACCGGTGGCAACGGGATGGGGTCGGCGAGCTCCCCGGCGAAACCGCCGCCAGCTACACCCTTGCCAGTCCGCAGCTCACCGACGACGGCGCGAGCTTCCGGGTGATCATCGCGAACCGGGCCGGCTCGGTAACCAGCGCGCCGGTGACCCTGACCGTCACCGCGCCGCCGCCCGAAATCATCCGGACCAACATCGCCTACCTCCGCACGCAGGTGGACGCGGTGACCCTGCGTCCGGCCAACACGACCCAGCTCTATGAGGTCGAGGGGACGGTGACCACCCACGTGAACCTCACCGGATCGGCAAACTGCTTCTTCTATCTCCAGGACGAAACCGCGGGCATCTCCGCCTTCGTCACCGGCAAACCCGGAACCGAAATTCCGCCCGCCGGCGCCCGGGTCCGGATCGTGGGACCGCTGGGCCACTTCAACGGCTTGCTGGAACTGAACTTGGTTGCATCCAACGCCAAGCACGTCGTCGAGGTGCTTTCCACGGGCAACCCTCTGCCCGCGCCGGTCGCGCTGGATTTTGCCTGGCCCATCACCACGACCGACCTCACGGCCACCAGCCCCGGCATCGCCTCGGCCGAGGCCAACGAAGGCCGGCTCGTCCGGGTGGATAATGTCCTCCTGGACACCGCCACTGGCGCGAACTTCACCAGCGGGTCCAATGTGACCGTCACGGACGCGGCCGATTCGGCGAAGACGTTTGTGCTGCGCATCGATTCCCGGGTGACCGAAGTCATCGGGCAGCCGAAGCCGACCGGGCCGGTGGCGCTTGTGGGTGTCCTCGGCCAGTTCGACAGCGCCGATCCCCGCGCCGGTGGTTACCAACTGATCGTCACCCGCCTGGCCGACATCATCGCGGGTTCGGTGGCCGGCCCGATCACGGCAGCTGCGGCGGTCGCGGGCGAAACCGTCACGCTCACCTGGAACGGCGCGCCGGGAGCGACCTATTCCGTGCTCGCCTCGACGAACGCGGCGGGACCGTTCTCGGCCGTCGTCACCGGCCTGACCAGCCCGACCCATTCCGCGAGCACCGCCGGGGAAACCGGCGGCTTCTTCCGCATCACCTCGCCCTGAACCGGCGGGCTGAAGGCCGCTTCACCCCGGGCGCGACTGCACGTCGCGCCCGGTTTGTTTTTGGCGTGCAACTCCCGGCTGCGTCGCGCCGGGTTCCGTGCTATTCCCCGGCGGTGACGACTTCCGCTGAACACCTGCTTGCGGCCGCCCGGTCCGCCGCCACCCGGGCTTACGCTCCTTACTCCCGCTTCCGCGTGGGCGCCGCCGTGGAGTCCGAGTTGGGTGTCTTCGCCGGCTGCAACGTGGAGAACGCGAGCTACGGACTCTGCCTTTGCGCGGAACGGACGGCGCTCGCCTCGGCCATCGCCGCCGGCGCCCGGACGTTTTCCGCCGTGGCGGTCACCTGCCTGGATGCGCAGCCCGACTTGGGATTGAACGGTCGCACGCCCTGCGGCGCCTGCCGTCAGTGGTTGCTGGAACTGGCCCCGGAGGCGGATGTCTGGATCGACGGCGCGGACCGCTCCTTCAAGGTCCGCGACCTGTTGCCGCATGGCTTTCAACTGACCTGAAGGCCGGCGCCGTCGGCGATCGGGCAGGCCTATTCCACGATCTTGGGCACCACGAACAGGCCGCCGGCCTTCGCCGGGGCATTTCGCATGGCCTCGTCGTGGGGCAACGATCCGGTGACCTCGTCGGGCCGCATCACGTTGACCAGCGGGAAGGCGTGGGCGGTCGGCTCCACGCCGGTGACGTCGACTTCCTTCAGCTTGGCCACGTAGCCAAGGATCGCGCCGAGCTGGTCGCCGAGCTTCTGCTCTTCCTCCGGCGTCAGTTCGATGCGCGCAAGCTTGGCCACGTAGTGGATGTTGAAGTCCGACATGGGCGGGAGGGTTCGGATTTCCGGAACCGGGCGCAAGTGGGTTAAATGGCGGCCGGGGCCTCGCGGCGGTTCGTGCCGGAAGGTCAGCCCGCGAAGACGGCGGGTTGCGCGCGGGCCCGTTTCGGATTCCCCTTTCGGCCTGATGCGCCTGCCCTTGACCGCTCCGTGGCCGACAGCCCTGCTGCTCGGGGTCCTGCTTAGCCCAGCCGCCGCCGCGCCCCGCCCGGGTGCCGCTTCCATCCAGGCCGACGACGTGCTGGCGCACACCCGGGTGCTCGCCAGCGACGAGTTCGAAGGCCGCGGCCCGGGCACGCCCGGCGAGGAAAAGACCGTCCGCTACCTCACGGAACAGTTCCAACGCTTCGGCCTCAGGCCGGGCATGCCGGACGGTTCCTGGACGCAGGACGTGCCGATCGTCGGGGTGAAGTCCGAGGTGAAGTTCAGCCTCGGCGGCGAGGCGCTGGTGTTCCCGCAGGATTACGTCGGCTGGTCGCCGGAACTCGGTGCCGAGGCCGCCGTGCCTCCGACCGACGTGCTGTTCGTCGGTTATGGCATCACCGCGCCGGAATACGGCTGGAACGACTTCAAGGACGTCGACGTCCGCGGCAAGACCATCGTCATTCTCGTCAACGACCCGCCCATCCCGGACGTAGCCGACCCCACGAAGCTCGACGACCGGATGTTCGGCGGGAACGCGATGACCTACTACGGTCGCTGGACCTACAAGTTCGAGGAAGCCGGCCGCCGCGGGGCCGCCGCCGCCCTGATCATCCATGAGACCAAGCCAGCCGCCTACCCGTGGTTCGTCGTGGTCAATTCGTGGGGCCGCGAACGCTTCGACCTTGAGTCGGACAAATCCCCAAAGTCGAAGATCGCAGGTTGGTTGAGCCTAGAACGCGCACAGAAGTTGTTCGCCGCCAACGGCACCAGCTACGAGGCGATGAAAGCCGCTGCCCTGAAGCGTGATTTCCGGCCCGTGCCGCTGAAGGAAAAGGCGGCGTTCTCCGCCCGGAACCAGTCGCGCACCGTGAAGTCGAAGAACGTCCTCGCGCAGCTCCCCGGCAGCGACCCGAAACGGCGCGACGAATGGGTCGTGATCACCGCGCACTGGGATCATCTTGGCCGCAATACCGAGCTCGCCGGCGACCAGATCTTCAACGGCGCGGCGGACAATGCCATCGGCACCGCCGGCCTGCTGGAGCTGGCCGAAGCCTTCGCCCAGGCGCCCCGCGCGCCGAAGCGGTCCGTGCTGTTCCTGTCCGTCACGGCCGAGGAACAGGGCCTGCTGGGCGCCGCCCACTACGTTGCCGCCCCGCCGTATCCGCTCGCGAAGACGGTCGCCAACCTCAACATGGACGGCGCCAACCAGTGGGGCCGCACCAGCGACATCCGGCAGATCGGCCGCGGCGCCTCGACCATCGACGCCTTCCTGGACGCCGCGGCCAAGGCCCAGCGCCGCGTGGTGCTGCCCGACCCGCATCCCGAGCGCGGCATCTTCTACCGCAGCGACCACTTCGAGTTCATGAAGGGCGGCGTGCCCGCGCTCTACCTCAAGACCGGCGACGACTACGTGGGCAAACCCGCCGGCTACGGCGAGGGCAAGGTCAACGAATACATCGAGCGCGACTACCACAAGGTCAGCGACGAGGTGAAACCCGACTGGGACCTGAGCGGCGCGGTCGAGGACCTGCGCCTGATCCACGACATTGCTTGGCGCCTGGCGGAGACCCGCCGCCCGCCGCAGTGGAATCCCAAGAGCGAGTTCAAGGCGGCCCGGGATGGGCAGTTGCGGTAGGGCCGGGCCGAAAATTGACACGGGACGTTTCCGGCCCGTTTCTTGGTGCCATGCGCGTTGGCCAGAGGGTGGTGGGAATCCTGTTCGGAGGATTAGTGGGCGGCGTCTTGCTGTGGGCGGCGGACGTCCCGCCGCCGGGCACCGCCAAGGCGCTTCGCCGCAACGTGGTGATCTTGGGAGATTCGCTGGCGGCGGGCTTCGGCGTGGACCCCAAGGAGGGTTACCCCGCCCGGCTCCAGCAGAAGATCGACGAGGCCAAGCTGCCCTTTACGGTCGTCAATGCCGGCGTCAGCGGCGACACGACGGCGGGCGGGCTGCGGCGGTTGGACTGGGTGCTGCGCCAGCCGGCGGACGTGCTGGTGCTGGAACTCGGCGGCAACGACGGCCTGCGCGGACTGGCGCCCGAGGCGACGCGGTCGAACCTCGTGGCGATCATCGGCAAGGCGCGGGCGAAGAATCCCGAAACCAAGGTCGTGCTCGCGGGCATGGTGATGCCCGACAACATGGGCGAAGCCTACAACCGGAAGTTCCAGGCGATCTTCCCCGAGGTGGCGCAGGACCAGAAGGTGGCGCTCATCCCGTTCCTGCTCGCTGGCGTGGGTGGCGTGCCGGAACTGAACCAGCCCGACCAGATCCACCCCACGGCGAAGGGCCACGAACTGGTGGCGAGCAACGTGTGGGTGACCTTGGAGCCGGTGCTGCGGGAGGTAGGCACGCCAAAGGAAACTTCCGGCCCGGCCCGGCGTTGAACTCGGGGGCGTATTTGCCCCCCAAGAAGTTCATGCAATCCCCGGGCATTCACATGCGGATCCGACCGAGTCCGCTCCTTCTAGTAATTTGTGCGCTGAATGTGCCACTGACTCTCGCCGTGATAGCACTTACAGTCATGATCGGGCTGCCCCAGTCGCGGATCACGGAATTCTGCGAAGCTTATGCAACTGCCTACACCGACGCAGTCGCCGCGAATCCGACCGGTCCTGCCCCGGCCGTATTGGGCTACAGCCCGGACGAGTTTGCGGGCTGGCTTGTGAAATTGCATCAATCGGCCGATCGCCACAGCACCATGGTCTGCGTTCTTGCCTGCGGATCTCTGGTCCTGTCCGTGCTCGCCTTGCTCCTCGCATTCGACTTGTTGTTCCGAACCCCGGAAACGATTCCTGCTATCGAGTAACCGCTCAACACTCGGTCCACGACGAAAATCCTTACAGCATCGCTGGCCACGGGACTTCAACGGTTGCTGGTCCACTGGCTTGCCACCGTTTCGTCCGTCCCCAGACTCCCCGCGTGTCCAAACCTGTGCTTGTGACCGGCGGGGCCGGCTTCATCGGTTCGCATCTCGCCGAGCGGTTGCTCGCCGCGGGCGAATCCGTGGTGGTGCTGGATGATCTGTCCACCGGGCGCCCGTCGAATCTCGCCGCCGTGGCGGGGAATCCGCGGTTGCGCGTGCTGGAAGGCCGTGTGTCGGGTTATGCGGGGCTCGCTGAACTGGTGTCGGGTTGCGGTTTTGTCTTCCACCTCGCCGCGGCGGTCGGGGTCGAACTGGTGGTGAATTCCCCGATCCGGACCATCGAGACCAACCTGCGCGAGGCCGAAGCCATCCTCAACGCCGCCGGGCAGGGCGGGGTGCCGGTGCTCTTCACAAGCACGTCGGAAGTTTACGGCAAGAGTCCCAAGTCGGTCTTCCGCGAGGACGACGACCTCCTGATCGGGCCGCCGACGCTGGGCCGCTGGAGTTACGCCTGTTCCAAGCTGATGGACGAGTTCCTCGCCTTTGCCTACATGCGCGAGCGCGGGCTCCCGATGACGATTGTCCGGCTGTTCAACGTGTCCGGACCGCGCCAGACCGGGCAGTGGGGCATGGTGCTTCCCCGCTTTGTCGAGGCGGCGAAGACCGGCCAGCCGTTGCGCGTGCACGGCGACGGCGAGCAGACGCGGTGTTTTTGCCACGTGGCCGACGCGGTGGAAGCGCTCCTGCGCCTGCGGGCCTGCGAAGCGGCCCGCGGCGAGGTGGTGAACGTGGGCAACGACGTGGCGATCACCATCCGTGAACTGGCGCAGCGGGTAATTGCGGAACTGCGTTCGGCGTCGGTGCTGGAGACCATTCCCTACGAACAGGCCTACGCGGCGGGCTTCGAGGATATGCGTCATCGCCGGCCGGACTTGGCGAAGCTGGAACAACTGACCGGTTTCCGCCCGCGCCGCGACTTGGCGGAGATCATCCGGGATTTGGCGGCGTGAAGCCGGCGGCGCGAATTTATCCTGATCCCACCATAGCGAAAATGGCGTGCCGTTGCCCCAACTGCGACGAACTGATCTACAGCCGACGCCATCCCCGCTGCGCCCGTTGCGGGGTGGCACTGCCGGCCGAGTTGCTGCTGACCGGCAAGGCCCGTGAAATTGTGGACCGAGAGTTTGAACGCAGCCGGGCGCAGGCGGGCGGTGGAGAGTCGTCGGGCGCTGCCGATGGATTCCCGCTCGGTTTGCCGGATGGTGGCAGCGATGCCAGCGGTGATTGCGGTGGCTGACGCCGGATTCGCCGTTGAACTGGGACGCCCGCTTCGTAGCGTCGCGGCATGCAGCATTCGCCCGGATTCCTCGCCCTCGTCAACGACGCCAAGAGCCGCGTCCGCGAACTCAATCTTGCCCAGGCCCGGGCTCGCCTCGCCGCCAACCCCGACGCCTTGCTGATCGACGTTCGGGAGGAGAGCGAGTGGGCCGCGGGTCATGCCGCCGAAGCGCAGCATCTGGGCAAGGGCATCTTCGAGCGTGACCTGGAGGCGAAATTCCCGGCGAAGGACCGCGAGTTGATCCTGTATTGCGGCGGCGGTTTCCGCAGCGCGCTGACGGCCGACGCGGCCCAGAAGATGGGTTACACCAACGTCTGGTCGCTGGATGGCGGTTACAAGGCCATGGCGGCAGCCGGTTGGCCGATGACCCGCTGAATCAGTGCCGGCGGGTCAGGCCTTGTCCTGGATCAGTTCCATCTTCGCGCCGCTGAGCAGGCGTTCGACGAAGCCCGTGTTGTAATGGCCGCGGCGGAAGTCGGGGTCCTGCAGGATGGCGAGCGAAAACGGGATCGTCGTCTTGACCCCGGTGATCATGTATTCGGAAAGCGCGCGGCTCATCTTGTTCATGGCGTCGGTGCGGTCTTTGCCGATGGTGATGAGCTTCCCGATCATCGAGTCGTAATAGGGAGGAATCGTGTAGCCCGCATAGGCGTGCGAATCGACGCGGACGCCGCCGCCACCGGGGGCGTAATACATCTCGATCCGACCGGGGCTGGGACGGAAGTCGCCGAACGGGTCCTCGGCATTGATGCGGGCCTCGATCGCGTGGCCCTTGAACTGCACGTCGCCTTGGCTGATAGACAGTTTCTCGCCGGCCGCGATCAGGATCTGCTGCTTCACCAAGTCCACCCCGGTGACCTCCTCGGTGATCGGGTGTTCGACTTGAATGCGTTTGTTGACCTCGAGGAAGTAGAAGTTGCCGGAGTCATCCACGATGAACTCCACCGTGCCGGCGTTCGTGTAGCCGGCGGTTTCGGCAATCCGCAGGGCGGCCTTGCCCATCTTGGCCCGCAGGCCCTTGAACTCCTTCCGCTCCAGCATCGGCGACGGCGTTTCCTCGATCAGCTTCTGGTTGCGGCGCTGGATGGAGCAGTCGCGTTCGCCCAGGTGGATGATGTTGCCCTTGGTGTCGCCGAGGATCTGGAACTCGATGTGGTGGGGATTCTCGATGAACTTCTCGATGTAAACCCCGCTGTTGCCAAAGGCCTTTTCGGCCTCGGTCCGGGCGGTGTGGTAGCCCTTGACCAGTGAAACGTCGTTGTGCGCGGCCCGCATGCCCCGACCGCCGCCGCCGGCGATGGCCTTGATCATGACCGGATAGCCGATCTTCTGGGCGATGGCGCGGGCTTCCTGCTCCGATTCCACCAACCCTTCGGAGCCCGGCGGTGTCGGCACGCCGGCCTTCTTGGCGAGCAACCGGCTGCTGGCCTTGTCGTGCAGGGCGTTCATGGCGGCGGAACGCGGCCCGATGAAGCGGATGTTGCAGCTTTCGCAGACGTCAGCGAAGTGGGCGTTCTCGCTCAGGAAACCGTAGCCCGGGTGGATCGCGTCCACGTCGGCGATCTCCGACGCGGAGATGATCCGGTCGATGCGCAGGTAGCTGTCCGTGCTGGGCCCGTCGCCGATGCAGATCGCCTCGTCGGCCACCTGCACGTGCATGGAGTTGGCGTCGGCCTTGGAATAGACGGCGACGGTCTTGACGTTGAGTTCACGGCACGCGCGGATGACGCGCATGGCAATCTCACCGCGGTTGGCGACTAGGATCTTTTCGAACATGGCGAAGGACTTTTGCGGGCCATCGTCCCGGTCCGGGTCGGCGGCCGACGCAGGAACAGGCAACGAAAGCCTACGGACGGACGGTTAAAGCGGCCGAATCTTGAAGAGAGGCTGGCCGAATTCGACCGGCTTGGCGTTCTCGGCGACGAGGGCGGTGATGATGCCGCGGGTCTCGGCCTTGATCTCGTTCATCACCTTCATCGCCTCAATGATGCAGACGACGGTGTCCGGACCGACTTCGGAGCCGACTTCCACGTAGGGGGCGGCGTCGGGGGAAGGGGTCCGGTAAAACGTTCCGATCATCGGAGACTTGATCTCCGCATCGCCATTGCCAGCCGCCGTGGCCGGGGAGGTCACCGCCGGCGTGGGTGCCGTCGGCCGGGCCAAATGGGCGTAGGCGGTGAGTTCGGGATCATCCAGCAGGGAGTGGGTGGGAGGCGCCGCTGCCGCGCCGATGGGGCGCTTCAGCTTGATCTTGAAATCTTTCTCTTCGAGTTCGAACTCCGAGAGGGAGTTCTTTTTCATCAGGTCGATGATGGATTTGATTTCTTTGAGATCCACGGTGCAAAAATCCGAGTTGTTGCCGGCCAGAAAAAACGCCGACGGTTGAGGTCGCGGGAAACAAAAAAGAGCAGGCCATCAAAAAGGGGCTGCTCAGTTCCCAGTCACAAGATGGCGCGGACGTTAGGAAGGGGGGGGGAGGTGGTCAAGCCTGCTGTCCGGGTGAAATTTGTGCCGTAAATGGCCGCCGAATCTGTCCTTTACGGCCGGCCGTTAAGGCTAACGGCCGCTTCCAGCCCCAAAACATACGATTGAGCGCCGAATCCGCAGATTTGGCCCCGGCAAACGGCCGCAATCAGGGACCGATGCCGGAATTCTTCCCGGGCGTGGATGTTCGACAGGTGGACTTCAATCACCGGAACACCGATGGCGCTGATGGCGTCCCGCAGGGCGACGCTGGTGTGGGTGTAGGCGGCGGCGTTGAGCACGATGGCGTCGAACTGCCCCTTCGCCTCGTGGAGCCAGTCAACCAGTTGCCCTTCCCAATTGGTCTGGCGGAATTCGATTTCGGTCTTCAGGGCGATTGCCCGTTCGCGGACCAATCGTTCGATGTCGGCCAAGGTCGTCCGGCCGTAGATTTCCGGCTGACGGGTGCCCAGCAGGTTCAAGTTGGGACCATTCAGAAACAGCACCTTCACGGGCCGGTTGTGCCGGACGGGCGGCGAACTGTCGAGGTCGGTTAAAGTTGTGCCATTGGGTGACGATTCTGTGTCTGCCCGGTTGACAGCCGGTGACGCAGGTTGAACCTACTGTTCCGAACAGGGTCTCAGACCCGACCACCAACGCCCGCAAATCGAACCTGATGGCTGGCGTCCGGTGAGTGTTAACCCGGTGTATCATCGCCATGAGCAAGACCACTGAAGTCCTCGCCGAAGCTCTCCGTGATTCCAAACACCCCTTCCCGGCGGCCGGAAACCGCCCGAAGAAACCTCAGAAGCATCGCTACGAACGGCGCAAGGCCCGCGAGTTCCTGAAACTCGGCGATTGGACCGAGGACGCCGCCGCGGCCTGACCCGCGGCAATTGCTTGCCAGCCCATCCCGGCCCGCGGACAACGCATCCATGTTTGTCCGCGTGCTGTGGAGTTTGCTCGCGTCATTGGCCGCCGTCGGTGCCGATTGGCCTTGGTTTCTGGGGCCCAACGGTGATGGCACGTCGCCGGAAACCGGTCTGATCGACCGGTTTCCGGAGCGCGGTCTGCCCGTCGTCTTCGACCGGGCCGTGGGCACCGGCTATGCCGCGCCGGCGGTGCGCGCGGGGCACCTTGTCTTGTTCCATCGCGAGGGCCGCGAGGAGATCGTCGAAGCCTTAGATCCCCAGACCGCGGTCGCCCGGTGGCGTTTTGCCTACCCGTCCGCCTATCAGGATCCCTACGGCTACAACAACGGCCCCCGGTGCGCGCCGCTGGTCACCTCGAACCGGGTGTTTACGTTTGGTGCGGAAGGGAAACTGGCCTGCCTGGACCTCGCGTCCGGGAAACCAATCTGGCAGCGGGACACGGCCAAGGACTGGGAAGTGCCCCAGGCCTTCTTCGGCGTGGGTAGCACCCCGTTGCTCGAAGGCGGCCGGCTCATCGTCATGGTGGGCGGACAGCCCAACTCGGGGGTCGTCGCCTTGGATCCGGAAACCGGGAAAACCCTCTGGGAAAACGTCGGCAAGACGAACTGGCAGGGAGTGGTCACGCTTGGGTGGCGGGCGGAACGACCCTACGAATGGACCGGCGCCGAAAAGCTGGCCAGCTACTCCTCGCCGGTCGCGGCCACGATCCACGGGCAGCGGCACCTTCTCTGTGTCATGCGCCAGGGACTCGTTTCGCTGAATCCGACCAACGGCGCGATCCGGTTTACCCGCTGGTTCCAGTCCTTGGCGAACGACTCTGTCAACGCCATGAACCCGGTTGTGCTCGGCGACCAGATCCTGCTTTCCGCGGCTTACTACCGGAGCGGCGCGGTCCTGCTCCGGGTGAAGCCGGACGGCAATTCCTTCGAGGAAGTCTGGAAAGACCCGGCCAAACATCCGCTGGACCCGGCGGATCGCGACCCGGTCAGCGGTCGTTGGAAGGTTCCCGCCCTCGAAGTCCACTGGTCCACGCCGATCCTCCATGCCGGCCACGTTTACGCCTTCAGCGGTCGGAACGAGCCGGACGCCTCGCTGCGGTGCGTAGAATTCGCGACCGGCCGGGTGAAATGGCAGCGGGACGAAAGTTGGGGCAAACACAGCGCCGAACAGCCGCCGGTCTTCGGCCGGGGTGCCTTCACGTTGGCCGACGGAAAACTCTTCGCGCTCGGTGAAGGCGGCCTGCTGGGCCTCTTCAAGCCGAACGCCGAACGGTGCGAGGAGCTGGGCCGATGGCAGATTCCCTCGCTGAAGCATCCCTGCTGGGCGGCGCCGGTGCTGGCCAACGGGATCCTTTACCTGCGCAGTGAAAGCCGGCTGGTCGCAGTCCGGGTCGCCCGGTAGGCCGGTCCCGTGGCTTGACGTCGCCCCGCCGCTCCCCACTTTGCCTCCGCTTGCCGGCTCTACCCTCAGTTGTGGCGAAGACGGACCTGTTTGGCGCCGTTGGTGCCGTGCCGGACTATGCCGCGCTGCTAGAGCGTCTCGGTCCCGCCGGCGTGATTTCTTGGTCGGGCGTGACCCGTTCCGCCCACGCGTTCCTTGCCGGCCTGCTGGCCCAGGCTTGGCCGGATCGGCCGGTGATTCTCATCGCGGACACGCAGAAAGCCCAGGAAGCCGCCCACGCCGACCTGAGCACCTGGCTAAACGTCGCGGCGCACGTCGAATCCGCCGACAAGGATCGCCGGCACCGGATTGCCGCCCGCTTTTTCCCCGCGTGGGACACCTTGCCCCACGAATTCAAGCTGCCGCACGCCGACGTCATCAGCGAACGCCTGGAATCGCTGGTCGCGCTGACCGGCCAGGGCGACGCAGCCCGCCATCCCGTGGTCGCCTCGGTGTCGTCCGTGCAGCAACGGACCTTTGCCCCGGGCGAACTGACCCGGCGCACCCGCTCATTGAAGCGCGGTGATACCTGCAATCCCCTGGACCTGATCGAATGGCTCGAAGAAGTCGGCTACGAACCGGAGACGCAGGTCACCAACAAGGGCGAACTGGCGTGGCGCGGCGGCATCGTGGACGTCTGGCCGTTGAGTTCACCCTGGCCAGTGCGGCTGGAATTCTTCGGGGATGAATTGGAATCGATGCGGGAATTCGACCCGCACAGCCAGACTTCACGGGATCCGATCACCATCGCGGTGATTCCGCCGGCCGGTGAGCTCAGCCTGCTCAAGGCGCGGGCGCCCAAGTGGGCCGATCCGGCGGACGCCGCGGCGCCCGCGCCAAAGCTGCCGCTGGGCACCCTGCTGGATTACCTGCCCGACCGGGCGCTGATTCTTCTAAGCGAGCCCGCGGAACTGGCCGCGCACGCCGCGCGTTATGCCGACCAGGTTCCGGCAGGCGACGCCTTCCATTTTCCGTGGGCCGAGTTTCAGGCCGAAGCAGTCCGGCGCGGAATGACCCTCGTCGAACTGAGCGGTGACGAAGGCGGCTCGGACGGTCTGGCCCGCGACGGCAACTCCACCGAGTCCGGCGACGTTCCGGTGGACGAGGCCGTCCGAGCACCGCACTCCTCCGGGCCGTCCGACAGCCTGCCTGCCTACGAATCCCTCGACGCCTACCGGCCCATCGGGGCGAGCCTGCCCGACCCGCAGGTGGCGGACGTCCAGCGGCGGGAGTTCTTCCAGCAATTGCACCGCTGGATTCGTCAGGACCACACGGTGCATGTCTTCTGCAACACCGAGGGCGAACGGCAACGGTTCACCGAGCTGTGGAACGAGTATGGCTTAGCCGACGGGGCGAATGACCAAGGCCCAATGACTAAGGCTCAAAGTCTGGACCTTGGGCATTCGTCCTTGGTCATTCACCTCGGATCGCTTTCCCGCGGCTTCCTGATTCCGTCGGCCCGGATCGCCGTGGTGACCGACGCGGAGATCTACGGCCGCTACAAGGTGGCCCGGTCGCGCCGCCTGAAGTCGCCGCACGCGCAGGCGATGCGCTCGGCCTTCGAGGTCGATTTCACCGAGTTCGAGGAAGGCGACTTCGTCGTCCACGTCCAGCACGGCATCGGCATTTTCCGAGGCCTCAAGACTTTGCCGCCCGCGCGGGAAGCCAAGGCTGGGAGCACGAATCCGGCGCCGGCTGGCGGCGGCCAAGAATGCCTGGTCATCGAATTCGCGGCGCGCGACGCCGGCGAGGAGGCCCCCAAACTCTACGTGCCGGTCACCGAGGCGCACCTCGTGGGCAAATACGTCGGCGCCGGCAAGGCGCGGCCGCAGCTCAGCACCATCGGCGGCACGCGATGGACCAAGGCCAAGCAGGAGGCCGAACGGGCGGTCAAGGATCTCGCCGCCGACCTGTTGCGGGTGCAGGCGGCGCGGGCCACGCAGACGGGTTACGCGTGCACGCCCGACGCCCAGTGGCAGCGTGAGTTCGAGTCGGCATTCGAGTTCGAGGAGACGCCGGACCAGCTCCGCGCCATCGACGCGGTGAAGCGAGACATGGAGACGCCGAAGCCGATGGACCGCCTGCTGTGCGGCGACGTGGGTTTCGGCAAGACCGAGGTGGCGATCCGCGCGGCGTTCAAGGCCGTGATGGCCGGCAAGCAGGTGGCGTTGCTCGTGCCCACGACCGTGCTGGCACAGCAGCATTACAACAGCTTCCGCGAACGGATGGCCGAGTTCCCGGTCCGCGTGGAGCTGATGTCCCGCTTCCGCACGCCCAAGCAGCAGCGCGCCGTCATGGAGGCCGCCGCCACCGGCCAGGTGGACATCGTCATCGGCACGCACCGCATCGTGTTGGCCGACATGCAGTTCAAAGACCTTGGCCTAGTGATCGTGGACGAGGAGCAGAAGTTCGGCGTGAAGCACAAGGAGCAGTTCAAGCTGCTCCGCACCACCGTGGACGTGCTCACGCTCAGCGCTACGCCGATCCCGCGCACGCTCTACATGGCGCTCACCGGCGCCCGCGACCTCAGCACGTTGGAGACCCCGCCGCAGGACCGCCTGCCGGTCGAGACCGTGGTCGGCAACTACGACGAACGGGTCATCCGTGACGCGCTCCGGCGCGAGCTGAACCGCGGTGGGCAGGTTTATTTCCTCCACAACCGCGTCTCCACCATCGAGTCGGTCGCGCTGAAGCTGAAGGCGCTCGTGCCCGACGCCCGCATCGTCGTGGGCCACGGGCAGATGGACGCCGACGACCTGGAGAAGGTCATGACGCAGTTCGTGAACGGCGAGGCCGACGTGCTGGTGAGCACCACGATCATCGAGAGCGGCCTCGATATTCCCAACGCCAACACGATGGTCATCGACCGCGCCGACCGCTTTGGCCTGAGCGAGCTTTACCAGCTCCGCGGCCGCGTCGGCCGCTACAAGCACCAAGCCTACTGCTACCTGCTGCTGCCGCGCCACGCGCAGCTCCTGACCGAGGCGCGCAAGCGGATGAGCGCCATCAAGCAGTATTCGGCGCTCGGTTCCGGGTTCAAGATCGCCATGCGCGACCTGGAAATCCGCGGCGCCGGCAACCTGCTTGGCCCGCAGCAGAGCGGGCACGTCACGGCCGTGGGCTTCGACCTCTACTGCCAGTTGCTCAAGCAAAGCGTCGCCTCGCTGAAGGGCGAGAAGGTCGCCCCGCGCACCGAGGTCAGGCTTAGCCTCGGCTTCCTCGCGATGAATCCTGGCGAGGAACTCCAGGAAGCCAAACGCAAGGCCAAGCCCGCCGAGTTTCCCGAACTCCAGGCCGGCCTGACCGACATCGAGATTCCGCGGGAGAACTTGGTCCGCTGGGTGGAAGCCGACGACGAAGCCGGAGATTCCGCCGCCCGTCGCCGAGCCCCGGGCGCCGAGCCGCCCAAGACGCCGGCTTACCTGCCGCTCGACTACGTGCGGGAAGCCGAGCACCGGCTGGAGATTTACCGAAAGCTTGCCCAAGCGACCCAGCGCACGGAATTGGAAGCGCTGCAACGCGAGCTTCGGGATCGCTTCGGCCCGCCGCCCACTTCGGTGGAATTGCTCATCAGCGTCCACGAACTCCGCGTCCTCGCCGCCGCCAAGCAGGTGACCGCGGTCGAGGTGGTGGAGGACAAAGTGAAGCTCTTCCGCGGCCGCGAACCGATCACGATTGGCGGCTATTTCCCGCGCCTCGCGAAGCGCGAGGCCAAGTCCCGGATGGCTGAATTGCGCAAGCTGTTGCTCGGGCTCTGACCGCGCAGGTCCCACCCCTGTAGGTGTTCGGCCTACAAGAAAATCGTCCATCGGACGACAGGCCCCAACCTCAAGCTAATCGGCCGCCCGCCGACTGCTAATCACAGACACATGCTCCCTCTGGCCTCCAGCGCTTTGCCTGATCGTCCTCCTGAATCCGGTGATGATCCGTCCTCATCCTCCATCCCCTGACCGAACCCTTCCATGAACTTCGCCAAAACCATCGGCGCCAAACTGGTGCTAACCGCCGTCGCCACCATCCTCCTGACGGTGCTGGTGGCCGTGCTTGTCCAGCATCGGCTTATCCGGCAGCAGGGCATCGAACAGGTGCGCAGCACCATGAAAGCCGCCATCATCGAGGCGGAAGCCACCCGCGCCACCGTCTCCAACCTCAACCGCCGCGAAGCCTTCAATCGGGAGAAACTCATCGCGGATTTCAAGGCCGCCGGCGATCTCCGCAGCTCGGCCCTCTATGAGACCGTGCCGGTCGTCGCCGCCTGGCGCTCCATCGAGAAGGTGGCGGAGGTGGAAGGTTACGACTTCCGCATTCCCAAGCACCAGGCCCGCAATCCGAAAAACCTGCCGACCCCGGACGAGATTCGCATCCTCTCCGCGTTCGAAAGCGGCACCACCAACGAGTTCTTTGAAGTGGATACTGCCCGCAACCGGATCACCTACGCCCGTCCCATTGTCCTGAGCAGCGACTGCCTGGCCTGTCACGGCGATCCGAAGAACAGTCCCACGGGAGACGGCAAGGACATCCTCGGCTTCGTGATGGAAGGTTGGAAAGCCGGCGACATTCGGGGCGCATTTGTCCTCAGCACCACCATGGAGCGGGTCGAAAAGATCCAGAAGGCAGGCATGCTGGCCGTGCTGGGCTGGATGCTGCCCCTCGCGGTTCTGGTTTGCATCGGATTCTCCATCGTCAGCCAACGCAACATCGTCGCGCCGATCAAGCGCATCATCGAGGCGCTTCGCGACGCCAGTGCCCAGACCAATGAGGCCGCCGGGGAAATCGCCTCGTCCAGCCAGAGCCTGGCGGAAGGCGCCAGCGAACAGGCCGCGAGCCTGGAGGAAACCAGTGCCTCGCTGGAGGAAATCACGAGCATGGTGAAGCGCAACGCCGAGGCCGCCAAGAAGGCCAAGGAAGTCGCGGGCGAGACCCGCACCGCCGCCGACGTCGGCACCAACGACATGGTCGAGATGGAATCGGCGATGAACGACATCCGCACCTCCAGCGCCGAGGTGGCCAAGATCGTGAAGGACATCGACGAGATCGCCTTCCAGACCAACATCCTCGCCCTCAACGCGGCCGTCGAGGCCGCCCGCGCCGGCGAGGCCGGCATGGGTTTCGCCGTCGTCGCCGACGAGGTCCGCAACCTCGCCCAGCGCAGCGCCAAGTCCGCCAAGGAGACGGCGTTCAAGATCGAGGATGCCATCAGCAAGAGCCAGCGCGGCGTCGAGATCAGCGCCCGGGTTGCGACCAGCTTCGGCCAGATCGCCGGCAAGACCCGCGAGGTGGACCAGTTCGTCGCCGAGATCGCCCTGGCCTCCAACGAACAGTCCCAAGGCATCCAGCAGGTTAGCATCGCGGTCTCGCAGATGGACAAGATCACCCAGTCCAACGCCGCCGCTTCCGAGGAAGCTGCCGCGGCGAGCGAGCAACTCAGCTCTCAGGTCGGTAGCGTCAGCCAGACCATCGTCGAACTGGAAAGCCTCGTGGGCGGGGCCAATTCATCCCAATTGGGGCTGACGACCGACGCTCCGCCGTCGGTCGCCCTCAAGCCGTCCATCCCGGCCCACACCCCGCGGCCGCGGCCGGGGGCGGGCCGCCATCCCGCCCCGCGCAGTCCCGGCGCGAACGGCCACGTCGCCAAACGGGGCGAGTTGCCCTTGCCCGGTGAGGACACCTTCAAGGACTTCTAGGCCGGAACAGTCGGTTGCGCCGGTCGGTCGCCGGCGAAATGCCCATGCCGGGCCACAGTGTCCTTGAAAGGCCACCGCCACCGTGAGTAGCTGCCCGGCGCCGTGAGAATTGTCATCGTTGACGATCATGACCTTGTCTTGGAGGGGTTGAGGCGAACGCTGAACCGGCATTTCCCGGACGCTCACGTGGCCGAGGCCAAGAGCGGTCGCGAGTTTCTCCAGCTGGTGTCCGAGTCCGCTTGGGACGTCGCGATCCTCGACATGAACCTGCCCGATCGGAACGGCCTGGACCTGTTGCCGGACGTTCGGGTGCTGGCGCCCCACCTGCCGGTCCTAATCCTGAGCGGCAAGTCCGAGCTCGATTTCGGCGTGCCCGCCCTCAAGGCCGGGGCATTTGGTTACCTGTCGAAGTCCGAGGGCTTGGCAGAGGTCGTTGAAGCGGTCCGCAAGGCCGTGGCCGGCCAGAAGCACGTTTCCGGTGCCCTGGCGGAACGCCTGATCCAAGGGCTGGGAGACCCGGCCGCCGGCCTGCCGCACGAGCGGCTTTCCGCCCGGGAATTCCAGGTGCTTGTCCAACTCGGTTCGGGCCGGACCGTATCCGAGGTTGGCACCCGGCTTTCGCTGAGCGCAAAGACGGTGAGCACCTACCGGTCGCGGCTGCTGGAGAAAATGCGGCTTGCCACCACCGCGGAGCTGATCCGCTACGTGACCGAGCACGGCCTCGCCGAGTGATCCGTCGGCTCCGAACCTGCGCCTACCCGGGTTGGCGCAGGCAGACTGTCACTCATAGTCTCTTGCAATTTCAGGCCCCGTGTTAAGCTCACATCCAACGTGCCCAAGGAATCCTCCACAGTCCCTGCGGTGCTGTCGTCGTTCGCGATGGCGGTCAAGGAACGCCGGCAACGGCTAGGGCTGACCCAGGAGGAGTTGGCTTGGCGGGCGGGCCTGCACCGCACCTACATCACCGACATCGAACGCGCCGCCCGGAACGTCTCCCTGCAAAGCGTCCAAAAACTGGCGACTGCGTTGGAAGCGACCATTGCCGAGCTGTTTTCCGGCTCGCCATCAATTCCGGCCAAGGTGTCCGGCCGCCGGCCGGCCGACCCGCGCGAATGCGTGGACATCCTGCTGGTGGAAGACAATCCGGATGACGTGGAACTGACCCTGGAGGCGTTTCGCGCCGCCCGGCTGATGAATTCGGTCCACACGGTCGACAACGGGACCGACGCCCTCGACTTCCTGTTTCGGCAGGGCGCCTTCGCTGGCGCCTGGCCCCGCAACCGGAGTCTTGTGGTCCTGCTCGACCTCAACCTTCCTCGGCTGAGCGGGCTCGAAGTGCTGCGCCGCCTCCGGGGCGATGCCCGCACCCGGGACCTGCCCGTGGTCGTCCTAACCGCGTCAGGGCACGGCCGCGACATGGCGGATTGTCGCCAGTTGGGTTGCCTCCATTACCTGGTCAAGCCGGTGGCCTTCGACAGCTTCTGCAAGCTTACCCCGAAGCTCAGCCTGGACTGGAATCTGGTCGGTCTCCCGTAGCGCCAACGGCCCGTCCCAGCCATGAGTCCCAATTTCCACAGAACCGGTGCCGCCGATCCTCCCGGTTTGCCCGGGCATCGGCGGGCAGAGCTGGAACTCAAGGCGTCACTGAAGGAAATCGAAGACCTCAAGGCCGCGTTGGACGAGCACGCCATCGTGGCCATCACCGATCCGCAGGGGCGCATCACCTACGTGAACGACAAGTTCTGCGCCATCTCGGGCTATGCGCGCCAGGAACTGCTCGGTCAGGACCATCGGCTCATCAATTCGGGACATCATCCCCGGGAGTTCATCCGGGAACTGTGGACCACCATTGCCCGTGGGCAGGTCTGGAAGGGTGAGATCAAGAACAAGTCCAAGGATGGCGCGTTCTACTGGGTGGACACCACCATAGTCCCCTTCCTCGAGGAGTCCGGCCGGCCCCGCCAATACGTGGCCATCCGCGCTGACATTACCGAACGGAAGCGGGCGGAAACGGCCTTCCGCGAGAGCGAGGAACTGTTCTCCAAGGCGTTCCGCATGAGTCCGGACTGCGTGGTGATCGTGCGGCAGTCGGACCGCACCGTGATCCGGGCCAACGAGGCCCTTTGCCAATTCTGGGGCAGCCCGCCCGAGGCGGTCATCGGCCAACCCGCCGAGGCTTACATGACCTGGGGGAGCGAGACGGAACGGCTCGCCTTCGAACGCATCCTCGCGGAAACCGGCGAATGCTTGAACCGGGAAACCACGCTGCGGTTCGCCGACGGCCGGCCGTTGGATTTCAACGTTTCGTCCCGGATGATCACCTTCCGGGAGGAGGCCTGCATCCTGAGCGTGATGCGCGACATCACCGAGCAAAAGCAGGCCGAAAACCAGATCCTCCTGCTCAACACCCGGCTGGAACAGCGGGTGGCCGAACGGACCGCGAGGCTGGAGGCGGCCAACCGCGAGCTCGAGTCCTTCTCGTATTCCGTCTCCCACGATCTCCGTTCGCCGCTCCGGGGAATCGACGGCTTTAGCCGCACCCTGATGGAAAAGCACGC
This sequence comes from uncultured Verrucomicrobiota bacterium, assembly GCA_964602595.1. GTDB lineage: Bacteria > Verrucomicrobiota > Verrucomicrobiia > Limisphaerales > UBA9464 > CAIWAH01. The sequence goes on along the minus strand of CAZRRO010000020.1, from coordinate 103,424 downwards.
CGGCCAATTGGACGAGCGCGGCCAGCATTATTTGGGTCGGATCCGGGCCGCGACCCGGCGCATGGGCCGGCTCATCGATGACCTGCTGGAACTGGCCCGCCTGGGCCGGGGCGACTTGGATCGGGTTTCCTTGGACCTGTCCATCCTGGCCGCGGGGATCATCACCGAGCTTCGGCAGGCCAACCCCGACCGCCGGGTCGAGTTCGTGGTCGCGCCCGCGCTGGCGGCCCGCGCCGATCCGACCCTCGTTCGCGTCGCACTCGCAAACCTCCTGGGCAACGCCTGGAAATTCACCGGCAAGAAGGCCTGGGCCCGCATCGAGTTGGGCGTCATGCGCCACGACGGTGAGCCGGTGTTCTTCGTGCGGGACGACGGCGCCGGGTTCGACATGGCCTACGCGGACAAGCTCTTCAGCCCGTTTCAGCGGCTGCACGGGCAGAAGGAATTCGAAGGTTCCGGAGTGGGTCTGGCGACGGTCCAGCGGATCATCCATCGCCACGGCGGGCACATCTGGGCCGAGAGTCAGGTCGGCCGGGGCGCGACCTTCCTTTTTACCCTGCCCGGCTGAGGACGACGCCATGCATCCACCGCTCATCCTCCTCGTGGAGGACAACCCCGACGACGAGGAACTGACCCAATTGGCGCTGCGCGAGGCAGGCGTGGAGCACGCCTTGGCCGTGGCCCGTGACGGCGCGGAAGCCCTCGGCTACCTGTTTGGGCCGCAGCGGCCCGCCAGCCGCACGGCGGGCGGTTGGCCCGCGCTCATCCTCCTGGACCTGATGCTGCCCAAGGTGGACGGACACGAGGTGCTCCGCCGCGTCCGCGCCGACGAACGGACCCGGTCGATCCCGGTCGTGGTGCTCAGCACTTCGCGGGAGGACCTGGACCTCGCCACCAGCTATCGTTTGGGCGCCAATTCCTACGTGCGCAAACCGGTGGATTTCGACCGCTTCACCGAAGTCATGCGGCAGCTCGGCCGTTACTGGCTGACCGTCAACGAAAGTTTCGTCGGACCCGGGAGGCGCGGGTGAAAACGCCGCTCCGTCTGCTGCTGGTTGAGGATAGCGAGGACGACGCCCTGCTGGTCATCGAGGAGCTCGAACGCGGCGGGTTTGAGCCGGAATGCGAGCGGGTTGAGACTGCCGTGGCCCTTGAGGAGGCACTGCGCCGGCAGGCCTGGGATGTCGTGGTTTCCGATTTTCGTCTGCCTGAATTCAGTGGTCGGACGGCCTTGCAGATCGTGAGGGCCAGCGGGGGGGACCTGCCGTTCCTCATCGTCTCCGGCACGGTGGGTGAGGAAACTGCCGTGGAGATGCTGAAGGCGGGTGCCGACGACTACCTGCTCAAGGATCGGCTGGGACGCCTCGGCTCCGCGGTGCGCCACGAACTCGAATCCCGGCGTCTCCGCGCCGAGCACGAGCGCGCCCAAAGCCAGTTGCGCCTGCTCAATGTCGCCCTCGACACGGCCGCCAATGGGGTCCTGGTCACCGACCGGGCCGGCCAGATTCTTTGGGCCAACCCGGCCTTCACCGAACTGACGGGCTACACGCTCGCGGAGGCGGCCGGCCAGACGCCCCGGCTGCTCAGGTCCGGGCTGCACGACGCCCCGTTCTACGAGGCCTTCTGGAAGACGATCTCCGCCGGGCGGACGTGGCGCGGCGAGTTTACCAACCGCCGGAAAGATGGCCGGCTCTACCACGATGAACACACGGTGACGCCCGTCTGCGGGGCCGGCGGCCGGATCACTCACTTCATCGGCATCATGCACGACGTGACCGCCCGCAAGGAGGCGGAGGACGAGTTGCGCCGCGCGAACACCAAGCTCCGGCATCTCCTGGAGCATAGTCCCGCCGTGATTTATTCGCTGCGGGTGGCCGGCCACCAGGCCGAGGCGCAGATGGTGAGCGAGAACCTCACCCGGATCCTTGGCTTTGCCCCGGATGAAGTCCGGCGACCCGAATGGTGGGCGAATCAGCTTCACCCGGAGGATCGGGAACGGGTCCAGGCCGGCCTGGCGGCGACGCTGGCGGAGGATAACTACGCCCTCGAATACCGGCTCCGTCACCAGGCCGGCCATTTTGTCTGGGTGGAGGACCGCCGGCGGACGGTGCGCGATGCATCGGGCGAACCTGTCGAGATCGCGGGGGTCTGGACCGACATTACCCACCGCAAGGAATCGGAGGCGGCGCTGCGCGAGTCGGAAGCCCGGACGCGCCTGGCCGTTGCGGCCTCCAACATTGGGTTCTGGGACTGGAACGTCCTGACCAACCAGGTGTATTTTTCCCCCGAATGGAAGGGGCAACTGGGCTATGCTGAGACCGAGTTTCCCAACCGTTTCGAGGAATGGGAATCCCGGCTGCACCCGGACGACCGAACGCCCACCTTGGCCCGGCTCCGCGAGTTCCTCGACGGATTGGCCGCGGAATACGCGGTCGAGTTCCGCCTGCGCCACCGGGATGGCTCCTATCGCTGGATCTTTACCGAGGCTCAAGTCACCCGTGATGCGAGCGGCCGACCGGTCCGGATGGTCGGTTGCCATCTGGATTTGACCGAACGCAAGAACGCCGAGGCGGCGTTGCGGGAAAGCGAGCGGAAATACCGGCTGATGGTTGACAACATGGCCGAGTGCGTGTTGGTGCTCGACCTCGGCCTGCGCAATGTGTTTGCCAGCCCTTCCGTGCTGAAAATCTACGGCTATACGCCGGATGAATTCGTCACCTTGCCCTTGGACCGCGTCATGAGTCCGGATGCGTTTCGGCAGGCGAAACAAGCGTTTGCGGAGGAAATGGCATTGGAGGCCAGCGGCGTGGCGGACCCGGACCGGACCCGGCGGATGGAATTGCTGCAACATCGCAAGGACGGCTCGCCCATCTGGATCGAAAGCACGCTCTCGTTCATCCGGGATGCCACCGGTCGGCCGGCCCAGATCCTTTGCGTGGCCAAGGACATCACCGAACGACGGCAGGCGCGGTTGGCGTTGGAGGAAAGCCGACACCTCCTGGAGCAAGCCCAGATCGTCGGCCATATTGGCAGCTGGATGCTGGAGCTGGGCTCTCCGGCCAAGCTGATCTGGTCGGCCGAAACGTGCCGGATTTTCGGCGTCCTGCCCGGCGAGTTCGACGGTCGGCTCGACACTTTCGTGGCGCTGGTGCATCCCGAGGATCGGGAGGCGGTCACCCGCGCTTCGCAGGCGGCCCTCGCCGGCGAACGGGATTACGACCTGGACCACCGCATCGTGCGCTCGGATGGCCAGACCCGCTGGGTGCACGAGCAGGCGGACATCCAGCGCGACGCCTCGGGCCGGCCGGAGCGGGTGGTCGGCGTGGCGCAGGACATCACCGACCGGAAGCGGCTGGAGGACCAGCTCCGGCAGGCTCAGAAGATGGAGGCCATCGGCCAGTTGGCGGGCGGCATCGCCCATGATTTCAACAACATCCTCGGGGCCATCCTGGGTAACGCGGAGCTGATCCCGCTGTTGCCCCCGGGAAGTCCGGAGGCGGCCGAATGCCTTAACGATATCCTCGCCGGCAGCCGGCGCGCGAGCGACCTCGTCGGTCAGATCCTCGCCTTCAGCCGCCGGCAGGAGTCAATACGCCAGCCCATGCTGCTCCAGCCGGTGGTGCGGGAGGTGCTCAAGCTCCTGCGGGCCACCGTGCCGGCCAACATCGAGTTCCGGGCCAATTTGGCCTCTGCGCCGGCCGTGCTGGCCAATCCGTCCGAACTCCACCAGGTGACGATGAATCTCTGCACCAATGCGTGGCACGCGATGCAGGGACGGCCGGGGGTGGTCTTGGTCGAACTTGCCGAGGCCCGGCTGGACGAGGCGTTCACGCGCCTGCATCCCGACCTGAGGCCCGGAAATTACGTCCGCCTGACCGTGGCCGACAACGGCAGCGGCATGGAGCCGGCCACGTTGGAACGCATCTTCGAGCCCTTCTTCACCACGAAGCCCACCGGGGTGGGCACCGGGCTCGGGTTGTCCGTCGTCCATGGCATCGTGAAGAACCACGAGGGCGGGATCGTGGTCGAAAGCCGGCCGGGTGAGGGCTCGATTTTTCAGCTTTTTTTCCCGGTATTCATCGCCGCGCCCGTCAGCAACCCGGCCGGTCCGCAGGCGCCGGTCCCCTTGGGGGCGGATGAACACATCCTGTTCGTGGATGACGAGGAAGCGCTCGTGCGGATGGCACGCGTGATCCTGGAGCGCCTCGGCTATCGCGTCACGACCCACACCGATCCCAAGGCTGCCTTGGCCGACTTCCTCGCCCGTCCCGCGGAATTCTCCCTCGCGGTCGTGGACTACAACATGCCCGCCCTCAACGGACTTGAACTCGGCGCCGCAATGCTGGAGCGGCGTCCTGGCCAACGCATCATCCTGGCCACCGGCTACAGCGCCACGCTGACCGCGGACGAATTGCGGCAGCTCGGGTTCTGCGAGCTGATGGCAAAGCCCTATGATATCCGCTGCCTCGCTGAGACCGTGCGTCGGGTGCTCTACCGCCCAAATCTTCGGCCGTAAACTCAACGACGGCCCGGTGTCGGGCTGCTGATTTCCCTAAGGAGGGAGAGCGGGGGGCTGCCCGCTTCACCGTGCCAAGGCCAGAACGTGGTTCAGTTCGTCCACCGTCAGGACGACGGGATTTCCCTTCATGCTGCTCGCCTGGCCCGCCTTGGCAGCGATGGAGCCGAAGTCGGCCGGCCCAATTCCGTAGTGACCGAGCCCGGGGATCGCCAGCTGGCCGGCAAGGTCCTGGAGCCAAGCAACCAGGTCGTGCGCGGTCGCAGCCGGATGGCCGGTGACAATGTGCGCGACCTCCCGGTAACGCGACAGGGCGGGAGAGTCCGGGGCCCGGGCCGCCAAGGCGGATAAATTGACGGCGGTGACCGGCGCCAGCAGCGCGGCGCACAACGCCCCGTGCGGCGCGTCGAACATCCCGCCCAACGGCCCGGCGAAACCATGGACCGCGCCGAGGCCGGCGTTCGCCAGGGCGAGGCCGCCGAAGAGCGAAGCCAAGGACATGTCCGAGCGCGCGGCCCGGTCGGCCCCGTCAGCAAAGGCGCGCGGCAAGGCGCGGGCGGCGCGGGCCAACCCCTCGCGGCACAGGGCGTCGGTCAGCGGGTTGGCGCGGACGGACACAAACGGCTCCAGCAATTGCGTGAAGGCGTCCAGGCCGGTCGCGGCCGTGAGTGTCGGCGGCAGGTCGAGCGTGAGTTCGGGATCCACCAGCGCGACGCGCGGCAACATCCGCGGACTGCGCAAGCTGACCTTTACCCGATGTTCGGGCGAGCCAAGGACAGCGTTTCGGGTGACCTCGGCGCCGGTGCCAGCCGTCGTCGGGATCGCGAAGCAGGGCAAGGGTTCGGCCCGCAGCGGTTGGGCCCGGCCAATGACTTCGAGGAAGTCCAGCGGGTCGCCGGGATTGGTCGCGAGCGCCGCGATGGCTTTGCCGGCGTCCAGCACGCTGCCGCCGCCGAACGCGATGACGAGGTCCACGTTTTCGCGGCGGGCGGTTTCCGCGCCGTGCCGGGCGAGTTCGATCGTCGGTTCGCCCACGACCGTAAACCGCACCGGCCGGACTCCCACATTCAAGAGTCTGGCCAACAGTGCATTCGCCCGGAACGGATTGGCGCCCGTGAGCAGCAGCGCCCGGGTTCCGAGCGAGGCCGCGAGCGGGCCGGCCTCGGCCAACTTGCCGGCCCCGAAGACAATCCGGGTTGCCGTGGCGAATTCGAAGTTCATGGGCGGCGCCTCACCAGCCCGATTCGTCCGGGAACAGGCTGGCGAATTTCACGCTCGAGCGCGGGAAGGCCATCATCGGGGCGACCGCGTCGCGCCAGGTGGCGTAGTGCGCGGTCTCCTTGTGGGCGGCCGGCGCCTCGGGCGTGCGGTAGGCCTCCACCAGCACGAAACGCGTCGGGTCATCCGCCTGCTGCACGACGTCAAAGCGCGCGATGCCGGGTTCCCGCACCGAGTGGCGGGCGTTTTCCCGGGTGGCGGCGATGAAGTCGGCGACACACTCCGGCTTCACGTGAACGGACACATGGACGACGAGCATGGGGCGACGTTTGGGAGGCGGACGCCCGGAGACAAGCGGAAACCCGGCGCCCACGCGTCCCGCTCGCCAAGCCGCCGGCCGCCGCCTAGGCTGCGCCCCATGGCGCGTAAGGAAACTCTTTGGCTCGTGGGCACCTTGCTGCTCGGGGCCCTGACCGGCTGCGGACCCCAGGATTCGGCGCCCTCGGCCGCCACCAATGTGCCCGCTCCCGGACCGGCTTTGGCCACGAATGCGGTGGTGGCGACGAACGCCGTCCCGAGCGATCCCGACGAGGAGCTGGCCCAGGCCGACACCCTGCTGGCGGCCGGAAAGGACGCGGAGGCGCAACAGGCCTACCGCCGCCTGCTGGCCCGGCATCCCGACGAGGCGGAGGCGCATTTCAGCCTGGGCTTCCTCCACGTGAAGGCCGGCCAGACCAACGAGGCGCTCCACCATTACGGCGAGGCGATCCGGGTGCTGCCGGACTATTCGGAGGCGCGCAACAACCTGGGGAACCTGCTGGTCCGCTTGCGGCGGTTTGACGAGGCGATTCCGCACTTTGAGGCGGCCATCGCGGCGAACCCGATGAACAGCAGCACGTTCAATAACCTCGGCACGGCCTACGCCGCGGCTGGGAAGCTGGCGGAGGCGATCCCGAACTACCAACGGGCCGCCCAGTTGAACCCGGATTACGTGGAGGCATGGTTCAACCTCGGCCGCAGCTACGGGCAGTTGGGCCGGTGGGACGAAGCCATCGCGCCGCTCCAGACCGTCGTGTCACTGCGCCCCGGAATGGCGGCGGCGCGCGACGCCTTGGAATTCGCGCGGCGGTCGAGCCAGGGCGGCCGCTGATTGGAATCCCCTTACGCGAGGATGCCACGCACGACGTGGCCATGAACGTCCGTGAGGCGGCGTTCGAGCCCGTTGTGGTAGTAGGTGAGGCGCTCGTGCTCGAGGCCGAGCAGGTGGAGGATCGTGGCGTGCAGGTCATAGACCGTGACCACGTTTTCCACCGCCTTGTAGCCGAACTCGTCGGTGGCCCCGTAGCTGAAGCCCTTCTTCACGCCGGCGCCGGCGAGCCAGCAGGTGAAGCCGGCCGGATTGTGGTCCCGGCCCTGGGCGCCCTTTTGGAACGTGGGCATCCTGCCGAATTCCGTGCACCAGACGACGAGCGTGTCATCGAGCAGGCCGCGTTGTTTCAGGTCGATGAGCAGCCCGGCGGTCGGCTGATCGAGCACCGGGCCGTGGAGGCTGTAATCCTTCTGGAGCTGCTTGTGGCCGTCCCAGTTGCTCACGCCTTCGCCGCCGGTCTGGTAGGCGCCGTTGAAAAGCTGGACGAACCGCACGCCCTTCTCGACGAGGCGACGGGCGAGGATGCAATTCCGCGCGTAGGCGGCGCGGGTTTCGTTGAGCTTGGAGCCGCCTTCGTCCGCCCCGTAGAGCTTCAGGATGTGGGCCGGCTCGTTGCCGAGGTCGGCCACCTCCGGGATCGTGAGCTGCATGCGGGCGGCGAGCTCGTAGCTGGCGATGCGCGCGGCGAGTTCGGAGTCGCCGGGAAACCGGGCCGCATGCTCCTCGTTCAGGCGTTGCAGGAATTTCCGCGTCGCGGTGTCGCTCGTGGCCGGCACCTGGGGAGGGCGGGCAAGATTGCGAATCGGGTTCGTGGCGTTGAATTCCGTGCCCTGGAAGGCGGCCGGCAGGAACCCCGGGCCCCAGTTGTTCACGCTGTTCTGGGGTTTGCCCCGCGGGTCGGGAATCGCCACGTAGGACGGCAGGCTCTGGTCCGCACTGCCGAGCGCGTAGGTGACCCACGCACCGAGGCTGGGGAACCCGTCGAGCGTGTTGCAGGTGGACATGAAGTTCTCGCCGGGACCGTGCGTGTTGGTCTTCCCCTGCATCGAGTGGATGAAGCACAGGTCGTCTGCCAGCGCGCCGATGCGGGGCACGAGTTCGGAAATCATCTTGCCGCTCTGGCCGCGCGGCTTGAATTCCCAAGGGCTCTTCGCGAGTGCGCCCTGTTCCCCTTGGAAGGTGATCAGGTTTTCCTGGCCGGGCATCGGCTGGCCGTGCCGGCGGATCAGCTCGGGCTTGTAGTCGAAGGTGTCGAGCTGGCTGCACGCGCCGCTGCAAAAGATCACCAGCACATTCTTCGCCTTGGGCGCGAAGTGCGTCTCGCGTGGCGCGTAGGGTTGGTCCGGCCGGATCCGCGGGCGGAAGGGTTCCTTGGCCGCGGCATTCGCCGCGAGCAGACCCTGCCGGCTGAGCAGGTGCGTGAGTGCGATGGCGCCCAAGCCCATGCCGGTGTCCGCGAAGAAGCGGCGGCGGTTGAGCAGCGGGCTGCGGAAGTTGGGCTGCGGGGCGCTCATGGGAGGAAGAGGAATTCGTTCGCGTTCAGCACCGCGCGGCACAACGCCGGCACGCCTTCGGCCCGGGCAAAGGCGACGGCCTCCCGCATCTCACTTCGGCTGGGCGCCCGGTTGAAGGCCAGTTGCCACGCCCGGCGGACCTGCGCCGGGAGGTTCTCGCCGGCTTCCCGGCGCAAACGCGCGGCGAAGACCGCGGATTGGTCGAGGCTGAAGCGGCTGTTGAACAGGTTCAGCGCCTGCAATGGGGTGGTCGAGACGCTGCGCTTGGGCATCACCAGGCTGCCGTCGGGACAGTCGAACGCGCCGAATATGCCGTCCTGTTCCATGCGCACCTTGAACGCATAAACCATGCGGCGGGTCTCGGCCGGGCCGAACTCTTCCTTCGGCCGATAATGATAGACGTTCTCCCGGTCCACCTCGTGGAGGTAGAAGCTCGGCCCGCCGGACGTCCGGTCGAGGTTGCCGCTGACGGCAAGAATGCTGTCGCGGATGCCTTCGGCTTCCAGCCGCCGCGGCGGGAAACGCCAGAGCAGCCGGCTGCCGGCATCCACCTTCAGCGCCTCGGGGCGCGGCGTGCTCGCCTGGCGCCAGGTGGCGCTCGTGAGGATGAGCCGGTGGAGATGCTTGAGCGACCACGGGCGGGCCGGCGAACCGTCAACGGACCGCACTTCCGGGTGGACCAGTTCGCTGGCGAGCCAGTCCAGCAGTTCCGGGTGGGTCGGCCGGGCGCCGTTTTTCCCGAAGTCATTCGGCGTGCTCACGAGGCCGACCCCGAAGTGATGCTGCCAGAGGCGGTTCACGATCACCCGCGCGGTCAGCGGATTCTCCGGGCTGGCGATCCAGTCGGCGAGCTGCCGGCGGCGCTGCTGCTCGGGTGTGTTGGTCGCGAGCGTGAGGGGGTTGAAAATGGCCAACGTGCCCGGTGCCACGGTTTCGCGCGGCTGCAACGGATCGCCGCGATGCAGCCGGTGCGTGACTCCCGGTTGCGTGAAGTTGCCCGCGTAGATCGCCGGCGCCTTGGCCCACTCGGCGCGCTGCCCGCGAACTTGTTCGAGTTCCGCGAGCCACTGTTTCCCTTGGGTCGCCTCCGCCTCGGGCCGGCCGGCGAATTCGTAGGCGGGAGCGGGTGGTTTCTCGGATTTGCCCGCAAAGGGTTCCCGGTCGTCCGAACTGGCGACCCGCTGCCAGTCGTTCGTCGTGAGCCCGGCCTCGACCCGATACTGGGTTGCGAGCCGGTCCTTGAACTGCCCCTCGCGGTCCCGGCCCCAGACGACCCGGCTGATTCGTTCGGCCCGCGGGAATTCGAGCTGCACCCAGCCGCGTCCCGCCTCGCTGGAGATCCACGAACGGCCATTACCCCCGCGGCCGTCGTTGAGATGTTCCAGCTTGTGGATCTCGTAGCCGGCGAGACTGCCCGACGCGGTGGCCCGGGTGCCGTGGGTCGCCAAGGCGACGTTGCGGTCGCCGGCCCAGACTTCGAGTTCGTCCAGACACGGCTCGCCGCCGGTCGTCGCGAGGATCGTGAAACGCACGAACTTAGCTTCAACCGGGGCGAAGGCGTCCTCGTTGCGGGCGAAGTTCACCGCCGGCCGGCCTTTGCCGTCGCGGGGCGGCGCTGGCGGCTGCGGGAGGAACGGCACGAGTTTGCCCTCCAGTTCCCGGATGCGTCCGTCCGCCTGCGCCAGCTTGGCCTGCTGGTCGGCCGGCAGCGGCAGGGCCCGGTCGCCGTGCTGCACCCCGGCAAAGATGGCCGCCTGCGCGTGGTATTCGCGGTGCGAGATCGGGTCGAACTTGTGCGAATGGCAGCGGGCGCAGCCGGTGGTCAGGCCAAGGAAGGCCGTGCCGGTCGTGCCGACCATGTCGTCGAGTTCGTCGGCCCGCTGCTGCGCGGTGAGGGCGACGTCGGGGCTCTTCACGATGTCCACGGGTCCGCCGACGAGGAAGCCGGTCGCCACGTCCGCGCCGAGGGCGTCGCCGGCGAGCTGTTCGCGGATGAACTGGTCATAGGGCTTGTCGTCGTTGAGGGCGGCGATGACGTAGTCACGGTAGCGCCAGGCGTTGAGGCGTTCGCGGTTGGTCTCGAAGCCGTTGCTTTCGGCAAACCGCACCACGTCCAGCCAATGCCGGCCCCAGCGTTCGCCGTAGCGTGGGTCGGCGAGCACCTGGTCCACCAACCGTTCGAAGGCCTGCGGTTTCCGATCGGACATAAACGCCGCGACCTCCTCGGGCGTCGGCGGCAGGCCGAGCATGACGAAATACAGCCGCCGAATCAGTGTGGTCCGGTCCGCCGTGGGCGACGGGGCGAGTTTATCCTCGGCCAGCCGGGCAGTGATGAAGGCGTCCAGCGGGTTGGTGCTTTTCGCCGGACGTTTCCCGACCGCGGGCACGGCCGGCCGGCGCACGGGCTGGAAGGACCAGTGCGACTTGAGCGGGTCGGCTTCCGCTTGGGCGTCCGCGGGGAACTTCGCCCCTTGGTCAATCCAGGCGCGCAGGAGTCCGATTTCCGCCGCGGTCAGCGGCTCACCTTTGGCGGGCATTTGCGTGTCGGGGACCAGGCCGGCCACGAGCCGGATTAGCGGGCTGCCCGCGCTGTCGCCCGGCTTGATGGCCGGTGAATACGTTTCGCCGCCCCGGAGCGCGGCGTCGGGCAAGTCCAGCCGGTAGCCGCCCTGCTGTTTCTGCGGGCCGTGGCAGGAGAAACACGCTCGGGTGAAGAGCGGTTGGATGTCCTGGACGAAATCCACGGCCCGGCCCGCGGCGGGTGGCAATTGGCCAAGCGATTCCGCGCCGCCGATTACCGGCAGGATGGCCCCGGCGAACGCCAGCGCCGCGGCCAGCCAACGCAGGCGACGGGATTGGTCGGTGGCGAAGGGGAAAGGCATGCCGGCCCATCGAACAGGATGCCCCGGCGGTCGCCAAGCGCGGAGACAGGGCGCAACGGCCAGACAGGCCGCCAATCCCCGTCGGTGGGGCAGGTCAGCAGTTTTGCTGTTGCGATGCATTCGGGAAGGGTTGCTTGCCGGCCACCGGCCCAAAGTCTACTAAGGGGCGATGTTTCGTCGGACCATCCCTTTGCTCTCCGCCCTCGTGTTTGCGTCGCTAGGCTGCAAGCGTGAGGAGATCCAGGTCTATCAGGCGCCCAAGGATTCCCCCACCCCGCCGGTGGCGGCGGCGCACGGCGGTGGCGGCGCTGATCCCCATGGCGGCGGGGCGACCGCAGCGGCGAAGTTGCCCTGGGTGGTGCCGGATGGCTGGAATGCCAAGGCCAGCTCGGGCATGCGGATCGCCAGCTACGAGGTCAAGGCGGCGGACGGGCGCAGCGTGGACATCTCCGTTGTGCCGTTGGGCGGCCAATCCGGCAGCCTGCTGGACAACGTCAACCGCTGGCGCAATGAGCTGAAGCTGGCGCCAATCACCGAGGCAAAACTCGACGGCGAAGTGAAGGGTGTGCCGATCGGCACCACCACGGGCAAGCTGGTGAACCTCGTCAGCGAAGCCGCCAACCTCGAGGGCAAGTTCAAGGAACGCACCCTCGCCGCGATCCTCGACCTCGAAGGCACGACGATCTTTTTCAAGCTGCGCGGCGAGGATCAACTCGCCTTGGAGAACGAGCCCAAGTTCCGCGCCTGGTTGCAATCGGTGCAGACCACCATCCCGTCCCCGACCGAGGCGGCGGCCGCCCCGGCTGCGCCTGCCGCGCCGAACCCGATTCCGCCCATGACTAGCACGAGCACGGCCGGCGTGCCGCCGCCGCCGGCGACCGCGGTCCCGCAATGGGAGCCGCCTGCGCACTGGAAGGCCGGCGGCCAGCGCCCGATGCGGCTCGCGACGTTTGAGGTGCCCGGCGGCAACAATCAGGTCGCCGACCTGTCGATCTCCGCGTTGGGCGGTTCGGCCGGCGGCATGCTCGCCAACATCAACCGGTGGCGCACCCAGCAGCTCGGGCTGTCAGCCGCGACCGAGGCGGATTTGCCGAAGATTTCGTCGGAGGTGCCGGTTTCCGCTGGGAAGGCCACGCTTGTGGATTTCGCCGGGGAAGGGGAGCTGAAGGGCACCCGCATGTTGGCCGCCGTGGTTTCCCAGAACGACCGCACCTGGTTCTTCAAGCTGACCGGGCCGGACGCCGTGGTCGGCGCCGAGCGGGAAAACTTCGTGAAGTTCCTGAAGTCGGTGAAGTTCTGAATCTGCGGAGTCCGTCGTCGTCCACCTGCCGTCCATTTCTTCATTGTGAAGCGCGTCCTCCAGTTCTTTTCGTCGCTCCGGCTGACCGTGTGGCTGCTGGCGTTGGGCATCCTCGTCGTTTTCTTCGGCACGCTGGCGCAGACGGAGGACGGTCTCTACGTCGCGCAGGAGAAGTATTTCCGGTCGCTGTATTCCGTGTGGTCCCCGCACGATCCGTCGCTGAAGTGGATCAAGGTGCTGTTGCCGGGCGGTTACCTGCTGGGGACGATGCTGCTGGTCAACCTGTTGGCGGCCCATTTCACCCGCTTCCAGTGGACCCGGAAGAAGGCGGGCATTTTCCTCACTCACGTCGGCATCATCCTGCTGCTCGTCGGACAGTTGGCGACAGACATGTTCGCGCGGGAAAGCCGCATGAGTTTCGTCGAGGGCCAGTGGCGGAACTTCACGGAAGACTTCCATGCCACCGAACTGGCGATTTTGGCCGACGCGTCCTCCCAGGACATGGATGACGTCGTGGCCATCCCGACCACGCTGCTCGCGACCGGCCGGGAAATCCGGCACGAAAAGCTGCCCTTTACGTTGCGCGTGAAGCAATGGGCCGAAAACGCGGACATTCGCCGGCGTGGACCCATGGTGGACAAGGATCGCCCCGCTCCATCGACGCAAGGGGCCGGCGCGAGCCTGATCATGGAACCCGCGGCCGCCACCCGGGCGATGGACCGGCAGAACCGGCCCGCGGTGGTCATGGAAATCGTGGACGCCTCCGGGAAGGCGCTGGGCACCTGGCTGTTCAGCCTCGTGCTGAACGAGCAGGAATTTGAGGTCGGCGGGAAGACCTACCGCGGCGTGCTGCGGCCCACGCGTTACTACGAGCATTTCTCGCTCAGGCTGCTGAAGACGACCCACGAGGTTTACCGCGGCACTGAGATCCCCCGCAATTTCCAGAGCCGGGTGCTGCTGGAGAATCCCCGCACGAACGAGAAGCGTGAGGTGGACATCTACATGAACAATCCGCTGCGCTACGCCGGGCTGACCTTCTTCCAGCACCAGATGGGCCGGGACGAGATCGACGTGAACCGCGGCACCAGCGTGTTTCAGGTCGTCAAGAACCCCTCGTGGCTCACGCCCTACCTCGGCACCATCGTGGTCGGACTCGGGCTGACGGTGCAGTTCATGATCCATCTCGTCGGCTTCATCCGGAAGCGCGCCTAACCCATTCTGCTTCGCCCCATGAAAACGCTGCTCCAATTCCTCGCCGGTTGTTTCCTCGCCACCGGCCTCCTGGCCGACGGCCCGAACGCGGCCTTCAACCTGAAGGAATTCGCCGCCTTGCCGGTGGTCTTCAACGGCCGCCACCAACCGCTGGACTCGGCTGCCCGCAATTCCTTGGTGCAAATGCGGGACCGGTATTCGGTGTATGATCGGAACGAAAGTCGGACGATTCCAGCCTACGAATGGTTCGCGGAAGTGGCCATGAACCCGGACGCCGCCGACCAGCGGCGCACCTTCCGCATCGATCACCCGGACCTGATTTCCCTGCTGAAATTGCCGCAGAAGGACGAAGCCCGCGGCGAGGACGGCAAAAATTATTCGTGGAACCAGATCGAGCCCGGCTTCAAGGAATTGGAGGAGCAGTCGCGCCGCATCTTGGAAAGCAAGCAGGACGCCTCGCAGCGCACTGCCTTTGAAGGCGCCGTGTTGAAACTGCGGAATGCCCTGACGCTGTATCTGCGCCTGAAGAACACCGTCATTCCGGGCAACACCACCAACCTGCTGGCCGATGTCGCCCAGTTTCGGACCTTCGCCCAGGAATTCCGGGCCAAGTCAGCCGATCCCGAAGTGCGCCAGAAGATGGTGACCCAGATCTTCAACTGGGAGTTGGTGGAGAGTTTTGACGCCCCGCTGATCCTGCCGCCGACCGAGATCCTACCCGGCCGCGAAGGCTGGTCCCGGATCGGTTCTGGCGTGGCTTCGCTGGTCTGGGGAGACCAAGCCGGCGACCTGTTTCGCACGCTCCAGGATTTGCGGAAGGCGTCGAGCAACCCGGAGCTCGCCGGCTCGGCGATGCTCAATTCGCTGCGGGAGCGCTTCAACACGCTGCTGGACGGCGCCAAGGACCCCGCGCCGGTGCCTGCCTCGCTGGAGGCGTGGGTGAAGATGGCCCAGGCCTTCCGCGCCCGTGACGCCGCCACGTTCAACGCCACGCTCGCCGCCTACCGCCAGAGCTTGGCAGCCAATCCCGCGGTGGCGACGGACCTGGGCAAGGCGGGCCGGGAGACGTTCTTCAACCGCCTGGCGCCGTTCTACAACACGATGCCGATCTACCTGATCGCGTTCCTGCTGGGCTGTTATTACTGGTTCAACTTCAGCGAATGGGCCCGGAAAACGTCGTTCTGGCTCATCGCCGTGGCGTTTGTCCTGCACACGGTCGGCCTGATCTTCCGCATGTGGCTGGAGGGACGGCCCCCGGTCACGAACCTGTATTCCTCCGCCATCTTCATCGGCTGGGGCAGCGTCGGACTCGGCTTGCTGCTTGAGCGTTTCTGGAAGAATGCCATCGGTCTGGTGGTGGGCAGCGCGCTCGGTTTTGTGACCCTGATCGTGGCGCACAACCTCGCCCTCGGAGGGGACACGCTCACGATGCTGGTGGCCGTGCTCGACACCAATTTCTGGCTCGCGACGCACGTCGTGATTGTGACCTTGGGCTACGCCTCCACCTACGTCGCCGGCTTCCTTGCCATCATTTACATTGTGCGCGGCGCCTTTACCACGGGGTTGACCGAGGCCGTGGCGAAGTCGTTGGCGCGGATGGTTTACGGCATCGTTTGCTTCGCGACGCTGTTCAGCTTCGTCGGCACCGTCCTGGGTGGCATTTGGGCCGACCAGAGCTGGGGCCGTTTCTGGGGCTGGGACCCGAAGGAAAACGGCGCACTCATCATCGTGCTGTGGAACGCCCTGATCCTCCACGCCCGCTGGGGTGGTTTGGTGCGGGAACGCGGCCTAATGAACCTCGCCATCGTTGGCAATGTCGTGACGAGCTGGTCGTGGTTTGGAACCAACATGCTCGGCATCGGCCTGCACAGCTACGGCTTCACCAGCGGCGCCTTCATGTGGCTCGGCCTCTTCATCATCAGCCAGCTAGTCTTGGTCGGGCTCGGGCTATTGCCCGAGAACATGTGGCGTAGTTCGATCCCTCGCTCGACGGCCAAGCCCGGCAAGCTCAAGGGCAAGCCGGCGGCGGCATGAAAGCCGTTGCCGCGGCGGCCTGATGTAGCACGTCTCGCCGAGGCGCCCGACGGATTCGTTTTTTCCACGCGGGCAGCCAGTTGGTCTTCGCTGCGGGGAAGAATTGCGGAAACGAACCGGGTGGCGTGAATTTCACGCGACAGGACCAAAACTCACGCGACGGGATCGGGCGAATCGCCTAAAAATCCCCCTTTTGTGGGCCAATTCCACGCTGGCATCGCCGGTGCTTGGCGTGAGAGTGGAAAGGCGTTGACACTCAAAGTGAGCGGTCACTAGTGTCGCGCCACTTAACTCCGTCACACACAAAAATACCTATGAACCGTCTCCGCAAACTGCGTTCCAGCGCCTTCACGCTGATCGAACTCCTGGTGGTGATCGCGATCATCGCGATTCTCGCCGGCATGCTCCTCCCGGCCCTCGCCAAAGCGAAGGCCAAGGCGCAGCGCATCAACTGCGTCAATAACCTCAAGAACATCGGTCTGGCGTTCCGTATCTTCGCCACCGACAACGAGGGCAAGTATCCTTGGCAGGTGGACCCGACCCAAGGTGGCATCACCCCGCCCGCGGCCAACGTCGCGGCCAACGTGACGAACAATGCGACCTTCATTTTCTCAACGATTTCCAACGAGCTCTCGACGCCCAAGATCGTGGTTTGCCCTTCGGACGAGCGCCCGACCCTGCGGACCAACAATTGGTCTTTCGTGGTGGCCGGCAATGGCTTGGCTGCGGGTGACAAACCCAAGGCTGTCAGCTACTTCGTGGGTCTGTCCGCCAACGAAGAGACCCCGCAAAGTATCCTCTCGGGTGACCGCAACCTGACCAACGGCACCTACAACTTGGATTTCAAGACGGCGGCCAGCTACAACAAGACCATCAAGGTTTTGGCCACCGACGCCAACAACGCCACCCGTTTGGCTTGGGGCTACACCGATCGTATCCACCAGACCGCCGGCAACCTGCTTTTGGGTGACGGCAGCGTCCAGCAGGTCTCCAGCGGCCGCGCCCGTGAGCAGGTTCGTGATGCCCTGCAGGCCAGCGGTGATTCGGAACTCCTGTTCCCGGGTCTCTGATCGATTGAACTGGTTAGTTCAATCTTCCAAAGGCACTGCTTCGGCAGTGCCTTTTTGTTTTTGGGCACTGGCTGGGGCGAATTTCAACGAAGTATGCGGGCTGGCTGACGAGGCGACGCAGGGCGGAAGGGCCGCCATGAGTTGCGGTCCGCCTTCGTTCGCCGTGGACTGCCCCGCAGCGCGATAATGCGCCGACCGGTTTGCCCTCCCAAAACGAACGCTGGCGTTCGGTGCGTGCGCTGCCATCTTCCCGGCTTTCGTTCCAATAATGTCTGCTACCGATTCCTCCGTCGGCCGTCTTCGTAAGTGGCTGATTTCGCTCGTGCAATGGTTTGACGCCGATTACGGCGCCACCGACTTGGCAACCCTCCAGGGCAAACCGGATCGGGTGGAGTGGATCCGCTGCATCCCGTTTGTGGTTCTCCATGTGGGCTGCCTTGGGGTCTTGCTAACCGGGTGGAGCTGGTTTGCGGTGGGGGCCGCGATCTTCCTCTACTTCATCCGGATGTTTGCGGTGACCGGATTCTACCATCGCTACTTCTCCCATCGGACTTTTTCCACCTCCCGGGCTTGGCAGTTCGTGCTGGCGCTGTGGGGCGGAACTTGTGTGCAACGGGGGGCGCTCTGGTGGGCTTACACCCACCGGCATCATCACCAGCATTCCGACGAGGAAGTGGACAAGCACTCGCCCCGGCAGCACGGCTTCCTCTGGGCGCACATCGGCTGGATCACGAGCGCCAAGAATTTTCCGACCGACTACCGCAAGGTAAAGGATCTCTCCAAGTTCCCGGAACTCGTCTTCCTGAACCGTTTTGATGCGCTGGTGCCGCTGGTATTTGCCCTTGCCCTGTTCGCCTTGGGCAAAGTGCTGCAAGCCTACGCGCCCAGCCTCGGCACGTCGGGGTGGCAGATGTTGGTCTGGGGCTTCTTCGTCAGCACCACCGCGCTGTTTCACGGGACCTCGTGCATCAATTCCATGGCCCATGTCTGGGGCAACAAGCGCTATGAAACCGGTGACGACAGCCGCAATAGCTTCCTGCTGTCACTCATCACGCTGGGCGAAGGCTGGCACAACAACCACCACCGCCACATGGGCTGCGTGCGCCAAGGCTTTTACTGGTGGGAAATCGACATCACCTTTTACCTGCTGAAGCTGATGTCGTGGACCGGCCTGATCTGGGATTTACGCCCAGTGCCGGTGGACGCCTACGACCCAGGCAAACAACTGCCAACGTCCCGCTGAGGCGTCGCCGTCGGACATGGACGCGCTCAGTTCGGGCCCGATTTGGCTGGTGGCCCATACCCGGCCACGCTGCGAGAAGAAGGTCGCGGATTTCTGCGCCCGCGAAGGACTGAAGGCGACCTTGCCGTTGTATCGGAGCGTCAAACGCTACCGGGGCAAGCAGGTGGTTTTCCTTAAGCCGCTTTTCCCCGGCTACGTCTTTGCCGAGCTGCCGCCGGGGCAGCGCCTGACCTTGGCTCAGCACCAGCATGTGGCCAATCTGCTCGAACCGCCGGATCAGGCCGAGTTTGCTGCCCAGCTTGGTGACATCTTGCGAGCCCTCGACAGCCAGGTGGACCTCCGGCTGGCGCCGGAGGTTCAGCCGGGGACCCGCGTGCGCTTGCGTTCCGGGCCGTTGCGTGGGGTTGAAGGCATAGTCACCGACCGCTACGGCATGCTGGAGGTCCAGCTTCGGCTTGACTTCATCGGCCAGGGGGCCGCGGTCCGGGTCGCGGCCGACGAGTTGGAACCGATCTGACGCGTGGGTCGGAAGAATTCCCGCTGCGCCGGCGCCCACGGGCCGTTAGGCTTCGCCCTACACCGTGGTGGCATCTGCAATTCCCCTGATGAAAATCGCCGTGATAGGATTGGGCTACGTTGGTTTGCCGCTGGCCCTGCATTTTGCCCGCTCCGGCGTCGAGGTGATCGGCTTGGACATTGATCCGGCCAAAGCCGACGCGCTACGAGCCGGCGAAAGTTACATCCGCCACATCCCGGCCGCAGCCATCCGCGAGCAGGTCGAAGGCGGACGGTTGCGCGCCGGCACCGACTTCTCCCAAGTTCGCGAGGTAGAGGCGGTCATCATTTGTGTGCCCACCCCGCTGACGGTCCATCGCGAGCCCGACCTTTCCTACATCCTGAATACCGGCCGGACCATCGCACCGCATCTGCGCCGGGGAACCTTGGTGGTCTTGGAATCCACCACCTACCCGGGCACGACCGATACTGAGCTACGCAACGTCCTCGAAGCCGGCTCCGGGCTCCGGGCCGGCGCCGATTTCGCCCTCGCCTTCTCCCCGGAACGCGAGGACCCCGGCAATCCCGACAGCCGGGTTGCTGAGATTCCCAAAGTCGTCGGCGGCTATACGCCGGCCTGTCTGGAACGGGCCTGCGCGCTGTATTCCCGGGCCATCCGGACGGTGGTGCCGGTGTCCTCGTGCCGCGTCGCCGAGGCGACGAAGCTGCTCGAGAACATCTTCCGCTCGGTAAACATCGCCCTGGTGAACGAGCTGAAGATCGTCTACGGCGCCATGGGGATCGATGTTTGGGAGGTCATCAACGCCGCCAAGACCAAGCCGTTTGGTTACATGCCGTTTTATCCGGGGCCTGGCTTGGGCGGCCATTGCCTGCCGATTGATCCCTTCTACCTCGCGTGGAAAGCCCGCGAGTTCGGCCAGACCGCCCGGTTTGTCGAATTGGCCGGGGAGGTCAACACCGCCATGCCGATCCATGTTTTCCGCGTCGCCGCGGACGCCCTGAACGCGCGGCGGAAGCCCGTAAATGGCAGCCGGGTGCTTTTTGTCGGCCTCGCCTACAAGCCCAACGTGGACGACCTGCGCGAATCGCCCACCTTCGCGCTCTTCGACCTCTTCAAGGCGCACGGCGCCGAGGTTGCCTACCACGATCCCTACATCCCGGTGATCGGTCCCACGCGGGAACATGCCGAGTGGAAGGGCCTTGCCTCGGTTCCCTGGACGGCCGCCGCCGTGCGGGCGTTCGATGTGGTCGTCGTTGTGACTGCCCACGCCGCGGTATCCCACGGAGACCTGATCGAATGGAGCGACTGCCTCGTGGACACGCGCAACGCCCTGGCACCGTTCCCCAGTCGGCCGGGACAAGTTTGGAAAGCATAGGCGTCTCGGAAGACCGATGGGCCTGCCGAAGCGCAGGCTGACCCAAAAAACAAAACGCCCCGGAAAGCACCGGCGATGGAGCCGGGTTCCAGGGCGTCGAATGTCTGAACTGGATTTGGCCTACTTCTCGTCGAGGCAGGTCACGCCAGGCAACGGGGTGCCTTCGAGGAATTCGAGGCTCGCGCCGCCGCCGGTGCTCATGAAGGTCACTTGGTCGCCGAGTTTGGCCTTGTTGACCGCCTTCACGGAATCACCGCCGCCGATGATCGACTTGGCGCCGTTCGCGGTCGCCGCCGCCACAGCCTTGGCCACGGCGAAGGTGCCCTCGGCAAAACGCGGATCCTCGAACATGCCCATGGGGCCGTTCCAGAGGATGGTCTTGGCGGAAGCCACCGCGTCGTTGAACGCCGCGACGCTGGCCGGCCCGATGTCGAAACCTTCGCAGTCCGCCGGAATGTCAGCGGCTGTGTTGACGCGGGGATTCACCGGGGCGAACACGGGTTTGCCCTTCTTGTTCAGTTTGCCGGTGTCCTGCAGCTCCGCGATCACGTTGTCGCTGGGGAGCAGGAAGTTTACGCCGCGCGCCTTGGCCTTGGTCTCGGCGTCGAGGGCGGTCTGGATGTGCTCGGGCTCGACCAACGACTTACCGGTCTTGTTGCCGTGGGCGAGCTTGAAGGTGTAGGCCATCGCGCCGCCGATGATCACGGTGTCGGCTTTTTCCAGGAGCCGGTCGATCACCTTGATCTTATCGGAAACCTTGGCGCCGCCGAGGATCACGACGAACGGCCGGGCGGGATTTTCCAGTTCGTCGCCGAGGAACTGGAGTTCACGCTCCATCAGCAACCCGGCCGCGCAGGGACCGCCCCAGGCGCTGATGATGCGGGCGACGCCGCAGGTCGAGGCGTGCGCACGATGGGCGGCGCCGAAAGCGTCATTCACATACACGTCGGCGAGGCGGGCCAGCTTGGCGGCGAAGACGGGGTCGTTCTCCTCTTCCTCGGCCTGGTAGCGGACGTTCTCGAGGAGCAGGATTTCGCCGTTCTGCAGGGCATTGGCGGCGGCCTCGGCCTTTTCGCCGACGGTTTCGTCTACGAACTTCACCGGCTTGCCGAACATTTCACCGACCTTTTCCGCCACGGGCCGGAGGCTCATGGAGGGTTCCCGTTTGCCATCGGGCCGACCGAGATGGGCGGCGAGGATGAGGCGGGCCCCCTTGTCGGTGAGGAGCTTCAGGGTGGGCAGGGTCTCCTTGATGCGCGTGGTGTCGTTAATGACCATACGGCCATCCTTCTCCTCCATCGGCACGTTGTAGTCGACGCGCATGAGCACGCGTTTGCCAGTCACCTCAAGGTCACGAACGGTAAGCTTTGCCATAGTTCCAATTTCAGGTTCCGAAGCCGCGGAGGCTACCGCCGCGGGCCAAGGGGTCAAATGTGCATTGGCGCCCGCTCCCCCCGGCTCGCCTTCGCGTGTCGGCCCGCGCACCCTCCCGGTGGATGACGCTGACGCCCCTAGGTCCTGATGCGTGGCTGTTTCGTTTTGCCGGTTCGGCGGACGAAGCCGCCTTCGGGATGGCGCGGCGACTGGCGGCCGGCCTAGGCCGAACCCCGTTGCCCGGACTGGTCGAAGGTGTGCCTGCGTTCACCACGCTACTGCTCCGGTTTGAAGCCGGCCGGGCGCCAACGAGCGCGGCGTTGTGGCCGATCCTTGAAGGGTGGCTGGAGGGCGAGGTTTCGGCCGGAACCGCCCGCCACGTCGAACTGCCGGTCCACTACGCCGGGGCCGATCTCTCGCGCGTCGCCGAACATGCCCGGCTGCCGGTCGCCGAGGTGATCGCCCTCCACGCCGCGGCGAACTACCGCGTGCATTGCCTCGGTTTCGCGCCGGGATTCCCCTACCTCGGCGGACTCGACCCGCGGCTGCATACGCCTCGGCTCGCTTCGCCCCGTCCCCGGGTGCCGGCGGGCAGCGTCGCGATCGGCGGCGAACACACCGGTGTTTACAGCCTCGCCAGTCCCGGCGGCTGGAACCTGCTCGGCCGAACCTCGGAAACCCTCTTCGAACCGCGGGCGGATTCGCTGGAAACCATGTTCCGCCTGCGAACCGGCGACACGGTCCGGTTCCGCCCTGAGTCGGAACTGCCGGCCGCCAGCGCCAGCGAGACCGCATTCACCGCGCCGGCCACGACGCCAAGGCTTGGCGTGCGAATCCTCTCGGCGGGCGTCGGTCTTGGTCTTCAGGACCTGGGCCGGCCCCGCTTCGCCCGTTTTGGCGTTCCGCCCGGCGGCGCGATGGACCCCACCGCCGCCGCTTGGGCCAACCGGCTGCTCGACAATCTGCCCGCCTCGGCGGTGCTGGAACTTTGCCTGCAAGGCCAGCGGCTCGAAGTCTTGGACGATACCTGGCTCGCCGTCACCGGCAGCGCCGCGCCGCGCGGACGCGACCGCAACTCCGCTTTCCGCGTGCGGACCGGCGACGTCCTGGAGTTCGCTCCCGGGCCGGCCGGTGTGTGGACTTACCTCGCGATCCCTGGCGGCTGGGATGGTCCGGCGTTGCTGGGGTCGCGCAGCGCGAATCCACGCGCGGGCATGGGCATGGCCGCCAGCCCCGGCGACGTGCTGACCGCAGGAGGCTTCGCGCGGTTCCAGCCGTCGTCGGCAGTGGCCGCCCGCTGCGTGCCGTGGAATGAGGCGGTCGATTTTGCCAACCCGGCCCCGCTGCGGGTCTGGCCCGGCCCGCAGTGGGACTCCTTTCCGGTGTCCGACCGGGAACACTTTTTCGCGAGCGACTGGGCCGTTTCCGGCCAGTGTGACCGGGTCGGTTACCGCCTACTGGGTGAACCATTGCGACCGGAACCTGCTCAGATCATCTCCGAGCCGGTCCTTCCCGGTTCGATCCAAGTGCCGGCCAACGGCCAACCCATCGTGACGATGCCCGACGGCCCGACCATCGGCGGGTATCCGAAGCTTGGCCTTGTGGACTCGGCGGATTTGCCGCGTCTGGCGCAATGCCGCCCGGGCCAGCGGGTGCGATTCCGTCCGGTCGGCTGATCTGTGATCCGGCCGGGACTTCCCAAGCGACGCGGCCCCGGGCACGCTCTGGCGCATGAAGCTCTGCCGATTCCGTTCCGCCCATCGTCCCTGGCCCTGCGTCGGTCTGCTGACCGACGGCGACACGCTTGTGGATTTGTCGTCCGTGGGTGTGGATTGCCTCACCTCACTGCTGGATGCCTCCGACTTGGTCGCGCGCCTTCAGGCCTTCGCCAAAGCGCCGGCCCGCCGGCTGCCACTCAGCGAGGTGACGTTGCTCGCGCCCGTCGAGCAACAGGAAGTCTGGGCCGCCGGCGTGACCTACCTGCGCAGCAAGGCGGCGCGCATGGAGGAATCGGACTTCAGCGCCACCGCCTACGACCGCGTGTATGACGCGCCGCGGCCGGAAATCTTCTTCAAGGCGCTCGGCGAAAAGACCGTCGCCAGCGGCGGCGACGTCGGCATCCGGGCGGACGCCAAATGGAACGTCCCGGAACCGGAACTCGCGCTGGTCTTCAACACGCGCCGCGAACTCGTCGGCTACACGATCGGCAACGACATGAGCTCGCGCGACATCGAGGGCGAAAACCTGCTCTACCTGCCGCAGGCGAAGACCTACCGGGCGTCCTGCGCGCTGGGACCGTTCATCACCGTCGGCGCGACCGAGGCCGAGGCGCGCGAATGGACCATCGGCGTGAAGATCGAGCGCGGTGGCGCGGAGGTGTTCGCGGGCGAAACCGGCGTGGGCAAGATCAAGCGCGGCTTCGAGGAACTCGCCGGCTGGCTGCACCGGTCCCAGGAATTCCCTCGGGGCGCCGTGCTGCTGACCGGCACCGGCGTGGTGCCTGCCAACGAGTTCACGCTGGCCGCCGGTGACGTGGTGAGCATCCGCATTTCCGGCATCGGCGAATTGGTGAACCGCGTGGCGGTGGTGTGACTAGGCCGGGCGCCAGGCGCTTCTGGAGACAGGATTAGCCCTGAAAACGACAGTGAGCTGGCTGGTCTGCTGAGGCAAAGGCTTGGTGTCAGGGACTGACCAAGCCTTTGCTCGCGTTTCCCTGCCTTCCTGTTTCCAGTTTAACGCTTCCCGTAGATCACTCAGTCGAGCGGACGCGGAAGAACCGTTGCTCTTCTCCGAGAACTACGTCGTGGGGAGAAGACGCACTTACCTGAATCCATTCACCGGCAGGAGTCGCGGCGCTTTCCAAAATGGCTGTTGGTTGGGTCCAAGTCAGGTGCACGGTTTGGCCTTCGCGGGTGAGGGTGAGGAGGGGCGGCGGGACGACCGGAGGTTCGACGGTCAGGGTTTGTTCGGCAACGGCGGGTTCGAACAGGTCGGTGCCGTCACTTGCCCAACGCAGCACCACCGAACCCGGTTCGGTGAAACGCAGTGTTCCTGCCTCAATTTGTGCCGGACCGGTGACGACGGAATAGCGGAGCGAAAAGCCTTCGGGGGAAACC
Source organism: uncultured Verrucomicrobiota bacterium (assembly GCA_964602595.1). Classification (GTDB taxonomy): domain Bacteria; phylum Verrucomicrobiota; class Verrucomicrobiia; order Limisphaerales; family UBA9464; genus CAIWAH01. Next base: position 78,903 of record CAZRRO010000020.1, on the reverse strand, counting down.
GCCGGCAAAGTGAGCACTTCGTTTATCCCCAACCGGGTAGGGAAGCTAACTGAACCGAGGGTCGGTTGCAGGCTGAAGCGAGTTCTATAGGCGGAAAGCCCTCCGAACAAATGGGTCGTCAACACGAGATCATTTGTGGCAGCCACACCCGTCAATGATTCCTGAGTGAAAAGATTTCCAAGGCTATGGAGAAAACCGGGGTCGCGGGCCTCGACGAGCATGATGTTTGAGTTTTCCACCACATACACCGAGTCACCGCCCAGAATAACGGAACGAATCGAGAAGAAATTACCCAGTCGCGACAACGGATGAAGCTCGCCCGGCTTTGAAACATCCCAGGTCTGCAACTGGGTCTCGGTGGAAAAGAATGCTGTGTTGCCGCGAAAGTGCTGCATTCCAAGGTATCGCCCGGGCACAGCCTTAATCATCCGGAGTTGGTCCGGCAGCCCAAGGTCGATGAGTTGCAAGCCACCCGAAGGGGCGGTGAGATAAGCATAGGGATGACGGACAGTGATTCCCGAAGCCCAGTCCGGAGTGGTGTATTCCGCCAACTTCACCGGCTTCGACGGCGTGCTGACATCCACCACAAGCAACTGTTTGGTGCCGAAGGTCAGATAGGCCCGATCCCCGTCGATAAATAGATCACTGGGGGACGACTCGGTGGTGTATTGGCCTACACGGTAGGGACCGGCTGGTTGGCTAACATTCAGGATTGTCAACCCGGCGGAGATGTCGGTAGGCGGATTGGCCTGGTCGATCACAAACGCCAAATTCCCGACCACCTGGACTTCCCCGGGCATGGACATCGGATACAGGCTGAGGGGCGCGAGGTTTTCGGGATCGCTGACATTGACCAAGTGCAATCCTTCCGTTTGTGAAGCGACATAAGCAATGTCGTCCACTAGGCGCACGCTCGTCAGCATCCGCCCCTGTAGAATCGGTTCTCCGAGCCGGTCGAACTTGGCGTTCCTTTTGTTCAATACGCGGCGCAGTTTGGCGGGCTCAAGATCTGGATGTTCCTGCGGCTCGGCCTCTAGGATCACTGTGGCGAGGTTGGTAATGATCAGGGAGTCGTTGTCCACATAAGCCGGTCCTGAAATGACGCGGAAATTCACAGGCCGGCCGCTGCTGCTTTCTGCGTGCAGAGGCTGATGCCGATTGAGCGGCAGGGCGGCCGAGAATTCCTGCCATTTGATCTGCTGGGGATGTCGGGGGCGCACGTCTTCCATATGGAAACCTTCGGAGCCGGTCCAAAAGGCAACGTTATCGGTGACTTGAAGCCCCGCAGCCGGATTGGGATTGAACGTCACGCTTCGTGCTATCGCCGGATGGGCAAGATCGCTCAAATCAACCACGCCAACGCCGCTAGAATATCCAGCAATGAAGGCAAAGTTACCCTCCACTTGCACTGCGCGAGCGCCCCGATATTCGCTGGAGAATCCAGATATCCCCCCCCAACCACACCGGTCGAGCAGGATCGCGGACATCGAGAACCCTGAGGTCGGAAATACTCGTTACCACGGCGATCAAATCTTCACGCACGTCGACGTCGTCAGCGTGCGAGAGGCCAATCGTGCTGAGCAGACGAGGTTGGTCGGGATGGCTCACATCGAGCAGATGAAGACCTAAATAATAATCAAGCAGGTAAGCTACGTCTCCGCGCACCCGCAACGACAGAGCGAACGATCCCGCCAGCAAGGAACTGAGCTGCACTGGGTGAGCCGGGTCCTTGAGGTCCAGAATGATCAGGCCGCCACTGCCGGCCGCCAAATAGGCCGTTTGGTCCCGCACCACGACCCGGACTGCCCGGGCGCCACCAGGAAAGATGCCTTCGCTGAACTGCCCCACCAGCACCGGATGGGATGGGTCGACCAAGTCGTAGATAAACATTCCGCGGTCACCAGCGCACATGTAGGCATGACCTGCTGCCACGGAAAGGCTGATGTTACCGGTCCATGTGCTGGAAGGTGATGGGGGCAAGGGACTGCTGCCGAGTTCCACCATTCGCTGCGGGTTGGTGATATCAACGACGCGCAGGTGTTCGTCATCTACGAGGTAGGTGCGTGATCCCACCACCTGCACCGCCTCGGGAGTGTAGTCAGGATTGTCGGCAATCGGCAGGTCGGCGAATGCGGGGCGATTGAATGCGTGGTGGAGGGAAGCCGGGACAAACACATCCGAGCCGGCCTGTTCCGCGACGACAATGATGGAACCGGTCAGGGCGAGGTTGGTGACGGTCAACTCATCGCCGACAATTTGGGCCGGGCCGGTGAGCACTCGGTAAGTGATCGGCAGGCCGCTGCTCGCCACGGCCCTGAGACGATAAGGGACGCCGAGTGTGAGCAGCGGGTCCTCGGGCGAGAGCCAGGTGACTGTTTGGTTGGGCGTTACCCGAAAGGAACGGGTGATCGAAGTAGGGAAAAACTGGTTGTTGCCGGGTTGTGTCAGCTTGAACTCCACGGTCCCTTCGCCGGAGAGGATCAATTGGTCATTCACGACGCGCGCCGGCCCTGAGACTACGGAGTATTGCACCGGCAACCCGCTGGCGGCAGTGGCCGTAAGCGGCAACGGAGAATTTGTGAACTCAAGCAAGGGAGGGAACAGCGAGTCGCTGATAGATTGCGCGTTCCCACGTCGCCAACGATACAGGCGCAATTCCCCGGAGCCAGTGCCGAGGGCGAGTAGATCCCCGGCCAAGTCCAGCGAAGTTGAGCCCGAAGTGTCCCCCAACTTCTGCACCAAGCGTAGGTCGTCAGGCTCGATGACATCGAATGCCAAGGGGCCTCGCGAGGCGGTGGCGGCAAAAATGAGGGTGTCGGCTACCCGGATCTTGCCTACCGCACCTGCCTGACTGTAGGAATCCAAGCGTAGTGGCCGGAACGGATCGCGGACGTCAATGGAGACCAAACCACTGGTCGTGTCTGCCACGTAGGCGATGCCGGAGGCACCCTGCACAGCAAGGGGGTTGCCGGGGGTGTCAATCCCGGCTGCCCGGATTGGGCTGGCTGGATTGCGGACGTCCACGAGTTGGAGACCGGCAGTGTAGTCAGCCAGAAACACAAAACCGTCCTGCACATCAACGTCGAACCCCACGCCCGGGGAATCCCATCTGCCAAGCGGCAAAGGTTTGGCAGGATCGGTGACGTCGAGAATGAACAGGCCTCCGGTCCCGCCCGCGACATAGGCGAGGTTACCCTGCGTTTGGACTCCCTGTCCCCCTTGGTTCCGGGTGTAGGAAACCTGAAAGGGGAACGAGGGATTCGCCACATTCACCGCCGCCAAGCCGCCCCCATCAGCCACGTAAACCAAGTCGCCTGCCACATCCAATCCAGAGGCGTTCCCGCTGGTATCCAGTTCCCCAACCAGTTTGGGCGTTGTGGGATTTTGGACATCAACTATCTTCAGCCCCGCACCGTCTGCGGCGACATACACGAAGTGCCCATGCAGACGGACATCCCTCAGCCTGTTGGCCTCGCCCAATGGAAGGGTGGCGAGGTGAGTCAGTTCCACTGCGTCAGGGTTAAGGATGAAGCGGTTGGCGGCGGGCCGGTAGCTGTCAGACCCCGCCGCCCTCACTTCGACCACGATGGTTCCAATATTGGTGGCCTTGAGTGCCGTTCCTTCCAGAAGGGCCGGGCCGCGGAACAATACGTATTCCACAGGCAGTCCGCTGGAGGCGAACGCTTTCACGGTGGTGGGGACATCAAGCTGCGCGAGTCTGGATTGTGGAGTTTGCCAAGTGATGGTCTGGGAAAGGTTTTGCCCCGTGCTGGTCAGACACGACACCAGCCAAAGCCACGCGAAAACACTCCGGACGAGGAACAGGCGAGGCGGGTTAAGTTGCATACGGTGCTCGGTGGAAGGGAAGCTGGGATGCCATTCGATTGGGAAGCGCGAAAACCGGAATTAGCCAGGAGAGAATAGAAAGCTGGGTAGGTCGTGGCTTGGAGGCGCTTCGGCGGTGAGTAAGTAGCCTTGTCGCACGGTTATCCTGCACGTTGACGGCCATGATCCCACGGATACTTTCCTCCTGTCCGATGAACTCCGTTTCCTACGTCAGCTTTTATTTTGGTTACTGGTTTTTTAGCCAGGCCGGCTGGCGTCGGGATGCGTAATCACACTCATCACCGAAAAAGCCGCCGGCCCGATGCCGGCGGCTTTTTTGTTCATCATCAGCCGTCGGTCGCGCGCCGGCCCACACCGCAAACCTCATGATCATCGTCCTCAAACCGAAGCACACGCCCAAGGAACTCACCGCCTTGCTCAAGGAGATCAAGCGCCTGGGCTACAAGCCGCACGTCATGCGCGGCGTCGCTCGCACCGTCATCGGCGCCATCGGCGACGAGCGCAGCCACCAGTCGCTCGACGTGCTCCGCGCCTGGAGCCAGGTGGAAAGCGTCACGCCCATCCAGAAGCGCCACAAGCTCGTCAGCCGCGAGGCGCATCCGCAGAACTCCACCATCAACGTCCGCAACGTCGTCATCGGCGGCCCGGAACTGGTCGTTATGGCGGGTCCCTGTTCCGTCGAGAGTGAGAAGCAGATCATCGAGACCGCGCACGGCGTGAAGTCCGCCGGCGCGAAGATCCTCCGGGGTGGCGCCTTCAAGCCGCGCACGTCGCCCTACGAATTCCAGGGCCTAGGCGAGAAGGGCCTCAAGCTGCTGGCCAAGGCGCGCAAGGAAACCGGTTTGCCGGTCATCACCGAGCTGCTGTCGGAAGACCACGCCGAGCTGGTCGCCGAATACGCCGACATCCTCCAGATCGGCGCGCGCAACGCGCAGAACTTCCAGCTCCTGATCGCCGCCGCGAAAACCGGACGGCCGGTGTTGCTGAAGCGCGGTTTGTCCATGCGGATCGACGAGTGGCTGAGCGCCGGCGAATACGTGCTCTCGAACGACAACGCCGGACTGATGTTCTGCGAGCGCGGCATCCGCACCTTCGAGACCTACACCCGCAACACACTGGATCTCTCGGCCGTGCCGATCCTGAAGAACGAGACGCATTGCCCCGTGGTGATTGATCCGAGCCAGGGCACCGGCCGGGCCGACCTCGTGGTCGCGATGTGCAAAGGCGCCGTGGCGATGGGCGCGGACGCATTGCTGGTGGAAGTGCATCCGGACCCGAAGACGGCGAAGAGCGACAGCGCGCAGCAGCTCTCGCTGGAGGCGTTCGGCCAGATGATGGAGGACTTGCAGCCGTTCGTATTGGCCGCCGGGCGCCAATAGCGAGCCGTCAGGCTTGGGCCAGGCGCCACGCGCGCACGTCCAGTTCGCGGGCGAAAAGCAGGTGCGGTGGTTGGGCGGGCAATTCCACGCCCAGCCACCGGGTCATGTCCAAGTTGGAGAACTCCGCTTCGGCGGGCTGCAAGGGCCAGGGCGCGTGTTCGATTTCCCCGCGCCAGAGGCGTCCCCGCCGGTCGGCCGCAAAGAGCCGGTAACGTTCCGTCAGCCAGTGTTCCAACGAACCGGGACGGCTCGCGAACGGCTCCCCGGCGGCGCGATACCGGACTTCCAGCCTCGCCGTGCCGCCGCCCCGGTGCGTGCGTCGGCTGGCGTAGCGGATTTCGCCGGCGCGTTCCGAGCAGGCCATGGCAGCGTCAAAGTAGGGCAGGTGAAACGTCGCCCGCGCGATGCGGACCGCGAGCCGGGACCCAGCGTCGAGGCTGAAGAACCACACGCCCGGACGCCCGCCGGCGGTCACGTAGGTGCGCACGTTCAATTCGGGAAACGCGTCCGTGCCCGGCAGCGGAGGCAGCCCGCGCAGGCGCACGCCGCCCATGCGGAAAGGCACCACGCCCAACCAGCCGACCCCGTCGAAAGTATCGAGTTCCAGCGCCGGTTCGGTGCGCGGTAGCAAGGCGCGCAGTTCGGCCGCCGGCACTGGCCAATGGGCAAACAGCAAATCATGCCAGCACATGGCCATGGTCCAAGGACGGGTCTTCGAGCCGGCATTCATAAATCCGCGTCCACCGACGTCGACCTTGTTGCCGGCGTCAACTCCCAGCTTGCCGGCCAGTTCGGGACTTGGTGCGGGCTCGGGGTGGAAATCCTCCGGGAAAATCCCGTTCGCCGCGCCGCGCGCGCGCTGCTACAACCCGCCGCGATGTCGGCTCCCACCATTGGATTTCTCGGCGCGGGCAAGATGGCGACGGCCCTTGCCCACGGTTTCATCAACGCGCGTCTGGCGACGCCCGAACGGCTGATCGCCAGCGACCTGGTCAAGCCCGCCCGCGACGCCTTCGCCCGTGAGACCGGCGCCAAGACAGTCACCGAAAACGCCGAGGTCGTGGCCGCGGCCGACGTGCTGTTCATCGCGGTGAAGCCGGACCAGGTCGCCGCGTTGCTCCAGAGCCTCGCGCCCAAGCTGGACCACGGTCGGCACCTGCTGGTTTCGATCGCTGCCGGGGTGACGCTCGCCAAGCTGGAAGCCGCCGCACCGGGGAACCGTTTCATCCGCGTGATGCCCAACACGCCGGCGCTCGTCGGCGCCAGCGCGAGTGCCTATGCGCTGGGCAACTTGGCGACTTCGGCGGATGCGGACCTGACGCAACGCCTGCTAGGCAGCGTGGGCATCGCCTTGGCCGTGAAGGAGAAGCTGCTCGACGCGGTGACCGGCCTGAGCGGCTCCGGCCCGGCCTATGGTTTCCTCATGATCGAGGCGCTGGCCGACGGCGGCGTGGCGGCTGGCTTGCCGCGCGATATTGCCCAAAAGCTGGCGGCACAGACGCTCCTGGGCGCTGCGAAGATGGTCCTCGAAACCGGCCAACATCCTGGCGCACTGAAGGACGCCGTGTGCAGTCCGGGCGGCACGACCATCGAGGCAATCCACGAACTGGAGAAGGCAGGGGTTCGCGCCGGGCTGATCAACGCCGTGCGGGCTTCGGCGGAGAAATCGAAGAAACTTGGCGCCTGACCCGCGGGTGCTGACCAGGCGACCGCTTATGGCCATGAACTTTCCCGGACCCACCGACAAGCAGGCGCGCACCATCTGGTTCGCGATCACCGCGCTGGCCGTGGCACTCACCCTCGTGATCGTCGCCGCGGTGCTGTGGGGTGTCGGTTACGTCATCCGGGTGCTGTCGCCGGTGCTGTGGCCGCTGGCCGTGGCGGGCGTGTTCGCCTACCTGCTGGATCCCGTGGTGGACTGGCTGGTCACCCGGAAGGTGCCGCGCCTGCGGGCCATCTTCTGCGTGTTTGCGCTCGCGGTGATGTTCGTGGTCGGCGTGCTCGGCAGCATCATTCCCCGGGCCGTCAGCGAAGCGCGTGACCTTGCCGGGCGGGTGCCAACGTATGTCGAGCGGTTGCAGCAGAAGACCGAGGATTGGATCAATCATCCCCCCGCGCCGCTGATGCGGCTGCTGCCGCCGGCTCTCCTGGAGCGGTTCCAACTCGGCCAGGCCACCAATTCGCTCGTCCTAACCAACGCGGTTCCCGCCCCGGCGCTCACCTCCACCAACCTGTTGGCGGTGCTGCCCGAACCCACGCCGGACTCGCCCTGGTGGGTGAAGGCCCTGGATCCGCGCGCGCTGAAGAGCGCCGGCGGTTGGCTGGCGGCCGTGCTGCCGGACATCGGCAAATGGGTGGGCGGCCAGTTTGGCAAGGTGGCGTCGTGGTTCGGCATCCTCGCCGGTCTCGCGCTCATTCCGGTCTACACGTTCTATTTCCTGTTGGAGAAGCGTGGCATCGAGAAGCAGTGGACCGACTATCTCCCGATCAGCAATTCCAAGTGGAAGGACGAACTCGTCTTCATCCTCAGCAACATCAACGACGCGCTGGTGGTCTTTTTCCGCGGCCAGGTGCTCGTCGCGATCTGCGACGGTGTGCTCTATTCGATCGGCTTCCTGCTGATCGGCCTGCCCTACGCGCTGCTGCTTGGGCTGATGGCGACGGTGCTGACCATGATTCCGTTCCTCGGGGCGATCACCACCTGCGCGACGGCGCTGGTCATCGCGCTGGTGCAGTTCGGCGATTGGCTGCACCCCGGCATGGTGCTGGTGGTGTTTGGCATCGTGCAGACGCTCGAGGGCTTGGTGATTCAACCGCGCATCATCGGCGACCGCGTGGGGCTCCACCCGATGACGATCATTGTCGCGCTGATGGTGGGCACGACCCTGCTCGGCGGCATTTTGGGCGGCATCCTCGCGATCCCGCTCACCGCCGCGCTGCGGGCCCTGATGTTCCGCTATGTGTGGCGGCGCAAGTGAACCGCGCAGTTTGCCCACAAGGCGGAGGATGCCGGCGATTGGCCATCCGGTTTATGGCTTTGAACTTTCGGGAGGACCGCGGAAAGGTCGGGCCACGCCATGATTGAGGTGGATAACCTGTCGAAGCTCTACGGCGACTTTGCCGCGGTGTCCGGCCTTTCGTTTACCGTCCGCCCCGGCGAACTGCTCGGGCTTGTGGGCCCGAATGGCGCCGGCAAGACGACGTCGCTCCGATGCCTGGCCGGCATCATCCCGCCGACCGGAGGTGTCATCCGCATCGGCGGGCACGACCTGGCCAAGGATCCTGTCGCGGCCAAACAACAGCTCGCGTTCTTCTCCGACGAACCGCGCCTCTTCGATTACCTCACGGTGCGGCAGCATCTTGAGTTCACCGCCCGGCTCTACCAGGTGGCCGACGCCCCGGCCCGGATTCCGGGATTGCTGGTCGAGTTGGATCTCGCGGACAAGGCGGACAGCCTGCCCGGGGAATTGTCCCGCGGCATGAAGCAGAAGGTTCAGATCGCTTGCGGCCTGCTGCATTCGCCCTCCGCCATTCTCTTCGATGAACCGTTGACCGGGCTGGACCCGCTGGCGATCCGGCGGATGAAGGACACCATCCGGCGCCTGGGCCGGGAAGGCGCGGCCATCGTGATCAGCTCGCACTTGCTGCACTTGCTGGAGGAGCTGTGCAGCCATGTCCTGATCGTGAAGCGCGGGGTGAAGGCGGCCTACGGGACCGTGGCCGAAATTCACGGGCAGTTCGCCCGCGAAGGTGACGCCAGCCTGGAAGATGTCTTCATCCGCATCGCCACTACGGAGGCGCCGCCGATCGTGCGGCCACCGTCCGCGCCATGAACCGGACGCTGGCCCTCATCCGTGCGTTGGCATTCCTGCAATCGCGGTCGCTGGCCAATGCCCTGAAGGCGCGCCTGCGCCGGCTGCGGCAGCCGAAGTATCTGATCGGGGCGGTGGTCGGGCTGGGCTACATGTATCTGTGGGTCGGGCGCACGATCTTCTCCAGCTGGCGCCACGGTGGCCGGAGCGTGGCGCTGCCCGGAGACACGCTGGAACTGTTTGAGGCGTTGGCGGCCCTGATTGTCTTCGGGTTGTTCCTGGGCACCTGGCTTTTCTCCGGGGAACGCGCCTCGCTCCGGCTTAGTGAGGCGGAACTCAACTTTCTGCTGCCGGCGCCGCTCACGCGGAAGATGTTGGTCCGCTTCCGGCTTATCCGCGCCCAAGTCGGGACCTTCCTGTCGGCCCTGTTCCTCACGCTGTTCACCGGGCGCATGGCGCGCGACGGGCACGCCGTCGTCCATATGCTCAGTTGGTGGCTGGTGCTGACGGTGATGAACCTGCATACGATCGGCGCGTCGTTCACAGTGCAACGGCTCACCGAGGCCGGCCTCGCCTCATGGCTCCGGCGTGCGCTGACCGCTGGCCTTGGGGTCGGCATCGCCGCGACGATCGGGCTCTGGCTCCGTGGCTTGCCCGCACCGCAGATCGGTTTGGGCGGAACTCCCTCCGAGGTTGCCCGCGACTTCAATGACTGGGTGACGTTGGCGCTCAATTCCGGTCCCGGTCCGTGGCTGCTGGCACCGTTTCGTTGGTTGGTCCGGCCGTGGTTTGCCGCCGACGGATGGGACTTCCTCCGGTCGCTTCCGCCCGTGTTGGCCCTGATCGGCCTGCACTATTGGTGGATCGAACGCAGCGAAGTGGCCTTCGAGGAGGCTTCGCTCGACGCCGCGCAGAAACGCGCCGCGCTGCGTTCGGCGGCCAAGGAGGGCAAGCTGCGCGAGGCCCGTCCAACCCGGGCACTCATCCCGCCGTTCCGCTTGCGGGAACGCGGTTTCGCCCCGGTGGCGCTGGTTTGGAAACATCTGATTCGGTCCCGGTTCACGCGGGCCAAGCTGGGTTTCGGAATCGGCTTGGCGGTGTTCTTTGGCGTGCTGGTGCGGTTGCCTTTCGTTCCGAATCCCGCCGCGGTGGCTATTGCCAGTGTGTTCCAGATCTCACTGATCCCGCTCGTGTTCATCGGTGGCGCCTCGGCCAGTCTGCCCTTCCGGCGTGACCTGAACGAACTCGACGTGCTGAAAGGCTATCCGCTGCCCGGATGGCAGATCGTCCTCGGGCAATTGCTCGGCGGCATGTCGGTGATCGGCGCGCTCCAGGCGCTGGCCATCCTCGGCGCGGTGTTGACCTATCGACCGGCGGCGGCGTTGGCGGAACTGACCCCGATCCAGGTGGTCCTCGTTGCCGCCGGGTTGTGGCTGATTGTTTGGCCGCTGAATCTGGTGAATGCCTTCATGCCGTCGGCCGCTGCGCTGCTGTTTCCGGCCTGGATGAAAACTAGTTCCGGACGCGACGCCCACGCGGGCGGAATCGAGGTAATCGGGCAACGCCTGCTGATGGGTCTGCTCCAGTTGCTCGCCACGGTGATCGCCTGGGTGCCTGCCGGATTGCTGGGTGCCGGTGGGTTCTTCCTGGGGCAATGGCTTCAGGGAATCGAGCTGGGGATTGTCGTCGCGGCGATTCTGGGAGCCGCCGTCCTCACCACGGAGGCGGCCGCCGGCATCTGGGTGCTGGGCCGGTTGCTGGATCGGTTTGATGCCTCGGCCGAGCAGTAGGCCTCAGAAGCGGAGGTAAATCGCCTTCAGGTATTTAGCCTCGGGAAAGGTTGCCGGATGATCCGGGGCGTGCCCGGTGGTGCCCAGTTCCGTGACCGACCGTCCGGTGCGTCGTGCCGCGTCGCGGATGGCGTCGAAGAACTCCGGTTCGCTGACATGGGCGCTGCACGAGGCCGCCAGCAACAGCCCCCCCGGCCGGACCCGCCGGATGCCCGCAGTTGCCAACCGTGCGTAGGCTTGGATTGCCCCTTCGCGCTCGAATTCCCGCTTGGCCAGTGAGGGAGGATCAAGGATGACCAAGTCAAATTCCCGCCGCGGCGACTGTTCCAGCCATTCGAAGCAATCGGCCTGGATTTGCTCGTGACGGGCCGCAGCCACCATCGGAATGGGCTGATTCAGGGCGAAATTGCGCCGTGCCGCCGCCAAGGCGTGCGGCGAAATGTCGAGGTCGGACACGGCCTTTGCTCCACCGCGGGCCGCGTAAAGGCTGAAGCCGCCCGAGAAGCTGAACGCATTCAGCACCTCCGCGCCGCCGGCATAGCCTTCTACCCGCCGCCGGTTTTCGCGCTGGTCCAGGAAGAAGCCGGTTTTCTGACCCCGCACGATTTCGGATTCGAACCGCAGGCCCGACTCTCGGAACACCACGGAGGCGTCGGTCGCGGAGCCGAGGAGGTTCTGCCCGTCGTGCCAACCCGCCTGCTCGGCGGCGAGCTTCAGATTACGACTCAACCGCAGGACCAACCGCTCGGTCGGCGCCACCTCCGTCAGCCATCCCGCGAAATCGCGAATCCGGGTGAGCCAAGCGGCGGCATACAGCTTGAGCACACAGGTGTTGCCGTAGCGGTCCAACACCAATCCCGGCCAGCCATCACTCTCCCCGCTTATCAGGCGGTAGCCATCGGTATCCGCTCCGATGAGTCCGTCGCGCTGGGCCAAGGTAGTTCGCAATCGCTCGCGCCACCACGCCGGTTCCAGTCTCACCGGTTTGCCCACATGCAGGATCCGGAGCCGGATTGGCGAATCGGCGTCAAAGAAGGCGAGGGCCAGGAATTGGTCGCGGCGGTCGAAAACGACTGCGAGTTCGCCGGTTTCGCCGTCACGGTTCAATTCCCGCACCGAATCCGAATAGACCCAAGGATGGCCAGCGCGGACGATGGACTCCGCGGCCGCCGTGAGTCGAAGCCGCAAGGTGGGGCGTTTGGCCGGTGTGGTTTCCACCGATCCAAGGTGGGGAATCAAGGGGCTTTGAAGGAACCACAATCTGGCGGCGGACAGAAATATCCGCTTCGCGGCTGCTGCCGTGAACGCGACGCTTTGGGCGAAGCGCTTTAGCTAAAAAGAACCAATCGCTTGCCGTCGGAGGTAAAACAGACCCTTCCGCAAACGTTAGCGGAACATTCGAGTAAGGAATGGATTCGGTGGCAGTATTCACGGAAAATTCAGGAAAATGGCCCAAAATACTGCAAAAAACTGTTGTCAGACCATCGGCACGGTTCCTAGGGTGCCCGGGTTGCGCCTTTCGGTGCAGGGGCAGGGATTATCTTGTCCCGTGGTCATACACAAAACACAGAGAACACATCACAGGAGTAACTGACATGAAGTTCAATCAGTGGACAGTGGCGCTGGCGACCGCGGGTGTCGTCAGCTTGGCTTCGGCAACTGCCGGAGAGTCCTCACCCGTTAATTCGTTGGTCAGCGGCGTTACCCTCAGCGGTCACGTTGACACCTCGGCGATCTGGAATTTCGGCACCGGCACGACCGTGGCGAACCGTTTCATCAACACCTCCTCGGATCGCCAGGACGGTTTTAACCTGAACGTCGTCAAGCTGAAGCTCGAGAAGGGGCTCGACGAAGGCACTTGGTCGGCCGGCTACAACTTCGAGACCATGTATGGCACGGACGCCGCCGTGATGCCCGGTCGCATCGCGAATGGCGACCTCGCCATCAAGCAGGCCTACGTCGCCCTGCGTGCCCCGGTCGGCAACGGCATCGATTTCAAGATCGGCCAGTTCGACCCCACCATCGGTTATGAAGTCACTGATTCCTACGTGAATCCGAACTTCAGCCGCAGCTTCGGCTTCAACAACCTGGAACCCTTCGGTCATCAGGGCGTGCTCGCGACCTACCAGTTCTCCGAATCCGTCGGCGCGACCGCGGGTGTGGCCAACGGTTTTGGTTCGACGACCGGTGTCAGCGGCGGCCGCGTCAATGGTATCAACGCCAAGGACCCTACGGAATCCGTCAAGTCCTACATCGGCGGTCTGGTGTTCAAGGCGCCTGAGAGCTTCGGCTTCCTCGCCGGTTCCTCGCTCTACCTCGGCATCGTCGATCAGGGCATTACCGGCCGCGAAGATTCCATCAACTACTATGTGGGCGCGAGCATCGCGACTCCGGTTGAAGGACTCACCGTGGGCGCGGCTTACGACTACGTGTCCAACTTCCTCGCCGACGGCCTCTATGGCTACGCGTGGGCTGGCTACGTCTCCTATCAAGTCAACGAGCAGATCAAGCTCAGCTACCGCGCCGAACTCGCTGGTTCCAGCGGCGGCGTGCATTTGCCCGGCGGCCTGAACGACGAGCAGGTGTTCGGCAACACCCTCACGCTGGACTACGCTCTTTGGAAGAACGTGATTTCCCGCTTGGAATACCGCATCGACTCCGCGGTTGGCGGCTCCACCGGTGGCGTGAACCCGCTGGACGTCTTCGACGGCCAGAAGAACGACCACAGCCTGACGGTGAACATCGTTTATCTCTTCTAAGCTGATTCATCAGCCGCGAAACCCCGCCCCTCCGGGCGGGGTTTTTTGTTGCCGGGCACCGCCACCTTCGATTCGGGCAAAACGGACGCCCGCCCGGCGTTGAAAACGCACCCAGCTCCAGAGCCAAGCCCCTTGGTGTTCCGACGCGAACGCGAGCGACAGTCGCTCAGATGTTCTCGGCCGGCACAGCTGAACCCGATCGCCCACGGTAAGCGGCATGCTTTGCGATGGTTCGACGATCGCCGCTCCCCTGGTCGGTTTCCTGATTTCCCGATTTCCGGATTCTTCGGCCGATCAGCGGCGGATTGCCCGCACCGCCTTCAGCAGCGCGTCCGCCTCGGCGTCTGTGCCCACGGTGATGCGCAGATAGGCGTTCACTTCGGGCCCGCTGAACCAGCGGATGATGATCTTCCGCGCGCGGAGTTCCTCCAACCACTGCTTCGCGGGCAAGCCCGGCGGACGGCAGAGCAGGAAGTTCGTTGCCGAGGGCAGCACTTCGAAGCCGAGTCCGGTCAGTTCGCGCCGCAGGCGTTCGCGGGTAGCGATGATGCGCTTGAAGTTCCGGCGGTAATAGCCGAGGTCACCGAGCGTCGCGAGCGCAGCCACCTGGCCGAGGCCGTTGACGTTGTAGCTGTCGCGCACCTTGTCGAGCGCCGCGATGAGCTCGGGATGCCCGACGAAGTAACCTACACGCTGGAAGCATAGCGAGTAGGCTTTGGAAAAGGTCCGCGAGATCAGGACGTGCGGATGCTTGAGCGCGAGCGTGAGGGCGTTTTCCGGCGCGAAGTCCACGTAAGCTTCGTCGAGCACCGTCACGCCCTTCATCGCGGCGCAGAGCATGTCGAGTTCGGCGGTGCTGAAGCCGCGGCCGCTGGGCGCGTTGGGTGTGGTGACGAACGTGAGCGCGGCACGGAAGTCCCATTGCTTGCCCCGCTTCAGTTCCGCGACCGATGGCAGGCCGAAGTCGCTCTTGAGCGGCACGGCGTTGGTCTCGGCGCCGTGCGTCTCGGCGAGCACGGGATAGAGCGAGTAGCTGGGCCAGAAGTATTGCACGCGGGTCCGCGATTCATCCACCAGCACGTATTCGTTCTCATGCAGGTCCGCCGCCCGGTAGGAATCCTTGGGCTCCACAAACGCCCGCACCGCCAGCGCCAGCAGTTCGTCGGAACCGTTGCCCACGATGATGTTCTCCGGGCCGCAGCCGTGCAGTGCCGCCAATTTCACGCGCAACGCCTGCGCGGTCGGGTTCGGATACAAACGCAGGCGGCCGTCCACGGCGGCACGGGTCGCGGCGAGCACCTTGGGCGACGGCGGGTAGGGGTTCTCGTTGGTGTTGAGTTTGATGAGACCCTTCACCTTGGGCTGTTCGCCCGGCACATAGGCGAGCAGCGCGTGAACGAGCGGGCGGATCAGCTTCTTCGGACTGGAGGAACGGGAGGTGCGAGTGGCCATGATCGTGACGGCGGGAGGTTACGGCAGAATCGGCCTGAGGCGAAGCCCGCGGTTGGAACGCTGGGCTCCGTAGCGCGGACTGGCAGTCTGCTGTGTCGCGGATTGCTAATCCGCGAGCGTGGAAAAGGGCTGACGTCGGCCGACTGCCACTCGGTGACACAGCAGGCTGCCAACCTGCGCTACCTCAACGTTCAGCCAACCCCTTCGCCGCGATGTCGCGGCGATACTGGATGCCTTCGAAGCAGATCACGTTGGCGACGGCGTAGGCTTGGTCGCGGGCCGAGCGCAACGTCGGCGCCCACGCGGTCACGCCGAGGACGCGGCCGCCGCTGGTGACGGGCTGGCCGTCCTTCGTCGCCGTGCCGGCGTGGAACACCTTCACACCGGGCAGCGCGTTGGCCTGATCGAGGCCGTGGATGACCTTGCCCTTGGCGTAGCTGCCGGGATAACCGCCGCTGGCGAGCACCACGCACACGCACGCGTTGGGCGACCACTTCAGTTCTAGGTCGGCGAGCCGGCCTTCGGCGCTGGCGAGCAGCAGTTCCACGAGGTCGTTTTCGAGCCGCGGCAGATAGACCTGCGTCTCGGGATCACCGAACCGGGCGTTGAACTCGATCACCTTCGGGCCTGATTCCGTGAGCATCACGCCCGGATACAGCAGGCCGCGGAAATCAATGCCGTCGGCTGCGCAGCCGGCGAGCCAAGGATTAAGGATTTGGCGTCCCACGTCGGCGAGTTCGGCGTCGGTCAGAAAGGGGGCGGGCGAATAGGTGCCCATGCCGCCGGTGTTCAGGCCCTGGTCGCCGTCGAGCGCGCGTTTGTGGTCCTGCGCCGTAGGAAACAGCTTCGCCGTCGTTCCGTCGCAGAGTGCGTGCAGGGAAATCTCCATGCCTTCGAGAAATTCCTGCACGACCACCCGCGCGCCGGCACTGCCGAAGGCCTTGTCCACCATGATTTCGTCTACGGCGCGTTCCGCTTCGGCCACGTTGCCGGCGAGCAGCACGCCTTTGCCGAGCGCGAGTCCGTCGGCTTTCACCGCGCAGCGGCCGCCGAGCGTCGCGCAGAAGCGCTTCGCTGTCGCGGGATCGGCGAAGGTGCCCGACTTGGCAGTGGGGATGCCGTGGCGCTCCATGAAGTCCTGCGAGAAGACCTTCGAGGCTTCGAACTGGGCGGCGCGTTGGTTCGGCCCCCAGATCTTGAAACCGGAGGCCTGGAAGGCGTCCACGACGCCCGCACCGAGCGCGCCGTCGGGGCCGACCACGGTGAATTCGGGCCGGTTCGCCTGCGCCCACGCGACGAGCGTGGGAATGTCCTCGGCGCCGATGGGCACGTTTTGCACCGCAGCGCCGTTGGCGGCGAGACGTTCGGCAGCGGTGCCGGCATTGCCGGGTGCCACGAACATCTGCGTGACGTGCTGCGACTGCGCGAGTTTCCAGACCAGGGCGTGTTCACGGCCGCCCGAACCGAGGACCAGCAGCTTCATTGAAGGCCGTAAGGGAACGGGCCGGCGCGCCAAGTGCAAAGCGGAAAGCGCGTCTCAATGCGCTGACAGGATGGGAGCGATTTCCGGCGGGATGGGTCTGCCGGTCTCGTCGTAGAGCTCCTTGACCGACCGCAGAGCCGAATCCGTTTTGGCGTTACGACCGAAACTGTGCACGGACATCACGAGGCCCGGGAGACGTCGCTCTAGGTGGCGAAGGGCCTCGCCCGGTTGGTCTCGCTGGAGTTGGGAAATCGTCCGTAGCGGGTTGTCCACCGATTGTGTCCAGAGAAGCAGGGATTGCTCCTTGTGCCAGCGGAGCACCACGAAGCTAGTGCACAGCGTGGCCAACACGGCGCCGCCGCTGAAGGCCAAACTAATCTCAACCCTGTGCTTCATATTTGGACGGCCAGAATAAAATGGGGCAATCGCACTTTCCGACCAAGCCCCGGCCAATTCATCACGGAAAAATTTCCGCCTTTGGCGGAACGTAATTGGACAAGCGGAAAGTCCGGGGAGCGTGGGACGCATGCCCGGCAGCTTGGTGGCGGATTCCAACAAACCGCTTGCGAGGGCCAGCAACCGTTCCTCAGGGCAACCGGTAGGCGGTCAGCACCCGGCTGTCGCGTAGGTAGAGGACGCCGGCGGCCAGGGCGGGATGGCTGAACGTCTTGCCGGTGGCCTGGAAGCGGCCGAGTTCCTCGAACCGTTCCGGGTTGGCCGCGAGCAGGAGCACTTCGCCCTTATCGTTGGTCACCAGCAGGCGTTGGCCGTCGGTGACGGTCGAGGCCACGGCGTCGAATCCCGGCTGCGACCAGCGGACCGTGCCGGTGGCGGCGTCGAGGCAGACGTAATTTTTAGCCGGGCCAAGTCCGTAGAGATGGCCGCGGACCAGCACGGGCGTGGAGAGATTGAGCTTCAGGTCACGGTTAAGCCAGGCGTCGGATGCGCGGAGTCCATCGCCGTCGCGGGTAACCTTTACGGCGCGAAAGCCGGTCGAATGGCTGGCGAAATAGACCGTGTCGTCCGCGACGATCGGCGTAAGCACGTTTCGGTTCGCGTAGGTCTTGAACGGCAGCCGCCAAAGTTCGCGACCGTCCTCGGGGGCCACACTGAGCAATCCTTCGCAGGTGGCGCTCAGGAACTGGCTCCGACCCGCCAATGTGCTGACGACGGGTGACGAATAGGTGGCCAGGTCATTGGCGGTCTTCCAGAGCAGTTTGCCCGTGAGCTTGTCGAACGCGGCGAGGCCCGCGCCGTCGGCGCTTCCAATTTGAACCAGAACGCGGTCGCCCAGGATAACGGGGGAACCGCTGTTGCCGCGTCGGTTGGCGGCTCCCACGCCGCCGCTCTTTTCCTCGGACCACGTGGCGCCGTAGTCGCGAAAGTGGAAGCGCCAGCGGGTGGAACCGTCCTTGAGGTCCAAGCAGCGGAATTCTCCCCGGCAGCTCTGAGTGTAAGCACGGTCACCATCCAGCACGGGGACGCAGCGCGGCCCCGGTTCAAATTCGTCGGCATAGGATTCGCCCACCGGCACAGCCCACAGCACCTGGCCGGTGGCGGTGTCGAGCCAGTGGGCCGTTTCCTGCCCCGCGGCCTCGGCGACCAGCAGCAGACGCTGGCCCACAACGACCGGGCCGGCGTAACCGTGCCCGACGGGAATCTGCCAGAGCTGTTTCGGCGCGGTGGAAAAGCTGGCGGGCAGAGTCTCAGCAGTGAAGCCGTCGCGGTTCGGTCCCCGCCACTGGGGCCAATCGGCGGCGAGGGTGGAAATGGCCAAAGGCCAGTGACCCAGGACCAGACTTAACAGCAACCGGGAGAGGGCTCGTTGGGGCATGGGAAATTGGGCCGTGCCCGGTGGGTCACCACTTCCCGTCCACCAGCAGCGACGTAATATTGCGGGCGAGATCGTCGGCCGCCAGCGGCACGCCCTGGCGTTCGGCGCTGCCTTGATCATCGGAAGATTGTATCAGGGTTCGGCCGAAGACTTGCCGGTCGAGCAGGATTTCGCCGGAGGAATTGCGGACGGCCTTCACCTGGGCAGTGAGACGAATTTCGTAATCGCGGACCTGAAGAATGTCGTTGGGCTGGAAACTGACCGGGCGCCGTTCGTAGCGGACCAGCTCACCGGACACCAAGACATCGGCGTCGCCCCGGCTGGCGAGTTGATAGGTTCCTTCCTGCGCGAGTTGGCGCCGCAGGGCCTGCGCGACGGGCTCGCTCAGGCGCGGTTCCAGCGTGCGGTTGGGGAAGAGTTGAACTTGGACGCTGTGACTGCGTGCATCGCTGCCGTTCGTCGGGCCCAAGCGATAGGCGCAGCCCGCTCCCAATAGGAGCAAGAACCACGAGGTTAACGCGAGCTGCAACCTGCGCTTCATGGGGCCTTGGCGGGGGCGGGTTCCTTCGCTTGGTCGGGAACCTGGTTGGTGCCGCCGTTCTTGGCGCGGGACGCGGTGATGGCCGCCTCGAAGTCGGCAATCTTCTTCTGCTGTTTCTCGGCGCGCGGCTTCAGTTCCTCAATCTTCTGGCGGGCCTGTTCGGCGAACGGCGAGTTGCGGTCGCGCAGCAGCGACTCGTTGTAGTAGACCACGGCGCCTTGGTAACGCTTCTTGCGTTCGTAGAACTTAGCCGTCTCAAAAGCGCCACGGGCCTGTTCCGCCCGCATCTCGGCGATCAGTGTCTGGGTTTCGGGCAGCCGCTTGTCCTGCGGATACAGCGCGCCGAGGTCCTGGAAGGTGCCGATGGCGTTGCCGGCAATGGACTGGTCGTATTCGGCCTGCTTCGCCTGCTTGAACCAAGCCATGCCCGCCTTGTAGAGCGCATCGGACGCCACAGCATCACGGTCGGAGTATTTGTCGGCGGCGCTATTGTAGGCCTTCACGGCCTTCGGGTAGTCCTTCTGCTTCTCCCGGGCGGCGCCGACATTCATCAGGGCCTTGGGGCCGGTGTCGTAGAAGGGGCCGTTGCGTTGGACGGAATCGAACAGCTGGGCCGTCTTCTCCATGGACGGGAAAAAGGGAATGTAACCCCAGAGCTTGAACCATTGGCCGTTGAGGAAGCGGGTGGCGATGTCGAACTGACGCTTCAGCACCTCGTCGTAGCTGGCGAGCTTCGGATAGTTGAAGAGGGCGCGTTGGTATTCCTTGAACGCGCGCTCATCCATCCGTCGGGCCTCGTAGCAACGGCCGACCAAATACTGGGCCTCACCGGCGTAGTCGGACAGCGGCCAGACAGTGACCACGCGGCGGGCGGCCTTGAGGGCGGTGCGATACTGCTTCTGCTCGAACAGGTCCTTGGCAACTTGGAGTTGCTCCTTCGCGCGGTTGCGCCGCCACTTGCCGCCGTCGCCGCCGACCGGTTCGTAAGTCCAGCCTTCGCCTGCGCGGTAAATGATGGGCGCCGGGCAGCGGTGCGGCAAAGCCAGGACGCAGACCAGCAACAGGGCGAGGCGTAGGAGCCAACGAATCATCGGGCGGTAAGCTACGGACCAAGGGAGGGGGCAAGTCAAGGAACCCGGCAGGATGCCGGACGGTTGGGGCGGTGGATTCATGGGACAGTTTTCCGGAAATTTTCGGCGTGCACGCATGGAACATGCTTAATAGCGTGCGCCTATGTTCATCTGGTTGCTTGCGATCGTGCTGGTCGGCGGCTTTGCCGCGATTGGATTCCAAACCGGTGCCATCCGTTCGCTGGTTTCGCTCCTGGGAGTGCTGATTGGCCTGGCGGTTGCCTCGGCCCTCGGCGGCGTCCTCACGCCACTCATTGCCAAGATGACCACCAGCAACCCCCTGTGGCTCTACGGCCTGCCGGCGACGCTGGGTTTCCTGGTGGTCTGGCTGATCTTCTTCGGCGCGGGATTCGCCGCCCATAAGCCGGTGGAACTGCACTTCAAGTATCGCGAAGACGACGTCACGCGGGACCAGTTCGAGAAGATGAACAAGGCGCTGGGCCTGTTCGTGGGCATGCTGGCCGGGGTGATCCTGTTCTTCGCGGCAGGGAAGCCGATCTATTCCCAAGGTTACCTGACTACCCAAGTCTCGAACGAATCGTTGGAAGTCGCCCCGGCCAAGTTGGTCACCCAGATCCGCAACGACATGGCCGGCACCGGCTGGGACCGGGCCTTCGCCGCCTTGGACTCCACTCCGGCCGGGCGCTACGAAATCGTCAATCTGCTGGGCTTCATCCACGAGAATCCCGCGGTGCGCGCCCGGTTCCTCACGTATCCGCCGCTGCTGGCATTGATGGAACGCCCCGAACTGACGGCCGTCCTCGGTGACGCCGAATACCTCAAGCTGCTGGACGACAAGTCGGGCCTGACGGCGATTCACAACCATCCGCAAACCCAGGCATTGCTCGCCAGCGCCGACGTGAAGGACGTGCTCGCCAAACTCGACCTGAAGGATTTCAAGACCTACCTCGAAACGGGTAAGAGCCCTCTGTTCGACGACGAGAAGATTCTCGGCCGCTGGCGGGCGGATGTGACGCCCACGATCATCGACGCCCGCCGCAAGCGCGCCAACCTCGCGCCGGCGGAACTCCGCAACGTCCGTTCGGTGGTCGGCACCTTCCTGAAGAATGCCACCGCAGTGGCTTATCCCGACGGCCGCTTTGTCCTCACCGTGCCGATGCCGGAATTGCCAAAGCCGCCCGCCGAAGGCGAAGCCACGGAAGCGGCCGCTGCGCCGGGGCCTGCTGGCATGGATCCCGCCTTGGCCCGCCGCTATGGGCTGCGGGGCGGTGCTCCGCTCACGCCGACCCCGGCGGCATCGGGTGCCGCGGCCAGCGCCGTTGACCCGCTCTCGCTCGCTCGCCGTTACTTTTCGGCCTTGGGTGGCCAGGACGGCAAAGGCTTGGCGGCCCTCACTGCGGAAGGCACTTGGGTGCGCTCTGGCGGTCGCTACCTGATCACCATGGAGCAGGGCGGCAAGAAAGAGGTGCGGGACAGTGGTATCAACGACATCGGTCGCCTCGAAATCCCGCTGCCGGAGTTGAAACTGACGCTGTTCTTCGTGCCGGCGCAGTGACGTCGCCCCATGGGGAAAGCCGAAAACCAGACGCCCGCCAAGTTGGCGGGCGTTTTTGTTTTTGGATGGCCGAAATTCCGGCCGTTATTCGCGAAGGTAAAACCGCATCTGCCGGTCATTCCTCGACGGCACGGCAAACGCTTGGCCCGGCACCGCAGATTCGTTGGTGCCGCCCAATTCCGCGGGCACCGAATAGCCAACCGGCACCACGCCCGGCCCGCGAGCCTGCCCGGCTGAACCAAACAGGGCGACACTGCCGGGCACCGGTGCGCTGGCCGGCAAGGTTCCCCAGGTGCCGCCCTCCTCCAGTTGGAGCGCCGAGAAATGTTCCGCGTCTGGCACTTCGTCGTCGCGCAAATTGACCAAGGTAACCCCGATGATGCCGACGCCTGCCAGGGCGGCCAGATTGGCTGCGGCCAGGAGGCGCTGCCAGCCCAGCGAGGCAAACAGCGAAGCCCACCACGGCTGGGCGGCCAACGCTTCCTCGCGCTCGATCCGGGCCATCACTTGGCCAGAAAATCGGTCGAAATAGCCCGGCGGCGGGATTTCGTGGCGTTTGAGGGACAGCAAACGACGGACGTCTTCGAATTCTTCGGGTGACTGACTCATGGCTTACTTCCTGAACTCGGCGAGCCACGCCTGCAATTGCTGGCGGGCATAATAAAGGCGCGAACGGACGGTGCCAGGATTGCATTCCATGATGCGGGCAATCTCCTCGTGGGGAAGTCCTTGGATGTCGTGCAACGTGACCACCGTTCGATGTTCTTCCGACAGGCGGAGCAGGGCTTCGTTCAAATGCCGCTGCAACTCGGTCAAGCCGGCATCGCGGCGCGGGGTGCGGTCCGACACCAGTTCCACCAACTCCGCGTCGTGTTCCGCCCGGGCATCTAGGTCATTCAGGCTCAGGTGCGGTGTGCGGTTCCGGCGTTGCTTCAGGTGGTTCAGGGTGCCGTTGTAGGCAATCCGGTAGATCCACGTGTAGAAGCTGGAATCACCCTTGAAGTTGCGGAGCGCCTTCCAGGCCTTGACGAAGGCTTCCTGGGCCAGGTCGTTGGCGTCCTCGTGATTGCTCGTCAGGTGGTAGCAGAGCCCGTAGATGCGCTGCTGGTGCCGCTGGATGAGCTGTTCAAAGGCATCCGTATCGCCCGCCTGCGCCTGGGCGACCAAGGCGCGGTCTCCGGGTTCCTCCACGGGAACCGCCCCGCGCGAAGGCAGGGAAGAGGGCATGGACTCCATGAAGGCGGCGGTCACGACCGGTCAGACACCGAGGGCGGCCGTTTGTTGAAACAAAAATCCGGTCAAAGAATCGAGCGCGCGCACCGGTCCCGGATGCGGCAAGCCCGCCAGCGCCGCGCGGGCCTCGTCCAGCAGGGCCGAAATGACCTTCACGGATTCGTCCAGCGCCCCGTGCTGTTCGAGCAGTGCCCGGACGCCGACAAAGTAGCTTGGATCCCAGCGCTCCAGCCAGCCGAGCATTTCCGCCCTGTCCGCCGGACCGGCCCGCTCCAGGAACGCCAGCAATGGCAAGGTCAGCTTGCCGGTGGCCAAATCGGTGCCCAAGGACTTGCCTGCAACCCGCTCGGAACCGTAGAGGTCAAGGCAGTCGTCATACACCTGGTAGGCCGTGCCCAACTTCAGGCCATACCGGCGCAGGGCCGCCTGTTGGGGGGCGGTGGCACCGGCCAGCAAGCCCCCGAGTTCGCACGCCAGCGCAAACAGTTCGGCGGTCTTCATCTCCAGCACCTTGAAATACTCCTCCCGGCCGACGGTCCACCGGCGGCGGCGATGGGTCTGGAGGATTTCACCGGTGCAGACCTGCAGCGTGGCCTCGGAGACCGCCCGGCAGACGGCCGGCGTGGGAAAGCCGGCGGCCAGTCGCAGTGCATGGGCAAACAGGCAATCGCCCAGCAATACGGAAACCTCATTTCCCCACTGGGCGGCCAAGGTGGGTCGGCGACGGCGCAATTCGGCGCCGTCCATGATGTCGTCGTGCACCAACGTCGCGAGGTGAACCATCTCGATCACGACCGCGACGGTGACCAAGTCGTCGTTCAATTCGCCGACCGTGCTGCCGGCGAGCGCAACCAACGCGGGGCGCAGCTGCTTTCCCTGATTGTCGAGGGCATACCGGGCGTATTCGGCGATCTCCGGGTCGAAGCTGGCGATCTGCTCGTGCAGCCGGCGGGTGACCCGGTCGAGGAACGGATGCACCGGCCCCACGATGGATTCCCAATTTGCCAAGGACGGCGGCAGCGGGTTGCCGTCGCGTCCGCTGTCGGGTCGGTTAAGTGGTGTGACCGCCATCGCCGCGCGGACAGTAAGGACGGAGCCGGGAGGGGTCAACCAACGGGAACCGACTATCGGTCCGCGGGATACGCGCGTCGGCACGACCCGGTCCGGAGGTCGCCTTGGACAATCCCCGGGCGGTTTCCTAGGCTTGCGCCGTGCCGTTGCCGCCCCGGTCCAATTTCGATGCCCTTCGCCTGTCCGCCGTTGCTGCGGCGCGGGTGGATTCCGGTGGGATTCGCACCCGCCGGGGCGCGCCGGTTCGTTTTCGCAGGGAGGCTCGGTGAACTTCATCGCCGTCGGGCTCAGCCATCGCACCGCCGCCGTGGCGCTACGGGAGCGTTTTGCCTACGGCGAACGCGAGCTGGCACCGGCACTGGACCGGCTGCGGGTGGCCGGCCTGGCGGAGGAGGCGGTCCTCGTTTCCACCTGCAACCGGGTCGAACTGTATGCCGCCACCCCGTTGCCCTTGGCCACCGCGGCCGATGCTTTGGTCGGCTTCCTTGAGGCGGACCGGCAGGCCGGCCGTGCCGAGGCCGGCGACCTGTTCCGGCATCCGCAACAAGCCGGCTTGGAACATTTGTTCCGCGTGGCCGCGGGACTCGATTCCCTCGCGCTCGGGGAGACGGAAATCCTGGGCCAACTGAAACAGGCTTACGCCACCGCCCTGGCGGCCGGGCACACGGGACGGCTGCTGAACCAAGCCTTCCAGACGGCGTTCGGAGTCGCCAAACGGATCCGCACCGAAACCGGCATCCAGCGTGGGCAGACCAGCGTGGCTTCGGTGGCCGTTGAATTGGCCGAATCCATCCTCGGCCCCCTGTCGCAGCGGGACGTTATGGTGATCGGCGCGGGTGACACCAGCGAGAAGACGGCCCGGGCACTGCTCAGTCGCGGCGCCCGTAGCCTGATCGTTAGCAACCGTTCCTTCGACCGGGCCGCGGCGCTGGCCGCCGAACTCGGCGGGAAGGCGATCCGGTTCGACGCGTGGGAGCAGGAATTCGCCGGTGTGGACGTCGTCATCAGCAGCACCCGCGCACCGCACTACGTCCTGGACCCGGTCCGGCTCGACCGCCTCCAACGCCATCGGTCGCCCCGCCCGCTGCTATTGATCGACCTCGCCGTGCCCCGGGACATCGATCCCGCGGTTCGCGCGCTGCCGGGCGTATTCCTGGCCGACATGGACGACCTGCGCACGACCGCCGACGGCCATCTCCTGGCCCGGCGCGAGGAACTGGTGCGCTGCGAAACGATCATCCGTGACCGGGCCACCCAACTGATGGCCCGCCTGGCCGGAGGTTGGCCCCCGGTCGCCTCGCGGTCGCAGCCCAATTGAATCCAAGAATTTCCCGTGTCCCGCCCATTCATTCTCTGCACCCGCGGCTCCGCCCTGGCCCTCGCCCAGGCCAACAACGTGCTCGCCGACCTGCGCCACCTGTGGCCAGACCGGCAGTTCGAGCTGAACATCATCAAGACCACCGGCGACAAGCTGCAGGCCGCCGCGCTCGGACAGCCGGGCGAGACCCTACCCAAGGGATTGTTCACCAAGGAACTCGAAGTCGCGCTGCTCGCCAAGGAGGCCGACCTCGCGGTGCATAGCCTCAAGGACCTGCCGACTGAACTGCCTGACGGGTTGCAACTGACCGCCACGCCGGCCCGGGCCGACGTGCGCGACGTGCTGTTGTTCCGGGACGCCGCCTTCGCCGCCCGACGTTCCGCGCCGGCGGCTGGCCGCGCGCCGTATTTCGGAACCGCCCACGCCGGACTCGAAGGGCTTCCTCCCACCGCCATCGTTGCCACCAGCAGCACCCGACGGGCGGCGCAAGTCCGGGCGGCCCGGCCCGACGTGCAGGTGGTCGAAATCCGCGGCAACGTGGACACCCGGCTGCGCAAGCTGACCGAAGACGACTCCTTTGACGCCACCGTGCTCGCCGCCGCCGGACTGGTGCGGCTCCAGTTTTTCATCGGGCCGAAGGGCGATCTTCGCCTGGACCCGCGGCTGACCCCGGAACAGTTGGCCGGCTTCAAGGCGCCGCCGGCCGGCGTGATGGCCACGATCCTTGAGCCTGAGGAAATGCTGCCCGCCGTGGGCCAAGGCGCCGTGGGCTTGGAAACCCGGTCCGATGATGCCGAGGTGAATTCGGTCGTCGCGTCACTGAATCACCGCAACACCTTCGTCGCGGTCACGGCCGAACGTGCCTTCCTGCGCGGCATGGGCGGCGGTTGCCAGAGCCCCGTGGCTGCCTATGCCCGCGTGCTGGGGCACCAAGTGGACCTACGGGTGGCCAGCTACCGCGACGCCGAACCGCGCCGGGCCGAAGGACGGCGGCCAGTCGCCGAGGCCGCCAAGTTGGGCGAGCGGTTGGCGGAACAACTCCGGTAGCACGCTGCGAAAGGTTCGCGCCCATCCGAGTGGGGCCGGTTTGCCGCCGGTCAGGGATAATAGAACTGAAGGTTTCCCTCGTCGGTTTCCGTGCCCGGATCGTAGCCGAGCAGCGTTTGCACCAGGCGGTTGTCGTTGAGTTGCTGGGTCGAGCCGTCGCCCAAGATGACAATTCCCGCATTGGCCCCGTGGCAGACGTCCCGGCGCCATTTAGCGGTGCGGGCACCGGTGTCGGGCGAATAGAGGATGAAGCAGTTGATGTTGTTCGGGAGGCCCGTGAAGTCGAAACCACTGATCCCGCGGTCCGTCGCCAGGATCACCCGGGGACGTTTGTCATCGGCCTCATGGCACAGGGCGTAGCTGATGTTGGTCTGCGCGAGGCTGGCGAAGTTGGTAGCCCGCACTTTCCGGACATCGTTCGGGCAGAGCAGAATTCTCGTGGCGGACAGTTCGTTGGAGGCGAGGGAAAGCTGGAAGTTCACCCGGTTGGTGCCGGTCCCATTGGGTTTTCCGCCGCCCTGGGCCTGGTCCACCTTCCAAGGATATTTCCCCTCGTTGTTGTCCGCCCACAGGCGCAACCCCAGCCCGATCTGCCGGAGGTTGTTCATGCAGGTGACGCGTTGCGCCTTGCTCTTGGCCTTGCTGAGCGCCGGCAGGAGCATGCCGGCGAGGATCGCGATGATGGCGATGACGACGAGCAGTTCGATGAGCGTGAAGGCGCCGGCAAACGCTCGGCGGTGCGGCGCCCAAGGGCACCGCACCGCCGGCTGCAGACTCACTTGGGGCCGCTCAAGGATTGAGCGACGAGGAGACACGGAAGAACAACTGGCCATCGGTTGGTGCATTTGTGCTGGCGACGGACGCCTCCAAGGCGGCCGCGCTGGCACCGGCAGCGTAGGGACCCGCCACGTTTGCCGCACTGTGAACTTTGTAGAAGAGCCCGCGCACCGCGTTGTAGCGAAGTTCCATGTTGCCGTCGGCCAGCGGACGGCTGGCGACACTGATCTCGGCGTTGGCGACCGAACCATCGAAGAATTTTTGCGCGAGTGCCCACACCCCCTTGCCGACCTGCGAACCAACACGCCGGCCGGGGAGATCGTCCGCCGGCGGGTGGATTCCACCCCAGATGCGCGAGAGGCCCACCTGGTCGGCGGCATCGTAATAGGAGGCCCATTGGAGCGTGACGGGTTGCGATGGGCCGACCTCATTTACGAGGCTGGGGAGCAGGTAGGTGCCGAGACCATGCGGAAACCACTTGGAGCCGGTGTAGGCGGTCATCGCCTCGGCGGCGGAACGACTGAAAGTGCTGTGACCTGAAATGTATCCGGGGAAGGCGGGAGTCACGAAGGTCTTTTTCTGATACGTCATCCATTCATCCGCATGAACCCACTTCACACCGCTGGTTTGTTCGGCGGGGAACTCGGGCTGACCGGGCCACGAAAGGACTGCAATCTTGCCGGGTGTGAGTCCGGCGTGACGGCCGGAATTCACGGTGGCATCCGTGACCAGTTCGATCAGGTCGGAAACCAAGGGCAAGCCGTTGGTGTGATAGGAGGGCAGATTGGGATCGCTGGATTGACCGAGACCGCCGCAATGACGGATGGCGCTGAGCGGACGCCAGCCATTGTAGTAACGCTTGACGCTCCAGGCCGCGCAGGCCGCGTCGTGCAGAGACGCGTTCAGGGTGAAGTAGAGTTTGATGTCCCATTCCAAACGGTCCACCACGGGACCGGTTCCACCCACGCGGAGGGGAATCGAGCCGGCGACCATGTCATCGGAAACGTGGTTCGCAATCGAGTTCCAGTGGCCGGGAGGCGTTTCGGAAGAGGGGCCATCCGCCCAGAATTCCGTAAGCGCGCGCGTGTAGTCCCCGCGCAAAACGTTGTTGGAAGCGTAGGGCTGACCGGTGACCGGATTGGCAGTGTAACCCGAGCCGTCATTCGCACCGAGGGTGTTGTTACCAAGGCTTGCGGGCGAAATGTCCACCATCACACCGTCGGCGGTCGTCAACTGGCTGCTGGCGCGGATCACCGCGACGAGGTTCTCCAGGAACTCCTGGTGAGTGGCGGTGCCCAGATAAGGCGGCGGACCGGGATCAATCCAAGGTTTGTTCTCGTCCATTCGGCTCAGTGAGAACGGACGCACCCAAAGCCATTGATTCCCCGCATAACCCTGGAGGGGAGGCTGAGGAAAGCCGTTCTGATCAATGGAATTGGTTACAAACATCCGTTGCCAGACATTCACATTCACCAGGGTGTTAGTGCCGTCGTGGGTGATGCCAGGGAAGGCCGGATTCATCGGCCCGTTCAGAAAATTATACCGGCGGGGATGGCCCGCGGGATAATCGGGATAAGTCGGACCGGGCGGATTGGCAGTCGGATAGGGCACGCCGTTGGTTTGCCGCGAGCCATCATTGATGAACCACGCCGAGACCGCGTCGTAGATGCTGTTTCCGACACCGGCGGGCGTGGACGTGTCGCGGGAAACATTCTCGGGATCATAGCCCAAGGCCGTCATGAACGCGGGGTTCGCCGTCGCCTGGTTGGTGGCGGTGCGGGAGTAGGCGTGTCGTTCCAGCATCATCCGATACATCGCGTAGCTGATGGCCTCGCGGCGCGCGGCGGCGACATCCGGGGCGGTATGTTTCCCGCGATAGACAAAACCGACGGCGTTCGTATCGAAGGCCGCCCAAGCGTCATACATGCAGACCGAGAAGCTGAACAGGTTCCGCGCGTGAACCGGAGGATGCGGCGTGTCCATCCGGATGCCTTCCAGGATGCGCTCGTTCCAGTTGCGCGCGATGGAGTATTCCGGCTTCGGCACATACCAGTCGATGGCGGCGACCTCGAACGAGAGTGCCGCCAGGAGTGCACCAGCCAGGGCGGCAAATCGTCTCCGGTGTGAGGTGAGGCTGCGGAGGAGGGGCGTCGGACGATGGAGCATAGGCAGATTGGTTGAGCGAGTGGTTCTAATGTCGGTGGTTCGCTCTGTTTATCACGGAAGGCGATGGACACGACACAGCGCGGGCCATGCGCCGTTTATCGGGGGCCGACTGCCTGTTAATGGGGGAGAACCGCGACGGCTGCCCGGAACTGACCGCGGTGGGGCAGGCGTGCGCCATCGAAGCCCACAAGAATCGGCGAACGCCGCTCGACCCAGCTGCGGTCGGCGCTACGGCGTGACCGTGGCGCGGGAGAACTGTGCTGCTCCTGGTCCGGCCGCCACCGGGAAGCTCAGGTGGCCGGAGAACGGCACTTCCGTCCGGACCGGAATCCAAGTGATCAGGTCGGCCGACTGAAACAGCGTCGCCGACGGGCCCGGCGTCCCGGTCAGTTCCAGGACTTCCCCGGAGTCGCCCGACGTCATGCGCAGGGTTCCCGGTGCGGGTTCATCTTGGACCAGCAGGTCCCACCGGTCGGCCCGCCGCTCCAGGTTCCAGAATGTCCCGGCGGGCAACGGCGGCAGGCTGAAGCCCGAAAAATGGCCGCTGAATGCCCCGAAACGGACCAACGGAAACCGTGCTCCCAACGGCGGAACGAAACCGCTTTCCAGTTCCACCCGGCCTTCTCCGCCCGCAGCGAGGAGGCCCGAGACCGTCAGCATCGGTTCCTCCAGCTCGGGTTCCGACAAGACCCAGCGCATCACGCCATCCGGCTGATTGGCCCAGGGTCCCACGACCCGCAGCCCGCCCAAGGCCTGGCTTAGGGTGACCGCCGCCGCGTTGGTCACGCTGCCCCGGATCTCCCCGGCCAATTCCTCAGCCGCCGCCGCCACGGTGAAACCGCCGGGTGCAGCCACGGTGCCGCCCAGCAGGCCGAGTTCACCCGCCTCATGGCGGAAGCCGCCTTGGAACGCCAAGGTGCGCCCGGGTGAAACGCGCACGCCGGCCCGATTCGTCGCCGTGCCCGCGCCGTTGTTCACGGTCAGGTCGCCACCCAGTTGCAGTTGCCCTTCGTTGACCCAGTTGCCGCTCAGGAGCGTGGGGACACCCACCGTGAATTGGCCCCCGGCTAGGACCCGCAACGTGCCCGCCGCTGCGGCGATCCGGACGGTGCCGCCGCTGAAGGACGCGGTTTCCAGATGCCCGGCCAGTTCGCCGGCGCCGATGAGCGTGACCGCCGTGTCGCCGCCGAAGCCGACCGCACTCAACGCCCGCAAGTGCAACCCGGCGGCCAGCGGACCTTCGTAGCTCCCGTTGGGCCCCACCAGCCGCGGCCGGAACGGTTGGCCGGCAGTGGGGCCTTTCACGGCCGTGCGGAAAAACAGCGGCTGTCCGGTCACCACGCCGCCGGAGAATTCAAACTGGCCGTCGTAAAGCTCGAAGCCGCTGTCACCCACGGTCAGTTCCCCGCCCAACTGGGCGAAACGGCCGCCCTTGCCGGTGAACTGGGCGCGGGCCCCGGAACCCACCTCAAAGCGGCCCGCGTTCTCAAAGCGCGCGTTGGCAGCGCCGAACGTGGTCAGGCTGTCGAGGCGAACGAGGCCCTGGTTGATCACGGAACCGTTGATGAAGCGGGCGCCGGAGACGCCGACCTCGGAGCGGATTTCGCCGGTCGGGGAGTTCGTGATGGCGCCCGAGCTAAGGTTGATGCCGATGTGCGCGATGTCGTCCACCGATCGCAGCAGCACGGTGCCGTCCACCCGGAAGCCCGGGGTCGGGGGATTGCCGTCGAAGCCCTGCAACCAGAGCAGCGCGCCTTCGGGCACGTCGTCGAGGGCCTGGGCCGGGCCGGACAACGCGAGTGCCAGTAGTCCGCAAATGAGGTTTCGGCGGTCCGGCGCCGGACCGTTGGTCCGATAAGGGAGCGTGTTGGGCATGGGTTGAATTGCCGTCGGGCCTTTTTCCCGCATCGGCCGCGGCGCGTCAGCCCTTAAGCGCCCGGAGTGCCAAGATTCGTTCGCCACTTGCAGGCGCCATCCCAGCGCCGGCAAGCGCTCCGGTCGGCGGTCGTGCGGTCGTGCGGTGACCGCACATTTGGCGGTGCGGCATGCTTGAAGTCCGGTCAGACTCTGAATCCAATGACGGCGGCTGAGACGCCCACCTCCAATGTGCACCAGAACCTATTCGACGCTGCGAATCGTCTCCGACGAGGTGGATCCGGAAAAGATTTCCAAGACGCTCGGCCTTGAACCGACCGATTCCTTCCGCACGGGCGACGCCTATTCTATCTGCAAACTGACACGTAAACAAAACGGCTGGTTTCTTTCCACCGAGTCTTCAATGGAATCGCAGGACACCGAAGAGCATATCGGTTTCATCTTGGCCAAACTGGATGGCAAGGGGGAGGCGGTGGCCGCGCTCCATGCTGCTGGGTGTCACCTCGATATCTTCAGCTTTTGGACATCCAACGGCCAAGGCGGGCCATCCCTCACCGCCGAGCAAATGCTGATCCTCGGAAATCTTGGGATCCCGGTGAGTTGGGAAGTCTATGCCGACGAGCAATCAGTGCCTTAACTTGGCGTCCGCCACTGGCATTTTCGCCCCATATGCATTCCAAGCCGAATCCCAACGATCCGGAAGCGCGCGAGTTGCTCGCACGAATCCGCAGGGACTTCGGCGCGATTCTCCGTGGCCACGGCGTCAGCCTGCACGAAACGTGGGTCATTGATCATTACGGCTCGATGCGGGAGCGCAAACAGGCGCGGAGACTGGATACGGACCAGCACTGGTGGGAGGTCAGGGATGAGTGGATTGAAAAGTTTGGAGGCGTCGGCGGACTCAGCTTCCTCGACGACAAGGGCTTCACCTATTACTTGCCTGCCTACATGAGCTATTGGTTGCGAACGGGCGAGGAACCGAATTGCTTGAGCTACTACATCGCGGGACCGCGGAAGTATCGCTACCAACTATTCACCGCCACCCAACGGGAGACGATCGCTGCGTTCGTCAGTTTCGTTAACCGACTCTCGGAAGGTGAACTCAAACGCTAGCCACCTTTGCCCGCCCACTCCCAACTCGCCGTGATCGGCGGCGGCCCGGCCGGCTTGCGCGCGGCGGAAGTCGCCGCGACCGCCGGCCTCCGGGTCATGCTCTACGAGGGCAAGCCCTCCGTCGGCCGGAAGTTCCTCGTCGCCGGCCGGGGCGGGCTTAACCTCACCCACGGCGAACCGCTCGACCGTTTTGCCGCGCGTTACTCCGGTCCCGGCCAGCCCGTGGACCTCTGGCCGCGCCTGCTTGCCGGCTTTGATCCCGCGGCGTTGCGCGAGTGGGCGGCGGGACTCGGCGTGGAAACGTTCCAGGCTACCAGCGGCCGCGTCTATCCCGTGGAGATGAAGGCTGCGCCGTTGCTCCGCCGCTGGGTGGCTCGTCTGCGCGGGCTCGGGGTGACGTTCGTGATGAACCACCGGCTCGTGGTGCTGGAACCCGCAGTGGCACAGCCGCCCACGGCGTTCTCCTCCCTCTCATCCCCCGAGGGAGGAGAGGGCCGGGGAGAGGAGGTTCCCCCCGCCCTAGGCGACCCTTCTCCCCAGCCCTCTCCCTGCTTGGGCGGGGCGAGGGAGACGGCCAAACCGGAAACCGGCGAGGGCGCCGGTTCCACTCACGCGGCGTTCCGCCTTGGCTTCGCCAGTGGCGCCACCGCCACGGCCGATGCCATGATCCTCGCCCTCGGCGGTGGTTCGTGGCCGGAGACGGGTTCCGACGGGGCGTGGACCGGTTTGCTGGAATCGCTGGGCCTGGCGGTCCATCCGCTCGCCGCGGCGAACTGCGGCTGGGAACACGAGTGGCCGCCCGAAGTGCTCGCCCGCGCCGAAGGCAAGCCGCTGAAAAACATCCACGTCCGCGCCGGTGACACGGTGGCGGTCGGCGAACTCCTGATCACCCGTTACGGCCTCGAAGGCGGTGCGATTTACCAACTCGGCGCCGCGCTGCGGGCGATGGCGGAACCGGCCATCGCGATCGACTTCAAGCCCACCTTCACCGTCGAGCGGTTGGTCGCGAAGATGGAGTCGGCGCGGCGCAACTTCCTCGCAGAGGCGCTTGTTCGCTGGCGTATCGGCGACGCCGCCTACGCGCTGCTGGCGGATCGGACTTGGCCCGATGCCTTGTCGCTTGCGCGCGCCGTGAAGCACTGCGTCATCCCGCTGCGCGGCCCGCGGCCAATTGCCGAGGCCATCTCGTCGGCCGGCGGCGTGTGCTGGTCGGAGCTCGACGCCGGGCTGATGGTGCGCCGGTTTCCGGGCCTCTTCGTCGCCGGCGAAATGGTGGACTGGGAAGCCCCGACCGGCGGTTACCTGATGCAGGGCTGCTTTGCGACGGGCACCCACGCGGCCCGGTCGGCGGTGGAATGGGCGCGCGCCGCAGGAATCACTCGGGAGCCGTGACCCGAATTTCCGTGGCGTCCGGTCCCACGGGATGAAGGGTGAGTTTTCCGCCGGGCCAGCGCACCTCAACCGCGG
Source organism: uncultured Verrucomicrobiota bacterium (assembly GCA_964602595.1). Lineage (GTDB taxonomy): Bacteria > Verrucomicrobiota > Verrucomicrobiia > Limisphaerales > UBA9464 > CAIWAH01. The sequence continues at coordinate 45,294 of CAZRRO010000020.1, read as the reverse complement.
TTGGTTCGCCGGCCCTGCCCAGCACCGGCACCGGGCTGTCCACGCTCCAGTAACCCGCGCCGAGATGGGTCTCGCGCCAGGGTCCGCGGCGTTCGCCGTAGGCCAGGCGCACGGCCGCGCCGACCGCCGTCGGATTGTTCACGGAACCTTGCAGGCGCACCCGGAGTCCCGGTTTGCCGCCGGCATTGCGGAACAGTTTGCTGGCCGCCGCGTTTTGCCCGACGACCAAGTCCGGGCGGCCGTCGGCATCGAAGTCGGCCAAGGCGGCGCCCCGCGCGTCGCCGTAAACTTCGACCCCGCTGGTCAGGTCGGCCGTGAAGCCGCCCCGGCCGTCGCCGCGCAACCACAGTCCGCGCCCGGCGTCGTTGCGCGCGGTGAAGGGTTCCGCGGCAGCCCAGTTTTGGGCGAGAAACAGGTCCTCGTTGCCATCGCCGTCGTAGTCGCCAACACAGAGGCCGAACACCGGCGCCAATTGCGCGGCCGCGGGCAACGCGCGGGCCTCAAAATGATCGCCGCGGTTCAGGAACACGGTGCTCGCGAACCAGGTCGCCCCGACGGTATGCGCCGTCTTCACACGTTCGCCGAGGATGTCGCCGGCCGTCGCCGCCGCAAAGGCCGCGTGGCTGGGGAAGCGTTCCCGCACCCACGGCAGCGCCATGGCCAGCGGCGGCAGCGGACGCTCGGACCATTCCTGGCCGCCTTCGGTCCACGTCTCGAACAAGTCGTGGCCCTCGCCGCCGCCAAGGTCGCCGAACACGACCCGGCGTGGCGCCTGCGTGCCGGCCTGCAGGCGGAAGTTCAGGCCCGCATTGCCGGCGACGAAGTCCAGGCGACCGTCGGCATCGAAATCACCGGATACGACGCTGTTCCACAGTCCGGTCAGCGTCGCGAGTGAGGTTGGCCGACCGGCGATGCCCTCGGCGTCGGCCCAGGTCAGCGGCGCGTTCCATTCGGTCAGTTTGCCGGCGTCGTTGCGGAGGACTTTCAGCGCTCCCCACTCGCCGGCGAGCAGCAGGTCGCTGTCGCCGTCGCCGTCCACGTCGCTGAAGCAGGCGCCGCTGATCAGGCCCAACGCGTCGAAGCGCTGCGTCACGGTGAACCGCCCGCCCACGTTGCGGAGCAGCAGCGACGCGGCTGGTTCGGGCCAGCGCCCGGCCACCGCGCGTCCGCCGACGAACAGCTCGGGTGTGCCCTCACCGTCCACGTCGGCCAATGCCATCGGCCCCGTGCTGAAGGCCGGGCCCACGATGATTTCACCGCTGACCTTGCGGGCCGGATCGTAGAGACGCAGCGCCCCGCCGTTCGTCGAACCGTCCTCCCAGTTCGCGGAGCCGACGAGCAGGGCGCCGGAGGCCGGGAGGATCGTGGTGGCATCTCGGGCCAGCGGTTTGTTGAACGGCGGCGCGTCGAGCCGCTGGAAGCCACCATGGGCGTCGTTCTGGAACACCGCCAACGGACCGGAGCGGCCGGAGCCAATGATCAGGTCGTCAAACCCATCGCCGTTCAAATCGGTCCAAGTGACGCCCGGGCCGAGGACACTGAGCCGGTTCGGGAGCAATGGTTGGCGCTCGAAGTCATTGAACGATTCCTCGGCGTGGAGGTGACCGAGCCGGTCGGAGACATCCACAAACATCGGCCCGGCCGTGGGGACAGGATTCGGCCGGGGTTCGCCTGAAGCGGTTTCCGCCAGTTCGACCGCGGAGTTCGCCGGCACGCCGTGCCACTCACTCACGCGTCCCGAAGGCCAGTGCACGGTGACGTCCACCGTCTTCGCCGAACCAGTGGCGAAGGTTCGCGCCGGCTCATCGCCGCCGAGATAACGGCCGCCGCCGAGGATTTCCTGCGTCTGTTCCGGCACCGCACCGCCGCGCACCGTGACGCGCCCGCCGATCCCCAAACGGTTGCCGGTGGCGCCGCGCAGGCTGACGCGGACTCGGGGCGAAGCGGTTTCGTTCCGGTAAATTCCGGGGCCCGCCTGGAGGTTGTTCATCACCACGTCGGCGTCGCCATCGTTGTCGAGGTCGGCCAGCGCGGCGCCCTGCGAGATGCTGCCTTCGCCGAATCCCCACTCGGCGCTCACGTCGTCGAACGTGGGCACGAAACGGTCATTCGCTGGCGCGGCGGAGAGGCGGTTGCGGAAGGCCGCGTTTGGCGTGTCGAAACGCGGCAGCGTCTTCACCAGCCCGGCGATGTCGGCGGGCCCCAACGGACGGCCCCCACGCTGGGCGGCGGCGATGCGGTCGGCGCCGTCGGCGTCCTGGAAATCGCGGGCCTGGCCGTTGGGAATCAGGATGTCCTCGTAGCCGTCGAGGTCCACGTCGAGGAACAGCGGGCCCCACGACCAGTCGCTGGCCTCGACGCCAGCCTGGATTGCGGCCTCGGCGAAGGTGCCGTCGCCGCGGTTCAACTGGAGCGCGTTGCGTTTCAACTGCACGCGGTCGTCGAATACGCCCGGCGGGCGCAGCAGCGGCGCCATGCCTTCGAGTTGGGTCACGCGGTGGATGCGTTTGCGGGCGAGCATGTCCACGGTGAAGAAGTCGGTGTGCCCGTCGCGGTTCAGGTCGCCGAAATCCGCGCCCATCGAGAACGTGCTGTTGTTCCGGAGCGCGAGCAGCGGCACGGCCTGAAACTGGGCGACACCGTTCGTCGCGACGTTGCGCCAGAATCGGTCCGGGGTGTGCAGGTCGTTGCAGACGTAGAGGTCCGGGCGGCCGTCGCCGTCGAAGTCGTGGAACTGCGCGGCCAAACCCCAGTCGCGGTCCGCGCCGGGCACGGGTTGGCCCGCTTCGTCGCGAAACGTGGTGGACCACTTCGCGGCGGTGAAATGGCCGCGCCCGTCGTTCAACCACAGCACGTCCGCCTCGCCAAACTCGATGACGTTGCCGCCGGCACCGACTTCGAACCGGTTGGTGAGATCAGGTTCCGTCACGGGCCGGCCATTCATCGAAATGACAACGGGACGGTTGCCGACCTGGCGCACGGTGAACTTGGCGGCCGGTTGGTCGAGGATCGTGTCGGGCCGGAAATTGCAGACGTAGAGATCCAAGTCGCCGTCGCCGTCCACGTCGGCCAACGCCAGCGAGGTGCCACCCGAAGCGGACCGCAGGCCGGCCGCGTCGGTCACCTCGCTGAATCGGCCCTGGCCGTCGTTGAGGAACAGGCGGGTTCCGGCATGAAGCCCATTGACCAACAGGTCGAGGTCGCCGTCGCCGTCCACGTCGGCAAAGGCGGCGCCCGTGCTGTCATTGGGAGCCGGCTTGGCGGCGGCTCCGGCGGGCGAACCGGGAAAGGCGGCGGCGGTGATGTTGGTGAAATTCCAGTTCCCGAGATTGCGGAAGAGCTGGTTGGGCGAATCGAGCCCCGTGAAGAACAGGTCGCAGCGGCCATCACCGTCCATATCGCCGCACGCCACGCCGGCGCCGGAGAGCAGGTTGCGGTTGGTCACGCTGCGTTCGTCGGCGAGCCGGTTGGTGAAATTGATTCCGAGGTCCGCCGCGGGCAGGCGGGTGAAGCCGACCGCCTTCGCGCCGGCGACCGGGGCCAGCGGCGCGAGGCGCCCGCCGGCGTGCGGCTGCCATTCGTGCGCGTGGAGCGAAGCGGCGGCCAGCGCGGCCCACCAACCGACCAACCTGGAGGAACGATGCATCGGCAGGAACTGTTCTCGGAGACGCAGCAAGGGTTCCACCGCCGGCCGGAAGATGCCAGCCCCGGGCGGCCGGTTCAGCTCAACGACGGGAAAACCGTTCGACTCGACGGCCGGCTCGGATAGCTTGGCCGCGCCAATTCACATGTCCGCTCCCTCCCTTACCGGCTCCCAGCGCATCGGCGTGATCGCGCTGGGGATTTTCCTGGCCGACCAACTGTCGAAGTTCGTCGTGCTCAAGGTGCTCGACCTGCATGACGAGCGGGTGGTGCTGGAGGGTTTCTTCAAGTTCGTCCACTGGGGGAACACGGGGGCCGCGTGGTCCATGTTCCGCCACAACAACGGCATGCTGGCCGTCGTGTCGGCGATCGCGATGGTGGCGCTCTGGTTCTTCCGGCGGCACTTCGAGGCGCATCGGCCGTTGGGCCAGGTCGCCTTGGGCCTCCTCTTCGGCGGCATCAGCGGCAACTTGCTGGACCGGGTGCTGCCGAGCCGGCAGCACGTGATCGACTTCCTGTATTTTTACGTCAGTCCGCGGGGCGGCGGCGAAATCGGCTTCCCGGCCTTCAACATCGCGGATTCCGCCATCTGCACCGGCGTGGGCCTGCTGATCCTGCTGTCGTGGCGGGCCGAAGCGCGGCCGGAAAATCGCGCCGTGGCTGGTGCCAAGTGATGTCGCCGGCTGTGCCAGCGCCCATTGTGCTCGCCGGGGCGACTGCCGTCGGCAAGTCGGCCGTGGCCTTGGCGCTAGCCGATCGGGTTGGCGGCGAAATCATCTCGGTCGATTCGATGCAGGTGTATCGCGGCCTGGACCTGGGCACCGCCAAGCCGTCGGCCGAGGAACGGGCGGCCATCCCGCACCACTTGGTCGATGTCGTGGCGCTGACCGAACCGTTCGATGCGGGGAAGTTCGTCCAACTGGCGACGGCGGCGGTCGCGTCCTGCCAGGCCCGGGGACGGGTGCCGATCCTGTGCGGGGGCACGGGCCTCTATTTTAATGCCTGGCTGAACGGCCTCGGTGACGCGCCGCCGCCGAACCCCACCTTGCGGGCCGAGCTGGAGGCATTGCCGATGGCGGCGCTGCTGGACGAGCTGGCGCGCCGGGATCTTCCCACCTTTGATGAGATTGATTTGGAAAACCGGCGCCGGGTGGTCCGGGCGGTGGAGGTGATTCGCCTGACCGGACGCCCGTTCTCGGAACAGCGGGCCGCTTGGCCGGACCGCGCGCCAACCTTGGCCGGACGCAGTTTCGGGCTGCTGCGGCCCCGCGAGGACCTGGTCCGGCGAATCGACCAACGGGTGGAGCTGATGTTCCGGTCCGGGCTGATCGAGGAGACCCGGCGCCTGCTGGAGCAGGGCTTGGAATCCAATCGCACGGCCATGCAGGCGATTGGCTACCGGCAGGTGGTGGAACATCTGCGCGGGGAAAGCAGCCGCATGGAGGCCATCGAGTGGGTCAAGGTGCGGACCCGGCAGTTCGCCAAACGCCAGCTCACGTGGTTTCGCGGTCAACTGGACCTCGATTGGATTGAAGTGCCCCGGGACGAAGCCGCTACCGTGACTGCGCAGCGGCTCGCGGAGCGGCTGGCCGCCCCCCGGGCGGCTTGAGTCGGCAGTCCGGGAAGACAAAAACCCGGCAATCGCCAGAAGCGACTGCCGGGCACAGGAGGAACCGAGGCTAAAACCTCAGAGAACGGGGCAACCCTACTGGCGAAGAAACACCAGTCAAACGGGGACTTTGGGCGTATTTTGGCGAATTCGAACCGGCCCGGATCACTTGCGCCGGGCGGGCTTTTTCCGCGGGCCACGGCCCTTGAAGGTGAGTTCCGCCACGCCGGATTTGTCCAGGTCGCCCAGACCCACCTTGACCATCTTCCGGAACTGTCCCAAGGCGGCCTTGGCCAGGGGCAGGTCCAGTTTGGCCTGCTGGCCGAGGGCGTAGGCGATGCCGCTGTCCTTGGCGGCATGGGCGGCGCTGAAAAAACACGCGTGGTCCCGGTTCAGCATGTCTTCGCCGTCGGTGACGAGCACCCGGCTGTTGGCGCCCGTCTGGGAAAAGACTTCCATCAGCACCTTCAGATCCAGCCCGAGGGCCGAACCCAGGCCGAGCCCTTCCGCCAAGCCGGCGGTGTTGATGTTCATCACCATGTTGACGAGCGCCTTGACCTGCGCGGCCTGCCCAGCCTTGCCGATGTAACGCAGCAGCTTGCCTTCATCCGACAGTTTTGTGAGCAGCGGCTTGACCCGCTCGAACACCTCGGCCTTGCCGCCGACCATGAGGTAGAGCGTGCCGGACCGCGCCTGGTTGATCGACGAGGCCATGCAGGCTTCCAGCGAAGCCGCCTTGGCCTTGGCGGCCAATTTTTCCACGGCCACGTGCGTGGCGGGGGACACCGTGGCGCAGTTGATGAATACGCGGCCCTTGGCCCCCACGAGCAGGCTGTCGCCCTTCGGGGCAAAGATGCCCGCCATGGATTTGTCATCCGTGACCACGGTCAGGATGACGTCCGCCAACGCCGTGACGTCGGCCAACTTCAACGGGTTGGCGCAGTTCAACTCCTTGGCCAAGGCCTCCGCCGCGGCCGGGCGGGCATCAAAGACCGCGGTGATTTCGTAGCCACATTCCTTGAGCCGACGGGCCATGTTGGCGCCCATCCGGCCCACTCCGACGACAGCGATGCGTTCACTCATGGGTAAATCAGGTGATGAAGTTGCCCCGCGGATGTAGGCGAAGCCAGGCACGGTTGCACGCACAGAAGCGCCATCGGGGAAGGCGTGGCCGCAGGAAAGTGGGACAGGCATCCGGCCGGTTCCGCGGTGATGCCGTGCCTGTTCCTCGGCCAACGCTCGGGCGCCCACCTTGCCTCGCCCGAATCTTCCTGTTCGCATTGCATGGCGGAACGACCGCGGGCCGGACCGGTCCAACGTTGCGGAGTTGCCTCCGGCAGGCCTTGGCTTGCCACGTCCGGGCCGCTGCCTACGCTCGCCGCCAAGTTATCCCATGAACACCGAGGAACAGATCAGCCGATTCCGTGAAACCTACGCCGCCGTGCGCGCCGAGATCGGCAAGGTGATGGTCGGCCAGGACGAGATCGTGGACGGCACCCTGACCGCCATCCTCGGGGGCGGCCATGTGCTGCTCGAGGGCGTGCCCGGCCTCGGCAAGACGTTGCTCGTGCGCACGCTCAGCGAGGTGCTGGAACTCAGCTTCAGCCGCATCCAATTCACGCCCGACCTCATGCCGGCGGACATCCTCGGCACCAACCTCGTGATGGAAGGCGCCGACGGCCGGCGGGCGTTCGAGTTCCAGAAGGGACCGGTGTTCGCCAATATCGTCCTCGCCGACGAAATCAACCGCGCCACGCCCAAGACCCAGTCCGCGATGCTCGAGGCCATGCAGGAGAAGCAGGTCACCGCCGGCGGCGCCAACCGGCCGCTGCCCAAGCCGTTCTTCGTGCTCGCGACGCAGAATCCCATCGACCAGGAAGGCACCTACCCGTTGCCCGAGGCGCAGCTGGACCGCTTTTTCTTCAAGCTCGTGGTCGGTTACCCCACCCGCGAGGAGCTGACCGAGGTGCTCAACCGCACCACCGAGGGCGGCAAGGTCACGCCGGACAAGGTGCTCGACGGCCCCGGCCTGGTCGCGCTCCAGCAATTGGTCCGTGAGGTGCCGATCGCCAGTCACGTGAAGGATTACGCCGTGCGGCTGGTGCTCGCGACGCATCCGAAGACCGAGACCGCCGCGCCGATCACGAACCAATACCTGCGCTTCGGCAGCAGCCCGCGCGGCGCCCAGGTGCTGATCCTCGCCGGCAAGGTCCGGGCGCTCACCCACGGGCGGTTCAACGTAAGCTTTGACGACCTCGCGGCCGTCGCCACCCCGACCATGCGCCACCGGCTCATCCCGAACTTCGAGGCCGAAGCGGAAGGCGTGACCACCGACCTGATCATCGCGCAGATCCTGAAGGACGTGCCCCGGGACGCGACGGTGGCGGTGTAGGAAACCCCGGCGGGGCGATGAAGAAACCAAACTTCCTGAACTGGGTCGCCGCTGTCGCCGGCCTCGCTTGCGGGCTGCTTTTGGTGGCGACGTTGGCGCTGTTCAGGAGGTGGGATGAAACCCCGTTGCCGCTGTTTCAGGTAGCTACCGGCTTTGCCTTGGTCGGATCCCTGGTTTGTTTGGTGGGGGCGGCCATGGTGCAGCTTCGCCTTCTGGAGAATGCCACTGCTTGGATCGTTTGCCTCAGCCTAGGCATGTGCGTCCTTGCAGCCGGAGCTTTGGCAATTCAGCTGGCCCCGTTCGTCAGCAAGATTGATCCCCCGCGGACTGTCGTCGGACCGGCCATGCCGCGCTGAACGCCTTCAATCGCTCTGCGATCTGGAATCGAGGCGTTGGTCCAGGCTATCTCGGGAATCGCCGGCCTCGGAATCCTTCCTTCATCGACCCGCGGCGGTATCGCGGCCTAGCCTGCGGTCGTGCCGGCCTTGGACTTCCAGTTCATCAACGGGGCGCTGCGTTTTCCGGCGCTGCGACTGTGGCTGGACCCGCATGACCGGGTCGGGCCGGACGAACTGGCGTTCGTCTCGCACGCCCACTCCGACCACACCGGCCGGCACGCGCGGGTGATCTTCACCGCGCCCACCCAGCAACTCATGCGCGCGCGGGTCAGCGGCCAGCGAGCTGAACACGTCCTCGCCTATCGCGAACGGCGTGCCCTGGCGGAATTCGGCGGTCCGGCTGAGCCCGCAGCCCACCTCACGCTGCTGCCCGCTGGGCATGTGCTGGGCTCCGCCATGTCGCTCGTCGAATGCGCCGGCGAGTCGCTGCTCTACACGGGCGACTTCAAGCTGCGTCCCGGCCTCAGCGCGGAGCCGTGCGAACCGGTCCACGCCGACACCCTGGTGATGGAAACGACCTTCGGCCGGCCCGAGTATGTGCTGCCCCCGTCGGAACGCATCGTGGCGGACATCGTGACCTTTTGCCGTGCCACGTTGGCGGACAATCAAGTGCCCGTGTTGCTGGGATACTCGCTCGGCAAGGCCCAGGAACTCCTGGCCTGCCTCGCCGAAGCGGGCCTGCCCGTGATGTTGCAGGAACAGGCCGCGAAGCTGACCCGCATCTACGAGGGCTTCGGCCAGAAGTTTCCCGAGTGGCGCCACCTCAAGCCCGCCGGTGCGGCCGGCCATGTCGTAATCGCGCCGCCGGGCGGGGCCACGGCGAAGCTACGCGAACAGTTCCCTGGCTGCCGGCTGGCCATCGCCACGGGCTGGGCGTTGGATCCGGGCTGCCGGTATCGCTACCGGGCCGACGCGGCGTTTCCCCTGAGCGACCACGCCGACTTTCCCGACCTCGTGGAATTTGTCCGCCGGGTGGCGCCGAAGCGTGTGTTCACGCTGCATGGCTTCGCCGCGGACTTCGCCACCCACCTGCGCGGACTGGGTTTCGACGCCCAGCCGCTGGTGGCCGCCCCGCAGCTGGAACTTGGCCTGGGCTTCACGCTCGGTCGCACCTGATCCAAGGGCGCGGCCTACCGCGGTTCGCCGAGTGGCCGGCTTACCGGGGCGGGGTCGTGTTGAGCACTTCAAGATCGAGTTCGCCCGGCTTGGGTTTCATCGCCTGGAACGCCTGCCGTTGTTCGGGCGTGAGTTCGGCTTCCACCTCGGCGGCGAGGCGGCCGATGACGTTCGTGGTCTTGGCCAGGGTTTCCCGGCGGATCGCCTGGAGTTCCCGCACGGCGCGGTCGAGATGCGCCTGGACCTTGGGTCCTTGCTCCGGCGTCGGTTTCACGAGGCGTTCAAACTCGCGCGAAACGTGTTCGTTCCAGTTGGCGGGATTGTTCCGCGAATCCAGTTCCGTCCGCGCCCAGCGCCGGCCGATCAGGCCACCGACGAAGGCGCTGACGAGGGCGAGCGCGACCAGGTCGGCGACGATGCGCGACTGTTTCCTCATAACTTCCAGAGCACTTGGGCCACGGTGTTCTCCACGCCCGTGCGGCCGAGCGTCGGCGGGCGCCGCGCGGAGAATTCCAATGCCAGCATGAGCGCGCCGCAGGCCGTCATGAACGCCAGCGACTGCCGCGCCCAGCGGAGCCACAGGTCGTCCCAGTCGGGGGGGGCTGCCGGCTTGGCCAGTGCCAGCACGCGGGTGGCGAAGCCGGCCGGGGCCGTGTCGTCCGCGGGTGGCGGCGAGGCCCGGCGGGCTTGGGCGGCGAGTTCCTGCCAGCGTTGGTCAAAGTCATTCATGGAAACATCCTTTCGCGAAAGCCCGCCGCCACCTTACGCAGCCGGTGCCGGGCGCGGAAAGCCCGCACCTTCACCGCCGGCCGGCTCCAGCCGGTGAGTTGGCTGATCTCCGCCACCGACTTCTGTTCGAGGTCCAGCAGCCGGATGACCCAGCGGTCGTCCGGCGACAACTGTGCCAGCAAATGTTCGACCGCCTCGGCGGCCGAGGTGTCGGGCGTTTCCGGCGCGGGCGCGGCGGCGTTCAGCAGGAATTCGAGCCATTGGTTTTCCTCGTCGCCCAAGTCGCTGCACCGCAGCTCTGGCCGGCGGCGTTCCGCCCGCAGCGCGTCGAGGCAGGTCCGCACGGTCAGCCGGGAAACCCAATGTTCGAACGGGATGCCGGCCTGCGCCTCGTAGCGGTCGAGCCGGGCAAACAGCTTCACGAAGACTTCCTGCGCCAGGTCCTCCTCGGCCAGCCGCACGGGCCGATGGCCGCGCACGATGCGGATGACGAGCGGGTAAAGCGCCTCGACCAACGCCCGGGAGGCATCGGCGTCGCCGACACGCGCGCCGGCCAGCCACCGTTCGAGTTCGGGGCCGGCTTCGGTCATGCACGAGGAGATGGACAGGGCATCGCAACACTCCCAGTAACGCCGCGGCGGGGCGGACGGTTACAGGCGGATTTCGGCGCCAGAGTTGCCGGCCGGCGGCTTCCGGGCCAGCCTTCCCGTGCCCGGACAATTCACTTCGGTGTAACCGGCCGGCCCCGCGCGGCGTTTACCGTGGCAGTTACGTGCACATGAAAAGACTCGTTGGCCCATTATTGGCGCTGTTCTGGCTTGGTTCCGCCCTCGGCGCGGAATCTTCACTCAAACCCACGGCGCCCGCCGAAATCGTCACGGTGCCCAACTTCCGGCTGCTCGATCACCGCGGGCAATCCCATGAACTTTACCGGCACAAGGACGCGCGGCTCGTCGTGCTGCTGGTTGCCGGCAACGGTTGCCCCATTGTCCGGCACGGCCTCTCCGAGCTGAAGCGCCTGCGGGAGGAGTTCGGGCCGCAAGGTGTCCGGTTCGCGCTGCTGAACGCCAACGCGCACGACACCCGCGAGGAAACGGTCGCCGAGGCCAAGGAGTTTGCCATCGACTTCCCGATCCTGCTGGACCCGGCCCAGGCCACCGTCCGCGCCTTGGGCCTGCGCCGCACGGCGGAGGTGCTGGTGATCGAGCCGGCGAATTGGCGGCTGGTTTACCGCGGCGCGCTGGATGACCGGGTCGATTACGGCCAGCAGAAGCCCAAGGCCACGCAGCGGTTCGCGGCGGACGCCATTGCGGCCGTCCTGGCCGGGAAGCCGGTGAAGCTCGCCCGCACCGAGGTGAAGGGCTGTGCCGTCAGCCCCGACGTGACCGGTCCCGTGGACTACGCCACCCAGGTCGCGCCGTTGCTCGGGCAACATTGCGTGAGCTGCCACAGCCCGGGCGCCATCGCGCCGTTCGCCTTCGGCAGCTACGAAAAGGTCCGCGGACGTGCCGGCACCATCGCCGACGTTCTGCGCGAGGACCGGATGCCGCCGTGGCACGCCGACCCGCAGCACGGGAAGTTTTCCAACGACCGATCCCTGACGCCGACCGAACGCGCCACCCTGCTCGAATGGATTGCCCAGGGCGCGCCCCGCGGCACCGGCGCGGATCCGTTGCCCGGGCTCCAGCCCCCGCCGGCCGAACCTTGGCCGCTGGGCAAGCCCGACCGCGTGGTCGCCATGCCGGAGGAGGCGAGGATTCCCGCGACCGGACTCGTTCCCTACCAGTTCTACACCGTCGCCGCCCCCGTGGAGGCCGACACCTGGCTGCGGGGCGTCGCCCTCCGCGCCGGTAATCCCAAGGTCGTCCACCACGGCCTCGTCTTCATCCGGTATCCGGAACACCTCCGGCATCTGGAACCGCCGCAGGAGCAGGGCACCGCCGGGTTCTTCGCCGGCTTCGTGCCCGGCACCGAACCGACGTTCTTCCCGGAAGGCACGGGCAAGCTCCTGCCCAAGGGCTCGCTGCTGATCTTCCAGATGCACTACACCACCACCGGCAAGGAGGAGACCGACCGCTCGGAACTCGCCCTCTATTTCGCCCCGGAAAAACCGGCCACCGAGCTCGTCACCGGTGCCGCGACCAACGGCCGCTTCGAGATCGCGCCGAACGCCCGGCTCGATGGCGTGAAGGCGCAGTTCCGCTTCCCGCAGGACGTCTGGCTGCACGAGCTGAGCCCGCACCTGCACCTGCGCGGCGACACGTTCACCTACACCGCCGTCTATCCGGACGGCCGCCAGGAAGTGCTGCTCCACGTGCCGCATTACGACTTCAGCTGGCAGACCCTCTACCGGCTGGACGAACCCATACGCCTGCCCGCCGGCACGCGGTTGGTGTGCGCCGGCAGCTTCGACAACACGGCGACCAACCCGGCGAATCCCAATCCCAACGCCACGGTGCGTTTCGGCGAACAGACCGACGACGAGATGTTCATCGGCTACTTCAACTGGTCCCCCGCCGACGGCAACGCGGCGGTCCGCCCCGCGCCGAAGCAGCGGAAGAAGAAGCGGCAGTGACGGTTTGCTCCAACCTGTGTTTTGGCGGTGACCTGTGATCCCGCTCGAACCTGGCGGACTTGGATGTTTCAAGTGAACGAGGCGGAAGACTTGGAATCGAATCAGCCGAACAGTGCGCGTTAGCAAAACATGGATGGTGATCGTCGCCGGGCTGATCGGTGTCGTCTCCGGTGCCTTCCTGAAGGGTTCCTACATCCACTGGGCCATTGTCGTGTTACCCGGCTGTTTCCTTGGGCTGCCATTCGCCCTGTTTGTCACGCTTTGGTTCTGCTTTGGATTAAAGCGACCGGGTGGTGTTCCACCCGGACTGCCCATGACCTTTGGTCTGGGTCTCGTCGTGGGTGGGGCGTTATTGGTTTCCCTGGGCACCGGTTCGGCTATTCACCACTGGCATGTCCGCGAAGCTCGGCGTTATGTCGCCCGCGTGGTGCCATTGCTCGAAGGCTACCGCCGACTTACTGGCCGCTATCCGGCCACAATGGATGAGGCCAAGCTACCTCCGCCACCGAAGCTGCTTTCCGCACCCGGAAGCTACGGCACCGATGCGGTCGGTTCCGGCCACTTCCGCTTCCAGTATTGGGATGATTCCCAATTGATGGGTGGCTACGCCTTCGACAGCGCAACGGGTGAGTGGAGTCCCTTTGACTGACGGGTCGCCGCGGAACGGCGCCTGACCTCACCGCATCAGCTGCTTCTCGAGGTAACCCACGGTCTGTCGGACCTGGCCGTCGGTTTCCATGCGGTCCTTCACGGCGCGGCAGGCGTGCAGCACGGTGCCGTGGTCGCGCCCGCCGAAGGCGTCGCCGATGGTGCTGAGCGACGATTCGGTGAGCTGGCGGGCCAGATACATGGCGACCTGCCGCGGGAAGGCGATGTTCTCGGGGCGCCGCTTGCTGGTCATGTCCACGAGCCGGATGTCGTAGTGCTCGGCCACGCGCTTCTGGATGACGTCGATGGTGACGACCTGGCGGCTTTCCTCCTGGAGGATTTCGCGCAGGAGCGTCTCGACGGTCGCGAGGTTGAGGACCTTGCCGGTGAGCTGGGCGTAGCTGGCCACACGGATGAAGGCGCCCTCGAGCCGGCGGATGTTGGTGCGGATGCGTTCGGCGAGGAAATTGGTGATCTCGGCGGGCATCGCGAAGCCGAGCTGGGCGGCCTTCTTCTTGAGGATCGCCATGCGGGTCTCGACGTCGGGCGGCTGCACGTCGGCGGTCTGGCCCCATTCGAAGCGGGAGATGAGCCGGTGTTCGAGCCCGGGGATCTCACTGGCGGGCCGATCGCAGCTTAGGACGATCTGTTTCCGGGATTCGTGAAGGGTGTTGAAGGTGTGGAAGAACTCTTCCTGGATGCGTTCCTTGCCGGCGAGGAACTGGATGTCGTCCACGAGCAAGGCGTCCACTTGGCGGTATTTGCGGCGGAACTTGGCGACCGAGTTGTTCTGGAGGGCGTCGATGAACTCGTTGGTGAAGCGCTCGCAGCTGATGTAGGCGATCTTGGCGTTGCGCTTGTGTTCGCCGATGGCGTGCCCGATGGCGTGGAGCAGGTGGGTCTTGCCGAGGCCGACGCCGCCGAAGAGGAAGAGGGGGTTGAAGGCCTTGCCGGGGTTCTGGGCGACGGCGAGGGCCGCGCTGTGGGCAAATTCGTTGGCGTTGCCGACGACGAAGGTGGCGAAGGTGTTGTTCGGGTTGAACAGCGGTTCGCCTTTCCCGGCGGGGGCGGCCTCGGGTTTGGCGGGGGCGGCCGCGTTTTCGGCGTCTTCCTCGGCCTCGGCTTCGGCCAGGGTTTTGGCGACGGGGGCGGTGGGCAGACCTTCGCCGACAACGAACTCGATCTTGATGGGGCGGACCGAGACCTTGCTGACCACGGAACGGAGCAGGTCGAGGTAGTTATCGGTCAGCCACATCACGCAGAAGTCGTCGGCCACCTCCAGGGTCAGGACATCACCCTTGAGCGCCGTGGCGCGCACGGGGGAAAACCAGAGGGAATAGATCTCCGGTTTGAGCATGCCGCGCAGGGTTTCCTGCGAAGCGGTCCAGACGGCTTGGGCGGTGGCGGACATTGAGGCAAAAGGTGGGCGAATCGGCCGAAATCGTTGAGTTTATCCAGAGGGGGGCGTCACCCCTCCGTAACGCAGCCCGCGAGAAGGGTTTGGATACTCCGGGCCGCCGGCGCCGAGGCGTCCGGAAGCTGGCCAGCCGCCCGCCGGAAGGCTGCAAAAAAGTCACGTAAAGTGCCTGTTTTCAGCAGCTTGCATCCATGCATGCGACCTGTGTTGGAAATGGTATCCACGGTGAATCCTTCAGCGGGGGTGGTGCGAAGACGGGAGGCTTGTAGGAGACGGCGCGGGGGCAAACTAGGCGAAAGTGTTAAGAGTTTCCCCCAAGTTATTCACAGGTTGTCCGAACGCCCGGATTCGCCCCGTTTTTGTTGGTTTTACACTTGGGAACGCCAGCCGATTTTCCCGAGGTCAAGCCGTAACCCGCGGCACGGCTCAGACCGCCGCCTCGCCCCGTTCGTCGGTGCGGATGCGGATGGCTTCCTCGACGGCGGAAACGAAGACCTTGCCGTCACCGATTTTGCCAGTTTTGGCGGCTTTTGTGATGGCGCTGACGGCTTTCGCTACGGCGCTGTCGGCAACGACGAGTTCGAGCTTGATCTTGGGGAGAAAGTCCACGGTGTATTCGCTGCCGCGGTAGATCTCGGTGTGGCCCTTCTGGCGGCCGAAACCCTTCACTTCGACGACGGTCATGCCTTCGATTCCAGCTTCCTGGAGGGCGTCCTTCACGTCTTCGAGTTTGAAGGGCTTGATGATGGCTTCGATTTTCTTCATGTGGGGCGAATTGACTGCGTGGCTTGGTAGGCGCTGCGTGCGGCGAAGTAAAAGCGAAACTGCGTTTCGTTCGTGGATTCAGCCGGATGAATAAGCGGATGAGCGCGGCGCATTCCTGCGTGTTGCCCGTTGCCGCCCGGGCGGGGGTGTGGAAGTTTCCGCCCGCCTACTTATGGCCCACGTAAAACTGCACATTCCCGGTCCGGTCGAAGTCAGCCCGAAGACCTTCGAGGCGCTCTGCCGCCCGATGATCGGACACCGCGGCCAGGGGTTCAAAGACCTCTACGCCAAACTCCAGCCCCAGCTCCAGACGCTGCTGTCCACCAAGCAGCTCGTCTACCTCTCGACCTCCTCCGCGTGGGGCGTGATGGAAGGCGCGATCCGGAATTTGGTCGCCAAGAAGGTGCTGAATTGCATGTGCGGCGCGTTTTCCGACAAGTGGCTCGACGTGTCGAAGCGCTGTGGGAAGGACGCCGAGGGCCTCCAGGTGCCTTGGGGTTCGCCCATCCGCGCCGAGCAGATCGACGCCAAGCTCGCCACCGGCCAGTTTGACGCCCTCACGCTCATCCACAACGAGACCAGCACCGGCACCATGAGCCCGCTGGCCGAGATCGCTGCGCTCAAGGCGAAGTATCCCGACGTGATGTTCATCGTGGACGCCGTCAGCTCCATGACCGCCGTGCCGCTGAACTTCGACGCGCTGGGCATTGATGTCCTGCTCGCCGGCACCCAGAAGGCCTTCGCGCTGCCGCCCGGACTGTCCGTGTTCGTGGCGTCGCCCGCCGCGCTGGCCAAGGCGGCGACCCTCGCGGACCGCGGCTACTACTTCGACTTCGTGGAGTTCGAGAAGAACGCCAAGGACAGCATGACGCCCAGCACGCCGAGCGTGTCGCACATCTACGCGCTGGCCTCCAAGGTGGACGACTTTTTCGCCGAAGGGCTCGAAGCCCGCTACGCCCGCCACCAGCAGACCAACCAGATGCTGCGCGACTGGGGCACGAAACACGGCTTCACGCTGTTCCCCGAGGCCGAATTCGGCTCCAAGACGCTGTGCTGCTTCAATAACGGCGCCAAACCCGGCAGCCGTGTGGTGGACGCCGCCAAGCTCCAGAAGCTGGCGAAGGACCAGGGTTTCCTGATCGACGGCGGTTACGGCAAGATCAAGGGCACGACCTTCCGCATCTCGAACATGGGCGACGAAACGCCGGCGACGATGCAGGTGCTCATCGCCGCGCTCGATAAGGCGATGGCGCAGCTCTGAGCGCGCCGGGCAAAACGATTTAACGCGAACGGCTCCCGGGAAACCTCGGGAGCCGTTTTGCGTTTGCGAAGATTATCCCGTCCCAGCAGGCGATTTGGCTGGGCCGGCTCTACCTCAATCAGTCGAACTTGGTGGCGCTGTCGTCCGGTTTCGTCGCCTTGCGAATCGCTTCAACGCGTGGCGAGTCCGCCCAGCCAATCCGAGGCGTGAACAGCGATTCCTCCACACAGCGAGCAATCTTCGCCGGTATGGCGACGTTCCCTCAGAATCCCAAATGTGCCGATGATGGTCGGGAAAGACGGAATAGCAGGGAATGGAGAACAAGGCCAAGACGCTGAGCGGGATCAACACGATCAGCACAGCCGGAAGCGCCAAGGGCACGAATAACCAGCCCCACCAACGAATTCGTTGGTCAGAGGGGCCGGTTGTCCTAGCGGTGGCCATTCACATTCTGCTGCTGGCTTTCTACTCCTTTACCTTACCGCCACATCGAAAACCCGAACCGGATCGCGTCGCTGCGCAGATCGTAGTCCAGCAGACTTTCCCCGTAGCCATTGAAGTATTGGACGTGCAGGTAGCCGGCAAACAGGCCGAACGGCAGCGACTTCAGCGGATACGACGCGTCCAGCGTCAGGCTGCCGCGGTCCCAGTCCTCGCCTACCCGGGCGTAGGCCGACAGCATCAGGTAATCCCGCCAACCCGCCGTCACGCGCAGGTCCAGGTTGCCCCGGTAACGCTCCACCGGATCGCCGATTGGCACATTCGCCAGCGTGTGCCGGCCCTCGACGTCGCTCACGTAAACCCATGCCCGCGGTGCGATGGACACCTGAAAGTCGCCCGGCTGCCCGAACGTCACCCGCGGTCGCAGGTAGGCTAGGTTCAGGCTGCGCGAATCCACCCCGCCGCGCCCGTTCGACTCATGCTGCACGCCGGACTCGATGTCCCAGCGGATGCCGCCGCGTTCGCCGGCCTGGAACAAGTCCCGCCACGCATAGTGCAGCTCGGGTTTGTAGCTGGAGTCCTTGAACGGCGCGCTGTCCGCCTGCCAGTCCCACAGCGACGTCTGCGTGTAGGCCAGATACACCTTGCCCAATGCCGGCAGGTGGTTTGGCACCCAGCCGTCCTCGTTGAAGATGCGGTAGCGCAGACTGAACTGGAACTTCGCGTTCGGCTGGTCGAAGCCCGCGATGAAATAGTTGGGCTCGTAAGGCTCGAAGTGCGCCTTGAAGAAACGCAGCGCGGAGGATTCCTCGTGCACCGTGGGGGCGGGCGCCGGTTCCGGGCTCATCGTCACGGGTGCGCCGGGGCTGGGGGCCGGGGCCGGGGTGATCGGATCGGCCGCCAGGGCGGCCGGGGAGAGCACGACGCGTGACGGGCCGAAGGCGACTTCGACCGGTCCGTGCGTCTTTTCGGGCAGCGGGCCGGCATATTCGCGCCGTTCGAAGGCGCCGGGTGCCAAGGTCACCTTGGTGGACTGGCCGCCGCGCAGTTGCAACGCGGCCGGCGCGGACCACGACTTGGCGGTCACCTCCGTCTCCACGCGCGGGGCAAACTCGAATTCAACCGGCTGGGCGCCGTCGTTCAGGGCGATGACCCACACCTTGACCCCGGCATTGCCCAGGGCGTCGGGCGGCGCGGAAAGCACGAGGGAAACGTCGGCCGCACTGCGGATCGTGCCGGCGAGGAGCAGCCCGCCGGCGAGCCACCGGCGGAGTTGGGCTGTGAGTTTCATGACCGTGCCCGGGACAGTGGCCCAAGTCGGACCGGCCGGGAAAGCCGGAACACGCCGCAAACGCGGATTAGCCTGCGCCAAACCGTGTGGAGCCGGCGGCGGCCGGTCCGGGCAGCGTCAGCCCAAGAAAACGCCGCGTCGGTTGCGGCCAGTCCGCCGGAACTTTTCCATGAAATCGAACATTGGCATTTCTGACCGCGCCTTCCGCCTCTTCATCGGCCTGACCATTCTGGGCCTCGGCATCGCCCTGAACAGCCCTTGGGGCATGGTCGGCGTGATCCCGATGATCACGGCCGGGTTGGGCTTCTGCCCGCTGTATTGCCCGCTCAAGATCAACACGACCGAGAATCCCAACGGCCACTGAGCCGTTCCGCCAGCAGGACTGGCCCCTTTTCTGGCCTCCGTGGACTTTTGGTAGAACCCACGTTGGCCCGGCAGCGCGAGACCGGAACTCCCCTCCTCCCTCCCCATCCCGGCTCGCGCTGCCCCCTATCCGGACTTTACCTTCGGCGCGGTGATGCAAGACGCCGACATGCCCGCGCCGACCACGCTCGCCGGTCGCCAGCGCCGACTGGAGGAACAACTCCGTGCGCTCCGGGATCCGCAGGCCCGCTTCGGTTTCCTCGTGGAACGCGCCCGGACCCAACCGCCGCTGCCGGACGCGTTGCGCCTGGACAACCATCGGGTGACGGGTTGCCAGGTTCGTCTCTGGCTGGTGCCGGCATTCCAGGACGGTCTCTGCCGGTTCCGGTGCGATTCCGACGCGGTTACACTGCGTGCGTTCGTGGGTGGGCTCTGCGAACTTGCGGATGCGCTGCCCCCGGCCGAAGTGCTCCGCCTCGACGCGGCGTTCCTTGAAGAACTTGGGCTCCTGCGCCAACTCGCGGAAAGCCGGCGGGCCACCATTCTGCGGG
Organism: uncultured Verrucomicrobiota bacterium; assembly: GCA_964602595.1. Taxonomy (GTDB): domain Bacteria; phylum Verrucomicrobiota; class Verrucomicrobiia; order Limisphaerales; family UBA9464; genus CAIWAH01. The sequence continues at coordinate 26,096 of CAZRRO010000020.1, read as the reverse complement.
TCGCCGAGCAAATCCGGGAGTTTGCCCGGCAAGCGTTGGGCCCGTCCGCTGGCGCATGAAACCGCTCCCGCCGTTCTGCGACGCCCACAATCACCTGCAGGACGACCGTTTCGCGGTCCGGCAGGACACGTTGCTGGACGAAGCCGCTTCCGCCGGTGTCCGGCGCATGGTCGTGAACGGCGCCTGCGAGGCGGACTGGCCCGCCGTCGCGGAACTGGCCCGGCGCCACCCGGCAATGGTGTTGCCCAGCTTCGGCTATCACCCGTGGTATCTCGACGAGCGCACGCCCGAATGGGAACGCGAGCTGGCGCACCGGCTCGACACGACGCCCCGAGCGGCCATCGGCGAAATCGGCCTCGACCGTTGGATGCTGGATCAACCGGACCGCTGGCGTGCCCTGCTTTCGGCCGCGGGCCAGACCAAACAGGAACCGCCATCGCTGGCCGAACAGGAGTCCGTCTTCCTGCCACAGCTCCGGCTCGCCGCGGAACGCAACGTGCCCGCGAGCATCCATTGCCTGCACGCCTTCGGTCGGTTGCGCGAACTGCTCGAAGCGAATCCCCGGCCCGAGTGCGGCTGGCTGCTCCACAGCTACGGCGGCCCGGCGGAACTCGTGCCAGTGTTCGCGCGCCTTGGGGCCTACTTCAGTTTCCCCGGCTACTTCCTCCACGAACGCAAGGCGCGGCAGCGCGAGGTGTTCCGGGCGGTTCCGCCGGACCGGTTGCTCGTCGAAACCGACGCCCCGGACCAATTGCCACCGGCGAGCCACCGAAGTCACCCGCTCGCCGACGCGGCCGGGCGCCCGCTGAATCATCCCGCGAACCTGCCTGCGATCTACGCCGGACTTGCCGAGTTTCTGGGACAGCCCGTCGAGACGTTGGCCGACCTCATCGCGGAGAATTTCACCCGCCTGTTCGGCCCGTGATCGCCCGCAAAGTGCTGCCGGCGTCCCGCCGGCAGGGGCCAAGAAACGTCATAGGCCGTAACCGTGAATCCCTCGGCTTGGTTGCTTGCTGACGACTGCCGGCAAGATGCCGGCAGCACTTTGCCGAACCATCCCGGATGGCCCGCTTTGCTTCCCGCGTGCAGCGGTTACCGTCGTTGCGATGCGCCTTGCGCCTTTCCGCGTCGGTTCCGTGCCGTATCTCAACGCCGCCCCGCTCACCTTCGGGCTGGAGCGGGAGATTTCGTTCGTGCCGCCGTCCCAGCTGGCGGTCGAACTGCACGCCGGCCGGCTCGATGCTGCCCTGGTCAGCCTCACCGAGGTGCTGTTCCACGACGGCTACGATTTGCTCGATGGCTTCGGCATCGCCAGCGACGGGCCGGTTTACAGCGTCTTCCTCGCGCATCGGCAACCGCTGGAAGAGATCAGCGAAGTCGCCCTCGACCCGGCGTCCTGCACCAGCGTGAACCTGCTGCGCGTGTTGCTGGCTGAACGCGGCCTGACGCCGGACTTCGTGCCGCTGGGCGATTACGCCGATGCCCCGCGGCGCGACAACGTGCTGCTCATCGGCAATCCGGCGATCGAGTTCCAGCGCGCCGGGCATCCCCACGCCGTGTGGGACTTGGGTGCCGCGTGGCGCGAACTGACCGGGCTGCCGTTCGTGTATGCGCCGTGGGCGTTGCGTCGCGATCGCGACACCGCCGCGCTGCGGACCACGCTGCGCGCCGCCGCGGAAGCGGGTCTGGCCGCCCTGCCGCAACTGATCGCCGAACGTCCCGAGTTCGACGAAGCCACCCGGCGCACCTACCTCACGGAACGTATCCGCTACCGGCTGAGCGAACCGGAAAAACTCGGCATCGCGAAATTCGGCGAACTGCTCCGCCGGCACACGGGCCGGCCGGTGTTTGCGCCGAGCTTCAAGTAGCGGTGACGGACCACTGCTCCAGCGCCCGCCGGAGTTCCTCCACGGGCAGGCCGACGACATTGCTGAAGGAGCCTTCGATCCGTTCGATGATGAGTTCGCCGTGTTCCTGGGCCGCGTAGGCGCCGGCTTTGTCGAGCACATGCACGCGGCGGAGGTATTCGGCGATTTCGGCGTCCGAGAGTTCCCGGAACTTCACGTAGGTAGTGTCGGCCAGCAGACGCATTTTGGCCGCCGCGCGATGCACCAGGCACACGCCGGTGATCACCTCATGCACGCGGCCGGACAGGCGCCGCAGCATCGCCCGGGCCTCGGCGAGGTCCGCGGGTTTCGCCAGGCCGTCGCCATCAAGGAAGACCAACGTGTCGGCGCCCAGGACCAGGTGGTTCGGATACTGTTCCGCGGCCGAGAGCGCCTTGCGTTCGGCATTCACCTCGCACAGGCGGCGGGGCCCGAGGGTGAGGTCGTGCAATTCGGTGGCGTAGCTGGGGGCCACGTCGAATTCCGGCACCAGCTCGCGGAGCAATTGGACGCGGCGCGGCGACTGTGAGGCGAGCAGGACGGGCGGCAGTTTCATGCGGGAGTTTCCAGCGCGGCGTGGAAGGCAGCCAGCTTCCCGGCGAAGTCGGCGTCGGTAAGCACCGGTTCGGCGCCGGCGACCGGGACGGATTCGGTCAGTTCAATCCATGACTTGCAGCCGGCGTAGGCGGGCAGCAGCGGCAGTTCGACCGGTTCAGGCAGCCGGCGCACGCGCAGGGCGAGCGCAAAGATCGCCTGTTCCCGGCCCCAGTCGAAGCGTTCGGCGATCACCTCATCGCGCCAGATGTGCTGGCCGCGCAGGCGTTCGGCGTCGGCGAGCGAGGTCAGTTTGTGCCAAGCCACGACCTCTGCGCAGTAGCGGAGCCGGACTGTTTCGGCGGGCGCCGCTTCGGCCGCGAGTTCGTCGTAGCGCAACTGGGCCGCGGGCCGGACCCGTTCGCGCTGCTGGTGAAAGCGGGTGGGCAGCAGGAGAAATTCGCGCTGCCCGACCTGGAACCCGCCGGGGCCTTCCGCGAGTCCGCCCTTGCGGAGGATGAGGATCTGTTCGCCGCGCCCCAGGGCATCTACCACCACGGCCCATTCCTTGAAGGCGCTGCGCACGGCGGGAGCGGACCGGCGTCCCGCTCAGGACGCGATGGTGTTCATCTCGACCGGCTCGACGCTGACGCCGAGCTTCTTCAGCCACTTGAGGCCGGAGGTCACTTCGGCGGGTTCACCCTCGATTTCGAGGCAGAGGATGCCGACCTCGTCGGACACGCTGGCCTGGCGCACGTTGGTGACGAGCGCGAACTTGTGGCCGAGCTCCCAGATCACCGGCCGCTTGATCAGCTTGGTCGGATAGGTGAGCCAGACACGGGTGTGGGCCGGCAGGGCGGGCGGGCGGGCGGCGGGAGCGGCTTTCTTCTTGGCGGCCATACGAAACTGAGGCTCGGGTTGCGACGAGAACGGCGGGCGCCTAGCCCCCGGCAATCGCGGGGATGATGCTGATTTCGTCACCGTCCTTCACCGGAGTGTCGTTGTTCTGGAGGAAGCGGATGTCCTCCTCGTTCACGTAGACGTTCACGAAGCGACGCACGTTGCCGGCCTCGTCCACCAGGCGTTCCTGGATGCCGGGGAACTGGCGTTGCAGCTCGGCGATGGCGGAGCCGACGGTGCCGGCGGGAACTTCGACGAGCTCCTGTTCGTGCGTGAGCTTACGGAGCGGCGTGGGAATACGGACTTTGGCGGCCATGTTGAAAACGTGTTGGGCGAAGTGTTGGGGAAAGCCACGGTGAGGCAAGCCGCCATTTCTTCCGGCCTACGTCGGGCCAGAGGGGGCCAAGGCCAGCAGAAATTGCAGTTGCCGCGCGGTCTCAATCGCCGCCGGTTCGGCCCGGCGCACGGTCCGGATGGCGTCGGATGCGGTCATTCCATGGCGGACCAGATAGGCGGCCAACATGGTCCCGGTCCGTCCGAGGCCGGCGTGGCAGTGGACCACCACCGCGCCCCCGCTGGCGATGATGCGGTCGGCAAATTCGACGAAGGCGTCCACCTGTTCATTTGTAGGTGGCCAGCCGTCCGGAATGGGCAGGCAGAGAAAATCGAGACCCGCGGTGGCATATACTGACCGGTCGGAGGGTGAATTGACGAGCGATACAACGGCGCGAATGCCCGCAGGGCGCAGCAGCGGCAGGTCGTCCTCAAAGGCATCGACTGCCCCACCACCAGCCAGACGGCGCTCGGGATGCAGGAATGGAAACGCCGTGCCGGCCAGTTTGCCGGGAATGACCCAATAGACGGGGGCGGCGGAATTCATTGCCTTGCTGTCCGATTGAAATCGGGAGTCGTCTGGTCGCGCCGTGGACGCCGACGGAGGCATTTCAGCAGAGTGACCTGATTAGTCGATCCTCTTGGAGTGAACCCAATAGGCGAGTCGCTCCCCAACGAACAGTCCCGCCGCAGCGACGGCGTAAAAACAGAAGATCATTACACCTTTGTGATCTGCTTTTGGGAGCGCAAAACCCGCCCCAAGGAAACAGAGGGCAGTGCTTACCAACGTGACACGAAGCGGCTGAAGCGGATCGCGCCACCAACCGAGGGGACTCCGGTCAAGTGATGGACGGCGAAATCTCTCAACTCCAATACGGCGACTGTAAGCCACGGCTGCGAGGGGGGAAACCACACGTCGCCACAAATCCGATCGTGATGAAAACCCAATCCACATTGGTTTTTGCAGTGCGCTCCACCGAAAGGCCGAGAAATCCCGTCGCGACGCTAAGAAAAGCGCCAGCCAAATAAACAAGCTTCCAGGCTCGCTGCATGGTTGGATTGTCCAGAAGTTTGGCTGTCATTCACTTCGGAAAACGCTTGTCCGGATACTTCGGGGCTGGCGGGACGGGACGCGGATCCTTCGCGATGAGTTCCTGGAGGTGCTTCACGGCGGCTTCGAGTTGGGCGTCGCGGCCGTTGAAGGTGGCGTGCGGCAGGTTGTCCACCACCACGTCCGGGTCCACGCCGTGGCCTTCGATCAGCCATGCGCCTTCGGGTCCATAGACGCCGATCTCGGCGGCGGTCGCCATGCCGCTGTCCACGAGCCAGCGCCGGGAGCTGAGCCAGATTTCGCCGCCCCAGGTGCGCGTGCCGATGACCTTGCCCAGCCCGAGCCGGCGGAAGCCTTCGGCGAAGGCCTCGCCGTCGCTCGCGGTGCGTTCGTTGCAGAGCACAACGACGTGGCCGCGGAAAGCCTGCTGCATGTTCCAGGTCGGGTCGCCGACGCGCGGCTGCCAGAAGAACCACGCCTTGCGGAGCAGCCGGTTGAGGATCCACGAGTCGATGTTGCCGCCGCGGTTGTGGCGCACGTCGATGATCAGGCCCTGGCGGTTGAACACGGGATAATACTCGCGCGCCCACTCGGCCATGTTCTCCGAACCCATCGCGCGCAAGTGGACGTAGCCAATCTGGTTGGTGCCGAGTTCCTCGACGCGGCGACGGCGGGTGAATTCCCATTCGTCGTAGCGCAGTTCCGCGTCGGCATCGGTGCTGACGGGCTTCACGGTGACTTGCCGGACGGCGTTGGTGCCGGCGGGCTTCACCGTGAGCAGCACGGGTTTGCCGGCCTGGTTGCGGAGCAATTGGTCGAGCTGCGGGACGGACAGCGTAGCGCGGCCGTTGACGGCGGTGAGCACGTCGCGTGGGCGCACGTCCACGCCGGGCCGGCGCAGTGGGGCGAGTTCGTCGGGATACTCCGGATCGGTTTCGAAGATGTGTTCGACGCGCCAGCCGCCGGAGGCTTCGTCGCGGGCGAAGCGGGCCCCGAGCGAGGCCGGCTTGATCTGGTCGGGACCATCGCGGTCGTCGCCGTAACGCACGTAGATGTGGAGCGTGGAGAGTTCGCCCACCATCTCGGCGATGATCTCGTTGAGCTCGTTGCGTTCGCTCACGCGGTCCACCAGCGGCAGGTATTTCTGGAGCACGCCGCGCCAGTCGAGGCTGTGCATGCCGCGGTCGTAGAAGTAGTCGCGCAGCATCCGCCACGACTCGGTGAAGATCTGGCGCCATTCCTCGCGCGGCGTGAGCGCGAAGGTCCAGCCGTCGAGGTTGAACTTGTCGTCGAGCTTCGCGGGCGCGCCGGCGTCGCTGGCGATCACGTAGAAGTTGTCGCCCTTGCGCACGAGCAGCTTCTTGCCGTCGCCGGACAGCTCGTAGCTGGTGAGGTCTTCGACCAACGTCTTGGCCTTGGGCTCCTTGGCGGTGATCTCCAGTTGGCGCAGGTGGTTCTTGGCGTTGAAACCGGTGTCGCGCGCGACCCAAAGCAGGTGTTTGGCGGTGACCTCCAGGTTGCTGAAGTTGCCGGCCGGAACCGGCAGCTCGAACAGGCGCGTCGCAAGCCCGTCGAGGTCGATGGACACCACGACGGCCGGAGGCCTGTTGGTTTTGGCGTCGCTGGTGGACGGTTTCGAGTTTGGAGTTTCGGGTTTCGAGTTGGGCGCATTCGTTCCCGAGCTGGGCTTCTCCACTTCAGCCTTCCGAGTTCCGGCGTCTGACTTTGCCGGTTCCTCCTTCGTGTCCTTCGCGTCTTCGCTGTTCCCCTCGTCCTTTGGCAGGAAGGGCGACCGTAGCTCCTTCTTCAGGGCAACGGCGTAGATCTTGGTCGTCTCGGTGAAGTGCGGCTCGGGCTGACGTTGGCCCCACGGGCTGCCCACGAGTGAACGCAGCTCGCGGTCGCTCAGGAAGTATAGCCACTTGCCATCGGGCGACCACGCGGGGCTGAAGCTGTCCACGCGGTCGCTGGTGACCGTGGCGCGGGTGCCGTCGGTGGCGTTGAAGAGATGGATCTGCGGATAACCGTTGGCGGCGGCCTGCACGTAGGCCAGCCAACGGCTGTCGGGCGACCATGTGAAGTCGGTGAGGTCGTCCGTGCGGCCTTCGGCGACGGGCGTCGTCAGCCCGGTTTCGAAGTCGTGGATCCACAGCTTCCAGTCCTTGTCACCCCACGCGAGGCGTTTGCCGTCGGGCGACGGTTTGCCGGCGTAGCGGAACACGGAGCCGTTGGTGGTCAGCGCCGTTGGGGCGGCGAGTCCATTGGCGGGCAGCTTCCAGAACTCGAGTTCGCCGCTTTCGTCGGACTGGACCAGCAGGTTCTTGCCGTCGGGCAGGAAGCTCGCCTCGCGGTAACGCACGTCGGCCTTGCGCGGAACTTCGACAAAGCGGCCCGCCTCCAATGGCGCCACGAAGACCTGTCCGCGCGCCGTCAGCGCCAACCGGTCGCCGCTCGGGGAAAGGTGGGCCGACGTCAGATAATCGAGCGGCTTCTTGATCCACTTTTCGCGCTGCTGGTCGAAGTCGGACGCCAACGTGACGTTGAGCTGGGTGTCGCGGCCGCTGGTGAGATCGAACAAATGCAGGTCGCCGGCGCGGGCGTAGGCGATGCGCCCGTTCTGCAGTGACGCGGTCGCCACGTCGAAGCCGGTGTGTTTCGTCAACTGCTTCAGGTCGGTGCCGTCGGGCTTCATCGACCACAGATTCATTGTGCCGTCGCGATCACTGACGAAGCAGAGGCGGTTCTGCCACCACATGGGGTTGCGGCTGGTGCCCTGGAAGTCGCGCGCCAGCGGCACCGCCTCGGGTTCGCCCTCGGTGAAGCACCACAGGCTCTCGATCCAGCCGCCTTCGTAGCGTTTCGTGCTGCTCGACTGCTTCGGCAGGCGCGTGAAGAACAGCGTCTTGCCGTCGGGCGCAATGACGCCTTCCGACGCCTGTGCCAGCGGGAGCACCTGCCGCGCGCCGGTATTCGGGTCGAGGCGGACGAGCTGCGAGTTGGGCAGCGTCGAGAACTTCGTCGTGCGGTAGAGCACCTGTCCGTCCGGCGTCCAGCCCACGACGCGGCCCTCTGCGCCGTCGAAGGTGTGACGCGTCGGCACGCCGCCGTTCATCGGCATGGTGTAGATCTCAGTAGGCCCCTCGTATTCGGCGGCGAAGGCCAGCGTCGTGCCATCGGGCGAAATCGCCGGGAACGTCTCCTGGCCCGGATGCGAGGTCAGCCGCTGGGCAAGCCCGCCGCTCGCCGGCACGCGCCAGAGATCACCCTCGGCCACAAACAGGATGACGTCGCCGTGGATGGCCGGCTGACGGAGGTAACCGCGCGGCGTCTGGGCGGCGGTGGCGAAGGCGAAGAGGCACAGCGCGAGCAGGATTCGTCGCATGACGGCGCGAACCCTAGGCGGGACCGCAAACGCGCGAAAGGCCGGAGCGAAACCTGTTGCCGACCAGCGGTGCCGCCTCACGCGCCGGATTCGGCCGGATTCAGTCGCCGGCGGAGCGCGGTCATCTGGTAGGCGGCCGCGAGCGCTTCCAGTTCGGTCACGAAGCCGGCGTGCTCGGGATGGGTGGCGCGGAGCGTGGCCAGCTCCGCCCGCACCGCGACGATGTCGCCCCGGTTGGCGGCGGCGCGCAGCGGTTCGAGCAACGCGTCCGGCGGCAAGCTGACGCTTGGAGCGGGAGCGGGTGCAGTCGCGGCGACGACGGCTGGTTCGGCGTAACGCCACTGGAGCCGGAGCTGGTGCTGGAGGATTTCGAACAGTTGCTCCTCCTTGAACGGTTTGGGCAGGAACTCGTCGGCGCCGGCGCGGATCGCATCGTCGCGGTTGAAACCGAGCACGCTCGCCGAGTTGGCGACGATCCGGGCAGCGAAGCCCGGCAAGGCGCGGAGGCGGCGGGTCAGTTCGAAACCGTCCATGCCCGGCATGCGGAGGTCCACCAGCACGAGGGGCACGGGCGCCGCCGCAAACGCCGCGAGGCCGTCGGCGCCATTCACCGCCTCGGTCACCGTGAACCCGAGCGGTTCCAGGAATTCGCGGAGCAGCCGGCGATTGATTTCCAGGTCGTCCACGATGAGCACCGAGCGGCGCTCACCTTCGTAGCCGACGATGCGGCGCAACGTCGTGACCGGCACGGGAACCTCGGCGGGCGGAAGCGGGATGGCGAACTGGAACCGGCTGCCTACGCCGGGTTGGCTGCGGACCTCGATGCGCCCGCCCATGAGACCGACCAGATGCTGGCTAATTGCGAGTCCGAGGCCCGCGCCCTGTTCCGGCGGCCGGCCGGAGACGGCCTGGGAAAACGGCTGGAAGAGGCGGGCCACATCCTCCGGCGTGAGCCCGGGGCCGGTGTCGGTCACGGCGAACAGATAGGATTCGGCCGGGGACTTGCCGGCTTCGGGCGCGGGGGCGCGGCTGACCTCCAGGCGGACGGTGCCGGTGCGGGTGAACTTGATCGCGTTGCCGAGCAGGTTTTCCAGCACCTGCCGCAGCCGTTGGGCGTCACCGAGGACCGCGGTGGCCGTAATGTCGTTGGCGGTCACCTCCAGCTTCAGGCCGCGTTGCAGGGCCCGCTGGGCAAAGCTCGCCTCCAGGTCGCGGATTTGGTCGCGGACCGAGAACGGCGCCGGCCGCAACTCCACCCGGCCGGCCTCGACCTTGGCGAGGTCGAGCACGTCGTTGATGAGGCCGAGCAGATGGTCGCCACTGGAGCGGATGATGCGCAGGCGTTCTCGGTTGCGGTCGTTCATGTCCGCGTCGCGCCCGAGGATCTGGGCGAAGCCGAGAATGCCGTTCAGCGGCGTGCGCAGCTCGTGGCTCATGTTGGCCAGGAAACGCGACTTCGCCCGGTTGGCTTCCTCCGCCACGTCCTTGGCCTGCTCAAGTTCGCGCGTGCGAAGGGCCACGAGGTTCTCCAGCCGGAGCTGCTCAGCGCGGGCCCGGGCCAACCGCCAGCGCAGCAGACCCCAGAACGCGAGGGCCGCGGCGCCCGCATAGCCGGCCAACGCCCAGCCGGTGCGATACCATGGGCTGCCGACGTCGAAGCGGTAACTGGCTATGGGGCTGACTTCGCCCGCCTCATTCCGCAACCGGACCTCGAAGGTGAACGGTCCGCCTTCGGGGTTCAGGAACTCGCGCTCCATTTCCTGGCTCCATTCGCTCCAGCGATCGTCGAAGCCGCGGAGACGGGTCTGGTATTCGGTCGCCGCGCCGGTGGCGAACTGGGCGGGGGCAAAGGTGATCCGGACCGGGTCGCGGCCGTGTGCAAACCGGCCGAACGCGGTCACGGGCTGGTTGGTGCCCTCGGCGTGGACCGACCGGATGAGCGGCGCCCAGCGCGGCGCTTCCGCCGACCTGTATTGGGCCAGTTCCAGCCGAAATACCGGGGCGCCGAACGGCTTCACCCATAGCAATCCGTCCGCGGGCGAAGGTTCCCAGAGGGCAAATTGGTATCCGCGCCGGCCCACGAGCGTGCGGACGGCGGCGCTGGCCGGTTCAAAGCGGACTTGGCCGTCGGCGCCCTGGCGGAAACGGGCGAGCGGATAGGGAGTTTCCTTCAGGGTTTGGATACCGTTCACCCAGGCATCGCCGGGCGCGCCGCGCATCACCGGGTCCACGACCAAGTTGGTCATGGTCGGCACCACCAGGCGGGTGTCGGGCGTGAACAGGTCCGCGGTCCGGTCGTAGCGGTAAAGCCCGGCGGCCGTGCTGAAGTGGGGTCCGAGCGAGCTGTCGAAGAGGAAGATCTGCTCGTGGTTGGCCGGGAGCCCGCGCGGGCGTTGGGGCTGCACGTATTGGCTGACCTGCGCGGCGGGCCAGGGAGTGGTCGGGGTCGGCCGGCTTGCCCGGAAAAGGCCCCGCGTCGTGGTGCCGGCCCAAAGCGTGCCGTCACCTTCCTCCAGTAGGGAAATCACCTCGCCGCCGACTTCCGGCACGGCGCCTTCCACGACCCAGTTGCCGTCACGGACCACCGCGCTCAGCAGGCGGTCGGCGAGCCCGATGAAGATTCGGCCCGGTTCGGTGGCGGACTGCGCGAGGCTGATGACCGGGGAAGGGGCGGCGAAGACCAGTTTCAGGCCGTCGTCCTCCACGCGGTAAAGGCCGGCCGCGCCGCCGAGCAGGAGGCCGGTCGGGTGGCTGAGCAGCTTGGTGCCCTGCGTGCCGGCCGGCACCCGGGGATCACGCTCCAGTTTGGCCGGTTTGCCTTCCTCAGGTCGGCCCGGCGTAATCCGCATCAACGCGTCGTCGGCGAGGAAGTAGAGCGTGCCTTGGTGGCGGACGGCGCCGCCGATCCGCGTGTTCTGCCGGCCGTCGTCGCGCGGGAAGCGGGTGGCCGGCACGGCCCGGTCCAGCCGGTTCATGCCGTCCTGGGTGCAGATCCACAGGCCGCCCTCGCGATCCTCGGTCACGCCGCGAACCGTGTCGCTGGACAACCCCGCGGCCGCGTTTACCACCCGCAGGCTGCGCCCATCCGGGCTCAGCAGGCCCAGTCCGTCGCCCACCGTGCCGATGGCAACCGTGCCGTCCTGAAGCTGCCGCACCAACGTCGGCTCGATGCGCTTGAGCCAAAGGTCGCCCGCGGACGGCCAAGGTTGGTTCCGTCCGTCGGCGGTGACTTCGATCACCCCGGTTCCGCGCACGAGCAGGCGAAGTTCACCAGCGCCACCGAACCAGCCGCCGATGGTCACGGGCTCATTGGTGGCGGCCTGCCGGCGGAGGGTCCAGTTGCCATTGGTCCATTCGGAAAGGCCGGTTTTGGCCCCGTGCAGGAACAATCTGTCGCCGGCGGCGAACAATCGGGTGGCGCCCGCGTCGGGAAAATCACGGCGGTCCAGCCGGTCCGCCTGCCAGCGGAGCACCACGCCGTCGCCGGCGGCGAACACCCCGTCGCGGTGGATCACCAAGTTGCGTAGCAGGCCCACGGACCGGTTGGTGGCGGGCAGTTCGGCGAGGAGATCCCGGTGGCGGGCCTGCGCCGGGGCGTCCCAACGCACTTCGCCGAAGGCATCCACGCCGGAAATGAACAGGCGACCCGGGGCAGGGGAGGATTCCTCGCCGGCGGCCCAGGCCACGTTGCGGACGTATTGCGGCGGAATCTTCAGGAACGCCCAGTCCCGGCCGTCGTGCGCCAGCACACCGTCGAGATTGGCGAACAGCATCACGCCATCCGCGGCTTGCGCGGCGGCCCAAACCTCCGCGCCGCCGAGGTAATCCGCCGCCCGCCAAGCGCGGATGACCGGCAAGCCGGCTTCCGGGTCGGCCAAATTGGCGGTCTGCCCGAGCGCGACGGCGGCGGCGAAGGCAGAAGCTAGCGCCGACCACCGGCGAAGAAATGGGAGCGGACGAAACAACGGGGCGAGTTAACCGGTCCGCGCGTCACGCGACAACCCTCGCGTCGCGGACCCATTCGGTTCCGGAGTTGACTGTGGACACCGGGGATTCCGACGACTTCGGGCGGCGATGTTGTCGCGAGTCAGGGCCCGATCCAACCTGCCCTCAGGAATCCCGACACTGCCCCTCCTTGAAGTGGCAGTTCGTGCCGACCGGGCGCCGGAAACCAGGCTTCTTCTACACTCCAATCCGCCAAGTTTTCCGAGCGCTGAATCTCAAATGTGCCGCCTGAACGTGCCCGCAAAATCACCCGTGGGGTTCCGTCCGCCCCGCTGATGACGCGGTCGAGCGCAAGGGGCAAATCCGTGCCGAGGCTTCCATCCGCCTCCAGCCAGGCAAAGCGGTGCCGAATGCGAAAGTCGAACTGGCTTCCGGTGAACCCGACGAAGACCTGACCGCTCCTCAATACTCCCAGCATTGGACCCGTGGCCACAGTTGGGGAACCGGCTCCAATGCCAATGCCAAGGTAGTGATCCGACACGTTCAGGTTTCTCGATCCGTCCGCCTTCAGGCGGCGCAGGGTGATGGTACTGGAGAGCTGCGGCACAAAGCCCACCAGGATGTCGCCTTCCGGGAGGCGAGCGGCCGCGGTCACTTGAATGGCATCGAGGCCCAAGCCTGCGGTCGCGTCGAAGCTCTCATCCCGCGCCCCGCTGGGCAGCAGCCGGGTGAGGCCCGGTTGAAAGTGTCCGTTCACGTTAGTGAAGCCTCCCGCGAGCATCAGGGTTCCGCCGGCTTCCTGCCAGAGGGCGACGACTGCCGGCCAGGCGCTCCCGAAGGTGCGGCCCGGCTGTAGCTTCACTTCAAAGCCGGGATCCAATTCGCCGCTCGCCCGGAACCGCGCGACGTCGCGACGCTGCACCGGATTGCCGACCCCGACAAAGCCCGTGGTTGAAAGGCGGTCGCGATACACCCGGACCCCGCTGGCCAGGAACGCGCCGCCCTCCAAGGGGATCAAGGTCATGCGGGTGGAACCAATCGCGCTGGTGGCGAACTGCGGATCGCGGGTGCCGTCGGCGAGGAACTTGACGAACGAACCTCCTTGGGAATCCGGATGCCAGGTCGGGCTTGCTGCGAAGCTGGCATCGGCGGCCGCGGCAAGGACTCCGCCGTCGGTCAGCTCCGCTAGCGCTTGGGCCCGGTAGGTTGGTGGGCTGCGCAGGCTGAACGACGCGTCCACCTGCCCGGCGGCGTCGAGGCGGGTGATCTGGCCGGCCGGGGCGCCGTTGATGGCCGTGAAATTTCCGCAAAGCAGCAGGCCACCCTGACGTGTGGCTGCCAGGGCGGAAATCTGGGGAATGCTGGTGGGGCTCTCCAACGTGAGCGCCGGCTTGGCGGCCACTCTCCCATCTGGTCGCAAAGTCACGATCCCGACGTGGTTCGCGCCGTGGACCTTGGTGAAATTCCCGTGGGCGACCGCATTGCCGTCGGCCAAGGATTGGAATCCGACGATGGTGCTGTCGAACCCGTCACCGCCGAAACCAGGCAGGTCGTTGTCCAGAATGGTTACGCTTGCCCGCAAATTGGCGCCCAGGGCGGCGGCGAATTCGCCGGGAACGAGCTCTAGGTCAACCGTGCGTGTTGCGTCGGCCACGGCATTGTCGTTTAGCCGAAGTTGGATTGTGGCGCGTGTTTCACCGGTGCCGAACACGACCACACCGTTGGTCGGAGTGAAATCAACTCCCGGACGGGCGGAACCCCCGACTACTTGCCACCGCATGGCCGCGGGCACTGCCAAGCCGCCCGTGCGACTGACTGGCAGGCTCACGCCGCTGTTGATTTCCACGGAACTGGCGGAAAGGGCCCCAAGTTGGATGGACGCATCATCGTCGAGCACCGTCACCTGAACCGAGGGAATCGCACCCACCAGGGTCCCGACCGGTTGGCTAAGAACAACTGCGAACTGGCGGTCACCGTCGGCGTCCCGGCCATCGTGCACGGCAATCTCCAAGCGTTTGTGGGCTTCGTGCGCGGCAAAGCGTAGCACCCCTTGCGCCGCGGTGAAGTCCACGCCGGCCGTGGCGGTGATCGCGACCGTCCCATAGGCGACGCTGGCGGGTTCGCTGACATTGCCCTCGCGCAGCACGGTCACGGTCACTGCACCGCCGCTCTCGACCGCCGCGATCTGCCGGGCATTCCACCGAACCGAGGCCGGCGCACTGCGATCCCGCAGGTGCACTTGGGCGACTCGGTTGCGGGCTTGGCCATCGACCCGATCAAAGTTTCCTGCCACCACCATGCGTTCGGTGTCATGCATGCCGCCAAACTGAACGCCGGGAGAACCCAGGATTGGAGACGCGGTGAAATCCGTCACAAAGTTGGCGTCAAGAGCGCCATCAGCGTCGGTCCGGATCAGGCGACGCATCCTGCCGGCAACGGTTCCGGCATTGAAGTCGCCGCCTAGCAGCCGGCCGTCGGGCTGGATGAGCAAGACCTCCGGATCGGAGTTGTTGAACACATCTGGGTTGAAACCGGGGTCGATGAAGCCTTCCGGAGTTAATCGCCAAACGTCAAAAGCAGAACTCAGCAGGACGCTTCCATCGGGTCCCACTTGCAGCTTTTTCGCAAAAAAGCCGGCACTTACTTCCGGTCCGTCTAGCTTGTAGCCACGATCCACCGTGCCATCTGGGCGGAAACGGAGCAGTCCATGGAGATATTCGCCGCCTTCTTGGAACGTTAGCCCCGCAACCAAGTAGTCCCCGTTCTTTAACTGCACTGCTGAACCGCCGAATCCGGACAGGTTGGCTTTCGGCATTTGGAAGCTTTCGTCGATTCTGCCGTCGGCGTGCAAACGGGCGATCCCTGGAGCCGCCATGTCACCGACTTTGCGGAACTGCCCCACGACTAGCAGGCGGCTGTCGGGTAGGATAAGCACGTCATTCACCAAACTGTTGAAGTTCGACGTGAATGTCTCATCAACGTCACCATTGGCCTCCAGCCTCACCAAGTGATGGCGCCCGCCCGACAAGTCAAAGTATCCACTGACAAGAATCTTCCCGTCGGATTGCCGCCAGAGTCCATAGGCATCGAAGTCCGGGTCTCTCGGTGCGACAAATGTCACATCTCGGCTGCCATTCGGGCGAAGGCGAACCAAGCTGTTTACGAATTCCCCGCCCCAGTAGTCGAAATCACCCCCTATCAGCGTTGATCCGTCAGGCATGGCCAACACCGAACGAATTCCGCTATCGGGGCCTTCTCCAACGGCAAAACCCGAGTCAACCGATCCCGGAGCTTGGGCGCCGACATTGTGAATGCCAATTGTAAGCCAGCCGGAAATCAACAGGAGCCGGATAGTGAGCCGGGAGTTGAATTGCATTGCCTGAGGGGAACAAACTCCTGTTGTTCCAGGCAAGGATTGCGGGGGGATGGTTTAAAGCGGCCCTTACTCAAATTTCGCGCCGGTGCTCGGCCGGTAGTCGATTCCGCAACACGGCTCGGTAGTGGTGGGCGCTGGACCGTGGATCGCGGATCGCGGCCCTTCGTGAGGAAAATCCGCTCTGGTTCATGCAGGCAATTGTCCTAAGCTCAACCGCGAAATGTCTTCCCTGCCCGCGCTCCTTGCTGCCGGTGGCCTGCTTGCGGGCAGCCCGCTCCTGGCGGTGGATTACCTGCGCGAGGTGAAGCCGCTGCTGACCGAGCACTGCGTGACCTGTCACGGAGGCGAACAGCCCAAGGGCGGGCTCCGGCTCGACACTGCCACGGCGGCCGCGAAGGGCGGCGAGCGAGGCGTCGTCTTCGTCGCCGGCCGGGCGGACGACAGCCTGCTCGTCCAGGTATTGGAAGGCCGTCACGCCGAGGTGTCTCGGATGCCTTACAAGAAGCCGCCGTTGACGTCCGCGCAGATCACCGCGGTGAAGGCGTGGATCAATGCCGGAGCCCAGGCGCCCGCTGACGAAGTGGCCGGGGTGAAGGTGCATTGGGCCTTTGTTCCGCCGCAACGACCCGAGTTGCCCGCGGTGAAACAGGGCGGCTGGGTGCGAAATCCGATTGATCGTTTCGTGCTCGCGCGGCTTGAACAGGACGGCCTCGCGCCCTCGTCCGAGGCGGATCGCGTCACGCTGCTGCGCCGCGTGCATCTGGATCTCACGGGCTTGCCGCCCACGCCCGCGCAGGTGGATGCCTTCCTCGCCGATCAGCGGCCCGACGCCTACGAGCGGGCCGTGGCGGATCTGCTCGCCTCGCCGCACTACGGCGAGCGCTGGGCGCGCCATTGGCTCGACGTCGCGCGCTACGCCGATTCCAACGGCTACAGCATCGACGCGCCGCGTTCGATCTGGCCCTGGCGCGACTGGGTGATCCACGCCTTCAACGCCGACAAACCGTTCGACCAGTTCGTCGTTGAGCAGCTCGCGGGGGACCTGCTGCCCGAAGCCACGCGCGAACAGCGCATCGCCACCGGCTTCCATCGCAACACCCAGATCAACGAGGAAGGCGGCATTGATCCCGAGCAGTTCCGGATCGAGTCGGTGATCGACCGCGTGAACACCACCGGCACGGCGTTCCTCGGGCTCACGGTCGGCTGCGCGCAGTGCCACGACCACAAGTTCGACCCGCTCAGCCAACGCGAATACTTCCAGCTCTACGCCTTCTTCAACCAGCAGGACGAGCCCAGCATGGAGGCCGGTTCGCCCGAACAGTTCGCCGCCCGCGAAGCCATAAGGGAACGCGCGAAGCCGCTGCGCGCCGAGTTGGACGCGCTCGCGGAAGCGCTGAAGCTGAAGTTCGCGGACTGGGAAGCCGGCCTCACTCCCGAGGCGCGTGAGAAGCTGCCGATTGAAGTCCGCAATGTCCTCGGACTCTTGCCCGCCGACCGCAAGCCGGCGCAGGTGAAGGTCGCGCTCGAAGGCTTCTACCGCACTCAACCCGGCTACCGCGAAGCGGAGCAACGGTTGAAGGCCGCGGCGAAGGACGAACCGGTCCTCGCGAAGACGCTGGTGCTGGCGGAGCGGAAGGAGCCGCGCGACAACTTCATCTTCATCAAGGGCGACTTCACCCGGCGCGGCGCCGATGTGACGCCCGGCACGCCGGCCGTGCTGCATCCGTTTGGAGTGCGCCGGCAGGACGGCGCTTTGGCTCCGCCAGTGGAAGTAACCTCGCGTGAATCCGCGGAACTACCGCGAAGCCAAAGCGGGGTCATGCCCCCGCAGTCCAAGACGGCGCCTACTCGCCTCGACCTCGCCCGCTGGCTGATGAGCCGGGCGAATCCTCTGACGGCGCGCGTGATGGTGAATCGCGTGTGGCAGCAGTATTTCGGCCTTGGAATCGTCCCGACCGAAAACGACTTCGGCACGCAGGGCACGCCGCCAACGCACCCGGAACTGCTCGATTGGCTGGCGGTAGAATTCATGGAGGGAGAAGTGGATAGAAAGAGTGAGTTGATGGTGGATAGTTCAAAGGACGCTGAAGCCGCCTCATCTATCTACCATCCACTCAAACATCCATCCACCGCCTGGTCGTTGAAACACTTGCACCGCCTCATCGTCACGTCGGCGACGTATCGGCAGGCGTCCAAGGTGCGGCCGGATCTCGCGGAGAAAGATCCGACCAACAAGCTGCTGGCCCGGCAGAACCGTCTGCGCCTCGACGCCGAGATCGTGCGTGACGTCGCACTGGCCGCGAGCGGCCGGCTGAACCCGAAGGTCGGCGGGCCGAGCGTGTTCCCGCCGCAACCGGACGGCGTGATGAACCTCGGGCAGTCGAGTCGCGAGTGGAAGCCAAGCACCGGCGACGACCGGTTCCGCCGCGGCATGTATACGTTCTACTGGCGCGCCACGCCGCACCCGGCACTCGCCGTGTTCGATACCGCGGATGCCTTCAGCGCCTGCACGCGGCGGCTTCGATCCAACACGCCGCTCCAAGCCCTCACGCTGCTGAATGACGCCGCCTTCGTGGAACTCGCCGGCGCGCTGGCGCAGCGAATTCAGACCGAAGCCTCCGAGGCGCAGCGGCTCGAATTCGGATTCCGGCTCTGCACCGGCCGAACGCCCAAACCAGCGGAACGCGCGCGGCTGCAAACGCTGTTGGACGAAGAAGCCCGCGACGGCGGCCCCGAGAAAGCGTGGCAGACCTTCGCCCGCGTGCTGCTGAACCTCGACGAAACGATCACAAGGGAGTAGCTCAATTGCACCTGCCCTCATGAAGTTGACGAAACAAAAGCTCCTTACTGTGGCGGTGCTGACTGTGCTCGTCGCGACGGGAGTCGTCACTTGGCAGGGAACCCAATCTCCAGAAGGAGCCTACCAGCCTGAGTTCAGCTGTGGATGCGATTCTCACAACTTCTATCATTTTCAGAACGGGCAGATTTATCTCTATCTTGGGAATCACCCACCAAGGCGCATTATTGGAACCTACGGCAAGACCAATGGCTCATGGTGGGCCAGTTTCGCCACAAAGACTACCAATGTGGTCCACCAGATTGAGCCTCACGCTTTCTTTCTGCGCTATTTTGGCCGGAAGAATACCAACGAGTTCCAAGACGAGTTCCGGGAGCCCAGGCTTTGGAAGACTCGGCTGGTATTGAATGATGCCGCCCAGTTCGATGATTTCGCCGGAAAGGCCGCGACCAACGCGAATTCGTCGACACCTACTGCACCCACTGAGCCATGAGCAATAGCAGCATTGGCCATGTCCACGCCCTCACCCGCCGGCACTTCTTCAGCCGGTGCGGCATGGGGCTGGGTTCGATCGCGCTGGCGTCGCTTATGGACCGGGCGCAACTGCTGGGCGCTGCGCCGGGTTCGCATCCGCTGGCGCCGAAACCCACGCAGTTTCCGGCGCGGGCCAAGAACGTCATCTACCTGTTCATGGCGGGCGGGCCGTCGCAGTTGGACCTGTTCGACCACAAGCCGCGGCTCAACGCGCTCAACGGCCAGCCGATTCCCGACTCGTATCTCGAAGGCAAGCGGTTCGCCTTCATGGACAGCTCGTTCAAGAACAAGTCCACGCTGCTCGGCACGAAACGCGCCTTCCGCCAGCACGGCCAGTCCGGCATGTGGGTGAGCGAACTGTTCCCGCACACCGCCGGCATCGTGGATGACGTGTCGTTCATCCGCACGGTGGCCACGAACGTCTTCAACCACGCGCCGGCGAAGCTCTTCATGAACACCGGCTCGGCGCAGTTCGGCCGGCCGAGCATGGGCGCGTGGGTCACTTACGGCATCGGCAGCGCGGCGGACAACCTGCCCGGCTTCGTCGTGCTCCAGAGCGGTCCGCGTGGGCCCCGCGGCGGCGCGGTGAACTGGGGCAGCGGCTTCCTGCCGACCTCGTATCAGGGCGTGCCGTTGCGCGGGCAGGGCGAACCGATCCTCAACCTCACCACGCCGGAAGGTATCAGCGCGGAACGCCAGCAGCGCGCCATCGCGGCGGTGAAGGACCTGAACCTCCAGCGCCTCGTCGAGACGGGCGACCCGGAGATCGCCACGCGCATCGCCGCCTACGAGATGGCTTACCGGATGCAGACGAGCGCACCCGAGGCCATCGATCTTGCCGGCGAAAGCGACGCGACGCTGAAGCTTTACGGCGTGGACAAGGGCAAGCCGTCCTTCGCCCGGAACTGCCTGCTCGCGCGCCGGCTCATCGAGCGCGGCGTGCGCTTTGTGCAGTTGTATCACACCAACTGGGACAGCCACGGCGGTCCGGGCGAGAACCTGGAGAACGACTTCGAGAAGGTCTGCCGCGAGGTGGACCAGGGCCAGGCGGCGCTGGTGAAGGACCTGAAGTCGCGCGGCCTGCTGGACGACACGCTGGTGATCTGGGGCGGTGAATTCGGCCGCACGCCGATGGGGGAAAGCCGCGAGAAGACCGGTCGCAACCATCACATCGAAGCCACGACCATGTGGCTCGCCGGCGGCGGCGTGAAGTCAGGCTACATCCTCGGCGAGACGGATGAACTGGGCTTCAGCCCGGTCGCGGACCGCGTCCACGTCCACGACCTGCACGCGACGATCCTCCACCTGCTCGGCCTGGACCACAAACGGCTCACGTTCCGGTTTCAGGGCCGCGATTTCCGCCTGACCGATGTCCACGGCGAACTGGTGACGAAGCTGTTGGCCTGACCGGCCGGAAGGCCTACGTGGAAATACGTATGGCCCGGCGTCAGGGGTCTCGGGCAGCCTACGCCAAAATGAAGTCGCCCATTGACTCCCTGCGTCGCGGATTCGGCCTTGTCGCCTTGGTGGCGGCAAGCACCGCCGCGCTGACCGCCTCCGCCCAGACCAATCCCACCTGGAAGGGCCGCCCCTTCGTCAAGGTGCTGGCCCAACTGGATCCCATTCCGGGGACGAGCGGAGCCGTATTCACGACCATCGAGCGATTCACCCTGCGTGACGGCAAACTCCACATCGTCGCCGGCGAGAGCTCGAACCGGAAGGGTCTGTTTCGCTGGCACAACGGCACGCTGACCAAGCTGGTTTACACGGACACGCTGGCGCCCACCGGCGGCAAGTTCGACACGGTTTACTTCACCACCGACGAAACCGAGGGCGCGCTGAATTTCGGCGGCGAAGTCTTTTTCGGGCGTCCGGGCGCGGTGTCCGGCTTGTTTGAATGGCGCGACGGCGTGATCACCACGGTTTTCGATGGCCAGCGGGAGGTGGCCGGCAAGGTCCTGCTCGGCCTCGGTTATCCCGTGCGGGTGGGGCACGAGGTGGTTGGTGGAACGATGTTCTTCGAGGGCGGGGCGATGAAGAACGGCATCTTCCGCTGGGACGGCACAACCCTACGGACGGTGGTCCAGTCCGGCGACGACTTGCCGGGTTCGCTGGGTGGTTTCACCGGCCATCCGGGCCAGTATCAGATTGCCTTCGATGGGGAGAGCGTCGGCTTCGTCGCCTCGGCGGATCCGCAGGGCAAGGGGCCCTTCGGCATGTATCGCGCCGGCCCGGATGGCGTGCTCACCAAGCTGATTGACGGTAACGACCCCCATCCGGCCCAGAACGGCGCCCGAACCTATTTCCAGCGCGAGGCCCAGTTCGTGAACCTGGATTTGGCGGGAACGAACACTTTCCTCGGCGTTTTCGAGGCGGTCTCGGCGGCCGGCACCGGCAACAGCTTTTACACGACGGCAGCCCGCTTCACCGGTGGCACGATGAACGTGGCGACCGCGACGTTTGGCACGGACGGAACCCGGGAAGTGCTGCTACGCTCTCCGCGCATTCTCGATGGAAAGACCGTCACCGGCATGTTGCAGGTGGACGGGCACGGGGACGACGTGGCGCTCCTCGTGACCTTCGACGACTTCACGCAGGCCATCTACGCCGCGATCGGCGCCACGGTCCAGCCGCCGACCGCGCCGGTGCTGGCCGCGCCCACCTTGGCCGACGGCAGCGTGACGCTGCGCTTCGCGTCACTGGCTGGAAAAACCTACCGCGTGGAGTTCCGCGCGGCGCTGGGCGATCCCACTTGGAACGCGCGCGGCGACCTTGCCGGCACGGGCGCGGAACTGACCTTCAGCGAGACCGCCGCCAGCGCCGGCTTCTATCGGGTGACGCTGCTGCCTTGACCGGGCCCCTTCGCTCCAGCTGCCCAAGCATTCCCCAAGCATGAAAATCACCTCCGCCCATTGTGCTCTCGGCCCCGGATTCAGTCTCTTCGCCCTGGTGGCGGCGGCCGCCACCGCCGAACCTGCCCTCGCCCAGGCCAATCCCGAATGGCTGGGCCGCCCCTTCGTCAAGATCGTCGCTCAGGGCGACCCCATTCCCGGCACGCCGGGGGCGACGTTCGGATTCATCGCCAACCTCACGTTGCGCGACGGCACGATCCACTTCGTGGCCGGGGAGAACGTGAACAAGAAGGGCCTGTTCCGCTGGCGGGACGGCGTGATGACCAAGCTGGTTTACACCGACACGCTGGGGCCGAACGGAAAGCCGTTCGACACGGTTGACTTCACGACGGACGAAACGGAGGGCGCCCTGAATTTCTCCGGCGTGGCCGGGTCAGGGCAGCCAGGGGCCGTGGATGGACTCTTCGAATGGCGCAACGGGGTGATCACCTCGGTTTTTGACGGGCAGCGGGTGATTGATGGCAAGATTCTCCGGGGACTTGGCTATCCGGTCCGCGTCGGCCACGAGGTCGCTGGCGGCGCTCTGTTCACCGAGAACGGCGTGGAGAAGAACGGGATTTTCCGCTGGGACGGGACGACGCTGCGGACCGTTGCCCAGACCGGCGACGATCTGCCCGGATCGCTGGGCGGCTTCACCGGGACGCCGGGCAGCCACCAGATCGCCTTCGACGGGCAGAACGTCGGCTTCGTCGCCACCGCCGACCCGCAGGGCAAGGGACCGTTCGGCATGTATCGCGCAGGTCCTGACGGTCTGGTGACCAAGCTGGTGGACGGAAATGATGTGGGTCCCGGCGGCAAGACCTTCTTCCAGCGCAACCGTCCGTTCATCAACTTGGACCTCGACGGGACCAATTCGTTCCTGGGTGTGACCGGACGGGTTGCCGCCACCGGCAAAGGGAACAGCTTTTACTACCAGTATGCGTCCGCCCCCGGAGAAATCGTCCGCTTCTCCGATGGCTCGATCAACATCCCCGGCGGCTCCTTCGGGGACAACAACACTATGGAATTCGTCCTGATGGCGTCCGACGTGAATCAGGGCACTCCCACCCAACTGGATGGCCAGCTCTGGCGAGCGCAAACGATGGACGGCCACGGTGACGACGTGGCGGCACTCGTGCTCCTCCGCACGCCGTCGGACTTCGACAAGCCCGCGATTTACGCGGCCGTCGGCGCCACCGCGCAGCCGCCCGCCGCCCCAATCCTCGCCGCACCGACCTTGGCCGACGGCAGTGTGACGCTGCGTTTCGCCTCGCTGGCCGGGAAAACCTACCGGGTGGAGTTCCGCGCGGCGCTGGGCGACCCGGCTTGGACCGCGCGCGGCGACCTCGCCGGCACGGGCGCCGAACTGACCTTCAGCGAGACGGCCGCCAGCGCCGGCTTCTACCGGGTGACCCTGCTGCCCTGAAGCCGCAGCAGGCTGCGCAGGTAACGGCCCGTGTGCGACGCGGCGACGGTCGCCAGCTGTTCCGGCGTGCCTTCGGCAACGATCTGGCCGCCGGCTTCGCCGCCTTCCGGACCGAGATCAATAACCCAGTCGGCCTCGGCGATTAGGTCGAGGTTGTGTTCGATCACGATGACGGTGTGGCCGGCGTCGACGAGGCGTTGGAGCACCTCGACGAGCCGGCGCACGTCCTGCATGTGCAGGCCGATGGTGGGTTCCTCGAGGATGAACAGGTCGCGCTTCTGAATGCGGGTTGCGGATTGCGGATTGCGGACGATGCCCGGATCCGCCGCGGCGGCTTTCAGGCCGCCGAGCAGGTGGGCGACGAGCTTGATGCGCTGGGCTTCGCCGCCACTGAGCGTGGGGCTGGTTTGGCCCAGGCGGAGGTAGTCGAGCCCGGTGTCGTGCAACGCTTCGAGCGGGCGCAGCAGCTTGCGGTGCGCGGCGAAGAATTCCAGCGCCTCGGCCACGGACAGGTTCAGGACATCGGCGATGGACTTGCTCTGCCAGGTGACGTCGAGGGTCTCGGGATTAAAACGTCCGCCGCCGCAGCGTTCGCACTTCAGCTGGGCGGTGGGCAGGAAGTTCATCTCCAGCTCGATCACGCCCTTGCCCTCGCAGTCGGGACAGCGGCCCTGCGCGGAGTTGAAGCTGAACCGGCCGGGGCCGTAGCCGCGCAACTTGGCCTCCGTGGCGGAAGCGAAGAGCTGCCGGATGTCGTCGAAGAAACCCACGTAGGTGGCGGGCGTCGAACGCGGCGTGCGCCCGATGGGCGACTGATCCACCTCGTGGACGGCATTCAGGACTTCGAAGCCGGTGACCTGGCAGGAGTCGGATTTGCGATTTGTGATTTGCGATTTGCGATTGAGGGCGGCTTCGACGGCGGGGAAGAGGCAATCCTTGATCAAGGTGCTTTTGCCCGAGCCGCTGACACCGGTGACGGCGATGAAGCGGCCCAGCGGGAAATGGACGGTGAGGTCCTTGAGGTTGTTCTTCGCGGCGTGGTGAAGGACCAAAGTAGGGCAGGCTGCCAGCCTGCCCGGGTCGCTCTCCTTCTTCGCCTTCACGGGTTTCGCCGACTTGGCGGGCAGGCTGGCAGCCTGCCCTACTTTGACCGGCCGCCGTTCGCCGCGGGTCGGATAGGTCTTCGTTTCCAGCGCCTTGAGCATCTGGCCGGTGAGGGAGTCGGCGTGGGCCAGCAGTTCGGGCAACGTGCCGGCGGCGACCACCCGGCCGCCGTTCACGCCGGCGCCGGGGCCGAGGTCGATGATGTAATCGGCGCGGCGCATGGTCTCCTCATCGTGCTCGACCACGACCAGGGAATTGCCGCGGTCGCGCAATTGGTGGAGGCAGTCGAGCAGGCGGTCGTTGTCGCGGTTGTGCAGGCCGATCGTCGGTTCATCGAGCACGTAGAGCACGCCGCTGAGATTCGAGCCGAGCTGGGCGGCGAGCCGGATGCGCTGGCCTTCGCCGCCGCTCAGCGTGATGACACTGCGGCCGAGCTGGAGGTAACCAAGCCCGACCTCGCGCAGGAAACGCAGCCGCTCGCGGATCTCCGGCACGATGTCGCGGGCAACTTCCGCGGCTCGACCTTCGAGCCGGAGCGATTCGGCCCAGGCAAAGGCGGCGTCCACCGTGAGCGAGGCGAGGTCGTTGATCGTCGGGAATGACGAATGACCAATGACCAATGAACCAGACTTCCGCTTCTTGCCCGACGCTTTGGTCATTGGGAATTGGTCCTTGGACATTTCCAACCGCACCGCCCTTGCCTCCGGTTTCAGCCGGGCGCCGTGACACTCCGGGCACACCTCCCGCTTGCCGTCGGACCAGCGCCACCAGCTTTCCTCGATGGCATCGGCATTGGCGCCGCGTTCCGTGTCGGGGATGTAGAACAGCTCGCCGAAGCCGCGGCACTTCGGGCACCAACCTTGGCTGGAGTTGTAGGAGAAGTTCTTGGGGTCGAGCGCCGCGAAGCTGCGCCGACATTGCGGGCACGAACGGTCCGTCGAATGCACCGTAAGCCGGCCGCGCTTATCGAGGGCGAAGAGCACGCCCTTGCCGATGGTGAGGGCGTCGTCCACGAGTTGGCGCGGGTCGGCCGCCGCGTCCTTCGTCTTGGCGGTGGTGGGGGCGAGCGTGCCGATGACCACTTCGATGTCGTGCTCCTTGAAGCGGTCCAGGCGGAACGGCTCGTCGGTGCGATACCATTTCGCGTCGACGCGGATTTCCTCGTAGCCGTGCTTGCGCGCCCATTCGGCGATCTCGCTGTGGAAACCCTTCCGGTTGCGGACGACCGGTGCGAGCAGGGTCAGCTCACCGCGCGCCATCGCTTCGGCCGCCAGCGTGAGCCGGAGTTCGTCGCGAGTTTGGGCCGCCACCGGGACGTCGCAGTCGGGGCAATACTGCGTGCCCAGCCGGGCAAAGAGCAGCCGGATGAAGTGGTAGATCTCGGTGACGGTCGAAACGGTGCTTTTGCCGCCGCCACGCGTGGTGCTCTGCTCGATGCTGACGGTGGGTGGCAGGCCGGCGATGAGGTCCACGTCGGGCCGGGCGAGCTGCTCGACAAACTGCCGGGCGTAGGCGCTCATCGAATCGAGGAAACGCCGCTGGCCTTCCGCGAACAGCAGGTCGAAGGCGAGGGTGCTCTTGCCGCTGCCGCTCACACCCGTCACGACCACGAACTTGCCCCGCGGAATGTCCACGGACAGATCCTTCAGGTTATGCTCGCGCGCGCCACGGACGGCGATGGCGTCGGCGGGCAGGGCCGTGAAGGCGGAGGCGGCTTCGGTGTCGTTGAACACGGTCGAAGGGGTAGCACGGGTGGAGGTCGCTGACCAATGACGGAATGCCCCGCCGCCCGCGCAAATTCCGTGGAAGAACTACGGGCGATGACGGGCGTTCGTCCCCCCGGTGTCGCGGAAACCGCGGAGCCCCGGACCCATCCGTCCTGCTACGGATGGTGGATCGGTGATGCTACGGATGCGGTGGCGTGGAAACACGGATAC